>NZ_JBWKFA010000031.1:0-1199 GCF_056435185.1 Streptomyces sp. NPDC044003 | reverse complement strand
CTAGTAGTGCTTTGTTAGGTGGTGTCGTAGGGCTGCCATGGGACGGTCTGTCGGCAGGTGGGGCAGGTGCCGGTCCAGGTGGCGATGAGGTGCTGGAGAAGGTCCAGGGCCTGGTAGAGGGTCAGGCCCTGGCAGGGACTTTTGGGTGTCTCCGCTGTTCGGTCACGAACAGGTGGGCGGCGGTGACGAGGGTGACGTGCCGGTGCCAGCCGGCGAACGAACGGCCCTCGAAGTGGTCCAGGCCCAGGGCGGTCTTCAGCTCGCGGTAGTCGTGCTCGATCCGCCACCGGGCTTTGGCCAGACGGACCAGATCCTTGGCGGGGATGTCGGCGGGCAGGTTCGAGATCCAGTACCGCACCGGTTCGCCCTCGCCCTCGGCCCATTGGGCGATCAGCCAGGACAACCCGATCGTGCCGTCGGCGGCCGGTTTCGGGCGACGGCCCGCGAGACGGACGCGCAGGAACACGAAATGCGAGCTCATCGCCGCCTTCGATCCCTTGCGCCAGGTCACGGTCCGACCGCGGCCGCGACCCGCGGCCAGTACGTGCTCGCGCAATGACACGGGCCGGGTGCGGTAGCGGGGCAGCGGCCTGGGGCCGAGCCCGCCGTATTCGGGCTGGTGCGGCACCGCGTCCTGGCCGTGGGCGGTCATCTCGCCCTTGACCTGCAGCACCCAGGCCAGGCCGCGTTCGTCCAGGCCGTGGCGGAAGTCGGCATTCGCGCCATAGCCGGTGTCCGCGACCAGGACGGCGGGCCGCAGCCCGGAGCCGGCGAGTTCGTCGAGCATGTCCAGGGCGAGCTGCCACTTGGGACGGTGGCACTCGTCGTCGGGGATCCGGCAGGCCCGCCTGCGGGCCTGGGCGTCGGGACCGTCCCAGGCGGCGGGCAGGAACAGGCGCCAGGACAACGGGCACGAAGCCTCCTCGGAGGCGGCGTGGACGCTGACGCCGATCTGGCAGTTGCCGACCTTGCCCAGGGTGCCCGAATACTGCCGGGCCACCCCGGGCGAGGAATGGCCGTCCTTGGGGAAGCCGGTGTCGTCCACCACCCACACCTGCGGCCGGACGACGCCCACCGCCCGCCACGCCAGACGGGCCCGCACGTCCCTGACCTGCCACGTCGAGGTCGTCATGAACTGCTGCAACTGCTGGTGATCGACACCGAGCCGTTCAGCCATCGGCTGCATCGACTTCCTGCGG
>NZ_JBWKFA010000030.1:0-1454 GCF_056435185.1 Streptomyces sp. NPDC044003 | reverse complement strand
CGTCATGCGGTCCTACCTTGTTCGCGGGTTGGACGGGCCGTCGTAAGGTCCAGAGGCCCAGAGACGCCGGGTATGGCTTTCATGCGGTTGCCCTCGATGGTTCCCCTAACCTGGCCGCCCGGTGTCTCACGACGACTCGGCCGCTGATTAGGAGTTGCGAACGCCCGCGGGCGGATCGCTGAGTAGGACCACGCCGGCGAGGTCGTCCGGGAGAACAGAGCGTCATCGAACGACCGGAGGAACTGGTGGCCCAGATCTGGGCGGGTACGGACATCGGCAAGACCCATCACCACTGCGTGGTCCTGAACACCGAGGGCGAACGACTGCTGTCGCGGCGTGTCCTGAACGACGAGCCGGAGCTCCTGGCCTTGCTCACCGATGTGTTGGCCCTCGACGAGGACGTGGTCTGGGCGGTCGATGTCGCTGACGGCATGGCCGCACTGTGGATCAGCGTGCTGCTCAACCACGGGCAGCACCTCGTCTACATACCCGGCCTGGCGGTCAACCGGGCTTCGGCCGGCTACCGGGGCATGGGCAAGACCGACGCCAAGGACGCCACCGTCATCGCCGACCAGGCCCGGATGCGCCGGGACCTGACGGTCCTGCGGCCGGACGACGAGCACGCCATCGAGCTGCGGGTCCTCACCAACCGCCGGAGCGACCTGAACGCCGACCGCACCCGCCGGATCAACCGTCTTCGCGGCCAACTCACCGGAATCTTCCCGGCCTTGGAACGGACCCTTGACCTGGGTAACGCAGGGCCGCTGATCCTGCTGAGCGGCTACCAGACCCCCGCCGCCCTGCGCCGGACCGGCGGGAAACGGCTGGCGACCTGGCTGCGCAACCGCAAGGTCCGCAACCCCGAAGCCCTGGCCGAGGCCGCCCTCGAAGCTGCCGAGCGCCAGCACACCGCCGTCCCCGGGGAGAAGATCACCGCGCAGGTGATCCACACCCTGGCCAAGGAGGTGATGAGCCTCAACGAGCAGATCACCGAGATCGACAAGCTCATTGCGGCCCGGTTTCGCGACCACGAACTCGCCGAAGTGATCTCCAGCATGCCCGGCATCGGCACCCTGCTGGGCGCCGAGTTCCTCGCCGCCACCGCCGGCGACATGCGCCGCTACGGCACCGCCGACCGCCTGGCCAGCCTTGCCGGAGTCGCCCCGGTTCCCCGGGACTCCGGCAACATCAGCGGCAACCTTCACCGGCCCAGGCGCTACCATCGCGGCCTGCAGCGCGTCTTCTACACCTCCGCGCTCATCAGCATCCGCAACTGCGACGCGTCGCGCCGGTTCTACGAACGCAAACGCGCCGAAGGCAAGCGGCACACCCAGGCTGTGCTCGCCCTGGCCCGCCGACGCGTGAACGTCCTCTGGGCCCTCATCCGTGACGGACAGTGCTACCAAAGCGTCCTACCCGTCACTGCGACGGCTTGACAACATCATTAGGAGGTT
>NZ_JBWKFA010000029.1:0-2136 GCF_056435185.1 Streptomyces sp. NPDC044003 | reverse complement strand
GGGTTCTGGCACACATTCCGTAAGGGCAGTGGTCAGGAGCGCGTGGGATTGGTGTCGTCCCATTTCCACCCGGTTTGAGGGAACTGATCCAGCAGGGCGGAGAGCGACGCTGCCTGGTGGATGGCCGATGACCAGTCTTCCGCGGAGACGTCGAGTGTCACCAGAGGCGGGGTGTCCTGGCGGAAGTCGTAGGCAAGCAGCTCGCGACTTCCGTCCCCTCCGATGATGACGACGCCGGGGAAGCGCTTCTGGAACTCGCCGGCGTCGTTGATGCCGATGAGCTCGTCCAGCGCGTCGATCACCAGGAAGTCGTCAGCGGGAGGAACGAACTGGCTCAGACTCCCTGTAGTGCCCAGGAAGTCCCGGTAGTCCTGGGGAAAACGGACTCCGAAGTGGTGCTCGACCTGCACGATCCGGTCGTCGTTCGAACTCATGAAGCAGTTCTATCAAGGACGGAGGGGTGACGGTGGCCGCCTTGTGCTGCGGTGAGGAGGACACGTTTGCGGAGTAGGGGGAGCTTGGCTCGTCCGAACATCTGACGTTTGATCATCTTGATGTGGTTGACACGGCCCTCGACGGGGCCGGAGTTCCAGTGACTGCTCAGGCCCTGGACCACGGCGTCCCAGTCCTTCTCCAGACCGGTGGCGAACGCGTGCAGCCGGGGCAGGTCCGCGGTGCGGGTGGCGGTGATCCAGTCCTTGAGGTGTTGGCCGGAGCGGCTTTGAAGGATTTCCGCGAAACCGCGGACGTGCGCGTGAAGGGCCTTCAGTTCAGGGCAGCGGGCGAGGACAGCGGCGAACTGCTCATGTTCCTCGTCGCCCAGGCGCTCGGGGTGCCGCATCATCCAGCCGGTGACCCGGCGGACTCCCGGTGGCGGGGGTGGGACGACACGGATGCGTCGTCGGCGCCTCGGTCGCAGGTAGTCACTGATGATCTGGTAGCTCCCGCGATAGCCGAGGGCTTGGAGTTCGGCATGCAGCTGGATGGCGTTGGTGTGCCCTTCGGCCCAGCGTTTGTCCAGGTAGGGCTTGTAAGGGTCGAGCTGGCTCGGCCGGGGCTGATGGCGTGCGGTCAGCAGCTGTTCGGGGACTGCCGCGCGGGCATTGCGGCGGACGGTGTTTCCGCCGATGTGCAGTTCTCTGGCGATCTCGCGGATGCCGTGTCCCTGGGCCAGCAGGGCGTGGATGGTCGCGTGCCGCTCTCGGATGCGGGCCTCGATCGGCGACATCGCCTTCGTCGCATCCACGCTGTCGCCGTCGTTCGTCGGGCCGTCAGGGCTGGCAGCGGCTGTCTTGAGGCATGTGCTGTGGAGCCGGATGCTGGCTTCGACGGCGGTGCCGAGGTTCTGCCAGAGGTGGAACCGGTCGGCCACCTGAACCGCCTTCGGGGCACCGGTGCGGGCGCCATCGGCGTAAGAACCGGCCCGGTCACGGCAGATGATCTCGGCGCCGGGATGCTCGCGCAGCCAACCTGCCAGGGTGGCGGCGTCCCGGCCGGTCAGCAGGTCGAGAGGCTGGCCAGTCTCGCAGTCGATGAGGACGGTCCCGTAGTGATGCCCGCGGCGGGTGGCGAAGTCGTCGACCCCCAGGACTTTCGGGACGGCCCAGGCGGGATCGGGCAGGGCCATGATCGCCCGCAGGAGCGTTGTCCGGCTCACGCTGATATGCAGGGCGGCTGCCAGACGGGCGCCGGCACGGCCGGCGAGCGCAACGGCAACGACTGCCAGGACCCGTCGCGAAGCAGGAGTCCGTCTCCCGTACCTGAACGTCAGCCCCGCGACCTGCTCGACGAACGTACGACGTCCGCACATCTCGTTGCCGCAGTACAACCGCCGTACGGTCAGCTCGATCAGCACCGGCTGGTCACCGACCGGATTGTCGGCCAGTCGACGCTGGTAGCAGCTGTGCAAGCGACTCGACGGAAGCTCACAGTCCGGGCACGCAACAGGGCCATCGAAGGTTCTCGCCACGATGTGCACCACACCGCACTCCAAGAACACCCGCTCCACCAGAACCGCCCCGAAGTGTGGAAAGAGCACCGCTATGAGGTCATCACACCGCACCACGGTCCCAGGTGGCGAGACGTCACGGTGGCAGAACGCCGCTGATCGTTCTCACGGAATGTGTGCCAGAACCG
>NZ_JBWKFA010000028.1:1705-4434 GCF_056435185.1 Streptomyces sp. NPDC044003 | reverse complement strand
TGTTCGTTGCTTCAGAACTAACACAGTGGACGCGAGCAACTGAGGACAAGCCCTCGGCCTATTAGTACCGGTCAGCTCCACCCATTACTGGGCTTCCACATCCGGCCTATCAACCCAGTCGTCTACTGGGAGCCTTACCCTCTCAAGGAGGTGGGAATACTCATCTCGAAGCAGGCTTCCCGCTTAGATGCTTTCAGCGGTTATCCCTCCCGAACGTAGCCAACCAGCCATGCCCTTGGCAGGACAACTGGCACACCAGAGGTTCGTCCGTCCCGGTCCTCTCGTACTAGGGACAGCCCTTCTCAATATTCCTACGCGCACAGCGGATAGGGACCGAACTGTCTCACGACGTTCTAAACCCAGCTCGCGTACCGCTTTAATGGGCGAACAGCCCAACCCTTGGGACCGACTCCAGCCCCAGGATGCGACGAGCCGACATCGAGGTGCCAAACCATCCCGTCGATATGGACTCTTGGGGAAGATCAGCCTGTTATCCCCGGGGTACCTTTTATCCGTTGAGCGACGGCGCTTCCACAAGCCACCGCCGGATCACTAGTCCCGACTTTCGTCCCTGCTCGACCCGTCGGTCTCACAGTCAAGCTCCCTTGTGCACTTACACTCAACACCTGATTGCCAACCAGGCTGAGGGAACCTTTGGGCGCCTCCGTTACCCTTTGGGAGGCAACCGCCCCAGTTAAACTACCCATCAGACACTGTCCCTGATCCGGATCACGGACCGAGGTTAGACATCCAGCACGACCAGAGTGGTATTTCAACGGCGACTCCACCATGACTGGCGTCACGGCTTCAAAGTCTCCCACCTATCCTACACAAGCCGAACCGAACACCAATATCAAACTGTAGTAAAGGTCCCGGGGTCTTTCCGTCCTGCTGCGCGAAACGAGCATCTTTACTCGTAGTGCAATTTCACCGGGCCTATGGTTGAGACAGTCGAGAAGTCGTTACGCCATTCGTGCAGGTCGGAACTTACCCGACAAGGAATTTCGCTACCTTAGGATGGTTATAGTTACCACCGCCGTTTACTGGCGCTTAAGTTCTCAGCTTCGCCCTGTCGAAACAGAGCTAACCGGTCCCCTTAACGTTCCAGCACCGGGCAGGCGTCAGTCCGTATACATCGCCTTACGGCTTCGCACGGACCTGTGTTTTTAGTAAACAGTCGCTTCTCGCTGGTCTCTGCGGCCACCCCCAGCTCAGGAGGAAAACTCCATCACCAGGCGTGGCCCCCCTTCTCCCGAAGTTACGGGGGCATTTTGCCGAGTTCCTTAACCATAGTTCACCCGAACGCCTCGGTATTCTCTACCTGACCACCTGAGTCGGTTTAGGGTACGGGCCGCCATGAAACTCGCTAGAGGCTTTTCTCGACAGCATAGGATCATCCACTTCACCACAATCGGCTCGGCATCAGGTCTCAGGCTTCATGTGTGACGGATTTGCCTATCACACGCCCTACACCCTTACCCCGGGACAACCACCGCCCGGGCTGGACTACCTTCCTGCGTCACCCCATCGCTTACCTACTACCACCTTGGGTCGACGGCTCCACCACTTTCCTTTCCCCGAAGGGTCCGGAACGGCTTCACGGCCTTAGCATTAATGGGCTCGATATTGGGCGTTTCAAAGCGGGTACCGGAATATCAACCGGTTGTCCATCGACTACGCCTGTCGGCCTCGCCTTAGGTCCCGACTTACCCTGGGCAGATCAGCTTGACCCAGGAACCCTTAGTCAATCGGCGCACACGTTTCTCACGTGTGTATCGCTACTCATGCCTGCATTCTCACTCGTGAACCGTCCACAACTCGCTTCCGCGGCTGCTTCACCCGGCACACGACGCTCCCCTACCCATCACAGTCCCCGTTGGGGGTATGTACTGCAATGACACGACTTCGGCGGTACGCTTGAGCCCCGCTACATTGTCGGCGCGGAATCACTTGACCAGTGAGCTATTACGCACTCTTTCAAGGGTGGCTGCTTCTAAGCCAACCTCCTGGTTGTCTCTGCGACTCCACATCCTTTCCCACTTAGCGTACGCTTAGGGGCCTTAGTCGATGCTCTGGGCTGTTTCCCTCTCGACCATGGAGCTTATCCCCCACAGTCTCACTGCCGTGCTCTCACTTACCGGCATTCGGAGTTTGGCTAAGGTCAGTAACCCGGTAGGGCCCATCGCCTATCCAGTGCTCTACCTCCGGCAAGAAACACACGACGCTGCACCTAAATGCATTTCGGGGAGAACCAGCTATCACGGAGTTTGATTGGCCTTTCACCCCTAACCACAGGTCATCCCCCAGGTTTTCAACCCTGGTGGGTTCGGTCCTCCACGAAGTCTTACCTCCGCTTCAACCTGCCCATGGCTAGATCACTCCGCTTCGGGTCTTGAGCGTGCTACTGAATCGCCCTATTCGGACTCGCTTTCGCTACGGCTTCCCCACACGGGTTAACCTCGCAACACACCGCAAACTCGCAGGCTCATTCTTCAAAAGGCACGCAGTCACGAGATACAGCAAGCTGTATCCGACGCTCCCACGGCTTGTAGGCACACGGTTTCAGGTACTATTTCACTCCGCTCCCGCGGTACTTTTCACCATTCCCTCACGGTACTATCCGCTATCGGTCACCAGGGAATATTTAGGCTTAGCGGGTGGTCCCGCCAGATTCACACGGGATTTCTCGGGCCCCGTGCTACTTGGGTGTCTCTCAAACGAGCCGTACA
>NZ_JBWKFA010000027.1:0-8112 GCF_056435185.1 Streptomyces sp. NPDC044003 | reverse complement strand
TATGAGGTCATCACACCGCACCACGGTCCCAGGTGGCGAGACGTCACGGTGGCAGAACGCCGCTGATCGTTCTCACGGAATGTGTGCCAGAACCGTTCTCGGTTCTGGCTCAATTTCCGTGAAACCACGCCGACCCGGTTCGTGGGGGGGCCTTGACCCCGGATTTTGAACACGTCTATGCGGCTAGGGCCAGGGTAGTCGTTGCTGGTTGGAGGGCGTTCTCGTAGGCGATCGGAGACCGTTGACCGAGGCGGGAGTGCTGGCATTCTGCCAATCGGGGTGCATGCGTCACCCGGTCGGTGCTGCGACCGAGACAGCGGGGCCATCGGCGGCTGCAATGGCAGGGGGCCGGGGCGCACACGATGGGACGGCCCGGACATCGAGCGAAGGATGGGCACATGTCTACGAGCAGCGCTGAGGACATCTCGCGTCGCGTGGGTGAGGCGTTCGGTTTCGATCAGGGGATGGTCTTCGAGGACCTCCAGTTGACGAGACTGCACTACCACCTCCTCCGGCTGACCACAGCTGGCCTAAGCGAGGGGGACGTGGCGGAGCTCCGTGAGCTCGCCCGGCTGGCCTTCGAGAACAGCAACGTCGATGCGCAGTGCGACAGGATCCGCGATCGTGACGGTGCCTCTGCCGTCGCCGTCACGATCGCAAGCATCGTCCAGGGGGGCGGCATCGGCGATACACCGCGCGGCCAGGTGATGCTCGGGGCCGTACTCGGCGCCTACGCCTCGATGCTCGACACCTTGGATCGGGACCGGAGCACGATGGCCGTCCTGGGTGCCATCGGCGGTGGCCTCGCCGCCTCGGCGATGCCCGTCATCCAGGAGCGGATCGACGTCGTGGGACTGGCCGAGTACCTCAGCAAGGCCGAGTGACGGTGCGGCGCCTGTCAGCAGGTTCGAATTCGTGAACAGGACCGCTCTGCCCTAAGGGCTTGCAGAGAATCAACATGCTGGTTTGATCTTCCTCGGGGTCAAGGCCCGGGATCTCAAGGCAAGCCGTTGACCTGCCGATTCCCCGCGCCCGCCAGCCTCAGGCACCAAGGAACGCTGCGACATCACGGAAGTTGTGCCAGAACCGTGGCTTGGCAGCGAATGTCGGTGGTTATTGGCATCATCCGCTGCCTGACCGACGCGGAAATGTCGGCGAGAAGTGAGAGCGGCCCGCTCTCATCTCAGGGGCCAACAGCGCGGACGTGGTCGGCTGAAAGATGTAGTTCGTACGGACAGCAGCAGTCGGAACTGAGCGTGGCGACGAGGGTTCCGCAGGCACACAGCTGGTTGATTCCGCCGGTCGGGGTCGCTCCGCAGCAAGCGGGGGACGCGTGGTGATACTCCAGGCCGTGGGCGTCGTCCGGGTTGATGACGATGTTGCCTCGCGGGCCCTGTGACACGAGCCATTGCCCGTGCTTGTTGTCTGGCGTCCGTGCCCGACCACCACAGCCAGACCGGCTTCGGGGTGGCTCCGCTGGGCAGGTGATCGATGTCCAGGCGGATCACTGTCCCCTGGAGCTCCAGCTCGACCGGCATCAGGCGCGTCAAGGCGCGGGGCTGGAGTTGTTCCAGCTCGGCTCCTCGTGGGAGGCGAGCCAGCTGTTGGAGAACTCCTCCGGCATCCTCGGCCGGCTGGCCGGCGCACACCCGGGCGAGGAGGTGGTGGAGTACCTCCTCGTCGAGACGGGGCTCCTCCTGGGGGTGACCTCACTGAGCTGCGCACGCAACGCGGCCGCCCGGCACGGATTCCGTCAGGCCGTCGAGAGTTACGGGCGCCTGGCCACGGACCGGGACCAGCCGGAGTTCACCGAGCGCTGGTTCGACGCCCACCTCAGATGGGCGTCCGCGTACGCCGTGGACGGCTACGAGACCGGAACCCAGGAAGTCCTTCAGGAGTTCCGGCAGCAGGTGCGCCGCTACCGACCGGCGGAGGCAGCGGCCTGGGAGGAGCGGGCCGCCGAACTTCTGCGCACGCGCGGAAGGTCCGCGAGGAGATGCAGGCCAAACGTCCGCGAGCCAATCGTCCGCGAGGAGACGTAGACCGAACGCAGGTCACCCGGCACGCGGGTGCGGGTCCAGCCACTCCTCGTCCGACCAGGTCACGCCGGCCGGGATGCGTTTCCTGTAGTCCGCGTCGACTTCCGTACGCAGCCTTACGCTCTCGTGCACCCGGGCGTCGCGGGGGACGCGGCGGCGCCGGTAGGTGAGCAGGGCCCAGACGCGGCCCATGCGGTGCACGGTGCCGAGGGCGTGGCCGGGTCCGAGGGCGAGGTGCTTGAGGTACGCCCCGTCCTTGAGCAGCAGGTCGGCGTCGAGGGCGCCGTCGACGATCCACTTGAGGGTGACGGTGGGCAGCTTCGGGTCGTCGTCGAAGGTGCCGCCCACGTCGGAGTGGACTCCGGCGAACCAGACCTCCTCGATCATCGGGCCCGGCGCGCCCGGCTCCTCCGGGGGCAGGACGAGGTACTCCTCGTACGGTCGGCGCTTCTCGTCGATGGAGACGGCGTGGCGGACCCGGCCCACGTTGGGGATCCGCCGGGTGAAGAGCCAGCGCAGGTTCCAGCGCAGCAGTCCGGCCGCCTTCACGGAGTCCCAGATGCCCATGAAGGCGACGGGGATGCCGATTCGTTCGTTCACCTTCCGGCTGAACGCGCCGGCGAATTTGTGCAGTTGCTTCCAGTCGTCGTCGGTCCAGGTCCGGTTCTTGGCGTAGACGGCGATGGCGTACGGGACGAGGTTCTCCGATCCGGGGCGGAGCAGGCCGACCGACTTGAGCAGCCCGGCGAGGGCTCGGGCGGTGTATGCGCCTCTGCTGAAGCCGAACAGGAAGATCCGGTCGCCCGGTTCGTAATGATGCATCAGATACGTATAGACCTCGGCGAGGTTCGCCTTGAGGCCGGAGCCGAAGGCGAGCCCGAGGAGCTTGGAGATCTTGCGCCCCGGGGTCGTCCACGCGCCGGCGGCGGAGAAGGTGCCGACGCCGGGGTCGTAGTAGGCGATCTGCGCCGTGGGGTCGTGAAGGTCGAGCATCTCGTAGAGCTTGACGACGTTGGTGTTGCCCCGGGCCTTGAGCTGATTGCCCGTCCCGTCCAGGCACACCACGATGTTCTTGCTCATCATGGCCTCCGAGGGACATACGCCACATCCATTCCTATAATAGGAGTAAACCCTCCCACCGGCCCGCCGGTACGTCACGCGGAGGTTCCATGGCCGGCTTCACCGTGCACCTGGACAAGAACGCGGGGCCTTCGTCCACACACGCCCTCGTCATCGGAGTCGGCGCGTACACCCACCTGGACGGCGGGCTTGATCCCACGCCCCATCCAGGCGCGGTGGGGATGCGTCAGCTGTCCTCGCCGCCGCTCTCGGCACGCAGGTTCGCCTCCTGGATGATCGATCAGTACCACGACGAGGCCAGGCCGTTGGGGAGTCTGGCGCTCCTGCTCAGCGAGACGGCTCCGGCCCCCTTCGTCCACCCGAGGACGAACGCGGGACATGTCGTTGAAGCGGCGACCATCGACAACATCGTGGCCGCCGTCACGGAGTGGAAGGACCGCGGCGACCACGACGAGGCCCGGCTGGTCTTCTACTTCTGCGGCCACGGCGTCTCGCTCGGGTTCGACACCTCCCTCCTCGCGGCGGACGTCTTCGCCGACCGGAACAGCCCGCTGAACGGCGCGCTGCACTTCGAGGCGCTGACGCGCGGGCTCAACAACTGCCGGGCCGCGCAGCAGGTGTTCTTCGTGGACGCCTGCCGGGCCGGGTCGGACGCGCTCGTCAGGCTGGTGGGCAGGGACACCCTCGGCCGGGTCCCGGTCGCCGGGAACGATCGACCCGACGGGTTCGTCGATCGGGAACACGCCGTGTACTTCGCGACCCTGCACGGCGAGTCGTCCTTCGCACGCGCCGACAGCGTGAGCCTGTTCACGGACGCGCTGCTGCGGAGCTTCGACGGCGCCGGGAGCGAGAACACCGAGAACCGCGTCTGGCGGGTGACCACCGGCACCCTCATGCACGCGATCAGCCGCTTCATGAGAGAGCCTCCGTTCGCGGGCACCCTCGCGGGAGGCGCGGTACCGGTCAGCCCCGAGTCGTTCGACTTCGACTTCCACGAGCTGAGAGGGGATCCGGTCGTCCCGGTGTACATCGGCTGCCGGCCCAAGGAGGACAACGCGCTCGCCGAGTTCGTCTGCCGACACCCCGGGCAGCCGGACCGGCGTCGTCCGCCGCCCGCACCCGTCGACGACGCGGCGGACGTCAGGGAGTGGGCGCTGTACCTCCCGTTCGGGCACTACGAGGTCGAGGCCGTCGTCAGCCCAGGGGACGTACGCAAGGAGGAACTGGACGCCCGTCCACCGTTGTTCCGCATCGGATTGGCCAGGCCATGAGCACCGCACTCGCCGTCAGGCTCTTCATCTCCTCCGCCGGGGAGTCGAACGACGCGGTGATCGTCGGTGACATCTACTCATCCGACCTCACCGGCGACACCCGGCGCAGCATCCTGATCCCCTGCGGGACGTCCCCCAAGCCCACGTCGTACCAGGTAGCCCCCGGCCGCTATGTCGTGTCGGCCACCCTGCCGTCCGGGATGGTGCTGACGGAGAACGCCGTGGCGGTCCCGGGCGAGGAGACCCCGGTGGACTTCGTCATGACCGACTCGCCGTACGAGACACACTCCTGGCAGTACCTCATGGGCAACATCGAGCCGGACAGCGTCTACCACAGCGGGACCACGATCCCGCTCGCCGAGTCGGTCGCCTCCCGGTCCATGGTCGCCCCCGCCGCCGGGCCGGACGGAGAGTTCGCCGAGGCGCCCGTCGAAGCGACCGCGTTCATCACCTGGATCGGCGACGCCCCTCCGGCGAACCTGTCCTTCGCCGCGATGCTGGAGCTGGAGAACGACACCCCCGGGCTCGCCCGGCTGATCGCCGACAGCGCGCCCCGCGTCCTGCCCACGCCCGACGTGCCCGGGGAGGCGCTCGCGCCGCTCTACCGGTTCGGCCGGTTCGGCCCCGCTGCGGCCCCGGGCGGTCCCATCGGCGAGCGGCAGTTCCTGGTGGTGAAGGTCGCCGGATCCGTGCGCCTGGTCACCCTTCCGCTGCCCTGGGGCGAGCACGAGGTCGAGGTCCTGGTCAACCTGCGGCAGAGCCCGACCGGCAGCGCCGTCGCCGTAACCGTCCGCGACCCGCTGGTCGGCGCGGGGCTCGCGTACATGGCCCAGGGCGCGCTGGACACCGCGGCGCAGCTCTTCACCGACGTCGAGGCGATGCTCCACTCCAAGATGCAGAACCCGCTCGCGGCGGCCGCCGGGGCGTACGTCCTCATCGGCACCGACCACTCGGGGGGCGAGAGGTACTGGGATCCCTGGGTGGAGACGTTGGCCGCGGGCTTCCCCTGGCTGGCCGACGGCGCGATCCTGCGGGCGATGCGGCTGCTGCGCCGGGGCTCGGAGAACCGGCAGCCCGCCCGGAACGGGCTGATCGAGGCCTTCGACCGCGGCATCCCCTTCTACACGCTCGGGCTCGCCTGGCTCATCGAGGGCCTGTCCGCCTTCCCCGACGACCCCGAGTGCGTGCACCGGCTCGACCAGGTGCGCCGACTGTCCTGGCTAGCCGACATGCGCGAGCCGTTCCTGATCCTCGACCTGCGGCAAAGGAATGCGTGATGATCCGGCTCTCGATGCTGCCCGCGGAGGACGGCGACTGCCTCCTCCTCGAATACGGCGACGACTCGTTCGTCCGGCGGATCCTCGTCGACGGCGGCCGACGCGGCACCTACCGGCGGATCAAACCGCTGCTGGCCGGACTGGACGGACGGATCGACGTACTCGTCGTCACCCATGTCGACCAGGACCACATCCTCGGCGTGCTGGCGATGCTCGACGACCCCGAGCGGCCGGTGGAGTTCGGGGACGTGTGGTTCAACGGCTTCGACCACCTCCACGACCGCGAGATCTTCGGCGCGGTGGACGGGGAACTCCTGACGACGGCGCTCATGACTCAGCGGCTCCCGTGGAACAAAGCCTTCGACGGCCGCAGCGTCGAGGTCGGCCATCCACTGACCTGGTTCGACGACGGATCCACGATGGAGGTGCTGGCCCCCGACCGCCGCCTGCTGGAGTCGCTGATCGACGAATGGAAGAGGAAGTGCGAGGAGAACGGTCTGATCCCGGGAGTGGACCCGGTGGAGCGGGAACTCACCCCCGGAATCGAACGCTTCGGCAGCATCGACGTCGACGCACTGGCCGCCGAGCCGTTCAGGCGCGACGGCTCCCCCACCAACCCGACCAGCATCGGCCTGCTCTTCGAGTTCGAGGGCACCCGGATCATCCTGACCGGCGACGCGGACGACCCCCGCCTGGTGGCCTCGGTCCGCCCGCGTGCCGAGGCCGAGGGCGGACGCCTGCGGATCGACGCCCTGAAGCTCGCCCACCACGGCAGCTCCAAGAACCTCTCGACCGACCTCCTCGACCTCCTCGACTGCGACCGCTACCTGATCTCCACCAACGGCAAGATCCACGGCCACCCCGACGACATCGCCATCGCCCGCGTCCTCAAACACGGCGGAACAGCGAAGGACCTCGTCTTCAACTACCGTGACCGCGCGGCGAACTGGGACCTGGACGGCCTCAAGACCCAGTTCGGCTACCGCGTCCAGGCGCCCCCTTCGGCCGACGAGGACGGCTTCGTCACCGTGGAGTTCTGAGCCCCCTGCGCGATGCAAGGTGTGGGGTAAGAGGCTGCAGGCCCCACCGGGGCAGTCTCTCAGGGACCTCTGCCCGGACATCGCCGCGGAGTTCGTACGATGTGAGACCTATCCTGACCTCACTGCTGATGACCTCCGGGTAAATTCAAGCCCACGAGCCTTGGCGTAGAGATCGGGCCGGCGAACCTCGGCACCGGGCGCACACGCGGTCACCATTGCCTCGCCGGTGTCGGCGATGACCCGCAACGCCTGCTCGCTCCCCACCTTCCTGGCGCCGTGCACGTCGCACCGTACGACTGTCGCCGGCCTTGAAGCTCTCCGCCTGGTCCTCCTTCGCCACGAAGCCCTGGTGCGGTGCTGGGTCCGGGAGCGTTCCGCTGCTGTGGCACGACGCAGGTAGGCGCGGAGAGGTTCGGGCCCCTCGTTCATGCGCTCGGCCCAGTAGTCGGTGAGGGCAGTGTGCGCTGTCCCATGCCGCAGAGGCCCGGGAGGCGGCACGCAAGACGGAGCCGATGTCCTCGGTCAGCTCTTGGCGGCGCCGCTCGCAGCGCAGGCTGCGGCCCGGGAAGCTCACCAGATGCGTCTCAACGCCTTGTGCGGCGACCAACACGAGCGTCCCCAGGAGCCGACCCCGGCCGCGCCGTCGATGCCGGTCATGTACGGCGCGGCCCCGACGCCGTGCTCGGGGCTCCGCTGGGACGGCTCGCCCTGCGGCCGTACGACGGAGGCCGAGGACGGGCTGTGCGGCGTCTGCCGTGGCCATTGAGCGTCGGTCGCGCCGGGAAGAGCGAGACCTCGACTACCGGGTGGAGGTGTGCGCGCGGCACCGCTGGCTGGCGGAACGGGACTGGGGCAAGTCGTTCACGGGTGAGGGAGCCGGCGGGAGGTGCGGCACGGTCGTCGACTACCGCGCCTACGACCAGGTCGTGCAGTCCCACTCCGACCTGTGGCTGCGGCCGCTGGCGATGCACGGCCCGGAATACCACGGCGGGGACGTCGCACTCGCACTGGCCGCCGCCGCCGAGTTCCTGGCGGCGGCGAGGGCACACCGGGAGCCGGGCGGGGTGACGGCCGCGCTCGGGCACGCGGCCCGGGTGGCCGAGGCGCACGCCGCCGGTGCGCTCGGCGTCGAGGAGGGCCAGGCGCAGGTTCTGGCGGCGCTGAGCGCGGCCGAGACCTTGGCCGTCGCTGACCAGGGCGCGTGAGAGCATCGCGTCAGCGGATCGCTGCCGCGGAACGCTATTCCTCTAGGGACTCACTGAGCTTCTTCAGCGCTGCCGCTCCAGCGTGAGGATGGCCTTGGCGATTGACGTCATGCGGTCCTACCTTGTTCGCGGGTTGGACGGGCCGTCGTAAGGTCCAGAGGCCCAGAGACGCCGGGTATGGCTTTCATGCGGTTGCCCTC
>NZ_JBWKFA010000026.1:0-14345 GCF_056435185.1 Streptomyces sp. NPDC044003 | reverse complement strand
CCCGCGGAGCGGGATATGCCCCGGCAAGCCGGGGCATAGAGCGTGAATTGCGCAAGCGCAATTCGGATTCCGGCGCTTGCGCCGGAACAGAATTCCGCAAGCGGAATTCAAAGGCGGGATAATTCGCGCAAGCGCGAATTATGAGCATCCGCGCAAGCGCGGATGCCAAGGCTGGCTACGGGGGCGGGTGTATCGCGCGCGGCCTGTGTACCGACTGGGAATCACAGCCACTATCTCGCAGTGGGGGTGACGGGTCGTCGGGCCCGAACGAGTGCCGGCCCCACCGCAGTGACGGGCTCCGCTGCGCTCCACCCGAACCTCTCCCTCACCTTCGGAACCAGTCACTTACACTCGCCGATACTTCAGTAGCCTATCGCACGAGCCGTGTGTACGGGGGGGTTCGACCAAGTTTCAGCCTACAGGGCGACCTGTCACGAAGATGATGCATCACGAATGTTGACTGTGTAGAATCTGGGATCAGGCACCATCACCCCGTCCCACCAATCACCGCGCCGGACTTCTTTCGGATTGCAGGCCACATTCCGCGACAAGGGGAATACGGGAATGTCTTTGAAACTGCGTGAACACCAGATTGAGGCCGTGGCCGCCATTGTGCACGGTCTCGATATTCCGCCTGGCGGGATTCCGGTGCATGGACTGCGCGGGCAGGTGCACGCTGCATGTGGGACGGGAAAGACCATCATCGCGGCTGCGGCAGCTAAGCGTCTTGCGCCTAAAGGCCGGATTCTCGTGCTGGTGCCGACGCTGGATCTCCTGACCCAGACTGTCCAGGCGTGGCGTGCGGCCGGGCACTCGGGGGCGGCGGTGGCGGTGTGCTCGCTCCAGGACGATCCGGCGCTGTGGAGCCTCAAGGTGCGTTCCACCACGAACTCCGTCCAGTTGGCTCTGTGGCATGGGACGGGGCCGGTGACCATCTTCGGGACGTACTCCAGTCTCGGTGTTCTGGCGGACGCGTTCGAAGGTGCCTTCGGGCAGCGTCTGGAGCCGGTGGACCTGGCGGTGGTGGATGAGGCGCACCGGACGTCGGGGTCGATGGGTAAGGCGTGGGCGGGCATCCATGACCAGGGCGTGATCCCGGCGTACCGGCGGCTGTATCTGACGGCGACGCCGCGGATCTGGCAGGAGCGGCCTGCGCACTGGGAGGTCGCGGAGGGGGTGCGGGATGCGTTGCCGCGGGAGATGGCGGCTTCGATGGACGACGAGGCCGTCTTTGGGCCGGTGCTGTACAGGCTGTCGCTCGCGTCGGCCGTGTCGCGTGGGCTGCTCGCGCGGTACCAGATCATCGTGCTGGAGCTCCGAGATCCGGTGGTCACGCCGGAGCGGCTGATGGGCGAGGGCCGGCACAGCGAGGAGGTCCGCGGGCAGCGTCTTGGGGCGCTGCAGGCCGCGCTTCTGCACGCGATGGCGCAGCACGGCTTGAGTACGTGCATTACTTTCCATCACCGTACGGTCGAGGCGCAGGCGTATGCGGAGGGTCTGGGGCGGGTGGCGGCGAAGCTGCATGCGAATCGGCCGGAGTGGTACCCGCAGCGGGTCTGGGCGGACTGGTTGTGTGGCGAGCATGCCGGCGAGCGTCGGCGGGAGGTTCTGGACGGCTTCGGGATCACCCCCTGGCGGGCGGTGCTCTCGAACTGCCGGGTCCTGGGCGAGGGCGTCGACATCCGCGCCGTGGACTCGGTCGCGCTGCTCGACCCCAAGGGCGCGCCGCATGACATCGTGCAGGCCATCGGCCGCGCTCTGCGGCAGAGGCCGGGAGAGGGGAAACTCGCCTCTTTGATCGTGCCCGTGTTCCTCCAGCCGGGAGAACGGGCTGAGGATATGTTCACGTCGGGGTCGTACAGGCCTTTGGTGAAGGTTCTTGAGGGTCTGCGGGCTCATGATGAAGAGGCTGTGGAACTGCTAGCGATCCCTCAGGAGCCTCAGAGGGACGTGGTGCAGCCGTCCGAATACATCGGTCCGCCGCCTGAGGAAGGCGAGGAAGAGTCCCGTCTGCTGCTGCGTTTTGCCGCCCCGCGTGACCCGGTGATGGTCGCGGACTGGGTCAGCTTCAACGTGATCGACACCGAGCGGCAGGACTGGGCGCGTGGCTGGGCGAAGCTCAAGCAGTTCACCGAGCGTGAGGGCCACGCCAGGGTGCCCTATGAGCACAAGGAGGGCGCGTTCCCGCTCGGAACCTGGGTCGCGGAGCAGCGACGGGCCTTCGGGGCCGGGCAGATGACCGGCAAGCGTGCGGAGCGCCTGGAGAGGCTGGGCATGGTCTGGAGCGTCGCGGACGAGCGGTTCCAGGAGAACCTGGCGGCGGCCCGGGTGTACTACGAGGAGCACTGGACGCTGTGCGCGCCGCGGTCCGCGTCGGTGCTGGACAAGCCGGTGGGGCAGTGGCTGTCGAATCTTCGGCGTCCGGGTGCGCTGGACGGCAAGCCGGAGTGGGAGACGGCGCTGGAGGCGATCGACGAGGACTGGAACCCGGTGTGGCCCGCCGCATGGCAGCGGCATTACGCCGTGGTACGGGAGATGCTCGCCGAGGAAACCATCCTCGCGTACGTCGAACCCGGGGTCACCGTCCACGGGATGGACATCGGGAAATGGCTCGCCCGGCAGCGCAAGCCCGAGGTCTGGGCAGCCCTGACCGGCGGGCAGCGTGAACGCCTGCAGGCCATCGGCGTCCTCCCCCACACACCCAGGCCGGAAACACCGTCCGTGAAGCCGCCCACGACGGCCGTGAGCGCCTTCGAGAAGGGTGTTACCGCCCTCGCGCAGTACAAGGCACGCGAAGGACACCTACGGGTACCAAGGAGGCACGTCGAGCGACTTGAAGACGGCACAGACGTCAAGCTCGGGGTGTTCCTGAGTAACAGCAAGACCAGGCGCGCCAAACTCACCACAGACAAACTCCAGGCACTGGCAGCCCTCGGACTCCAATGGGCAGTCTGACGCTCGGGCTGAAGTGGGCGGGGACGTAACACTGGCGGGCAGGACCCCCGGGCGCGCTGTGCGGCCCGGGATCCTTCGCCGTCCCGGCAGCGGCATCACACCGGAGCGCGTGCAGGCGCTGGAGTCCCGGGTCATCCCTGCCGGGTTCACTGTCCTGCCTCGGGGCAGGGCCGACTACTTCGGGCTCGTCGGCCCCGGCCTGGCCGAAGGCGTCGCCGAAGGGAAGCTGACGGAGGACGGGCTGCCAGTCCTCTTGGCATGAATTGCACCAGTCAGAACACGGACGAGGGCGTCACGCCTTCTTGTGTTCAGTGCGTCCAGACGAAGGGCCTTCGTTCCCGCAAACTCCCGAACGATCACGTTGCGCTCTTCTGGATTACGTACAAGGGCTCGCACCAAGGAGGGCACGCGTATGGACAGTGGAACTGGGCCATCGACGGGAGATCCCAACGCGTCAGGAAGAGCAAGGCTGCCGCGGCGAAGCCGCTCTAGCAGCGCATGTCGGGCCGCTGCATCCGCTGTCTTTTCGTCGGGGGTCTTTCCTCCCACCATCTGTGTTCCCGGGCGCGAGGAGTTCCTGAGCCCATAGTGCGCAGCGAGGATGCGATCAGTGAGTTCGGGTACGCAACCAGCCTCGATGCTGACCTGATGCTGGTGCATCGTCTCAATAAGCCTGTCCCAGCCGTGAGCCGCACTCAGAAGTGCGACCGCATGGGTTCGCAGCAAGACGGGTCCAGGTTCGCTGAGGATGTCGGGTATGTGGCGGCGTCCTTCGGCGACATCGGTCAGGAGTGCGCGGCGCACTCGAACTTCGTTGGCAAGGGCTGCAGTCTTGGGAGCTTGGGGGCTGGTGCCGGCGGCAAAACGATCAGCCAAGCAAGCTTCGATCTCTGCGAGGTTCCTCTCGTGTAGGACTGCACTTGCCAAGTGTTTGTCACGGAGAGGTGAGTTACTTCGGGATTGAGGTAGCTCAAGCCTTCGACGGCTTTTCACCACAAGAGTGGCTTCCTGCGACCGAAGATTGAGTAGCCTTTCGTCCCCATATGCAGAAACCGCATCACCCACCCAGAAACATGCAAGGCCACGGGGACGAGGAGTACACCGGGAGGAGAACGCAGCGGCTGTCATCGGGCCGGGCGCAGCCACTGCTCGTAGCTGACGGTCTCGAAGGTGGGGTGGAGACAGCGTCGTACCACTGGATCTTGGACGAGCCAGCCGTCTCCTTCGCTCTTCGCCTGGCGAGGGGGCATTGAGGAGGCGCCGGCTGGGGTGGGCACAGGCAGCAGTATTCGGCGAAGTCCGTCAGAGACGGCAGGGTGCGGGGCCGGTGGGGCAGGAGGAAGCCGTCACCGCGCGAGGAGCAGCGGAGCAGATGGGCCGCAGATGAGCCACGGCCAGCAGGAAAGGGGGCGCCCAGGCCAGGACGGTGTAGATGCGGCAGATGGTCGCGAAGTCGTCGCGGCGGACGGCTGTAACGGTCATGGAAGGTGAGGGTGGAAGCGGTGGCGTCGAGGTGGTCGTAGTGGACCGTGTCGCCATGCCGCGGCCGCGCCCCAGGGCAGTCGTGCCTTGTCTGCCTCGAGGACCTGGTAGCTCGGGCGGCTTGCCCAGGGCCGCAAGGACGTCGAAGGCGAGCGCCTGGTGGTGGCTGGCCGGGGGCGGGGTGAACGGTGATGCGGCCAGCCGGACGGGTGGTGTGCGGCCAGGGCGGCGCGGGTGACGGCAACGTCTTCGGTGGCGTCCAGCAGCACAGTGACGGGGATGGCAGTCGGGAAGACGGCCGGAGAGACAGCTTGTGCGCTCACATCGGCCTCACGGTGCGGATGCGGGGCGGGGGCTCGGGCGGGTCCTGGGCAAGCAGCCGGGCTGCCGGCAGGCGGAAGGACAGGCCCGCGCACTCCCACACCGTATACAGAAAACGCGTAAATGGCCTGTATGCGGAACCCGCATACAGTGTGCCTGCGATGCCCACTTACGAAAACCGCATCACCCGGCCTGAGCACCAGCAACCCCAACCCCACGCCCCGGGCACGAGCGGGGCGGGAACAGAGAACAAAAAGCCCAGCCAGCGCAGCAGAGCAGAGAACCATCCCCCCACGAACACAACTCGTCACCTCAAGGCGAGGACCATCCCCGCGAGCGCGGGGAGCAGAACCGCCGGCACCCCGTCGGCACCCGCGAGCGGGGACACGACGCGCGCTGCCTGACCACCAACGATCCTGCGGGGCCATCCCCGCCGGCACGGGGAACAGCCATGGTAAGTGCAGTGGTAAGCACGCCCCAGACATGGTCAGTACACGGCAACACTCACCACCACCCCACACAACACAGCGACCAAAGCGAACGAAGCGACCGGGAACACAGACCAACCCCACACCAGCGGGGAACAGCCATCAGCGTCGACAAGCCAGGCCTGCGCGGAAGGACCATACCCACGCGAGCGGGGAGCAGATCGGCATGACCGTCGAGATGATCCCGCACCTGGGACCATCCCCGCACAGGCGGGGATGACCGCCTGCCCGGTGGTCAGAAGGTGGCGCGGCGTGGGCGTGCATGGCGGATCTGTACGAGGCGCTCGTGGAGCAGCTGTCGGCTGTCCCGTGCGTTAAGACGTCGTTTCACTTGGTGCGGCGTCGGTATACGAGGAAGTGTGCTGGCTTGCGTTCGTAGCGCCGGTGGAGCCCGCGTCAGCAGGGCGACGAAGTACCTCAACGGTGAGCCTCGGTATCCCGTCATTCAGCGGACTCGCCGCTCGCACTGCCGCCATCGGCCAGGGCAAACCATGGCCGAGCTGAAACTTCCTGGCCACAGCCCTGCGTCGCCATTTACGCTCCGCCCATGCGCAGCGTCTACGTGTTCCCCACTGGAGAGTCGACTGCGACAGCCGCACGGCTCGACCGGCTGATGCCTGGCAAGGACGGGTACTGGTCGGATGGAAAGCTCTTCATCGACTTCATGGACGAGCAGGACGATCACCTGTTCGTCGGCTGGACTCCCGAGGACGTACGCCTGCTGGACTCCGCGCTCGGCCATCGCCCGACCTGGGCCCTGCTTGTCAGCGTCTCCAGCCACATCGACGGTACTGCAGAGGTCCGCGCTCTGTTGTCAGGTGTCCTCGAAGCTGGCGGCGTCGCCGTCGACGACTACTCCGGCCGCTGCTGGACGCTCGAAGAGATCGACACCGAATGCAAGGTAGGTGGTCTGGGCTTCTTCGACTTCCGTGCTTACGCCGCACGACACGGCCAACAGACCGGGACTATCGCTCGCGCAAGTTCAGGGAAGCAGGTCTAGCCATGTTCGACCACATCGTCGGGCTGCGGTCCGAGGAAGCGGCGCGATGGAGTGCGCTCGTCGAGCAATGCCGCCCCGTCCTCGCGGGCGAAGGGATGGAAGCCGTTCAGGATCTGCTGGCTGAACACGGCATGAGCATCATCCAGTCGATCGCGATCACTCGCGCTTTGCTCGGCTGGCAAGAGACGACTCTGCGTACCGCCATCGACATCGTGACCACGAGTTCCTCTCGCACAGCCGTCAGCGACGCCGATTAGAACGTCACTTGGTGAGCCGTCGGCAGTTGATGAGGCTGGTGGCGATGGTTGTGAAGGCTAGGAAGTGTTCTGGCTTGCGTTCGTAGAGTCGGTGGAGTCGGCGAGCCAACGCGCTGGCACCGTCCCGCAGTCCGACTCCTTGCGACCCGGGCTAATTGTGCCATCTCATGACGTTGGTTCCTCGCTGTCAGGCTCGGCGGGCATAGGACGTGAGGCGATCGGCGAGCGCGATGACGAGGTCGCGGAGTTCATCGGGGCGCTCGATGACGAACGGCCGGTCGAGTGAGGCGAGTACCTGGGGCAACCAGTCGAGCCGCTCCGCCCGCAGCTCAACGCGCAGCCAGCGATCGGTCGCCCGGTCCTCGCCGGCCGCGGACTTGTGCTGCTCCAGGCTCGCGACGCTGACCGGAAGGTGGGCGCGGATCTGCTCAACTGTCCCGTGGATCCGCAAGGTCACCTCATGCCGGTACTCGGCCGTGGCGAACCCTGCCAACACGCGCTGTGCCGGACCGGGACCCGCTGGCGCTTCGAATGAGCCGGGCAGGGTCCGCGCGTCTGCGATGCGATCGAGCCGGAAGGTTCGGTTCTCGCCGATCTGGGCGTCCTTGCCCGTGACGTACCACCGGCCCCCATGGGCGACGATCCCGTACGCGTGCAGCGTGCGTTCGCTGCGCCGTCCGTCACGGTCGGTGTAGCGGATCGAGACCGGTCGGCGGTGGCGCACCGCATCGGCGATCGTGAGCAGGACCCCAGCGTCCGGGTGGTCCAACTCGCTGGGCTGATCCGTGAAGGCGAGAGCTTCTAGGAGTGTGTCGAGTCGATGGGCGATGTGCTTGGGCAGCACCCGCCGGATCTTGGCCGATGCCGTCTCGCTTGCCGTGTGCTCCGTCGTCGTCAATCCTGCTCGGCGGCCGGCGACCAGGCCGAGCAGCACGGCCAGCGCCTCGTCGTCGCTGAGCATGAGCGGAGGCAAGCGGTACCCGGGGGCGAGCCGGTACCCGCCGTAGCGGCCGCGCACCGATTCCACGGGCACGTCCAGGTCGATCAGCTGATCCACATATCGCCGCACGGTGCGCCCTTCGACGCCGAGCCGGTCGGCGAGTTCGGCCACAGTCCGGGTGCCGCCCGACTGCAGCAGCTCCAGGAGGGTCAGCACGCGGCCGGTGGGTCGAGGCATGTCCGCAGCCTAACGCGAATACAGGACCGATTCTGTCCACTATTTCTCCTAGCCTGCGACGTGCACGCCTCCAGCACGACCAAGGAGATTCCCATGGACTTCGTCTCGATCCGCATCATCACCAGCGACGTAGCGCGCCTCGTCGACTTCTACGAGCGAGCCACAGGAGCACGGGCGACGTGGGCCACCGAAGACTTCGCCGAACTCAAGACCCCAGGCGCCACCCTCGCGATCGCCGGCACCCGCACTGTCCCGCTGTTCGCCCCGGGCTCTGCCCGCCCGGCGGACAACCACAGCGTGATCACCGAGTTCCTCGTCGACGACGTGGACCGCGTTCACCAGAACCTGACCGGCTTCGTCACCGACTTCGTCAACGAGCCCACCACGATGCCCTGGGGCAACCGGTCGCTGCTGTTCCGCGACCCCGACGGCAACCTCGTCAACGTCTTCACCCCCGTCACCCCGGCGGCCATCGAAAAGTTCGCACGCTGACGCCACGCACAACCAATCACGCGGGAGCCCTGAGACCCCAGGGCTTCCCGTGAACGCGGCAACCGAGTCCAGGAGCGCCACCAGCAGAGGACATCCGAACGCCCCGCTGACCCCCGAAAGACGTCTGCGCTTGTGTCTGCGGATCGACGCGGGACATCCGATCGCGCACGTCGCTGCGGAAGCCGGGATCTCCCGCCGCTGCCTGACCAGGTGGTACGCCCGCTGGCGCGCGCACGGCGAGAACGGACTGCTCGACCACTCCTCCCGCCCCGCCACCAGTCCCGCCCGCACCCCCGAGGACACCGCTGACCTCGTGGAGGCGCTGCGGCGGCAGACCAAGCACGGACCAGCCCGACTCGCCACCGACCTACAGCGGCTGCACGGCGTCACACTCGCGCCTGCGACCGTGCACCGCATCCTGATGAGGCGAGGACTCAACCGGCTCCGGGACCTCGATCCACCGACCGGCGAGCAGCTGCGCGAGGTCATCCGCTACGAGCACGACCGGGTCGGCGACCTGGTCCACGTCGACATCAAGAAGCTCGGACGCATCCCGACCGGCGGCGGCTGGCGGATGCACGGCGTCGGCACCGAGTCCGCCCGCGCTTCCAAACGCACCGGTCCCGACACCGGCAAAGTCGGATACACGTACCTGCATTCGGCGCTCGACGACCACTCTCGGCTCGCCTGCACCGTGGCCCTGGACGATGAGAAGGCCGTCACCGCGGTCGCCTTCTGGCACCGTGCCGATTCCTTCTTCGCCGCCCACGGCATCACACCGATCCGCCGCTGCCTCACCGACAACGGCGCCTGCTACCGGTCTACGACCTGGGCTGACGCCCTCGCCGCGACCGGTACGAAGCACAAGCGGACCAGGCCGTACACGCCGCGCACGAACGGGAAGGTGGAGAGGCATAACGGGACGCTCACCCGCGAGTGGGCGTACGTCCGCGACTACACAGCCGAGCGTGAACGCCGTGTCGCGCTCGCGGAGTTCATGAAAGGCGGTCCGCGCTGACGACCTGCCCAGCCTCCACACCTTCGTCAACGGCCTCGAACGCGATCTCACCGCCGTCACCGCTGGTCTCACACTGCCGTGGAGCTCCGGAATTGTCGAAGGCCACGTCAACCGGATCAAAATGATCAAGCGCCAGATGTACGGCCGGGCTGGCTTCGGTCTGCTGCGGAAAAGAGTCCTGCCGGCATCCTGACGGGACACTCACGAGCTCTGCCGGAGTCGCTCCGCAGCCTGAGCAGGGGAGTCGTAGTAGCCAGGCCGCGCCAGTAGGACCGAACTGAAGTAGTAGCCCCGTCCTTCTTCCGGCTCATCGTCGGCTGCGAACGGACGCCAGAAGCTCAGCAGCAAGTCCGGGGCGATGAATGAAGCATCGCCGTCAGGATCTTCCCCGATCGAGGTGAGCTCACCGACGCGCCGGACAACCTCGCGGGCCGGAAGCGCGAACACGTCCACGCCCTGGAACAACACCCGATCCGTCTGGGACGAGGGCCTTGCCAGCTCGATAGCTTCGAGCATGTCGCGCACGCAATGGATGCTGATCATCAGCCCGCTAGGACGGAACACGTGTTGTCCGGGCCGGTCGGACTCCGAGATCGCAGAAGGATCGCGGAGCGAGTCCAACGCGGTGTTGGCCGCGTGTCGAGTCATACCGATCCGCAACGGGCCAACGCCGTTTGGTGGGGCGAGGTCGAAGTCCATGCGGGCATGATCCCAAACAGGTCTGTCAGCGAGTGACGAAGGGCCATCCAGTCCCGGCAGGTTACAGAGTGTGAGGGCTCCACAGAAGTTGGACCAGAACCCAAACTCATCGCCAAGCGACGTCGCTACTGCTCGATGAAGCCAATAGGACCATCCCCCCGAGTACAGGGAGCAGAAACGGGCGTATGAGAAGCCCCTCCCCCACACTCACCACACCCTCACAGCAGCACTCCTCACCAGGAACAACAGGCTGAGAGCCTCCCAGGCCCCGAGCACTCACCACACCCACAACCGCCGACAGCCAAGCGCAACACCCGCCGAACTGACAGAGGCCAGAACCACCCCCGCGCAGGCTGGGCGCAGGCCGACTCCGACGGGCCGGCCGCTGCGCCCTAGGGACCATCTCCGCGCAAGCGGGGAGCAGGCCTGCGACGGCGCGGGGCCGCGCTGTGGCTGGGGGCCATCCCCGCGCGAGCGGAGAGCAGTCGGCGTCCTGCAGATCTATCGCAGTCACAGCTCGATCTGAACCACTTGTGGTCGCTCACACAGTTCCCCAGCCAGAAGCTCACGGTCTTCCCCAGGAGGATCCCGGAGTACGCGCCGTGGGCATTGTCCATTGGAGGTGGAACGTCGGCGCCCGCCATCGCCGCCTGCCTCCGTCGAGCGGGCTGACGGAGCCCCGTCATCACGTACCGATTCACCGCCCGCGCCACAACAACGGGATCAGCCGTTCGGTAGCCGGGCGCTGGTCGGCCACGCTGTCAGAACCGCCCACGCAGTCGAGAAAGCCGGACGATCACAGGTTCCTTCTCCTGTCATACGTGGCCAGCTCTTCGGGTGTGCCGTTGAACGCAGGGCCGCAATTGGACGGCAGCAGCTCAACGACCATCGCGATCGCCTCCCGCGCTGTATCAGCTCTCCCGATCTTCTGAGTCCGCGAAGGCCCCTCAACGTAGTACGGCCCGGCGTGGCCCGGGCCGGCCGCCGTCGGGCCGATGTAGGGCACGTCCCATGTCCAACGCTGCTCAGTACAGCGGCTGAAGTGCAGCTCCCACATTCCGATCCAGGGGAAGAGCTGCCGTAGCCGCGGCTCGGCGTATGCCGCCGCAACCAACTCAGCGCTCACCCTTTCGGAGTCGAGCAACTCCTGCCATGCCGCTTCCACATTCTCCGCGCCTGAGGCGTTCGTCGTCACGTTCGGATTGTCCACTGCATCTCGGTTAGGCAGGTGCGGTGAGGCCAGGAGCGCTGTGCCACACGTTCAAATATCCGGGGCTGCCGAAACGCCGTCATCGAGGCTCCGACCGGGGAGGTCGTCCCCTTCCAGAAAGCCCTCGCCCAGGCGAGCGGGGAGCGAACCGCGCCCGGGTGGGATCTCCCCGCGGGTGCGGGGAACAGTGGGCCTTGATCACGGCCGTGCCGCCAGCGTTGGGATCATCCGTGCAAGCAGGGATGAAGCCGCTTTCGTCCTGGGTCTTCAGGTCGGGTCAGGGACGTTCGTAGTACTGGAGGATGCCGCCCGCGGAGAAACAGAGGGCACCGGTCAGGGTGCCCAAGTTGGCGATGTCGGCGTTGATCAGGCTGCCGGTGGCGGGGCGTGTGTAGGCGGCGAGTGCCGAGATCATGAACAGGACGGAGCCCAGCTGATTCACGGCGACGATCCACCAGCCGAGGTTGCGCTGTCGGATGCACGGCCGGCCGTGGCAGATCTCGACGAGAGCAAGGTGGCCGGAGATCAGGAAGAGCACACAGCCGATCACGTCGGGGGCCCAGATCAGCCGGTTGACCTGATGGACGGTCAGGCCTTGGAGGAAGGAATCGAGCAGGTCGACGGCGAACACCAGGGTGCCGGCGAACAGGACGAAGGCGCTCAGCCAGTCGACCCTCATCGGTTCATAGCTCCACCACCGCCACCGTCGCGCGAACAGGGCGCCTTCCCCGCCGGGCACATGGCGCGGGGCGTTGATCACCTGGAGCAGGGACACGTAACCACCGGTGTTGAAGAACAGGCCGCCGGCGAAGTAGATCGAGGCGCAGGTGGTGGCGTCGCCAGAGCCGAATTGAGCGACGGCGGCGCCGGCCGCGAAAAGTGCTCCGCCGATGACGAAGGCAGTGGCGGCCACGATGTTGAGCCTGCGCAGCCGGGCGAGGGCAGTGTCACCGGCGCTGTCATCACGGACGCCGGCCGCGCCAGGCGGACTGACAGCGATAAGGCCTCGGCGCCGAGCGAGCCGGGATTCCCAGACGGCCGTGCCACCGCCGGGCGGCTGCCAGGTCAGGCGGGTCGTGAACGGTCCCGCGCCTTCGGCGCGCTGATCGGGCTGTCCCACAAGCCGACACTAGACGTCCCGCCAGTCGTCGGCCGAGCGCAACGCCGTCAGCAAGGCAAGCCGAACCTCGGTCCGACGTCCTGATAGACGCCAAAAAGACCTCGACTGGGTCACCGCGCTGCTCACCATCGTGAACAGCACCCACCACACCCAAACCACCACCCCTCGCGCATCCCCACGCACGCGAGGGACAGCTCTCGAACATCGCCGCCGAGCTCGGACTGACGGAACCATCCCCGCGCGCGCGGGGAGCTGTCGGCGGTTACGCAGTTCCCCGCTTCTGGCTGTTTGAGCGGCACGTGGTTCCCTGCCGTCGGTCGCGACTCCCCATGGGGATCACGGAGGTGAGCGGTGCTGGTGTCGGCCCCGTCGTGGCGGGGTTGCACGGCACCGCGGACACCGTGAGGAGGTTACCCGCGACGCTTCTTGGTCCGGGCGTGCTGCAGCTTGCGTGTGAAGCGATGCATGTGGGGGTCCAGCAGCTCGAGTGACTCAGCAAGCACCTGCTCGTCGGTCAGCCACCGGATTCCGCTGAACTCGCCCTGGTCGTATGAGGTGATGGTGTGGGCATCGGCATGGAGGAGGTACCACAGCGAGACGTCGGTGTGCGCGCGCTGCCCCCGGGTTCGGGTGACGGTGAGGAAGAAGGGGTGCGCGCCGGCGATCGGAGAGGCCACCGCCTCGATGCCCAGCTCCTCACGGCATTCGCGGACCACCGCGGCCCACGGGTCCTCACCCGGCTCGACGTGCCCGCCGGCCGGCAGCCACAGGCCCGCCTTGCGGTGCGCGACAAGCAGCAGCTGCCCGCGCCTGTCGTCGAGGGCAACGAAGTAGCTCACCAGATGCATCGCCGGAACATCCGGCTTGCGTACCCGGTAGATCGGGGCCCCGCCGGCAATCCACTGCACAGTGGACTCCAGGTGGGTGCACTCCAGGTCATCCCACGGTTCGATGGCACCGACCAGCTCAAGAAGGCGGGCCCGCGCAAGGTCGTCGGTTGAGGTCATCTACGCATGCTGGCGGCAGCCACTGACAACCGTGCATGACGGTCACCAGCGACTGCAGGCACCTGGGGAATTACGTGAACTTGTCCGTCTCGTGTACTTGTTGACTCGAGGCAGGTGGTCACGGCGTGGGCCAGGTGCCGAGTGCTCGGGCCAGCCGGTCGCTGTGTTCGCGGGTGATGCCTTGGGCGAGGCGGGTTCCGCAGCGCGGGCTGTGAGGCTCGTCGCAGTGCAGGATGCCGGGAAATTGCTGCGCGGTGCCGGAGAGCGGGGACGGTGAGGGCAGGGCCCATTCCGCCGGTTCCCACAGGGGGTGGTCGTGGAGGAGGGCATCTGCCACCTCGGGCGCCTGGTCCTCGGCGACGCCTACCCGGATGAGCGCGTCGCTGATCAGTGCGGCCGCGCCAGTGGGCAGGTTGCTGTCTCCGAGGGCCGGGAGCAGGAGCAGCAGGCGGACGTGCGGTGCGTGGATGCCGGGTGCCCTGGGGTCGGGTGTGTCGGCGATGTGCGTGAGCTCGCACCAGGACAGTCCGGGGCCGGCCTGGTGCCCGTCGATGGTGGCCAGGTGGCCGTGCCGGTCCCACTCGGGGTGGGAGATGAAGTACTCCGTGCCCAGGTCGTCGGCGATGTTGCGGCCCACGATGAGCACGCTGTGGCCGTCGGCGAAAGGGATACGGAAGACGGGCCAGCGTTCCTCGTCGGTCAGGGCCTCGTACGCCGCGTCCGCGTCGGCCTCGTCCGCGCCGAACCACAGCGGATCCGGGTCGTTCTTCTCGGTCTGGCACATCCACAGCAGGTATGCGGCCCAGAACCCCGGCAGGGCCGGCAGATCCTCCGCCGCAACCAGAGAAGCATCCTCGTATCCATCGATCAGCACGCGCCCAGAGTGCCACCCGACTCTGACAGGCTCTGCGCAACCCGGACCTTCCCTGTGCCCAGTCGCAGGTGTGCCCATTTCCCGCCGGCATCCCGGACGACGGCGATCACGAAGTGATCCTGAACGTCGCGGACAACCGCTCTCGGCTATGGGTTCTGGCACACATTCCGTAAGGGCAGTGGTCAGGAGCGCGTGGGATTGGTGTCGTCCCATTTCCACCCGGTTTGAGGGAACTGATCCAGCAG
>NZ_JBWKFA010000025.1:0-20475 GCF_056435185.1 Streptomyces sp. NPDC044003 | reverse complement strand
GCAAGCTCCCCAACCCTCATACAGCCAGCGAACTACCAACCACCCACCACGACAAGACACCTAACAAAGCACTACTAGGGCCTGTCCGGCGGATCAGGGTCGGAAAGGCCCTAGCTCCGATACGGGTTGTAGCCGTCGTAGTCCAGGTACTGCGGCGGCGCCCAGGCCCGGCCCGTCGCCCGCGCCGCGTACGTGAGGGCCGGGGAGGCGACCGCGCGGCGCTGCCACAGGTGGTGCAGCAGCTCCTGCTCCCGGGCCGGGAAATCGGGTCCCGCCGTGCCGCGCCGGGCCCGGTCCCGCAGGAACGCCAGGGTCGTCGCGAAGGACTCGTACTCGCCGACCGCCCGCGCGGCCGGCTGGCCGTACGTCCGGGCGGCGAACGAGCGGGCCAGCTGCCGGGCGCGCATCGAGGACAGCGCGAGCGGCTCGGTGGGCGCGAGCCAGCCGGCCGCGGCGTACGCCGGGAGCTCCCCGGATATCGTGCGCAGCTCGCGCTGCCGGCTCCACACCGCCAGCCAGGTCAGCAGGCCGAAGGCCGGGACCATGAGCGCCCCGTACACCGCGTAGAAGGCCAGCGGGCCGCCGAAGGTGGCCGAGCCGTTCCAGGCGGCGTGCAGGCTCATGGCGAGCAGCAGCCCGGCGAGCGGCAGCAGCACCCGGCGCAGTCGCCTCCCGCGCGGCGCGAGGGCGGCGAAGCCGAAGCCGATGCCGGTGAGCACGGTGAAGAGGGGGTGCGCGAATGGCGACATCACGACCCGTACGAAGAAGGTCGCGGCGGTCACCGAACCGAGACCGGAGGAGCCGAACTCCTGGTCCTCGCCGAAGGCGTTGCCGAGATAGAGGATGTTCTCGGTGAAGGCGAAGCCGGTCGCGGTGAAACCGGCGACCACGACGCCGTCGACGAGACCGCCGAAGTCCTTCCTGCGGAAGAGGAACAGCAGCAGGATCGCGGCGGCCTTCGCGCTCTCCTCCACCACCGGAGCGATGACGGTGGCCCCGAGCGTGTCGGCGGAGTCCGGATCGGCCGTGGCGGTGGCGATCCAGCGGACCGCGAAGGAGTTCGCCAGGATCGCGACGAGGGCGGCGGCGAAGGCGCCCCAGGCGAACGCGAACAGCATGTTCTTCCAGGGGCTCGGCTCGACCCGGTCGAGCCAGCGGAACGCCGACATGAGCAGCGGTACGGGAAGCACGGCGAGGCCCAGGCCGACGAGGAAGCCCTGAGTGCCGGTCTGCTCGCGGACCAGCGCCAGGATGACGAGGGCGCAGAGCGCGAGCAGTGTCACGACGGCGATCGCGCGGACCAGCCGGCTGCGCCAGAAGGCCCGGCGCGGCCGGTAGCGCCACTGGGATCGGTCGGCGGCGGCGGGGAAGGCCGGCTCCTCGGTGTCCCGGTGCGGGACGGGAGCGGCCTCGGTTCCGGCGGGGGCGGGGTTCGACACGTGAGCGACCCTAACGACCCCCACCGACATGGGGCGAAGGAGTTACCTTCTCTGTCACTTCCTCCGGAAGAGCAGATCGTGCACGACGTGGCCCTTGTCGAGCCCCTGGCCCTCGAAGCGGGTGAGGGGACGGAAGTCGGGGCGGGGCGCGTAGCCGCCGTCGGCCTGGGTGTTCTCGTAGTCCGGGTGCGCGGAGAGCACCTCCAGCATCTGGACGGCGTACTCCTCCCAGTCCGTGGCGCAGTGGAGCACGGCTCCGGGCTTCATCCGGGGCGCGAGGAGGCTGAGGAACTCGGGCTGGATGAGCCGGCGCTTGTGGTGGCGGGCCTTGGGCCAGGGGTCCGGGAAGTAGACCCGGCAGCCGTCGAGGGTCGCGTCGCCGAGCATCTCGCGCAGCAGGATGATCGCGTCGCCGTTGGCGACTCGGACGTTGGTGAGGCCGTTGCGGTCGGCGAGACCGAGGAGGTTGCCCTGGCCGGGGGTGTGCACGTCCACGGCGAGGATTCCGGTGCCGGGATCGGCGGCGGCCATCTGGGCGGTCGCCTCGCCCATGCCGAACCCGATCTCGAGAACGACCGGCAGCCCTTCGAACATCTCTTCGAGATCGAGGGCCTGCTTGCCGTCGATGTCGAGGCCCCAGTCCGGCCACCGCTTCAGCATGGCCTCGGCCTGCCCGTACGTGACACGGCTGCGGCGCGGCTGGAAGCTCCGGATCCGCCGCTCGTGATGGGCCCCGGCGGGATCGGGCATGGGCCCCTCGCCGGGGGCGAACATCCGACTGCCGCGACGCGCGACGGACGGTGCGGGGTCGGCGACGGGCTGCGGGCCGTTCTCAATCTGCTCAGACACAATGCGCCCAAGTCTACGGCGGGCCCTCGCCCGACCGCGCGGCCCGCATCGGGCGGGGCTACAGCCGGGCCAGGGCCCGGGTCGCGACCTCGCGGCCGATCGGGAGGGACGCCGTCGCCGCGGGCGAAGGGGCGTTCAGGACGTGGACCGTCCGCTCCGCCTCGCGGATCAGGAAGTCGTCGACCAGCGTCCCGTCCCGCAGCACCGCCTGCGCCCGCACTCCCGGCGCCGCCCGCCGCAGGTCGGACTCCTCGACGACCGGCAGCAGCCGCCGCACCGCCTCCGTGAAGGCCCGCTTCGAGACCGACCGGTGCAGCTCGCCCGCGCCGTACCGCCAGTGCTCACGGGCGATCGCCCAGGAGCCGGGCCATGCCAGGGTGGCGCCCAGTTCGCGCGGGTGGACGACGGACCAGCCGTACCCCTCCTTCGCCAGCGCCGGGACCGCGTTCGGCCCGATGTGGACACCGCCGTCGATGCCCCGGGTCAGGTGCACCCCGAGGAACGGGAACGCCGGGTCCGGGACCGGGTAGACCAGGCCCCGCACCAGCGAGGGGTCCGCGAGCTCGTAGTACTCCCCGCGGAAGGGGACTATCCGCATCCCGGGGTCGTCGCCCGCGAGCCGCGCGATCCGGTCGCAGTGCAGCCCCGCGCAGTTGACCAGGACCTTCGCCCGCACCACCCGGCCGTCCGCCGTGCGCACGGCGACGCCCCAGGGCCTGCGGTCGATGACGGTGACCTCCGCGCCGTACAGGATCCGCGCCTCGGAGGCCGAGGCGAGCCGCTCCGTGACCGCCCCGTAGTCGCAGATCCCGGTCGTGCCGACGTGGATCGCGGCGAGCCCCCGCACCCGCGGCTCGTACTCGCTGATCTGCGCCGGGCCGAGCTCGCGCACCGGGATGCCGTTCTCCCGGCCGCGCTGCACGAGCGCGTGCAGCCGGGGCAGCTCCTCGCGCGTGGTGGCGACGATGAGCTTCCCCGTCACCTCGTGCGGGATGCCCCACTCCGCGCAGAACTTCACCATCTCGGCCGCGCCCTCGACCGCGAACCGTGCCTTGAGCGACCCGGGACGGTAGTAGATCCCGCTGTGGATCACCCCGCTGTTGCGCCCGGTCTGGTGGCGCGCGAGGGCGTGCTCCTTCTCCAGGACCGTGACCCGGGTGCCGGGGGCGGCACGCGTCAGCGCGTACGCCGTCGACAGACCGACGATCCCGCCGCCGATCACCAGCACGTCACAGTCAAACACCAGCGCCACCTCCCACCCCCGATAGTGCACTGGCCCACTGACACTGCCGCTAAACGCCCCCGTCGTGGGACGCGTGTCACTTCCGGGCGCCGCCGTGCGCCGGGGCGAGGTCTCACGCCGGGGCGGCATCTCACGCCGCGGCCGCGTCTCACGCCGGAGCGACGAGCAGCGGCCGGGCCCGTTCCCGCAGTTCCATGACGCGCGGCTCGTCCCCGTACGGTTCGAGCCGGTGCAGCAGGTCCCGCACGTACTCGGTGGTCCGCGCCGAGGAGATCCGCCCCGCCACCTCCACCGCGCGCGTGCCCGCTGCGCAGGCCGCGTCCAGGTTGCCCGACTCCAGCTCGGCCACCGCCGACACCACGAGCCGCAGCCCGTGCGAGCGGACGAACTCCTCCGTCGGCCGGGACAGCGCCTGCTCGGTGAAGCGCCGCACCTCGCGCGGCATCCGCAGGTCCCGGTAGCACTCGGCGGCGTCGGCGCAGAACCGGTCGTACGAGTAGAAGCCGAGCCACGTCGGGTCGGCGTCGCCCTCCCGGGACCGCTCCAGCCAGCCCTCGGCGGACTTGAGCGCGGCCGCCGCGGCCGGCCCGTCGCCGGCCTTGGCGTGCGCGCGGGCCTCGACGAGCCGGAAGAAGGACATGGTGCGGGCGGTGGCGAGCCCCCGGTTCCGTTCGAGGGCGGCCTGGGCGAGGTCGACGCCCTCGTCGGCGAAGCCCCGGTAGGTGGCCTGGAGGGACATGGAGGCCAGGACGTACCCGCCGAGGGGCACGTCGGCGGCGGCGCGGGCGAGCCGCAGGGCCTGGATGTAGTAGCGCTGGGCGGCCTCTTGCTGCCCGGTGTCGAAGGCCATCCAGCCGGCGAGCCGGGTGAGCTCGGCCGTCGCGCCGAACAGGTTCCGGCCGACCTCGTCCGAGTACGAGCCGAGCAGCAGCGGCGCCGCGTCCACCCGTAAGCACTCGGGCACCATCGACGAACGCCAGTCGCCGCCGCCGTACTTGGAGTCCCAGCGGCGCGCGTCCTCGGCGGCCTCGCGGAGCTTGGCGACGTCGCTGTGGCCCACGCGCGCGTGCTCCGTGGCCGCCGCGGCGCCCGCGCCGGGGCGCGGGGCCTCGCGCTCCACCGACGGGTCGGCGGGGGTTATCAGCCAGCGGGACGCGGGCGTCGCGTACGCGCTGACCGCGAAGGACCCGGCGAGCGACTGCCAGATGCCGCCCCCGCCGGCCCGCCGCCCGGCGAGATCCAGCCGGTACAGGTCGGTGGCCGAGCGGACCGCCTCGCCCACGTCGCGCGGGAACGCGAGCCCCACCTCGGGCGCCGGGTCGGCGTCCGCGAGCCCGATCTCGTGCAGCGGCACGGGCCGGCCCAGCTTCTGCCCGATCGCGGCGGCGATCAGATGCGGGGCGGCGCCCTGCGGCACCATGCCCTTGGACACCCACCGGGCGACCGAGGTCTTGTCGTAACGAAGCGTCAGTCCCCGTTGCGCACCGAGGTCGTTGACGCGCCGGGCGAGCCCGGCGTTGCTGATTCCCGCGAGGGCGAGAACCGTGCCGAGCTTTTCGTTCGGCCCGCGTTGCTCCCTGGACATGACGCCACCCCTCGACAACCCAGACGGCCGCCACGACGCCGGGCATAGGCGTGCGGCATTCGTAAACACAGCGTAGTTCGCCGCATCCCCACCGTTAAGGGGCGGTGTTCCGTATGGCGAGATTGTTGTGTGAACGTGCGACGGACGGGCCCGGCGGAGCGGCTCGTGCTCCGGCCGTGTGGCCGTGCGCCCGGCCGTGCGCTCTCGTCCGCCCGGTGGGGGAGCGCTTCCATGAGTAGCGCGTGGGTCGGCCCGCTCGGCCGGGAGCGGAGTCCCGGACCAGTGGGCTGGGGGACACCGTCGCCCCATTCCCCGCGGGCGGCGGACGGCGCCGGGAGGCGGGAGCGCCTCCCGGGCTGCCGAGGACCGGCGTTCCGCCCGGACACCCCCCCGAAACCTCCTACGGGGATCGATATTTGGCCGAATGACGCCGGTTCGGAGCCGGTGTGCCACTGCTCGCCAACTGGCCCATGCCAGGGGCGCATTCGGCTTTCGCGCGCGTGCACCCGGACACCGCCCCGTGCGCCGTTGTCGTGGCAGCATGTCCTCCACCGAAACGGATGTGGAGGCGCCGATGCGATGGCTGGTGGGCTGGAGCAGTGTCGCGGCGAGCTTCGCAACGACCACGGCGGGCCGGGCGGGTGCGGTCAACGGCGCCTACGGCTCGTCCTCCCCGTACGACCCCGGATACGACGCAGGCCCCGACCGCGCCGCCGAGGGGCGCACGGTGCAGCCGGTGGGCGCACAACTCCTGTGGGGCGACCCCGATCCGCTCTGGGCGGTCGGTGACTGGCGCCCCGACGAGGTGCGCGTGGTGGCCGTCGACGACCACACCCGCCTCGCCGTCCTCGGCTGCTGCGCCGCGAGCGACGAGGAGCTGCGGATCGGCCTGCTTACCGCGCGCGGGGGCGCGTTGCGGCATCTGACCGCCTGGCCCGGCAGCTACACCGCCGTCGTGAAGACCGGCCGCCGCGTCACCGTCACCGGTGACCTCGCGGGCGCCCGGCCCGTGTTCCACACCCCGTGGGCCGGCGGCACCGCGTACGCCACCGCCGCCCTGCCGCTCGCCGACCTCGTCGAGGCCCAGCTCGACATCGGCCATCTCGCCGCCCTGCTCGCCTGCCCCGAGACCCCGGAGGCGCTGCGCGACTCCACCCCGTACGAAGGGGTCCGGCGGGTGCCGCCCGGCCACGCGCTGATCCTGCGGGAGGGCTCGCGCGAGATCACCGGCTACGAGCAGGTGGCCTCGCTCGCCGTCGCGGCGGCCGAGGCCGACCCGCGGCAGGCCGTCGAAGGGGTACGGGACGCCCTCGTCGAGGCCGTACGGGCCCGGCTCACCGCGCCCCGGCACGCGCCCGAGGCGCCGCTCCCCGACCCCGGCCCGGTCCCCGGCATGGGGCCGGCCGACCGGCGCGCGGCCCGGGGCGCGGGCCCGGCGCCCGGCATCGGCGCCGACCTGTCCGGCGGCAGCGCCTCCGGCACGCTGGCCCTGCTCGCGGCGGGCCTCCCGGGGGTGCCGGGCACGATCATCGGGCTCGGTACGGGCGCGGGGGAGCGGCTGCTCGCCGTCACCTTCAACGACCTGGCGACGAGGGCCGGGGCGCGGCGCACGGCGGAGCTGGAGCGGGCCCGTGCGATCGCCGCGGACCCGCGGCTGCACCACGTGGTCGTCGCGGGCGGCGAGGAGGCCCTGCCGTACGCGGCGCTGGACGGGCCGCTCACGGACGAGCCCGGCCCCGCGCTGGTCACGGCGGAACGGCACCGCAGGCGCCTCGCGGGCGGCAGCGCCGACCACTTCACCGGCATGGGCGCGAAGCAGGTCCTCGACGCGCACCCGGCGCGCCTGGCCGACCTGTTGATGGACCGCAGGCGCCGCTCTCTGGTGCGGCCGGTGACGGCGCTGGCGAAGGCCTCGGGCCCGTCGGCGGGGTCGCTCCTGGTGCCGCTGACCGTCTACCGGGCGGCGCGGAAGCTGGCCCGTACCCCGTACCGGACGGGTCTGGAGGCGGCGGCCCGCCGGGTCCTGGAGGCGAACCGCACGGCCCCGGACGGCTTCGGCCCCCTGGAGGCCTCGCTCTCCGCGCTCGCGTGGTCGCGGCCGGGGCCTGCCGCGCGCTGGCTGACGGGCGAGGCCCTTGCTGAAGTATCGGTTCGCCTGAACCGGGCGGCGACGCTCCCGACGTCCGTCCAGCGCCCCGGCGAGGCACGCGCGCGTGCGGCCCTCGCCCGCGCGGCGGCCGACCACCGGGTCCTGGAGCAGGCGGCGGAGATCCGGGGCCAGCGCCTCCACGCCCCCTTCCTCGACAACCAGGTCGTACGGGCCTGCCGCGACCTCCCCGAATCGCTCCGGGTCCAGCCGGACGCCCGGGCCGGCGTCCTGCGCACCGTCCTGTCCGGCGCCGGCGTCCACGACCTCCCCCCGGGCTGGGGCGCCCCCCACCCGGCCGTCCCGGCCGCCGCCACGCGCACGGGCCTGCGCGCCGCGCTCCCGCAGCTCCTCGCCCTCTTCGACGCGCCGCTCCTCGCGGACGCGGGCCTGATCGAGGCCCGCGTGGTCCGCGAGGCCCTCCGCGCGGCGGCCGACGGCGCCCCCGTCCCCCTCGACGGTCTCGCCGACCTCGTCTCCACCGAACTCTGGCTCCGCCGCCTCCTCGCCCGCCGAGGCTCCTGCTGGACCAACACGACAGAACCCCGAGCCCACCGCGCGGTCCAGGGCCCCCTGATCCGCACGACGAGGTCCCTGCCGGCCTGAGACCACGCCGCGCGCCAGAATGCTGGCATGACGACGGTGGAGCAGGTCGAAGATCCGGGCCTACGCGCGCGCGGACATTCCGATCTACCTGCTCATCGACCGCGAGGCCGGTGAGGCCGTCGTCTGTTCCGGTCCCTCGGGAGACGACTACGGCCACAAGTCCATCCACAAGCTGGGGACAGTCGTCCCGCTGCCCGCGCCCCTCGGCTTCGACCTGGACACGGGCGCCTTCTAGGGGACCCACCGGGGTAAACCCCGAGGCGTACGCCCCCACCACCGGCCACAATGGGCCGGTGCGGTATCTCATCCTCGGCACCACCGAGGCCCTTCGTCCCGACGGCACCCCGCTTCCCCTCGGCGGCGCCCGGCTGCGTGCGCTGCTCGCCGCCCTCGCGCTGCGCGGCGGACGGGCCGTCTCGGTCGGAGAGCTCGCCGACGACGTCTACGGGGACGACCCGCCGCAGGACGCCCCCGCCGCCCTCCAGGCCCTGGTCGGCCGCCTCCGCCGGATCCTCGGCCGGGAGGCCGTCGACTCCACCCCCGGCCCCGGCTACCGGCTCGCCGCCGGTCCCGACGACATCGACCTGTACGTCTTCCAGCGCCGCGTCAGGGAAGGCGCCGGCCACCTCGACGCCGGCGACCCCGACACCGCCGCCGCCCTCCTCCGCGAGGCCCTCGGCCTCTTCCGGGGCCCCGCCCTCGCCGACCTGCCCGACCCGGCGGGCGTCCGCCCCGAGGCCCAGCGGCTCGCGGCGCTCCGGCAGCGCGTCGAGGCCGATCTGCGCCGGGGCGCCACCGACGGACTCGTACCGGAGCTGACCGAGCTCACCACCACGTACCCGTACGACGAGGCCTTCCGCGCCCAGCTCATCCGCGCCCTGCGGGCCGAGGGCCGCCACGCCGACGCGCTCACCGCGTACGAGTCGGCCCGCCGCACCCTCGCCGACGCCCTCGGCGCCGACCCCGGACCGGAACTCACCGCCCTCCACCAGGAACTCCTCACGGGAGCCCCTCCGGCCCCCACCCCCGCGTCCGCCCCGAACCGTACGGACCCACCCGCCCCGCCGGCGGCACCGGAGCCCGCGGACGAGCGACCCGCCCCCGAGGCCGGCAACATCCGCCCCCGGCTCACCTCCTTCGTCGGCCGTGAGCCCGAGCTCGCCGCCCTCCACACCGACCTGAGCGGCTCCCGGCTCGTCACGCTCACCGGCCCCGGCGGCTCCGGCAAGACGCGGCTCGCCGAGGAGGCCGCGCTCCGGGCCGTCGGCCCCGCCGCCTGGATCGCCGAACTCGCCCCCCTCGACGACCCCGACGCCCTCCCCGGCGCCGTCCTCTCCGCGCTCCGCCTCCGCGAGATCAACCTGATCACCCGCGACGGCGTGCCCCTCCAGGACGACCCCACCGCCCACCTCGTCGAGCACCTGGCCCGCCGTCCGCTCCTCCTGGTCCTCGACAACTGCGAGCACGTGATCGACGCGGCCGCCGCCCTCGCCGAGACCCTCCTCACCCACTGCCCGCAGCTCCGCATCCTCGCCACCAGCCGCGAACCCCTCGGCGTCCCCGGCGAGTCGGTCCGCCCCGTCGAGCCCCTCCCGCCCGACCCCGCCCACCGCCTGTTCGCCGAGCGGGCCCGCACCGTGCGCCCCTCCTTCGACCTCGCCAGGGACGGCGGCGAGGCCGTCGACGAGATCTGCCGCCGCCTCGACGGCCTGCCGCTCGCCATCGAACTGGCCGCCGCCCGGCTGCGCCTCCTCACCCCGCGCCAGATAGCCGACCGTCTCGACGACCGCTTCCTCCTCCTCACCTCCGGCTCGCGGACCGTCCTGCCCCGCCAGCAGACCCTCCGCGCCGTCGTCGACTGGTCCTGGGACCTGCTCGACCCGGCCGAGCGCACTCTGCTCCGCCAGCTGTCCGTCTTCGCCGGGGGCTGGGACCTGGCCGCCGCCGAGGCCCTCTCCCCGTACGCCGCCGACGCCCTGGGCGCCCTGGTCGACAAGTCCCTCGTCGTCGCCACCCCCACCGAGGGCGGCGAGATGCGCTACCGGCTCCTGGAGACCATCCACGAGTACGCGACCGAGCGCGCCGCCGAGGAACCGGAGCTGCTCGCCGCCGCCGAGGCCGCCCACACCGCCCACTTCACCGCCCTCGCCGAGACCGCCGAGCCCCGGCTCCGCTCGGCGGAGCAGCTGCCGTGGATCGACCGCCTGGAGCGCGACCTCGACAACATCCGCGCCGCCCTCCACCGCACCCTCGTCACCTCCCCCGACGAGACCGCCGCGCTCCGGCTCGTCTTCGCCGTGGGCTGGTTCTGGTGGCTGCGCAACTACCGCCCCGAGGGCCTGGCCTGGGTGGAGCGCGCGCTCGCCCTGGGCGAGGATCCGGACGACCCCGCCGACCCCCGCTACTGGCCCCGCATGCACCTGCGCATGCTGCACTTCTTCCTCGCGGTCGAGAGCAACACGATGGGGGACCTCAAGAACCCGGAGACCCTCGCGCTCATCAAGCGCGTCCGGGAGGCGTTCGGCACGGACCCCGGCCCCGAGGCGGCCCGCTTCCCCGGCCTGCTCTGGCCGTTCACCGCGGTCCTCACCGAGGATCCGGCCACGACCCGCGCCCTCCTCGACACCGCCGTCGACAACTGCCGCCGCCACGGCGGCGACTGGGAGCTCGGCGTCAGCCTCATGTTCCGTACGCACATGATCGTCGACATGCCCGGCGGCATGCCCGGCGTCGACGAGGCCCTGGCGGAACTCCGCGCCCTCGCCCGGCGCGTCGGCGACCGCTGGATGGGCGCCCAGATCGCGAGCGCGGCGGGCGAGGCCAACACGATGCGGGGCCGGCACGCGGACGCGCGCGAGGCGTACGAGGAGGCCCTCGGTCTCGCCCGCGAGGTCGGCGCCCACGCGGAGGCCCCGTTCCTCCTCGCCCGCCTGGCCGAACTGTCCTACCGCACCGGCGACCTGGAGACCGCCGAGCGGACCCTCGACGAGGCCGCCCGGGAGGCCGATCGCTACCACGTACGGGAGAGCCAGACGTACGTCTGCTTCCTCCGCGCCGCCTTCGCCCTCTACCACCGCGACATCCCGGAGGCCCGTGCCCAGCTGGAGGAGGCGGGCCGGACGATCGTGCTCGGCACGCCGCCCCCGCACTTCGAGGCGGCGGTGACCGGAATCGCCGCCCGCGTCGAGGCGTACGAGGGGAAGGGCGCGGCCGCCGTCGCCACGGCCGTCTCCGCGCTCCGCACCGCGCGGGACGCGCAGTGCGCGGACTTCGTCACCACCGGCCTGGGGGAGGTGCTCGCCGTCACCCTGGCCGAGGCGGGCGAGGCCGATCTCGCCGTACGGGTCCTGGCCGCCGTCGACCACTGGCGCCGGGACACGCCCCTCTCGGTCCCCGAGCTGCGGGACAGCGAGTCCGTGACGGCCCGGGCGCTCACCGAGCTCGACGCGTCCGCCATGGCAGCCGCCCGCGCGGCCGGCACGGGCCTGGGGATCGACGAGGTCCTCGACCTCGTCGAGGCCTTCGCCCCGGCCCTGCCGGACACCGAAAGCGCCGACCGGGCCGACAGCGCCGACCGTGCCGAAAGCCGCGACCGGGCCGGCAGGACCGTCAGGAGCAGCTGATCCGGGACTCCGCCCAGTCGGCGACCGCGGCCCGGCCGAACGGCGTGTGGTCCTCCACCACGAGCCGGATCGTGGAGAGGCCCGAGATGTCGACGTGCACCGGGACGGGCGGGTCGTCCGCGCGGACGACGTCGGAGCGCCAGAGCCGCTCCCCGTCCCCGTAGACGGAGAAACGGACGCCGCCGACGCCGAGCTGGGCGCTCAGGTCGTCGACGCCGACGACCGCGTCGTAACTCGTGCACTGCCGGTTGAGGTCGATGAGCAGCGAGGACGGCGCGTGGACGCTGACCCCGTGCGCGTACTGGGTGCCGCCGATGGACAGGCCGTTGCGCTGCCACATCCAGCTGCTGTCCGAGAGGGACACCTCGGGCTTGGTGCCGTCGCCGAAGATCCCGTACTGCAGCTCGTTGACCTGGTAGACGGACGGCGGCGCGGGCGGCGGGGTCGTCGGCTTCGGCGCGGGCTTCGCGGGCGGCGGCGTCGGCTTCGGCGTGGCCTTCGGGCTGGGCTTTGGGGACGGCGGCGGCGTCGGCTTGGGCGTGGGCTTCGGCGCCGGCTTGGGGCTGGGCTTGGGGGACGGCGGCGGGGGCGGCGGATCGGAGGTGACGGCCGGGGCGGGCGCCGCGGGCTTCGGGGAGGGCTTCGCCGGCGGCGCGGGCTCCGGCGCGACCGGGGTGACGACCGGCTGCGTGGGCTTGGGCGCGGCCACGGGCTGCGGGTCCCCGGCCATCGCCCAGACGAGCCCGGCGGCCGCGGCGACCGCTATGGCCGCCGCGATCCCGGCCTTCGCGGGCGCGCCGAGTCCCTCGGCGGCGGCACCGCCCGAGGCGGCGCCCCCGGAGGAGCCGGAGGCGGCGGCAGCGGCGCCCGCCCCGGCCGCGGCGGCGGTGCCACCGGCGACGACGCCGGCGGCCTTGAGCGAGTACCCGGCGGCGAACCAGCCGATGACGGCGACCGGCAGGAGCGCGGGGATCCCGGCGTTCACATGGGCAAGCTCACCGGCGGCGAGCCGGCACTTGGCGCATTCGTCCAGGTGCTTGCGCAGTCCGCGCTCGGCCCGCATCCGCAGTCCGCCGCGCGCGTAGGCGCCGAGCCGGTCCGCGTAGCGGGCGCAGTCGCCGCCCGCGGTGAGGGACTGGCTGACGTGCGCCTGGAGGTAGGCCTGCTTGAGGCCCTCGCGGGCCCGGCTGGCGAGCACAGCCGTGGCGTTGGCGGTCAGTCCGAAGAGCGGGGCGACCTCGCTCGGGGACTCCTCCTCGACGGTGGTGTGCCACAGCACGGCCTGCCAGCGCTCGGGCAGCGAGCGGAAGGCCTGCATGGCGAGGGACTGTTCGGCCTCGTGCATCGCGCGGACGTCCGCGCCGAGGTCGAGCGTGTCCTGGTCGGAGACCTCGGAGGAGCGGGCGGCGTCGGCGGCGAACACCGCGAAGTCCTCGACGAGGTGCTCGCGCTTCTGGGTCCTGGCCCAGTTGGCGGCGACCCGCCGGACCGTGGTCATGAGGTAGGCGCGCACGGCCTGTTCGGGCCCGGCCCCGCCGCGGACCGCCTGGAGGGTGCGGGCGAAGACCTCGGCGGTGAGGTCGTCGGCGGTGTGCGCGTCCCGGCAGCAGGTCCTGGCGTAGCGGCGGACGGCATCGGAGTGGCGGCGGAACAGCTCCTCGTACGCGGAGTCGTCGCCGTCCCGCATGAGCTGGACGAGCTCGGCGTCGGAGGGCGGCAGTTCGAGCGGCGGCGGAAGTACGCCGTCGTGCTCGTGCTCGGATTCGGGCGTGTGCTCGGACTCGGGCGCGTCGGGGTCGGCGTGCGTGTCGTGGTCCTCGGCGGCGCCCGGTCCGGCGGCCGCCCCCGCGACGGCTCCGGCTCGGACACCCGGTCCGCCCGCCCTGCCCTCACGCTGCTGCGGCACACTCGCGTCGAGCGGGTCGCTCTGCACGGACGACGTGGGGGAGAGACCTCCCGGCCCGCCCTGGCTCGGAACCTGCCCGGAGGGAAGGCCCCCGGTCTCCGCGCCGCCGCCGCTGCCCAGCGGATCGTCCCGACTGTCACCGCTCATCGCGGAAGCCCCCGTACGCACGCCCAGACCAGAATATTGGCCAAGCCTGCCACAGAGCGCGGGCATGCCGAAGCGCCGCGTCCACTTACCACTCGTCCGGGGCGACTTCATGTATCCGGGCGTAACCGCTCACACGTTCGTGTCATGCTCGTTGGTCCGCCCGGACCACGAAAACCGCAGCCGTGATGAAGGAAGAACCGCGGCCGTGAGGAAGGAAACCGCGTCCGCGATCGAAGGAGGAACCGCGGGCTTCCTACCGGGAGCGCAGCCCCTCGAGGAGGATGTCGAGGAGCCGGGCCGAGGCCGCCGCCTGCTGCGCCGCGTCCGGCAGAGCCGGGGCGGCGGTGGCGATGACGAGGAGGACGTCCGCCACGGTCACGTCCGTCCGCAGCTCACCCGCCTCACGCGCCCGGTCGACCAGCCGGCCGACGACCTCCAGGAGCTCCGAGGCCCCCGCGTCGTCCCGCTCCTCGGCGGGCACGCCGCGCGGCGCGACCACACGCGCGTCGCCCTGCTCGGCGAGACCCCGCTGGTACGGCACCCGCGCCGCCTCGTCCGCCTCGTCCGCGCCGAGCGGCACCCCGGACTCGTCCACGCCCACCCGCAGCACCTGCGGCGGCAGGAGACGACCCGCACCCGAGGCCACCGAGGTCCGCAGGAACCGGGAGAGCGCCGACCACGGCTCCTCCTCCTGGCCCAGCGCGGCCCGCGCCTGCTCGGTCAGCCGGGAGGTCTCCTCCTCGGCTATCCGCCGCACCAGCACGTCCTTGCTGGGGAAGCGGCGGTAGACGGTGCCGACCCCGACGCGGGCGCGGCGCGCCACGTCCTCCATCGGAGCCCCGTAGCCCAGCTCGCCGAAGACCTCGCGCGCGGCACGCAGCACGTGCTCCAGATTGCGCTGGGCGTCCACCCGCAGCGGAGCGGACCTGCCGCCCACCACCGGCGCGCCGTTGCGCGCCTCCGCCGTCACCGGGACGTGCCCGTCGACGGTCGCCGTTCCGGCGCCCGACTGCCACCGTGAATCCTGAATCTGCATAAGCGTTCCCCCGCTCATGATGTCTCCCCCCGGAGACTCCCCGCCCTGATACGGGGCTTCCGGCGGACGAGCGCTTTCGGTCCACGCACGCCCGATCCGACACCCCGACGAAGTACGAACATAGTTGAGTCGGGGTCAATTCAGAAGGGGGAGTTCCGTACGGTGCGCCCCCCGATCGGAGCAAGGCCCGGAAGACTCCCGATTCCGACCCCTCTCCGAACCCGCCCCACCCGGCGTGACCTGCGCGGATCCCTCCACACCCCGCTTGCGCGCCACCCCGCGCCTCCGTACCCCTCCGGTCACACAATTTGCCGAGCCTGTGGACAAACCACGGACGGCGGTGCGTCATGGGACAGTGACCGAACCTGCGCGCATTCTCGTGGTCGGCGGTGGCTACGTCGGCATGTACACCGCGCTGCGCCTTCAGCGGCAGCTCGGGGCGGAGCTCAGAGCCGGCACCGCCGAGATCGTGGTGGTCACCCCCGAGCCGTACATGACGTACCAGCCGTTCCTGCCGGAGGCCGCGGCCGGCTCCATCTCCCCGCGCCACGTCGTCGTGCCGCTCCGCCGCGTCCTCGGCCGCTGCCGCGTCGTCATCGGCGAGGTCCAGTCCGTCGACCACGCCAAGCGCACCGCGACCCTCGCCACCCTCGCCACCGAGGAGGAGGGCACCGGCCCCGTCGACATGACGTACGACGAGCTGGTCATCGCACCCGGCTCCGTCTCCCGCACCCTCCCGGTCCCCGGCCTGCTCGACCACGGCATCGGCTTCAAGACCGTCGAGGAGGCCATCGGCCTGCGCAACCACGTCATCGAGCAGATGGACATCGCCTCCTCCACCCGCGACCCCGCGCTCCGCGACGCCGCCCTCACCTTCGTCTTCGTCGGCGGCGGCTACGCGGGCGTGGAGGCCCTCGCCGAGCTGGAGGACATGGCCCGCTACACCGCGCGGTACTACCACAACGTCAAGCCCGAGGACCTGCGCTGGGTCCTCGTCGAGGCCTCCGACCGGATCCTCCCCGAGGTGGGCGAGGACATGGGCCGGTACGCGATCCGAGAGCTGCGCGGCCGGAACATCGACGTGCGCCTGGAGACCCGGCTCGAGTCCTGCGAGGACCGGGTCGCCGTCCTCAGCGACGGCACCCGCCTGCCCACCCGCACCGTCGTCTGGACCGCGGGCGTGAAGCCCGCGCCCGTCCTCGCCCACACCGACCTGCCGCTGAACGAACGCGGAAGGCTCCGCTGCACCGCCCAGCTCGCCGTCGAGGGCGCCCCGCACGCCTGGGCGGCCGGCGACGCAGCCGCCGTCCCCGACGTGACGACGAAGGAACTCGGCAAGGAATGCGCGCCCAACGCCCAGCACGCGCTGCGCCAGGCCAAGGTGCTCGCCGAGAACATCGCGGCCTCCCTGCGCGGGCAGCCGCTCAAGGAGTACGCGCACGCGTACGTGGGCTCCGTCGCCTCCCTCGGCCTCCACAAGGGAGTCGCCCACGTCTACGGACGCAAGCTCAAGGGATACCCGGCCTGGTTCATGCACCGCGCCTACCACCTCAGCCGCGTCCCGACCTTCAACCGCAAGGCCCGCGTCCTCGCCGAATGGACCTTGTCCGGCCTGTTCAAACGGGAGATCGTCTCCCTCGGCTCCCTTGAACACCCCAGGGCCGAATTCGAACTCGCCGCCTCACCACCCCCCGGCGACGGCGACAAGCCGCAGTCCTGACATCACTGTCAGTGCACTCGTCCACACTGGACGTGTGACCATAGGTGGGCTCACACCTGCACAGCGTGACTCTGCACGGCACCGACACCACGAGGCATACAGATCCGTGAACTTCACCCGTTGGAGCGCCCGGCTCCCCGGCACGCAGCGCCGCGCGGCGCGGGGGACCGAAGGTTCCGTGCCCGCCGCCCGCGGTGAGTACGGTCAGCAGTTGGAGCAGCCCATCGACAGCGCTGCCGAGGCCGCCGACGTCCCCGCCCTGGAGGACTTCTCCGTACGGGAGCTGCTCGGCCGCCTCCCCGGCCTCGTCGCGCTCGCGTACGGCCCGGAGCACCGCATCGCGTACGTGAACGACGCGTACGCCGCCGCCTTCGGCCCGCGCCCCGCCGGCGCCACCGTCGCCGACACCTGCCCGGAGGCCGAGGAGCTCGGCCTCCTGCCCCTCATGGACCAGGTGCTGCGCAGCGGAAAGCCCCGCACGGTCAAGTCCCGCCGGACCAAGGACGGCGGCTCGTACACGGTCACCTGCCTGCCCGTCGACAGCCCCCGCCTCGACGGCGGCGGCGTCCTCGTCCACGCCGCCGACGTCACCGACCACGCCGAGGCCGCCGAGCGGCTCCGCGCCAGCGAGCGCAGGCACCGGGAGACCGCCGTCACCCTCCAGCGCTCCCTGCTCCCGCAGGAGCTGGAGCAGCCCGACGACCTGCGGATCGCCGCCACCTACCAGCCCGGCGTCGCGGACGCGGCCGTCGGCGGTGACTGGTACGACGTGATCACCCTCGGGGCCGGCCGCACCGCGCTCGTCATCGGCGACGTGATGGGCCGGGGCGTCCGCGCCGCCGCCGTCATGGGCCAGCTCCGCACCGCCGTCCGGGCCTACGCGCGCCTGGACCTGCCCCCGCACGAGGTCCTCCAGCTCCTCGACGGCCTCGCCGCCGAGATCGACGCCAGCCAGATCGCCACCTGTGTGTACGCGATCCACGACCCCAGCGAGGGCAAACTGGTGTACGCCTCCGCCGGCCACCTCCCGATCCTCGTACGGGACGAGGACGGCACCGTCCGCCGCGCCGAGGACCCGACGGGCCCGCCGCTCGGCACCGGCGGCTGGCTGCACGCCTCCGGCTCCATCGCCCTGCCGCCCGGCTCCACCGCGGTCCTCTACACGGACGGACTGGTCGAGCGCCGCCGCGAGGACATCGACGAGGGCGTCGCCGCCCTGGCCCGCGCCCTCTCCGGCGCCAGCGGCACACCGCAGGTGGTCTGCGACCGGCTCCTGCGCGCCCTCGGGGTCACCGCCGAGCACGACGACGACGTCGCCGTCCTGGTCGTCCAGCACCCCTCCCGCAAGGGCGCGGACGCCGAGCTCTTCCACAACGCCGCCCTGGAGCTCCTCGGCGGAGTCGAGGCCGCCCCCCGCGCGCGTGCCTTCGCCTCCGGCGTCCTCTCCTCCTGGCGCTTCCCCGTCGAACTGCGCGACCTGGGCGTCCTCGCCACCAGCGAGCTCGTGGCGAACTCCCTCCAGCACGGCACCCCGCCCATGCGCCTGAGACTGCGCCGTACCGACCGCCGCCTGATCATCGAGGTCACCGACGGCGACGACCACCTGCCGCGCCGCCGCAGGGCGGAAACGGAGGACGAGGCGGGTCGCGGAATCTCGATCATCGCGACGATCGCCTCGTCCTGGGGAAGCCGCCGCACACCGGGCGGCGGCAAAGCGGTCTGGTGCGAGTTCGCCCTGCCCGACTGATCGGGACTAGGCAGCCGCCGTCTCGCGGGCCGGCTCGTGCCGGACGACCACCTTCGACGGCTTGAGGGCCAGCGAAGGCTGGTCCTGCTCGGGGGTCAGCCGCCTGCCGAGCCGCAGCGCCAGGAACGTGATCCCGAGCGAGAAGAGCACGAAGGTCACGATGTACGGACCGTGCAGGGCGGCCCCCATGGGCCCGCCCACGGCCGGACCGACGGCCAGCGCCAGCTGCTTCACCAGGGCGAAGGCCGAGTTGTACTGCCCGACCATCGACTCCGGCGCCAGATCGGCCACCAGCGGGGCCACGGTCGGCGACAGCATCGCCTCACCGAGCCCGAAGAGGGCGTACGTGGAGACGAAGGCCGCCGTCGCCATGGCCTGGCTGCCGTGCCCGAGGCCCGCGTACCCGGCGATGAGCCACGCCACGGTCCAGATCAGACCCACGGCAGCGATCACCCGGGTCCGCTTCCGGCGCTCGACGAACCGCAGCACCAGGAACTGGGCGACCACGATCACCGCCGTGTTGGCGGCCAGCGCGATCCCGAGCGTCGACGGCTGGATACCGGCGGCCTCGGTGCCGTACGCCGCGAGGCCCGACTCGAACTGCCCGTAGCAGGCGAAGAACAGCACGAAGCCGAGGACGCACAGCTGCACCATCGCCTTGTGCCCGAGCAGCGCGCGGACACCGCCGCCCTTCCCGCCCTCGGACGGACGGGCACCCTGCAGCGCGGGCGAGCCCGGCATCCGGACGGTCCCGACGATCGCGGCGAGCACCAGGAACATCGCCGCCTCGATCGAGAACAGCAGGATGAAGCTGCCCGGCCGGCTCGTGTCCACCAGCAGACCGCCGATCAGACCACCGATACCCAGGCCCAGGTTCTGCAGGAAGAACTGCATCGCGAAGGCACGCGTACGGCCGGAGGGCGACGAGCACCAGACGATCATCGTCGCGAGGGCCGGCTGGAGCACGGCCGTACCCGCGCCGAGCAGCGCCGCGGCCCCCACGGCCGCCGGCACGCTGGAGGCGAAGCCCATCCCCACCGCACCCACGGCGGCGACGACCGAGGCCACCAGAAGCACGGGCACGGGCCCGCGCCGGTCGATGGCCCGCCCGCTGAAGGGCAGCACCACCAGTGCGGCCATGGCGAAGACGGCCAGCACGATGCCTGCCGTCGCAGCGCCCAGATCCCGCACCTGCGCCACGTACACATAGAGGTACGGCACGGTGAAGCCGAGTCCGAACGCGCTCAGCGCGCTGCCTGCCTGGATACGGCGCATCGCTGCGCCCCTCGCCTTGGTCACACTCACCCACTTCGGTCGCGGGTTCAGAGCTGTACGCCTGAACCCTGAAGACTTCAACACTAAAGTTAACGTCTTAACAGTACACACCGAAGGACTTCAACGCCAACGAGGCCCGTGGGATACTCGCCGCATGTCCGACACCGCTCCCCAGGAGCCGAGCCTCGACGAGCAGATCGCCGCTTATCAGCGCGAGTACCGCGACCTCGACCCGCAGGTGGAGAAGGTCGTCTCCGCGCTCGGCCGGCTGAACCGCCGGATGAACGTGGCGTACGGCCGCCAGCTCGCCGACCTCGGCATCAGCAACGCCGAGTGGGAGGTCCTCAAGACCCTGGTCCTCTCCGGGGAGCCCTACCGCCTGGGCCCTGGCGAGCTCGCCAAGCGTCTGGGCCTCACCCCGGCCGCGATGACCCACCGCATCGACCGCATGGCCGGTGAGGGCCTGGTCACCCGCGACCGCGACGAGAACAACCGCGTCCGCGTGATCGTCGAGCTCACCGACGAGGGCCGCTCGAAGTGGCTGGAGGCCATGCGCATGGCCACCGACTTCGAGGAGGACCTCCTCCAGGACCTCACGACGGAGGAGAAGGGCGTCCTCGGTGACGTCCTCATCCGCCTCCTCCGCCGCGTGGAACTCACCCAGCCGGACGCCGGCGGCCGCCTGACGGACCTCGACTGACGTCACCGAGCGGGGCGCCGGATGGGGCACTGGATGGGGCGCCGGACAGGGGTTGACACGCCCCTCCCGGATGCGTAATGTTCTCCGAGTTGTCACGGAGCCGGAACGGTTCTTCGACAACCACTCCCGCCGCAGATGCGGCACCTCTACTCAGCACGAACTCCCCATCGGGACGAATTTCGGCATGCCGAAATTCATTTCGAATGACTCGATTATGAGTCGCCGGGGAAACCCGCTAGAGTTTGAGACGTCGGAACGGCCCAACAGCCGGAAAGACAAACCCCGCTGACTGGGAATCAGACGCCGAAAGGATCTGATAGAGTCGGAAACGTCGGAAGGGCCCGGAGCGAAAGCGAAAGGGACCGGAAAGCACCGAGGAAATCGGATCGGAAAGATCTGATAGAGTCGGAAACGAAGGAAGCGCCCGGAGGGCCTGGAAACAGGAACGAAGGA
>NZ_JBWKFA010000024.1:20511-31757 GCF_056435185.1 Streptomyces sp. NPDC044003 | reverse complement strand
GTCGGCGAGCACGGTCACGCCCTCGCAGGCGGTGGCCAGGCCGGAGTCCCGCCAGGCTTTCGCGTCCGCGGTGTTTCCGGGCACCGGGCGGGCCGCAGCGATCACCAGTTTGGTGTCGGCGTCGATGATGACCTGCACGTTCGCCGAGAAGCGGTAGTTGCGTGAGGACGCACCGACCTTCCGGTCGCGGACCGGGATGAGGGTGCCGTCCACGATCCACAACCGCTCGACCGCGTCGGCGGGACGTGCTGCCGGCTCGATCGCGAGCAGCGGCCTCAGCCGCTGGATCACCCGGCACACGGTCGCCGGCGAGACGCCGAACAGCGGCGCAAGCTGCCGCATCGTGAGGTTCGTGCGGTAGTAGACGGCCACCAGCAGTACCCGGTCCGCCAACGGCAAGCACCACGGCCGGCCACCACCGGGCCCGTTCCCACCCCGTTCCCGCACGGCCTTCAGAAGCCGCTCGAACTGCCGCATCCGCAGACCCCGTGAACGTCTCCACCCACAAAGGCTCAGCCCTCAACACCCCACGCATACAGGGGAAATGCCCGAACCGAAGCCTTCTGCAACACCCTTTACTGATCTTTTCGTAAGTTCGGTGGGTGTGGTGGCTGGATGGTCAGGCCGGTGTGGGCGAGGAAGGACCACGGCAGTTGGGGGTTGTTGTTGATGCGGTGGATTCCCTTTTCGGCGGCGTCGGCGACATCGGCGAGGTGGTCGCCGGCGAGGTTGGCGAGTTCACGCTTCTTGAGCGAGGACCACAGCAATTCCACCGGGTTGAGCTCGGGTGCGTAGGCGGGTAATCGCTCGAGTGTGAGCCAGTCCTGTTCGGCGACCCAGGCCCGCATCGCCCGGCTCCAGTGGGCGGAAAGGCCGTCCCACACGAGGACCACTCGCTCGCCGCGGTAGAACACCTTCATCTGCTCCAGGACCTCGATGAGCCCGGCGGTGTCGTAGCTGCCGGGCTTGAGGTCGAAGCACAGGCGGGCGCCTCGATCGGGGTCGGTGGAGTGGTAGCCCAAGGCCCCGGCCATCGAGGCACGCTTCCAGTTCAACCGATGCCGCAGCAGCGGGGTCCGGCCTCGGGGCGAGTAGGTGCGGCGAATCTGAGGGAGCAGGGAGACGCCTGATTCGTCGAGGAACACGATCCAGGCACGTGTGTTCACGGCCCCTTTTTGATCCGCGGCCACTCGTGCGCGATCCAACGGGCGATCTCCGACTCGTCCCGCTCAACCGCCCGCCGTTCGGGCCGCTGCAGACTCCACCCGAGCCGGCCGGTCAGCAACCGCCACACCGACGCCCTCGACAACACAACCCCTGTCACCCTGGCAACGACCTCGCCGACCCGCTCCAGGGTCCACAGATCGGCTTCGAAGCCATGGGCTTGAGCGCCTTGCTCCAGAGCGGCCCGGACGGTCTCGACCTGGGCGTCGTCGAGCTTGGGTGGGCGACCGGTGGCCGCACGCCGCCGCAGGGCCGAAGCACCCCCTTCCTCCCACGCCCGACGCCAACGCCGCACACTCTCCGCACACACACCCACCGCCCGCGCGATCTCCGCATTCGAGACACCCTCCTCGAGCAACTCGACCGCACGAACACGCCGAGCCTCCGCCAACTGAGGCCGTGGCAACGGAGGAAGCGAGGAAGCAGTCACAGAGGCAGAAGGTCGATAAGCCACCCCGACAGCCTCCCACTCGCACGGCCGCCACACCCACCGAACTTACGAAAAGATCAGTAGGGCCTGTTGCGAAAGTGGATCTTGTTCGTTGATGATCGCGTCTCGTGGGACGTGGGGATCTGACGAACGGCCAGTGGGCCCGACTTGAGCCGTTGCTGCCGCGGGGCGTCAAGCCGCCGCGTCCGCAGGTGTGGACGCGGCGGCAGCTGGTAGACGGCATACGGTGGCGGACTCGGACCGGTGCCCCGTGGCGGGACGTGCCCGAAAGGTATGGCCCGTGGGATCGGGTCTATGACCTGTTCCGGCGCTGGCAGCGGGACGGGGCCTGGGCCAGGATCCTCACACAGCTCCAGGCCGAGGCGGAGGCGAAAGGCCTGATCACCTGGGAGGTCAACGTCGACTCCACCGTCTGCCGGGCCCACCAGGATGCCGCCGGGGCGGCGAAAAGGGGGACCTCCAGAAGGAGCCGCCCGGCGGCATCTTCGTCGAGCCGGCCGACCACGGCCTCGGACGATCCCGGGGCGGGCTGACCAGCAAAATCCACCTCGCCGTCGAGCAGGGACAGAAACCCCTGTCCGTGGTGATCACAGCTGGGCAGCGCGGCGACTCACCGCAGTTCGAGCCGGTCCTGGAAGCGATCCGGGTGCCCCGGCTGGGACTCGGCCGACCGCGCAAGCGGCCGGACCGGGTCCGGGCCGACAAGGCGTACGACTCCCGCAGCAACCGCTCCTACCTGCGCAGACGCGGGATCAAGGCCACGATTCCGGTCCCGGCGGACCGGGTCCGCAACCGGCTGAAACGCGGCTCGCGCGGTGGGCGGCCGCCGGCGTTCGACAAGGACGACTACAAGCAGCGGCACGCGGTTGAATGCGGGATCAACCGACTCAAGCGGCACCGGGCCGTTGCCACGAGATACGACTGTGAGGATGTGGGGGTGCCGCCTCGGGTGGTGGTCTGGCCCGCGATACGACTGGCCTTGGTGCCTTGAGTTTGATCTGCCGACCGCTGCCTGAGGCGGCGCATGCTGCCGCCGGACCGGTGGGCGTGTCCCGATAGGGGCCTTCGCGACAGGCACCGTCACAGTCCTGACCGCCGCACTCGGCCCGGCGTCGGCCGGTGTTCCCGGAGCGTTCAGGAGACAGTCGACCATGAACAGCATGGCCCAGCACACCCATCCACATCACCGCCCAACTGACCTGAGCGAGGAGGTGGTGCTCGGGGTGGACACCCACAAGGACGTCCATGCAGCCGCGGTGGTCACCGCGACCGGAGCGCTGCTGGACAACCGCACATTCCCCACTACAAGGAAGGGATACCACCAGCTCCTGTCCTGGGCCCGCTCCTTCGGGCAGTTACAGCGGGCCGGCGTGGAGTGCACCGGCTCCTACGGAGCCGCACTGACCCGCTACCTGCTCAGCGAGGGCCTCACGGTCACCGAGGTCAACCAGCCGGACAAAGCCGTACGGCGCCGACGCGGCAAGACCGACGCGATCGACGCGGCAGCAGCGGCTCATGCCGTCCTCTCCGGCCGCGCCACCGCCGCCGCCAAGACCACCAACGGCCCGGTGGAGATGATTCGGTTGTTCAAGATGGCCAAGACCTCCGCGGTCAAGTCCCGTTCACAGGCCATCAACCAACTCAAGGCCATCCTGGTCGCTGCAGAACCGGACCTGCGGGAGTCACTGGCCGGCCTGAGTAACCCCAGGCTCATCCGGTGTTGCAGCGAACTGAGCCCCGGCGAGAAGACCGGCCCTGAGGCAGCCGCCCGACACACGCTGCGTCTCCTGGCCGGGCGCATCTTGCACCTCACCGAGGAAATCAGCGACCTCACCAAGCGGATCACGGCGGCCATCGGCGACTGCGCGCCCAAGCTCCTCGATGTCTACGGCGTCGGCCCTGACACTGGTGCCGCACTGCTGACAGCGGCCGGCGACAACCCGCAGCGGATGGGCAGCGAGGCATCTTTCGCCGCCCTCTGTGGGGCGAGCCCCGTCGAAGCCTCCTCCGGCAAGACCCAGCGTCGCAGACTCAACCGCGGCGGTGACCGCCAGGCCAACTCGGCCCTCTACACGATCGTCCTGGCCCGGATGCGCTGGGACACTCGAACCCGCGCCTACGTCGAACGCCGAGTCTGCGAAGGCAAGACACGCCGCGAAGCCATTCGCTGCCTCAAACGCTACGTCGCCCGCGAGGTCTACCAGACGATCGTCACGCTCCGGCCGAGTACGGACGAGCCAAGATCAGCTGCTTGACATCCATAGGGGCATCAAACTTGCCGTCCGCTACGAAGCGACCGTGCTGGTCGCAGCCATCAACGAATGGCTGTGACGCTGCTTCGTCGGGCTGATGTCCATCAGCAGCGGCTTTCCGGCTACCTTCCGGTGCCATCCCCGCGCAGTGCAGCGCGGACCAGAGCGACGTCCGCAGCGGGGACAGCAAGCTCCCCATAGCGATCAGCGGCTTGCAGGGACAGCAGACGGAACATCCCCTTGTCGACCGCCTGACTTCCCGGGCCGGCGACCGGGCCCGCCCCATGGACGTGGAGCGGAGCAACCAAGGCAACGCCTTCACCGGATCGGCCGAGCACTCGAAACGGCCGCCACACCACTGTCGACGCTGCGGCAGGATCCAGAATCAACGACCCCTGCCGGAAACGCTGGCCGTCACGGACGAACGCGGAGACCTCGCGAGCCTCTCCCGCGTTCAACGCTACGACGTCCGCCTCGGCGCGAGGCCGAGCATCTCCTATGAACTGCTCGATGAGACGCCCCGGATGCCGGAGCAGATCCGTGAAGGTCAGCGTCCCCGCGGCCCGTCGCACTCTTCGTCCCACCGTTGCCCCCCTGCATCGCGGTCGCACCCAGGGTAGCGACGAAGGGGTACGGAACTACCTCCTCAGCCACTTTCACAACACGCGCTAACGGCCGGCCGATCACCACGACAAGGCGGGTGTCCACCTTTGGACTGCTCGGCCACGCTGTGTCGTGGGTGGGCACGAGCGTGCCGTCCATGATGAGCACGGTATCCCTGGCGAACCGCTTGCCGGGCTGGAGCGCGAGCATCGGCCCGAAGTCGTCGAAGACGCGGTCCGCCGCCGGCTTCGACACCCCGAACAGCGGAGCCAGCTGCCGCATCGTCAGGTTCGTGCGCCGGTAGGCAGTCGCCAGCAGCGCCCGGTCCTCCAGTGGAAGGCTCCACGGCCGGCCCTTGCGGTCAGCATCTGCGCGCTCGCGCCGCGGGACGATCACGAGCCTGCCGAAGCTGCGCGGGCTCAGTCTGGTGAACGGGGCTGCCCAGGATTGTTCCGACGCCGTGATCACACCAGCCATCAGGTGGTGATTTCACCGACCGGCAGCTGCGTGGCAGCCGTCAACCAATCCCGGTGACCACCGAGGCCGAGGACAGGAGCAACGCGCCCAGCGCCCCCGCAGAGCCGTAAAGCCTCACCTCACGTCGGCGATCGTGTCGGCGGACATAGCGCCTGGTGGCGGCGGCAAAGGCCAAGCCACCGGCGATGAACCACGGCCCCCACAGGTAGAGGTACCAGCGGGTCAATCCGACCAGATCAGGCGCCACAACGCGTGCCCCAGCCTCAACCAGCACTCCGTGGATCACGAACTGACATCCGTGCCAGACGAGCAGTAATGTCGCGCCACCGCCACAGAGCACCATCAGTCGGCCGGTCCACTTGCCGCGACGGCGCGTCAGACCGATACCGACCAACGCTCCGAAGAGCTTCAGAAAGCCGGTCACCCACAAGACGGCCAGGAACCACGTCGCCCGGTCCTGAGCAAGCTTCACCAGCGGCGGAGCCACCATCGCCTGCACACCGAAGGTGCCTCCCAACGCCCAGACGAAGCTGGGTACCGCGAACAAGAATCCCCATGCCGCAACGATGAACCCGGGCCACTTGCCCAGACGGAGGCGGAGCGTCCAGCTCAGGGGCGGACGCACTGCATCGTCCAAGGAATGCTTGATCGTCACAACTCCACCATTGCTGAAGCTCGACGACAGGACGTCGTCCTCGCGAACGATCACGCTCCCCCGCTCGGGGGAGCCACCTTTGATCGCCCTGGCGACTGACCGTCAGCAACGACTCGGAGTCCCCCGAAGATCAGTTACTGGACGCCCCTTACTCTCACCTGCGGCAATGGCTCCGTTCCCGAGGCACCACGCCAGGGATTGCCCGCCGGGGCATCGAGACCAGACAACGACTCGGACGCCACCAATGCGTCATCGAGCGAACTAGGTCTTGCCTCGTCGGCTGCCGCCGGGTCCATCGACGCTACGAAGGCAAGCCAGAATAGTTCCTGGCGCCGGCGTCAGTGCCGATGTAGGTGACCTCCGTGAGCCGACGGGTTTCGTCGGACGGTGCCGGACCGAGCCCTGCGGCGCGGGTGAGAGTGGCGCTACGGCGCCGAGCGCGTCCCCGCGCACCAGGCGCAGTCGGGCTGCCTGTTCCAGCAGATCGGCGACCGTCTCGTCCCGGCCTACCGCGGCTTCTGCGAGGTGTCGTGCACGGCGCTCCGAGTCGTCGGCGAGAACGGCGGTCGCTGAGGGGCAGGACCGGGCACCGCCGTCGACACCATGCGTCGCTCGCTGTCCGGCACGGCGGACCGCTCGATCAGAGCCAGCGGATCGCCGTAGGCCGTTGTCGCGACAGGGGCGGCGTACCGTCAGGGGTATCTCGGGGTGTGTGCGAGCCAGCAGTTCGGCCGATGACGCAGGTCGCCGCCGATGAGCAGCAGGCCTGCGTTCGGCGATCAGTCGCAGCAACATCAGGGCCGCGCTGGATGTCACGAGACGGGGGTTGGGGCCAAGCCTTTGCCGACCCCGACCCGCAGGGCGTCGCGGGGGCCGGGGCCAGCCGGTCGAAGGAGTCGAACAGTGGCACGAGCTTTTGGTTGAGAGCAGCGTAGAAAAGGTCCGCCTCGAACCGTTCTCCGCCCGCCCGCAGTACGCGGGTGGCCCCCGCGTCCGGCTTCTGCCGCCGGTACGTCGAGGAGCGCGGTCTTTCCGAGGCCTGCCTCGCCGGGCAACAGGAGAGCCGCGCCGTGGTTCGCGGAGCCGTTGACGTGGGACCTGATCCAGGTCCCGGTCCCGCCTGATCAGCCCGCCCTGCGGCCGCCCGACCAGCTGGTTCACGTCAGTCATGGGGCTGTTGCCCCAAAGGCTTCGACGAGAAGGGATCCCCCCGTGCTGTGTGTCGGTTCTCGTCGCGTCAGCACTCGGCCTGTCAGCGCATCGAATCATCCCGGGACACCCGTGACCGCGGACCCGCCACGCCCGGGCGTCCCGATACATGGCCCGACGGGTCCGACCGAGTGCCGTCCGAGGACTACAGTCCCAGGTCAAGGGCCAGGCACGAGTAGTACTTCCACGAGCCTTCGGGGTTGTACGAAGCGCCCTTGCCGCTCGGTGCCGTCTCCGCTTCCTCGGTCATCTCCTCGAAGCGAATGCGCTCGGGAAGCCTGCCGTAGCGCGCGTGCCGTGCTGTTGCGGCAGCGGTGTCGCTGGCGAGTTCCTTGTCCATGACCCTTCTCCACTTCGCCGGTCGTTCGTGGATGACGTCCTCTTGGTTACCGGGGACGAGCACCAGACTGCATCCCTCACCGTCACCTGTCAAGATGGTGACGCACGCGGTGGTTGCCGCGTGCCGGACGGCGTATCCGCGTCTGCAATGCAAACGTGTGAGCAATTGCCACCGTGCCGGAGAGTGCGATGCGGCGCGCTCAGCCGAAGACGTATGCGTCCGATGACGTACATCGGCAGCCCTTGTGCGACCCAGCCGCAGTCAATCGACTGTCGCCCGCCGACCGGTGCGCGACAACACTGAGAATCACCCATTTCCATCCATAGTCGACGGAGGGCACGAATGACTTCCACATGGTTGATCACCGGCGCATCCCGGGGCTTCGGGCGTGCCCTGGCGGAAGCCGTTCTGGAGGGCGGCTACCAGCTGGTGGCGACCGCACGCCGTCCGGAGCAGCTGCACGACCTGGTCTCGCGATACGGCGACCGGGTGCGCGCGGTGGCCTTGGACGTCACCGACCCCGTCGCGGCCGCGAACGCGGTGCGCGTGGCCGTCCACGAGTTCGGCCGTCTGGACGTGGTGGTGAACAACGCCGGATACGCGAACAGCGCCCCCATCGAGGAGATGACGGAGGACGACTTCCGCGCCCAGTTCGAGGCGAACTTCTTCGGGGTCGTCAACGTCAGCCGAGCCGCCCTTCCCGTACTGCGCGGCCAGCGCTCGGGGACCTTCGTGCAGTTCTCCTCGCTCGGCGGCCGGGTCGGGGGCACTCCGGGCATGGGCGCCTACCAGAGCGCGAAGTTCGCCGTAGAGGGCTTCTCCGAGGTCCTCGCGCACGAAGTGGCCCCCTTCGGGATCAAGGTCGTCATCGTCGAGCCGGGCGCCTTCCGGACGGACTGGCAGGGCTCGTCCATGGAACTGCACGCCGTGGGTCCCGACTACGAGGAGACCGTCGGCGCCATGAACAAGTACCGGTCGGAGAACGACGGTACGCAGCCCGGCGACCCGGTCCGCGCCGCCAAGGTCATCATCGACGTCGTCCGCCACGACGACCCGCCGCGCCGGCTTCTGCTCGGCGCCCAGGCCGTGAGCATGGCCCTGGAAGCGGGCGAGGCACGCGCCGCTGAGACGAGGAAGTGGGCCGGGGCAAGCCGCGCCGCGGACTTCCCTGTGTAGGTGCGCCGCGAAGGACGTGCTCCCGAACGCTTCGGAGTCTCCCCCGCCTCTTCCCGACTCCTCCCCTGTCTTCCTCCGGCTACACCCCTGTCGCCCGCACCCCTCTCGCTCGCTTCCCACTCGGTCTGAAGGAGATCCCGTCATGTCTCGCAAGACCTGGCTCATCACCGGCGCCTCCAGCGGACTGGGCAAGGCCCTCGCCGAACACGTCCTGGCACAGGGCGACCAGGTGGTGGCGACGGCCGGCTCGACGCGGGCCACCACCCAACTGGCCTCCCGCCACCCGCAGACCGCGCTTCCGGTCAAGCTCGACGTCACCGAACCCGCGGACCGCGAGGCCGCGGTGCGTGCCGCCGAAGAGCGCTTCGGTGGCATCGACATCCTCGTCAACAACGCCGCCATCGACTTCGTCGGCGCCCTGGAGGAGCAGGATGAGGACGACTACCGCCGGCTCTTCGAGGTCAACTTCTTCGGGGCGGTCGCCCTCACGCGTGCGGTGCTGCCCGGCATGCGCAGGCGGCGCAACGGCCTCGTCGTCAACATCTCCTCCATGGACGGCCTGGCCAGTCTGCCCGCCAACGGCTACTACTCCGCCAGCAAGTTCGCGCTGGAAGGCTTCACCGAGGCCTTGTGGCAGGAGATCGAGCCCATCGGCCTGCACGCGATGATCGTGCAGCCCGGTTCCTTCCGCACCGGCATCGAGAACCGGACACGGGCGTCCGGCGAGGCCATCCGAGGACTACGCCGCCACGGCCGGCGCCTTCCGCGCGATGTTGGGCAGCCTCACCCCGGAGATGTTCCCCGGTGACCCGGCCCGGGCCGCCGAGGCCATCTATGAAGCGGCGAACGCGCCGGAGCCCCGTCACTGGGTCGTCCTGGGCAGCGACGCCCAGCGGCGCATCGGCGTCAAGCTCGACCAGTTGCGGGCCGAGTTCGAGGCCGGTGCGGAGCTGGCGTTCAGCACGGACTTCCCGGGTGCCGCCGACAACGCGGTGCTCTGAGCGGGGTCGTACGGAGGAGCCGTACGGCGCGGTGACGCCGGGTGCTCAGCCAACGGCGTCGCACGCCACACACCCGCCTCGAACGACTCCCGAGCCGCGTCCACCGCTCGGTCGACGCCCACCAGCCGCGCCTGGACCGCGCGGCCGACCATCGGCTGGTCGTGCGGCGAGGTGAGGTCGAGCGGCTCCGGGCTGCTCGGCTCCGCCCAGCAACCCCCGATGAAGAGCCGGTCGTAGATGATCACGCGCCTGCTCTCTTCCGGTGCTCGGTTGTTCAGGGCTCATACGTATCACCTCAGTCGAATGACGTAGCTCCTCGCGTTGCCAGGCTCGCGACACAAGCCGGCTGCCCACCGGGGTGACAGCGTCGCTCGGGCCCGCCACCTGCAGCACCCTGCGGCGCCACGTCCGATCAGCACACACACCACATGACGTGCGACGCGCACCGGCCGTCGTGTCGCATCGCACCGTCATGTGACGGATGTGTCCGTATTCACCACAGACCAGAGTGTGTGCTGCCAGGTCCGGGGACGCCGTTCCGCAGGCACGGACAGATCACCGGAAACGCACGACGGAGGACTTCACATGATCAACAGGCGTACTTTCAGCAAGGCCGTCGGCCTGGGCACCGGCGCGGCCGCCGTCTCGCTGACCGGCTTGCAGGCCGACGCGGCAGCCTCGACCGCCACGACCCCCTCGGACCGGCCGAGCGGCACCCCCGCCCCCACCGTGCCCGCCCTCACCCCCGGCACACACACCGCTTTCCCCACGCTGAGGCACATCAGGGCGGGCGTCCTTAACATCGGTTACGCCGAGATGGGCCCGGCCCACGGCCCGGTCGTCATCTGCCTGCACGGCTGGCCCTACGACATCCACAGCTTCGTCGACGTCGCCCCGCTCCTCGCCGATCTGGGTTACCGGGTCATCGTTCCCTACCTGCGCGGTCACGGCAGCACCCGCTTCCTGTCCCGCCGCACCCCGCGCACCGCCGAGCAGTCCGCCATCGCCCTCGACATCATCGCCCTGATGGACGCGCTGAGGATCCCCGAGGCGGTCCTGGCGGGCTTCGACTGGGGCTCGCGCACCGCCGACATCATCGCCGCCCTGTGGCCCGACCGCGTCAAGGCCCTGGTCTCCACCGGCGGTTACCTCATCACCGATCGAAAGAAGCAGCTGGAGCCCGCCGCCCCGGCCGTCGAGCGCAACTGGTGGTACCAGTGGTACTTCGCCACCGAGCGCGGCAAGACGGCCATGGAGAACGTCGACGAACGCATCGCGCTGTGCCGCTACGTGTGGACCCTCGTCTCCCCCAACTGGACCTTCGACGACGCCACCTTCGAACGCACCGCCCAGGCCTTCGAGAACCCCGACTACGCCGCCGTCGTCCTCTACAACTACCGCTGGCGCATCGGACTCATCGAGGGCGAACCCCGTTACGACCGCTACGAGCAGCAGCTCGCCGCCCAGCCGGCCATCCACGTACCCACCATCACCCTCGACCCGGCCCTGGACCCCTTCACCCCGCCCGGCGACGGCACTAACTACCGCGGACACTTCACCGGCCCGTACGAGCACCGCACGCTCGCGAACATCGGGCACAACCTGCCGCAGGAGGCGCCCACCGTCTTCGCCCAGGCAGTCGTCGACGCCGACCACCTCTGAGCCCGTACCCGACAACACGGGAAAGGTGAGCGCGGCACCCACAGGCCACCGCGGCACCCACGGACACCGGCGCGGGGGGGGGGGGGGGCGCCCCCCCCCCCCCCCCCCCTTTCGGGGCCTTCTTCCCCTGGTCACCTTCCATTCTGGGGTGGGGGGGGGTGGGGTTTTTTCGCCCAGTTCCCCCTTGGGGGGGTTC
>NZ_JBWKFA010000024.1:0-20501 GCF_056435185.1 Streptomyces sp. NPDC044003 | reverse complement strand
TTTTCCCCCCCCTTTTTTCTCCACCCCCCCCCCCCCCCCCCCCCCCCCCCACGCCCCCCCCCCCCCCCCCCCCCCCCCCCCCGCGCCGGTGTTCAGGACTCGTCTCGCCTGGGCAGCCGCCAGTTCGGGCGCGGGAAGTGGCAGGTGTAGCCGTCCGGGTACCGCTGGAGGTAGTCCTGGTGCTCCGGCTCCGCCTCCCAGAACGCGCCGGCCGGCACCACCTCGGTCACCACGGACCCCGGCCACAGCCCGGAGGCCTCGACGTCGGCGATGGTGTCCTGCGCGACGCGACGCTGCTCGTCGTCGACGTAGAAGACGGCGGAGCGGTAGCTGAGGCCCACGTCGTTGCCCTGCCGGTTCTTCGTGGTGGGGTCGTGGATCTGGAAGAAGTACTCCAGGATCGCCCGGTAGTCGGTGACCGTGGGATCGAAGACGATCTCTATCGACTCCGCGTGCCGCCCGTGATCGCGATAGGTGGGGCGGAGCTTGTCGTCGTCACCGCTGTAGCCCACCCGGGTGCGCACCACCCCGGGAAGCGATCGGATCAACTCCTCCATGCCCCAGAAGCAACCACCCGCCAGCAGTGCCCTCTGCTCGACGTCGCTCATGGCCATCACCTTTCTGTCCGGTTCGGTTCGCGCGGGTCCAGCCTCGCACACCTGTCGGGAACTCCGACACCTTCCGTCACCACCTTGACCGGTGACGATGCGTGTGGCAAATTCGTCACCAGTCAGGGCGGTGACAAGCCGGCGAAGCCGGCCCGCCCATTGCCGAAGTACCTGAGAGGGGTTTTGTCGTGGTGAGCATCAAGGGTGGACGCAAGCGGCTGGTGACGGGCGTGGTCTCGACGGTCACGGCGGGAATAGCGCTCGGCGCGTTCGCCCTCAGCGGCACGGCCAACAGTGCGACGCAGCCCGCCGAGGCCGCCGCTGCCGGCAGCCGCATCAAGCCGACCATCGTCCTGGAGCACGGCGCCTTCGCCGACGGCTCCAGCTGGAACGCTGTGATCGCCGACCTGCGGGCCGACGGCTACCCGGTCGTCGCCGCAGCCAACCCGCTGCGCGGCCCCGCCCCCGACGCCGCCGCCCTGCGCACCGTCCTCGACCACATCAAGGGCCCCAAGATCCTCGTCGGCCACTCCTACGGCGGCAACGTCATCAGCCAGGCCGCCACCGACGACCCCGACGTCAAGGCCCTCGTCTACGTCGCCGCCTTCCTCCCCGCCCCCGGCGAGAACGCCCTGGAGCTGACCAACAAGTACCCGGGCTCCACCCTCCCCGGCGCCCTCGACCCGGTCACCTACCAGCAGGCCGACGGCACCACCGCCACCGACCTGTACATCCAGCAGGACAAGTTCCGTCACCAGTTCGCCGCCGACGTCCCCGCCGACGAGGCCGCGCTCATGGCCGCCACGCAGCGCCCCATCGCCCAGGCCGCCCTCGAGGAGAAGGCCACCAGCGCCGCCTGGAAGACCAAGCCCTCCTGGGCCATCGTCACCACCCAGGACCTCAACATCCCCGCCGCCGCACAGCGCTTCATGGCCGAACGCGCCCACGCCCACACCACCGAGATCGCCGCCTCCCACTCCGTCGCCGTCTCCCACCCCCACCTCGTCGCCGACATCATCGAACGAGCCGCCCGCACCACCGTGCGCTGACGCGCCCCGCGCCCGGACGGGCGCCCGGCTCAGCACGAAACGTGTTGCCCCAGCCCAGTACCGCCAGGAGGCGCGGTGCTGGGCGCAGCCGTGTGACGGGCGCCGGCGAAGGGGTTGGCATTCCGGCTCGTCCGTCGATCTCGCGCCCGATCGTTCGCCGCTCCTTCAAGACGCCCCGGAGGCGATCGCCGAACTCAACGGCCTGCCGGCCCCGGCGACAGCAGGCGCTGAGCACGGGGGTGGTGGTGTGCGGCGCCTTCCTGCTTGGACGTCCGTTCCGGCCAGGGAATCAGCTGTCCAGTGAGAGTGCGTTCTTGGCGTGTGCGGCGGATTCCTCCGAGGCAGGTCCGCCGGGGTTCTCGGTGGCCAGTGCCTGGTTCAGGGTGACGAAGGGACGCATCCGCCGCTCGTAGCGGGCATACGCGATGCTGTGGTCGCCGCCGGCCCGGGCAAGGCAGTCGGCCAGCACGTGTGCGCCCGCGAGGGCCAGGCTGGTGCCCTGCCCCGAGAGGGGGGAAGGGCAGTAGCCGGCGTCTCCGAGCAGCGTCACCCTCCCCCGCGACCACTGGTCCATACGGATCTGGGCCATGGCGTCGCAATAGAAGTCGGGCGCCTTCCGTGCGGCCTCGGCCAGGCGGGGCCCCTCCCACCGCATCGACGCCAGCTTGTCCGCGACGAGCTGCCGCAAGGCGCCGCGGTCGCGCAGGTCGTGGGCGAGGGGGCCGGACTCGAACCCGAAGGCGATCCTGAGTTCGCTGTTGCCGCGTACGGGCATGATGCCGAAGCCCACGTCGCCGTCCCGCAGCCACATCTGCCAGTCGTCCAGGGCGAGGAAGTTCTCCGCGCTGAACACCGAGAGGTAGCTGCCCAGGTGGTGGGCGAAGCGCTCCTCCGGACCGAAGGCCAGGCGCCGTACGGTGGAGTGGAGGCCGTCGGCCCCGACCACGAGGTCGAAGGTGCGGGAGGGGCCGCGCGCGAAGTCGACACGCACGCCGGTCTCGCCGTCGTCGAGTGCGGTGATGCTGTCGCCGAAGACGTACTCGACGCCTGCGCGTGTGTGCTCGTACACCATCCGTACCAGGTCCTCGCGCAGCAGCTCGATGTCCTCGCTGTCGAGCCGGCCGCTGCTGAAGGTCGCCTCGGTGGAGCGGTCGACCTCGTTGCCGTCGGGGTCGAGGATCGACATGCCGCGCATCCTGGTCCGTACGCGGCCGGCCTGCTCAAGGAGGCCCATCCGCTCCACGACTTCGAGCGCGACGCCGCGGATGTCCACCGCCTGGCCGCCGGGGCGTTGGCCCGGCGCGCGTTCGACGACGGTGGGCGCGAAGCCGTGGTGGCGCAGCCAGTAGGCGAGGACGGGCCCGGCGATTCCGCCGCCGGAGATGAGTACGGTCTGCATGAGAAGTTCCTCCCGTGCTTTTACGGTGTACGCGCACTGAACGTACGCCGTACGCACACCCCCTCCAACTGCCCAATTGCCGTACCTGCACTAGGGCAGACGGCTTCAGTCGGGCGTTGCCGCTGCTACCGTCTGCACTAGTACAGGACAGGAAAGGGTGAGGACGTGACGAAGACCACAGGCGCGGCCGGCGATCCGCCCTATCTGCGGATCGTCGCCGCGATCCGGCGGCGCATCGCGGACGGTGAACTCGCCCCCGGAGACCGGGTTCCCTCGACGCGGCAGATCGCGGGGGAATGGGGCGTCGCGCTCGCCACCGCCACCAAGGCCCTGACCACCTTGCGCCTGGAGGGACTTGTCGAGGCCCGGCCCCGGGTCGGCACGGTCGTCGCCGGAACCGCCCCCGCCACCCCGCCGCGCAGGCGCCCGTCACCCGCCCCGGACCCCGAGCAGGAGCTGAACCTCGACCGGATCGTCCGCACGGCCATCGACATCGCCGACGCCGAAGGGCTGTCCGCGCTCTCCATGCGCGGCGTCGCGGCACGGCTCGGCGTCGCCGCCATGTCGACCTACCGGTACGTCGCCAGCAAGGACGACCTCATCCTGCTCATGGCCGACACGGCATTCGGCGAGGAGTCCTATCCCGCCGACGCCCCCGCGGAGTGGCGTGCCCGCATCGAACTCGGTGCTCGGACCCTGTGGTCCCTCTACCGCAAGCACCCGTGGCTGGCCCAGATCGGCTCTCTCACCCGCCCTCTGCTCGTACCCAACCTGATGGTCCACGGGGAGTGGATCCTGGGAGCTCTCGACGGCCACGGGCTCGATCCCACCAAGTTGTTCGACATCCACGTCCTGCTCTACAGCCATGTCCAGGGCCTGGCTGTGCACCTGGAGATGGAAGCGCACGCCGAGGCGGCCACGGGCCAGTCGGAGGACCAGTGGATGGACAGCCGCACCCCCGCTCTTCGGGAACTGGTGGAATCCGGCCGCTTCCCGACCTTCACCAAGGTGGTCGGAGCCTTCGAGGACGGCTATGACCTGCGTCTCGACGCTCTCTTCGAATTCGGCCTCAAGTCACTCCTCGACGGCCTGACTTCCCTCGTCGAAGGTCAGGAAGCCGTCACCTGAGGGGTCCCGCAGATACGTGTTGTGCGGGCTGTGGCCCTGTGCTTGGTGATGTGTGTGCCGGATCCCGACAGTTGTCACCGAGTGGGCCGGCCGGTCCGGGCGAACATCCGGAGGTGTGCCTTCTTGGCGCCACCGGCCGCGTCCTCATGGTTCGACGTAGTCGACCGCCTGCATCATGCCGAGGTCTTCGTGGTGCAGCTGATGGCAGTGGGCGATGGTGCGGCCGGTGAAGTCCTCGTACTTGACCAGGAAGGTGACCGATTCTCCGGGTCTGCCGCCGGCCAAGCCGATGGTGTCGTGCCAGATCGGCGCATCGAGCCGTTCGCCGTTCCTGTGGGTGAGGAGGATCTGGTTGGTGTGCAGGTGGAAGGGGTGGTTGTGCGCCGGCAGGGTTTCGTCGGTGCGGACGGTCCATCGCTCGACGGCGCCGAGGCGCAGGGTGTGGTTGGTGTAGCCCGGGTCGAACAGACCGTAAGCGGTGTCGCGGGTGAGGTCTCCGTGGGGGTCGGCCGCCGGGGTCGGGTTGGTGCCCAGCACGCGGAACGCGTTGGGAAACGCACCGGGGAAGACACCCGCATCGGCATGGAAGACCACCTCACGGTCCGCGTCGGGGTTGGCGATGTCCCTCTCGTCCAGGAACGGCTTGCCGGGCGGCAGCAAGGTCGGCAGCGCCATCGGCGGCTCGACGGGCTCTCCCGCCACCTCGACCGTCATCAGTGGCCCGGGCACCCCGTCGGCCCGCAGTTCATACCTGCCGGGCGCGCCGCCCCTGATCAGCACGTCGGCACGGTTGCCCATGACCATGTCCAGCAGGTTCAGAGCGACGGGCCTGGCGAAGGTGACGCCGTCCTGCGCGATCTGGTGGATCGTCAGGCCTCCACGGTCTCCGACAATCCGGAGTCGCAAGGCGGTGAACGCGGTCGCGGCGACCAGCCGCCACCGCTGGACCTCGCCGGGGCGCAACCGGAGGGTGGGGTTGACCGAACCGTTGACGGTGAAGGTGGAGGGGACGCCGGTCACCCACGCCCCCGAGGTGAAAGCGGGGACCTTGCCGCCCTTGACCTTGAGTTCGTTGATGCAGACGACAATGTCCGCGGCCGCCTGGATCTCGGGCACCTCATCGACGTCGCCTTCGACGACGATCACCCCGGCCATTCCTCCGACGATCTGTTCTGCGATGGCTCCGTGCAGGTGCGGGTGGTACCAGTAGGTGCCGGCGGGGTGGTCGGCCGGGATGTCGACGGTTGTCGTGTACCGCGGCTCCACGATGCCGGCGGCTGCCTCGTCGGCGGTACGCGGTGCGAACTCGCGCAGGACGTTGTCGGCGTGCCCGGACGGGGAGACGTGCATCCCGTGGGTGTGGAGGTTGAAGCTGTTGGGGTGGTGCGGCGTGTTGTGGCCGCCGGTGTGGGGTGGGTTGGGCGGCAGGCCGTTGATGTGCGTCAGCCGCAGGGTGTCCCCGCCGCGCAGGCGCAGGGTCGGCCCCGGGATCGTGCCGTTGTAGGTGCGCGTGGTGACAGGGCCGTAGCCCGGTACGGAGAAGTCCGTGAAACGGACGTCGAGCGTCTGCTCTACGACCGGACCAACCGAGCCGCGCACTGACCGCGAGGCCGACACGACAGGCTGCGGGAAGCCCGCCGACGCCGCCGTCGCACGCCGCCCGGCAAGGATCCCCTCGGACGTCGTCGCGAGGCCGGCGACGGTGACGGTGACGGCCCTGAGGACCAGGCGGCGACTGACCTCGCCGTTCTCTCCCATAACCGCATAATCTAGATCAAACATGAGAACGCGCCCGGGTGGCGCGCCGCCCCGTGCCGCAGCCCTCCGCGTCGGCGCCCGGCGCCGAAATCGGACGACCCGTCGCGGACCGGATCTGCACCCTCCCGCCGCAGAACGGTCACGAGCGTGCCGAAGCAGCGCGGGGGCCAGCCCGGTGAACGGGGCTCTCCAGGACGGCACCGACCCCGTGATCGCACCAGCCACAGCAAGGCCATCGCTTCCCTCCTTCACCGACCGCGGCAAATCATGCTGTACGGCCCTGCGTTCGCCCGCACGCACAAAGAGGCATCCGGGCGCGGCCGGTATCGAACCGACGGACCATCAGGCCGGTCGGCGGCGGCGGTAGTAGGCCCAGGCAAGGGCCAGCACGATCGGCCCCCAGAGCATCGCCGGGCTGATGCACACCCGGGCCAGGGCCATCCACCATCCGTTGCTGTACTCCGTCTCGGGCAGGATGCCCGCCCAGGCGAGCGGGTAGAGGTCGAACATCGCCACGAGGGCCAGGCCGCCCAGGACCGCCGGGACCACAGCGGCGAGCGGCGCCACCCGTCGGCCGCCGAGGAACGGCACCCAGCGCGGCACCACCTCGCCCCACCCGCTCACCAGGCCGGTGGTGAGCAGAGCCAGCGCCTCGGTGAGCACACTGAGACCGACGACGTAGAACGGAACCCACCATGGAGCGACAGCCGGGGCTGCCGGGTCGAGCATGCCCATACGGAAGTCGACGGCGAACGGCAGCCGCCACAGGCAGTGCGGCAGTACGACGAACGGGAGGGCCTTGGCGAGCCGGAGGGCCCAGCCGGGGACGGGGCGCTCGGTATCGCCAAACGACGGGGCGAGACGTGTGATCGGCATGCCCTCACCATCACCGGACCTCGACGACAGTGCGTCGGCCACATGGACGATCACGATCCCCCAAGAGAGTCAGCCTCCGTCGTCCTGGCGGCTGACCGTCGGCAGGACCCGGACGACCCTCTGGAGATCAGTTACGGGACAGCCCTTACTGACCGCCCGTACGGAGCCCGAGGGCCGTCCCTGCGCGATCAGTGGAACTCCTCGTCCGGGACGAGCGTGAGCAGCCGCCTCGTCTCCAAGTCCAGCCACGTCAGGGTCGGAGTGAGCCCGAACGCGGCCGGCCACGACTGGTCACGCGACGCGCCGTAGGTGACAGCGTCCTCGGCCTGCCTGGTGTGCAGGGCCAGGCAGGCCGCCGCAAGGACGACGCCCACGGGTCCCCTGAAGGGCGCGGGCGAGGCGCTCCGGCGCACGTCGTCATCATGCCGAGCAACAGCCGTGAGGGCTGTGGCCCCGAGCGCGATGGCGGCGCGGGGTCGGACGTCGTCCCTCGTCATCAGGTCGCCACGACGAGGAGCGACGGACCGGGGCTGCCGGCGAGGACCTGCTCCAGGTCCGTTCCCGCCACGATCCGGTCCTTCGCGACGGGGTGTCGGCCCCAGGGCCCTGGCCGCCGCCTTCTGTCCACCCCGCCGGGTGAACTGCGCCGCGAGAGTACCGGATTACTGCTCTTCCATGAACGCTTCGGGTCAGTCCGCCAGCGCGAAGAAGTGCATCGGTGAGTTCGGCCGGAAACCGATCCTCGGGTACACGGGCGCCCCGGCGACGGTCGCGTGCAGGGTGGCGCGGGTCAGCCCGGTGGCGCGGGCGCCCTCGTACAGCGCCTTGCGCGTCACCGCCTCGCCGTACCCCCGGCGCTGGTGGTCCGGGTCGGTCGCGACGAGTACGACGAACAGGCGGCCCTGCGCCTCGACGGTGGCGGCGCAGGCGACCGGGACGCCGTCCCGCAGGGCCAGGTAGGCGTACACCTCCTGCTTCCACAGGGTGGAGCCGTCCAGACCATCCCGGCCGTCCGCCAGGTCGAAGCCGTAGGCGCGCGAGTTGATGTCCGCGTAGTCCCGCAGCTGGCCGTCGGTGGTCACCCGCTCGAAGGTGAGATCCGCATGGTGGGGCTCGGGGATGGGCAGCAGATCGCCGGCCATGCCGGTGCCGGGGAAGGCGTGGGCCAGGCCCGCGCGCTGCACCGCCTCCCCCAGTACAGCGCGTGCGTCGTCCGCCAGCAGGTCCTCGAAGAGCCACAGGAAGCCCGGCCGCTTCTTGGACCGCATGATGTCCGCCGCCTGCCCCAGTCGCTTTTCCAGGAGGGCCGCGTCCGCCCCGACGTCGTTCAGGGTGATCGCGTTCCAGAACGCGAAGCGGGAGTCGGCCCAGCGGACGACGAGACCCGGCAGCTCCCGTACGTCCGCCTCCTCGTCCCGGTCGAGCACCATGGCGCGCCATGCCGTGGCGAGCTGTTCCACCGATTCGACCGCTGCCTCGAGATCCGTCACCGCAACTCCCTCATTCGTCGTGTGTGCGAACGTCCTACCCCCGTCCAACGACGATCACCGGCCAGAAGGTTCAGCCACCGCGGTCGGCGCATGCGGCCCGGTTCACTTCGCTCGTCGGTACGCGCCATGTCAGCGCCCCTGACCGCATGCGCCGACGAAGGGCCGATGACCTCGCCGTTCGCTCAGGCATCTCCGGGAGCGCCCCGGAAGAGGGCTCCGCGTGAGCGGCGCCCGGCCCGCGTCGCGGGTGTACGGACACGACGACGGCCGGCACCCGGTGTGGGCGTCGGCCGGTCGAGGGTGCCTGCCGTGTGGCTCAGGAAGCCGTAACCGCTTCCTTGGCGGTGGCGGAGTCGCGGGCGGCGGTCGTCTTCCCGGACTTCCGGCCCGGCTTGAGGAAGACGGCGAGGAGGGCGCCGACGGCGAGCGTGGGGGCGATCCAGAGGTAGCCACCCGCCGTGGCGTGGGCGAAGGCGTCCAGCGCGGTGTCGCGCAGAGTGCCCGGAAGCCGGCCGATGGTGTCGGGGCGGGTGGCGTCGAAGCCGCCCGAGGTCGGCAGGCCGCGGGTGTGGTCGGCGAATCCGCTGTTGAGCAGCGTGCCGAAGACGGCGACGCCGAAGGCCGCGCCGATGGAGCGGGCGAAGGTGACCACGGCACTGGCGGCACCGAGATCGGCGGCGGGGACGCTGTTCTGCACGGTGGTCAGCACGACCATGGGCACCATGCCCATGCCGACGCCGGTGATCAGGAAGTAGACGCTCAGCACGAGGGTGCCGGTGGTGGCCCCGATGGTGCCCAGCAGGAGCAGTCCGGCGAGGTTGGCGAGCAGTCCCGCGAGCAGGATCGGGCGCAGCCGGTCGGCCTGCGCGGACCATCGTCCGGCCAGGGACTGGCTGACGACCAGGCCGGCGACCAGGGGCAGCATGTGGATGCCGGAGAAGGTGGCCGAGACCCCGTGGACGATCTGGAGGTACGTGGGCAGGTAGACCAGGACGGCGAACATGGCCGCGTTGGCGACGAACCCGATCAGCGAGGAGAACACCACGGTCCGGGAGGTGAACATGGCCGGCGGCAGGACCGGGGCGGCGGCACGGCGCTCGACGGGGACCAGCAGTACGGCCAGGGCGACGGTGGCGACGATCAGGCCGAGGATGGCCGGCGAGGCCCAGCCCCAGCGCTCACCGAACGACGTGACGAGGACCAGGCCGGTGGCGATCGAGGCCAGGACCAGAGCGCCCAGGTAGTCGACGCGTGCCGTGGTTCCCCTGGCGGCGGTGGGCAGCGCCCGCGCGGCGATGACCAGCGCGACGGCGCCGAGGGGCAGGTTGATCAGGAAGGCCCACCGCCAGGACAGGTGGTCGGTGAAGACACCGCCCAGCAGGGGGCCGACGATGCTGGCGACGCCGTAGACCGAGCCGAACATGCCCTGGTACCGGCCGCGCTCGCTCGGGGCGACGATGTCGCCGACCAGGGCGAAGGTGAGCACGATCATGCCTCCGCCGCCCATGCCCTGGAGCACCCGGGCGCCGACCAGTTCGGGGAGGTTCCGCGCCAGGCCGCACGCCACCGAGGCGACCAGGAAGACCGTGGTCGAGGCCAGGTACAGGCGCTTGCGGCCGAACATGTCGCCGAGCTTGCCCCACAGCGGCGTCACCGCCGTCGAGGCGAGGAGATACGCGGCACTGACCCATGCGATGTCGTCGAACCCGTTCAGGTCCTCCGCTATCCGGGGCAGCGCGGTCGAGACGATCGTCTGGTCCAGGGCCGCCAGGAGGACCGCCAGGATCAGCGCGCTCATGGCGGCGGCCACACCACCGGTCCGGGGTGCGGCCACACCGCCCGTCCGGGGTGACGAGGACCGCTGTGACTTCGGCATCGAGGTTGCCTTTCTGACGTGAGGGGCGGACGCGCCCCTACCTGCGTGCGGCACGAGACAACAGACTCAGTGCACGGACACTAGAGCACTTAACTGCCACATCAATGTAGCACTTACTAGACAGAGCTCCACACTCGCGTGACCGTAGAGGCCTCAGGTTCCCCATTTCATGACTAGACTCGGTGCGGTGAGAGCAGACGCAGCACGTAACCTCGAAGCCGTCCTGACCACCGGGGCGCGCATGCTCGCATCCGACCCCGGTGCGAGCATGGCGAGCATCGCCGCCGAGGCGGGTGTGGACCGGCGCACCGTCTACCGGCGCTTCGACTCCCGCGAGGAACTCCTCGCCGCCATCTACGAAGCCCGCCTGACGGCCGTCGAGCAGGCCATCGAGGACGCCCGGCTGCGCGAGGCGCCCGTCGCCGTCGCCCTGCACCGCTACGTCGAGAACGTCATCGCCGTCAACCGCACCTGGCCCGTCGACCTCAGCCGGATGCTCGCCGACGACACCGTCCGCGCCCGCCGAGACGTGTCCGTCCGCGAGGTCGACACCTTCCTGGAACGCGCCACCGACGAGGGTCTGCTGCGCCCCGGTCTGCCGCAGGGGTGGGCAAGCGCGCTGCTGCCCCAGCTCATGCACCTGGTGGCCCGGCAGCTGCCCGAGCTGAGTCCCGGGCAGGCGGCGGACATCGTCGTCGACACCCTCCTGAAGGGCCTCGGCACGTCCTGACACAGGGACGGCCCCCGAGAACACGGGTGTCCATGTGTTCTCGGGGGCCGTCGGCCCGGGTGCCAGCAGGGGGCCTCCCGCCGACGCGCGGGGTCAGCGACCGGGCCGGCACGTGGGGGGCGAGGACTCGGGCGCCCGTCCACAGGGAGTCGCCGCCCATCTCCTCCGCGGTGCGGGAGCCACCGCGAGTGCCTTCGGGTCAGGAGGTCGGAAGGGCGAGTCCTACTCGGACAGGCGTCTCCTCATGGGGTCACGCGTTCGGGGTCCATGTCCGTCAGCGGGATGCCGAGCGCCGCTTCCAGGGCGGCGATCGTCCGCGCGGGCGCCACCGCGTGGATCGTGGTGAATCCGAGTTCGGCGGCCGGGGGCAGATACTGCTCGGTGTCGTCGACGAACACGCATTCCTGTGCCGACAGGCCGAGTTGATCGAGTACGAGCCGGAAGATCTCCCGATCGGGCTTGCGCGTTCCGTGGAGTTCGGACAGCACCACCGCGTCGTAGAGCTCGTCCAGCTCGTATCCGTCGTACAGGTTCCACGGGGTCAGGCCGACGGAATTGGAGAGGATGCCGACCTTCACTCCGGCCCTGCGCGCGGCGGCGGCCGCGGCGATCATCGAGGTCTCGGGGCGCAGGTCGGCGAAGATGCGGCCCATCAGGTTGTCCGGCGCGATGCCGAGGAGGCTTCCGGCCGCCTCGTTCCACTGCGTCTGGGTGAGCCTGCCGCGCTCCAGCTCCTCGGTGAGGCGGATTCCCTCGGGGTTCAGGTAGAGACCGGTGAGCAACGTCCCCTCGGCCAGTCCCGCGCGCTGCTCGAAGGCGAGTACGGCGGGCAGCAGAGGTGTCGTCAGCACACCACCGAAGTCGAGGACGAGGCCCTTGCAGTGCTGAGTCATACTCACACCTTAGGGGGCAGTCGGAACCGGCCTACCAGTGGGTCGACAAGTTCGTCTGCGGTCAGGTACGTGTGCGGTGCGGTGCGGTGGCTCACCGGCGCATCGGTCCTCGGACGGCGCCCGTTCAGTTCTTCAGCCGGTACGGATGCGCGGGGTACACCCCGAGGATGCGCACCTCGGAGGAGAAGAACCGCAGCTCGTGCAGGGCGAGGGCGACGCGCTGATCATCGGGATGTCCCTCGATCTCCACGTAGAAGCGGCTGGCATTGAGCCCCGCGCCCATCTGGTAACTCTCGATCTTGGTGAGGTTCACCCCACTGCTGGAGAAGCCGCCGAGTGCCTTGTACAGCGCACTGGGGATGTTGCGTACGCAGAAGAACAGGCTCGTCATCATCGGTTCTCCCGCGTCCGGTGCCGGGGTGGCGTCCCGGGACAGGACCACGAACCGCGTGGTGTTGTCGGGGTCGTCCTCGACGCCGGAGCGCAGCACGTCGAGGCCGTGCAGCGCGGCCGCGGCGGGCGGGGCGAGCGCCGCGTGCCGCGGGTCGCCCAGCTCGGCCACCTCGCGCGCCGCACCTGCCGTGTCGTCGCTGACGAGAGTGCGCCAGCCGCCCTCCCGCAACAGCTTGCGGCACTGCCCCAGGGCATGGACATGACTGCGTACGCACTCCACCTGTTCAAGGGTCGTGCCGGGCACCCCCATCAGGTCGAAGCGGATGGCGAGGAAGTACTCGGCGACGATGAACAGCCCCGACTCGGGCAGCAGATGGTGCACGTCCGCGACACGGCCGGCCGCGGAGTTGTCCACCGGGATCACGGCGACGTCGGCGGCGCCGAGCGTCACCGCGTCCAGGGCCTGCTCGAAGCCCGTGCAGGGCAGATCGACGCTCTCGGGGTACAGGGCGCGCGCGGCGGTCGCCGAGTTGGATCCGGGTTCACCCTGATATGCGACGGTCGTCACCGTGTCGAGCCTTTCCAAGAGGTCCTGTCACCGGGCAGCGGAAGCTCCCTCACTACCGCACCTGCCGAAGGACCGGGGCGCGGCCTCCATCAGGCGCACCAGGGAGGGCCGGCCGCCGCTCCCATCCAACGCGAGTGCGTGACCTCATGCCGACGCGCCCACATGGTGGACGGCGTTGCGGGAGTGCGCATGGGCGCGGTGAGCCAATCTCCGGCCGTCGAGGGCATACCCTGCCCGTGGTGGGCCCGCTGCAGGTCTGTGCACACATGATTGAGATACGTATGACACCAACCCGCATGTGTGGGAGTCGCCGCACCAGGCCGGGTCACCCGTCACCGACAACTCGGGACCAGGCCCACACATCAGGCACATAATCGGCCATCGCAGGTGACGGAATCCCCGTCGGACATCTACTCTTCGGCATGGGTCTCGGCGCACGCCAGGTGTGACACATCATGGCTCACCGACGGGTCGGTGCATCACACATATGAAGGCGCCACGTCCGAGGCTCTGAAGAGGCGTCGAGGGGCGGTCATCGCCACGGCGTGATGAAGGGAGTGGGGGACGGTGGAGTCGATCGACGGAACCATGGTCGGCAGAGAACCCGAACAGGAGATGCTGTCCGAGGTCGTGAAGGCATCCGGGGGCCGATCTTTCGTCCTCCGGGGCGACACAGGCGTGGGCAAGACCGCTCTGCTGGATCACGTCGCCGACCTCGCGGCGGGTGAGAAGCTCAGGGTGATCAGAGCGGCCGGGGTCGAGGCGGAGTCGGAGCTGCCGTTCGCCGGCCTGCACCAGTTCCTGTACCCGCTGCTCAGCTACATCGACGGCATGGACAACAGTCACCGCGGAGCCTTCGATGTCGTCTTCGGCAGGAGCGAGGGTCCGCCTCCTTCGGTCATGACCCTCGGTATCGCCGTCCTCGACCTGTTGTCCCTCGCGGCGTCGCAGAAGCCCATGGTGCTGGTGCTCGACGACGGTCAGTGGTTCGACAGCTGGAGCACCGAGGTGTGCGGGTTCGTGGGGCGACGGCTCTCCGGCAGCTCGGTGAAGCTCGTCGTCGGCCTGCGCTCGGACGTGCCTTCCGGCTTCGACACCGCCGCGCTGCCCCAACTGGCCGTGACCACGCTGTCGGAGAAGGCGTCCGAGCAGCTCCTGGACATGCACCACCCCGGGCTGGATCCGCAGATACGCCGTGTGGTCCTGGACGAGGCCCAGGGGAACCCGCTGGCACTGCTGGAACTGCCCCCGCATGTGCGCAGTGGCCGGGCAGCGGGCACCTCCGACGAGGTGTTCGGATACACGGGAGTGCCCCTGCCGCTGCGTCTGCAGCAGGTGTACGGTGCCCGGATCCAGAGGCTCGGTGACGGCGTCCGCCAGGAACTGTTGCGTGGTGCTCTGGACGGTGTCGCGGCGGGCACGGCGGTCGGCCGTGTCCGTGGCAGTCGTTACCGTATGACGGACGCCGATGAGGCGGCTGCCCGTGGACTGCTGGACATCGACCCGATCAGCGGCGACTTCGTCTTCCGGCATCCCCTGGTGCGTTCCACTGTGGTGCAGACGGCCACGCCCAACGAGCGCCGGGCCGCCCACGCGGTCCTTGCCCGTGTTCACCGCGAGGACCTGGAGCGACGTGCCATGCACCTGGCGGCCTCCACGGTCGACCCGGACGAACAGGTCGCGGCCGTGTTGGAGGCGGCGGCCGAATCCGCCACGCGGCGCGGAGGCTCGCAGGCCGCGGTGGCCTGGCTGACCCGGGCCGCGGAACTGAGCGAGAGCCACGAGGAACGCTCCCGCAGGCTGGGCAGCGCGGCGTTCATCGCCGGTCAGGCCGGCCTGCTGGACCGGGCCCAGCAACTGATCCGTTCCGACACCATGTCCGGCAGGACCGAGTCCCCCGCCTCGGTGGTGGCGACGGCCTATGCCGCGCTGTACGAGGACGGGGATCTGCGCTCCTCACGCCGCCACGTCGTGGCGGCGATCGAGAGCATCCGCGACACCGGTGTGGCGGAGCCGAACGAGGTGCTCACCCGCCTGGTCAACCTGCTGCTGGTCATCAGCCAGTACGCGAGCGACGAGGCGTCGTGGGAGCGAACCCATGAGCTGCTCGACTCGCTCGGCAGCCTGGTTCCCCCGAACTCCCGCCTCTACCAGGACGCGTGGGGCGACGTGGTACGTCGCGGTGCCGGCGTGCACGAGCGGGTGGAAGACGCCTTCGCCGACTTCCGCGCACTCGAACCGTGGGACATCAGCCGGCTCTCCGTCGCCGCCTACCACGTGGACAGCCTCAGCCAGTACCGGCCTCATCTGCAGCGCACCGTCGACCGCGAGGTGGAGACCGGAGCGATGGCCACCGGTATGACCATGCTGCACCTGATCATGCTCGACCAGCTGGCGGTCGGCGAATGGGACGACGCGGAACGGACCGGACAGCGGGGCCTGGAGTTGACGACCTCGCACCAGCACGCGCTCTTCGCCCATCAGACGCGTGCGTATCTGGGACTGCTGGCCGCGTTGCGCGGCCAGACGCACCGCGCCCGGGAACTCCAGGCCACCGCCGACGCCTGGGCCCGACCCCGCGGCATCGGCTTCCTCACCCAGATCACCGACGCCATCGGCACCACCGCCGCCCTCGCCGAAGGCGACTACGAGGCCGCCTACCTCCACGCCATCGGCATCACGCCGCCCGGCACCTTCACCCCCTACACCCACCAAGCCACCCGCACCCTCCTCGACCTCGTCGAAGCAGCCCTCCACACCGGCCGCACCGAACAGGCCCGCCAACACGCCCTCGCCGCACAACAAGCCCACCTCCCCGAGGTCTCCCCCCGCCTCGCCCTCCTGACCCACGGCGCCCTCGCCATGACCGCCACCGACCCCACCGAGGCCGACCACCACTACCACCAGGCCGAAACCCACCCCACCGCCGCCGCCTTCCCCTTCGAACTCGCCCGCATCCGCCTCGCCCACGGCACCCGCCTCCGCCACACCCAGGGAAGGAAGTCGGCACGGCTGTCGCTCACTCTGGCAGCGGACACGTTCGAGCGGCTCGGCGCACCCACCTGGGCCGAACGCGCCCGCGCCGAACTCCGCGCCTCCGGCGCGTCCACCCCGGCCTCCTCAGCACACCTCGCGGCCCTCACCTGGCAGGAGCGCCGCATCGCGGACCTGGCCGCCGGCGGCCTGACGAACAAGGAGATCGGCGAACGCCTGCACCTCTCGCCGCGCACCGTCAGCTCCCACCTCTACCGCGTGTTCCCCAAACTCGGCATCACCACCCGCGCAGCGCTGCGCGACGCCCTGGGAAGGATGCCCGACGGCCAGAACGCATGACGTTCAGTTCGCCGCCGGATCGGCGTGGATGCCGTGTTCGTCGAGCCAGCCGAGCACGTAGTCGGCGACGACACGCCATCCGCTGTCGATGACCAGCGAGTGGGCCCGGTCCGCGAACTGCTTCAGGTCGGTCACGGCGGTGGTGTCGCCGTACTGCTTGTACACCGCGCGGGTGGCCGCGTCCGGTACGAGCCTGTCCTCCTGCCCGGAGATCAGCAGGAGCGGGCCGCGTCCCGCGTTGCCGACGTCCGCCACGGCGCGCGGGCTGCGGGCCGCTCCCCCGCACCCGAGGTCGGCGAGCAGGCGTCGTGGTGCCGGCACCACGTAGCGCTCGTAGAGCCGGTCGGACTCCTCCGCCCCGACCGTGTTCGAGAAGAGGTGGTGGAACTGCTCCGGCGACAGGGACACCAGCTGCCCGTCTAGGCCTTGGTCGGAGGAAGGCACCAGCCCGGCGGGGGATGCCGGCAGCGGGATGTCGTTGATCGGGGCGGGTGCGATGGCCACGGCGGCACGGCCGACATCGGCGGCGATCAGATGCTGCGCGATGAGACCGCCGACGGAGTGGCCGACGATCACGGGGGCGGTATCGAAGGAACGCACGATGTCGGCGTAGTGGTCCGTGAGCAAGTCCAGACCGATCCGGCCGAGCGTGTCCGGGCACGCGCGCAGGTCGCGGGCGAGAGCGGCCTCTCCCGGCCAACCGGGCGCGAGAGTGAGGAACCCCCTGGCGGCGAAGCGCTCTGCCCACGACTCCCAGCAGAGCGCGTGCAGCCACGCCCCATGGATAAAGACGACGGGAGTACGTTTCACGGCTGGCTCCTCCGAGCATGACGACCATCCGGCACCGGCGCACGGCGCCTGTTTCAGCATCGTTGAGGCGTGGGCCAGGGGCGACAGTCGAATGACTTAATGTTGCCGCCCCGTGGCGGGCGGGAGGCCGGACCGTTCGGCGGGCTGTCTCCGGACCGGTCGGCGGCCTGGCTCCGAACCGGTCGGCGGACTGCCTCCGAACCGCTGGCCGAATGACTCCGAACCGGTCGGCCGAATGACTCCGAACTGGTCCGCTCCGGCGCTCACGCCCGGCGGCCCGCAGGCGGCGACCCCGACGAAGACCGTCACCGCAGGTTGCGTTCGACGGTCAAGTTACTTATGAAAGCCGGTCTCGCAAGAACGAGGGTGGGTTGGTCCAGCTTCCGCCGCAGGGAAGGATCTACTCGTCATGAGCGGCTGCCAACCAGGTGCACGGGCCGGCCGAACGGCGCCGCGAGGACGTCCTCGGCTGACCCTGGACATCGAGCGCGTGCTGGACGTCTCCACCCGTCAGACGGTCAGGGCGGAATTCCGGTTCGATCCGAGCGCTCCCCTTGTCGTGTGTATGGAGCTGGTCATCGAAAGCGGCCCGCGCGTCCTGTGGCGTATCGGGCGTGACCTGCTCCATCAGGGGCTGTACGCGATGAGCGGCCTCGATGCCGTCCAGATCTGGCCCTCGACCCCTGAGGAGCGGGCGACCGCGTGGCTTCAGCTGACCTCCGGTGACATGGCGGCGCTGTTCGAACTGCCCGTACCACCGCTGGCGGAATGGCTGCAGTACACGTACGAGCTCGTTCCCGCAGGTCAAGAGCTCACCACAGTCGACTGGGACGCCACCGCTGCGAACCTGCTGCAGAGCCCGGGCGCACGATCCGACTGATCACGGCGAAAGATGCCGGATCCGCCACCGTGCTCCCCGGGCTCAGGCCGTCGCGCCCCGCCGGGCGCCTCGAAGTTCTCACACGTGAAAGGGCAAGGCATGAGCAGGACACCAGGAGGCCCGGGAGACAGCGGGGCGGCGGAGGATCGGGCACTGACGCTGGCCGCCCAGGCCGGCGACGTATCGGCTCTGGCACTGCTCCTTGAGCGGCACCGGCCCGGAATGCGCGCGGTGGCGCTGAGCCTCCTCGGACCGGGGGCCGACGTGGACGACGTCATGCAGGAGACGGCACTGGTGGCGCTACGGCGGATCGTGGACGTCCGCGATCCGGAAGCCGTGGGGCCGTGGCTGCGGATGGTCGTCCGCAACACGTGCCGGACGCTGCTGCGCGCCTCCCGGCGCACCGAGCCGGTGGAAGAGGTGCCGATGCCACCGGACAGCGTCACACCCGAGCAGGTTCTGCAGAGCCACGCGCTGCGGGACTGGGTGTGGGAAGCCGTCGAGGCACTGTCGCCGACCCTGCGGCTGCCCGTCGTCCTGCGCTATTTCTCCACCGGTATCACGTCCTACCAGCAGATCGCCGAGGCGTGTGCGGTGCCCGTCGGCACCGTACGCAGCAGGCTGAGCCAGGCTCGTACCGTCCTCGCCCAGGCCCTGACCGCGACGGCGGCCACGGCGCACGAGGACGTGCTCCGGCGCACCAAGGCCAGCTGGCAAGAGGCACACGCAACCCTCGAAGCCGCCGAGCGCGGCGAGTTCGGAAACGTGGTCAAGGACCGCTACTCCCCCGAAGTCTCGTTGCTGGCCGGGGGCGTACGGCTCGGTGGAGCCGACCTCCTGGTGGCGGGCATGGACGGCGACCTCTCGGCGGGCGTGCGTCAGCGCCCCCTGCATGTGGTGGCCGGCCGTTCGCTGGTCGTCTGGGAGATGGAGCTGGTCAACCCGCCGTACGCCCCGGACCACTGCCCGCCCGCGGTCGCGTGGATCATGACACTGGATGGCGGCCGCGTCGACCGGATGTCCCTGTATCACTCACCAAGGCCGCGGGCAGTACCGCCTCCCGACGCGGCGTAGTGCCGTGGCACCCTGCCGGTCGGTGTGACCTGAATCACCCTCCGCCGATCGAACTTCCCGCCCTCCGGAGAGTCCTGTCGCTGTCAGCGACACCTGCACACCTGCACACCTCGCGGAGGTTCTTATGAACGATTCCATCGCACACACCGACCCCCTCTCTCCCGGCGCACACTCCTACCCACTGGGCGGACTGGTGCAGCGCTATCACGTCCACGGCAGCGGCCCTGTGTGCGTGGCGCACTCCGGCGGGCCCGGCATCTTCTGGGAGTACCTGCGCATGCCCGCCCTCGAGGAGCACCTGACCATGGTGTACGTCGAGCCCCTCGGCACCACCGAGGACAGCCGTCTCCCCACGCACCCGCACGGGTACACCCGCGAGCGCTACAGCAGCTTCCTGGAGACACTGATCAACCGCCTCGGCGTACCCGAGGTGCACCTGCTGGGACATTCGCACGGTGCGTTCGTGGCCGCCTACCACGCGGTGCACCGCCCCGGGCAGCTGGCGGGCGTCGTGCTGTACGACGGTGCTCCGGTGACCGGCCCCGAACACGCCGCGGAAGCGGGTCGCATGGTGGAGGAGTTCGCCGGGAGGCATGCCGGCCATCCGGGACTGCCGGACGTGCTCGCCGCGTTCGGCGCGATGTCCGGCACCTCCGACGACGCGCAGACAGAAGCGGTCGCCCGTGGTGTGCTGCCGTCGTACTTCGCCGACTACTGGGGCAACGAGGAGCGGCTGGCTCCGTTCCGGGACGCGGTCCGGGCCGCGTACATCTCGGGACTGGACGAGGACCACACCCCCGAGGTCATCGATGACCGTGCCGCGCTGAAGGCACTGACGGTCCCCGCTCTGGTCGTCGTGGGCCGGCACGACGTCATCTGTGGCGTGCGCTGGGGCACAGAACTCCACGAGCTGATTCCCGACGCGCGACTTCGGATTCTGGAGAACAGCGGCCACATGGGGCACGTCGAAGAGCCGGAGCTGTTCGCCGAGTCCGTACGCGGCTTCGTCCTGGAGACGGCGGCCATGTAGCCGGAACGGCACCTCACGTGCGTCGGCCTGGGTCGGGCGGACGCACGTGAGGTGCCGTCGGATTCCCACGCGCTCCACGGACGAGGATTGCTCGCCTCCGGCACAACCGGGGACGGCGAGCTGTTCCAGCGAAGCACCCCCACTGGGCTCGGCGTCAGGGCGCCGGGGTCGCGACGGCCACGGAGCCGGACTGCGACCTTGGGGCCTACGCGCCGGGCTTCTTCGGGGCGATCATGCGCGGGTCGACCGCCTCTCCCGAGGCCCCTTCGCGGTACAGACCGTCGCAAAGACTGTCCGGTCCTGGAGCCACAGGAAGCCCCGCCGCATGCACAGGCCGCTGTCCGGGTCCGGGCCGGAGCCACGGGGTGAACCGGCCAGCCCTGTGCACCACACCACTACGCGACGACACGCGGCGCCCCAACGGCACCCCCGACGGCACTGTGGCTGCTCTGGTCTGCGCACGGCACGGGATCAGTCCTCGCCACATCTGTCTGCCCGAACACGTCACACACCTAGTAGTGCTTTGTTAGGTGTCTTGTCGTGGTGGGTGGTTGGTAGTTCGCTGGCTGTATGAGGGTTGGGGAGCTTGCTGGGGTGCGGGGCCGG
>NZ_JBWKFA010000023.1:0-39316 GCF_056435185.1 Streptomyces sp. NPDC044003 | reverse complement strand
TCCTCGTCCACCGCCGCCGCGAACGGCACGATCTTCGCCTCCGCGAGGGCACGCACCGACTCCCGGAGCATGTCGTGCTCCTCGGAAGGCCGGTACAGGTCGAAGTCCTTACCCATGATGTGGAGCTCCCCTAGACGCTTGTGGCACTGAGTACCCTCAGCAAAACACACTCAGTGCCATGACGCCAGAGCGCCCCGACGCTGTTCTGCGTCGGGGCGCTCTCAGTACCGGTCGGTCGGTTTTCTTAACTCCGCGTTTCCGCCGGATTCACCTCGTCGCGCTGGCGCCTCTGTGCGTCGTACTCGGCGCCGAGTCGGCGGGCCCGGTCCTCGGTGATCTCCAGCTGGGTCAGCAGGACCGGCGTGCAGATGGTCGGCAGGACGTGCTGGAGCAGCACCAGGACCCGATGCGTCAGATCTTTGCGATCGCACAGGATCTGGGACATGGTCTGGATTCCCGCGTACGCGCCCGAGAAGAGTTCGGCCGTGTCCGTCACGTTCACGTGGGCGAGGAGCTCTCCGCGTGCCTTCGCGACCGTCAGGCCCTCCGCCACCTGGTCGATCCAGGCCTGGAACGGAGCGGCCCGGTCGACACCGGTGGCACCGCTGTCCAGGGCCAGGGCGACGCTCGCGCGCACGAGCGCGTCGCGCTGCAGGCGGTGGGCGAGGAGGAAGCCCTGATCCACCAGCTCCTGGAGTTTGATGCGCTGCGGAGTGAGCGGGACGTCGAGCATCTGGGCATCGAGCACGCCGAGGGCGAGGTCTTCCTTGGAAGCAAAGTGGAAATACAGCGCGCCCTTGGTCACCCCGGCGCGCACCAGGATCTCCCCGATGGTCGTCCGCTCGTAGCCGCGCTCCGCGAAGACGGCGGCCGCCGATTCCAGGATCGTCTGCCGCGTTCGGATCGCACGCGCTTGCTGCGCCAAGGCGCCTCCTGCTGTATCGCTGTCTGTGCTCGACGTGTGACGTGAAGCATTGAAAAGAAAACCGGGCTGTACGTACTCTACGACCGGGCGGGTATGCCGCCCAGGGGTATGGGGATGTGAGGGGATCCATGGACGAGGACCGCCGAGGAGCGACGGCACAGGTCCCCGGGGAATTCGTTCACCGGGCGGATCCCGCGGACATCTTCCCCACGGGCTGGACGCAGCTGCGGGAGAACCGATTCTCCGTCTCTGCCCGCTGGCCTGCCGCACATCCCTTCTTCTCACCGGTGGCAGGAGACCGGCACGACCCCGTACTGGTGGCCGAGACGATACGCCAGGCCACCATGCTCGTCGCTCATGCCGAACTGGGGGTACCCGTCGACGATCAGTTCGTCATGTGGGACCTCCATTTCACCGCCGACCCCGAGGCGCTCGCCGTCGACGGCCTCCCGTCGGACGTCACCGTCGACATCGCCTTCTCCGGTCTCGACGGCCGTCGAGGCAGGCCCCGGAACCTGCCCACCACCGTGCGGGTCACCCGGGGCAGCAGACCCCTCGCCACCGGCGGCGGCCTGGCCGGCTACACCTCGGCCCTCGCCTACCGCCGGTTGCGGGGCGAGCGGATGGCCGCACTCGGCCGACCGGTCCCGCTGATCCAGGGGGTGGCCCCGCACCTGGTCGGCCGGCGGCGGCTGCAGGACGTCGTTCTGGGACCGGGCACCTGGGCGGGCCAGTGGCAGCTGCGGATCGACACCGGTCACGCCATCCTCTTCCGGCGCCAGAACGACCACGTGCCCGGGATGACGCTCATCGAGGCCGCCCGGCAGGCCGCGACGATGGCGGTCGGCGGCGGCGCCTTCCTGCCCACCGGCATGGACATCTCCTTCGATCGCTATGCCGAACTCGACAGCCCGTGCTGGATAGAGGCCGAGGTCCTGTCCGGCCCCGACCCCTCGACGACCGCCGTCCGGGTCACCGGCCGACAGGAGGGCCTGCCGGTCTTCGCGTGCACGCTCACTTCTCCGTCCCCGGAACCGGCGGTGGCCGGTGTCGGCCTCGACAGCCGGCTGGCGAGCTGAACCGGATCGGATCGATGGGGCCTCGCATACTGATCACCGGCGCGACCGGGTTCATCGGCGGCCGGCTGACGGCGACGGCAGTGGCGGAGCTCCCGCACGTGCGACTGCTCACCCGCCGCCCCCTCACGCCGCCGGCCACCGGAGCGGGGGACCGGAGGAGAACGCCGGCCGAGACCGTCACCGGTGACCTCCGCGACCCCGACTCGCTGCGCCGCGCCTGCGAGGGCGTCGACGTGCTGATCCACTGCGCCTCGGCGATCGGCGCGGACGAGGACACGGCCCACGCGGTCAACGACGAGGGCACCCGAACCCTGGTCGACGCGGCCGTACGCGCCGGGGTGACCCGGATCGTCTCCCTGAGCACCGCCTCCGTCCACGGCCGCGGCCCCTTCCGGGCGGCGGCCCCCGGCACCCTGCCGCTCGCCCCGGGCTCGGCGACCAGCCGCACCCGGGCCGCGGGGGAGCGGTACGTCCTGGACGCGGGCGGCACCGTCCTGCGTCCCCATCTCGTGTACGGCACGGGCGACCGGCAGCTGATGCCGGGGATCGTCCGGCTGCTCGCCGCCCTGCCGGGCCCGCTCGACGGGGGCGCCTCGCTGCACTCCCTGATCGACGTGGACACCCTGGCGCGGGTCCTGCTCGGCGCGGCGCTCTCTCCGGAACCCGCTCCGGGCGCCCACTTCGTCAACCACCCGGAGCCGGTTCCGGTGGCGGAACTGCTCGCGTCCGGCGAGGCCCTCCTCGCCGGACGGGCGGGCTCGGCCCGCGGACCGGTGGTCGACGTCGCCGAGGCCCGCGCCCTGCTCGCGGACTTTCCCTTCGCCCAGCACCACCTGGCGATGCTCGCCAGTGACCACTGGTTCGAGGACGACCGACCCTGGCGGGAGTGGGGCTGCGACCCGGGGCCGGGCTTCGCCGCGACGATCACGGACCACATGTCGTGGTACCGGGGCCTCCTCGCCCACTCCTGACCGAGAACCACCTCTGAACAGAAGGAAGCCCGCATGTCCGCGCTGGACGGAAAGACCGCGATCGTCACCGGGGCGAGTCGCGGCATCGGAAGAGGAATCGCCGAGCGGCTGGCCGGGGACGGTGCCCTGGTGGCCGTGCACTTCGGCAGCAACGAGGCGGCCGCCCGGGAGACGGTGAAGATCATCGAGGAGGCGGGCGGCCGGGCCTTCGTCTTCCGTGCGGACCTCGCGGAGCCCGACGCCGTGGACACCTTCTACGCCGCCCTGGAGGCGGGTCTCGCGGAGCAGGGTGCCGGCCCCGAGTTCGACATCCTTGTCAACAACGCGGCGGGCAGCGGCTCGGGCCGGATCCACCAGCTGACCTCCGAGGTCTTCGACCGGCTCTTCGCGGTCAACGTCAAGGCCCCGCTCTTCCTCGTCCAGCGGGGCCTCGACCGGCTGCGCGACGGAGGGCGGATCGTCAACATCTCCTCGCTGGTGACGAAGAACGCCTTCCCCGACTCCGTCACGTACGCGATGACCAAGGGGGCCGTCGACACGATGACCCTGGCCCTCGCCAAGGAGCTGGGGCCCCGGGGGATCACGGTCAACGCCGTGGCCCCCGGCTTCGTGGCGACGGACATGAACGCACGGCGGCGTACGACGCCGGAGGCGACCGCCGCCCTCGCGGCCTACTCGGTCTTCAACCGGCTGGGGACGCCGGCCGACATCGCGGACGTGGTCGGTTTTCTCGTCTCCGACGACGCGCGCTGGATCACGGGCCAGTACGTGGACGCGTCGGGCGGCAGCGCGCTCTGACTCCCCGCCGGGTCGAGTCCGGCGAGCGACTCGGGGCCCGCCAGCACCGGCAGCAGGGTGCGCCACAGGCCCGTGACCGTCCGGGGGGAGAGCCATTCGCCGTTGTCCCGCCCCAGGGCCTGCAGGCCGACCGTGGCCGCCACGATCGTGCGGGCGAGGTCCTGCTGTCGCCCGAGGCCCGGGGCGAGCAGGCCCTCGTCGGCCGCTTCCGCGAGCCGCTGCTGGACGCAGCTCTGCCACTCCTGGCGCAGATTGAGTTCCGTACGGGAGTCGTCGGAGCAGCTGAGCCGGAATCCGGCGCGGACGACGATGTCGTCGCGGAGCAGCCGGGCCAGGGCGTGGGAGGTGTCGGCGAGGTTCTGCAGGGCGTTCGTCCGTCGTCCGTACACGATCCGGGCGGTCCGGCGCAGGGCGGTGCAGGCCTCGTGCTCGACGGCGTCGGCGACCGCCGCCTTGTTCTCGAAGTGGAAGTGGAGCGCGCCGGGGCTCACGCCCGCTCCGGAGCTGATCGCGGACAGCGTGGCCAGGGTGTAGCCGTGCCGGTCGAACTCCGTGGCCGCCGACCTGATCAGCGCGTCACGGGTGCGGGCGGACCGCTCCTGTTTCGTCACCCATGCCCCCCGTCCGGCAACCCACACCCGACCATACAAAACCGACTGATCGGTATTGTACGAGGCTTCGTCGGTCCGCAGGGCGTTTCGACGCGTAAACCCTCCCTTCGGGGGTTTGTCGCTCCTCAGCACCCGTCCGGGCGCCGCGGGTGGGTCAGGACCACCACCGCGCCCGCGAGCAGCACCACGTTCTTCACGACGAACTCGCCCACCAGCGTGAGCAGCAGCGGATTGGCGTGGGCGAAGGCGACCGAGGGCGTCAGGACGAGCACCGCGAAGGTGCCGCAGAGGTGGGCGACGAGCACCGGGAGCGCGGCGGCCCGGGCCCGGCCCGACACCAGCCAGAGGCCGAGGGCCACCTCCGCCCAGCCGAGCGCGGGCACGAACCAGCCCCCGGCGGGGAACGGCAGGACGGCGACGACGAGCGCGGCCGCCGGACTCAGCCCGATGACCTTGAGCACCCCGAACCAGACGAACACCCCGCCGAGACCGGCCCGGAGCATCCCCAGGCCGTAGTGGTGCAGCCGTGGCGCGAGCCGGTCGAAGGCGCCGGCGGGCGGCGGCGGGGCGGAGGCCGTGACGGAGGCCGGGGCGGGAGCTGTCAGTTCGGAGGAAACGGTCATGCGCGGGCATCTCCAACACGAGTCGACGCGGGGCCGGGCGGAGCCGGACGGGGCGGATCGAGGCCGGACGGGGCGGAGCCGGACGGTGGACCGCTCGGATCACGCCGAAATCGCGGCCGGAGGGGCGGACGCCGTGGACTCACGCTAACGGCCCCCCGAGGACCCTCGCGACGCCCATCGCTTCCTTGCATGCCCGCGATGGAAGAAGTCGATCGGCCGTTGCCGGGCGCGATCAATTCTCGCCAGCCTGAGGACTGTTCGAGTTTGCGTGCGACGCAGACCGAGTCCGTCCGCTCCCGGCACCCCGCGAAGGAATCCACGGTGACCCACCGACCCGCCGCCCCCGCCCGCACCCCGCTCACCCGCCGCCGGGTGCTCACCACGTCCGCCGCCGCGGCCGGGGCACTCGCCCTGTCCGGCACCGCCGCCATGGCCGTCCCCACCAGCTTCGAGGCGGAGACCCGCACCGGCCGCCGTGCCCCCGGCGCCGTCACCGACCCCAGCGTCGTCATCCGCTGGAACCAGGCCGCGATGGACGCGATCCTCGGCCGCTACCACGCCTCCGGCAACCGCTTCGGGCCCGCCACCGTGAACGCCCGCGCCCTCGCGATCGTCCACAACGCCGTCTACGACGCCTGGGCCTGCTACGACCGCCACGCCGTCGGCACCCGCTTCGGCGGCTCCCTGCGCCGCCCCCGCGCCGAGCGCACCCTCGACAACAAGAACGAGGCCATCAGCTACGCGGCCCACCTCGCCCTGCTCGACCTGTACCCCGAGTACAAGGTCGCCATCGACTCCATGCTGCGCAGCCTCGGCGGCGACCCCGAGCTCACGGACCCCCGCCCGTACAGCCCCGCCTGGATCGGTCGGCGCACCGCCCGCGCCGTCCTCGAGTACCGGCACGCCGACGGCGCCAACCAGCTCGGCACCCCCGCGTACACCGACACCACCGGCTACCAGCCGCGCAACAGCCCGCAGACCGCCGGGGCCTTCGACCCGGCCACGATCTCGGACCCGGCGCACTGGGCCCCGCTGATCGTGAACGGGAAGACGCAGCGGTACCTGACCCCGCAGTTCGCGGTGATGCAGCCCTTCGCGCTGAGCCGCCCCGACCAGTTCACGGTCCCCGCCCCGCCCGCGTACCCCTCCGTCCGCATGACCGCCGCCATCGAGGAACTCCTCGACATCAGCGCCAACCTGACGGACGAGCACAAGGCGATAGCCGAGTTCTGGCTCAACGACGACGTCACCCCGCCCGGCGCGCAGCAGATGTGGGGACGGTACGTCTCCGCCCGCGACGGCCACGGCGTCGACGAGGACGCCCGGCTCTTCTTCGGTCTCAACATGGCCGAGTGCGACGCCGCCATCGGCTCCTGGGCGGTCAAGCGCTCGTACGACTTCGCCCGCCCGTCCACCCTCGTCCCGTACGACCGGCGCGGCCGGCAGATCCGCGCCTGGGGCGGCCCCGGCCAGGGCACCGTCACCATGGACGGCGTCGACTGGCAGGCGTACGTGGCCGTGCCGCCGTTCCCGGCCACCGTCTCCGGACACAGCACCTTCTCCGGCGCCGCCGCCGAGTTCCTCCGCCGCTTCACCGGCTCCGACTCCTTCGGCGACTCGTACCGCTTCAAGGCCGGCGCCTCCACCGTCGAGCCGGGCCTCACCCCGCGCACCGACGTCGTCCTGCACTGGCCCACCTTCAGCGAGGCCGCCCACCAGGCCGGCATCTCCCGCGTGTACGGCGGCATGCACTGGAGCTTCGACAACGAGCCCGGCATCGAGATGGGCCACCGCATCGGCAAGGTCGTCCACCGCCAGGCCGAGCGCTACTTCACCGGCTCCCACCGCTGACCAGCCCCCGCCGCCCGAGGAGTACACCGTGAGCAACCAGACCCAGAACCCCACGAGCGCGCCGGCCCCGCCCGCCCGGAGCCGCTGGGCGGGCGGTGCCCCGCCCTTCCCCGGCCCCCGGCCCGCCGCGCTCGGCGCCCTCGCCACCGTCGTGTCGCTGCTGATCCTGGTGGCGCTCGGCGAGGCCACCGGCCACCTCCTGATGATCGCCCCGCTCGCCGCCACCGCGATGATCATCTGCAGCACCCCCGCCCTGCCCCCGGCCCAGCCCCGGGGCGTCCTCCTCGGCCAGGTCGGCTCCGGCGCGCTCGGCCTCGTCGCCGTCGCCGTCTTCGGTCACTCCCTCTGGGTGGCCGCCGTCGCCGCCGGACTCAGCGTCGCCCTGATGCTGCTGCTGCGGGCCGTCCACGCGCCCGCCGCCGCCACCGCCGTCCTCGCCGTCCTCCAGGACCCCGCGCCCCTGCGCTTCCTCGTCCTGCTCGCCGTCGGCAGCGCCCTGCTCGTCCTCGTGGGCCTGCTCGCCTCCCGGCTCGGAGTGATCGGCAAGTACCCCACGTACTGGTGGTGACACCCCGTACCCCGTCCGCCCACACCCTCAACGGAGCGCCCGTGAACCGAGACAGACTGCTCGTCAGCTGCGAGCAGCTCATGGAACAGCTGCGGAACCCCGCGACCCGGGACGAGCACACGGTCCTCGTCGAGATCACCGACGGCGGCAGCGACCTGGGCCGGATCCCCGGCTCGGTCCGCCTGGACTGGACCGGCGACCTCCAGGACCCGATACGCCGGGACGTCATCGGCCCCGAGGCCTTCGCCGCGCTCCTCGGCCGGCACGGCATCACCGACGGGCACACCGTCGTCTTCCTCAGCGGCAACAACAACTGGTGGGCCGCCGCCGCGTACTGGCAGTTCCGGCTGTACGGCCACCGGGAGCTCCGGCTCCTCGACGGCGGCCGGCTCCGCTGGGAGGCCCTCGGCGGCCCCCTCACCCGGGACGTCCCGGAGCGCGCGCCCGTCGACCACCCCGTACCGTCCGCCGACGAGACCGTCCGCGCCCGCCGTGAGGACATGCTCGACCACATCGGCTGCCACCAACTCCTCGACGTGCGCTCCCTGGAGGAGTACCTCGGGCAGAGCAACACCCCGCCCGGCGTGCCCGAGGACCTCGGCGTGCGCTGCGGCCACGCCCTCTCCGCCGAGCACATCCCCTGGCACAGCGCCGTCCGCCCCGACGGCACCTTCCGCGACGACGAGGAACTGGCCCGCGCCTACGCGGCCGTCCGCACCGACGCCCCCACCGTCCTGTACTGCCGGGTCGGCTGGCGCTCCGCCCACAGCTGGTTCGTCCTGAGCGAGCTCCTCGGCCTCCCCGACATCCGCAACTACGACGGCGCCTGGCGCGAGTTCGGCTCCCTCATCGGCGCCCCCATCGTCAACGGCCCCCAGCCCTGGGGCCCCGACCCCATCCCGTCCCTCGTCGCCCAGCGCGCCCCGGAGGTCCCCGCCCGTGCCTGACGTCACCGTCTTCCGCAACGTGCTCCGCAACGGCTTCGACCAGACCGAGCTGCCCTGGGTGCCGTGGACCGAACCCGGCCGCGCCGGCGTCGAGTACGTCGTCCTCTGGGGCCCCGACCCCGCCGAGGACGAGGACTCCGCCTCCCTCCTGCTGCGCTTCCCGCCCGGCGCGCACGGCGACTTCCACGAGCACCTCGGCCACGAACTGATGCTCGTCCTCGACGGCACCCTCGACCACAGCGACGGGCGCCGCTTCCACCGCGGCGACCTCGTCGTCGAGGAGCCCGGCACCCGCCACCAGATGTCCAGCGCCGAGGGCTGCACCGTCCTCGCCGTCCGCGCCCGCCCCGCCGCCGCCCGCACCCCGGAGGCCGGCGAGATCACCACCGGCGTCGGCGCCGGCGCCTGACACACCCCGAGGTCGCCGGACCCTTCCGCACGGGCCCGGCCGCCCGGGGGGTGTCCGGGAAGTCCCGCACAGCACCCACGGCGCCCGGCACCGCACGGGACTTCCCGGACACCCCCTCGCTCCGTACCCGCTCGCCCACGCTCCCGGAGAGAGACGCCATGACACCGCCCGCACGGCCTCAGTCCACGCGCAGTCCCGAACCCTCCCGCCGGGTCCTGCTCACCACCGGTTCCTCCGACGCCCACACCTGGAACCTGGTCCACCTCCAGCTCTTCCTGGAGGAGCACGGGCACTCCGTGCTCAACCTGGGCCCCTGCGTCCCCGAGCAGCTGCTCGTCGACACCGCCCGGATGACCAGCCCCGACCTCGTCGTCCTCTCCTCCGTCAACGGCCACGGACACCAGGACGGGCTGCGCGCCGCCCGCGCCCTGCGCGCCGACCACCGCACCCGCACCGTCCCGATGGTCATCGGCGGACTCCTCGGCATCTCCCCGGAGGGCGCCGCCACGCGCACCGCCGAACTCCTCGACGCCGGATACGACGAGGTGTACGCGGACGGCACCCCGCCCACGGCGCTCCTGCGCCGGCTCGCCGGCCTCGGTGGCGCGTGTACCGGGCGGGCCGCGGCGTGACCACCACCGCCCCGCCCCCGCACCGGCTCGCCCCCGGCGACCTCGGTGCCTTCGTCCAGGCCTCGGCCGACGCCGGCGAACTGGTCGTCCAGCCCCGCATGGGCATGGCCGCCCCCGAGGAGATGTCCCGCGGAGTCGCCGCCGTCGCCGCCCTGCCCGAGCGGACCGTCGCCACCCTCACCATCGACAGCTACACCCGCGTCGGCGACCACGCCGCCGCCACCGCGGCCCTCCGCGCCGGACGGCCCCTCAACGGCTTCCCGCTGGTCAGCCACGGCCCGAGAACCGGAGCGAAGGTCGCCGCCGCGGCCGGACGCGGCACCCCCGTCCAGGTCCGGCACGGTTCCGCCGACCCCATGGCCATCTTCCGCACCATGGCCGCCGCCGGACTCACCGCCTCCGAGGGCGGCCCCGTCTCGTACTGCCTGCCCTACGGCCGCACCCCGCTCGCCGAATCCGTCGCCGCCTGGCGCGACTCCGTCCAGTACCTGACGGAGCGGAGCCGCGCGCACGGCCGCCGGGCCCACCTCGAATCCTTCGGCGGCTGCCTCCTCGGCCAGCTCTGCCCGCCCTCCCTGCTCGTCGCCGTCTCGGTCCTCGAATGCCTCTTCTTCGTCGCCAACGGCGCGACCAGCGTCTCCCTCAGCTACGCCCAGCAGACCCACCCCGCCCAGGACGCGGGCGCCCTCACCGCGCTGCGCAGGCTCGCCGACGAGTTGCTGCCGCCGCACGCCGACCGCCACATCGTGCTCTACACGTACATGGGCGTGTACCCCAGGACCGTTCCCGGCGCCCGGCTGCTGCTCCGCCGCAGCGCCGAACTCGCCGTACGCGGCGGGGCACAGCGCCTCATCGTGAAGACCGAGACCGAGGCGCACCGCATCCCCACCGTCCAGGAGAACCTGACCGCCCTGCGGATCGCCGCCGACGCCGCCCGCGCCGCCCACACCGCCCCGTACCCCACGGGCGCCGACGCCGAGGAGACGTACGCCGAGGCCCGCACCCTGGTCACCGCCGTCCTCGCGCTCTCCGACGACCTCGGCGTCGCCCTCCTGAAGGCCTTCGACCGGGGCCTCCTCGACGTGCCGTTCTGCCTGCACCCGGACAACCGGGGCGCCGTCCGGTCCACCGTCGCACCCGACGGGCGCCTGCACTGGACCGACCTGGGCGCGCTGCCGCTGCTCACCACCAGCAGGAGGACCACCCCGATGACCTCACGCCAGCTCTCCGGCATGCTCGGCCGCGTCGCCCGCGAGCACGACCGGGCCGCCGCCACCGACCCCACCCCGGACCCGACGCCCCGCGCCGCACCGCCGCCGCCCGCCGCACCGCTGCGGGTCGCGTTCGCCGGCATGGGCCCGCGCGGCCTCTCCGTACTGGAGCGGCTCGCCGCCCGCTGCGCCGAGGAGCCGCCCGCGCGGCCGGTGGAGGTGTTCGCGGTCGATCCGTACGAGGCGGGGGCCGGGCGGATCTGGCGTACGGACCAGTCGCCCCGGTTCCTCATGAACACCCCGGCCCAGGAGGTCACCATGTTCTCCGGGCCCGCCGACGACGGACCCCACCGGCCCGGCGCGGGACCCACGCTCGGCGAGTGGTGGGCGGCGCACGACCCGGCGGGCGCCGAGCCCGGGGGCTACGCGCCGCGCGCCGTCTACGGCCGCTACCTGACCTACGTCATGGCGCGGATCGAGGAGACCCTGCCGCCCGGGCTCACCGTCCACCGGGTCCCGGCCCGGGTGATCTGCGCGGACCGGGTGCGGGGCGAGGCCGGCGGTCACCGGCTGCGGCTCGACCGGGGCGACGTCCTCACCGTCGACCGGCTCCTCCTCGCCACCGGGCACCCCCTCACCGAACTCGACGCGGAGCAGCGGGCCTGGGAGCGGTTCGCCCGCGAGCACAGCAGCCCCGCCCGGACCGTCCGGTACGTGGCCGGCGGCTCCGCGAGCGAGATGCCGCTCGCCGAGATCCCCGCCGGCGCGAGCGTCGGCATCCTCGGCATGGGGCTCACCTTCTACGACGTCCTCGCCGAGCTCACCCTCGGGCGCGGCGGCACCTTCGCCGAGGGCGAGGAGGGCCTCCTCTACCTGCCCAGCGGCAAGGAGCCCCGGATCCTGGCCGGTTCACGCGGGGGAGTGCCACTGCTCACCCGGGGCGCCAACCAGAAGGGCCCCACGCACCGCTACCGGGCCCGGCTCTTCACCCCCGAGCGGATGGCCGCGCTCAGAGCGGCCGGGGCGCCGCTCGACTTCGAGCGGACCGTGCTGCCGTGGCTGCTCGCCGAGGTGAACCTGGTCCTGCTCGCCACCCGGATCCGCCGGGCCCACGGCCCGGAGGCCGCAAGGGAGTTCACCGAGCGGGGCGTGGCCGTCCTCGCCGACCGCGACGATCCGCGCCCGCGGCTCCTGGAGCGGCTCGCCGCCGGCCACGGCCACCGGGTCGACCCGAAGCCGCTCACCGGGCTCGACGCGCTCGCCCGCCCGTTCGCCGGCCGGCGCTTCGGCTCCTCGGCCGAGTACCACAAGGTGCTCACCGAGTGGCTCCGCGCCGACCTGGCCGAGGCCCGCCGCGGGAACACCGACGGTCCCCTCAAGGCCGCGGCCGACGTGCTGCGGGACGTCCGCCAGACGATCCGTACCGTGGTCGACTTCGGCGGGCTCACCCCCGACTCGCACCGCTGGTTCCTCGCCGAGTTCGGCCCCGTCGCCGCGATGGTCTCGACCGGGCCGCCGCAGCTGCGTACGGAGCAGTTCCTCGCTCTGCTCGCCGCCGGGGTCCTCGAACCGGTCGGCCCCGGCGCCCGCTTCGAGGCCGATCCCGTCGAGGGCCGGTTCGCGGTGGAGTCCGCGCAGGTCGAGAACTCCTGGGTGGCCCTCGACGTCCTCGTCGACGCCCGGGTGCCGGGCACCGATCTCGCGGCCGACCGGGACCCGCTGATCCGGGGCCTGATGGTCGACGGCGAGATCCGTACCTTCACCAACGCGGCGGAAGGGGCGGGGGAGTTCGCCACGGGCGGTCTCGACTGCACCGACTCGCCGTTCCACCCGGTCCGCGCGGACGGCTCGGTGGACACCAGCACGCATGTGCTCGGCATCCCCAGCGAGCACACCCGCTGGTTCACCCAGGTCGGCAGCGGCCGGCCGGGCCCCTGGGGCTCCTTCACCCGGGACGCGGACGCGATCGCGGAGGCTCTGCTGGGCGGTGCGGAGGCGGACGCGAGCGCCGCGACCCCCCTCGCGGGCGGTGCCGGGTGAGCGCCGTCCGTACGCCCGCCCACGAGGAGTACCGGGCCGCCCGTGACCTGCTGCTCCGGCTGCGCGGCGACCGCGAGGCGGCCGTCGCCGCCTTCCGGTGGCCGCGCGCCGAGCACTTCAACTGGTCCCTCGACTGGTTCGACGTGATCGCCGAGGGCAACGACCGGCCGGCTCTGGAACTCCTCGGCCGCCCCGGCCCGGACGGCTCCGTCCCCGTCGTCGACCGGGTCTCCTTCGCCGAACTCTCCGCCCGCTCCGACGCGTTGGCGACCGCCCTGCGGGAGCGGGGGGTCGCCCGGGGCGACCGCGTCCTCGTCCTGCTCGGCACCAGGACCGAACTCTGGGAGACCCTGCTCGGCTGCATCAAGCTCGGCGCGGTCGTCGTCCCCGCCTACCAGGACCTGACACGGGACGAGGCGGCCGACCGGATCACCCGGGGCCGCATCCGGCACGTGGTCTGCGCGCCCGAACTCGTACCCCTGCTCGACGAGTCGGCGGTGCCGGGGCTCCGCATGGCGCCGGATGCGGACCGGGCCGGCTGGTCCCCGTACCCCGACACCCGCGGCCCCGGCCGGCCGTCCTTCGTCCCGGACGGGCCCACCCGCGCCACCGACCCGTCCTTCTGCTACTTCACCTCAGGGACGACCTCCCTGCCGAAGCTCGTCGAGCACAGCCACGCCGGATACGGCGTCGGACACCTCTCCAGCCTGTACTGGAGCGGGCTGCGCCCCGGCGACCGGCACCTCAACCTCTCCGCGCCCGGCTGGGCCAAGCACTCCTGGTCCAGTCTCTTCGTGCCCTGGGCGGCGGAGGCGACCGTCCTCGCGCCGCCGGACGGCGGCCTCCCGCCGGCCGCCCTGCCCCGGGTCCTCGCCGAGCACGCCGTCACCAGCTTCTGTGCGCCGCCGAGCGCCTGGCGGGCGATGCTCCCGCACGTCGCCGCGGGGCCGGGGGCGCCCCGGCTGCGTGAGGCGACGGCCGCGGGGGAGCCCCTGACCGCAGAGACCGTGGCGCGGATCGAGGCCGCGTGGGGCGTACGGGTACGCGACGGGTACGGGCAGACCGAGGCGACCGCCCTCATCGGCCGCGCCCCCGGCGGCCCCGCCCCGCTCGCCCCGCTCGGGCACCCGCTCCCCGGCTACCGGATCGTGCTGCGGGACCCGGAGACGGGGGAGCCCGGTGAGGCCGGGGAGGTCTGCGTGGACCTGACGGACCGTCCGCCCGGCCTGATGCGCGGCTACGCCGACCTGCCGGAGCGCACGGCGGAGGCCTTCGCCGGCGGCCTGTACCGCACGGGCGACCGGGGCGAGCGGTGCGCGGACGGCTCCATCCGCCTGCTCGGCCGGCTGGACGAGGTCTTCAAGTCCCACGGCCACCGGGTCTCCCCGATGGAGATCGAGGCGGTCCTGCGCACCCATCCGGAGGTCGCCGACGCGGCGGTGATCCCCTGCCCGGACCCGGACGGCGGCCTCGCCCCGTACGCGGTGGTGGAACTGCGCACGGCGCCGGCCCCCGAAGGATTCCCCGACGCCCTCCTGGCCCTGGCGGCCGACCGGCTCGCCCCGGTCTTCGTCCCGCGCGGCGTCGACGTCGTCCCGTCCCTGCCCCGCACCCGATCGGGCAAGGTCAGGCGCGGCGAGCTGCGCCCGGGCGCTACGCCCTGACCGGTTCCCGGTTCGCCGCGCGGAGCAGGACCTCCGCCACGCCCCTGGCCCGTACCGCCGCCTCCGGTGTGCCCTCGCGTACGGCGGTGACGATCGCGCCGTCGCCCAGGAGGGCGAGCTGCCGGGCCAGGGCCTCGTGGTCGCGGTAGCCGCCCTCGGTGAGCAGCCGGTCGAGGACCGCGATGACCTTCTCCTTGTGCTCGGCGGCCACGTGGTGCGCCGGGCTGTCGGGGTCGGCCGTCTCGACCATCGTGTTGATGAAGGCGCAGCCGCGGAACTCGGCGGCGGAGAACCGCTCCGCGAGCCCGTCGAAGAGTGCGAGCGGCAGCTCCTCGGGGGAGCGCCCGCTGGCGGCGATCCGGCCGTCGAGCCAGGCGCGCCACATGCCGTCGCGGCGCCGCAGGACCTCGACGACGACGTCGTCCTTGCTGGGGAAGTGGCGGTAGAAGGAGGCGCGGCCGACTCCGGACTCGGACAGGATCCGTTCGATCCCGACGGCCCGGATCCCCTCTTCGTAGAACAGACGCTCCGCCGCGCTGAGGAGCCGCTCTTTCGCGTTCGTGGCCATACCAGACGGTACCACTCGGTGCCGTATCGCTGATCCTGATCCGAACTCCGGAGCGTGGCCTTCCCGTTGCGCCAGACGGAACCGATCGGTACCGTCCTGATGGTACCGACCAGTTCCGTCTTGGCCCGGCTCAAGGAGAGCACCATGTCCCGCCTTCCCCAACTGACCGTCGAGACCGCCGACGAGGAGCAGCGCGAGCTGCTCGAAGGCACCCTCAAGCAGCTCGGCAAGCTGCCCAACCTGTACGCCTCCCTCGCCAACGGGCCCGCCGCGCTCCGCGGTTACCTCGCCATGCGCGAGGCCCTCGTCGGCGGCAGCTTCAGCGCCCGGCAGCGCGAGCAGCTCGCGCTCTTCATCGCGCAGCGCAACGACTGCACCTACTGCGTCTCCGCGCACACCCTGCGCGGCGGCAAGGTCGGCCTGAGCGAGCAGGAACTGCTCGACACCCGCCGCGGCGGCGACGCCGGCGACCCGCACATGGACCAGGTCCTCCGCCTCACCGACGCCGTCATGGCGACCGGCGGCCGCGTCACCGACGAGGCCCTCGCCGACGCCCGCGCCGCCGGTGTGACCGACGCCGAGATCGCGGAGATCGTCGGCCACGTCGCGCTCAACGTCCTGTCGAACTTCTTCAATCACGTTGCGCAGCCGGACTTGGACTTTCCGTTGGTCCCGGCCCAGCTCGCCGAGTAGAGTCTTCGCGGCCGAGCAGGGGTGCCGGGCGCGAGGACGCGACCGGCACCCCTGCGGCTTGTACGGCCGAGCGACTGGGGCGATCGAAGCGGGTGGTCGACCAACCACCTGGTGCGAGGACACTGCCGCCCGCGCGGCAGGGGGGAATTCACGTGGACATCGACGCAAGAACCCTTCGGACCTTCCGCGAGGTGACCCTCACCGGGTCGTTCACCCAGGCGGCGCGCCGCCTCGGGTACTCGGAGTCCAGCGTCACGGCACAGATGCGTGCCCTGGAGAGGCAGGTGGGCGAGCCCGTCTTCGAGCGGCTCCCCAACGGCGTCCGGCTCACCCACGCCGGAACCGTCCTGCGTGACTACGCGCGCCAGATCCTCACCCTCGTCGGCGAGATGGAGACCGCCCTGCGCCGCCCCGCGGCCAACCCGCCGCGCCTCACCGTCGGCATCGTCCCCGCCCTCGCGTACGGGCAGCAGCTGGCCAGGGTCACCCACGTCGGGCGGCGCCTCCTCGCCGGCGTCCAACTCGCCCTGCGCATCATGGGAACGGCCGAGGTCCACGACGCCTTCCGGGCCGGCACCATCGACGGCGCCCTCGTCCTCACCGTCGTCGACGCCGACGACCCCGCCGACCTGTTAGGCGAGCAGCAGTACACCGACCGCCCCGACGACCTCACCGAAGTACGGCTCCAGGAAGTGGAGTTCGTCCCCGTCACCGGCGTCGGCCGGCGACCCGGCGGCCACGGACGGCAGGTCGTCATCGCCGACCCCGACTGCCCCTCCCAGCGCTGGCTCCCCGAATTCCTCCGCCTCCGCTGCGACAGCCCGCCCGAGATCCACGAGCTCGGCTCCATGGCGGGCGTCCGCGCCGCCACCCAGTCGGGCCTCGGCTGCGCCATGCTCCCCACGGCACTCGCCGCCGACCACGAGGAGGCAGGCGGCCTGCGCCCCCTTCCCGGCGTGCCCCGGATGCGCTGGAACGCCTCCCTGATCCTCGGCCGCCACGACACCCGGCCCGCCGTCGACCGGCAGAACCTGACGGAAACCCTCCGCCAGGCCACCGCCCTCGGCCGCGCCTTCCACCCGGCCACCCTGCCCGTGGCCGACGCCCTCGCGACGGACGCGCTCGGGGCCGACGTCCTCGGGAGCGAGGCTCTCCGGAGCGACGCCCTCGGCGGCGATGCGCTCGCCGGCGATGTCCTGGGCGGCGATGTCCTCGGGGGCGGGGCCACCGCCCTCGACCCGGATCCGCGCATCGCCTCCTGACCGACCCCTCCCGGGTCCCCACGACCGGTGCCACGGCGCACCGCCGGCTCCCCCCGGCCCACCCCCGACCGGGCCCGCAACGGGAGCGACGGCGCGCCGTGGCACCTCCAGCGGGCATGACCCAGGCAAGCCCAAAAGGGAACGCCCCTCCCACGTGTGGACTCCCAGGCGGTCGAGCGACCCCGGTGAACCGCACCGGGCCGGGCAGGCACGCGACCCGGTGTCCTGGGTCAACCGGTGGTGGTGAGCACCATGCGGAACCGGGCCGCTCCGGAGAGCATTTTCTGGTAGGCCTCATTCGCTTGTGCGAGCGGCATGGTCTCGATGACGGGGCGAATGCCGTGCAGGGCGCTGAACGCCATGGTGTCCTCGATGTCCTGGGCGGTGCCGTTCGAGTGGCCGCGCACGAGGATGGCGGGCACGATCAACTGGAGCGGGGCGATCTGCAGGGGCGCCGGGTCGATGCCGATCACCACCAGCTCGCCGCGGGGTGTGAGCCCGTCGACGGTCGCCGTGATGGCCTCGGAGTTCGCGGCGGTGGCCAGCACGACCTGGACGCCTCCGAGCGACTGCAGGGCCTCGGCGACGCCGGTTCCCGCGGAGCTGTCGATGTAGTGGTGGGCTCCCAGCTGCTTGGCGAAGTCCGCCTTGTCCGGGCCGCGCGCGATCGAGACCGTTTCGAACCCCATCGCGACCGCGAAACGGACCCCGAAGTGGCCCAGCCCGCCGAGCCCGAGGACAGCCACGCGGTCGCCCGGCCGGGCGACGCTGCGCCGCAGCCCGTTGAACGGGGTCACGCCCGCACATCCCATCGGCGCGGCGTCCTCGGCCGTGAGCGCGTCCGGGATCCGCGCGAGGGCGTCGACGGGGACGACCACCGACTCGGCGTAGCCTCCGTCGTAGGCCCATCCGGGGACCTTGAGGGCCCGGCAGACGACGAAGTCGCCCTGGCGGCACGGGGTGCAGACTCCGCAGCTGCCGCCGAACCAGCCCACCGCCACCCGGTCGCCCACCCGCCACACGTCGGGTGTGCCCTCGCCGAGTTCGGCGATGCGGCCGGCGATCTCGTGTCCCGGGACCAGCGGAAAGGTCAGCCCGGGCAGTGCGTTGTTGACGAAGGCTGCGTCCATGTGACAGATGCCGCAGGCCTCCACGGCGATGCGCACATGCCCCGGGGCCGGCGGCACGAGCTCCCGCTCGACGGCTTCGAAGGCCTCGCCCGCGGCGCCGACCTGCGCGACTCGATAGGTACCCATCGGATTCCTCCTCGGGAGTCATCCCCTCCAACCAGTAGATCCCGCACCGCCCAGCCGCGCGCGCCGACCACCAAAGGTGCCGGATCCGCCCGGCGACGCATCCCCACGGCCGACCCGCACACCCGCTGCGACCTGCGTGAACGGCTGCGGCCGCACGTGCCCCCGGTGGCGCCCCTGGGCGGGAACAGCACCCACCCGCGGGTCCTGGATCACCCCATGGCCCCTTGTGGACCTACCTGGGTCATGCCCCCTCCACACCCCCGCCCCCGGCCCCGTCTCAGTACTCCGGCAGTCCCAGGGGCACCCGGCCCGTGGCCCGCCCGTGCTCGTCGAGGAGCCAGCTCATGCGCTTCGGGGAGTGCAGGGCCACCGTCCGGTCCCGTACCTCCAGGGCCGGGAACCGGTCCGCGAGGAGCGCCTCGAAGGGGTCCAGCGCGCCGAGCCCGGGCAGCCACACCAGGACGAGCAGGTTGTACGGACCGCTCACCGACACGCACATGCGGACCTGCTCCAGACGGGCCAGCGCGTTCCCGGTCTGCTCCAGCAGGGCGTGCGGCACCGACGTCCGGTAGACCACCGTCGTCGAGAGCCCCGCCATGGGGTGCGCCAGATCGCAGCGGAGCGTGATGTCCCCGTCGCGGATCATCCGCTGGAGCCGCCGCCGCGCCGCGTGCTCGCTCATGCCCGTGCGCGCGCCCAGCTCCGCGTACCCGAGCCGCCCGTCGGCGCCGAGCGCGGTCAGCAGCGCCTGGTCCTGCGGCGCGGGCCGCTCGTGGAGGTGCGTGCTGTACGTCCGGGGCCGCGCGGGGGAGCCCGGTGCGCCGAGCCCGGCCCGCTCCGCCGGGTTCATCGCCCGCATCCGCCAGTCCCGCCCCTCCCCGTACAGCGTGATGCCGAGCCGGGTACGGGTGGAGCTGACCCCGCGCAGACCGCCGATCCCGCCGTGCACCGCGCGCCCGAGGGACGGCAAACCGGGGGCGGCGACGGAGAGGAACAGGTCGAAGTCCCCGGCCGTCTCGTCGACGCTGAAGACCCACGGCATCGCCGTCACCGCCGCGCTCACCCGCTCGAAGGCGCGCGGCCGGCACCGCACCTCCACATAGGCGACCGTGGCCGTCTTCGCCGCGTCGTACGCCGTGACCCAGGCGAGCCCTTCGGCGCGGAGCCGCTCGAAGCGGCGGGCCGCCGTCGTCGCGTCCACCCCGAGCGCCCGCCCGATCCGGGTCCACGGCGCGCGGGGAGCGGCCTGCAGGGCGTCGACCAGCGCGAGATCCAGCTCCGAGAAGCCCACAGGAGAGCCCCCGGTGCGGGAAACCGGCGAAGAGGCGCCTCTGCCGACGCTTTCCGGCAATTCCGGGGGGTGCTCGCTCACGGACCGGATCGTAGGGGCACTTCCGGCCGACCACCAGTTTCGGCCACCGGTGAGAGGAGTACCGTGCCTGCTCCGACCCTTCCGGCGTCCCCGGCCGCGCCGCCCGCGCACCGCGGAACCGTCCGGCTCACGGTCGTCCTGCTCTTCGCGGCCTGGCTGGTCGACTACGCCGACCGGCTCGTGATCAACCTCGTCCTGCCGTCCATCGGCGCCGAGTTCGACATCGACCGCACGCGGCAGGGCCTTGTCGTCTCCGCCTTCTTCCTCGCCTACGCCCTCTGCCAGATCCCCGGCGGCCTGCTCGCCGACCGCTTCGGCGGCCGGCGGGTGACCCTCTGGGCCCTGCTGTCCTGGTCGGTCTTCACCGCCCTCACCGGCTTCGCCTGGTCCTTCGCGGTCCTGCTCGCGCTGCGCTTCGCGTTCGGCGCGGCCGAGGGCGTCTTCCCGCCCGCCTCCCTGAAGGTCCTCGTCGAGCGCACCCGGCCCGAGGAACGCAGCGCCGCCAACGGCAAGGTGATGAGCTCCAACGCCCTCGCCGCCGTCGTCACGCCGCTCGCCGTCGCCCCGCTCGTCGCCGCCTTCGGCTGGCGCTCGGCCTTCTGGTCCACCGCCGCCCTCGGCGTCCTCGCCCTGATCGCCGTACGCCTGCTGCTCCCACCCCCGCTGCCCCGCACGGAAGAAGCCGGCGCGCCTCGCCCGCCGCTCCGCACCGTCCTGCGCAAGGGCGTCCTGTGGCGCTTCGCCCTGATGATGTTCGGCTACAACACCATCATCTGGGGCCTCAACACCTGGGTCCCCTCGTACCTCTCCGAGGAACACGGGGTCTCCCTCACCTCGGCCGGCGCCCTCCTCGCGATCCCGGCGCTCGGCGCCGCCGTCGCCACCGTCCTCGGCGGGCGGCTCGCCGACCGGCTCGGCGGCCGGCACCGCGTGATCATCGTCCCCGGCATGGCCGTCGCCGCCGTCGCCCTGCTCCTCATGGCGGACACCCCGTCCCTCACCGGCTTCGTCGTCCTCGGCACGGTCGCCGTCTTCGCCGCCTCCCTCGCGTACATGCCGATCTTCGCCGTCCCCCTCGCCGGCCTCACCCCGGAGTGCGTGGGCGTCGGCAGCGCCGTCGTCATCCTCGGCGGCCAGGTCGCCGGCATGGTCGCCCCGCCCGTCATGGGCGCGCTCGCCGACGCCTTCTCCTTCCAGGTCGCCTTCGGCTTCCTCGTCCTCGGCGCGGTGATCGCCGCCGTCATGGCCTGTCTGACCCCGCAGGACGCCGAGGCCTTCCGCACCGCCGCCGACCGCGCGCCCCGCCCCTCCCCTACCGCAGAGGAAACCGCCGCATGACCACCGATGTCGCAGCCCTTCTCGCCGGACTCGACGCGCGCCTGCCCGCCCTGCGCGCCCTGTACGAGGACCTGCACGCCCACCCCGAGCTGTCGTTCCAGGAGTTCCGTACGGCCGGTGTCGTCGCCGAACGGCTGCGCGCCCAGGGCTGGGAGGTCACCGAGGGCGTCGGCCGCACCGGCGTCGTCGGCGTCCTCGCCAACGGGCCCGGCCCCGTCGTCCTGCTCCGCGCCGACATGGACGCCCTCCCCGTCAAGGAGGAGACCGGGCTCCCGTACGCCTCGACCGTCACCGGCACCGACCCCGAAGGGCACGAGGTGCCCGTCATGCACGCCTGCGGGCACGACATGCACGTCACCTGCCTCCTCGGCGCCACCGGTCAGCTCGCCGGGCACCGGGACGCCTGGCACGGCACCGTCGTCGCCGTCTTCCAGCCCGCCGAGGAGGTCGGCGGCGCGCCCGCCATGATCGAGGACGGTTTCCTCGACCGCTTCCCGCGCGCCGAGGTCTGCCTCGCCCAGCACGTCGCCCCGGCCCCCGTCGGCTTCCTCGGCACCCGCCCGGGACCGGTGATGGCCGCCTCCGACAGCCTCCGGGTGACCCTCTTCGGGCGCGGTGGCCACGGCTCCACCCCCGAGACGGCCGTCGACCCGGTGGTGATGGCCGCGGCGGTCGTCATGCGCCTGCAGACCGTCGTCTCCCGGGAGATCGGCGCCGCGCAGACGGCGGTCGTCACGGTCGGCTCGCTGCACGCCGGGACGAAGGAGAACATCATCCCGGACACCGCCGAACTCAAGGTCAACATCCGCTCGACCACCCCGGCCGTACGCGACCGGGTCCTGTCCGCCGTCGAGCGGATCGTCCGTGCGGAGGCCGCCGCCTCGGGCGCCCCCAAGGAACCCGAGATCGCCCCCCTCAACTCCTTCCCCGTCACCGTGAACGAACCGGAGGCGACGGCCCGCGTGCAGACCGCGCTCGCCGAAGTCCTCGGCGAGGGGCGGGTCTTCACCCTTCCTGCGGCCGTCACCGGCAGCGAGGACTTCGGCGTCTTCGGGACCGCGCTCGGCGTCCCGTCCGTCTTCTGGCACTTCGGCGGCGCCGACCCCGCGCTGTACGCGGGCATCGACCCCGACGCCCTGCTGGCGGACGGCCTCCCCGACACCGTCCCCGCCAACCACTCGCCGCACTTCGCCCCCGTCCCCGGCCCGACGATCCCCCTCGGTGTGACCGCCCTCCTCGCGGCCGCCGCGCCGTGGCTGATCAAGCGGTCGGTGTAGGGGGAGAGAGCGTAGGGGGAGAGCTCAGCCGGTCGCCGTCCCGTACCGGGCGAGCAGGCGGGTCCGGCGGGACGGCTGGAGGTTCGCGCGGGTCACGTCCCCGTCGTAGTGGGCGAGGACCAGGGGGTCCATGACGCGGCGCCAGAGCGGCGGGACGTACGCGAGGACGATCATCCCCGCGTACCCCGTCGGCATCTCGGGGGCCTCGTCGAAGTGGCGCAGCGACTGGTAGCGCCGGGTGGGGTGGGCGTGGTGGTCGCTGTGCCGCTGGAGGTGGTAGAGGAAGACGTTCGAGGCGACGTTGTCGCTGTTCCAGCTGTGGCGCGGGGCGCAGCGCTCGTACCGGCCGCTCGCGGTGAGCTCCCGCCTGAGGCCGTAGTGCTCGGTGTAGTTGATCACTTCGAGCAGGCAGAAGCCGAAGACCGCCTGGCCCGCGAGGTACGGCAGGACCCCGGGCCCGAAGGCGAGCGAGAGCCCCGCGAAGAGCGCGAACGACAGCGCCCAGGAGCCGAGGACCGTGTTGCGCGGGCTCCACACGGACCGGCCCCGGCGGGCGAGCCGGCGCTTCTCCAGGCGCCAGGCCGAGGTGAGGCTGCCGAGGACGGTCCGGGGCAGGAAGCGCCAGAAGCTCTCGCCGAGCCGGGCGCTCGCGGGGTCCTCCGGGGTGGCGACGCGGATGTGGTGGCCGTGGTTGTGCTCGACGTAGAAGTGGCCGTACCAGGTCTGGGCGAGCGCGATCCGGGAGAGCCTGCGCTCCAGGGTCTCCGTCTTGTGCCCCAGCTCGTGGGCGGTGTTGATGGCGATGCCGGCGACCCCGCCGAGGGTGAAGGTCAGCCCGATCCTGTCCAGGAGGGAGAGGTCGCCCCGGGTGATCAGCCAGCAGCCGAGGACGAGACCGGTGTACTGGAGGGGGAGGTAGAGGTAGGTGCACCACCGGTAGTAGCGGTCCTGCTCCAGGTGGGCGATCGCGCTGTCCGGCGGGTTGGCGGAGTCCTTGCCGATGAGGTGGTCGACGACCGGGAAGATCACGTACAGGACGAGGATCCCGGTCCACCAGAAGAGGCGGAGCCCGGTGGCGGCCACCAGACCCCAGGAGAGGAAGGGGAAGGCCGGGATGAGCAGGCCGAGCAGCCAGAGCCAGCGCTTGGGGTCGCGCCAGGCGGCGGGGGCTTCGGGGGAGTCGCTGTGCAGGGCCAAGACCGGCTCCTCGGAGAGGTGGACACTTCACATGCGTTCTGTCCAGTTGATAGACGGACTGCCGGTGAGGTGTCAATGCTCTGGATAGGGGCCGGTGGATAAAGTGGGGGCACGATGACACGTTTCCGTGAGAGTGTTCGGTCCCTCCTGCGCGAGCAGGTGCTCGACGCCGCCTACCGGCTCGTCGCCGCCGACGGCTGGGGCGGGCTCCGCATGGCCGCCATCGCGCGGGCCGCCGGCATCAGCCGCCAGACGCTCTACAACGAGTTCGGCTCGAAGGAGGCCATCGGCAACGCCCTGGTCCAGCGCGAGCTGGAGGGCTTCCTCCTCGGTATCCAGCGCGAACTCGACGCCCACCGGGGCGAGTTGGAGGCGGCAGCGGCGGCGGGCGTCGGCTACACGCTGCAGCAGGCGGTGGACAACCCGCTCATCAAGAGCGTCCTGCTCGCCGCGCGCGGCGGCGAGGACGATCTTCTCGCCTACCTCACCACGCGCCCGGAGCCGGTCTTCGGCACGGCGATGGCGATGCTCGACGCGTACGCGATCGAGGCCTGGCCCGACGTCGACGAGGAGTCCCGTGGCCTCGCCGTCGAGACGATCGTGCGGCTCACCGTCAGCCACATCGTCCAGCCGGTGGCCGCGCCGGAGGAGTCGGCGCGGCGCATCGCCAGGATCACGGCACGGATCGCCTACCCGGGCGGCCGCGCCTGAGGCGGGCTCCGCGAGGAAAGGGCGAGGCCCGCTGACGGACACGGGGGATCTCCGGCAGCGGGCCTCTGTTGAATATTGTACGAGATCGTTCGGGGTGGTTCTCCCCGGGGTCGCGGCGGTGGCGAAGGGCGGGTACACGGGGTACATCTCCCCTGAGGCGCGGACACGGCCCGCCCGGGGCCGGACACCCTCGACCGCGTCGCCCGTGCCGACGAGGAGGCCGCCGTGGCAGGCAGAAGCACAGGGTTCGTACAGTCCTTCAACCGTCTCGGCGGGTACGGCTTCGTCGTCCCCGTGGGCTCCGAGGAGCAGGTGTACTTCCGTGCCGAGGACATCGAGAGCGAGGAGCGGACGGTCTCCGAGGGGCAGCAGGTCTCCTTCGTCCTGGTCCTCGGCGACGGCCGCTTCGAGGCGAAGGAACTGCGCGTCTGACGCCGACAGGCGTCCCCGGGGGCGTCGACAGGCGTCCCGGGGCGCGGCGACCGGCCGGTGGTACTGTGCCGAGGCCAGTCGCACCTTTGTACGCACCTGAACGGGTACGTCCACGGGTCAGGGAATCCGGTGGAAGACCGGAACTGACGCGCAGCGGTGAGGGCGACGGGCGGAGCATCGGCCACTGGGCGGCACGACGGGCCCGGGAAGGCGCTCCGTCCGGCTGACCCCGAGTCCGAAGACCTGCTGGCGGCCCCGGCGGCACGCTGCCGTCCGGGGAGCACCGTACGACAGGCTCCGCGTATGAGCCGTGGACGCAGAGGAAGTTCCCCGTGCCGCTCGCACACCCCGTCCGATCCGCCGTGCCCGCCCTGGCCGGCGTCCTCCTCCTCACCGCGACGGTGACCGGCTGCGGCGGTGGAACCGCCGCGCCGACCGGGAAGGGAGCGGCCCCGGAGCGCGGCTACCCCGTCACCTTCGACGACAACTGCGGACGGCCGGTCCGCGTCGACCGCGCGCCGCGCCGGGCCGTCGCCCTCGACCAGGGAGCGGCGGAGATCATGCTCTCCCTCGGCCTCGCCGACCGCATGGTGGGCACCGCCACCTGGACCGACCCGGTGCTCAAGGGCCTGGAGAAGGAGAACGCGAAGGTCCCGCGCCTCGCCGACCGCTACCCCTCCTTCGAGAAGGTCCTCGACACCGAACCCGACTTCGCGGCCGCCTCGTTCGCGTACACCCTCGGCAAGGGCGGGGTCGCGCCCCGCGAACGCTTCGAGCAGCTCGGCGTCCCCACGTACCTCTCGCCCACCGACTGCGTCGGCAAGGACAACAGCGGCGACGGCGACGGCGTCCGCACCCGCCCGCTCACCATGGACACCGTCTACGGCGAGATCCGCGACCTGGCCCGGGTGTTCGGCGTTCCCGAGCGGGGCGAGAAGCTCGTCGCCGGGCTCAAGGCCCGGGTCGCGAAGGCCACGGCGGCGGCCGACTTCACCGACGCCACCGTCCTCTACTGGTACTCCGACGCCAAGGCGCCCTACATGGCGGGCTGTTGCGGGGCGCCCGGGATCGTCACGAACGCGCTCGGGGCGAAGAACGTCTTCGACGACACCCGCGAGGAGTGGCCCCAGGTCAACTGGGAGACCGTCGCGGACCGTGACCCCGACGTCCTCGTGATCGGCGATCTGACCCGCCGCGCGCAGTCCGCCGAGAGCGCGGCGAAGAAGATCGAGTTCCTGGAGTCCGACCCCCTCACCAGAAACATGACGGCCGTGAAGCACAAGCGGTACGTCCTGCTCAGCGGCCAGGCGATGAACCCCACCCTGCGCACCGTCGAGGGCGTGGAGAAGGTGGCGGCCGCGCTCCGCTCGTACGGTCTCGCGAAGTGAGGACCGCTCAACGGGCGGTCACGTCCGCCACGGTGCTCCTGTGGACGGCGGCCGGACTCGTGCTGCTCGGCCTGTCCGTGGCCGTGGCCGTCACCATCGGCCCGGCGGACATCGGCGTCGGCGAGGCCGGTTCCGTGATCGCCGCCCACCTCGGCGGCGGCGTCTCCGAACTCCCGCCGATCCGCGACGGGATCGTCTGGGACCTGCGGCTGCCGCGTACCCTCCTCGCCGCCGTCTGCGGCGCCGGACTCGCCGTCTGCGGGGCGGTGATGCAGTCGCTCCTGCGCAACCCGCTCGCCGACCCCTTCGTCCTCGGCGTCTCCTCCGGAGCGTCGACCGGCGCGGTCGCGGTCGTCGTCCTCGGTGTCGGCGGCGGGGTCCTCTCCGTCACCGGCGGGGCGTTCCTGGGGGCGGTGGTCTCCTTCGCGCTCGTCCTGCTGCTCAGCCACACCCTCGGCGGCTCGACGGACCGGGTGGTCCTCGCGGGCGTCGCCGCGATGCAGCTCTTCTCCGCCCTCACCTCCTTCGTCGTGATGACCGCCGCCGACGCCGAGACCACCCGGGGCGTGCTCTTCTGGCTGCTCGGCTCGCTCGCCGGGGCCGGCTGGAGCGAGGTGTGGCTGTGCCTCGCCGTGCTCGTGGCGGCCCTGCTGATCTGCGGCGGGTACGCGAGGACTTTGGACGCCTTCGCCTTCGGCGAGGAGGCCGCCGCCTCGCTCGGCGTCGCCGTCGCGCGGACCCGGCTCGTCCTGCTGTGCGTCACCGCCCTCCTGACGGCCGCTCTGGTCTCCGCCGCCGGGGCGATCGGCTTCGTCGGCCTCGTCCTGCCGCACGCCGCCCGCGCGCTCGCCGGCCCCGGACACGCCCGCCTCCTGCCGGTCACCGCCCTGGCCGGAGCGGTGTTCCTCGTCTGGGCCGACACGCTCGCCCGCACGGTCCTCGACCCACAGGAGGTGCCGGTGGGCGTGGTGACCTCGCTGATCGGCGTACCGGCCTTCGTGCTCGTCCTCTACCGCACGAGGAGCAGCCGATGACCACGACCACCGACGCCGACACCGGTACGGGCGCGGACGCCGGGCTCCGCGCCGAACGGGTCTCGCGCACGGCCGGCGACACCCTCGTCCTCGACGGGGTCAGCGTCTCCCTCGCCCCCGGCACCGTCACCGGGCTGCTCGGCCCCAACGGGTCGGGCAAGTCCACTCTGCTGCGCCTCCTCGCCGGCGTCCTCGCCCCCGACTCCGGGCTCGTCACCCTCGACGGCGACCCGCTGGGCGGGCTCGGCCGCCGCACGGTCGCCCGGCGCCTCGCCACCATCGAGCAGCAGGCCGACACCCAGGCCGACCTGACCGTCGCCGACGTCGTACGCCTCGGCCGCATCCCGCACCGCAGGGCCTGGACCCCGCCCTCGGCGGCGGACGAGACCGCCGTCCGCACCGCCCTCGAACGGACGGGGCTCACCGACCGCGCCCGGCAGCCCTGGCGCACCCTGTCCGGCGGCGAACGCCAGCGCGTCCAGATCGCCCGGGCCCTCGCCCAGGAACCGCGCGAACTCCTCCTCGACGAACCCACGAACCACCTCGACATCCAGCACCAGCTCGACCTGCTCGCCCTCGTCGCCGGACTCCGCCTCACCGCCGTCGTCGCCCTGCACGACCTCAACCTCGCCGCGATGTACTGCGACCGGCTCGTGGTCCTCGCCCGCGGCCGGGTGGTGGCGGGCGGCCCACCGGAGGAGGTCCTCACCGAGGAGCTCATCGCCGAGGTCTACGGGGTCCGCAGCGCCGTGACCCGGCCGGGACCCGACGGGCGCCCCCACATCCGCTTCCTGGGTACGGTGGCCCCATGCCCACGCCCGAGCCCATAGACGCCACAGGCCCCTCCCGCCCGCACGAGCGGACCCCGGGAGCGCGTGAACTCGCGGCGGCGGCCGAGGTGTTCGGCCTGCTCTCCGACCCCACCCGGCTCCATCTCGTGTGGCTGCTCACCCGGGGCGAGGCCGACGTCACCGCCCTGACCGAGGCGTGCGGCGCCGCGCGTCCCGCCGTCAGCCAGCACCTCGCCAAGCTGCGCCTCGGCGGGCTCGTCACGAGCCGCAAGGACGGCCGCCGGGTCGTGTACGCGATGCCGGACGGGCATCTGAAGCGTCTGGTCGTCGAGGCGATCAGCCGGGCGGACCACCAGGTGACGGGGGAGCCCTGGCACGACTGACGTGAACATGTGCGCACTCGTGCACCTGTCGACTACGGTGGAGGTCTCAGCCGTCCGCCGTGGCCGACCGGGGGCGCCCCCATGCTGTCCGTCCTGCGCAACCGCACCTACCGGCGCCTGTTCGGCGCCCAGGTCGTCGCCCTCGCGGGCACCGGCCTGGCGACCGTGGCGCTGAGCCTTCTCGCGTACGACCTCGCCGGGGCCGACGCCGCCGCCGTGCTCGGCACCGCCCTCGCCCTCAAGATGGCCGCGTACGTCACGATCGCCCCGCTCGCCGGAGCCCTCGCCGACCGCGTGCCCCGGCGCACACTGCTCGTCTCGATGGACCTGGCACGGGCGACAGTCGTGCTCGCCCTGCCGTTCGTCACCCGGGTGTGGCAGGTGTACGTGCTGATCCTCCTGCTCCAGGCCGCCTCCGCCGCCTTCACGCCCGCCTTCCAGGCGACGATCCCGCAGGTGCTCCCGGAGGAACGCGCCTACACGGAGGCCCTCTCGCTCTCCCGTCTCGCCTACGACCTGGAGAGCCTGGTCAGCCCCGTACTGGCCGCCGCACTGCTCACGGTCCTCCCGTACTCCTGGCTCTTCACGGGCACCGCCATCGGGTTCCTGGCCTCGGCGCTCCTCGTCAGGACGACCACCCTGCCGGGGCCGCCGGAGCCCGAAGCGGGCGGCCCGCACCGGCTCCACGCCAAGGTCGCCTTCGGCGTCCGGCTGCTGCTCGCGACCCCGCGGCTGCGGGCCCTCCTCGCCCTCGACCTCGCCGTCGCGGCGGCCGGGGCCGTGGTGCTCGTCGACACCGTGCTCCTGGTCCGCGACACCCTCGGCCGCCCCGCCGGCGACGTCCCGCTCGCGCTCGCCGCCTACGGAGCCGGGTCCATGGCCGTGGCGCTGCTGCTGCCGCGCCTCCTGCACCGGGCGGACGACCGTGTCGTCATGGTGCGGGCGGCCTTCGCCCTGCCCGGGGCCCTCGTGCTCCTCGCCCTCGGACTCACCGCCGCGCCCGGTGCCTGGTCGTGGCCCGCGCTGCTCGCGGTCTGGCTGGTCCTCGGCGCCGCCGGGTCGGCCGTCCTCACCCCCGGCGGCCGGGTGGTGCGCCGCTCGGCCGGCGGCGACGACCTGCCGGCCGCCTTCGCGGCCCGGTTCTCCCTCTCGCACGCCTGCTGGCTGCTCGCCTACCCGCTCGCCGGCGGGCTCGCCGCCTGGGCGGGACCCGCCGTCTCGGCGGCCGTGCTCGCGGCCCTCGCACTCCTCGGGGCCGTGGGCGCGGTCTGCCTCTGGCCCCGCGAGGACCCGGCCGAGCTGGAGCACGTCCACCCCGAACTCCCGTCCGGCCACCCGCACCTGGCCGGGGCCGCGGGCCACCACGCGCACGCGTACCACATCGACACGCTGCACCGGCGGTGGCCGCCGGGACCGGGCCGGGCGTCCGGTCAGCGCGGGAGCCGCATCTCCAGGCCGTCCAGGACCACGTCGAGGCCGTAGGCGAACTTGGCGTCCCGGATGGCGACCGGGTCGGCCACCGCGTGGGCGGCCTCGGCATACGACTCGGCGAGGTGGTCGTGGTCGGCCGCCGCCTGCTGGGCGGCGGGCATGAGACGGGCGATGAACCCGGCCTCGGTCTCCCCGGAGCGGGCGACCGTGGTGAGCCAGGCGGCCTCCGTGGTGCTCATGCCGATGACGTACGACAGGAGGGTGTCGATCGCCCGGCTCGGCTCGGGGAACCCGGCGGCGGTGAACAGGGCGGCGAGTCGCTCCGAGTACGACATCAGGTTGGGGCCCAGATAGGCGAGGCCCGCCTGCCCGAGGGTCGACGAGAGCCAGGGGTGGCGCAGGGCCGTCGCGCGGAAGGACGCGGCGGCCTCGGCGGCGGCGGCCCGCCAGGGGCCGCCCGCGGGCGGGACGGTGATCTCGCCGGCGACCTCGTCCACGGCGAGCTCCATCAGCTCGTCCTTGGTGGCGACGTGGCGGTAGAGCGAGGTCGCGCCGGCGTTCAGGCGGGCGCCGAGCTTGCGCATGCTGAGCGCCTCGATGCCGTCGGCGTCCAGCATGACGACCGCCTCGCGGACGATCGCGGCCCGGCTGAGCGCGGGCTGGTCGGGGGCGGACTGCTCACGGGCCCATACGGACGGGACGGGGTTCGCCTTGGCGGCCATGGTCCTCCTGCCTTCTGCGGACGAGTGCTCTGCGTGCGATTGCTCTGGGTGCGAGTGCTCTCCGGGCGAGTGCTCTCCGGGCGAGGCTCTCCGGACGAGTGCTCTGCGGTCGCACGCACTGCGTACGGCGTGCGCATTCAGCGTACAGGTCTCCGGGGTTGCGCACACTGTGCGCAGCTGCGTACAGTGTGCGCATCGAAGGGCGCTCCGAGGGGAGCGAACGAAACCCGAGGGGGAACTCCCGATGGAAACCCGCAACCCACGCCGCTGGTGGATCCTGGTCGTGCTCTGCCTGAGCACCCTGGTCCTGGTCGTCGACAGCATGGCGCTCACCGTCGCCGTACCGTCCATGACCGCGGACATCGGGGCGAGCGCCCAGGACATCCAGTGGATCCTGGACTCCTACATCCTGGTCTTCGCGGGACTCCTGCTCACCTCGGGCAGCCTCGGCGACCGCTTCGGCCGCCGGAAGGTCATGGTCATCGGCCTGCTGCTGTTCGGCGCGGCCTCACTCGCCGCCACGGTCTGCACCAGCCCCGGCCAGGTCATCGCCGCCCGCATCACGATGGGCGTCGGCGGCGCGCTGATCATGCCCTCGACACTCTCCATCCTCATCACCGTCTTCGACGAGGACGAGCGGCCCCGCGCCATGGCCGCCTGGGGCTCGGTGTCCATGCTCGGCCTCGTCGGCAGCCCCGTCCTCGGCGGCGTCCTGATCGACCACTTCTCCTGGCACTCGATCTTCTTCATCAACGTCCCGGTCGTCGCCCTCGCCGTCCTCGCCGCCCTCACCCTCATGCCCGAGTCGAAGGGCCCCTGGCAGAAGCCCGACCCGCTGGGCGCGATCCTCTCCGCCGTCGGCATGACCGCGCTGATCTGGTGGATCATCGAGATCCCGCAGCACGGCGCCTTCGAGGGCCGCTCGCTGATCACCCTGGCCGTCGCCGTCGTCACCCTCGCCGGGTTCGTGATCTGGGAGAACGTCACCCCCGAGCCGATGGTGCCGCTGGTCCTCTTCAAGCACCGCAACTTCAGCGGCGGTTCGCTCTCGCTGACCCTCGTGCAGATCGGCAACGGCGGACTGCTCCTCGTCCTCACCCAGTACCTGCAGTTCGTCCTCGGCTACTCGCCCGTCAAGGCCGGTCTCGCCTTCGTCCCGCTCGCCGTCGCCGCCCTCATCGGCAACGGCGCCGGCGCCGGCCTCGCCGCGAAGATCGGCAACCGGCTCCTGATCCTCGTCGGCATGCTCGTCATGGCCGCCTCCTTCGGCCTGCTCACCACCGTCGACGCCCACTCCGGCTTCACCGTCCCGGCCGTCGCCCTCGGCCTCCTCGGCCTCGGCGCCGGACTCGCGATGCCGGCCGCCGTCGGCGCGCTGATGAGCACCATCCCCGCGGAGAAGGCCGGCGTCGGCTCCGCCCTCAACGACACCATCCAGCAGGCCGGCACCGCGCTCGGCATCGCCATCCTCGGCTCGCTCCTCACCAGCACCTTCTCCGCCGCGATGCCGGCCGACGCCCCCGAGCAGGCCAAGCAGTCCATCGGCGGCGCACTGGCCGTCGCCCAGGGCGACGCCGGACTGATCGCCGCCGCCCGGGACGCCTTCACCTCCTCGATGTCCACCACCTTCACCATCAGCGCCGTCGGAGTCCTCGCGGCGGCCGTCCTCGCCACGCTGGTGATGCGCGACTCCAAGGCGGCCGCGCCGGCCGGCGAGGAGACGGAGCCGGCTGCCGACGAGACGGGGAAGACGCTCGTCGCCTGACCCCCGCCCGTACGTCCGCGGAAGAGCCGGTGCCCCGGGGCACCGGCTCTTCCGTCTGCCCCAGATGGATGCCTCTCGCCCCGACTGTGGAGTGTTCGACCGGATCACGGGTGCGCCTCCGGCCATAGTGCGGCCCATGAACTCCACCCCCCGCCCCACCCCCTCACGGACCCGGTCCCGTTCCCGCAGAGCCCTCCTCTGTGCCGCGCTCCTCGCCCTCGCCGTCCAGACCGCCGCCGCCCCGGCACTCGCCTCGCGCCCCGAAGGCCCCGGCGGCTCCGGCGGCCCCGGCGGCCCCGGCGGCCCCGGACACGGCGGCCGCGACTGCGTGCGGACCGAGCGGCCCCTCGACGCCAAGGCCCGCCGGATCCTGGACATCACCCGCAAGGCCAAGAGCGACCTCAAGCTCAAGTCCGTCGAACTGCGGGTCACCGTCGACGGCCGCGAGGTCGTCACCGACGCCCTCGGCGAGTCCATGACCGGCGTCCCCGCCGAGCCGGACATGCACTTCCGGGCCGGCTCCGTGGCCTTCGCCCACATCGGCACAGCCCTCCTCCAACTCGTCGAGGAGGGCAGGGTCGACCTCGACGACACCGTGGAGCAGTGGCTGCCCACCGTGCCGAAGGCGGACCGGATCACCCTGCGGATGCTGGCCAGCAACACCACCGGCCTCCACGACTACGTCACCGACCCGGCCTTCCTCGCCGAGCTGCTGCCGCACCCCTTCCGCCAGTGGACCCCGGCGCAGCTCCTCTCGTACCCCTACAGCCACTCCTTCTGGTACGAGCCGGGCAAGAGCTGGAGCTACTCCCACGCCAACTACGTCCTCCTCGTCGCCGCACTCGAGAAGATCACCGGCACCCGGATCGACGAGCTGATCAGGGAGCGCGTCACCGGCCCCCTCGGACTGCGGAACACCCGGAACGACTTCACCCCCGACATCCCGCGCCCGGTCCTGCACGCCTTCACCTCCGACCGCGGCTTCTACGAGGAGTCCACCTTCTGGAACCCCTCGTGGACCACCGCGCCCGGCGCGGTCATCACCACCCACATCTGCGACCTGGCCACGTCGGCGCGGGCGATCGGCAGCGGCGAACTCCTCTCGTACCGCTCGTACCGCACGCTGCTCGACCCGGGCACCGTCGGCCTCGGCGGCGCGAGCGCCACCTGCCCCGCCTCGATCTGCCTCAAGCAGACCGAGGCGAAGCACTTCGGGCTCGGCGTCATCGTCGTCAACGGGTGGGTGCTGCAGAACCCGTCGTTCTCCGGGTACGCGGCGATCCAGGCGTACCTCCCGTCGAAGGGGCTCGCCATCGCGGTCTCCGCGACGAAGAACCCGAACACCCCGGACGGCAACATGGCCGAGGTGGTCGCCCAGCGCATCGCGGCCGCGCTGGCCCCGAACGACCCGCTCGCGATCACCTGATCCACCGTCAGGAGCGCGGCGACCAGGCCGGCCCGGCCAGGCCGCGCAGTCGGATTGTGCGTACGGCGGGCAGCCCGGCCAGGGTGTCCTCGAAGGCGCGGTGGTGGGGCATCAGCGGGCACCAGGGGAGCGGCGGCAGAGGGTAGTCGTCGCGCAGGACACCCTCCGGGAGCACCCCGGTCGCGGGCAGCGGCGAGGTCTCGCCCGGGTGGGCGAGGTACGCCCAGGCCCCGCTGTCCAGCGGCACGACAGCCCCCTCGTCGCCGGGCGGGCGCCAGGGCGCGCCCGTGAGGGGGTGGCGGGGGACGAGCAGGACGTCGGGGTGTGGCCGGGGTGTGCGGATCCCGGGCCCGGCCAGCCCCACGGACCGGGCCTCGGGCCCTGCGGGGAGGTAGCGGCCGACGGCGTGGCCGAGCAGCTCGGCGACGGGTCCGGCGGGGAGGGTCACCGGGCGGCCCTCGGTGGCCACCACCAGGTGGGCCAGCGCGACCCCGACCGCCGCCTCCCAGCGGCGGCTCCACGATCCGTCGGGTTCGACGGGCGGCACGCGGTGCTCGGCACGTTCCAGGTCGTCCCAGTCGGGCGGCGGCCCGGCGGGGAGCCCCGAGGGGCGGCGTACGACCGCGTCGGGCTCCAGCCACACCGTCTGCCACACTCCGCAGTCGTCCTGGCGGGTCGCCACGGCCCGCCCGCACCCCTGGCACGCCAGGTTGGGCCCGGACCGGCCGTCCACCCCCTGGCAGTGGCCCTCGCACCTGTCGGGGATCAGGTCCATGGACCGGGAGTCGCCGGGGGCGATGACGATCCTGTTCCGCGCGCCGAAGGAGACGGAGCGCACCGGCGCGTACACGTCCTGCCGGGCAGCAGCGTCCTCCCCGGCCTCCTCCCACGACCGCCGGGGCGGTCCCGTGGGCCGGGGGTCGACGGCGTACGTCGCGGGCTCCATCAGCGGCGGATGGAGTTCCTCCCATGCGCCGTGGTGCGTGTGTACGGGGAGGGCGACCCGGGACACCGGCGCCGTCAGCTCAGTACCGCACCCGGCACACGCGAACACGTCCAAACAAGCTTCCCCTCGCCCCGATTCCCCGGGGATTGTGCCTCGCCCGCGACGGCCGATCCACCGGATTCCGAACGGCTCCGCAGATGTACGCGGGGCGTGTCGGGTTCCCGCCGGGCGGCGGGCAGGTGGTTACGTGGCCGCGGACCCCGAAGCCCGACCGGAGGAGAACGCCATGCGGATCCACGTGACCAGTGTCTTCGTCGACGACCAGGACAAGGCGCTGAGCTTCTACACGGAGAAGCTGGGCTTCGTGAAGAAGACGGAGGTCCCCCTCGGCGACTACCGCTGGCTGACCGTCGTCTCGCCGGAGACCCCCGACGGCACCGAGCTGCTCCTGGAGCCCGACGCGCACCCCGCCGCCAAGGCGTACGCGCGCGCTCTCGTCGCGGACGGCATCCCGGCCACCTCCTTCGCCGTCGACGACGTCCGCGCCGAGTACGAGCGGCTGAGCGCCCTCGGTGTCCGCTTCACCCAGGAACCGACGGAGGCGGGCCCGGTCACCATCGCGGTCCTGGACGACACCTGCGGCAACCTCATCCAGATCGTCCAGCTGCCCTGACCCCTCCCGTGATCAGGCGGCCGGCCTGCCGGGCTGGTCGTGGGTCGAGCAGTGGATGCCACCGCCGCCGGACGCGATCGTGTCGATCGGGATCTGCACGATCTCCCGCTCGGGGAAGTGGTCCTGGAGGATGCCGCGCGCGCGGTCGTCGGCCTTCCGGTCACCGAACTTCGGCATGAACACGGAGTCGTTCGCGACGTAGAAGTTGGCGTACGTCGACACGAAGTCGTCGCCCTCGCCGGTGATCCTGTCGAGGTCCGGCTGCGGAAGGTCGATGATCTCGAAGCGCCGGCCGCGGGCGTCGGTGGCCTTGCTCAGCACCGAGCGGGCCTGGTCGGCCGAGCGGGACCAGGAGTCCGGGGGAGTGCCGGGGAAGGCCTGGTCGAGCAGGACCACACCGGGCGCGGTGAACCGTACGAGGCTGTCCACGTGCGCGTCGGTGATGTCCTCGCCGCGGACGCCCGCCAGCCAGACCACCTTCTCCACGCCGAGCGTCTCGATCAGCTCGTCCTCGATCTGGTCCCGGTTCTTCCCGCGGTTGCGGTTGTCGTTGACGATCGAGCTCTCGGTGATGAGGAGGGTGCCCTCGCCGTCGGTCTCGAAGGAGCCGCCCTCGGCGGTGAGCGGCGCCTGCTCGCGGGGGATGCCGTACCTGGCGAGGAGCTTGCGGCCGACCTGGGCGTCGTTGGTGTGGGTCTGCTTGTTGCCCCAGCCGTTGAAGTTGAAGTCGATGCCGACGAGCTCGCCGTCGTCCTCCACGAAGACCGGGACGATGTCGCGGGCCCACAGGTCGTCGACGGCCATCGGGATGACCTCGACCTGCGAGCCGCAGGCCCGCTGGGCCGCCGCCTGCTGGTCCGGGCGGGCCATCATCACGACGGCCTCGTACTCCGAGACGGCCCGGGCGATGCGGGCGATGTCCTCCCGTACGTAGGGGAGGTCGCCCTCCCAGACGGAGGCGAGGGCGGGCCAGGACATGAACGTCCGGGTGTGGCTCTCCCATTCGGCGCCGAAGCGGCGCACGCCGTCCGCGGCGGGGGAGGCCGGGGTACGGCTCGTGCCGGGGGCGGTTCCGCCCTGCGCGGCCTCCTCGGGGCCGCAGGCGGCGGCGCCGAGCGCGAGGGCGCCGCCGATGCCGGCGAAGGCCCGCAGGGCGGTGCGGCGGGAGGGGGAACGGTGGGACACGGTGTGCTCCGATCATGGGCTGGCGAGGCGGTCCGGCGGCGGGCGGATCGGGAGGCGGGGTGGCCGTCGACGCACGCCACTCTGGCACTGACTGGATTTTCAGTCAAATGGCTGCACGGTGTGGCGATCCCGGTGTCGCCCGCTCGGAGCAGGGGTGGGCAGGTGCGTCCACGAGCCCCCTGATCAGCCCTTCCGTGCCGTTCCGTCCCTCTCGTGTTGACTGAAACTTTGGTCAACGGCACGATCGTGCCCATGTCCTCCACGTATCCTCCCGGGCCGCGGCCGGCCCACGCGCCGCCGGCGCTCGACGACCCCCGAGAGATCGGCGGCTACCGGATCCAGGCCCGGCTCGGCGCCGGCGGCATGGGCGTCGTCTACCTCGCCCACACCCCGGGCGGGCGGCCCATCGCCCTCAAGGCGGTGCGCGAGGACTTCGCCGCCGACCCCGAGTTCCGGCGGCGCTTCGCCCAGGAGGTCGCCAGCGCGAGCCGCATCCACGGCCTCTTCACCGCGCAGGTGGTGGACCACGGAGCCGACGACCCCGTCCCCTGGCTCGCCACCGCCTACGTCCCCGGCCCCTCCCTCCAGCAGGTCGTCGAGCGCCACGGCCCGCTCCCCGTCCGTACGGTGCTGCTCCTCGTCGCCGGGATCGCGGAGGCCCTCCAGGCCATCCACGGCGCGGGCGTCGTCCACCGCGACCTCAAGCCGGCCAACGTCCTGATCGCCGAGGACGGCCCGCGCGTCATCGACTTCGGCATCGCGCGGGCGGCCGACGCCACCGGGCTCACCGGCACCGGCCTGCGGATCGGCACCGCCGCGTACATGGCGCCCGAGCAGGCCATCGGCCTCGCCGTGACGCCCGCGACCGACGTCTTCGCGCTCGGCGCGCTCGCCGCGTACGTGGCCGGGGGAGCCCTGCCGTTCGGCGCCGGGCCCGAGTCGGCCGCGCTGTACCGCGTGGTCCACGAGCCGGCCGACCTCTCCCCCGTCCCCGTCGCGCTGCACGCCCTCCTGGAACGCTGCCTCGCCAAGCGGCCCGAGGAGCGCCCCGCCCCGGCCGAACTGATCGCCGCCGCGCACGCGCACCCGGCCGTCGGCCACGCCCCGGAGTTCACCGAAGGATGGCTGCCGGGGGCCGTACGCCGGGAGCTGCCGGGCGGGGCCGGCTGGGGACCGCCGGATGCCACCGGTACGCCGGCGCCCTCGCTCCACGACCGGCCCACCCACGCCGCCGCCCCGGCCGTCCCCGTACCCACGCAGCGGGTGCCGGAGCCCCGCCCCGGGGACGGCCGCGCCCCCGGCGCACCCCCGGCGCGCCGGTCTCGCCGCCGCCGCGGGCGTACGGCCCTGATCGCGGGCGCCGCCACCGTCGGCCTGCTCGCGGCGGCGGCCGGGGCCGTGTACTACCTCGACGGGACCGGCGTGCCGTCGTTCACGCCGGGGTACGCCGACGTCGAGCTGACCGCCCCCGACGACGCGTACGAGTTCGACCTCGGCGCCGGGAAGGTCGTCCCCGCCGAGACCGCCGACTGGTATCTGACCCGCGAGAAGGGGGCGTTCGTGCTGCCCGAGGAGACGGACGCCTTCGTCGCCTCCGGATACGTGCTGAGCCCCGGGGACTGCGAGCGGGGCATCGAGACGGAACCGGTCACGAGCCTTCCCCTCGACGACCTCGCCGACGAACGGCCCTTCTGCGTCCGCAGCCCCGACGCCCGCCGGCTCGTCATCGCGCGGCTCGTCGAAGGCGCGCCGGGCGAGGGCCCGGTCACCGTGGTCCTGAGCGAGTACCGGAAGGACGGCTGAGCGGAGGTCGGCCCGGAGGCGGCATCGTCGATCACTCCGTCCGCCGCTCCGGATAGGGTTCATGGCATGGCGTCTCGTAGTACTCAGATCCTTGAAGCGGCCGCCCGGGTGATCGCCCGGCGCGGGGTCCGCGGGCTCCGCGTGGAGGAACTGGCCGCCGAGGCCGGGGTCTCCACCGGCCTGATCTACTACCACTTCAAGGACCGCACCGGAATCCTGCGCCACACGCTGGAGTTCATCAACGACCGCGCCGAGCGGTACACCACCGAGCGGGATCCCGACGCCGAGCCGCTCAGCCCCCGCGAGGAGCTCGACCAGGTCCTCCTCCTGGAACTCCAGGACACCCCGGAGGTACGGGAGAACAGCTCGGCCTGGGGCGAGCTGCGGGCGAGCGCCGTCTTCGACCCCGTCCTGCGCGAGGACCTCGCCCGCGCGACCCTGGTGTGGGTGCAGGAGGTGGCCGGGCTCCTGGGCCAGGTGCGGCCCATGGCGTCCGCCGTCCTGCTCACCGCGGCGGCGGAGCGGCTCACCGCCCTCCTCGAAGGCCTGAGCATGCGGTGGCTGAGCGGCGGCCTGACGATCGACCACGCGCGCACCCTCATGCGGGAGGCCGTCGAGGTGGAGCTGACGCGCCTTGGCGGGCCCTCCGAGGGGCCCGGCCCGCGCCCGTAGACGTCTCGGCCCGCGCCCGTAGACGTTCCGGACCGCGTCGTAGACGTCCCGGCTCAGCCGACGTGGACCCGCGGGCGCAGGTCCCGGTCGGCCTCCGCCTCCCGCAGGACCTCACGGGTGACCGGGGCGATCTCGCCCTGTCCGAAGAGGAAGAAGCGGATGAAGTTGGCGAAGGGGTTGCCCTCGGTCCACTCGAAGTAGATGTGCGGGCGGACCCCGGTGAGGTCCCGCGCGTGGAGGAGGAGGGCGGCCAGCGCGTTGGGGATGGAGGAGGACTCGACGGTGAGGACGCGGTAGCGGTCGTGCATGACCTCACCGCGTACGGTCAGGCCCGCCTCGAACTCGGAGGGGTCGGTGACCGTCACCTCGACGAAGACGAAGTCCTCGGTGGTCGGCAGATCGTTGTCGGCGCGGATCTGGTCCTTCTTCGCCCGGTACTCGTCGGCGTCGCGGTTGTCGGGTTCGTTCGCGATGTAGCGGGGCGTGCGGCGTGAGATGTCCTGGATGAACCGCTCGGCCATCTCGTCGAGTTCGACGTGCGTGACGCGCAGTTCGAAGGCGCGGCCCAGCCGGGAGAGGAGCGAGATGAGGATGATGCCGGCGATGAAGCAGGCACCGATCTTCACGCCGTCGGGGCGCTCGATGACGTTGACGACGGTGGT
>NZ_JBWKFA010000022.1:0-44185 GCF_056435185.1 Streptomyces sp. NPDC044003 | reverse complement strand
CGCTTCCTTCGTTCCTGTTTCCAGGCCCTCCGGGCGCTTCCTTCGTTTCCGACTCTATCAGATCTTTTCGATCCGATTTCCTCGGTGCTTTCCGGCCCCTTTCGCTTTCGCTCCGGGCCCTTCCGGCTGTTTCGACTTTATCAGATTCATTTCGGCCGACCTAATCGGTGGCTTTCGTGATTCGAATAAGAATCGGGATGACTCCGTGGAATCGAATCCCTTACCGGAGTGAGTGAGACTCTACCCGGTCACTGCCGAACTGTCCAGTTCTAGGCAACCGTTTGAATCTACCTCCCCACGAGCCCCGTGTCAACGGGTTTCGCGAGCACCGGAGGAGACTAGCAGCTCAGGAGGGGTCGACGCACATCAGGCGGCGGTGGGGAGCATGGCGCTGCGGTCGGGTTCCTCCAGGTCGCCGATGTCGCCGGCCCGGGCGGCGCGGCCGCCGAGGACGTAGACGTACGCCAGGAAGGCCAGCTCGGCGGCGATGCCGATGGTGATGCGGGCCCAGGTGGGAAGGCCTGAGGGAGTGACGAAGCCTTCGATCAGGCCCGACACGAAGAGCACCAGGGCCAGGCCGATCGCCATGCCGACGGCCGATCGGCCCTGTTCCGCCAGGGCGGCGCGGCGTGTCCTCGGGCCCGGGTCGATGACGGTCCAGCCGAGCCGGAGGCCCGTACCGGCGGCCACGAAGACGGCGGTCAGTTCGAGCAGGCCGTGCGGAAGGATCAGGCCGAGGAAGACGTCGAGGCGGCCGGCGGAGGACATGAGCCCGATGCCGACGCCCAGGTTCAGCATGTTCAGGAAGAGGATCCAGAGGACCGGGATGCCCAGGAACGCGCCCAGGACCAGGCACATGGCCGCGGCCTGGGCGTTGTTCGTCCAGACCTGGGCCGCGAAGGACGCCGCCGGGTGGCTGGAGTAGTACGTCTCGTACTGGCCGCCGGGGCGGGTCATCTCGCGGAGGTCGGTGGAGGCGCCGATCGAGGCCTGGACCTCCGGGTGCGTGCCGATCCACCAGCCGATGAGGACCGCGAGCAGGGTGGAGAGGACGGCCGTGGGGATCCACCAGCGGCGGGAGCGGTAGACCGCGGCGGGGAAACCGGCCGTCAGGAAGCGGATCGCGTCCCGCCAGGAGGAGCGGCGGGTGCCGGTGACGGTGGCGCGGGCGCGGGCCACGAGCTGGGTGAGCCGGGCCGTGAGCATGGGGTCCGGGGTGCTGGACTGGACGATCGAGAGGTGGGTGGCCGTGCGCTGGTACAGCGCGACGAGCTCGTCGGCCTCGGCGCCGGTGAGCTTGCCGCCCTGGCGCAGGAGGTGGTCGAGGCGTTCCCACTCGGCGCGGTGGGCGGTCACGTAGACGTCGAGGTCCATGATCGGCTGCTGCTCCAGGCACTGGCTGCGGACGGGTCCGTACTACTGCGGCGCGCTGCGGGTCAGCTTGGCAGACTGGCGTTCGGAGGGGCCGGGAAGGTCGGAGAAGGGTGGGTGCCGTGAGTGGGCTGGTGACGGGAGACGCCGTCGTACTGGGGTTGCAGCCGGCGCGGCTGCCGAGTCGGGCGCTCGCGGTGCTCATCGACCTGGTCGTGGTGTGGGCCGCGTACCTGCTGATCTCGCTCGGGCTCGCGGTCGCGACGGCTTCGCTGGACGAGGCGGCGGTCATGGCGGTGTCCATCGCGTCCTTCCTGCTGGTGCTCGTGGGGGCGCCGATCGCCGTGGAGACGCTGTCGCACGGGCGGTCGCTGGGGAAGCTGGCCTGTGGGCTGCGGGTGGTGCGGGACGACGGGGGGCCGATCCGGTTCCGCCACGCGCTCGTGCGGGGCGCCATGGGGGTCGTGGAGATCCTGATGACCTTCGGGGTCGTCGCCTGTGTCGCCTCGCTGGTGTCCGAGCGGGGGCGCCGACTCGGGGATGTCTTCGCGGGGACGCTGGTGGTGCGGGAGCGGATACCCGCGGCGCGGGTTCTGGCGGTGCCTCCGCCGCCGCCGTGGCTGGTGGGGCGCTTCGCCGGGCTCGATCTCTCGGCGGTGCCGGAGGCGCTGTGGCTGGAGATACGTCAGTACCTGACGCGGTCGCGTGAGCTGGACCCGGTCGTGGGGCGGCACCTTGCGGAGCGGCTGGCCGACGAGATCGTCACGCGGACCGGTACGCCTCCGCCGGCGGGGGTGCCGGCCGACGCCTATCTGGCGGGGGTGGTGGCCGAGCGGCAGGCGCGGGACGCCCGGCGGGCGTTCGCCCCGGGCGCGGCGGCCGGACTGTCGGGTGCAGCTGGCTTGTCGCGGGCGGCCAGCTTGTCAGGGGCGTCAGGGGTGCCTGGGGTGTGGGGGGTGCCTGGCGGTGTTCCGGCCTCGGTTGCCGCTCCCCCGGTGGTTTCTCCCCCGGTGCCGTCTCCCCCGGTTGTCGATCCTGTCGGGGAGTCCGGGGTGCGTCCTACCGGGTTCGCGCCTCCGGCCTGAGGAGCTGATCCGGTCAGGGAAAGACCGAGGGCGGGGTCTCCAGGGCTTCGAGTTCGATGCCGGGGGCGGAGAGGACGACGTCGCCGGCGATGTGGACCGTATGGCGTTCGCCCGTGTCCAGGGCGCTGACCTGGTACTCGTCCACCATCAGAAGGCCGTTGTCAGTGGCGTGCGCTTCACTTCTCAGCAGGGCCCAGGACTGGTCGACCGTGAGGGGGGCGAGGACCGGGTCCGTGAAGGCGACCAGCCTGACACGGGTCTCGGGGGAATCGGGGGTGAGACGCAGGAGTCGCGTGAGGGCGACGAGGAACGCCGGGGACGTGCCGGTGAAGGCGTGGGCGCGCACATTACCTTCGGTGGCGTGGGTTCCGGTGGGGTCCGTACGGACCCAGGTGACGCCGTCGAGGGCCGCGCCGCGGACCTGCCAGCTCGCGGCGTGCAGTTCAAGGCGGATGGGGCGGCCGAGTTCGTCGACGGCCAGGTCGACGGAGCCACGGTGGTCGCCCTCGGGGGTGGTGATCTGCGAGACGTAGCGCCAGCCGGAGGGGCCGGGCGCGCAGTGGAAGTGCTCTTCACCGAGGGGGGTGTGATCGTGCGGGTCATGGAGCGAATAACGGCCGCGGGGCATGGGTCCTCGGGGTCCTCGGGTGGCTACCGGGTGCGGTAGCGCTGGGCGGGACGGGGCAGGCCCCCCGGCACGGGGGTGCGGGGGGCCTGCCTGAGTCCTCTACGGGTGTCCGGGACGGCGCCGCGTCAGCGCGCGGGCGCCGCCGGCCGGGGCATCAGTAGCGGTAGTGGTCCGGCTTGAAGGGGCCCTCGACCTCGACGCCGATGTAGGCGGCCTGCTCGGGGCGGAGGGTCGTCAGCTTGACGCCGAGCGAGTCCAGGTGGAGGCGGGCGACCTTCTCGTCCAGGTGCTTCGGGAGCACGTAGACGTCGGTCGGGTACTCCTGCGGCTTGGTGAAGAGCTCGATCTGGGCCAGGGTCTGGTCCGCGAAGGAGTTCGACATCACGAAGGAGGGGTGGCCGGTCGCGTTGCCGAGGTTCAGCAGGCGGCCCTCGGAGAGGACGATGAGGACCTTGCCGTCGGGGTAGGTCCAGGTGTGGACCTGCGGCTTGACCTCGTCCTTGACGATGCCCGGGGTCTTGGCGAGGCCGGCCATGTCGATCTCGTTGTCGAAGTGGCCGATGTTGCCGACGATGGCCTGGTGCTTCATCTTGGCCATGTCCCCGGCCATGATGATGTCCTTGTTGCCGGTCGTGGTGATGAAGATGTCGGCGGTCTCGACGACCTCGTCGAGGGTCGTGACCTGGTAGCCGTCCATCGCCGCCTGGAGGGCGCAGATCGGGTCGATCTCGGTGACGATGACGCGGGCGCCCTGGCCGCGGAGGGACTCGGCGCAGCCCTTGCCGACGTCGCCGTAGCCGCAGACGACGGCGGTCTTGCCGCCGATGAGGACGTCGGTGGCGCGGTTGATGCCGTCGATGAGGGAGTGGCGGCAGCCGTACTTGTTGTCGAACTTCGACTTCGTCACGGCGTCGTTCACGTTGATCGCCGGGAAGAGGAGCGAGCCGGCCTGGTGCATCTCGTACAGGCGGTGGACGCCGGTGGTGGTCTCCTCGGTCACGCCGCGGATCTCGGACGCCAGCTGGGTCCACTTCTGCGGGTTCTCGCCGAGGGTGCGGTTGAGGAGACGGAGGATGTGGCCGTACTCCTCGCTGTCCGCGGTGGACGGGTCCGGGGCCGAGCCGGCCTTCTCGAACTCGACGCCCTTGTGGACGAGGAGGGTGGCGTCACCGCCGTCGTCCAGGATCATGTTCGGGCCGCCGGTGGGCGTGTTCGGCCAGGTGAGGGCCTGCTCGGTGCACCACCAGTACTCCTCCAGGGTCTCGCCCTTCCAGGCGAAGACCGGGACGCCCTGGGGGTTCTCCGGGGTGCCGTTCGGGCCGACGGCGATGGCCGCGGCGGCGTGGTCCTGGGTGGAGAAGATGTTGCAGGAGGCCCAGCGGACCTCGGCGCCGAGGGCGACCAGGGTCTCGATGAGGACGGCGGTCTGCACGGTCATGTGCAGGGAGCCGGTGACGCGCGCGCCAGCGAGCGGCTGGGTCTCGGCGTACTCGCGGCGGATCGACATCAGGCCGGGCATCTCGTGCTCGGCGAGGGTGATCTCCTTGCGGCCGAAGGTGGCCAGGGAGAGGTCGGCGACCTTGAAGTCCTGGTGGGCGGCAGTCGTCATGACTGGGCTGCTCCTCGTGTGTGCGAGTGCGAGGGTCGGTTGAGGCGCCTGGCACCGGGGCAGGGCGCCGCTGGGCACACGAATGCCCGGGCGCTTGCTCGGTGCCGTCGTCGGAGGCCCTCTCTCCCTCGGCCGGTCCTCGGACCGCCCGACCGCCATCAGCAGCGACGTCTGGCTGGTCACGAATCTACACCGATCGGTGCGGCGGGCCACAGTCCGCATCGAGCCCGCGTGGGACTGCTGTGCGCTGTGGCTCGTACTGTCGTGCGCTCGTCATCTGTGGCCCGTACGGGCGTACGGGCGTGCGGACGTGCGGACGTGCGGACGTGCGGACGTGCGGGCGGCGGGCGTGCGGGCGTGCGGGCGCACGAGACCCCCGGGACGTGTGGTCCCGGGGGTCCGAGGGGGTGGGGCGTGCGCGCCCGGGGGCCGGTGGCCCTGATTGCGCCTCGCCGGTGGGGCCGGGGGCCCGGGGTCAGTGGCCGGGGCCGCCCGGGGTCTTGGCCGGGTTCTTGCCCGCCGAGGCGGCCGTCTCGCTGTAGATGTCGGGCTCCAGGTAGATGACCCGGGCGATCGGGACGGCGGCGCGGATGCGCTCCTCGGCGGCGTTGATGGCGTTCGCGACCTCGGCGGCCGTGTTGTCGTGCTGGACGGCGACCTTGGCGGCGACGAGGAGCTCCTCGGGGCCGAGGTGGAGCGTGCGCATGTGGATGAGGCGGGTGACGGTCTCGCCGTCGACGACGGCCGCCTCGATCTTCTTGACCTCGTCGACGCCGGCGGACTCGCCGAGGAGCAGCGACTTGGTCTCGCCGGCGAGGACGATCGCGATGAGGACGAGGAGGACACCGATGCAGACGGTTCCGATGCCGTCCCAGACGCCGTTGTCGGTCAGCAGGGCGAGGCCGACGCCGCCGAGGGCCAGGACGAGGCCGACGAGGGCGCCGAGGTCCTCCAGGAGGACGACCGGGAGCTCGGGGGCCTTGGCGCGGCGGACGAACTCCTTCCAGGAGAGGCCGCCGCGGATCTCGTTGGACTCCTTGATGGCGGTGCGGAAGGAGAACGACTCGGCGATGATCGCGAACACCAGGACGCCGACCGGCCAGTACCAGGCCTCGATGGGGTGCGGGTGCTTGATCTTCTCGTAGCCCTCGTAGATGGCGAACATGCCACCGACGGAGAAGAGCACGATGGAGACGAGGAAGGCGTAGATGTACCGCTCGCGGCCGTAGCCGAAGGGGTGCTGCGGGGTCGCCTCGCGCACGGCCTTCTTGCCGCCGAGGAGCAGCAGGCCCTGGTTGCCGGAGTCGGCGAGCGAGTGGACAGCCTCGGCGAGCATCGACGACGAACCACTGAAGAGGAACGCCACGAACTTGGCTACGGCGATCGCGAGGTTGGCGGCGAGTGCCGCCACGATCGCCTTGGTTCCGCCTGACGCGCTCATGGGTGTACGTGGTCCCTTCGTCGGTGCTCCGGCTCGATCGCCGCGGCTCGGCCGGTCATTGTCGCATCAGGCCACGACGGTCGCGCGGAAGACGGTGCCCACCCCCGACAGCTCGGTGGGCTCGCCCGCCGGTACGAAGACGGACTCGCCGGGGCCGAGGGTGACCTCGCCCGCCTTCGGGCGGCCCGCGACGGCCAGCAGGATCTGGGGGGTGGCGGCGGTGACGTCCGTCGGTGCGGCGCCTTCCGGGCGGACGAACCGGGAGAGACGGAACTCGTCGATCGGGGTCTCGTAGACCTCCTCGCCGGAGGGGGAGGCCTCGGGGCGCAGGACGGCCGGGTCGTTCGGCTCGAAGCGGACGACCCGGAGGAGTTCGGGGACGTCGACGTGCTTGGGCGTGAGGCCGCAGCGCAGCACGTTGTCGGAGTTGGCCATGATCTCGACGCCGAGGCCGTCGAGGTAGGCGTGCGGGACGCCGGCGCCGAGGTAGAGGGCCTCGCCGGGCTGGAGCCGGACGCGGTTGAGGAGCATGGCGGCGATCACGCCGGGGTCGCTCGGGTAGTGGTGGGCCAGGGTCGCGAACGGGGCGTGGTCGCCGCCGAGGCGGTCGGCGGCCGCATGGGCCTCGGCGACGGTGTGCGCCATCTCCTCGCGGTCGGCGGTGAGCAGGGCCGTCAGGACCTCGCGGAGCGCGGCCTCTTCGGGGTGGGCGTGGAGGAGGTCCACGTACGGCTTGAGGGAGTCGACGCCCAGCGCGGCGATGAGGTCGGCGGCCTCGACAGGGGCGCGGAAGCCGCACAGGCCGTCGAAGGGGGTGAGGGCGCAGATCAGCTCGGGCTTGTGGTTGGCGTCCTTGTACATGCGGTGCGGGGCGTCGATCGGGATGCCGGCGGCATCCTCGGCGGCGTACCCGGCCTTCGCCTGCTCCAGGTCGGGGTGGACCTGGAGGGAGAGCGGGGCGCCCGCGGCGAGCAGCTTCAGGAGGAACGGGAGCCGCGGCCCGAACTTCTCGACGGACCGCTCCCCCAGCTCACGTACGGGGTCGGCGGCGATGAGCTCGTTCAGCGCGCCGCGGTCGGTGCGGGAGGGGGCACCGGGGTGGGCGCCCATCCACATCTCGGCCTGGGGCTCGCCGGTGGGGGCGGTTCCGAGCAGTTCCGGGATGGCCGTCGTGGATCCCCAGGCGTAGGGGCGGACGGTGTTGACGAGGCGGTCCATGGTGCCTGCCAGCTCCTCGGGGTGGTGACGGATCGTGCGGGTGTCGGGAGACAGGTGACAGGGGGCGGGTGACGGATGGGTGACGTGGTGGGGGCTTGGTGGGGGCCTGGTGGTGGCCCTCCGCCGACGTGGCCGGGTGGGGTGGTGCCGGGGGGTCTTCGGTGGTGCTCGGCTGGTGTGGGTGGGTGCCCGCCCGGTGCCCGGTGGTGCCTGGTTCGTGTGGGTCGTCAGTGCGGGGTGCGGCCCGGGGTGGCCAGGTTGAGGTAGACCGCCGCGAAGTCGGTCACCGCGAGCAGTTCGGCGAGTGTCTCCAGGTCGCCGCCCTCCTCCGGTTCCAGTTCGCTGATCGCGGTCTCGTGGCCGAGGGCCAGTTCGCGGGCGGCCGGGGCCGCGGTCAGGCCGTCCGTCGGGCGGTCGCGGAGCAGCACCACGCGCGCGCGGAGCGCCTGCTGCTCCTCCACGCGGTCGCGGAAGAAGTCGTCCGGGTCGGCGCCGGCCGCGTAGTCGCCCGCGAGGAGGACCCCGTGCGCGGGCAGGGCCTCGGGGAGTTCCGCGGCGAGCGCCGGCAGGCCCGCGAGTTCGGCGAGGACGGCGGCGAAGCGGCGGCCGGCCGGGCCGGCGGCGTTGCCCTCGGTCCAGATCAGCGGGAGCGAGTCCGCGAGTTCGGCGGCGAGCGTCTTCGCCGGGTTGCTGTACGTGGCGATGGCCGGGCCGCAGCGTTCCGCCGTGCGGTCCAGGCGGTCGGCGACCTTCTCCAGGGCCTCCGGCGGCGCCTCGATGAGGCCGACGCGGTCCAGGAGCGCGAGCAGGGGGGTGAACAGGGCCCAGAGCGCCCCCGGGCTGGCAGCGATGCTCTCGGCGTACTCGTCGGGCGTCTCGTTCGGGGCGATCGCCATCGGGACGAACAGGCCGCGCGAGCCGTTCACCGCCTCGGCGAGCGGGGAGGCCTTCGGGGCTACGGCGACGACCGTGATCCCGCGGCGGTACGCCTGCTCGGCGAGGAGGGCGAGGCCCGGTTCCGAGCCGTCGGTGGTGGGCAGCAGGAGCAGGTCCACCGATCCCGCCCAGCCCGGCAGGGCCCAGCGCAGGGCGCCCGCGGCGGGGGCGACGCCGGTCGGCTGGAGCCGTACGACGGGGGCGGCGGCGCCGGCGAGCGCGCCGATCAGGTCCGCGACGCCTGCGGCGGCCGTGCCGGGGCCCGCGACGAGGACGGCACGGGGGCGGCCCTCGGGGCGGAGGTCCGCGATGCCGGCCTCGGCGGCGTGCCGGGCGGCGGTCCGTACCCGTGCGCCTGCCTCGGCGGCGCCGCGGAGGAGGCCTCGGCGGTCGGCCAGGGCGAGGTCGTCCGGGGCGTCGAGGAGGGTCTCGTCGAGCATGTGCGGTGCCTCCTGGGTGGACGGGGTTACGGGGTCCCGTGCGGGGCGCTGCGAATGCGGGTGCAGGTGGGTGGGTGCGGGGTGCTGGGCCCCGGCCTCCCGCACCAGCGCGGTGCTGTCTTCCTGGGTGCGGGTTCAGGCGCGGGAGCCTAGGCCCGGCAAGGGGCGCCGTCCGTTGTGCCCACCCGTTCCGCCCCAGCGGAACGATTGCCCACAACGGCGGGGGCGGCGGACGTAGGGGTGGGCACCGCCCCAGCGGAACGATGGCCCACAACGGCGGGGGCGGAGGACGTGGGGATGGGCACCGCCCCAGCGGGACGATTGCCCACGCGCGCGTGGGGGCCGTTACGCCGGCTTGCGGGCCTCGTCCGTGAGGAGGACCGGGATGCCGTCGCGGACCGGGTAGGCGAGGCCGCAGTCGGGGCTCGTGCAGATCAGCTCGGGGGTCTCGTCCGCCGTGCGGTCGTTCAGCGGAGCGTGGCAGGCCGGGCAGGCCAGGATCTCCAGGAGGCCGGCTTCGAGCGGCATGGGATGTCCCTTCGAACAGACGGATCGGGCCAGGTCAGCCTACCGCCGGGGAACGGGGCACGCCCCCGTTCCCCGGCGGGACGGCGGGGGTCAGTCGGTCGCCCGGACCAGGGCGAGGACCTCGTCGCGGATCTTGGCCATGGTGGCCTCGTCGCGGGCCTCGACGTTGAGGCGCAGCAGCGGCTCCGTGTTGGAGGGGCGGAGGTTGAACCACCAGTCCGCCGCCGACACGGTCAGGCCGTCGAGCTCGTCGAAGGTGATGCCCTCCGCGCCCTCGTACGTCGCCCGCACCTTCGCCGTGCTCGCCGCCTGGTCCGCGACCGTCGAGTTGATCTCGCCCGAGGAGGCGTACCGGTCGTAGGCCGAGACCAGGTCGGACAGGGTGCCCTCCTGGCCGCCCAGGGCCGCCAGGACGTGGAGCGCGGCGAGCATGCCCGTGTCCGCGTTCCAGAAGTCCTTGAAGTAGTAGTGCGCCGAGTGCTCGCCGCCGAAGATCGCTCCGGTCTTCGCCATCTCCTCCTTGATGAAGGAGTGGCCGACGCGGGTACGGACCGGCTCGCCGCCCTGCTCGCGGACGACCTCCGGCACCGACCAGGAGGTGATCAGGTTGTGGATGATCGTTCCGCCGGGGCTCTTGGCGAGTTCGCGCGCGGCGACGAGGGCCGTGATCGCGGACGGGGAGACCGGCTCGCCGCGCTCGTCGACGACGAAGCAGCGGTCGGCGTCGCCGTCGAAGGCGAGGCCGAGGTCGGCGCCCTCGGCGAGGACGCGGGCCTGGAGGTCGACGATGTTCTTCGGGTCGAGCGGGTTGGCCTCGTGGTTCGGGAAGGTGCCGTCCAGCTCGAAGTACATGGGCACGGTGTCGAGCGGGAGGCCCTCGAAGACGGTGGGGACCGTGTGGCCGCCCATGCCGTTGCCCGCGTCCACGACCACCTTGAGGGGGCGGATCGCGGTGAGGTCGACCAGGTTCTTGAGGTGGGCGGCGTAGTCCGCGAGGGTGTCGCGTTCCGTGATCGTGCCCGGCTTCGCCGCCGCCTCCGGGGCGCCCGTCTCGCTCCACTCCTGGGCGAGGGCGCGGATGTCGGCGAGGCCGGTGTCCTGGCCTACGGGGGCGGCGCCGGCACGGCACATCTTGATGCCGTTGTACTGGGCCGGGTTGTGGGAGGCCGTGAACATGGCGCCGGGCAGGCCGAGGCTGCCGGAGGCGAAGTACAGCTGGTCCGTGGAGCAGAGCCCGATGAGCGTGACGTCGGCTCCGAGGCGGGCCGCGCCGCGCGCGAAGGCGTCCGCGAGGCCGGGCGACGAGGGGCGCATGTCGTGGCCGATGACGATCGCGTCCGCGTCCGTCACCCGTACGAAGGCGGCGCCGAAGAGCTCGGCGAGCGTCTCGTCCCACTGGTCGGGTACGACTCCGCGGATGTCGTACGCCTTCACGATCTGCGACAGATCGGCAGTCACGGATCCACCCTCCTGAGTTCTCCACACGCGTGTGCGGCGCGTGTACGGAACGCCAAAACTACCCGGAGCGCAGTCGGGGATACGCGGACGGTGGCCGGTTGCCGTCAGTTGTCGGGCGAACGGAGCACCCTGAGGTGCCCGCGGCGACCGACCTCCATGGGGTCGCCGCCGCGGCCTCCGCCGCCCTTGCCGCCTGCCCCGGCCGCGCGCTCCTGGGGGCGGGCCGCCTCCCGTACCGCGTTGGCCAGCGCTTCGAGATCGTCGCCGCTGGGGCGGGCGGGGGCGGATCCGTCGGAGAGCCGCACCACCTCCCAGCCGCGCGGGGCGGTGAGGCGCTCGCTGTGCTCGGCGCACAGGTCGTAGCAGTGGGGCTCGGCGTAAGTGGCGAGCGGGCCGAGGACCGCAGTCGAGTCGGCATAGACGTACGTCAGTGTCGCGACGGCAGGGCGGCCGCACGCGGTGCGCGAACAGCGACGTACAGGGCTCACGACGTTGGACGGTACCGCACTCTTGACCGGGCCGCGACGACTCTCCCTCAGGTCACTCCACCGTGTCGCGGTGTGACCTCCGCCACCCCCCTTCGAGTGGTGACGGCTCTGACCTGCACGGGAGGGGGCACAGGGGGGTGGGGGGAGGGGGCTATCCGGACACCTTGGGATACAAATCCGGTCAACCAGGGCCAGATGGCCGATCGTGACGGGCTGTCGAATCGGGCGGGTGGTTGGCCGGAATGTTCAGGTTTCGACAAGGCGGGGGGCGACGGGGCGGCCACGCCGGAAAAGGTGGCGAGGATGCGCCACGGTGCGCTGGGACGGATGAGGGTTACGCTGCGTCAGTGATGGACAGTCCTGTGCCGCCGAGCCCCTCGCACCGTCCCGCGGAGCCCCCGGCGGAGCCTCGGGTCCGCCGCCGCGACCGGCACGGCCGCGGGATGCGGGGACCGGTCGCGCCGCCGCAGGTGCCGCTCTCCGCGAGCCGGGCCGACACCTTCCGCGATCTCGTCCTCGACTCGGTCGAGCGCCTCGAACGGCGCTGGCCGCAGCTCGCGGACGTCGACTTCCTGGTGATGGAGGTGCCTCCGCCGGTGTCGGGCGAGACGGTGCCGCTGGGGGGCTCGGTGCCCGCCGAGAAGAACGAGCCGGCGCGGGTGGTCGTCTACCGGCGGCCGGTCGAGATCCGCTCGAAGAGTCGGGACGAGCGGGCGCTGCTGGTCCACGAGGTGGTTGTGGAGCAGGTCGCCGAGCTTCTCGGGCTCTCGCCGGAGTCTGTTGATCCTCGGTACGGGCAGGACTGAGGCCGCGCTTCCCCCGTACGGGGCACAACCTGGGACGCCGCGCGCCCGGTGCGGGTTCAGGCGCGGGAGCCTAGGCCCGGCACGGGGCGCCGTCCCGTGTGCCCACCCTCCCCCAAGCTCTCGGCTCCGCTCGAGCAGGGGGGACCCCCATCGCCCCTGCGGGACGATTGCCCACACGGCGGGTGGGCGGGGCGGGACGATTGCCCACACGGCGGGTGGGCGCCGATCAGTCCAGTACCCCCAGGTCCTGGTGGGCCGACGGGACCTCGACCGTGCCTCGGTCGTCCACGAAGGTCTGGATCGTGAACATCGGGACGCCGTCCTCCGGAAGGGCGAGGGTCCGGGCCGCGTGCACCCTGCCGCCCGAGACCGGTTCGACCGTCAGCGCGTAGGAGCCCTTGAGGCCCTCCGGGACGAGGTCGGTCAGGACCGTCGTCGTGCCCGCCTTCACCGTGACGGTCTTCGACATCGGCGCACCCCCCTCGGAGCCGGCCGAGGCCGTGACCTTGACCTGGGCGTCCGCGCCGGGGGCGGTCAGGGAGAGCGTCGAGGCCTTCGCGCGGTTGTCGGCGACCGTCGCCCGCGCGGAGACGGCCGCGGCCGCCGGGATGAACGCGATCTCGGTGTTCTCGCCCTTGCCGCGCACGACCTCGAGGGCCGCCACCACCGGCGTCGGCTTCTTCGGGTCGCTCGGGGTCAGCAGCAGGGAGCCCACCGCGCCCCGGGTGAGGTTCGGCAGGTCGACAGCGGCCGTCATCCCGGACTTCACGTGCAGGGAGTCGGCGCCCGCCGGGACGATCGTGCCGCTCGCGGTGACCAGCTGGACCTTGAGGTCGGCGTCGTCGTCGCCGGGGGCGAAGGCCACGAGCCGCACCGCGGTGGCGTCGGCCGGGATGCCGGGGAGCACGGCGGTGCTCGCCGGGTCGGCGGCCGGGGCGATCCAGTCGCTGCCGAGCTTGTCGTCGGCGGCGGCCACGGCGGCGCCGACGCGACCGCTGCGGGTGGTGACGTGGACGGTGACGTCCTTCCGGCCGGCCTCGGTCGTGAGGGTGGACAGAAGCACCGGAACGGTGGAGCGGGCGGGGACCGGGATGCCCTCGGTGAACTGGGACTTGAGGGCGCCCTCGGGGCCGTACATCTCGATGTCGGCGACGGCGGCCGTGTCGTCCGGGTTGGTGAGGTGGACGTAGTCCTGGCGGTCCTTGTCGGTGGAGGCCGCCGGGAACCAGAAGTCGGTGTCGGGGGCTCCGCAGCCGAGGCCGAGGAGGCCGCGCGCGCCGCCCGCCGGGACGACGGTGGTCTGCTGGACGGTCCAGCCGGGGGCCAGGCTGCCGGTCGCGGCGCCGGTGAGGGCGGGCACGGAGCCGCCGTCCGCCTGGGCGGTGACGGGCTTGCCGGGGGCGGTGACGGTCGCCGGGGCCTTCGGGGCCTGGGGCTTCTTGCCCGTCTTTCCGGTGCCGCCCGTCGCCGGTCCGCTCGCGGCGGTCCGGAGCAGCGCCGTGGGCGGCTCGGCCTTGCCGGAGCCCGCGGCGGCGGAGCCCGTACCCGTCGGGGTGTACGAGGTGTAGCGCGTCTCGGCCACCTCGGAGGTGCTGGGCACCGGGCAGACGAGGCCGGCGCGCTCCACCGGCAGGCGGGTGGTGGCCTTCGCCTCGGCGACGGCGGTGCCGTCCGGGGCGGTGAGGGCCGCGAAGCCGGTGACGGCGGCGAGGGCCGTGGCGCCCGCGATCAGGGAGAGGGTCGTGCGCTTCACTGGTTGCTGCTCCCGTCGGGACGCTGCTCGGTCTCGTGGCCCTGGGGGTATCCGTAGCCGTAGCCGCCGTACGGGTCGTACTGCTGCTGGTCGTACTGCTGCTGCGGCTGCTGCGGGTCGTACTGCTGCGGCTGCTCGTAGCCCTGCTGTTCGTACCCCGGCTGGTCGTAGCCCTGCTGGGGGTACGCGTACGGCTGCTGCTGGTACGGGTCGGCCGCGTAGTCCTGGTAGTAGCCCTGGTCGGCGTACGGCTGGGTTCCCGGCTGCGCCGGGGCCTGCGCGTAGGCCGGGTCGTAGCCGGCGGCGCCTTCCTGGTCCTGGTCCTGTTCCTGGGGCTCGTAGGACTGCTGCCCCGGGATCGGGGCCGGCGCGCCCTGCGCATGTCCGAAGGCGTCGAAGGCCTCGGAAGCGTCCGGGGTGCCGGACGCGGCCTCCGCGGCTGCTTCGGCTTCCGCGGCGGCGCGCAGGCGGCGGGCGCGGCGGCCGTCGCCCTCGGTCGCCTGGGCGGGGATCGCGAGCTCCTCCTCCGGCAGGTCGTCGTCGATCTCGCGGCGTCGCCCGGGCAGGGCGAGGACGAGCAGGACGACGGCGAGGCCGGCCTGGGCCCAGATCCACGCGGTGTGGGTGAGCGGCTCGTCGTACGTGAGGTCGAGGCGGCCGCCCCCGGCGGGGAGCTCGAAGCCCTGGGCCCAGCTGTCGACGGTGGTCCGGGTCAGCGCCTTGCCGTCGAGGGTGGCGGTCCAGCCCTCGTCGGCGCGGTCGGCGAGCCGCAGGACGCGGCCCGTGGGGCCGGCCGGGACCTGGGTGTGGGCCTCGACGGGGCCGGCGGCGACGGCGACCGGCTTGGCGGTCTCCTCCTTGGCGCCGTCCTCCGCCGTGGCCTTGGCCGCCGGCGGGACGATCATGATGCGGGCGATCTCGCGGTCGACGCGCCAGAGCGCGCTGCCGTCGAGCTGGCTGAGGCGGCTGAGGCCGGGCGTGGAGTCGAGGACGCGGCTCATCTGGCGCGGTGCCCCGTCCCGTACGAGGACGTACCGGATGGCGTAGCCGCTGAGCTCCTGGGTCTGGTCGGCGCCGGAGCCGGCGACGAGGTGGGCGACGACCGCGTCGAGACGCTGGTCGGGCTCGGCGGTCGCGGTGAGTTCGGCGTCGCCGAGGCGGGCGCCGGAGCCGCGGACCAGGGTGTAGGCGACCTCGCCGGGCGCGCCGGCGCCGAGGACGAGGGTGCGGGGCTGGTCGCGGGTGCCGCTCTCCTCGGCGACGAAGGCCGGGACCTGGACCGGGTCGCGGCGGGTCAGCGGGCCGTCGGCGCCGCCGATCATCCAGCCGGCGGCGGCGACGGCGGGGCCGAGGGCGCAGGCGAGCGCGATGAGGGCGGCTACGGGCTGGCGCCAGCCGAAGCCGTGGGCGGCGACGCGGGTGCGGCCGCCCTCGGCGCCGATCATGCCGGCGGCGATGAGGGCGGCGCCGTAGACGAGGGTGGCGGGTCCGGCCCAGCCGGTGCCGCCCGCGCCGTTGGTGAGGACGGCGAAGAGGAGTCCGGCGAGGGCGGCGGCCCAGGCCGTACGGACGGCGAGCTGCCGCTCCTCGCGGAGCAGTCCGGCCAGGCCCGCGAGGACGAGGCCGATCAGGAGCAGGCCGCCGGTGGTGCCGGGGCCGCCCGGGCTGGTGCCGAGGAGGTCGAGCGCGGTCGCCGTGCCCGTACGGACGTCGAGACCCACCTCGCGCAGGAGGGAGCCGGGGTCGGTGAGGAGGGTGAGCGACCAGGGCGCGAGGACGAGCAGCGGGGTGCCGACGGCGGCGAGGAAGCGCAGCCCGTACGCGGTGAGGTCGGAGCGGCGGACGGCGAGCACGCCGAGGCCGAGGAGGACGGCGAGCGGCCAGACGACCGGGGTGAACGCCATCGCGAAGGTCAGCAGGAAGGCGTACGCCCAGGTGGCGCGCCAGCTGCCCCGGTCGGGCCGGTTGAAGCCGTGGGCGGCGACGGCGGCGCGGGCGATCAGCGGGAGCAGGATCGCGAGGACGGCGGTGCCGAGCCGGCCGGCGGCGAGGGCGCCGGTGGCGGCGGGCAGGAAGGCGTACGCGATGGCGCCCCAGGCGCGCAGGAGCCGGGACTCGACGATGCCGCGGGCGGCGAAGTACGCGGTGAAGCCGGCGAGCGGGACCGAGCAGACGAGCAGCAGGGTCAGCGCGGTGGAGGTGGAACCGAGGAACAGTGCGGAGAGCGCGGCCAGGACGGCGAGGTAGGGCGGTGCGGTCTGGGTGCCGCCGGTGCCGATGGCGTGCCAGGCGTCGGCGTACCGCGACCAGAGGCCGGAGACGGTGTCGGGGGCGGGCAGCAGGGCGCCGCCGGCCAGCGAGCCGCCGGCGAAGAGGTTGCGGCAGGCGACGAGGGAGACGAGGAGGAGCAGGGCGAAGAGGACCGGGCCCGGCTTGCGGGCGATCTTCTTGAGCCGGGCGAACTGCTCGATCTCCAGGTAGTCGGCGTCGTCGCCGCCGGGCCCGGACTCGACGACGCCGTGGCGGGAGCCGCCGGTGTCGGCGTCGGATCCGCCGAAGTGGGAGGCGAGCTGCTCGACGGTGGCGCGGACGGTGGCGCCGGGCGGCGGGAAGAGGGAGCGGAACTCGCTGTTGAGGACGGCGGGGTTCCTGCGGCGCTTGCGGGCGGCGAGGATCTTCTCGGGCCGCAGCAGGGTCGCGAGGAGGCCCATGACCTCGTCGACCGCCTGGCCCGGGGCCTTGCCGACGAGGTAGGCGAGGGTGCGGAGCAGGGTGCTGAGGACGAGCCGTACGAGGACGTACGGGAGGGCCAGGCCGCGGGCGTTGGCGAGGAGGGTGTGGACGGCACCGGCCTTGTCGACGCGGTGCGGGTTGGCGGCGGTGCGTCCGGCGCAGTCGACGGTGCGGCGCTCGCGGGCGGAGGCCTCGGCGTGCCGCAGGACGGCGTCGGGGGCGACGAGGACGTGGAAGCCGGCGGAGTGGGCGCGCCAGCACAGGTCGACGTCGTCGCGCATCAGGGGCAGGCGCCGGTCGAAGCCGCCGAGGCTCTCGAAGACGTCGCGGCGGACGAGCATGCCGGCGGTGGAGACGGAGAGGACGGAGCGGACCTGGTCGTGCTGGCCCTGGTCCTGCTCGCGGCGGTCGAGGCCGGTCCAGCGGCGGCCGCTGCGGGCGATGCTGACGCCGGCTTCGAGGAGCTGCTTCCTGTCGTACCAGCCGCGCAGCTTGGGGCCGATGACGGCGGCTTTCGCGTCGGACTCGGCGACGCGCAGGAGTTCGGCGAGGGCGCCGGGCTCGGGGGCGCAGTCGTCGTGGAGGAGCCAGAGCCACTGGACCGGTTCGCCGTGCGGGAGTTCGGGGAGGTCGTACGCCTCGTCGTTCCAGGTGCGGCTGACGGGGTCCCAGCCGCTGGGGCGCTTCAGGTAGGGCAGGTCCTCGGGTCCGAGCAGGGGCGCGGTGCGGGCGGCCTCCTCGACGGCGGCGCCGAAGCCGGTGCGGCGCGCGAGGTGCAGGACCCGGTCGGCGCCGATGGCGTCGGCGACGAGCTGCGCCGAGTCGTCGGCGCTGCCGGTGTCGGCCGCCACCACGGCCTGCACGGGGCGCTCCTGGGCGAGCAGCCCGGCGAGTGCGTCGGGCAGCCAGCGGGCGCCGTCGTGGGTGACGAGCACGGCGGTGACGACGTGTCGCGGAAACTCAGGAGTTGAGGACATCGAGCTACGGGCCCTCCGGCCGGGGTCGCCCGCGGGGGGCGTGGGGAGCGTCTCGGACGGAGGCCCACACTAACGGCTGCACGCGGAGCGGTCCGCCGCCCTGTGGACAGACCGTGCGGGACGCCTTCGTAAGGGACACAGCGTTCCGGACATGCAGAACGGTTCGCCGCCTGTGGACGGAGCGGCGGACGGTTCCGTACCGGACGCTTCGCCCCGGACATGCAGAACGGTCCGCCTCCTGTGGATGGGCACAGGGGGCGGACCGTTCGTCGTGTCCTGGTGTGCGCGCCGGGGCGCGCGGGGCCGGACGGGCTCGGCGCGGTTCAGACGGCGGCCTTCTTCAGGCGGCGTCGCTCGCGCTCGGAGAGGCCGCCCCAGATGCCGAACCGTTCGTCGTTCTGCAGGGCGTATTCGAGGCACTCGGAGCGGACCTCGCAGGCGAGGCAGACCTTCTTGGCCTCGCGGGTCGAGCCGCCCTTCTCGGGGAAGAAGGACTCGGGATCGGTCTGGGCGCACAGCGCGCGCTCCTGCCAGCCGAGTTCCTCGTCCGCGTCCTCGACCAGCAGTTCCTGGAACAACTCGGTCATGTGCGCCCCTCGTCTGTTCTGTGCGTCCCCGTGATGTTGCCGGGGCGAACCCGGCCGAACGACACGAGTGAAATTACAAGTTCGTGCTCTGTGCGAGTCAAGCCGAGATCTGCTATTGGGCCCCGTATTCACTCTGCGGAACCAAGCCTATGCAGAAAGTGTTCAAATCACCAAAAAACGTGACACATGCCGCCGGCTTGACCGCGCCGCGACACCTTCACAGGGGAGGACGTCCAGGACTTGGATCTTGTTGCGATCCAGCCATGGATGCGATCTGGATCACAGTCCGATCACGCCCGGCCATGTTTAAGGGCGCGGTCGAAGCGCCATCTCTCCTGGTCCGCGCGTGAACAAACCTTTCTCCGGGGACTGTAACCGGATGAGGTGAAACATTACCCCCAAATCGGGCATTGAGTTGACAGTCGGGTGCCCCTCCGTCCACCTTGGGTGGCATGCCAGCGACCGCAGCGCCCTCCGCGACCCACGCCCGTGGGTTCCGCCGCGCTGTCCAGGCGCGCTGTTGCTGTTGCTGTCCCAGCTGTTGATGCCGTAGAGCTCCAGCTTCTTCTCCCAGCGTCACCCTGCGTCACCCGTGTCACCTCTCTTCCGTGACCCCCACCGCTTCTGTTTCTGCTGAGGAACCTCCCCATCCCATGAACATGGACAGCGACCTTCAGATCGCCGGCGACATCCTCGAAGTCCCGCACCTGCTCCAGCCCGAGCGCGCCCACCCCGTCACCGTGGCCGAGTTCGCCGGCCTCGCGCGCTCCATCGCCGAGGACCGCTCCCAGTGGGCCCCGTACGTCGAGTACGACGCCACCACCCGCTGGTACCACCGCCTGCGCACCGGACCCGGCTACGAGGTGTGGCTGCTCTCCTGGGTGCCCGGCCAGGGCAGCGGCCTCCACGACCACGGCGTCTCCTCCGGTGTGCTGACCGTCCTGGAGGGCGAGCTGACGGAGCGCACGGACCGGGGCGCCCGGACGCTCGACGGCGGCGCGCAGCGGGTCTTCGCGCCCGGGTACGTCCACGAGGTCGTCAACGACTCCCTCGAACCGGCCGTCAGCCTGCACGTCTACTTCCCCGGCCTCACCGAGATGCCGATGCACGAGTCGCTCCAGGCGCAGTGCGCCCCGGCCGCCCCCGGACTGATCGTCGCCTGACAGACTGCACTGCATGCGCATTGTGGTTCTGGCCGGCGGCATCGGTGGTGCCCGTTTCCTTCGCGGCCTCAAGAAGGCCGCGCCGGACGCGGAGATCACGGTCATCGGCAACACCGGTGACGACATCCATCTCTTCGGGCTGAAGGTCTGCCCCGACCTGGACACGGTGATGTACACCCTCGGCGGTGGCATCAACGAGGAGCAGGGCTGGGGACGCACGGACGAGTCCTTCACCGTCAAGGAGGAGCTCGCGGCGTACGGGGTCGGGCCCGAGTGGTTCGGCCTCGGCGACCGGGACTTCGCCACCCACATCGTCCGTACGCAGATGCTCGGCGCGGGCTACCCGCTGAGCGCCGTCACCGAGGCGCTGTGCGCCCGCTGGCAGCCCGGCGTACGCCTCCTCCCCATGTCCGACGACCGCGTCGAGACGCACGTGGCGATCGAGGTCGACGGCGAGCAGCGCGCCGTGCACTTCCAGGAGTACTGGGTGAAGCTGCGCGCCTCCGTCGACGCGAAGGCCGTCGTGGCGGTCGGCGCGGAGGCCTCGAAGCCCGCGCCGGGCGTCCTCGAGGCCATCGCCGAGGCGGACGTCATCCTCTTCCCGCCGTCCAACCCGGTGGTGAGCGTCGGGACGATCCTGGCCGTGCCCGGGATCCGCGAGGCGGTCGTCGCGGCCGGCGCGCCGGTCGTGGGCCTCTCCCCCATCGTCGGCGACGCCCCCGTGCGCGGCATGGCCGACAAGGTCCTCGCGGCCGTGGGCGTGGAGTCCACGGCGGCGGCGGTGGCCCTGCACTACGGCGCCGAACTCGTCGGCGGCTGGCTCGTGGACACCGTGGACGCGGGCGCGGTCGCGGAGGTCGAGGCGGCGGGCATCGCGTGCCGCGCGGTGCCGCTGATGATGACCGACGTGGACGCGACGGCCACGATGGCCCGCGAGGCGCTGGCGCTGGCCGAGGAGGTGCGGGGGTGACGACTGCGGGCCCGGGCGGGTCGGTCGGGGCCGGGGGCGGTTCCGGGGCGGTCGGTGGTTCCGGGGCGGTGGGTTCGGCCGGCTCGGTCGGGGCCGAGGCGACCGGTGGTTCCGGAGCGGGCGGGGTCGAGGGAGGTTTCGGGCCGGCCGGTGGTTCCGAGTCGATCGGGGCCGACGGCGGTTCCGGGGCGGGCGGGGTCGGCGGCGGCTCGTACGCGCCCGCGTATCGCGTGTGGGCCGTGGCCGGGCTGCCCGAGGTGGCCCCCGGTGACGATCTCGCCAAGCTGATCGCCTCCGTGTCCCCGGGGCTCGTCGACGGGGACGTCCTGCTCGTCACCTCCAAGATCGTCAGCAAGGCCGAGGGGCGGATCGTCGCGGCCGACGACCGCGAGGAGGCCATCGACGCCGAGACGGTACGGGTGGTGGCCCGGCGCGGCACGCTCCGTATCGTCGAGAACCGGCAAGGGCTCGTCATGGCCGCCGCCGGGGTCGACGCCTCCAACACCCCTTCCGGGACGGTGCTGTTGCTGCCCGAGGACGCCGACGCCTCTGCGCGGCGCATCCGTTCGGGGCTGCGCGAGGCGCTCGGCGTCGACGTCGGCGTCGTCGTCACGGACACCTTCGGGCGGCCCTGGCGCACCGGGCTCACCGACGTGGCGATCGGCGCGGCCGGAGTGCGGGTCCTCGACGACCTGCGCGGCGGGACCGACGCGCACGGCAATCCGCTGAGCGCGACCGTGGTCGCCACCGCCGACGAACTCGCCGCCGCCGGAGACCTGGTGAAGGGCAAGGCGGCCGGGCTTCCCGTCGCCGTCGTCCGCGGACTGCCCCATGTGGTGGGCGGCGACGACGAGGAGGGCGCGCGGGCACTCGTGCGCATCGCCGCCGACGACATGTTCCGGCTCGGGACCTCGGAGGCCGTACGGGAGGCGGTGACGCTGCGGCGGACCGTACGGGAGTTCACCGACGAGCCGGTCGACCCGGGCGCGGTCCGGCGCGCGGTCGCCGCCGCCGTGACGGCCCCGGCGCCGCACCACACCACGCCGTGGCGGTTCGTGCTCCTGGAGTCGGCGGAGTCGCGGACGCGGCTGCTCGACGCGATGCGGGACGCGTGGATCGCGGACCTGAGGCGGGACGGCAAGTCCGAGGAGTCCGTCGCGAAGCGGGTCCGGCGCGGGGACGTCCTGCGCAACGCGCCCTACCTCGCGGTGCCCTGCCTCGTCATGGACGGCTCCCACCACTACGGCGACCCGCGCCGGGACGCCGCCGAGCGCGAGATGTTCGTGGTCGCGACGGGCGCGGGCGTGCAGAACTTCCTGGTCGCCCTCGCCGGCGAACGGCTCGGCTCGGCCTGGGTGTCCTCGACGATGTTCTGCCGGGACGTCGTACGGGACGTCCTCGGGCTGCCGGACGACTGGGACCCGATGGGCGCGGTCGCGATCGGCCACCCGGCGGCTCCGCCGAAGGAACGTCCGGCGCGGCTCGCTTCGGAGTTCGTCGCGGTGCGGTGAGGCTCTTCTAGAAGCGTGTGATGTCGTTCGGCGTCATGCGCGGGGCCCTGCGGGGCGGTACGCGGCCGCTGAGGAGGATCAGGCGGGCCGCGCGGTGACGCTGGCCCGCGTACGGGGCCAGGAGCTCCAGCATCGCCTCGTCGTCCGTCGTACGGTCGCCCGCGAGCGCCCAGCCGACGATGCCGGGCAGGTGCAGGTCGCCGGTGGTGACCTCGTCCGGGGCGCCGTTGCTGCGCTGGATCGTCTCGGCGCTCGTCCAGGGGCCGATGCCCGGGACCAGCTCCAGGCGCTTGCGGGCCGCCGGGCCGTCCATGTCCGCGGCCTCCTCCAGGCGGGCCGCGACCCGCGCCGCGCGGACGATCGTGGCGGCGCGCTTGCCGTCCACGTTCGCGCGGTGCCACTCCCAGGACGGGATCTGCGTCCACGCGCGCGCGTCCGGCATCACGTACAGGCCCTCCGGGGCCGGGCCCGGGGCCGGCTCGCCGTACTTCCGTACGAGCGCACGCCAGGACCCGTACGCCTCGATCGTCGTGACCTTCTGCTCCAGGACCGACGGGATCAGGGACTCCAGGACCAGGCCCGTACGGGTCAGGCGCAGGCCCGGGCGGCGGCGGTGGGTCGCCAGGACCAGCTTGTGGCGGGGGACGAAGGCGGTGGGGTCGTCCTCGGCGCCCAGGAGGGCCGGGAGACGGTCCAGGAGCCAGCCTGCTCCCGGGCCCCAGGCCTCGGCGCCCCCTGCGGTGATACGGAGCGTTCCCGGGCCGTCCGGGGTGCGGCTGGCCCGCCAGACCGAGCCGTCCGGGGTCACCCGGAAGGTGGGGTCGGCGGGGCCGCGGCGGAGGGGGCCGAGGGTGAGGCCCAGGTCCAGGGCGGCGTCTTCTGTGACGGGGAGGGGGATGTGGCCGCCGCGTGTGGTGGTGCGGGTGGGTTTGGGTGCGAAGCGGCCGGCCATGGGTACGAGCGTAGCCGGGCGGGCCTTTGCCTGGGCCGCGCCTGTGTGGGCGCCCGCGCCCGGGTGGGCCTGCGCGCCCGGCTGGGCGGTGCCCCCCGCCCGTATGGGCCCCCGCGTGCGGGGCGGTGCCCTCCGCCACCCGCCGTGTGGGCAGTCGTCCCGCTGGGGCGGGACGGGTGGGCACACGGGACGGCGCCCTTCAGCGGCGCCTCCGCATTCCGCGCCTGGACCCGCACCACGAGTGCGCCGTACCTGCGGGTGCGGGTCAGGGAGCGGAAGCCTCTGGCGCCGGCAGGGCGCGGGTCCGTTGTGCCCACCCGTTCCGCCCCAGCGGAACGATTGCCCACAACGGCGGGGCGCAGGCCCACAACGGCGGGGGCGGCGGTACTACTGGTCTGAGGAGAAGCGGACCGCGCCCGCGGGGAGGGTGGTGTTGCACCAGACTCGGACGCCGTCCCGGAGTTCGTTGTCCGGGCCCACCTGCGCGCCGTCCCCGATCACCGCCCCACTCACCACCGTGCGCGCGCCGATGCGCGCCCCCGCGCCGATCAGGGAGTCCGTGATCACCGCGCCCGGTTCGACGATCGCGCCGGCGAGGAGGGTCGAGCCGATCACCCGGGCGCCTTCGCCCACCACCGCGTCCGCGCCCACCACCGTGCCGCCGGTCAGCTTCGCGTCCGGGGCGACGCGGGCCGACGGCAGGACCAGGCGGTCGCCGCAGCGGCCCGGGACGGCCGGGGAGGGCGCGCGGCCCATGACCAGGTCGGCGGAGCCGCGGACGAAGGCCTGCGGGGTGCCGAGGTCCAGCCAGTACGTGGAGTCCACCATGCCCTGGAGGTGCGCCCCGGAGGAGAGGAGCTCCGGGAACGTCTCGCGTTCGACGGAGACGGGGCGGCCCGTCGGGATCGAGTCGATGACCGAGCGCTTGAAGACGTACGCGCCCGCGTTGATCTGGTCCGTGACGATCTCCTCCGGCGTCTGCGGCTTCTCCAGGAAGGCCGTGACGCGGCCCGTGGCGTCCGTGGGGACCAGGCCGAAGGCGCGCGGGTCCTCGACCCGGGTCAGGTGGAGCGAGACGTCCGCGCCGGAGGAGGAGTGGGTCGCGACGAGGGCCTGGATGTCCAGGCCCGTGAGGATGTCCCCGTTGAAGATGAGGACCGGCTCGTCGGGGCCCGAGTGCAGCCGCGAGGCGACGTTGCGTATCGCGCCGCCGGTGCCGAGGGGCTCCTCCTCGGTGACGTACTCCAGGCTCAGGCCGAGGGACGAGCCGTCACCGAAGTGCGGCTCGAAGACCTCGGCCAGGTAGGAGGTGGCGAGCACGATGTGCTCGACGCCTGCCGCGCGGGCCCGGGCCAGCTGATGGGTCAGGAAGGGGACGCCCGCCGCCGGGACCATGGGTTTGGGCGTGTTGACCGTGAGGGGTCGCAGCCGTGTGCCCTTGCCACCGACCAGGAGGATCGCTTCTGTCACCTTGTCGTCTCTGCTTCCTGTTCGGGGCCGGTCAGCTCGCCCGTCTCGGTCGTCCGTGCGATATGACCGGTCAGTTTATGCAGATGGTTGCCTCCCTGACCGCATCCGAGACCCCATCAGGGCCTTCCCTGGTACTTCGCCGAGGTCGTGCGGGCCGTGCCGAGCTTGCCGTACAGGCGTCCGCCGGGACATTCCGTGGCGAATCCGTCGCGGTGTCCGGCGATGGCGTTGAACCGTACCGTCGTGCCCTTCTTGTACAGGTTTCCGCCGCCTGAGATCAGGTACGACGTGCCCTTCGGATTCACCCCGTGCAGCCCGAGCTTCCAGGCCGTCAGGCGCGCGACGGCGGTCACGACGGCGGCGGGCGGGTTGCTCTTGCTGAAGGTGCCGAGGACGGCGATGCCCATGCTGTTGGTGTTGAAGCCGAGGGTGTGCGCACCCATGACCGGCTTGGCGACGCCGCCGGCCCGGCCTTCGTAGATGTTTCCGCACTTGTCGACGGCGAAGTTGTAGCCGAAGTCCCGCCAGCCGCTGCTCTTCACGTGGTAGCGGTAGATGCTGCGCAGGACGGAGGGGGCCTGCTTGCAGGTGTAGTTGTTGCCGGTGGCGCTGTGGTGGACGAAGGCCGCCTTGATGGTCTTCGTGTAGACGAAGCCCTTCTCGCGGATGCTCTCGTCCGCGCCCCAGCCCTTACGGGTGATGATCTTGGGGCGGGGGCCGATGTACGGCTTCGCCGCGAGCGCGCCCCGGGCGGCCTGGACTCCCTGTGCCGCCTGCGCCGCCTGCGCTGCTTGCGCCGCCTGTGCCGCCTGCGCCGCTTCCTGTTGCGGCATGCTCCGGGCCGTGAGTTCGGTCTCCTCCTTCGAGAGGGCCGGGATCCAGGCCGCGCCGTACGGGGCGAGCTGGGCGTTCACCGCGCTCGCCGCCGCCTCCGCCGCGCTCAGGCCGACCGGGCCGGCCGGAAGCCTGGCGCTCCGGGCGTGGGGCGTGGGGGCCTCGGGCTCGGCGACCGGGTCCTGCCCCGGGGCCTCGCCCGGGTCCACCAGTTCGAGCCGCAGGCCCGCCGGGAGCGGTTCCTCCCCCCGTACGCGAATCTCCACGCCGTCCGAGTCGCCCACCCACAGCGGGGCCGTGGAGCCGCGGAGCGCACGGGCGGAGCCCTCGGCGGTGCCCGGGTCGGCACCGTGCTCCTCGTTGTGGGTCTCCACGTCCTGCCACTCCGACCAGGCGCCGCCGCCGGTGGCGCGGGTGCGGACCTGGACGGTGCCGTGCAGCGGGGCCGCCGGGTCGTCCCAGACGACGCCGACGAGCGAGAAGGGCCTGACGTCGCGTCGGGTGAGCCCCTGCTCGCCCGAGCCGATCGCCCCGCCGACCAGGGACCGCGTGGCGGCACCGAGCGGTTCGAGCGGCAGCGACTGGGTGGAGCCCGGGAGTTCGGGCGCGGGTGGCAGTGCGGAGGCGGCCGTGGGTGGCGCCGAGGCCGCCGCCGGCGCGGTGAGGGAGACCGGCAGGGCGAGCACCGCCGCGCAGGTGACGGCGATCGAGGAGGCGAGTGAGGCACGCATGGGCCGATCGTGCGGATCGCCGGGCCGTTCCGCGCGCCGGGAACCGGCCCGGAAGCTGACGAGCCGTCGGTCCGACCGGAGGACGCCGTCACCGGTACGGCGGACCCCCGCGCGCCCGCCCGCGTACGCTGTCCGGCGTGAACGCCAGCGACCGCACCCCCGCCGACCTGCTGCGATCCGCGCTCGCCGCGGACCCCGCCCGCCCCTTGGTCACCTTCTACGACGACGCCACCGGTGAGCGCGTGGAATTGTCCGTCGCCACCTTCGCCAATTGGGTGGCCAAGACGGCGAACCTGCTCCAGGGCGAGCTGTCCGCCGGGCCCGGCGACCGGCTCGCGCTGCTGCTGCCCGCGCACTGGCAGAGCGCGGTGTGGCTGCTCGCCTGCTCGTCCGTCGGTGTGACCGCGGAGGTCGGCGGCGACCCGGCGGACGCGGACGTCGTGGTCGCGGGGCCGGACACCCTGGAGGCGGGTCTCGCCTGTTCCGGGGAGCGGATCGCGCTCTCCCTGGCCCCGCTGGGCCGGCGCTTCCCGGCCGCGCCCGCCGGATACGCGGACTACGCGGTCGAGGTGCCGAGCCAGGGCGACCGGTTCGCCCCGTTCGTACCGGTCGATCCGGAGGCTCCGGCGCTCGTCGTCGACGGTACGGAACGCAGCGGAGCCGAGCTCGTCGAGCAGGCCCGCACGGACGCGGCGGCCCTCGGCCTCGCTCCCGGCTCCCGCCTCCTCTCCGGCCTCGGCTACGAGACCTGGCAGGGCCTCTCGTCGGGCCTGTACGCCCCCCTCGCCGCGGGCGGCTCCGTGGTCCTGTGCCGGAACCTGCACGAGCTGGCACCCGAAGGCATGGAGAAGCGCGTCGAGAGCGAGCGGGTGACGCACACGGCGCTCTGAGCGACCGCGGTCCACCGTTTGGCCCAGCGGCGCGCCGAGCCCCCAGGTCCCCGTGCCCACTCCGGTACATGATCGGCCAGGGGGAGTCGACTCCTTCCGCACAACCATGCGTCGGGTTCGGCCGTCTCCTTCAGTGACCGGTGGATGCCCTGCGCGCCGCCGACGCCTCGAAGGACGGACCCTGACGTGACGGACCGTGCAGGCACGCCCGCCGACCCGGACCCCCCGGCCCCGGGGGACGAGGAGCCGCGCCGGCGCCACTGGCTGCGCTGGACCGCCCTCGGTTGCGCGGTCGTCGTGCTGGCCGCCGCCGGGGTCGGCTGGTGGTTCTACCGGAAGCTCGACGACAACATCACCACGGACACCACCGCCGCCGCCGAGCTGGAGAAGTACGAGAAGGAGCGCCCGCCGGCGGGCACCTCGGCCGCCCGGAACATCCTGCTCATCGGCTCGGACACCCGGGCCGGCGAGGGCAACCGCAAGTACGGCAAGGACCGGGGCACCCAGCGCTCCGACACGACGATCCTGCTGCACCTCGCGGCGGGGAAGTCGAGCGCGACCGCCGTCTCGCTCCCCCGGGACCTGATGGTGACGATCCCGAGCTGCCGCAAGCCGGACGGGACCCGCACCCGGGAGCAGTTCGCGCAGTTCAACTGGGCCTTCGAGTTCGGCGGTACGGCGTGCACGATCCGTACCGTCGAGAAGCTGACCGCGATCCGGATCGACCACCACATGGTGATCGACTTCCGGGGCTTCAAGAAGATGGTGGACGCCGTCGACGGGGTGGAGGTCTGCCTCAAGGAGCCCGTGAACGACCCGGACGCGAAGCTGAAGCTGCCCGCGGGGCGCCAGACGCTCCACGGGGAGCAGGCGCTCGGCTTCGTACGGGCCCGCAAGTCGATCGGCAACGGCAGCGACACGGAACGCATGGACCGCCAGCAGCTGTTCCTCGGCGCTCTCGTCAACAAGGTGCAGAGCGACGGGGTGCTGCTCAACCCGACCAAGCTCTACCCGGTCCTGGACGCGGCCACGAAGGCGATCACCACGGACCCGGGGCTCGACTCGCTGCGGGACCTGTACGACCTCGCGCGGGACATGCGATCCATCCCGACCGAGAAGGTGCAGTTCCTCACCGTCCCGCGCCGTTCCTACCGGTACGACGCGAACCGGGACGAACTCGTACAACCCGCGGCGAGCGACCTGTTCAAGCAGCTGCGCGAGGACAAGCCCGTACTGGTGACACCCGACAACGAGAAGAGGGACGGGAAGCCGGACGACGCGGACTCCCCGGTGCCCTCCGCGACACCGACTTTCACGGGACGGAACGCTGCGGAAGGGGTGTGTGAGTAAAGCGCGCCCCAAGGGGAGCGCGGTCAGCGATGAGGTTTGGGCAAATTGCCCGGTTGTAAGGGGCGTGGAATTTGTCACGGACGTCGCCCCACGCTGAACTGGGCGGATAGTGTGACGCGATCCGGTGCACCCCGACCGCGTGGTCGCACTCACCAAGGATCGAACGACCGAGAGAGCGGCGCCCTGTGGGGGAGGCGCCTCGCGTGGCACCGACGGAGGACTCGAGTAACCGTGGACGCGCACAGCCGTGGACGGGCGGACGAGATCGACCCCGCCGACCAGTGGGTTCTCAACCCGCAGACGGGCAACTACGAACTGCGACTGGACCGCTCCGCTGGGCAGTCGCGGCCGCAGTCCCCGTCCCGCCCCCGCAGATCCGCCTCCGCCGCACCCACGCCGGCGCCCGCCGCCACGCCGCCCGAGGCGCCCGTACCCGGCCAGCGCCGCCGCAGGGCCCCCGAGGAGTCCGGCGGCGGCCAGATCCCGGCGCAGAGCCGCCGCAAACGCAAGCAGGGCGCGAGCCGCAAGAAGAAGGTCCTGCTGTGGACCGGCGGCACGATGGCGTTCGTCCTCGTGGGCGGCGCTGCCGGTGCGTACGCGATCTACAGCAAGCTCGACGGCAACATCGGCACGGTCGACGTCGGTGATGCCGCGGTCGACACCCCGGGGATGGAGGGGCCGCTCAACATCCTGATCATCGGCAACGACGTCCGCACCGGCGCGGGCAACAAGAGCTACGGGGACAGGGACAACGTCACCGGCCACGCCGACACGACGTTGCTCATGCACGTCTCCGACGACCGCACCAACGCGACGGTCCTGAGCATCCCCCGGGACCTCAAGACCGAGATCCCGGACTGCCCGACGAAGCAGCCCGACGGTTCGACGAAGGTGATCCCCGGCCCGGTCGGAAAGACCCGGTTCAACGAGTCGTTCGGCGTGAGCGGCCGCGACCCCGGCTGCGTGATGCGCACGGTCAAGGAGATGACCGGCGTGGGGATCAACCACTTCATGATGGTCGACTTCAACGCCGTCAAGACACTGTCGACGGCCGTCGGCGGCGTGAAAGTCTGCCTGACCAAGCCCATCAAGGACCCGGGCTACTCCAAGCTCGACCTGCCGGCGGGCGAGAACCGCATCCAGGGCGAGACCGCACTCGCGTTCCTCCGCAACCGTCACGGTCTCGGCAACGAGAGCGACCTGGACCGGATCAAGATGCAGCAGCAGTTCGTCGCGTCCATGATGCGGCAGCTGAAGGAAGACACCCTGGACAGCCCGACGCAGCTGCTCGACGTCGCGAACGCGGCGACCGAGGCGCTGACCGTGGACAAGGGGATAGGAAGTGCCCTGAAGCTGACCAGCCTGGCCAAGGAGATCGGGAAGGTCGATCTCAAGAACATCAGCTTCATGACCGTTCCGGTCGTCGACAACCCCGATGAGCCGCCGAACAAGCGGGCGACGGTCGTCCTCGACCAGGTCAAGGCTCCGCAGGTGTTCTCGATGATCCAGAACGACGTCTCCTTCACCGAGGTGAAGCGGAAGCAGCAGGACGCCAAGAACGCCCAGGCGAAGGCCCAGGCGAAGCTGCTCCAGGGCCCGCGCGCCGAGGCCGTCGACGTACGCGTCGACGTCTACAACGGCAGCGGGATCCAGGGTGCGGCCCAGTCGACCATCAACTGGCTGCAGAACGACGAGGGTGTGACGCGGTCCACCAACAAGAGCAACGCCCCCGAGAAGGCGGCGAAGACCACGCTCACCTATGCACCTAACCAGGCCGATCAGGCCCGCAAGCTCGCGGACATGATGGGCCTGCCGGCCTCGGCGCTCAAGCAAGGCACGGAGGACGCCGCCGCGCGCGAGCCCATGACGCTCGTACTCGGCGCCGATTTCAAGGGCGCAGGGGTTTCCATGACCGCTCCGACGAAGGCGCCGGACGTGGGTCAGGTAGAAGCAGACAAGCAGGTGTGCGCCAAGTAGCCCGGAAACACCGGAACTTGGCACACTGCTGACCGACGAGGGGACTTGGGGTGGGACAGAGCAGCGTGCGTGGGGAGGGAACGCGGGGACGCGTTCCGCGCGCCCGTGAACTGGGCTGGGACGATGATCTGCACGGCGCCGGAGAGGCAACCGGCGCGGGCGGCGATGCCCCCGAGGGGGAGGCGGAGGCCGACACCCCCGTGTCGACCCGCGCCTCACGCCGACGCGGCGGACACGGCAGCGGTACGGCCGCGGGCGGACGCGCAGCCTCGCGCCGCCGCGCCAAGAAGACCGGCAAGCGCAAGGTGCTCCGCTGGACGGCGATCACGCTGTCGCTGCTGATACTCGGGACGGCCGGCGCCGGATACCTGTACTACGAGCACCTCAACGGCAACATCCGCAGCGGTGACCGTGCGGGCGGCGACAGCGGCGTGAAGAAGTCCGCGCCGAACGCGCTCGGCGACACCCCGCTGAACATCCTGCTGATCGGCTCCGACAGCCGGGCCGACGCGAAGAACGTGGCCCTGGGCGGCGGAAAGGACCTCCGGAACAACCCGCCGCTCGCCGATGTGCAGATGCTGCTGCACGTCTCCGCGGACCGCAAGAACGCCTCCCTGGTGTCCATTCCGCGTGACACCATCGTCCACATCCCGGAATGCAAGGGCAAGGACGGCACCCGCTACCCCGCGACCGACAACCAGCCCATCAACGAGACGCTGAGCCGCGGCGGTCCCGGCTGCACCCTCACCACCTGGGAGGACCTCACCAAGGTCTACATCGACCACTGGATGATGGTCGACTTCGCAGGAGTCGTGTCGATCGCCGACGAGGTCGGCGGTGTCCCGGTGTGCGTCAAGACCGGCGTGTGGGACCACCCGACCGCGCGCGTGAAGGGCGGCTCCGGACTGAAGCTGCGCGCGGGCACGACCGAGATCCAGGGCAAGCAGGCCCTCCAGTGGCTGCGCACCCGGCACCCCTTCTACAACGACCAGGGGCGTGCCAAGGCCCAGCACATGTACCTGAACGGCATGATGGAGAAGCTCCAGAACCAGAACGCCTGGACCGACACCGGCCGTCTCATGGGCCTCGCCGAGACCGCCACGAAGGCCCTTCAGGTCTCCGACGACCTCGACACCGTGAAGAAGCTGTTCGACCTGGCCATGCAGCTCAAGAACGTGAAGCTGAACCGCCTCACCACGGCCAACGTCCCGACGGCCCAGTGGTCGCAGGACGAGAACAAGAACGTCCTGATCAAGAAGTCGGCCGACAAGATGTTCGCGATGCTCCGCGACGACATCGCCTTCGACAAGAACGGCGACCCGGCCGACGCGAAGCCGAAGCCGACCGCCTCGGCCAAGCCCAAGGCCACCGCCGAGGCGCCCGGCTCGCTCGTCGTGACGGTCGTCAACGGCACGGGCAGCGACACCGAGCCCGCCGCCGAGGGCCGCGCCCGCACGATCACCGAGCTCCTCCGAGGCAAGGGCTTCACCGAGGCCAAGTCCTCCCAGGAGGGCGGAAACCGCGCGGACACGGTGGTCACCTATCCCAAGGCCGACGCCGACCAGGGCAAGGCGAACGCCCTGTCCGTGGCCAAGGCGCTCGGGCTGCCCGACTCCGCGGTCCGCGCCGACGCCAAGGTCGAGGGCATCACCCTGACTGTCGGTGCCGACTGGCGTGAGGGCTCCGTCTACAAGCACGAGAAGCCGAAGGCGGGCGACCTTCCGGACGGCTCCGACGTGATACAGGGCGACAAGAAGGAGTGCATGCCGGTCTACTCCGCGTACTACTGGGACGGGAAGAGCTGAACCCACTTCGGTGATATGGACGGCCGGATCCCCACGAGGGGGGTCCGGCCGTCGGGCGTTTACGCCAACTCGACCTCATTGCGAGGGAATTCAGCAGCGGGAATGTGACGCGGCTCACCAGCTCCGGCCGATTGCCAAAAACGATCATGGTGGATAGCTTCAACGGGCTTTACAGCCCCCCCTTCACTTGGAGCAATGACCCATGAACTTCGGCAAGAAGGCAGCGTCCACCCTCGGTGCGCTCGCCGCGATAGCGGGACTCTCCCTCGTCAACGCCCCCTCCGCCGCCGCGAGCACGCCCTCCGGGTGTGCCAGCGTGTCCCAGATCGGCAGCACCCGGGTGCTCCAGATCGGCGGAGTGGACGCCGCGTCGGTCAAGCAGTACTACGGGTGCGGGTACAACTACGCCTACATCTACGTGTGGCAGCAGTTCCGCAACACGCACACGAACTGGGACCTCTACGTCCACGTCGTCAACGAGTCCGACTCCGGCACGGACTACGGCGACGCGTCGCTGTCCAACACGACGCGGTCCGAGCTCTGGGGCCCGGCGGCCAACACCGCGGCCTACTGCACGCACGCCACGGGCTACCTGAACTCGACGGGCGGCTCGACCTCCAGCGTCTGCTGACACCAACTGGCCAGATTTCAAACGATGTTGACATGAACCTGGCCCCATGACGCGCGCGCACGTCGAAACTCCGGAGGTTCAGGGTGACTTGGGAAGGTCATCCCGTCCAACCGGAGTTCGTTGCGTTCGTGACGGGCCGAACCGGACTCACCGCGCCACTGCAGCGGCCGAGACGCCGACAACGAGGGGCAGTTCGTTCGCGTCCGACAGGACGTGCGTCCTGGAGCCCGGCTCACCCGATCTGAGCTGCAGAGCAGTGAAGTTGGGCACACGGCGACTGCACGAAATCTCCTTGCCCCACCCGAACGAGTGATCACATAATGAGCTGCTTCTGCGCAACGGGGCCCCCTGGGCAGATTCTTGACTATCCATCAGTTCTTTTGCGCCTACAGCAAGAGACAGAGAAGCAAGGGTAAGACGTTGCGCATCTGGTCCAAACTGACCGTGGCGGGTCTCGTCGCGGTCACACTCCTGAGCACAGCCGCGCCGTCCAACGCGGCAGGTCACCGCTCATACGGGAACAGCACCGGACGCTGCGGGGCCTCCGTTCTGGGAGGGGGCAACTGGCAGCCGCTGTGCCTCTTCTTCGTGCACGACGGAAGCGGCGCCATCTGGGGTCAGGACGGTAGCACCTACGACCTCGCCGGCAAGTACTTTCTGGCCGGCACCGGCACCGGCTCCGGCCAGCGCGTGAAGAACAACGCCACGGCGATGGAGTCGGAGTACTGGGAAGGCTCCGGTGGAACCGTCTGGTTCAACAGCGGCTACCAGGGCAACTACGACTTCGCGTATGACGGCCAGGGCGGCCCGCTCTACTACACCTGGAACGAGAACGCCTCGACCCAGGTCGGCATCGGCGTCGGCTGACAGTTGCTCCACTGGCCGCCGTTACAGGCAGATGCGTGCTCCGTAGCCCATCCGCCTGAACGCGGTGCCACCTGATCATCCGTTTCCGCATTTGTCTGGCCGGGCTGCGCCCGGCCAGACAAATGCACTTCCCTGCCTGAGGTTTACGATGCAGCTCATCAAAATACGTGTCATCGCAAGCGCAACACTGACCCTCGCGGTGTTCGGTGGTGCGACTGCGTGCTCAAGCGGGGGGAAGGACGGAGCGGCGGACAGCTCGCATCGAGCACCGCAGCCGACGGTCTCGCAGATACCGGGCGTCAAGAAGATCGAGCCGCGGTCGGACACCGCTGAACTTTCGTTGCCCATTGATGAGTTCATGGCAAAGGGATCCGATCTGGAGCAGACCGCCAAAGCGATGTCCGTGCTCGAAACACGATGTGCGAGCCGGTTCGGTTTCAGCCTCAAGCTGCCGGAACCGATATCGCCGGGGTTCGGTAAGAACACGCGGCGATACGGCGTTCCCGAGTCTTTGGAAGTTGCCCAGAGGTTCGGCTTCCACATGCCGAAGAACGACCCTCGCGCAGTGACGAACAGATCCGGCGTCCCGCCCACAGAGGAACAGATGAAGGTCCTCACCGGGTCGACGCCCCGCGGCCCCGTCAAGGATTACAACGGGATCGCGGTGCCCGAGGGAGGCTGTGCGGGCGAGGCGGGCCGGGCCATTTCAGGTTCGGACGACGCGCGCGTCGGACACTCACCGGTGGCTGAGGAGATCCGGGCGCACTCATTCGAGCTGTCCCGGCAGGATCCCCGGGTCATCGCGGCGCAGGCAGCCTGGGTGAAGTGCATGAGCTCCCAGGGCTACAGCAACTACAAGACCACGTTCGACGCGGGCGGCGACAGCAGGTGGAATGCACCGGCAGCCACCTCCCAGGAGATCACGGTCGCGCTGGCGGACTGGAATTGCGCCAAGAGCGCCAACCTTGTCGGTGTGTGGTCGGCAGTCGAGACCGCCTACCAGAACACCCAGATCGATCAGCATGCCGAGGAACTCAAGCAGGCGCAGGCAGACCTGCGTGCGCAGGCGAAGCGGGTCGCCGCGATCGTCTCCGGCGCCACGCCTGCCTCCTCCTGAGGGCAACGCTGACGACCGCCTGTCCCGCTGCGATGCGGTGGGACACCAATCCGATCGGCAAGGCGCGGAATTGATGGGTGATCTGATGAAGACATCAGCTGGTCGCGAGCAGAGGGACGCGGAAAGCCAGTGGGAGGCCCCGAGACCTCTGCCTGAACTCGAAGTACCGGTTGCCGACTCCCCCGACAGCGAGCAGCCGTTCGCTGAGATGCCGGACGAAGCGACGGAGAGCTCCCCGGCGGTGGAGCACACGGCAACGCCCGTCCCGACCCGCTCGCGGCTGGCGCGACGCCGGCGCCTGGTCATCGGTGTGGCCGTGGCGGCGGCGCTGTTGTCCACCGGAGGTCTGGCCGGATCGATGCTCGTGAAGTCCCCGGCCCAGGTGGCGGCAGATGCTCGCGCACCACAGGCCAGCGTTCTGACCGCGCCAGTGGTGTACCAGAAGCTGGCCAACACCGTGGTCCTGCGGGGTGACTTCTCCAGTGGTGAGCCTTTCTCGGTGACGCCGTCCTCCGTCGCCGCGACGGCCTCACATTTCGGAGGCATCAATCCAGCGGGTTCGACCGTCATCCTGACCAGGACCCTTGTCCATCTGGGCGACAAGGCAAGGGCCGCCCAGCCCCTTGTCGAAGTGTCCGACCGGCCGGTGTATGTACTGCCAGGTGCGACTCCCGGATACCGGGACATGCTTCCGGGTGAGTCCGGCCGGGACATAGCCGAGTTGCAGACTGCGCTCCGCGGGCTCGGTCTGTACCAGGGCGGCGACTCCACCGGATATTTCGGTGCCGCCACCAAGACCGCCGTGACCCGGCTGTACCAACGGATGGGATATCCGGCACCCATCACCGGTAAAGAGACTCAGCAAGCGGTTCAGCAGGCCAGGACCGCCATGGACGAGGCTCAGCAGCAGGTCCGCCGGCTCCAGGACGAGACCTCCGGGAAGTCGACCGGTGAGTCCGCACCGAAGGTAGGGTCATCGGCATCCATCACCACCGGAGACGGGAAGAGCGGAGGCGCAGCAGCCGGCGGAGGGACACCGCAGCAGCAGCTGGCCCGGGCCAAGCAGCAGGCCGTACAGGCACAGCAGGCCCTGGCCCTGGCTGAGGCCCAGGACGGAGCATTCGTCCCCGCTTCGGAGATGGCCTTCGTTCCCACCCTGCCGGCACGGGTGACCGCGCTGCCTGCCAAGATCGGCGACAAGGTCGCCGGTCCGGTCGTCTCGCTGGCCACCGGTGATCTGCGTCTGACCGGTTATCTGGACCCCATGCGGGGTCCTCTGGTCAAGTCCGGCATGAAGGTCGAGATCACCTCCGAGAGCCTTGGTCTGTCCTCCGAAGGACAGGTACGGTCCGTCGGTTCGCTGGTGACTCCGGGCGACAAGGCCAACGGGGCGGCGGCGAAGGGCGCTGCCGACGCAGGCGGCCAGAACGGGCAGCCCAGCGGCCCTCTCATCAACGGCGGTGTTCCGTTCCTCCCGCTGGAGGTACTTCCGAGCGGCACCTGGAATACCCGCTTCGACGGTCAGAACGTACGCATCACCATTACAGCGGCTGCCACGGACCGGGCGGTACTGACCGTGCCTGAGGCCGCGATCACCTCCGGTGCCGACACTCGGACCATCGTCACGGTCGTGCGAACAGACGGCACCCAACACGAAGTTCCCGTCACCACAGGCGTATCGGCCAACGGACTGGTGCAGGTCGCTCCGAGCGATCCCGCAGCGCTGCGCTCGGGTGACCGGGTGGTGATCGGGCAGTGAAGCTGCTCACCAGAAGCCGCAGACACGCAGCCGACGAAGTCGGGGCGACAGTGCCTCCGCCGACCGAGGCACCCACCATACGTCTCCGTGGCATGGCCAAGACCTATCCCGGGACGGTCCTGGTCCACGCGTTGCACCCGACCGACCTGGAGATCGAACGCGGGGAATTCGTCGCGGTAGTCGGTCCCTCAGGGTCAGGCAAGTCGACGCTGCTCAACCTGATCGGCATGCTGGATCGCCCGACGGCCGGCAGCTACGAATTGGCCGGCATCGATGTCTCCACCATGAAAGAAGCGGAACGGACCACGGTACGCGGCCGCAAGATCGGTTTCGTGTTCCAGTCGTTCCATCTGCTGCCCCATCGCACCGCCACCGAAAACGTCGCACTCGCCCAGCTCTACGTGACCACCGACCGCAAGGCCCGCCCGGCCCGTGCCGTGGAGGCGCTGCGCACAGTCGGACTCGGACACCGCCTTGATGCATTGCCGCCGACCATGTCCGGTGGCGAACGCCAGCGTGTCGCCATCGCCCGCGCGTTGGTCAACCGACCGGACCTGATCCTGTGCGACGAGCCCACCGGCAACCTCGACTCGAAGACCTCGGCATATGTCATGGGGCTTCTGGAAGAACTGCACGCCACCGGCCTCACCGTCGTGGTGATCACCCACGATCCGGCCGTGGCCGATCGGGCAAAGCGTGTCGTGACCATCCGGGACGGGCGCATCCTCTCGGATCGGCGGTCGAACAGGTGATCTCACGGCTACGGCGAACGCCGGACTCCAAGCGGTACGCACCATCCCGCCTGCTGGTACGCGACATGCTCGCCGAATCGCTCGCGGGCCTGGTCCAGCGGCCTGGGCGATCCCTGCTGACCATGCTGGGCACGATTCTTGGGGTCGGTGCCTTTGTCACGGTGTTGGGATTCACCTCGACCGCGACGGGCCAGATCAGCGCCTCTTTCAGCACCTTGCAGGCCAGCACTGTCACCGTCAACGACGTGGTGCCCCCCGAGGGGCAGAGGCCCACGGTCAACTTCCCCGAGGACTCCGATCAACGGATAGAGCAGCTCAACGGTGTCCGGGCGGCCGGCGTGTGGTGGACAACGCCGCTGCACAGCCCGACCATCGCCACGCGTCCACTGCCTTCCAGCGAGGGCGGCAACAACGGCATGACGGTTTTCGCCGCCTCCCCCGGTGCGCTGAACGCCCTTGAGCCAACGCTCAGCACCGGCACGCTCTACAACGAATTCCATCAGCGGCGAGGCGAACCGGTATGCGTGCTCGGCAGCGGGGCGGCCCGGCTGCTCGGTATCACCCGGCTCGACAACCGGCCCGTCGTCTTCGTCAACAGCACCGCCTATGCCGTGGTGGGTATCGTCTCGGACGTCCAGCGCATGCCCGAATCGCTGCTGGGCGTGATCATTCCGACGTCCACCGCTCTCAAGGCATTCGGTCCGCCCGTCGACCATCCGGCGCAGATGATCATCCACACCCGCCTCGGTGCCGCCCGCCTCATCGCGCACCAGGCGCCGATCGCACTGCGTCCCGACAGCCCACGTCTGCTCACAGCCGTGCCTCCGCCCGACCCGCACTCGCTGCGAGACGCCGTGAACACCTCACTGTCCGGGCTCTTTCTCCTGCTGGCTCTGATCTGCTTGGTGATCGGCGCGGTGGGAATCGCCAACACCACCCTGGTCGCGATTCTTGAACGTACGGGGGAAATCGGACTGCGGCGGTCATTGGGCGCCCGCCCTCGCCATATCGCGGTGCAATTCCTCACCGAGTCGACCGCGTTGGGAACACTTGGCGGGCTCATAGGCACGGGCATTGGCGTGACCGTAGTAGTGACAGTGGCCCTGCTTCAGGAGTGGACGGCCGTCCTCAATCCGGTCACCGTACTTCCCGCTCCGCTTGTGGGATCCGTGGTGGGTCTGCTGGCCGGCCTCTACCCGGCGCTCCGGGCTGCCCGTATCGAGCCTCTCGATGCGTTGCGACAGTGAATTGGAATCTCGAATTCCGCAACGATCGTTGACTGCCAATCCGATTGCACTATTGATCATGCACATGCCATTATTTTCGAGTACACCTCTGAAAGGAATTCAGCAGTCATGAGCATCTCGGTAAAGAAGATCGCCGCCGCCTCCGCGTTCTCCCTCGCGCTGGGTCTTGGCACGCTGTCCATGGGCGGTTCCGCCGAAGCAGCGACCACGTGCGGGAACACTTGGCAGTATCTCGAGCTGGACTACAACTCCTACAACGGGGGCGCCAGCAAGGGATTCAACTCCAACGTGTACGACCTCGCGGGCTACACGTTCTGCACGGGGACGTACGCCGACGGCAGCCCGGTCCCCGGCGCCGGCCAGCCGGTCAAGAACAACGCCGCAGGTGGGTTCAACTACAGCGGCACCAGGGCGACCGTCTGGTACCACTCGGGCTACTGGGGATCGAACGTCGTGATCCCGCCGGCTACCGGCGCCGGTGGCAGCTGTGTCGGGGACACCGACTTCTCCTGCTACAACTTCCCGAGCTACCTCAAGAACGAAGACGCGTCCATCTCCTTCGGCTGAGGCACCGGCAGCCGGGGGGTGTCGGTGGATGCACGGCGGTAATCACCTTGCGTGCGTAGGCCGAGGTCGAGGTACCGAGGTCGTGTGCCGGGACGGCTCAGCCACCTACGCCGAGGCCGTCCGCCGCGCCCTCCTGCCCTGACGGGTACCCGGCGTCACGCGGATCGGCTCTCTCCTGGACGCGCCGACGGCCGGGCCTCTTTCGGGGCTCGGCCGTCGGCGTCGGTACGGAGGTCGTGTGTGCGGAGCGGTCGTCAGACCGTCTCGGTCTCGCCCGCGCGCACCGCCGGGCGGCGGCTCGCGATGACCTTCTTCGCGAGGGCGCGGGGGCTGGTGAGGAAGCCGTAGCCCCAGGACATGTGCATGGTCGCGAGGGCCACCGGGATCTGGAGGCGGGCCTTCAGGGGCAGGCCCTTGCCCGCCGGGAGGGAGCCCGCCGTGATCGCCGCCAGGTAGCCCGCCGGGATCACGAAGCCCAGCGGGGTGAGGACGGCGCCCACGACCAGGCCCGCGGCGATCGCGACGACGGCGGTCGGCGGGGCCAGGTAGCGCAGGTTGATCGAGCCCTGGTGGTAGCGGGCCACCACGTGCCGCCAGCGGCCGTAGTCCTTGTACTGCTTGGCGAGCGCCTTCACCGAGGGCCGCGGTCGGTACTGGACGCGGAGCTCCGGCGAGAACCAGATCAGGCCGCCCGCCTCGCGGATGCGGAAGTTCAGCTCCCAGTCCTGGGCGCGGATGAACTCCACGTTGTACCCGCCCTGCCGCTCCAGGGCCTCGCGCCGGAAGACGCCCAGGTAGACCGTCTCCGCCGGGCCGGCCTCGCCGCCCGTGTGGAAGGCGGCGTTGCCCACGCCGATCTTCGAGGTCATCGCGGCCGCGACCGCGTCCTCCCAGGCGTTCTCGCCCTCGGCGTGCATCACACCGCCGACGTTCTGCGCGCCGGTCTCCTCAAGGAGCCGCACCGCGGTGGCGATGTAGTTCGGGGAGAGCATGCCGTGGCCGTCCACCCGCACCACGATCGGGTGACGGGAGGCCTGGATCGCCGCGTTGAGCGCGGCGGGGGTGCGGCCGGTCGGGTTCGGCACCGTGACGACGCGGCGCGTTCCCGAAGCGGTTTCGCGGACAAGCTCGGCGGCGATCTCGTCCGTACGGTCCGTGGACGGGCCGAGGGCGATCACCACCTCCATCTCGCCGTCGTACTCCTGCTCCAGGATGTGACGAACCGAGGTGCGCAGATACCGCTCCTCGTTGAGGACCGGCATGATCACGGAGACGGGGGGCGTGGCGTTCATCGCCCGCCACGTTACCGCGAATGGGGGACAGCGGTGCGCGCCGAGCAGGTGGTGCGCCCTTGCGCTGATCGTATGGGCCTACCGTGCTCACGGTTCCCCCTGTCCCACCGCGGAGGTGTCCGTCCGTGCCCACACCGCCCCGCACGCCCCGTCCCCGGCCCGCCGCCCGTCGCGTACCGGTCCGCCGGAGGCGGAGGCGGCCCCGGTGGGGGATGCGGATGGCGACGGCGCTCTCCGTGGCGGTCCTCACGGCCGGCGGGGTCGGGCACGCCGTGGTCACCGGCCTGGACACCGGGATCACACGGGTCGACCCCTTCAAGGACATGAAGAACCGGCCGCAGGCCGGGCACGGGATGAACGTGCTGGTCGTCGGGACCGACGGGCGCGACCGGATCACCCCCGAGGAGAAGGCGAAGTACCGGCTCGGCGGTGCTCCCTGTCACTGCACCGACACCGTCATGCTCGTGCACATCTCCGAGGACCGGGAGCGGGCGAGCGTCGTCAGCCTGCCCCGCGACTCGTACGCGGAGATGCCCGAGCACACCGACATGAACAGCGGCAGGAAGCACCGGGCGCACCCGGTCAAGCTGAATGCCGCCTACGCCGAGGGCGGGCCCGGTCTGACCGTGCGGACCGTCGAGTCCATGACCGGCGTCAAGATCGACCACTACCTGGAGGTCGACTTCACCAGCTTCATGCGGACCGTGGACGCGGTCGGCGGGGTGCAGATCTGCACGAAGCGGCCCCTCAAGGACTCGTACACCGGACTCGACCTCTCCCCCGGCACCCACGAACTGGACGGCGGGCAGGCCCTGCAGTACGTGCGCTCCCGGCACATCGACGGGGCCGCCGACCTCGGCCGCATGCAGCGGCAGCAGCGGTTCCTCGCGGCGCTGATCGAGCGGATGACGGACGGCGGGGTACTGCTCAACCCGGTGCGGTTCCGTGAGGTCGCGACGACGATGCTCGGCTCCGTACGGGCCGACGAGGACTTCGGTACGGATCAGCTGCTCGCCCTCGCCAAGGCGATGCACGGCTTCACCCCGGCGTCGTCGGAGTTCGTGTCCGTACCGATCGGCGACATGAGCTTCCCCGTGAAGGGCATCGGCTCGACCGTGAAGTGGGACGCGGCCAAGGCGCAGAAGCTGTTCCAGTCGCTGCGGGACGACCGGCCGCTCGCCGCCGCGCCCCGTTCGGACGCCTCCGGGAAGGCGCCCAAGGCGGTCGTCGTGGACGTCCCGCCGCGGACGATCCGCGTCCAGGTCTACAACGGGACCCGGACCGACGGGCTCGGCCGCAAGGTGGACGACGCCCTGCGCGCGACCGGCTTCGACACCACCCGCACGCCGATGACCGGGGCCGGGAAGGAGCGGGCGCGGACCGTCGTCGAGTACGACCCGCGGTGGGACCGCTCGGCGAAGTCGCTCGCGACGGCCTTGCCGGGGGCCGAGCTGCGGGCGGTGGCGGGGCGGGGCGGGACGTTGCGGGTGACTGTGGGGGGTGACTACAAGGGGGTTGCGGCGGTGCGGGCGGAGGCGTCGGGGGTGCCGTTCGAGGCGGTGACCGGGGATCGGGTCGTCTGCCCGTAACCCGCGTGTGGGCAATCGTCCCGCAGGGCGGGACGGGTGGGCACACGGGACGGCGCGCTTGGCCGCGCCCCCGCCTTCCGCGCGTGGACCCGCACCACCAGCGTGCCGCGCCACGGGGTGCGGGTTCAGGCGCGGAAGCCTCCGGCGCCGGCAGGGGCGCCGTTCCGGTGTGCCCACCCGTTCCGCCCCAGCGGAACGATTGCCCACACCTCCATCAGTCCTCGTAGCCCTCGGCTGCTCGGCGTTCGCGGAGTTCCTTGATTGCCTGGCGGCGGGCCAGGCGGTGGGTGCGGCGGATCTGGGCTTCCTGGTTGCGGCGCTTGTCCTGTTCCGTTTCCGGGATGACCTGGGGGACGGGGCGGGGCTTGCCCTCCGCGTCGACGGCCGCGAAGACGAGGTAGGCGGAGCCGACCTGGGTGGCGGGCGTGGACTCGTTCCAGCGCTCGGCCATGACCCGTACGCCGACCTCCATCGAGGACCGGCCGGTCCAGTTGACCTGGGCCTTCACATGCAGCAGGTCCCCGACCCGTACGGGCTCCAGGAAGGCCATCTCGTCCATGGAGGCGGTGACCGCGGGTCCGCCCGAGTGCCGGCCCGCGACGGCGCCCGCCGCGTCGTCGACCAGCTTCATGATCACGCCGCCGTGCACCGTGCCCAGGAGGTTGGTGTCGTGGCTGGTCATGATGTGGCTGAGGGTGGTGCGGGACGCGGAGGTCGGCTTGCCCGGAGGTCCGCCCGGGGTATCGCCCTGGTCTGTCATGTCCTCCACCTTATGCCGGGTCCGCCCCGCGTCCCCGGCGGGTCCGCTTTGCATCAGCTTGGCAACAGCACCGGTCCGATCCTCCACCCGGACTGTCGCCCGGAAAGGGCCGCCCGGCACACTGGTCCGTATGAATGACTGGCCCGATGAGCCCCAGGGACCCCGACGGATGAGCCATGTGCAGCGCCCGCAGGTTCCGCAGCAGCCGCCGCGTTCCCAGCAGGGCTACGGCCAGGGCCAGGGCTACGACCCGAACTTCACTCAGGCGCAGAACCAGGGGTACGACTCCGGTTACAGCTCCGGTGAGGTGTACGGCGGCGGTCCCCAGAACCACGGCGGTGGTGGCCGGGGCGGCGTTCCTCCGCAGTACGCGCCCCCGGGGCCGGGCCGTCCCGCGCCGGACTGGCGGAAGCGCATCAAGGTCGGCTCGATCGTGCTGGTCGTGGCGATCGTCGGCTGGGGCGTCGGCACGTACGCCTGGGCCTCCTCGAAGATGCGCAACGAGGTCGATCTCTCCAAGGTCATCGAGCGGCCGGAGGAGGGCGACTGCACGACGTATCTGATCGTCGGCTCCGACAGCCGTGAGGGCATGTCCGCCGAGGAGAAGAAGAAGCTCCACACCGGTTCCGCCGAGGGCAAGCGGACCGACTCGATGATGATCCTCGCGGCCTGCTCCAGCGGGAACACGATGGTCTCGCTGCCCCGTGACTCCTGGGTGACGATCCCGAACTTCGTCGGCTCCGAGTCGGGCAAGTCGTACCCGGCCCGCGGCGGCTCCAAGCTGAACGCGGCCTACGCGATGGACGGCCCCGAGCTGCTCGTGCGGACCGTCGAGTACAACACCGGCCTGCACATCGACCACTACGCGGAGATCGGCTTCGCCGGCTTCGCGAACATCGTGGACGCGCTGGGCGGTGTCGAGCTGAACATCGACAAGGGCTTCAAGGACAAGAAGTCCGGCGCCGACTTCCAGGCCGGCACGCAGACCCTCAACGGCGAGCAGGCCCTGGCCTTCGTCCGTACCCGGTACGCCTTCGCGCAGTCGGACCTCCAGCGGACGAAGAACCAGCAGAAGTTCCTCTCCGCCCTCGCGAACCAGGCGGCGACGCCGGGCACGATCCTCAACCCGTTCGCGCTCTACCCGACGCTCGGCGCCGGTCTGGACACGCTGATCGTGGACAAGGACATGTCCCTGTACGACCTCGGGAAGATGTTCTTCGCGATGAAGGGCATCAGCGGCGGCGACGGCAAGTCCATGAACATGCCGCTCGCGGGCTCCGCGCCGCAGAACTCCCTCAAGTGGGACATGCCGAAGGTGAAGCAGCTCGTCGAGCAGATCAAGAACGACGAGCCGGTCACGGTCACCTCGGACCGCTGACCCGCGGGTAGCCGCCTAGCCTGGAAGAGGGGTCTTCCCGGCGAGGCGGTGTGCCATGGCAGAGGACAGCAGGTTCTGGGCCTCCGGTGACTGGCGGGTCTCCGAGGGAAAGGAAGACGAGTTCATCGAACGGTGGACGGCCTTCCTGACCTGGACGAAGAAGGACAACGACGGCTTCCGGTTCGCCCGCCTCCTCCGTGACTCGGGCGAACCTCGGCACTTCATCTCCTTCGCGTCCTGGAGCGACCCGGATTCCCTGAGCGCCTGGAAACAGAAGCCCGAGTTCGGGGAGCACTTCGGCGCCTGCAAGGGCCTGTGCGACGAGATGCGGGCCGGCGGCTACGAACTGGCCGTGGACATATAGCGCGAGAGGCACCCCCGGCCGGGGGTGCCTCTTTCCGTCGGGCGTACGCGTGCGCCTTACGGGAGGTTGCGGGCCATGACGATGCGCTGGACCTGGTTGGTGCCTTCGTAGATCTGGGTGATCTTGGCGTCGCGCATCATGCGCTCGACGG
>NZ_JBWKFA010000021.1:0-49417 GCF_056435185.1 Streptomyces sp. NPDC044003 | reverse complement strand
GCGTGGCGCAGGACCGCCAGGCGGTGCTGTGCCTGGCGGTCCTGTTGCTGTTGCAGCGAAGGGGGCATGGCAGATCTCCGTAGTGGTCGGAGACCAAGGCCGCCCGGATCCTGGACGCCGGCCTCTGGAAGGCGGCCTGATCTCGCTACCTCCGACAACAGCAGGTTCTTCGTCTGCTGACACTCTGAGCTGGGAAAAGGGCACCTGGCGCGGACCACTGGCGAGAGCTGGTCCGGAAATGGTCCGGATCTTGACCCGGGTGGGGAAGGGGGGAGATGGGACGTTGTGGGAGTGATCGGCACTGGACTGGCCGTCAGCCGAGAGCCGCACCTCGGGTTGGTCTGCCGCTGTACCGCCAACCCTCCTGTGGTCGGTGGTCATCACAGAGCCATCCGGCCGCGTAGAAGCGTGTGGGTGCTCCGCAACTCTCAGACTTAGCCGACTCATACGGTTTCTCCCCGGGCCGCATGTGCCGGTTGATCGCACCGAGGGCGAGGCGCGATTCCTGGACCGTTCGAGGACGGGGTCGTGGACGGTCGAAGAACACGTCAGCCCACCCTGAGCCCGACCGCCAGCGTCAGTTCGAGAACCCGGTGCGGCGACCCGAGATCCGGAAACAGCTCCCGCAGCTGCGACATCCGGTACCGGACGGTCTGGGGGTGGACGAACAATGCCGCCGCCACCTCGTCCCGCCTGCCCTGGTGCAGCAGCCACGCCCGCAACGTCTCCTCGAGCCGCCGCGCGGTCGCGGCCGACAAGGTCCGCAACGGTGCGAGGGCTCGGACACGCAGGTCGGCGAACGCGTCCGCGTCGGCGCTCAGTACCAGCTCCGGCAGGTGGTCCTCGGTGTCGCGGATGTCGCAGGAGAGGGAGCGCGCACGTACGGCTCGTGCGTACGAGGCGGACGCACGCGTCCACGGCCGGGCCGGGCCGACCACGGCGGTGCGGTCGGGCAGCTGCCTCAGCAGATGCGCTCGGTCGGCATCGGGGACGAGCAGCACGCCGGAGGCGTCCGGCAGATCGTCGAGGACGAGGGTGCCCGGGTCGAGCGCGCGGTAGGCCGGTCGGGCCTGGGCGGCGGGCAGCAGGACTGCGGTCAGCGAAACCGGCGGCTGCCACCCGGCCCGCCCAGCAGCGGCAAGCAGCACGTCCGGGCTCGCGCCGGAGAGGAGGTCGCGGGCCAGTTGTTCCAGGTGGCGTTCGTGGGCCCGGCCCCGCGCGGCCAGTTCGTCGGCGTGGCCCGCGGCGCTCGCGGCGGAGAGCTCGTCGATGTAGGCGAAGGTCAGCTCGGCGAACTTGGCCACCTGCGCGGCGGGCAGACCTGCGGGTACGGCTCCTGCGGCCAGGCCTCGCCAGGCCACGCGGGCGCCGACCCGGTAGGCGCTGAGCAGGGCGTCCATCGAACGGCCGTCGCGAACCTCGCCTCGGCCCAGTTCGTAGGCCGCGGCGCCGGCGTCGCCGCCCGTGGCGTTCCCGCTCGCGAGGTCGAGGTAGTGGCCCAGGGCGGTGCGGACGGCCCGGCGGATGGTGACGCCCATGCGGCCCGAAAGCGCGTTGGCGTAGGACGGGACCTCGTCGATGATCGCCTCGACGACCTCGTCGGCGGTGGTCCTCAGCGCGGCCCGAAGCGCGGTGACTGTTGTCTCATCCAGGACCAGTTCGCTGGCCCTCCGGACTGCACGGCTCACGTTTTTGTTCCCTGCGAACAATTCAACTGATCAGATTCACGTCCTGCGGACAGGACTTTACCTCCCGAAGCACATCAAGCTGGGGTCATGACGAGTGCAGCCCTCCGCAGTGGGGCGTGGAAACTGCTGGAGATGGTCACGACGCCGCTGCTGCCGTCGGACTACCTCGACCTGGTCAGCCCGCTGCGTGCGGGCGGCGACCTGCGGGGGCGCATCGAGGCCGTGCACCCCGAGACGGGTGACGCCGCGACCATCGTGATCAGGCCGGGACGGGGCTGGCGCGGCCACACAGCCGGTCAGTACGTGCGGATCGGGGTCGACGTCGATGGGGTGCGCCTGTGGCGTGCCTACTCGGTCACCTCGCCGACGAACCGTCGGGACGGCCGGATCACGATCACCGTGAAGGCGATCCCGGACGGCAAGGTCAGCAACCACCTGGTCCGCAGGGCGGAACCGGGCACGCTGATCCAGATCGACCAGGCGACCGGTGACTTCGTGTTGCCGGAGGCCAAGCCCGCCAAGGTGCTCTACCTGACGGCCGGCAGCGGCATCACGCCGGTGATGGGCATGCTGCGCGACATCGAGTTCGACGACGTCGTCATGGTCCACTCCGCACCGCAGCCGCACGACGTGATCTTCCGCAGCGAGCTGCACGACCTGGTCGCGGACAAGAAGCTGCGTCTCACCGAGCTGCACACCGACACGGACGGCATGCTCGACATCGCCCGTCTGGGCGAACTCGTCCCCGACTGGGCCGAGCGCGAGACCTGGGCGTGCGGGCCCGCGGGCCTGCTCGATGCCGCCGAGGACCACTGGACCGAGCACGGCGTCCCGGAGCGCCTGCACACCGAACGCTTCCGCCCCAGCACTGTCGTCGGCGGCGACGGTGGCCAGGTCACGTTCAGCACCACCGGCAGGACCGTCGACGCGGACGGCGCCACGCCGCTGCTGGACGTTGGCGAGGAGGCAGGCGTACTCATGCCGTCCGGGTGCCGCATGGGCATCTGCTTCGGCTGCGTCACACCGCTCACGGCGGGCGCCGTCCGAGACCTGCGCACCGGCGAGATCACCGAGGCCGAGCCGGGCGTCCTCATCCAGACCTGCGTGTCCGCCGCGGCGGGCCCCTGCGACATCGAACGGTAGGAGCACCTTGACCGCCATCGACCCCACCGCCCACCTGACCGCGGAGCAGATCGAGGAGCTCGGCCGCGAGCTGGACGCGATCCGCGACGAGGTGATCGCCAGCCGCGGTGAGAAGGACGCCGCCTACATCCGCAAGGTCATCTCGGCGCAGCGCAAACTCGAGCTGGTCAGCAGGGGCGTCCTGCTGTTCTCGATCTTCCCGCCCGCGTGGCTGATTGGCACCGCCGGCCTGTCCGTGGCGAAGATCATGGAGAACATGGAGATCGGCCACAACGTCCTGCACGGCCAGTGGGACTGGATGCGGGACCCGAAGATCCACTCCACGACCTGGGAATGGGACCACGTCTCGCCGGCCGATCAGTGGAAGCACTCGCACAACGAGCTGCACCACACGTACACCAACGTGATCGGCAAGGACAACGACCTCGGCTACGGCATCATGCGCGTCGACGAGGACCAGAGGTGGCACCCGTTCCACCTCGGCCAGCCGCTGTGGAACTTCATCAACGCCTGCTTCTTCGAGTACGGCATCGCCGCCTACGACCTGGAGCTCGGCAAGAACCTGCACAAGCGCCGCCGCAACAACCCGGCGTTCCGCGCGCGGGCCAGGGCCGTGGGCCGCAAGATCCGCAAGCAGGTGCTCAAGGACTACGTGATCCACCCGCTCCTTTCGGGCCCGTCGTTCCTCACCACACTCGCCGCCACGTTCACCGCGAACCTGGTCCGCAACATCTGGTCCCACTCGGTGATCATGTGCGGGCACTTCCCCGAGGGCGTACAGGTCTTCGAGCGCCGGTCGATCAAGGGCGAGACGCGCGGCCAGTGGTACCTGCGCCAGATGATGGGCTCGGCGAACATCAGCGGCAGCAAGGCCATGCACTTCATGACTGGCAACCTGTCGCACCAGATCGAGCACCACCTGTTCCCGGACCTGCCGAGCAACCGGTACGCCGAGGTCGCGGTGAAGGTGCGCGCCTTGTTCGAGAAGTACGAGCTGGAGTACGTCACCGGGCCGCTGCCCAAGCAGGTGTTCTCCGCGTGGCGTAAGGTCTTCCGGCTCTCGCTGCCGAACAAGAAGCCCGAGGTCACGACGCCGGACATCGAGCAGGAGCTCGTCGCGGCCTGACTCCCGGTACTGGTTCGGACCCTTCGGCCGTACCGACGGCACCGCCGGTTCGAACGACATCCGGCGAGTTCGCCTGAGGCCCGCTGAGTCACCGAGGCTGTGGCGCCCTTCGGTGGCCCGGCTATCTCCTCGCGCACGCGGCCTGTCCCGTGCTGACCGTGCCCATGACCGGGAAAGCAGGCCGAGAGGATCCGCCGGCTGCCCAGTGTGATGGATCGGCGCCGATCCGCCTGTGGATGGCTTCAGCTGGCACTTGGGTCAGCTCGCCCACGGAGTTGGCGGCCTGCACTGCCTGTTGGCGGGGGCGCTTTGCTCACCTGGAGCGGATGCTGCGCAGCTTTACCGAGAAGACGGTGTAAGTGGTCATGGAGGTTCAGACAGATCACGTGTGCCGGGCAGTCACCTCGGCTCGGGGGCCTTCGGCGCTGCGACGCTGTCCGCGAAGAACTGCCAGATGGCGATCATGGCAATGACCTGAGCGATCAGGTAGGCGACTTGCAGTGAGTAGTAGCGCATTTGGTAGATCGACAGAAGCAGGCCCAAACGGCTCTGCCAGTAGCGTCGTTCGCCGCGGAAAGTGTCGAAGTCGAGCGCGATACCAGTGACGGTCAGCACGAACAGCATCGCTGACACCGCCAGGGCAAGATTGCCGGTGCTCTCGTTAGTGACCTGAAGGACCAACGCGTCCACACCGATGGGCAGAGAGAAGGCAACCGCCACGGGCAACGCCTTTGCCGCGCCGCGCTGTCCGGGCAGATGACGCCAGAGAGCGCCTAGGACGAACGCGGCGCTGACCAGGATGACCACCCATTCGACGAACCCTGTGACGAGGGCCGGCAGACCCCACTCCTCCCGGAGCGTCAACTGCCATGCCTGCTCTTTGATCCTCCAAGCCCAGATCAACAGTACGGACGCCGGAACGGCCGGCACCAGGGCCAGCCGGGCAGCGCGGCTGCCATTGGCCCACCACGTGTCCCTCGGTCCCAATGCCAGAGCTCCATCCACCACCGAGACCTTGGCCGGGAGCCGGTCGGGGCCTCCGTGGCCCGGACGGGCGGGTCACGCCTGGCCAGGAGCCCCCGCCCTCAGCGCGAGACGGCCTCGGCCCAGCCGTGGTTGACGGTCTCTCTTGCCTTCTCCGTCTGCGCCTCCGTCGGAAACGTTGGCGTGCCCTCGACCGTCGGCAGTTTCTCCGCGGCGGCCTTGTCGAGGGTGCCGTCCTTCTCCATGGCGTCCATGAGGACGGGGCGTGCATAGGCGCCGAGCCGGAGGTTCTGGCCCTCCGGGCTGAAGACGTACTCCTGCCACAGACGTGCCGCCGCAGGGTGCGGAGCGTCTTTGTTCACTCCGTTCGCGTAGTACTGAGCGAAGCTGCCGTCGAAGGGGATGGCGGTCCGCCAGTCGACGTCCGTGCCATTCTCGCGGAATTCGTCGGCGTATCCGAGGTTGAGGAAGTCCCAGTCGATGCTGATCGGGGTCTGGCCCTTGGCGATCGTGGCAGGGGTGGATTCGACCGGGATGAAGTTGCCGTTCTCGCTGAGCTCGGCGAAGAAGTCGATGCCGGGCTGGACGTCGTCGAAGGAACCCCCGTTCGCCAGGGCCGCCGCGTAGACCCCGGCGAAGGCGGAGCCGGACTTGGTGGGGTTGCCGTTGAGCGCGACCTTGCCTTTGTACTCGGGCTTGCGCAGGTCGGCGAAGGTCGCGGGGCAGGTCTTGACGCGCATGGCGTCACAGCCGATCGAGATGTAACCGCCGTAGTTGTTGTACCAGCGGGCCCGGTCGTCCTTCTGTCCCTTGGGGATCTCGTCGTACGCGGCGACCTTGTACGGAGCGAGCAGGCCCTGCCGTGCCGCGGACTGCGCGAACGAGTCCCCCACGTCGATCACATCGGGGGCGCGGCCTTCGCCACTGTGCTCCTTCAGGGCGTTGATCTCGTCCTGGCTGGTACCTTCCGGGTTCTCCACGATGACCTTGATCCCGTACTTCTTCTCGAAGCCGTCGATCAGTGCGCCGTAGTTGGCCCAGTCGCTCGGGAGCGCGATCGTGTTGAGCGAGCCCTCTTTCTTCGCCGCTGTGGTCAGTGCTGCCATGCCGCCGGCGTCCGCGGCGGAGGTGGCCACCGCGGGTGCACTGGGCGCGGTGGTGGGCTGGTCTCCGCAGGCGCCGAGGGGCGCCGCGAGGACCAGGCAGGCGGCGACGAAGGCTGTCCGGAGACGAGGTGCGGGCACAAAGGCTCCATAACGGGCGGTCGCGTACTGATCGAGGCCAGCGTACGTTCGGCGCCTCGGCAGCGCAGTCCCAGACGGTGGTGTCCGCTGTCTTCCCTGCGGCTGCCGTACCGGCGCGTTCTCAGAACCCCTCGTCGTCCCACCCGGCCAGGAGCGCCTCCCCGAGATCCATCGCGGGCGGTGCGGCCCCGTCGTGGAGGGCCTGCTCGCTCCAGATGATCTTGCCGCGGGCGGTGTAGCGGGTGCCCCAGCGCTCGGCGAACTGCGCGACGAGGAACAGGCCGCGACCGCCCTCGTCGGTGGCCTCGGCCCGGCGCAGGTGCGGGGAGGTGCTGGACCCGTCGAAGACCTCGCAGATCAGGCTGCGGTCGTACAGCAGCCTCACCCGGATGGGCTCGGTGCCGTATCGGATGGCGTTGGTTATCAGCTCGCTGAGGATGAGTTCCGTGGTAAAGGCGATGTCCTCCAGGCCCCAGTCCGCCAGTCGGCGGGCGCAGGCGTTGCGCACCGGGGACACCGCCGCGGGGTCGGGGGGTACGTCCCACTCGGCGATCCGCGCGGGGTCCAGTCGGCGGGTGCGCGCCACCAGCAGCGCGACGTCGTCGCTGGGTCTGGTGGGCAGCATCGCGTCGATCACCACGGTGCAGGTGTCCTCCGGGGTGCGGGCGGGCCCGGCCAGAGCGGCGCGTAGCGCTGCCAGGCCCGCGTCCGGATCGCGGTCGCGGCTCTCGATCAGCCCGTCGGTGAAGAGTGCCAGCCGGGAGCCTTCGGGCAGGGTGACCGTCATGGTCTCCATGGGCAGGCCCTCGCCCAGACCCAGCGGCGGGGAGACCGGCACCTCGGGGAAGGACACGGTTCCGTCGGGAAGGATCAGAGCGGGGCCCGGATGCCCGGCGGTGGCGGCCGTCACCTGCCCCGAGACGGGATCGTAGAGGGCGCACAGGCAGGTGGCTCCGGTGATCCCCTGCCACTCCTGCTCGTCGGTGTCAATGTGGGCGACGAGCTCGTCCAGGTGGCTCAGGAGTTCGTCCGGGGGCAGGTCGAGGGTGGAGAAGTTGTACACGGCGGTGCGCAGGCGGCCCATGTTGGCGGCGGCGTGGAGACCGTGGCCGACGACGTCGCCGACCACCAGGGCCACTCGGGCGCCGGGCAGCGGGATGACATCGAACCAGTCACCGCCCACACCGGCCTGGGCGGCCAGATAGCGATGCGCGACCTCAACGGCGGACTGCTCCGGTACGCCCCGGGGCAACAGGCTGCGCTGCAGGGTGACGGCCATGGTGTGCTCGCGGGTGTAGCGGCGGGCATTGTCGACGGACAGCGCCGCCCGGGCGGTCAGCTCCTCGGCGAAGGACACGTCCTCCTCGTCGAAGGGCGGGGAGTCCTGGGTCCGCCAGTAGCCGGCCATCCCCAGCACCACGCCACGGGCCCGCAGGGGCACGGCGATCAGGGAGTGGATGCCGCGGTCCAGGATCTGCAGGGCGTTGGCCGGGTCCTGGGTCCGCCAGCCGTGGGTGGCGCGCAGGTCCGCCTCCAGGACCGCGCGGCTGCCGGCCAGCCCGGCGGCCATGGGGCTGGTGGGAACGAACCGGATCAGCTGGCCGACGGGGTAGAGGGGGTGGTCGCCCTGAAGGCCGACGCGGGCGGTGCGGCGCATCTCGGTGGTTGCTTCGGGCGGCTCCTCGCCGCGCAGCACCGGGTCCAGCAGGTCGACAGTGACGACGTCGGCGAACCGTGGGACCGCCACCTCCGCCAGTTCCTCCGCGGTGCGCTCCACGTTCAGCGTCGTTCCGACCTGCATCCCCGCGTCGTAGAGCAACTTCAGCCGCTCGCGGGCCACCTCGGCCCTGCCGGAGAGTGCCCGCAGCTCGGTGGTGTCCCGCAGCGTGACGACGGTCCCGGCCTGCCCGTAGGGCGCGGTGGGCCGGATGTTCACCGCCAGCAGCCGATCGGCTGCCATGTACAGCTCGTCGGTCGCGGAACGGCCCGATGCGATCGGATGGGCGATGCCCTCTTCCAGACCAAGGTCCGTGACGGGGAGCCCTTCCGCGTCCACCGGCAGGTCCAGCAGCCGCCGCGCCTCGTCATTGGCCAGCAGCAGCCGTCCGCCGCCGCCGACGATCAGTACGCCCTCTCGTACCGCGTGCAGCACCGCGTCGTGGTGCTCGTACATCCTCGTCATCTCGGCCGGTCCCAGGCCATGCGTCCGGCGCAGCAGCCGACGGCTCACCAGAGCGGTTCCGCCCGCGGACAGGGCGAGCACCGCGGCTGCACTGCCGAGGACGACCGGCAGCTGCCGGTTCACCATGCTCTGCACGTTCTGCACCGTGACCGGAGAAGAGACGATGGCGATGACGCGGCCGTCGGGGTCCTTGACGGGGACCACCGAGACCACGGACCGCCCCAAGGACCCTTCGAAGGTCTCGGTGAAGGATTGGCCGGCCACCGCCTTGGAGAAGGGGCCGACGACGTGCTTCCCGATCTGCCGTGGGTCGCTGTGGGCGAGGGTGACCCCGGAAAGTGTGTACACGTTGATGCCGTCGACCCCGGCGATCTTCCGGGCCGCCTCGGCGCTCGGCTGTAGCACTGCGCTCGGATGGGGGCTGCGCAGGGCCGCGACGATTCCCGGAGATTCCGCGAACGTTCCGGCGGCGGCGAGCGTACGGTGCCGGGCGTCCACCATGCCGGCGCTCCGGGCTTGCACCACGAGCGCCACCACCGCGGCGGCGACGAGCAGCACCACGACGGCCAGCTGCAGGAGGAACACCTCGCCGGCCACGCTGCGCACGCTCAGAAGGGAGGACAGACGCTGCGGCCGCCGCGCCTCTCCCTTGGGCGGCTGGGCGTGCTCCTGACGCTCCTGGTGGCTTCCTGAGCGGGGACGCCGAGGGGGAGAGGAAGAGCTCGTGGTCGAGCCGAGCAGCCGACGTCGGACGTGTCCAAGTAGGGCGCTCATACTTTATTTTCCAACCTCTACAGGCCGTCGGCAGCGGGGAGGGACGGTCGCCGAGCCGGCGATCCGGGTCCCCTCCGCAGAGCGAGGGTGTGGCGTGGCGCGTGGGGGGCGCGGGCGGGATCCGGGCCGCCGCCGCGCTGATGTGGATTCCCCACGCCCACACGCCGTGCAGGAAGTCATGCTGGTTCAGGGAAGTGGAGGGGTGGACGGGACGGGCGCCACGAGGTGCCGGCCGCCGTTACCGCCCTGCTGCGCTGAGCCGGCCACCGGCGGCCGGGGCGTTTCCCTTGGCTCAATCCTCGCCACGGCGCACTTCGCGCCGCGGAATGCCCATGGTGTCCGGATAATGGATGGAACGGCGAGTGGAAGGGGACATCTCGTGCCATCGGCTCGGCCGGGGGGCGAGGAGACCCACGGCCCGTTCTGGTCCGAGCCGGGGACGCTGCTCGAGCACGTGCCCGTGGCCGTCTTCGGCCTCGATGACGGGGACCTCGTCTGTTACTGGGGGCCCGGCGCGCGGGACCTCTTCGGATATGACGCCACCGCCGTCCTGTCGAGGCCCGGCGCCGTTCTCTTCGCCGACGGGCCCCCGGGTGCCCCCGATCCGTGCTCCCGGCTGACCGAGCGAGGCCGGACCCAGGGTTACTGGAGGGGGCGGCTGCCGGCCCGGCATTGTGACCGCACCGTCTTCGACTGCGGCTTCCGGGCCTTCTCCGTGACCGGATCCGGCGGACCTTCGGTGGTGATGGTCCTGGCGAGCCGTAGTGACGAGCTCGATCGGGTCAAGACCAACCTCGCGTTCCTCGACGCCCTCTTCGAGACTTGCCCCATCGGTCTGGTCATGCTCGACCAGGACCTCCGGTACGTCCACCTCAACCAGGCGCTCGCCGACATGGACGGTCTGCCGATCGAGGCCCACCTCGGGCGGCGCATGGACGAAATCATGATCATGTCCGACGGTGGCGAGTACCAGCGCATGCTCCGCGGCGTCGCCCTGGGCGGAGCACCGGTCGTGGGGACCCTGGTGGGCACGCGTCCGCGGGGGCATCCGGACCGTGATCAGGTGCGGTCGGTGAGTTTCTTCCCCCTGAGCCAGGCGGTCGGCTCGCGCCCCGGAGTGGGCGGGCTGATGCTGGACGTGACCGACCGGGAACAGGCCATCCTGGAAGCCACCGCCAGCCGTCGACGGCTGGCGCTGCTGGACGGGGCCTCCACTCGCATCGGGACCACCCTGGACGTGAACGTCACCGCCCAGGAGCTGGTCGACGCTTCGATGCCGGACTTCTGCGACGGCGCCGTGGTCGAAGTCGTGGAGTGGATGGACGAGGCAGAGGACTTCGACCCGGCGCGACCGCTGTTCACCCGCAGGATCGCCTCCGGGACGATCCTGCCCCCTCCGGCCACCGAACTCGTGAGAGGGGTGGAGACGGTGCGGTATCCGCCCGGCTCCGTCATCCACGACATGCTGAGGACCGGTCGCGCCGTCTCCGCCGTGGTGAACGAGGAGCTCCTGGCCCGGACCGTCCTCATCGAGTCACGCTCACGGCTCTTCGCCGAGAGCGGGTTGGCCTGCGTCCTCGTCGCCCCGCTCATCGCCAGGGGTACGGTCCAGGGAATCGCCATGTTCGGCCGGTCCACGGGCCGGCCGGCCTTCACCCGGGACGATGTCGGCCTGGCCGGTGAGCTCGCCTCGCGGGCTGCGATCTGCCTGGACAACGCCCGTCTGTACAGCCGCGTCCAGGACATCGCCCTCACCCTGCAGCGGGCGTTGTTGCCCAGCGCGTTGGCGACCAGCCCGTACGTGGACGTGGCCCACCGGTACGTACCCGGCAGTCGGATCACCGAGGTCGGCGGAGACTGGTACGACGTGATCAGCCTGTCCGACGGCCGAGTCGCCCTAGTGGTGGGCGACGTGATGGGGCACGGTGTGTCGGCCGCCGCAGCCATGGGCCGCCTTCGTATCACCACCAAGGCTCTGGCCAGGCACGACAGCGAGCCCGACGACCTCCTCACCGAGCTCGACGCATGCGCCCGGGAGGCCGGCATCGAGCTGGCGACGTGCCTGTACATCGTCTACGACCCTAAAAGCGGAGGAGCCCGCATCGCCAGCGCCGGCCACCCGCCGCCCCTGGTACTCCGGCCGGACGGCACAGTGGAGACCATCGACGACGTCCTGGGAATCCCTCTCGGCGTCGGCGGCTGTCCTTTCCGGACGATCGAGATCGAACTCCCCGGGAACGCGAGTCTCGCCCTGTACACCGACGGCCTCATCGAGACACGAGGCGCGGACCTCGAGGTCGGTCTGAAGGCATTGCGCGCCGAACTGGGCAGGGCCCCAGGCCCGTTGGAAGCAACGGCGGACCGCATCCTCGCGAGCCTGCTGCCCGCCCCGCCGGCCGACGACGCGGTTCTAGTCCTCGCCCGCGTCCGCCGCGCCCGTTGAGGAGGCGTCGAGTCCGGTGTGTCTTGGCAGCCGCTTCATCGCTCGTGTGCAGCTCCGTTCAGGACGGCGAGCCTGGCTCGTCCACCAGCTCGACACCCTTGTGCGCGTCGACCAGCACCGAGCCGCCGTACCGGCCCTTCCGGGGCTGTTCGGCGGCCTTCACCGGCCCACCCCTGGGCCTCGATCGTGCGGCCCGCCGCCTCCAGCTCCCTGGCGATCAAGAGGTGGGTGTGGCCGTTCGGGGTGAGGTCCGCCGCGTGGATCGCGACCAGCGCGTCCACGCTGCCGCCGTCAGCCTTCAGGAGACGTCCATTGAGGAAATTCTCCGCCCACCTCTTGGGGCTGGCCCGCCAGACGGCCACCGCCAAGTCGCGCGCCCGGGCCATGCCCGACTCACGAACAGGTCCGTGTCCGTGGCGTCGTTGGCGTCGTCCAGCAGGTGGCAACCGGTCAGCGTGAGTCCTGCAACACCTTGGTCCAGCTGACCGAACATGCGAATCGTTGTACGCTCCGAAGACCGCCCTTGACCTGTTGGAAGCAGGCAGGGAGCAGACAAATCGGGAGTTACTTCGTGTTCCGAACAATGTTCAAGTCCAAGATCTGACCATTTGGCGTTGCCGCAGGTCAGGGGCATCATGTGCCCCCTCAGGTCAGCAAACGGTCAGCATTGGACCGAAAGGTGTCCTGCTGGAGCTGGCCTCACGTAGCAGGGTTGGTGGCCTGACCGCACCGGGAAAAGCCCTCTCCAGTGTTCGGCAGACTGTCCATGACAGGCGGCTGCCGGTGGCAACAGGTATAGGCTCGAAACTGACTCCCGCTCCTCTCCGCGTAGGGAGGTACCCCGAGGCAGTCGATGTCCAGGCGACACAGGTCGATCTGCTCTGTCTCTCGAGGCACCGCTCCTGGTCGGGGCGTGATCAGCTGGCGTCCGTACACTTGGGCCTCTGAGCGTGCAGGGGCGACCTGAGTTCGCTACCTGGGAACCGCAGCTGTCCGCACGGCGTCAGTAGCGGTGATCCGAGCCGGGTGTATGGTCCGCTGCTCACGAGTCCGAGGGCTCAGGCTCTGGAAGGACGAGCCGCAGGGCGGCGCCCGTCAGCGCCGGATGGGAGGAGCGGAAGACCTCCACCTCTGCCTCCACCGCAGGATTCGGCAAGGCTTGGAGGAATTTCCGGACCCGGTGCAGCCCCCACCCACGACCGGGGCCACGAGTGGTCCACTCCGGCTGGAACACCCTCCGGCCTCGCGCCTCCTCCGGGAGGCCCGGACCGTTGTCTGCGACCTCGACGATCACCTCGGGACTCTCCTCCGACACGGAGACCTGGATGAGACCGGTACCAACGCCTTCCAGAGCTTCCGCGGCGTTGTCCAGCACCTCGTACAGGATGGCGCGCAGCAGGGGAGCCGGGATGTCCACCCGCAACGAGGGCGGGCAGCGCAGGTCGAGGTGGAGGTCCGGATACTGCTCCCCGCACAGGGCAGTCAGCTCTGGCAGGACCGTTCCCAGGTCCGCGACCCGTGGCGTCGCTCGTGCGAAAAGATCGTGGGGAGAGGAGGTCAGGAGCTCCTCGCTCGCGCGTTCCGAGAGGTCTGCGAGTTCCTCGGCGCTGGCTCCCGACTGCTCAGCTGCGAGGAGCGTGGCATACGCCGGCACGGGTGCGAAGCGGTTGCGATGCCAGGGCGTCCACGCACGACGTGCTGAGGGAGCGGGAGTCGTGGCCGCTGGAGTGTCGACCGGCGCCCCGCTGACGGCGGCTCGTTCCATTTCCTCGAGGAGCGTGCTCAGCTCGGCCTCGGCCGTGGCACGGAGTGCGCGGACAGCTCCGCACAGGGAGACGCGCAGGACGAGGTCCGTCGTTTCTGCCGCAAGCTGTTCTTCCTCGCCCAGCGTCGAGCGACTCCGGTCGGCGTCCTGTTCCGTGGGGACCAGCAGGCCACGCTTCACCAGCGTTGCTGTTCCCTTGAGGGCCTCGGATCTGGCACCAGCCCACCCCGAGCAGATCTCGGCCCACTCCCCGAGGTCTTCGGCCACGACCCGGCCGTCTTCCTCGTCACAGATCGAAAGGGCCGCCCACCAGGCGACCCGAGCCGCCTGGTCACCGCACTGCGCCAGGAGTTCGGACCGCAGCGCGTGGAGCAGTGGAGAGTCTTTCCGCCAGCCGCCGCTCTCCGCGGCCCACAGTTCCATGTGCGGGGACCGGTCGATCGCGGTCTCGGCGTACCGGAGCATCGTCCCGAGGAGCCGGGGCTCCATGCCAGTGCAGTGCTCCATTGCCTGCACCGTGGGAGGGCCGCCGCCCAACGACAGGTAGGTGATCCATCGCAGGGTTCGCCAGGCCGCTTCGGGTGACGCCCCGAGGATTCGTTCCAGCGCTGCCGGGCTGTCTCCGATGAGAGCGTCCACCGGCCACTGCCGGGCAAGGATGGCCAGCATGCGGGTACCGCGGTCGGCCTCCAGCACGACGAGTCCGAGCAGGTCGCGCAGACCGAGTACGGCGGTGAGGGATCGGTCGCTGTACCCGGTGGCCAACAGACCCGGACCGACAGCGACATGCGGGTCACCGAGACCCGCCAGGGCCTCGGGAGGCGTGGTGGTCTCCGGGTCGGCGACGTAGAGGTCGATCCGACCCGTGGGGATCAGCCCGGAGAGGGGTTCATCCCGGGGCACGTCGAAGGAGGTGAAGTAACCGCCATCAATGGGAGCGGCCACGGCACCTTCCCCTGGTCCCCCCAGGAAGCGGCCCAGCGCGTCGGCGAAGCTTACCGCTGCTGCGGGCGAGGACTCTCGCTGCAGCCGGTCGAAGGCGGTGAGCAGCACTTCTGCGGACTCGTCGGCAGCCTTCCATGCGCTGAACTCCGGTGGCCTGCGCATCGTCGGGTTCAGATGGTACTCAAGGAGGGTGTGGGGAGTCCACAGCTCGTCCCATACAGGGAACGCCGTCAGCGCTTCCGGAATGGGGGCGCCGAGCGGCTCCCGGTTCAGCAGTGCTTGGGCCGCCACCAGTTCGCCCGACCGCAGCAGCGCCCGCACGCGGGACGCTGTGACGAGTTCGCCGGTGTGCTGGTTCACACGGGCCTCGGTGCCGACGAGCGCATGCTCCTGTTCGGCGACGATCAGTTCCAGCTGTTCCCCCAGCGATGTGATCCCGTCTTCGATTTCACGTTCGATCGTCGTCAGCGCCGCTTCCGCACTCACAGTCCGCGACCGTGACTTCCTGATCAGCGACGCCATGTCCGGACGCTCGAAGGAGATCCCCGCGGCCTGTGCTCGTCTGGCCAGCTCGGACACCCGCTGTCGGACCGACTCCGCCCCTGCCTCGCGGGACTCCTCCAGCCGGCGGGTCAGCACCTCCGCCTGGTGGCCTTCTCGATGCAGTTCATCGGCGAGAACACGTTCCGCCGCATCGTGCTCTCCCTTCTCCAGGAGCGCGTCGAAGGCTGCTCGCGGTGGCACGCCCCCTACGTGGACGAGCACGGCCTCGGCGAGTGGATCGCTGTCCAGCTCGGCCGCGACGGGTCGCGCCCCGGAGCCGTCCCGGTCTCCGTCGTCGGCTCGGCCGTGCGCCGCCAGGGCGATCAGCACGCCAGGGAAACGGACACGGCCCGGCCAGCTCTCCAGTAGTTCGCGTGAAATCCCGGTCAACTGTCTTCCCTTCCGATCACAGGCAGTGAGGCGAGAGCACTCAGGAGAGCCATCGCGGGATGGCGGGCAGGCTCCCCCAAGCCGTCGGCCTCGTCGAGGAGGGTGGGCCACGCACGACCGAGGAGCCGCGCGAAGGCGGTCTGGTCCGGAGTGAGCACCGGGAGAATTGCGGCCGCGAAACTCGATGTGCTTCGTTCCGCCTCGGTCGCGGAGAGCTGCGCGAGGCGCCTGGCTTCGCTCATCACGTCTGCCACCCGCCTTGCGTAGGCCAGGTGGTTGCTCCATTCGACCTTTCTGAGTCCTTGGCTCAAGGCGAGCTGATCCATGTGGAGACGGGCGTCCAGCTCGGTGATGGGCAGTCCGGCGGCGGTGCTCACCTGGAACTCGGGGTCGACGTCCTCCCCGGCCATGGCCAGAACCCGGGCGAAGAGTCCCTCAGGAGGCCGGAACATCGCTCGATGCATCCGTTTGCCGTCGAGGAACTTGAAGTGCTGCTCCCCCCGTTCGAAGTCGCTCACCTCCTTGACCAGCCGGACCCAGCCCGTCCGGATGGCCATCGACTGGTTTTGCTGCTCGGCCCAGGCATTGATCTCCTTAAGCGGCAAGGGAGCCTGGGATGAGTCGAAACACTGCGCGGCCTCCCGCGCCAGCAGGAGCCAGGTTGGCGGTAGCCCGTTAGACTCCCCTGGATCCGAGCCGGCCAGCGCTTCACAAACCAGTAGGCCGGTGTTGCCCCCGTGCAGCAGCATCTCCGCGACAGCGCCGATCAGAGCGACCGTGCGGTGCTCTCGCGGAGCGTCGGACAATTCCAGCGCGCTGTAGTAGAGCTGTTCGCCCAGCGGACCGTGCTCGAGCGGCGCCGCGACGGCGGCCAGAGGCACGGGCATGGTCTCCCCGCTGCCGAGCCGGGGAGCCAGCAGAAAGGCTTCCATGAAGGCGTGCCTCTGCCATGCGTCGTGCAGGAGCCAGCGTGCCCACCAAAGACGTTGGTCCGTGGAGCCGGTGGAACCATAGAGGAGCGTTGCGGCTTCGGTACGCAGGCGCTCGGGCGAGGCGGTGCCGGATGCCCGGCGGTTGTTCAGAACTGCCCAATCGTCCGATGCGACAGGCGCTGACGCGAGGGCAGGCAGCGGCGGCAGGTAGTCGTGGGCACCGACGGCGTCTCCGCCGTCCGTGGTGTCGTCCCCGAACCAGTCGCGAATGCCCAGCTCGCTGGCGAACTCAGTCGTGAAGGCGGTGTTCATGATGTGCAGGCCGAGTTCGGTGGGGGCGGGCCCCCGGGCCGGGTTGACCGGCCTGTTGCCGAGCGGCCGGTAGCTACCGACGACGGTCTCGTGGTCGGACAACGTCGCTCGCGCCCGTGCCTTCGTGTTCCGCAGCGTCCCCTCCGCGCCGAGGCGACGGTGGAGCTCGGTGTAACTGCGGGGGGCTCTGCGGCCGTCCTTGAGCGGCGGATGCTGGAGATGGATCACGACGCCCTTGTCCCGAAGGCCCGACAGTCGCTGACCGAGGGCATCCGTGCACGTCTCTGTCTCGGCGGAGTCGTCGGTGATGGCCAGCCGCTCGGTCGCACTGTCGATGGCTTGTTGGATCAGATCGGCGTACATGCCGTCCCAGACCGCCCGCACGACCGGCTGGCCTCGGTAGACGTTCTCCACCGCCTCCAAGAGCCCACGGAGCATACGGCCCCACTGCGCGGCCCACACCGTGGCGCTGGCGACCGTGTCATCGGCCCAGTCTTCCTTCAGTTCCGGCAGTGAGAAGTTAGGCGGTGTCGAGTCGACGTCCTCGGAAAGGTCCGTGCCTCGTTGTCCTCCGAAGTCGGTCGGCAGAAGGGCGATGTTCTGGCCCGTCTCCCAGTACGGATAGGTCCGCCGCGCCCAGCTCAGCATGTCCGCCACACAACTCGGTGGTTCGTTCGTGCCTTCCGCCGGGTTGACGAGCACACCGGAGCCGGTATTGGTGGCCAGCGGGCTGCTGGACCCCACGTACGCGTAGAGGTTGTCGCAGACGACTAGGGACGCTGCGCAACTGCTGCTGCGCCGTTCGAGCAGGACGTTCTCGGAGAAACGGGACTGCAGGTCGAACAGTGCCGTCGCCACCTTGCCCTTCAGCACGGCAGACGGGGAGTCGCCCCAGAGGAACACGACTCTGACGCCGCGCTTCGCAGCGAGTTCCAGCGACGGCAGGACGGGGTGCAGGGCGTCGTAGGTGATCTGCGGTAAAGCTAGGACGAGTTGGTGGGCCGCCTGCTCGATCAGATCCTTCACCACCCACTCCACGCCCGCTCCAGGAGCCACCGCCGCCACGGAGCACCTGGCGCGGCGGGCCTCGGCAAGCTGGTGCAGTACCTTGCCCGCCTTGCCCCGCAGCTCTTCGTGCAGGGATGGCAGGGAATCCGGCGAGACGGTGTGCAGACCGTCGGCCAGGCGGTCCAGCTCGACCAGCAGCGACCGCAGGCTGTCGGGCGGTACCACCTTCAGCACTTCGCGGGACAGCAGCTGCTGTACGAACCTGCTGTCGGGTCGGTTGCGTACCAGGTCGCTCACTCTGGCCTGGAAGAGCTGAACTGCCCGCCTGCCCCAGCCCTGAGGCATCTGGACGGGGCTGGCGGTGACCACGTCGGTGACCGGGTCCCGGTTCACCACGGCCTCGATGGTGTTCCAGTGCACGGGCTCGGAGGAGTTCAGCATCGGGTTAGCGAACGATACGTTCAGCACTCGCTCGTGCACGCCGCGTTCCCTGCGGTCGACGCGGACCGCTTCGCGGACCGCGCGCAGGAGCTCGGTCTGGGGGATGTCGGTCTCCGAGATGCCTCGCGCGAGAGGCATGGCGATCGCCCCGTTGGGAATCCGGTCCATGCCCTTCCGGTGCAGCAGGACGGCAGCTGTCACCGGGTCGAACAGGAACTTTCGGGCCTGCACCTTGGAGGGGATGGGCCGGCCTCCCTGCTCGCCCAGTCCGGGCTGGGCTCCCTGGGTCGTCTCCAGCGTGTTGGTGGTGAAGTCGACGGCCAGGAACCCTCTGCTCCACAGACCGTGTACGACGTCGAGCATCAGGCGGCTCGGCAGGGAGAAGAGCTCGCTCAGTGCCCGGATGGTGTCGCGCCCCGCGGCCACGGCGCGGAGCACGAGGTCCTCAAGCGTGGAGGCTCCCTCTTCGGCACCGAGTTCCATCCGGAGGGTGATGACGCGGCATGGGATGGCGACAAGGACTGTCTCGGTCATCGGCTGTCTCCCGTGGCGTCGACGATGATCTGGCCTGTCGAGGCATCGACGATTCTGCCGACCTGGCGGAACGTGTCGATCACGGATTGCCAGGCAGGACCGCCATGACGCTCGAAGTGCGGCAGGTTCCCGACGACCACGAGAAGTTGCTGCGCCCGGGACAGCATCACGTTGATCACGTCGTCCTGGGCGGTGTGCCCTACGTTCTGGCGCGATTCCGTGCCCCGTTCCGAGCTGCGGACCAGAGAGACGATCACCGTCTTCGCCTGGCCGCCCTGGAAGGAATGGACGGTGTGCACCCGCCCGTCGAGGAAGCCGCGTTCCAGCTCGCGGCGCTGCTTGCGGTACGGGGTCAGCACGACCAGCTTCCTCGGGTCGGGCGTGCTGTCGAGTCGCAGCTTTCGGACCAGGTCCTCGACCAGGTCCACCTCACCCGGATTCCACCAGTACCCGATGTCTTCGCAGCCCGGGTACTTGGACGTGTCCAGCCAGACCAGGGGAGCGCCTCTCAGGAATTCCGGATCGGTGGCGGAGTGGTACTCGTTGATGTCGGGATCGGGTGCGAGAAAGGTGCCGCCGCTGCCGTCCGGATAGAACGCCCGCGCGAAGGGCTCGGCGATGACGGGGTGCATGCGGAACTGTGTGTCGAGGGTGTCTACTGGGTACGTGGGTTCCGCCGGCTGGTTAGAGCCTCGCCCCTCAAAGAACCGTCCGAACATCTGCACGAAGCGTAGGTAGCTGTCGCGGGCCGCGTAATGCAGCTTGATGCGCTCGTCCGGGTGTCGGCCCAGGCCGTCCAGGAACGCCTTGATGTCTTCGGCCCGGTGAGGCCCGAGTTGCAGATGGTCGCCCACGAGGGTCCACCGAACTCCGAGGACCAGCGGCATGATGATCTCGGTCGGCCAGGCTTTGGCGGCCTCCTCGATGATCACCCAGTCGAAGACATCGGACGGATCCCGCACCTCGTCGGTGAGCGTGCCCGCGATCGAGCACGTGGCCAGCACGATGTCGGCACTGGCGCGGATCCGTTCGGTCAGCTCGACCATGTTCGCCTGGGCGACCTCGGCCCATCGCAGCATCAGGGCCTGCTCCGACGGGTTGCGCGCGCCGCTGTGGCTGTCCGTGACCCGCTGTTCGATACGCCTCACGAGATCCTCGGCGATCGCTTCAGCGGTGAAGGAGCGCAACTCCTCCGGCAGGTCATAGGCGTCCTTGCGGCGGGGCAGTTCACGGAGCATCAGTACCGACTGATCGGCGATGACCGGCTTGAGCAACTCCAGGCACTTCCCGGCCAACTGGTCCAGGGCGTCATTCGACTGAGCGCTCACGAGCACCCGGGCGCCATGCTCCGTCCTGAGGAAGTCACGCAGCGCATGGGAGACCACTGTGCTCTTTCCCGTGCCGGGCGGTCCCTGGAGCGCATAGAAGGGGTGGAGTCGCAGCATGTCCGTGATGACCCGGGAGGCCTTGCCCCGCAGGGGCTTTTCACCGGGCCGCGCCGGAATCGTCAGTGTCGTGTCGCGTCCGCCATGCAGCTCGATGGACTCCGGCGTGTGCAGTATGCGCGCCAGCCCGATCTTTTGGCGTAGCGAGCCCAGCCCTCGGGCCTCCCGGCGCAATTGGACCTCTGTGCCGCGATCCTCCTGGGGTCTGATCCATCCCTTGTCGGGAATCTCCTTGCCCGGTGCGGCCTCGACGACGATCGACGTCGCGTCGAGGCGCTCCTTCACCCGTACGTCGAAGGAGTCGCCACCGAAGCGCGGGGTGGGCCTGTCGTACACCACCGAGACCTTTGCCTGGTCGTTCTCGGCTAGGAGGCTTCGGGCGAAGTCGCCGAGGGGAGGTCGGCGCCGGGAGTCCGTGCAGTAGGCGGTGAGCAGCTCGTCCCCGTGCAACCATCTGCGTTCCCTGCCGCTGTCCTGCGTCAGTACGAGACGACCGTCCTCCGTATGGGTGAGCGTGTAGGGATACTGACGGGAACGGAGGACCACACCCTGGAAGTCCAGCATGAAGGAGACGGCCCGCAGCATCTCTTGGACCTCGGCGCTCTGGGCGCTCCGCTCGGTGCTCTGGACGGCGTCGATCAGATCCTTCCACGACGGGCGGCCCTCCTGCTCGTCGGCCAGCGGCTGTCCCAGCCGGAATGGCACCAGATCGATCTTGCCGATGCGTCGTTTGGGTTTGGCTGACAGGATCTCGGACGCGAAGCGTTTGTCCACGAGGTACTTGATGACGAGGGTATCGTTGTGCGTCACCGTCCGACGGCCCATCGCGTCGAGGTCGAAGAGGAACGCGCAGAACCACACCGCCTGCTGTCCGATGAGCACCCATTGGGCGTCGCCCAATGAGCGAGGATCACCGTCGACGAAGCCGACGGCACCGCCGTGCCAGTGGACGAGCTCCGCCTCGCGGAGTTCCTCCTCCAGGAAGGCCTGGAGCTCCTGGCATCCCCGGGGGGTGTCGGGGCTGTGGTCCGTCCACCCCCGGCTCGTGTGGACCGTTGTCACGGACTGGTCGGGCATGAACGCCAGGAGCCGTGCCTTGGAACCGCTTGGCACCGGCTCCAGCGCCAGACAGATGCTCGACCAGCCGCGCTGGAGGGCTGCTGACGCCTCGAAGGAAGTGCTGCGCTCCGTGGGTGAGTCGGCGAGCATCCCGAGCAGCGCGGTGCGCAGCGGCCGGGGAAGCCTTGGGTTGAGGTCGAGCTCGCGACGCATGGCCCTGTGCAGTCGGCCCAGAGCCGGCGGGAGCTCGTCTCCCTCCGCGGCTTCGACACCTGCGTACTCTTCGGGCAACCGGTCCATCAGGGAGCCGACGAACAACTCCCACCCGAGGACACCGAGGCCGAAGACATCGGTGCTGCCGTGGTCCAGGCGGCGTAGCCGTACGTCACCGAAGACGGCAGGGTGGCTCTCCGGTGCCAGGTACGCCAGATGATGAGCCTTGGTGACGCCCGACGGTGGGATGAGGAACATCGCCTTCACGACCTCGTCGTACGCCGCCTTGCCACTGGGCCCGTGGACGGACTGCAGCAGATTGTTGAGCAGTGCGCTGAGTTCGAACCGCGCCAGGGACAGGGTCGTCAGAGCCGGCTTGTCCTGCTTCGGACTGACGCGGACGGCCCCCAAGGTCAGGTTCCGGTGCACGATCCGCGTGCCGTGAAGTTGGCTGAGCGCGTCTAGGAGGAGGCTGAACTGCTCGAAGGCCACCACGGGGTGCTGTACGGCCCACTCCTCCACGACGGACCGCCAGTTTTCTGAGAGTGGCAACCCTTCAAGCCGCGTCATGATGAAGGCGACCCGGTAGCTGTGGTCGGACCTGCCCTCCACGATCTCCGGCAGCGCCGGATGGCCGAGCATTTTTAGCCGTAACAGGTTGCGCACCTCGTGGTCCCATAGCTCTCCCCCAACCCGCTGGACGTTGAGGAACAGCGCTACTTCGCGTACGTCCATGGCGTGCTCGACGTTGCGCAGCACGAGGTGGATCAGCCTGCCTCTGATCAGTTCCTGGTAGTCGCCCACCCGTTTGTAGTGGCCGTAACGTGCCTTTTTGCCGGTGAACAGATCGTCCAGCAGGTCCTCGATGCGTCGGGGCGACAGTTCCTCATCCATGTGTCTCCTCGGTTCCTTCACCGTGCACGGCCCGTGCGAGGGAATCGAGCCTGAGCACCACCACGCCGTCGTCTGTGGCGATGGCGAGCCGTCCCGATGCGAGTGCCGTGAGCCGCACGCACGGTGATCCCAGAGGGATGCGCCGTACCGGCCGCCGGCCGGACGGCTCCTCGCGCCACACCACGATGGTTCCTTCGCGTCCCGCGGTCACTCTAATGCGGGCCTCCGGGCCCCCTCCCGGCTCGTCGAGCGTCACGCAGTCGACGATGGACCCCGAGTGTTCACCGTCGGCCCAGGACGGGCGCGAGGGGTCCTGGGGACCATCCGCAGCCTCGTCGGAAGGCGGGGCGACTTCCATCAGGGCACCGTCCGTCGCGCGCAGGACCCGCACGGTTCGGCGGCCGGCCCGTTGCTCGGCTACGACCAGGGTCTCCGTACCCTCGGCACGCACGTGCCGTCGCATGTCGTCGACCCATGACTCGGGCCCTACAGGGGCGACACTGGCCCTCGTGGCCGAGGCGGGGTCGAAGAAGTGGACCCTTGAGTCGCGTTCGGCCACGGTGACCAGTACGCCGTCGCCCTGGGGGCCGAGCAGGACGCCGATCGCCCTGATCGGTCTGCTCCCGGTCGACGTTTCGAGGAGCTCGGGACGACCGGGCGCGGCAGCCGGCCGCACGAGCTGTATGACCCCCCGCCGGTCACCGACAAGCGGAACTCCGTCCCCGTCGGCCACAGGCATCACGGCCAGGACGGGATCGGCACCGCTGCATGCCTGGAGCAGATCTGCCGCAGTGTCAAGCAGGACACGGGGAGCACTGCCACTGGCTCGCACACGCCAGTACCCGAGGCGGCCGTCTTCCGCTAGGGCGAGCAGCCGGTTGGGCTCTGCCGAGGTGGGGGCGGGTACGAGTCCGGCCAGCGCCGTGCGCGCGCTCGCCCGGTGGAGGAGCGTGGGTACATTGCCGTCTATCGCCCACAGGGCCAAATCCCCGGACTGGTAGGCCGCCACGACCAGGGCCGTGTCCTCCGGGCCAGGGACTTGTGCCAGCCCCACCACGTCACGCGGGGCGACCGCCTCTGCTGCCGGGGACAGCGCTCCGTCCGGACCGAGGAGAGCGAGGTAGCCGGACTCACCTCCGAGCAGGAACCGGCGGGACCCGTCCGCCAGGGGCACGATGACCCGCACCGACTCCGTGCAGACCGCGTATCCCAGTGTGTGCCGGTCGACGTCGGTGTCCCAGAGGCGTACGCTCCGGTCGGCGTGGGCGACGGCTACCAGACCAGTGCCAGAACCCCCTTCACCGCTGTCCTTGTGCGGGGTCCCGGACGCGGCGAGCGCGGTCACCGGGCTCTCGGACTCGCTCAGCAGGGCGATCGGGTGGTGGTCTCGCCACGGCTCCCACACCATCACGGATCCGTCGAGGGAGCCGGTGACCAGCCAGGGGGCGTCGGCACGCGCGGCGATCGCGGTGATCGCCGACGGGGACCCCCCGAGCTGGAGATGCAGGGGTACATGGTGCAACCGTCCCCATGCCACCTCCCAGTCCGCGCTGGATCCCGTGGGGTGCGGCAGACCGGTTGCCCGCAAGCCCCCGAGCTGGCGCAGCCCGGGCCTGTCTCCAGGATCCGACTCTTTGATGAGATGTGCCGAGGCGACCGTGCCCAGGATTTCTACGGGCAGATCGGCCGGAGCGATGCCCGCACCTTGTCTCGGAGTGAGAGCGAGAGAGCTGAGAGAAGCCGGCGGTAGCTGGTCGACCACAGTGGGCCGGGCGGCCAGCGCCTCCCAGCCGGCCGCACCGCAGTCCGCCGCATACTCCGCGAGGCGCGTGGCCAGATGAGGACTGAGCGGCCGCCCGGATTCGACCTGGGAGGCCGCGAGCTCCAACAGGGCATGGAACATGTCGAACCTGCCCTCCGGCGGACTGTCCCCGACCAGCTGCTCGGCGTACGTGCGGTGGGCAAGCCGGTACACACTGCGCCGGTCCTCCCCGTCCACGAGGATGTACGCGGCGGCCCGGTTCAGGAACAGTTCCAGCTGCTCGTCGTCGATGGGAGCGTCGGTCTCGGCGATCCCCGCCGCGGCGTGCGCCCAGATGCCGTCCGCCAGCGGAAGCCCGCGTCCGTGTGACCAGGCCAGCGCCCGCAACAACGGCTCCGCAGCCGGGAGCCCGGTCGTGATGCGCTGGACCGCGGCCCTGAAGAGGCCGCTCTGGTCGCGTTCCAGCATCGCGGCGAGGGCCGCCCGCTCGTCGGGGCCAGGGGCAAGCAGGGCCGGGCGCTGCTCGATCTCCTGGACCACCAAGGACGCCTGGAGGAACTGCCAGGAGCCGTCCCGTACATGACCCTCGACGGCGCTCGCCACAGTGCACGTGACCGTCTCGTGTCGGTCGGTGTCGCCTGGGAAATGGTTCCGCAGGATGCCGCGGACCTTGCGCTCCGCGTACGCGCGAGCCGCCGACGGATCCGGTTCGAGAGCAAGCACGCGGGCGTGCCGGGATGCCGATCCGAACACGCCGAGCAGGTCGAGGTCCCTGCTGCCTCCGGCCGACGGCTGCGCGGACGGCACGACGGGGCACCGAGTCGGCCGGGTGCCGATGAGCAGCCGGACGCCGGGAATTGTAGTGAGTTCCCGCAACAGGCCGGCGATACGGAAGGGGTCCCTGGCCTCGTCGAGGGCGTCGGCGACGATCAGTGCGCCCATCGGTGTCCCCGTGGCCGGGGCGTCATGGAATGCCTGGCCGTCCTCGGCGGGGGCGCTGTCGGTCTCGGAGGAGCGCCCAGTGAGCTGCGTTAGGTGCCGACGTACGGCGTCGAGTGTTGCATCGTTCTCGTCGTGTTCATCCTGTCCGGTGTCGGCGGGAGGGGCGTCGAGCTGCTCGGCCAGCTGTCGGACGACGTCGGCAGCCGTGCTCCCCGTGAGCGGCAGGACCGCCACGATCGGTGGAGTCGGTGCGCCGGGGCGATCGGCCCCCTCGACCGGATCACCGACGTCCGACGGGTCGCTCGTGCTCTCCGGCGTCTCCCGGGCGGGCTGAGACCACCGCAGCAGCGCTTCCCCCAGCAGCGCGGACTTGCCGGTGCCGGGCGCGCCCGTGACGGCGAGCACCGCTGCTTCGGCGTCACCGGCACACCATTCGGCGATCGCGCGCAGGGGCGCCGTCCGGCCGGTGAAGTCAGGAACCATTTCGAGGAACGCCGCCTTGTGCGGGGTTGATCGGCGCGGCCATGCCCCGGGTGCCTCGTCGTAGCGGCGTTGCTGTCGCTGTACTTCCGCCACGGTGGTCGCCCCGGTGAGCGGCACCCTGTCATGGACGGCGAGGGCGAGCTCGACACCCGTCTCGTCGCCCACCAGCTCGGCGTAGCATTGATGGCTCTTGAAGTAGCCTTGCAGCTCACGCAGGTTGAAAATATCGTGAGAGGTCTTCTTCGTGGAGAGGAACTTCTCCAGTACCGTGCGGAACGTGCCCAGATAGCCCTGTGCCGACGGCTTGCCTGTAGCGATCAACAGCAGCGACCGCGTCCGTTCTTGTCTGGTCCCGTTGAACAGGCCGGCCAGGTCGCTCGCGAAGTTCTCCGAGTTGCACGCCTCGAGCACTACCAGCGACCAATGCGTTTCGTCATGGTTCCGTCTGAGCTGATCGGCGTGTACGTAGTGGGCGAGCATCTCGGGTGTAACCCGGGTGTTCCCGCGCTTCTTGGAGCCCGGCACGAGCAACACCGATCCCATGCGACTCACCCGGCCGTGACCGAACCACAACAGGGCGGAAGGGCATCGCGAGTTGCCATCATCGTGTTCGCCGGCCCAGCGGGCCAGCGCCTCGTCGGCATCAGTGAGTGACTGCACCATGCCACCGGTCAACGGGGGAGCGACGGCCTCCCCGCCCAGCCTCCGCAGAACCTCCGCGGTTAGCGCGGCCTCGCTGACCGTGTCCGCGTCCTGGAAACCGATCACCGGCCCCACAGGCAGTACATGCACCGCGAACGTGCTGGCGACCTCGGCTCGCGTCTCATAGGAATCCGACGTCATTTCGTCAGGCTTGCCACTCCGATGCCAACACCAGAACGAGGCGTGTCACCGGCTCGCTGCCGCCGACGACCTCGATCTCGTACAGCCCCGGCAGGGAGGCGACACACGTCGCCCTCAGCCTGCCGTCTTCCCCCGGAAGCGGCTTCAACTCCGGATACAGGACGTCGCCGTGCCCGCTGATCTCCTTGGCGCTACAGCTCAGATCGGCGCCTCCGGACCACCCTGACACCTCGATCGTGAAGGGAGCGCCGGGCTCGGCCCATTCCGGGACGTCTAGATCGAACGAGCCGTCGCCGAGCATGGCTCCCAGCTCGTCGGGGTGACGCAGACCGCGCAGCATCCCGCACGCCAGGTCGATGACGGTGCGGCTGCGGGCCAGAGCGCCGTGTTCCTGGTAGACCGGGATCGCTCTCTCGCGGGCACCCGGCAGATGCGCGGCGAACTGGTATACCGTGCCGTCGCCCCTGCGGTTCTCCCTGCGGGGTCGGCCTTCGGGGTGGAGTAGTACGCGGTGGTCGTCGGGATGCCGTACGAGGATCTCCTCCATGCCGACCACGGAGTCGCCCGCCATGTGGTAGCTCTGCAGCGTCCGTTTGCCGAATCCGACGATCATGCTGTGGTCGGGCAGGGTGATGCCCTGTGTGGCGTCTCGGCGCCGAAGGGATTCCTCGACCAGATCGCGTCGGCCACCCAGGGCGATCAGGTCGTCGGCGGTCGGCACCCGCGAGTCGATGCCGAGGTCGAGGGCCCGGTAGGAAGGGAGGAGGTCGTATATGCCGGGCATCGTGCGTGCCACGTCCCGCAGGGCGGTCCGGGGCAGGGGGAGCGGTGCTCCCGTGCCGGAGTTGAGCATGACAGCGGCGTTCACCGATCCGGAGAAAGGCGTGCCGACGGTCATGACCGCCCGGATGTCGGGACGGAGGTCGCTGTGAAGCATGAGCTCACGTACGAGGAGCCCGCCCATGGAGTGGGCGACGAAGATCAACCGGGCCGGTCCGGCCTCGGGATGCCGTTCGAGATAGTGACGATGGGCTGGATGGTGGCGCCAGGCCTTGAGGTGGCGGCGGACTTGATCGGCGAGCAGCCCGCCGTTGTGCTGGACCGAGAGTCGCCAATCATACGGGAACGGGAGGACCGCGCTACGGTCTACCGCCGCGCGGCGCAGCTCGCTCACGAGCTCGTTGTAGGGTTGAGCCCGGCCAAGCCCCGGCAGGCTGTCGGCAATGTTGAGCAGGCCGGACGGCTCGACTCTCCCTGTCGCTCCGTCGCGTTCGCCCTTGGTGAGTCCAAGGGCCTTGAGACGGTCCGTGTGCATGCGGGCCGTGTAGCCGAAGAGTCGCCCGACACCCCACAGTTGCTTGCCGCTCTCGACGTCCTTGAGGGCACTGCCCATGATGCCCGGAACGATGATCACGGCATCGTGGAGACGCAGTTCGGGTACTCGTAACTTGCTCATGTTCCACACCCTTCGAGCCACAGCTACCCGCTGCCCTGCGCGTCCCTGCGCGGTGAGAGCATGAGGCTAGCACGGGGGTATATGACGCTGGCCATGCCTTGAATAGGTGGGCATCAGCCTTTTGATGCACGACCGCTGTCCATCGTGTGCTCGTGCGCCGCCTTGCCGGAGTCGAACGTTTCTGCTCCCGGGGTTTGTTGGAGGTGCTCTCGACAGTCGTTGCCAGGCCTCACCCGGTGCTTCTTCGATGAGCTGGTCGATGCGCCAGATACCGGCCAGGGACTTGATCTGCTGGGATTTCGGCACCGCCACCACGTAGCCGATGTCGAGTTGCTCGAGCAGGCGGCGGAAGTGCCAGTCGTGTCCGTAGGCCTCGTCCGCGGTGACCCATGCGGCGGGCAGGCCGGCGGTGAGGCAGCGGCGGACGATGTCCCGGGCCAGTTCGCCCTTGGTCGCAAAGCGCCGCTCGTCAGGGATCTTCGCAGCCCGGCAGCGTTCACGGTCGGATGTCCAGGCTTTGGGCAGGTAGAGCTCCCGGTCCACCAGAGCCCGGCCCGAGCTGGAGGCGTAGGCGGCGAACACCCCGATCTGGCAATTGTCGATCTTTCCCGAGGTTCCGGTGTACTGCCGGCCCACCCCGGCTGACGTGGTGCCCTTCTTGATGAACCCCGTGTCGTCGATGATCAGTACCCCACCCGGGCCGAGCCGTTCGGCAACATAGTCGCGCAGGTCGTCCCGGACCGCTTCGACGTCCCACCGGGCGCCATTGAGCAAGTGCTGCAGGCCTGCCGGATCACGATGGCCGGCCCACTCGGCCAGCTGCCAGCCGTTCTTCCGCTCGACCGGCGCCAGCAGACCACGCACGTAGTCCCGCATCCGCCGCCGCAGATCCGCCCGGACGAACCGACCCGCCACCCGAGCGAACACCGACTCCAACTCGGCCTGCCACTGGCCGACTTCAGTTACCGCCTCCATACCCGGACAACGAAAACCACCAGCTCAGGACACGAAATCTAACTGGAGTATTAGTACTCCAGCAGGACTTTGGTGTCTGACCTGGGGTGATGCCGGGCGGCTGGAGTGTAGCGGGACGGTAGCTGGTCAGGGGCGGTCTCGAAGAGACCGCCCCTCGATCGTGCGACAGCGTCGCTGGTAGTGACAGCGGCGGGCGACCGCTTGGCGTCGGCGGCGCCAGTTCGACCAGCTCAGCGCGTGGCGTCGGCCTCGATGTCCACGCAGGTGCGGGGGCTGGGGACGACAAGCTGCCAGGAGTCGCCGAACCTCCGCCACTGTGAACTCGATGGCCCCGGCCGCCTCACCGGTGCCGCCCCCTTTTCACGGGTCTGGTGCGCCGTGGTCGCCAGGAAGGCGTGCGCGAGCATGGCGAGGGTGATGTGCCGGTACCAGCCGGTGTAACGGCGGACTTCGTACTGGTCCAGGCCGCATTCGTTCTTCGCGGTCTGGAAGCACTCCTCGATCGCCCAGCGCGCCCCGGCGACCCGCACCAGCTCCTGAACGGTGGTCTCCAAGGGGGCGTAAGCGAGGTAGTAGGCGATCTCGTCGGGCTTGCGGATGCTGCGCCGGGCCAGTGCCCACCGCATCCGGTGGGGGACCTCGCCCTGGTAGTCGAACTCGGCGACCGCTGGCAGCCGGACCGCCGCCCAGTGGTAGACGCGAGGGCCCTTCGCGCCGTCGCCGTACGAGAACTTCTCCCATGCTTCGGCCGGGGCCTGCGCGAACAGGCCGTCGATGCGGGGGCAGCCCACGGTGAACTGGGACTTGGGCACGGCCAGCACGTAGCCGATGCCCGACTGTTCCAGCAGTCGGCGGAAGCGGCTCTCCTGTCCGTAGGCGGAATCCGCGGTGACCCAGGCGATGGACAGCCGCGAGGCGAGGCATCGCAGCACGATCCGCCGGGCCAGTTCGCCCTTGGTGGCGAACTCCCGCTCGTCAGGGACCTTGGCCGCGCGACAGCGTTCGCGGTCCTCGGTCCAGGATCTGGGCAGGTAGAGCTCGCGGTCGACCAAGGCACGGCCGCGGGTGGCGGCGTAGGCGGCGAAGACGCCGATCTGGCAGTTCTCGGTCCGTCCGGCGGTTCCGGAATACTGGCGCTGAACCCCGGCGGAGGCAATGCCCTTCTTGACGAACCCGGTGTCGTCGATGATCAGCACGCCGTCAGCCTCGCCGAGCTTGTCGGCGACGTATTCCTGCAGGTCGTCGCGGATGTCATCGGGCTCCCACTTCGATCCGGCGAGGAGGTGCTGCAGGCCGTCGGGCGTGGGATGGCCGGCCTGTTCGGCCAGCTGCCAGCTGTTCTTGCGGGCCACCGGGGCCAGCAGACCGCGCACGTAGTCGCGCATGCGGCGACGGAGTTCTACTCGGCCGAAGCGATGGCCGATGGTCACGAAGAGGTCGTCCAGTTCAAGGGCCCACTGCTCGGCGGCGTGCTCGGTGATCACGCGGAGAGGCTGCCCCGCCGCTGTCACTACCAGCGACGCTGTCGCACGATCGAGGGGCGGTCTCTTCGAGACCGCCCCTGACCAGCTACCGTCCCGCTACACTCCAGCCGCCCGGCATCACCCCAGGTCAGACACCAAAGTCCTGCTGGAGTATTAGGGGCGGGTCACCGGAACGAGCTCGAACGAGGCTCCTCGTCCTGTCCCGGCAGCAGCCGCAGGGCGAAGACGGAGCCGTCGGCGTGGACGGAGACGGGGCCGCCCCAGTCCTTGTCGAAGGTGAGGCGGGGGCGGACGTGGCGGCTTGCGTGGACGAGGGTGCGGTATTCCTCGACGTCGCCTCTGACGAGGAGTTGGAAGATCTCCTCGTCCACGCCGGAGAACGCTTCGACGCGGGGGCCGTTGAGGCGGAAGACGTGGTCGGTGCCGACATACTCGTTGCCGAAAAGGGTGTGGGCGGCGTCCTGGATGCTCATGCTGGCCGCATGTTCGAGGCCGGTGAAGCGTTTGCGGCCTTGCCGGTCGGTCAGGTGGCGGGCGGTGGCGTGGCCAGAGCCGGTGAAGGCCATGAGCCCCGCCGCGGTGGTGTGGGCCAGGGACTCCTGGAACCAGGCGTAGTCCTTCGCTTGCACGTGGCATCCCCGTACGGGCTCCGGTGCTATCAGGCCCTTGGTCGGCGGGTGAATGTCCGGCATCACGTTCGCCTGGAACGGCGGGGCGTTCAGGTTTGCCTCCCGGCCCTCCACCGGGGACAGTCGGCCGCCACTGCCGGGTGCCTGGAGGGCGTGGACGGTCATCGTGCCGCCGTCCGTCGGGAGCTGCGTGCTGAACAGCAGGCCGGGGGTCTCGTTCCACGCACCGATGTGTACCGCTTCGGCGTGGGCCGAGGCGGAGGCCAGCTGCTCGGCAGAGGTGGCGGGGTCGCTGTGGTTGCCCTTGCACGCGAGGGGGATGACGAGGGACGGCTCGCCCGGCTGCCAGACCTCCGCGAAGTACTGGGGACGATAGCGGTACCTCACCTTCTCGCCCTTGTCCCTGCTTGTGAGGGCCCAGCCCGCGCGTAACGCCGTGTCGGCGGGGACGATTGTCACCGAATGGTCGGGGAAGCGGCTGCGCAGCATGTGCTCGGCGAGCGTGAGCGCGAAACCGACGCCGAGCTCGCCGGACTGTAGCGACTTGTAGTGGTCCGCGATGCGGTGGCCTTCGTCGGTGAGGGTGAGGAAGGAGTCATGACCGCCGGCCAGGGCCTGGGTGTACTTGAGTGCGCCCCAGTGCTCCGCCAGCCCCCGGCCCGCACCGCGCCACGACAGGGCGCTGGCCCGGGCGAGGGTGTGGAGGACATCCCAGAGGGTCACTTCGAACTGCCGGAGCAGCTCGGTCGGCAAGATCGGGGCGAGGGCGGGCTTCCGGCGGAGCGGCTCATCCTCGTTCTCCTTCCGCTTCTCGTCGTCCGCCGCGATGGCGGCCTTCGCCTTCCCGACGAGCGCGTCATCAGAGTGCACGGAGATGTTCGAGGGCTGGGTCAGGTCCTGGAGCACTTCCTCGGTCGGCTTCAACAGCTCTCCTTCACGGTGTGCGCGAGCGGTTCACCATCGCGCTGACCGTACGGAAGGGAGGGATGGCGCACGCAAGTGCGCAGGGGCGCGTGATCTTGGCTTAGGTCCGGGGCGGGCTGGCGTTGGCGCCTTGGCCCCGCCTCGCTCGCGAGCTCCACACTGCCGAGGGGCCTCGGACGGGCGGCAGACAGCGAGCCGACTTTTGGAGCGGTCGAGCGTCGACCGGCTGATGGTCAAAGGGGCCGTGTTCCGTGAACCGGAGCGATGTCGGTGCCCGACAGGTCGGTGGGCGCACGTCGTCCGTGTGTGCAGAGGGACCTCCCGCATGTTTGATGGCTCGTCAGGTAAGTCAGCATCCGGTCAGCATGAGTCCCCGCGCGTTTCGGGGTGGTCGTCCCAACAGACGCCGGTGCGAAGGGAAAGCCCAGGTAGGAAGCCGTCTCGTCTGACCGGAGCGATGTTCCTCACAAACATCGAACGAGGGTGTCGGTGTAAGGTCGAGGACGCCCTTGACCTGCAGAAAGCAGGCAGGGAGCCGTCATCCAGGAGTCCTAAATGCTGCGCACTCTGTTCAAGTCCAAGATCTGACTATTCGGCGTCGCCGCAGGTCAGGGGCATCATGTGCCCCCCTCAGGTCAGCAAACGGTCAGCATGCGTCCCGGACGTGTCTCCGCTTGCTGACCCTCGACCCGCGGTACGGCGCCTGAGCGTGATCTTGGGCTGGAACGGATGGTGCGTACATGGCCCGACAGCTCGCCCGCGGCATGGGGTCCTTCTTCAAGGACTGTGGCTGCGCCAGGCCCACCCGCTGCCCTCACCCGTACTCGATCCGTTTCCGCGACGCGCTAGGCAGGCAGCGGGAGGAGTCCGGTTACGGCACGCAGGACGATGCGATGGAGCGCCTCACACAGCTCTACGCGGAGAAGAAGACGACCGCGCCGTCGGTGGCGGCGGCCCGCCGGGAGCTGGGGCAGCTGACGGTTGAGGAGTACGCGAAGCAGTGGCGGCCCCGGCAGCGCAAGATGACGGATTACTCCACGGGCGAGCACGTCGACAGCTCGATCAATGTGCACATCGTCCCGCGCCTGGGATCGCGGAAGCTGAACTCGGTCACACCGATGGTGGTCGAGCGGTTCCTGGAGGAGATGGAAAGCGACGGGGTCGGCCGGGGGAACCAGGTGAACATATTCCGGGTCCTCAAGACCATCCTGCGCGACGCCTATGGCAAGGGGGCCATGGCGGACGACCCGGTGAAGGGAGTCCAGGAGCCGGAATACGTGCGCGAGCAGGTGGTCATTCCATCCCTTGTGTATGTGAAGAAGGCTTTGGCAGCCGCCGACGAGGACCTCGCGCTGGAGATCGTCATGATGGCGGGATGCGGCCTGCGAAACGGCGAGGCGCGGGCGGTGAACGTCAAGAACGTCGTGGCGCAGGACGTCTACCGGGTGCGCGAGCAGATCCACTCCAACACGCACAAGCCGGCGAAGCTGAAGCACCGCAAGGTGGGGGCGTTCCGAGAGGTTCCTCTGCCGCGATCGGTACGTGAGGCGATCGAGCGCTACGAGGAGAAGCACGGCAGTACGAAGGACGGCTACCTGCTGCGTGGCCCCGGCGGTTACTACACGGAGCCGATGGAGCGACGCCGGGTGAAGAGGCTCTTCGAGAACCTCCCGCCGGAGCAAGGCGTCGGGATGTACGGCTTCCGTCACTACTTCGCCTCGAACGTCCTCGGCAACGGCATCCCCATCACCGACGTCGCGGAATGGATGGGCCACAAGTCCATCGAGGAGACGTACCGGACGTACGGCACCTGATGCCGGGCAGCATCACCAAGGCCGCCCGGATCCTGGACGTCGGCCTCTGGGAGGCAGCCTGAATCCGCGGGCCCTGAGGAACAGCAGGTTCTGCGTCTGCTGGCGATAAAGCAGCGAAACCCTCGCCGACCGGTGAAGACGGCTGTCCGGAGGATCGATTCGCTGCCTTGGACCGGGACCGGTCCGGATCTCCTCTCGCAGTCCCGCGGGGGCCCCGCCCGGTGCGCGGTCCTTCCGGTCGGCATACGGAGCGGGGCCGTTGTGTGACGCCTTATCAGGCCCAGCGATCCCGTGGGTGGTGCTCCGGTCAGTACCGGGGCGCTGCCGCCACGGGCCCGAGGTCGGGCTGGTCACGCAGTTCGACGGTAAGGGGCTTGGCGGGGCCGGCGAGGTCCAGGATCAGGATCTCGTTCGTACCCGCGCGCCACAGGGGTGCCGGGGCGTAGAGGGTGCGCTGGGGGCCCTGTTCGGTGCGCAGGCGGCCGAGGAGGAAGCCGTTCAGCCAGACCAGGGTGCGGTTGCTGTCGGGGACGGCGAGGAAGGCGTCGGCCGGCTCGGGAAGGTCGACCGTGGCGCGGTGGAAGACCGGGCCGTCGCCGGTCACCTCGGCGATGGTGGTCGGCAGCGCGGCCGGGTCGTCGAGGGGAAGCACCCGGATGTCCCAGCCGAACAGGTGCTGGTAGTCGAGCCGCACACCGGCGACGAGGCCCTTGCGGTCGGCCAGGTGGGGGCCGTAGTTGACCCGGCCGAAGGGCTCGACGAGGATCTCCAGATCCGCGCCGCCCTCGGGGATGGTCAGTTCGACGGTCGGGTTCGGGTCGTCGCGTTCGAGCACGCCGGCCAGGCGCCCGTCGAGGAAGACCTGGGCCAGGTCCCGGACGCCGTCGACGGTCAGCGTGGCGGGGCCGGCGGGGCCGGTGACGCGGTGGCGGTAGTGGACGAGCCCGCGGTGGTGGCCGAGCTTCTCCATCGGTTCGGGTGCGGGTCGGTGGGACGCGACGGAGAGCACGTCCAGGTTGTCGCGCAGGCCCGCGACCGGAGTGGCGGGGACGGTCTGCTGGGCGACCCGGGGCGGCTGGGCGGGCGGTTCGGTGTCCGGCAGCTTCACGTAACGGCCGATGACCTCGCGGAAGGCGTGGAACTTCTCGGTCAGTTCGCCGGCCTCGCCGATCGGCGCGTCGTAGTCGTAGCTGGTGATCGTGGGCATGTAGCCCGGTTCGTTCAGGGTCTTGCCGGTGTGGTTGGCCCCTGCCCACCAGCCGAAGTTGGTGCCGCCGTGACCCATGTAGATGTTGACGGATCCCCCGGCGGAGAGGATCCCGTCGAGCGCCTCGGCGGCGTCGGCGGCGTCCCGGACGTGGTGGGGGTCGCCGAAGTGGTCGAACCAGCCGTTCCAGAACTCCATGCAGACCAGCGGGGCGTCGGGCTGGACGGCGGCGAGAGAGGCGAAGGCCTCGTCGGGGCGCGAGCCGAAGTTGGCGGTGGCGAGGACCCCGGGAAGGGTGCCGCCGGCGAGCATGCGCGCCTCGGGGCCGTCGGACGTGAAAAGGAGGCAGTCGATGCCACGGGCGAGCAGCCCGGCCTTCAGGTGCTCCAGGTAGGCCGCGTCGTTGCCGTAGCTGCCGTACTCGTTCTCGACCTGGACGGCGACGATCGGACCGCCGCGCGAGACCTGGAGTTCGGCCAGTACGGGGATCAGCTGGTCGAACCACCGGTCCACGGCGGCCAGGTAGGCGGGGTCGGAGGTGCGCAGCCGTATCGACTCGTCGGCGAGCAGCCAGGCCGGCAGTCCGCCCAGGTCCCATTCGGCGCAGATGTACGGGCCGGGGCGGGCGATCACGTCGAGGCCGAGCGCGTCGGCCTCGCGGATGAACGCGGCGACGTCGTGCCAGCCGTCGAAGCGGGCCGGACCGGGTGTGGGCTGGTGGAAGTTCCACGCGATGTAGAGCTCGATGGTGTTGCAGCCCATCGCCTGCAGACGCTGCAGCCGGTCGCGCCAGAGTCCGGGGTGGATACGGAAGTAGTGCACGGCGGCGGAGACCACGCGGTGCTCGCGGCCGCCGCGCAGGAAGCGGGGGCCGTCGACGGTCAGGGCAGGTCGCGCGTTCATGAGTGGGTGCTTTCGGTCGTGGTCATGGATGTGGGGTGCCGGGCACTGCCTGGACGGGAGGCGGTGCCCGGCACCGGTTCGGTCACACGGGTCTCAGCCGGGTGGCAGCCGTGTCAGCGGGTGTCGACGGTCGTCACGGGTGGCTCCACCGCTGGCTGACACGGCCGTCGCAGCGCCGGATCTCCAGCGGGGTGCCGTTGGTGGTGGCGTCGCCGACGGCCGTCAGGCAGCTGCCGGACTCGACGCCCTTGTACGTCTTGGTGGCGGTGTCGTAGGTCCACTGCTGGTTGCCTCCGCCATTGCACTCCCACAGTTCGACACCGGTCCCATCGGCGGTGCCGTGTCCGATGACATCCAGGCACTTGCCCATCGAGCGGATCGTGTCGTCCGCGGCGAAGGCCCAGGTCTGGTTGGTGCCGCCGTTGCAGTCCCAGAGCGCGACGCGCGTGCCGTCGGTGCTGTCGCTGTTCGGGATGTCGACGCAGCGGTCGGATGCCTCGCCGGTGATCGGACCGGGGACGCTCGGCCGGCAGGTGGGCAGGCCGGTGGTCTCCGTGCCGAGGTCGTCGATGACGAGGTTGTCGAGGGTCGCGGCGCCGTTGGCGTTGGTGGCGCTGGTGAGGGACAGGAAGACGTCTCCGCAGTCGCCGACCGTGAACGAGGTGTCGAGACGGCTGTGCGGGGCCGACCGCACGGGCGGCAGGCTGTCCGTCCAGGGGCCGGTCCACCAGGACGGCACCGGTCCGGGCGCCGGCGCACCGGTCAGCTTCTCGGTCGTGGTCTGTTCGAGGACCGTGTCGGTGAGCGGGACGGCGGCGTTCTCCCCGTCGACCTTGAAGTGGTACTGGCCGGCGATGTCGCTCTGGTAGTCCGCCTGCACCCGGTAGGAGTGGCCGGGGAGGAAGCGGATCGATCCGGGCCAGGTGCGGAACTGCAGTCCGGAGCCGTTGTTGATGGTCTCCAGCGAATAGCGGCCGCTGATCGTGTCGCGGGTGTACCCCTCGTGGTACTCGGACAGGATCTCGCTCGGCTCGCCGTGCTTGCCGATCAGGAACGGGCCGAAGCCGCCGCCGGTGTTGTGCTCGAAGTCCTCGGTGTACGTGTGCCCGTCCGCCCGGTGGGTTGCGCCCGGGACGGCCATGGCGCGTACGTCGGACCAGAGCACGGTGTCACCGCTGTCGGAGTCCGCGTCGGCCTTCAGGTGCAGAGTGGCCGTGGTGGCCCCGGCGGGCTGGGTGAACAGTACTTCCATGCGCTGGAACCGCTGGCCGCTGAACCGGTTGTTGGCGTCCGTCTGGACCGGGGTCGGCTTGTCGATCCAGTTGACGGCCGGGTCGGCGCTGTTGCCGTCGACCTGGAGCGTCGCCTTGCGGGAGCCGGTCACCGACACGTACGCGGAGGCGGAGTACGTCTGGCCCGGTGTCAGGCCCGTGAGCGTCTGGGTGACCTCGCCGTCGCGGGAGCCGTTGATCCGCAGGTTCTGGAAGCCGTTGGCGTCGGTCACCACAGAGACGCCGGAGGTGTCACCGGAGGTGGAGGCGGCGGTCCAGCCGCTGAGGTCACGGGTGAAGAACTGGCCGTTCTTGACCAGGGTGCCGGTGCCGAAGCCCACCGAGGTGGCCGTGTCGGTGCGCAGCACCGGAGTGCCGGTGTTGCTGCCGTCCGCGTACGTGCCGGTCGTCGGGGCCGAGACGGGGGTGCCCGGGTAGATCACGTACGGGGTGTTCGCGTCGAGGTCGAGCGTGACCTTGCCGCCGTTGACCGTGATCTTCGTGCCCGCGTCCTTGCCGGTGTCGGAGAGCTTGTACAGGGTGACCGAGCTCTGGCCGGACCAGGCCTTGGGGAGCGTCCAGGTCCGGGACTCGTTCGCGTCGTTCCAGGCGTAGATCTTCTGCTGGCCCTGCGGCGACCAGGGAAGGAAGAACTTGTCGCCGTCGCGCTCCAGGGCTCCGTCACGCCAGATCTGCGGCGAGTCGCCGTTCATCCGGGTCGAGACACCGCCGGTGAACCGGATGTCGCCGTCCTTCCAGTCGGTGATCTGGAAGTGCTGCAGGTACTTGGCCGGCAGGTTGGTGGTGAAGACCTCGGCGATCTCCTTGTTCACCGAGTGCTCGCTGTGCCAGCCCATGAACGAGGCCTTGTTCTGCACCCCGCCCAGCATCGGCTCGCTGTTCTTGATCCAGGCGTCCATGTCGTGGTTGTAGACGAAGCGCAGGATCCGGCTGTTGATGCCCACGTTCTCGTACTCGGCCGAGTCGTGGTACCAGGACACGTACGGGAACATGTACGTCGGGAACTCGGTGTAGATCGGCAGCTTGTGCTGCGCGACGACGTTCGCCTCCTTCCAGGCGTTCCAGTCGACGCTGTCCGTCTGGAAGAACGCGTCGCTGTAGACGAAGCCCAGGTTGGGGACCTCGCGCACCAGGGAGCCGATCCGCTCGGCGAAGTCGCCGGAGGCGAGGTCCTTCCCGGTGTCCAGGCTGAAGGCGGTGTCGCCCCAGATGTACGGGGCCGCCGGGTTGGTCGGGTTGTGCGTCTTGTCCCAGCGGAAGGCCTTGCTGCGCGGCGCCTGGCCGACATCGCTGATGTGGACGCCGACGATCGCGTTGTAGGCCGCGGCTCCGTCGACGACGGTGTTGATGTCGGCGAGCCCGCCGGCGCCGGTGTTGTAGTGACCGGCGTAGTCCGGGTGGCCGGCGTCGTGGCCCTCGTCCTGATAGCCCTTCAGCTCGATGGACTGACCCAGGCCATCGGTGTAGAGCGCCATCTTCTTGATGCCGTCGAGGGTCTTCACGAACGGGTTCTGCGCCTGGGAGACGAAGTTCATCGCGATCTGGGAGACCACGTTGTTCTTCGTCTGCGCCGCCTGCTCCGGCTCGGTCATGATCTGCCGGTACGCGACGGCCGCGTCCTGCCAGTCGACGCCGGGGGTGCCGTTGACGTCGCCGGTCAGCACGACCTTCGCCTCCGGCAGGGCGACGACCTTGCCGTCCGGCCCGCGATAGGTCCACACGTCCGAGCCGACGGCGGTCGTGTTGACGCCTCCGGAGCTGGTGGTGCGCACCAGCAGGTTGCCACCGCGGTTCGGGTCGACAGGGTCGCCGAAGGAGGTGAGCGAGTTGCTGGAGACACCGGCGGCGACGGTCGAGTCGGCGACCAGGGCGATGGCCTTGTGCCGCGGTGCGGGGTCCGTCGGCAGCGAGGACACGGCGGCGATGGTGTCCATGTCGGGACCGGGCGCGTAGTAGGTCTTGTAGACGGACGCGTCGGCGATCTGTGCGCCGGGCCGGTCGCCCCGGATCGACAGCAGGTTCAGCCCCGGTATCGCCAGGGTGGAGACCTTGGTCGACCCGGTCTCGGTGACGCCCGTGACCTTCCAGACCAGGACGGATCCCGACACCGACACCCGGACGTTCAGCGTGACGTCGATGGAGGGGAAGGCGAGCACGTAGTCGACGCGGTCGTTGCCGACCGTGGAGGTCACGGTGGGCGTGTAGGCGGTGCCGTTGATGCTGACCTGCGGCGTCGTACCGGTGTTGCCCGGAAGGGTGCTCTTGCCCAGCCGGTACTGGAACACCTGGGGGAACCCGGTGTCGACCGTGGCCGTCAGCTGCCCGGAGCGGATGGTCGCGCCGGCGGACGCGACCTGCGGCTTGGCGGCAGCGGGGAAGGCGCCGCCGAGGGTCAGGAGCGAGGCGCTGAGCAGGACGGCACAGGCCGCCCGAGCGCGTGGTCGATGCATGGCTTGCCCTTCTGGGGAGTGGGGCTGCGGATGTGTGGGGGTTGTTACTTGACGGCGCCCGCGGTCAGACCGCTGCGCCAGAAGCGCTGCAGCGCCACGAAGGCGATGAGCAGCGGGACCAGGGAGACGAACGCTCCGACGATCGGAAGCATCGGGGGCACGCCGTTCGCGAACTGCGACCGCCACTGGACCAGGCCGACGGTCACCGGCAGCTTGGAGGCGTTGTTGATCATGAGCGCGGGCAGCAGGTAGTTGTTCCAGACGCTCACGAACTGGAAGAGGAAGATCGTCACCAGGGCCGGCGCCATCACCGGCAGCGCGATGCGGAAGAACGTCCGCCGCTCACCGGCGCCGTCCATGCGCGCGGCCTCAAGCAGTTCGTCAGGGACGGAAGCCGTCGCGTAGATGCGGGAGAGGTACACGCCGAAGGGGCTGACGAAGCTGGGGAGCAGCACCGCCCAGTACGTGTCGGTGAGCTGCAGTTTGGCCAGCATGAGGAACAGCGGCAGGGCGAACATCGGTGCCGGGATCAGCACCGAGGCCAGGATCACGTTGAAGATCGCCTCACGGCCGCGGAACCGGTACTTGGCCAGGGCGAAGCCGGCCATGACCGACAGGAGCGTACTGACCGCCGCGCCGAGCAGGCTGTAGAGCGCGCTGTTGGCCAGCCAGGAGGAGAAGACCCCGTCCTGGAAGGAGAACACGCGCCCGAGGTTGCCGCCGAGGTCGAAGTGGGAGAACCAGAGCGGGCTGCCCTTGTAGAGGTATCCCTCGCCCTTGGTCGCCGAGACGAACAGCCACCAGAGGGGGATGAGGGTGTAGAGGGCCATCAGGCCGAGCAGGGCGTTGACGACGAGGCGTGCGGGCAGCGGGCTGCGGGTGGCCGTCGGGCCGCGGGTGGCGATCGGGCTGCGGCTTGTGGTGGTCATACGTCGGCCATCCTTCGCTGGGCGAACTTCAGGACCCCGAAGGAGAGGACCAGGGTCACCAGGGCCAGCAGAACCGATTCGGCGGCGGCGAGGTTCGGGTCTGCCTGAGAGGCGGTCAGCGTGGTGTTCATGATCGGACTGAACTTGTTGGAGGCACCGGGAATCCGGGCGGCGGCGAGCACGGCCGGCTCGGTGTAGAGCTGGGCGGTGCCGATGACGGAGAACACCGTGGTGAGGACCAGGGCGGGCCGTACGAGGGGGATCTTGACGTACCAGGCAAGGCGCCAGCCGGTGCAGTTGTCGAGGGTCGCCGCCTCGATCACCTCTCCGGGAACGGCCTGCAGCGCGGAGTAGATGATCAGCATGTTGTAGCCGGTCCAGCCCCAGGTGATCATGTTGCCGATCGACACCGGGATCCAGTCGGCCGACAGGAAGTCGGTGTGGATGCCGAGGGCCGCCAGCGGACCGGTGAACGGCGAGATGTCCTTCACGAGGAGGAACGACCACATCACGGCGGCGATCGCGCCCGGCAGGGCGTACGGCAGGAAGAAGGTCAGCCGGAAGGTCTTCCTGAACCGGGCGGAACGCGAGTCGAGCAGCAGCGCGAGCGCGAGGGCGAGACCGAGCATCACCGGCACCTGGACGACACCGAGCAACGCGACCCGGAGGAGCGAAGCGGTGAAGTCCGCGTCGTGGAGGGCGTCGAGGAAGTTGTCGAAGCCGGCGAACCGCGTGGTCCGCGCCCCGCCGAACAGGCCCTGACGGCTCACCGTGAAGAAGCTCTGATAGATCGCGTATCCGATCGGCGCGAGCATCATGGTGGCGAACAGGACACCGAACGGGACCAGGAACCCAGCGGCGTTCAGCACGGTGCGGTGGCGGTGCCGACGGCCCGGCCCGGCCTTCGCGTGGGGTGGCACCGGTGTCGGGGGCGGTGCCGGTACGGGAGGTGGTGCGGTCTGGGCGCTCATGGTGTTCGTTCCTCGACGCGGTTGCGGGGCCCCGCGGTGCCGCTCCGGGCGGCACCGCGGGTCTCCCTCGGATGATCTGACCTCCGCAGGGCGTCAGTTGCCGCTGACGGAGAGACCCAGGCTCTTGATCTTGTCAACCGTCTTCTGCTGGACGGTGGTGGTGGCCTGGGCGTAGCTGCCCTTGCCGATCGCGTCCGTGTAGTCGGCCTCGATCTGGCCGAACGTCGGCCCGGCGACCCAGCTGGAAGGCGTGTTCGCCGCGGACTCCTTGAAGACGTCGTAGATCTTCTGCCCGCCGAAGTAGGGGTCGCCCTGGGAGAGCAGCGGGTGGTTCAGGCCGGCCTTCGACGCCGGGTAGAGACCCCCGACCGTGATTCCGGTGGCCACCGCGTCCTTGTCGCCGGACAGGAAGGCGGCGAACTGCTCGGCCTGCTTGGGCGTCTTGCAGCCGGTCAGTACGGAGGTGGCGGAACCGCCTGAGTTCGCACTGGCCTTGTCGCCGGCGTTCCAGGTCGGCAGCGGCGCCACGGCCCACTTGCCGGCGAGGTCCTTGAGGTCTCCCTTGATGCCCGAGGCCGCCCACGAGGCGTTCACGAAGGTCATGACCTTGCCCGCCTCCGAGGCCTTGTTGAAGGTCGGGTCCCAGGCGTTGCCGTTGTTCATCACCAGCTTCCGGTCCTTCAGGTCCTGCCAGTACGCGGCGACCTTCTGCGTGCCCGGGTTGTCGATGGAGACCTTCCAGGACTCGCCCGACGTGTCGAACCAGGACTTGCCGGTCTGCCAGGTGAGGGCGGCCATGTCGTAGGCGTCCTGGGGCGCGGTGCCGAAGGCGACGCTCGGGTCTGCCTTGTGGACGGCGGCGGCGTCGGCGGCGTACTCCTCCCAGGTCGCGGGGGGCTTCGCGATGCCGAACTTCTTGAACAGGTCGGTGCGGTAGTACAGGGCCATCGGGCCGGTGTCCACGGGGATGCCGTACACCTTGCCGCCGGCCGAGGATGCCGCGACGGTCCAGTCCAGGTACTTGCCGGTGTCGCCGGAGGCGTACGGGGTGATGTCCATCAGCGCGTTCTTGACCAGCATCGACGGGATGTCGCCGTAGCCGACCTGCGCCAGGCACGGGGCCTTGCCGGCGGTGATCGCGTTGGTCATCTGGTCGTATCCGCCCTTGGCGCCGGACGGGATCTGCTTGAACGTCACCTTGGCCTCGGGGTGGGCGGCGTTCCACTGCGCGGTGATCTTGTCGTAGCCCGGGGCCCAGCCCCAGAACTCCATGGACACCGGCCCGCTCGGGGACGCGTCGCCGGGGGAGCCGGATTCGGAACAGCCGGTCACCAGCAGGGCGAGGGAAAGGGCTGCCGCGCCGGCGGCGGATCTGTGCGTGAGAGTGCGCATGACTTCCTCGTGACGACGTGATGGGAAGAGCGAGAGGGAGTTCGACCGGACGACGGGAGAGAGTCTCGGAAAGGACCCGGTCGAAACCCTTGGGGAACCTGCGGAGGATTATTCAGTTCGCTGTCGAGTGCTGGTCAATACCCCTGGCAAGTGTTTTTCCAGCTCTTTTTGAGGGCTTTCGAACGGGCCGATTCCGGGCATGGTTCGCATGCCGTCGATCCCGAGGTGTGATTTCAGGGAAGGGCGGCATGCCAGGGGAGCGCGAGAAGGGAAAGAGGAGCGCTCGTCGGTGGGCGGAACGAATTCCTGACCCTGCAGGGCGGGAAGGAATGAGTTACCGCATGAGTTACCGGTGAAATGCTGCGCCAGCGGATTGCACCGCGGTGGTCACCGCAACGGGAATCCCTCGGCGAGGAATTGGCGGGGCGGGGCTCAGGGCAATCGGGCGCGGAGGCTCTCCCTGATGACCAGGCAGGCCGCGCCCCGCGCCCACAACGTCTCACTGGCCTCGTCGACCTTGATCACGCAGTCGCGGGCGGCCGTGGAGACGGCATGGCGTTCCAGGGCGGCGGTCATGGCGGGCCCGAAGTGTTCGTACGCCACGACGCCTTCTCCCGCGAGCACGATCAGGCCCGGGTTGAGCAGGTTGCACAGGCAGGCCAGGCCGCGCCCCAGAGCGTCACCGGCCACCGTGAACGCCTGGAGCGCGGCCTGTCGTTCGACCTGCGCCCCCGACCGGGCGATCTCCGTCACCGTGTCGTAGTCGGCATCGGGTCGCCCGCCGGCCTCCTGGAACATGCGCAGCACCGCGTCGGAGGAGGCCAGGGCCTCCACGCAGCCCCGGTTGCCGCAGGCGCAGTCGGGACCGTTCGGCTCGATCGGTAGATGCCCGAACTCGACGGCCAGTCCGCCGGCGCCCGAATGGAGGACTCCATGGAGCATCAGCGCGCCGCCGACGCCCCGCCCGACCGAGATCACGGCGAAGGAGTCGACCTCCCTCCCCTCTCCGAACCAGCGTTCGGCGATCACCAGGGCGTTGACGTCGTTGTTCACCACCACCGGAAGTCCGGTCGCTTCGCTCAGTGGAGTGGCGACGTCGACATCCGTCCACCCCAGCCGGACCGCCGACCGGCAGACGCCGCCGACCGCGTCGACATGGCCGCCCACGCCCACCCCGACACCCAGGACCCTCGCGTCCTCGCGCTGGGCCTCCGCGATGAGCCGGGCCGTCAGATCGGCGGCCACCGAGAGCACATGGGCCGGCTCCGTGGTGTCGAGCGAATGCTCCATGCGGATCAGCGGACGGGCGCCGAGGTCGGTGAGCACGGCCGCGACATGAGTGCGCGCGATCTGGATCCCGACGACCAGGTGCTGTTCGGTGTTGACCCGCAGCAGCCGCTGAGGACGCCCGAGCCCGGTCGCGCTCTGCTGTCCGGTCTCGCTCAGGTATCCGCTCTCGATCAGCGGCGCGAGCAGCCGGGTGACCGTGGAGGGCGACAGTCCGAGCCGCTGCGCGATCACCGTTCGCGAGACCGGACCCGAGGTGAGCACCTGGGCGAAGATCTCGGCTCCTGTCTGATCGGGGACCAGAGCCGTCGGCGTGGTCACGTCACATCCCTCCCCGGTGTTTCAGTGACATCTCAGTGCTGCGGTGAGTCTGGCGTAGATACTTTCTTGCGTCAAGAAAAGAAGTCGGGTGTTGTCGGCGGGAACGGTCCGCGATCGCCCGGTGCTCGTGAGGTGCCGCGGTCGAGAGGCCAGGCGTCGCGCCCCCGCTACGCCCGGTGTCCTGCCCGGATGTCGATGGAGACGACCTCCAGGGCGTAGCCGCGCTCGTCGACCAGGCGGCTCATCATCCGGACCGGGCGGAGGACGAGGTTGCTGTTGGTGACCTCTATCTCGGGGAAGCGCTCGTTGAGCTCGACGCCGAAGCTGTGTACGTGCCCGAGGTCGCGGAAGGTCGCCTTGAACACCAGGTTGTCGGGGCCGGCGACGGAGGAGATGGTCTTGATGTTGGGCAGGGCGGCCACACCCGCGGCGGTCGCGTCCATGAGCCGTGCGGGCACACGCGCGGCGTACCAGACGGTCAGCGGAGCACCCGATTCGGCGGACGCGACCTCGACCATGGGCCGGTAGGCGCCGAGCCGGGTGAGCTTGTCCAGGCGACGCCGCGCCGTGGCCTCGCTGGTGCCCAGAGTCTGCGCCAGCTCACTGAGAGGTTGGCGGCCGTCCGCGCTGAGGGCGAGGCAGATGTCCCAGTCCAGGTCGTCGACCGCCTCCGCGGACGGCCCGGCGAGGGGACCGTGGTCGGGATCGGGCAGCCGTCTCACGGCCGAGGGGGCCAGCGCTCCCGCACCGACCAGATGACTCTGCGCGTAGACCTTGAGGACCGGGTAGGTGCGGACCGCGGTCACGCCCGGGATGCCGGCCAGACCGTCGAGGACGTGGTCGGACAGGGCGGGGACATCGGCGGCGGCCACCGTGGCGAGGATGTCGACGGTTCCGGTGGTGATGTCCACGAACATCACCCGGGGGTCGTGCGCGAGCGCCTGCGCGACCCGTTGGATCGCGTCCGGGACGCAGGTGAGCTCGACGATCGCCGCCGCGGCCGTCTGGGTGAGGAGCGGGAAGCAGGTCACCCAGACGGTTCCCGTGGCGGCCAGGCGCTCCCAGCGGCGGGCCGCCGTGGTCGCGTCGATGCCGGCCGAAGCCCCGACCACCGCCCAGGGCGCCCTGGGAGAGCGTTCGATGACATGGATGATCGCCAGATCGGTCTCGTCCACGACGGCCTCTCCTGTGAGGGAATCGGGCACGGAAGCAGCCAAGATGAAGGTTTCCTGCGTATGGCCGAGTTCTCGTGCAGCAGGGTGACGATCCTGCCACCAGCCCCGCAGAGTCGCGGGGCCTGCCCGCCCACGGAGACACCATGATCGCCCCGCTCCCCGCCCCAAACGCCGGATCCAGAAGCGGACCGTCCCCGGTCCTGCTCGTGCTCGCCCTCCTGCTGGCGATCTCGGCGTTCCAGGTCGCCTCGATGATGATCACCCCCGCGCTGCCGTCGATCGGGGAGCAGCTGCACGCGTCGCCCGCGCAGCTCTCGCTGGCGCAGAGCCTGTTCTTCGCGATCGGCGGCCTGTCCGCGGCGATGCTTCCACTGAGCGACCGCTTCGGCCGACGCAGGATGCTGACCACCGCGCTGGTCCTCGGCATCGTCGGCAGTGTCCTGGTGGCCGTCTCCGGCAGCCTGCTCCTTTTCGGTGTCGGCCGCCTGATGCAGGCGACCGGTGTCGTGGCGCTGCCGCTCGCGTTCCTCATCCTGCGCGACCACGTTCCGGCCGACCGCTACCCGCTCTACCTCGGCTGGCTGAACGCACTGAACACCGGCATCACCGGCCTGGACGCCTTCGTCGCCGCCCGCCTCACCGACACCGTCGGCTACCGGACCATCTTCTGGATCGGCGCCGCCATCGGCGTCCTCGCACTGGTCTGCGCCCTCGCCGTGGTCCCGCGGTCGCTCCCCGTCAGCTCCCGCACCGACTGGCTGGGCATCTCGGTGCTCGGCGCCGGCGTGGTGGCCCTGTCCACCGGACTCGCGCAGTCCGGCTCCTGGGGCTGGACCGCCACCGGCACGCTCGTGCTGCTCGGCCTGGGCGTCGCGCTGCTCGTGGCCTTCGTCCTGGTGGAGCGGGTCGTGCCGCAGCCGCTCGTCCAGGTCCGCCACCTGGCGAGCCGCCGGGTGCTGGGGCTCTCCCTCGTCATCCTGCTCGGCATGAGCGGGTTCATGGGCGTCTTCGGACTGCTCATCCCGTACTGGGCGCAGCTTCCGGAGGCCGCCGGCGGCTTCGGCCTCTCCGCGACCGCCTACTCGCTCGCCGTGCTGCCCGGCACCGCCCTGGCACTGTGCCTCGCCCCCATGATGGGGGCCCTCGCACGCCGGACCGGCTGGCGGCCCGTCCTGCTCGTCAGCACCGCGGTCGCGGCCGCCGGAATGGTCGCGCTGGTGGCCACCCACCACGGCACCGTGGCGGCCTTCGTCTTCCTGGCCGTGCTCACCTGCGCCTGGTCCGGTGGCGCGATGACCGCGGTCAACGGCCTCGGCATCGCCTTCTCCCCGGCGAAGAGTCCCGCCTTCCTGCCCGGGATGGTGTCGGTGATGTTCTCCTTCGGCGCCTCCATCGGCTTCGCCGTCGGCGGCTCCCTGCTCGCCCGCGACCTGGTCTTCGCGGCCGGGCAGCCGCCGCACCCGAGTGGGTCCGCCTTCGCCACCGCCTTCACCGTGATGGCCGTCCTCATGGTCGCCGCGGCCGTCGTCGGCTTCCTGATCCCGCGTACGCGTACCACCGGCGACCGCGTCGACGACGAGGCGACGGCCCGGGCCGACTCCACCGCCGTCGAAGCCTGACCTCTTCCCGTCAAGGAACCACCCAGCCAAGGAACCACCGTGATCAACCCCTCCCCGGGAGACGGCCGCTTCGTGACGGTCCCCTCGCCCGCCGGCCCGGTCCCCGGCACCCTGGTGATGCCCGACCGGCCCGACACCGCACCCGAAGTGTCCGCCGCGCCCGCCGTGCTGCTGCTGCACGGCACCGGGAGCCTGCGCGACGAGGTGGGCGGCATGTTCGCCCGCCTCGCGGCGGCCCTCGCGGCCGTCGGGGTGGCCTCCCTGCGGATCGACTTCGCCGGCTGCGGCGACAGCACCCGTCCGCAGACCGAGTTCACCGTCACCAGCGAACTGGCCGACGCCCGCTCCGCGTTCCACTGGCTGGCGGGGCGGCCGGGCGTCGACGGCTCCCGGGTCGCCGTACTCGGCTTCTCCCAGGGCGGGCTGATCGCCGCGCTGCTGACCGGGTCAGAACCGGAGGCGGCCGCCCTGGTCTCCTGGTCCTCGGGCGTCGTCCACTCGCCCTACGGGGCCTTCGAGAAGCTCGCGCCCGCCTTCGCCGGCGACCAGGACCCGGTCGCGGTGGATCTGGGCTTCCTCGCCTTCACCTTCTCCCGCACCTGGTGGGAGGAGGCGACCCGGCTGGACCTGCGGCCCGCGCTGACCGGTTTCGACCGGCCGGTGCTGGCCATCGCCGGCGCGGCGGACGACGTCGTCGCCCCGGCGGCCTCCCGCGCGCTGCTGGACGCGGTCGAGAGCACCGACACCACCCTGGTGGAGATCCCCGGCGCCGACCACATCTTCGACGTCCTCGACCCCGCACGCGACCGGTCCCGGACCGTCATCGACACCACCACCGCCTGGCTCACCTCCCGCCTCGCCGCCGACCTGCCCTCCGGAGGCACCCGATGACTTTCGTCGACAACGAGAACTACCCCTTCCCGGAGTACGAGCTCCCCGCGCCGGAGCAGTGGCCCGGCCGGACCTCGTACCGCGACGCCCTGGTGGCCCGCCTGCAGGGCTACCGGCCGCTGATGCTCGACCTCGACCTCCCCCCGCATGCCTCGGCCGCCGCCCCGGTCCCGGTCGTCGTCTGGATCCACGGCGGGGCGTGGATGTTCGGCACCAACAAGCACTGCGCCGGCCCCATCCCCACCGAGCTGATGCGGGACCGGGTCCTGGCCCGCGGCTGGGCCTTCGCCGCCGTCCAGTACCGCCTCAGCGGCGAAGCGCCCTGGCCCGCCCAGCTCCACGACGTCAAGAGCGCCGTACGCTGGCTGCGGCACCACGCCGACGTGATCGGCATCGACCCCGAACACATCGCCGCCTGGGGCGAATCGGCCGGCGGCCACCTCGCCCTGACCCTGGCGACCACCGGCAACCGCCCCGACCTCGAAGGCGGCAACGGCGTCGAAACCGGCTCCAGCGCGGTCTGCGCCGCCGTCTCCTGGTACGGCCCCAGCGACCTGACCTCCCCCGACCCCGGAAGCCCCCAGGACCGACTCCTCGGCGGCCGCACCGAGCACGCCGCCGACGCCAGCCCCCTCCATCTGGCCGACCCCGGCTCCGCACCCCTGCTCCTCGTCCACGGCACCGAGGACTCCCTCGTCCCGGTCGACAACAGTGAACGCCTCGCAGCCGTCTACGCCACGCACGGCGCCCCGGCGGAACTCGTCGTCCTGCCCGGAGTGGGCCACGCCTTCGCCGGAAGCGACCCCGACCCCATGGTCGACACAAGCCTCGACTACCTGGAGCGGTACTTCAGCCCACGCTAGGAGCTGCCGCTCCGGACCCGGATGGTGGGCATCCGTACCCCGAAGGCGGCGTCGCCGGCGCCGTGCACGGACAGCACCGATCCCAGCAGCCAGGGCTCGCCGAAAGCCTCGGCGTGCGGGAGCGCCTCCTCGGCGACCGGTCCCGCCTCGGCGAACCGTCCGGCCAGCGCGAGCGAGGTCGCCCGCAGGGACAGGCTGCGGGCCAGCAGGGCCCGGCGCTCGGAGCCCACCACCTGCCGCGCGCATGCGTTCGCCGCTTCGGCCGCCGAGATCGCCTCCTCGTAGCGGCCCAGCACCAGACGGGTCAGGGCCCGGCTGCCGTGGTGGGCGGCGGCCGACCGGGGCTCGATGCCGGCGGCGGGCGGCCGCGCGTCGAGAAGGGCCAGGCCCTCCTGGGCGTTCCGCATGCCGACGAGCACTTCTGCGAGGCGCCCGGTGGCGAGGACCAGACCGTCCTCGTCGCCGCGCCGGCGCGGTTCCGCCACGGCCTCGCGCAGCACACCGGCCGCCTCCTCGTAGCGGCCCATCCGCCGCAGCACCGCCGCGCGGTCGATGCGAGTCCAGGCGGCCTCGGCCGCCAGGGGGTCCAGGCGGTCGGTCAGCTCCGTGTAGTAGCGGTCCGCGGTGTCGTTGGCGCAGAGCGCCGGGGGGGGGGGGGGGGGGGGGGGGGGGGGGGGGGGGGGGGGGGGGGGGGGGGGGGGGGGGGGGGGGGGGGGGGGGGGGGGGGGGGGGGGGGGGGG
>NZ_JBWKFA010000020.1:0-82858 GCF_056435185.1 Streptomyces sp. NPDC044003 | reverse complement strand
GCACTCACCACACCCACAACCGCCGACAGCCAAGCGCAACACCCGCCGAACTGACAGAGGCCAGAACCACCCCCGCGCAGGCTGGGCGCAGGCCGCGCTCGGCAACTTCGCCGTGGCGGTCTCGGGAGCATCCCCACATGCGCGGCGTAAGCCAGTGAGTCCGCCGTCGTCACGAGCCTCGCGGAAGACCGATCACCTTGGCCCCTGTGTCCGCCGCCAGCGAGGTGAGCCCACGCAGGCCACCGCCATCTCCATGGTCATCGAACAGACGGCTGCTTTGGACGTGACCTTCGTGTCTGTTCGCGCCACACCGTTCACGAAGTTCGTCAGCCGCCGACTCGGCATCCGGAACGATGCGACCGTTCCAGGGCTGTGGGCGCAAGGACTGTGTGGTGGATCCCCTGGGGGGCGCGCGCACCACCACTGCGCCCTGAACTGCGGTATGCGCGAGCAACTGTCAAGACTTGTGGATCGAGCGACGTGTGATCAGGCGGCCGCGGCCGGGCTGCCGGCACCGCGGCGTCGAGGAGGGACTCCACAACCCCACGCGGGCCGCGTCCGTCTGACACTTCATGCATGTAAACGTCAAGCGCGGATTCCGTGCCATCACCATCGTCGGATCCCTGCTCGCCGCCCTGCTCCTCATCACCGGGTGCACGTCGACGGACACGAGACGGGCCACGGCCCCGCCCACCCCCAAGGGTCCCGGCGGGAACGGGGGGCTGCTGGTGGGCGCGCGCTGGTACGTGCAGTGGGTCACCGTCGGCGGGCGGTCGATCACCGCGCCGCCCCGTGCCGCCGCCTGGGTCGAGTTCGGCTACGACAACACGACCGAGGGCAGCTACGGATGCACCCCGTTCAAGGCGGCGACCACCGTCACCGAGACAGTGCTCACCGTGGGCGAGAGAACCGACGGGGCGGCCCCGGCCGGGCGGTGCCCGGCATCGCATCTCGCCTTCGAGGGGAAGCTGCGAAAGCTTTTCAGCGGGCCGCTCGTCATCAATCAGCGCGTCGACGACCTGACGATGGACCTGAAGAACCAGCGGGGCGACTACGTCGCGGTGAAACTGATGCGGCCCAAGGGGCTCTACGGTTCCCGATGGCGGCTGGACCATCTGGTCGTGGGCGACTCCATCGCGCCGGTCATCGGCGGCAAGGAGGTGTACTACGTCTTCCACCGGGACGGGACCGTCACCGGCAAGGCCGGCTGCAACGACTTCACCGGCAGGGCCACCTTCGACGGCGACGTCCTCTCGATGTACCGGCTCACCCGGACCACCCACCGGACCTGCTCGCAAGAGCTCATGGACCAGGAACACGGCCTGCTGACGGACGAGAAGAACCCGCGCCGGATGCGGTGCGGCGCCCTGACCCACTCCTTTGAGGCCATCGACGAGACCCAGGGCCTGAACTACTTCGGATACGGCTGGGTGGCGATGTCCGACCGCTAGGGGGGTTCTGAAGGTTCCGCACAGCACCCATGGCGCCCGGCACACACCCTCGATGCGTCACGGATTGCGGCTGTCGATCCGTGTCCGCATGTCCGCGTATCGGTGTGTCCGTGCACGACGTCGTAAGCCTCCAGGCGAGGAGGAGATCAGCGCGAGTCGCGAAGGCTGTCTCACCGCGAAGATCCTCGAGTCATTGTGCGATCTTGTTCCAACCACTGCGCAGCCGCTCCTTCGGAGAAGAGAAACACACGTTCTACCTCGGTCCCAGGCTGACCGAAGCACGCGTCGCTGCGTTTGAGGCCGAGCACGACATCGTCCTGCCCGACACCTATCGGCCTTCCCCACACACATCGATGGCTCAGGCGCGGCGCCGATCTACGGCCTCATGCCGCCGGAGCGGTGTTCCCTGCTGGTCATGAATCCGCGCGCAGACCCAGGGACACCTTGCAGCTTCGACGACGCAGGACCGGGGGCACACGAAGGCGACCTCTTCCCCCACGTCGGGGCTGCACCGACGTCTGCGTCATCGCGGTGACCGGTCCCCTCACCGGCCGCGTCCTCACGGGGAACAGCGACGGTTTCCGGGACCCCGACGTCTCCTTTGCCACCGACTTCCCCGACCGGTACGAACGCCGGCTCGACCACATGAGCGCCAAACGCGACAACCCGGCCCCTGGAACTCACCCCACCTCGGCTCCGCGCCCCTCCACACCGCCATCGCATGGCTCCGCAGATCTGACTCTCCGTAACAGCGACACGGAATGTGAGCCAGAACCATATGAAGTGATCCCACACCTGCTCGATGGATCTCCCAGCCACATGGGGAGCGTGACCCGGCTCCCCTGTGATCACTCCGCCCGTCGAGCGGGCTCGGATCGCGTTCCACAGCGGCCTGCGCATCCGTCCGCCACGCAGTGAGGGCCCGGCGCCGACTCAGGAGTGGGCGTGGCAGAAGCCGCGCACGGCTCGGTTGAACTCCTCGGGCCGTTCCAGGTTGCTGACGTGACCCGCGCCCGGGATCACGACCAGCTCGGCGTGCGGGATCGCTTCCTGGAACCGGCGCGCGACAGCCAGTGGCGAGCGCACGTCCTGCTCTCCCCAGAGCAGGAGGGTGGGCACCTTCACGGTGGGCAGGAGATCCCGCTGGTCCGTCTCGGCCATGACAGACAGCTGCGCCCGCATGGTCTCCCGGCGTACGGCAGCCGCCATCGCGTCCAGCAGCGGCACGTACGCGGCGGGCGGCTCGCCGGCGAACAGTCCAGGCAGAGCCGGATCGAACCCGCCGCGCGGCGCGGCCAGCATCCGGCGCGCGCCCTCGACCCGGGCCCGCACCTCCTGCGCCGGCAGGGAACCCTTCCAGCCCGCGTAGGTGTCGACGAGGATCAGCGTCCTCACGAGGTCCGCGTGGTGGCGGTAGAACTCCAGGGCGACAGTCCCGCCCCAGGAGAGACCAGCGACGTGCGCCGGACCGATCCCCAGCGACTCCACGACCGCAGCCAGACAATGGACGTAGTCCGCGAGGCCGAAGGACTCGGGCAGGTCGCAGGAGCGGCCCGCTCCCGGCTCGTCCCAGGCCACAACCGTGAACACATCCGACAGCGCGTCGAGCTGCGGCCGCCAGACGCGGGCGTCCTGCGCCGCACCATGCAGGAACAGCACGGGCGGCCCCTGGCCCACCCGGTCGTAGGCCACCTCCATCCCGTGGACCTGCACCGTCGCCATGACTTCAGCGTAGGCACGCGCACCGGCCATGTCGCGGCGATGGACACCGGGGACGGTCACGGCGCCTCAGGCGTGTGAACCCGGCCCGCGCACCCCGCAAGCGTGCGGCTCCGGCCGACAAGCACGCCACGCTCGTTGGAACTCCCCCACTCTGTTGAACCGCGGACCAAGTGAGGCGACGAGCAGCCCTTGCCGTTTTCAACAATCCCCATCATGCGTCCCTCGCCACCGCCGGCGGCCCCGTCGGGGCCTCGTCGACGCATCCGTTTCGGCGCCCCCTGCCACCATGGACGGTGGCAGGCCGTGTCACGGCATCCCGAACGGACACCGCCTTGCCCCTCTCGCATGCGCGGGGAGCAGCATGGTAAGTGCGGTGGTAAGCGGCATGGTGAGTCCGACACCAGCTCACTCACCACGACTCACTGACGTGCAGGCAGAAAGCAGAGAGCAACACCCAACGGCCCGCATCCCACACGCGCGGGGACCAGGGCATGTGCGACCGGGCCATGGTCGAGCCCGGGGGACCATCCCCGTATGCGCGGGGAGCAGTCGCCAGCTCCACCGCTTCGGTCGGTGTTGTGGGGACCATCCCCACGGAGCGCAGGGATCCGGTCATGGTTTCCTCGATGGTGAGCCCGCGGCCGGGGAACATCCCCGTGGGGCGCAGGAAACAGACAGCCCGAACAGTAAAAAGGGGTCGGGCCCGCCGCATCATGTGCGACGGACCCGCTCCTCTTCGTGGCCGAGGCGGGATTCGAACCCGCGACCTCTGGGTTATGAGCCCAGCGAGCTACCGACCTGCTCCACCCGGCGACCCTCACTGTAAGACGCCAACACCCGCCCCCGCCAACGGATTTCCCACGCATGCGCGGGGAACAGGCCTACGAAACGGCGTCGCCAGACACACCGCCGTAGGCATACTCGGGAATGTGCTCAGTGAAGTACGGACGAACGTGCTCAGCAGATGACCGGCTGTCCGATCGACTCGAGCGGAGTCGTGACACGATGGCTCTGTGGAGAGCCCTGACCTGTCAGCACCTCGCCGCATGCTGATTGAGGCAGTCGTCGTGGTCGCGTCGCCTGCTTCGGATCAGGTGGCTTGGCTGGAGAAATACGACGTGCCGCCGGACGAGATCGCCTTGGGCTTCGATGACGCCTACCGCCTCGCTGCGCGACTGGTCGATGAGGGTCAGCTCAGTTGTGATGTGTTGCCCTCGCTGCAGATGATCGATGAAGTTTTCAGCGAGATGTCCCAGGGCACCGAGGTGGATCGGTGGACAAGGGAGGCATTGTCCACCGATGCCGGGTGGGCACGCGCCCGGCAGTTGGCACGAGAAATCCTCACTGCGGAAGGCGAAGAGGCGTCTCCGCTGCCAGGCATCTGCATGTTCGATGAGTCCCCGATCCGGCCCCGGTCCAAGCTGCCTCTTTCGGATCTTGCCGAGGTCCAGCCCTGGGCTCCAGTCAGCATGCAGGGGGCCGGCGGCGGGGGCCAGGGGTGGGGCAGATCAGCAGAGGCCGAAAAACCGCGTCCACCACGTGGGTCGCGCCGTGAAGTGCTCCAGCGCGCTGGGGCCCTCGTAGTCGCTCTCCAGTAGTTCTTCGGGGACGCTCACGTAGCCGAGCTGGGTCAGGGCCTGCTGCACTGTGGCAAGGTCGACGGGATCCAACGCTCCCTCCTCACGAGCTTCGTCCGTGCCGAGGAAGGCTCCCGGATTTTCAGCGCAGATCTCGGCGAGCGAGCCGAACTTGCTCACGCAGACCACGATCCGCGTCCTGCAGATCGTCGCGTCCGCGGGCACGCGGATGCGCCCGTACTCGCTGGAGTTCTGGGTGTCCCGCTCGGACTCGCACGGGGCCTCGAAGTCTGCTTCGAGCCGGCGGAGCAGCCTGCTGAACGCGAGGCCGGTCGCGGCGCGGTCGTAGTGCAGCGGCTGTTCTAGCCGTTCGGGGTCGTCGAGTTCGCGCAGGAGGGCCAGCAGGTCCGTCTCGTTCATCGCCATCCGCCCATCCTGCCGCCCGGCGAGCGGGAGCGGAGGGGCAGGGATGCGCAAGCAAGGGTCCGGGTCCAAGACCCCAGTCAGCCGCCCTCCGCCACCCTTCACAGGCTGGTTGCAGACTGCCCACGACCAATCCGCGGGACGGCAGCAGTGAGCACGCTCATCCGTACGTGACTGGGCACGTTCCCGTGTACGGCGACAACGGCCGTAGAGATGTCCGCCAGGGACGTCATGCGGTGCGTGAAGGCGTTCACCGCCCGCGAGACCTGCAGACGTCTCAGGATCGTCAGTGCCTCAGCTCCGGTGATGATCGGCGAACACCCGATCAGGGGTATCACGGGCCGGTGCGCACAGGCCGAACCTGCCCGTCCGGTGACCTGCCGGACGGACGGCACGCCCGGACGAAGTCGTCGTATTCGTTCTGCACGACGGCCTGGTTGGCCCATCGCCCGCGAACCGGAGCATTCTTCGGGTTCTCAATGCTGCCGGACCCGAGACACCCTTCTCGGTGGCCTTGTCCTGCGCGGACGCCCCTCCAGGCCCGGTGGCCCCCAGGTCTTGCCGGGGTGTGAACGGTTGTCCGCACAGTGACTTTCTCTGCGTGTGTCCGAGCGGCGCTGAGGTCGGCTGCACGGGCAGAGATCCGACCGGCGTATGTTCCGGTCGGCGACGGATCACGGCGAAGTGGTCAGCCGTTGGCCTTCGCCCGGTGCGTGCCGAGGGCGCAGGCCACGCCGCTGAAGGGAGCCGGGTCGCCTGCGCCGAGTCCGGAGTGCCTGGCGGGGCCGTTGTGGTGTGCGTCACGTTCCGGGAACTGGTTCGGGCCAGGCGGACAGTGCGGTGATATGGAGATGAGTGTGCGTGCCCGAATACGGGCGGGAGATTCCGACGCGTTCGGGAGTCTCTTCGACGACTACGCGCGGGCGGTGCACCACCACGCCTTCCGGTTGACCGGAGACTGGTCCGTCGCCGAGGACGTGCTGTCGCTGACGTTCCTGGAGGCCTGGAGGCTACGGGGATCGGTGGATCCGGACGGCGGGTCCCTGCGACCCTGGCTGCTCGGGATCGCCACCAATGTCGCGCGGAACACCCGCCGGGCGGCCAGGCGTCACGAGGCGGCCGTGAACCGGCTGCCGCGCGAGGAGGTCTCCCCCGACTTCGCCGACGACCTGGTCGGCCGGATCGACGACGCCGAACGGGTGGCGGCGCTGCGGACGGCGCTCGCCCGGCTGCGGCGACCGGAGCGCGAGGTGGTGGCGCTGTGCGTCTGGTCGGGACTGGATTACGCGGCCGCGGCCAAAGCGCTGGGCATCCCGGTGGGAACCGTCCGCTCACGCCTGTCCCGCGCCCGCAAGAAGCTGCACAAGTACGCCCAAGCGAGCTCCCTGGCAGGGAACGGGAACCCGGATCCGGGGCCCGGACAGACAGATGGTGACCGTGTTCCCGCGGTCCGGCTCACTCAGGAGGAAACCCGATGAGCACCACCCCGTCCCGCCCCACCCCCTCCGGACCCGCCCCCGCTGAACGCGAGGAGATGGCCCGGCTGTTGCCGCTCCCGCCCGAGCGGAACCTGTCCGCTCGCCACCACCAGGCCCTCAAAGCCCAACTGCTGCGCGAGTTCCGCCAGGACACCGCTCCCGCCGCTGCCAAGCCCCGCTTCGGGGTCCGCCGCCTGACCTTCGCCGCCGTGCCGCTCGCCGCGGGCGCCCTGGCCCTCACGCTGGCGACGAGCGGGCTGCTCGACCAGGAACCGGCCGCCGACCCGAACGCTGCCGGGGTCCCGACCCCGGGGAGCACGGCGCCGCAGGCGACGCCGGCCGCGGTCCTGCTCGACCGCATCGCCACCGTCGCCGCGTCCAAGCCCGCACCCGCCGTCCGTGACGACCAGTACGTCTACATCGCCAGCACGGTCGCCTGGTCCAGCCAGAGCGACATCGACCCCACCATGCGACTGGACACGCCCCACAGCCGCAAGGTCTGGCTCTCCGTCGACGGAAGCCGCCCCGGCCTGCTCCACGAGAAAGGCAAGGAAATCCCGCTCGCCGGCGACCTGGACAAGAGCGGCCGTCCCGCCACCGACCACCCCGCAGGCAACCCGGCTCCCACCCTCAACAACCCCACGTACCGCTACCTGGAGTCGCTGCCCACCGACCCCGACGCACTCCTGAAGAAGATCTACGACGAGACCAAGGGGTCCGGGCCGGGTCCCGACCAGGAGGCCTTCGTGACCATCGGCGACCTGCTGCGCGAGCAGCTGGCACCGCCGAAGGTCAGCGCCGCACTGTACAAGGCGGCAGCCCGGATCCCCGGCGTCACCGTCGTTCGCGACTCGGTCGACGCGGCCGGCCGCCACGGCGTCGCCGTCGCCCGCGTCCACGCCGGCGAGCGCACCGAGTGGATCTTCGACAAGAACACCCTGGAATTCCTCGGCGAGCGAGGCGTCATGGTCGAGGACACCGAGTGGGCCAAGTCGGGCCAGGTCACGGCGACCACCGCCGTCCTGACCCGCGGCATCACGAACAAGCCCGGAGACACCCCCCGCCACACCGGCTGACCGCCACCGGCCACACACCCAAGGACCGGACACGGACGGGAGTTCCACCACCCGCCGTGTCCGGTCCCTCACCGCCGACGTTCTCACCGTTCCAGGACCTTACGCGGCTGACGACCGCGTTAGGCATGTGCTCGCTGACGAGGCGCGGCCCGGCCAGAAGGCCTCTTCGACCGCATGGTGGCCGGCGCCGGGACCGGGCGCGAGGCACGAGGCAAGCTCGAGAGCAGCGCTCCGGCGGTCGGAGTCGATCTGCCTTGCGGCGCCCGCGATGCGCACGGGCCTCAGCAGGAGCACCGCCGGCGTGCTCTCGCACGGCCGCCCGGTCCTGCAGATGCCGTCAACCACGCAGGCCTGGACGGAAACCGGGCGGGGCGGCCGGCATCACGATTCGCCCCGGCCGGAGCTGGTTCGTGCTTAGTCAGCGCGGCGGCAGCCGCAACCGACTCGGGCATGGCAAGCACCCCGGCCGCCGCGGGCAAAGACGCATCCTGGATCTCGAGGGCAGGACCACTGGCAGCGTGCACGACCTGGCCGACGGATGCCTCGACCAGGTATCCACTCGACCTACAAAGGACCACCCCCGCGCGGGCACAGGGAACAGGGCACCGAGGCCGTCGGCGCTGCACTGGCCGCGGGCCCCCGGCCGGCGGGGAGCTGCGGATGCTTTCGGTGGGCCCATGCAGAGAGTGGTCGCCAAGCGGTGCACATCCGTCCCACCGTCCGCATCACAGCGGGGTGCAGGAGTTCCGGGTCGGGTGACGCGGCCGGCCTGCGGGTCGGCGGTGTTCAGCGCCGGGCTGTTACGGCTGCCGCAGCTGCGTCCAGGATGCGGTGCAGGACGGGCACCGGGATCGCCGGATTGGCGACCGCCGCGCGTGCCGTGTCGGCATCGTGCAGCAACCCGGCAAGAACGCGGGCCGGAAGCCGTGGATTGCGCATCGCGGTCCCGCGTACGTAGGCCGCCGGGTCGTTCAGCAGCCGCACCGCGTCGGCCGGTGCAAGGCGGGGGTCCTCGGCAGCGCGCCGGCGCACCTCCGCTTCCGAGTCGCGGGCGAGGCGTGCGACGTCGGCGGACGTGGACTCCGGGTCGTCCAGGGTCAGGCGGCGCATCCGCCCGCTGGGGTCGTCGGCGTAGCGCAGCAGGCCCGTGCGCGGGAAATTGGGGTGCTTGCGGGGGCGGTCGGGGTGGGTGAGGCTGCCGTCCCACCAGCGCCAGACCTCCAGCAGCATCTCGGCCGGCGCGTCGTCGCACGATTCGGCAAGGAACAGGTGGACCCTGCGGTCTTCGTCCCGGGCCAGACGCTCCACCACGTCCGGTGGAAGGTTCCGGGCACGGGCCACGCTCCGCCGGATGAGCGGATGGGACGATGCGGCGAGGCGGCGCATGGCTTCTGCGTCCTCATGCAGGCGTTCGACCCAGGGCACCGTGTGCGACAGCGACGTCGGGTCGAATGCGTAGCGCACCGCGGCACGCTGCTCCTCGCTGAGGTCGGGCCGCAGTGCCACCGCCGAGCGGACGTCGTCGTCTGGGTCCTCCGCCAGGACGGCGACGCTGTGCGCGCTGAGCTGTGGGTTGGCGGCCAGCGCTCGGCGTGTCTCCGGGTCCCCGTCTCGGAGCAGTTGTGCCTCCAGCTCGGGTGCGAGACGGCACTCTTCGAGCGCGCGCCGGGGCGCGGGCAGTGCGGCAAGGACCTTGTGAGGCATGGGGGTGCCGATGTGGTGGGCGAGCAGCGCCGCCGTACGCACCACGTCGTCGGTGTCGGCCAGCAGCCGCTCCCGCAGTGGCGCGGCAAGGTCCTCCCACCGGGCGCAGGCAGCCGCCCGCACCCGGGGATCGGCATCGGATGCGAGACCGGGGAGATGGTGGGCGGGGAGCCCGGGGAGTTCGGCGGCCAAGGCGCGGGACGGGCCGGCGAGGAGGTCGTCGTACAGGTCCCCGGGAAGTTCGGTGCCCCAGATGCCGGCGTGCTCGGCCCACAGCACGCGCCGATGCGGCGACGGTTCGGCACGGACCAGGCGGACCCATTGATCGGGCGTGAGCTTGGGCCGGAAGGTGTCGGCGGGCGTCGACCTGACCCGTGGATCGGGGTGCGCAACGGCGGCGTCGAGGACGGCGGGCCGGTCGCATCCGTGCAGGAAGCCCTCCGCCACATCCAGCAGCCGGATCAGCAGTTCGTCGGGTGCGGCCGGGTTCGATCCGATCCCCTCCGCCCAGTGCAGAGGCCACGCATGCCGGCCGGGCACCGCTGCCCACGCCTCGGCGCGCGCGGTCTGCGTCTCACGCCCGGCAGCCGCGGCAGCCTCCTCCAACCGCTCCGGCAGCCGGTCGAGGGCCGTCACCAAGGGCCCGTGCGCACCGGGCACCTGCGTCACAAGAACCTGCCCGTCCAGGGAGAGCGCCACGAACCCGGGATCGCCGGTCAGCCCCGGCACACCGCCCTCGGCGCAGCGGACCCGGGTCCACCAGGAGTCGTTGCCGCCGATCCGATGCCCCAGGACGGCCACCAAGAACTCGCCGCCGGCATCCGCAACGCGACGCCACCACGAGGCGTCGAGCGCTTCACGGACCGCTCCGTCCGGCGCTGCGATCCCGCGCGCGATGCGCCAGCCGGCCTCCGGAGGCAACAGGCTGCCCGGGCGTACGTCCTCGACGACCGTGAGTCCGGCGCATCGGAGCAGTTCGTGGAGTTTCTTTCGGTGCTGCACACGCTCATGATTCCACTCAGGGGCTCGAAGGCGGTTCAGCTGCGTCGAAGGGGCCGGTTGCCGCAGTGAAACGGCGGTGGGTGACGGGGCCGGGACCCGGCTCAGGTGCAGAACGGCTGGGCGTCAGCCCATGACGGGCCGGGCGCGGGAGGCAAGCTCTCGGGCCACAGGCATTCGGGCTCGGATGCCCGTGCCTCCCTCGTCACGCCGCGGCCGGCGCCGTCAGCGAGGAGCCCTGCGGCTACGGGTCCGCCGGCGCCAGGCACGGAAGGCCGCTGTCGTCACCGCCAGGAGACCCGGCGGTGATGAGCTGGGTGGGTGGGTGGGTCAGTAGGCCGTGAACAACCAGGTCAAGAGCCTGCTGGAGGTTGATGTCCACCGGTCGGTCTCCTGGTCACATGCCCGAATCCGGGGCCGGATTCGGTGGCTCTCCCACGGTCACCCAGGCAGGATGAGGCGGTCCAGTTGTCCAGATCCCCTGACCAACAAGTACGGATAAAATTAGGTTAGTTCACAACTCGGGGGATGCGGCTGACTGCGCCTCGACCGGGCAGACGGACGCGTCCCTGGGGCCCCTGAAGGGACCGACTCCGAAAGCCAATGCCGTGGCTCAACTCCTGCGGCGCTGGCTTGACGAGACAGGCAGTCTTCGGGTGGACGATGTCCTCGCCGCACTGACACCCGATCAGTTCGACGAGAGGCATGTGCCCAGCCGGACCACGGTGTCGAAGCGGCCGGCGGGTGTTGGGCTGCGGCAGGGCTTCATCCACGCGATCGCGAGGATCTGCTCGGCCGACGAGACGGCATCGCTCGACCTCCTCGACCAGGTACGCGTGGCTCGACAGCAGGCACGGATGTCCGCCGAAGAACGGGCCGCGGCACGAACATCCGCCCAGGCCGCGCTGCTTCAGTCACAGCAGAGGGAACTCAAGGTGTCCGACAAGCTCGTGCGGGCCATGGAACGCGCTGCCCAGCTGGAGCGGGAACGCAACGACGCGAATCACATGGTGCTCGTTCTGCTCGCGATGGTCGACAAGCTGCAGCGGGACAGGCTGTCGCTGCTGAGGGAGCGGGATCGACTGCGCGACGAGGCGGGGCTTCGTCGCGTGCGGGAGCAGCTTGAGCGCAGCCAACAGCAGCGAAGCACGGCGGAAGTGGAGCTCGAGCAGGCCCGTGCAGAGCGGCGGCGGGCTGACGAGCTCGCCGAACAGGCCCAGGAGCGGGTCCGCGTGTTGAGTGAGGAGCTTGAGTTCTGCGGGGCGGGGGAAGCCGCGGGGGTGCTTTCGTTCCGCCGGCGGCAGAGCCGCTGCTGCTGTCGGATCTGGAGGGTGAGGCCGACGACATCGACGTCGCGCTGGGGAAGGCCGCCCGGGTCAGGGAGCACCGTACGGAACGCCTCGACCGGCACATCGCCAAGATGCGGCGGGACCACGGTCCGGACAACCCTCCGGCCTTCGGTGACGGCCCGGACAACCCGGGTGCCGGCTCCGGGGCGACCGGCCGGGATTGCGGGCCTGCTCGGCCGGGACCTGCCCATGCCGCTCGCCGTGGCCACCGCGACCTGCGTGGTCAAGGACGGGCGCACGGTCGGCGAGGCATTCAAGACCGTTACGGGCATCTCCGGTTCGCGCGCCGCCGCGTCGGAGACTCGATTCTCCTGAAGCACCATCGGCGTTTTGGCCAACATCGCTTCCCTGACGTCCTGTTGCCGCAGGCGGGTCGATGCATCCTCCACCCTCCGCCACGCCTCGGATCTCGGGGTTCCGAGGGAGACCGAAATACAGGTGTTCGACTGCCCGCCGGTGTCGTTGAACCTCACGACCATGTCGGACAACCGTCAGGGGGACCAACGTTGACCTCAGCCTCCTCCCATGACCAGCAGCAAACCGCCGCGCCACCTCCACCCCCACCAGCGGAGATCACGTACAGCGGGCAGTACTCCGTCAATCCGCTCGCCGAGGTGTCCTTCCGGCGGATGTGCGGACAGCTCCCGGCCGTCCTGGGCCGGATCGCCCGGCTGGCGTGGCGGACAGACCGGCGCGCTGTGCAGCTGCTGCTCCTCTGCCAGGCGGTCACGGGCGTCTCGGCAGCCGTGCTGCTGACCGGCACCGCACGCGCCATGAAGCCCGTCCTCGGCGACGGCTCCGCCAGTGACCGGCTGCACGGAGCTGTCCCGGCGCTGCTCGTGGTCGCGCTCGCCGCCGCCCTGGGCCGCGGCACAGCAGTGGTGGCCGCGTACGCCGAGCGGAGGATCACCCCACGGCTGACGACGCAGACGGACAGCGCTCTGGTCGAGGCGGTGTGCCGGGTCGAAGCGTCCGCGTACGCGGAGGAGGGATTCTCGGACCGGCACGAGGCGGCCGAGATGGGCGTGCTCCGCACCCACGTGATGGTCACCGACGCCCAGCGGTTCCTGTCCGCGCTGATCCGCATGTGCACTGCCGCCGGTGTGCTGTCGGTGCTGAACCCGCTGATGCTGCCGCTGCTCCTGCTCGCCGTGCTGCCGGCCGGCGTCGGCGCCGTCCTGACCGCCCGGGTGGACTACGAGATCCACTACGCCAACGTGGCGGACCGCAATGTCAGGGGGATGATGCGCTGGTGGGCGACCACATCGAAGTACGGCGACGAGGTCCGCGCCAACTCGATGACCGACTACCTCGCCTTCTGGTACCGGGCCCTGTCCGACCGCTGCGACCGCCGCACCCTGGCCGCCGCCCCACGTACGCTGCGGATCGCTCTGCTGTCCGCACTGGCCGGCGGAGTCTTCCTCGTCGCGACCTGGGGCGCCTTGGCCTGGCTGGCGGTGTCCGCACGCATCGCACTCGCCGTCGCCGCGACGGCCGTCATCGCCGTCCAGACCACGCTCGCCGCGCTGTCCCAGGTCGTCATCCACGGGGCCGCGCTCTTCCACACCAGCCTGTACCTGGGTGACATGCAGTCCTTCCTCGACGACGCCGCCGCCCGTACGCCCCGGCGCGAGCCCCACAAGCACTCCGCGCCGACAGAGGAGATCCGGCTCGACGAGGTCGTCTATCAGTACCCGGGTAAGGACAAGCCCGCTGTCGACGGGGTCTCCCTCGCTCTCAAGCGCGGCCAGATCCTCGCGATCGTCGGCGCGAACGGCTCGGGGAAGTCCACACTCACCCGGCTGCTGACGGGGATCTACCTGCCGGACAAGGGGAAGGTCACATGGAACGGCACCGACCTCGCCGAGGTGGACCCCGCCACGGTGTGGGCGAACACCGGTCTGGTGCCGCAGATCTTCGCGCAGTGGCCGCTGCGCGTCCGCGAGAACATCACCCTCGGTCAGCCCCGTACCCACGACGACGTCCCCGTGTGGGAGGCCGTCGACGCGGTCGGCCTTCGCGAGGCAGTCGAAGACCTCCCCGCCGGCCTGGACACCCTCCTGTCCCGCGACATCTTCGGCGGCACAGAACTCTCCGGCGGACAGTGGCAGCGCATCGCGTGCTGCCGGGCCCTCTACAGGCGCCCGGAACTGCTGATCCTCGACGAACCCACCTCACAGATGGATCCGCGCGGTGAGCACCAGATCTTCGAGCAGATCAAGACCATCGCCGCCGACCGCATCACGATCGTGGTCACCCACCGCCTGGAGAACACCCGGATCGCGGACCACATCGTCGTGATGGAGCACGGACGGATCACCGAACAGGGCCGGTACGACGACCTCGTCCACGGCGGCGGAACCTTCGCCGAGCTGCTGGAGCTGTCCCAGGACCGCTGATCACCGCCGCCCCACCCATCCTGTACGGCACAGCCAAGGAGGAGCCGTGCTCCCGTCCCTCACCGCTGCCGATCGCCGCGCCCCCCGCCGCCTGCCGCCTGCCCGCTTCGCGCCCCCGCGTGAGACCCGCACGTGAAGGAGACCCGTCGTGACCACCGCAACCCCCCGAGACCGGATCTCCCTCGTGACACGGATGGTCGCCTGCGCGTTCGGCATCGTTCCGGCGTCGGTGACTCCCGGACCGTCCGGGACCGCGACTCGTAACTACGTGGCCACCACGAAGGCCGGCACCGCCTGGTTCGTCAAGACCTACCCGGCCGGCACAGGCCGAGAGACGGCCGAGAGCGCCGCCGCGCTGAGCGAGTACGCCCGACTGTGCCGGGTACCGGTCGCCCGCGCGCGCCACACGGTCGACAAGAAGCAGCTGGTCGCCTGCGAGGGGAGTATGACCATGTCCGTCACCCGCTATCTCCACGACACGGTCACCGCCGACGGCCGGCTCACCGGACGTCGATGGGAGGCCGTCGGTGAGGCGATCGGCCGCTTGCACCGTGGCCTGGCCCGCCACCGGTTCGGGCCACCCCGACTCGATGCACGCGACAAAGCGGTCGACCCCGTGCGCAGCCGGTCCCGGCTCGAAGGCCTCGTTCACCGCTACGAGACGGACCCTCCTCGTACGGACTTCGAGCGGTGGGCGCTGGAGACGGCACGCGAGCGGCTGGCCGGACTGCCGGCGGTGGAGCGGCTGCTGGAGGGGGCTCCGGAGCGGACGATCTCGCAGCTGGTCCACGGGGACCTGTCGGGTCCGAATGTGCTCCTGCGTGGGGACGATGTCGCCGCGGTGATCGACTTCGCCGCGCCGGGGCGGCGCAGCCCCATGTGGGAGCTCGGCCGGCTGGCACTCGACCCGCGTACCGTTCTCGCCCATCCGGACTGGCCCCAGGGGCTGGCCCGCCTCGCCGCCGTCTACCGCCGGCGCCATCCGGCCGTGCCGGTGGAGGAGCTGGTGAGCGTGGTCCGGCTGACGGCCGCGTACCTGGGGTGCACCGTCTATCCGCTCAACACGGTCGTGGACGGCCTCGGACCCGTCACCGAGTCGCTGGAGGCCTACGCCCGAGACCGCGTGGAGGCCGCTGTCGTTCTGCGTGAACGGCTCGACGAGGCGGAGGAGGTACTGAGCAACCACCTGAGGAGGTGCTGAGGAACCACCTCCGGTAGCCGTCTCTGCCGGGCCGTACCAGCCACTCTCCAAGGCGGGCCGGCGCGGAGGCACAACGCGATGCCTCGGCGGCCTTGTCTGACCCGTCCCCGTCACCACCACTGTGAGGTTCTGACATGCCCTGCTGCGCTTCCTGCCCCACTCCCCCGCTCCCGGCCACCATCTCGACCTGCGCGAGGTACTGACATGCGCCCGTCCCGTGACCACCTGCAATCCACGGTCGCCGACTACCTCGGTCGACACCCCGGCGAGCGCGACGCACTCTCCGGCCTCCTCACGGCTCTGGACACGGAAGAGGACCCGACGAGCCGTGCCTCGCTGCCCGGCCACATCACATGCAGCGGCGTCGTCATCGACGCTGCCGGACGCGTCCTTCACATCGAGCACAAGGCCTCCGGGCTGCTGCTCAACCCCGGCGGCCACGTCGAAGCGGGGGACGAGACCCTGCTCGCGGCCGCGCTGCGGGAGATCGGCGAGGAGACCAGCATCCCGCCCTCCCTCCTCGTCCCCACACCGGAGTTCGGGCGCGCGCCCATCGACATCGACGTCCACAGCATCGAAGCCAACGCGCTGAAAGGGGAAGGGGCACATCAGCACTACGACTTCCGCTTCGCGTTCCGCCTGGCGGCCGACAGCACCGATCTCACTCTCCAGGAAGAGGAAGCCGCGGGGGCTGTCTGGCTGCCGCAGGACGAGGTACGGTCGCCGACGCTGCTCGCGAAGCTCCACGATGCCGCCCTGGACGGCCCTGTCACACCCGTGAACGCCGGCGCGGTGATCCACGACGGTCAGGGCCGCTACCTGCTGCACCTGAGGGACGCGAAGCCCGGCATCTGGGCGCCAGGATGCTGGGACCTGCTCGGCGGCGGCCGGGAACCGCATGACGCCACCCTGCTGCACACAGTCGTCCGCGAGCTGCGGGAAGAGGCCGGCCTGCAGATCCCCGACCTCCAGCCGTACGCGATCGAGCACGTGCCCGGCACCGACGGAACCCTCGTCCCGATTCAGCTGTTCACCGGCACATGGAGCGGCGACCCCAGCACCCTGACGGTGACCGAAGGCCAGCTCCTTGCCTGGCGAAGCCCTGAGCAACTGCCGTACCTGACCATGCTTCCCTCCACCCGGAAGCTGCTCCAACGGCACGCCACCGACCACCCTGCCGCCGACGTCAGCAAACGGCCGGCGAAGACCCCGACCGCAGCGACGCTGCCCCCTGGCACCGAACCCCACATCCTCGGCGTGCACCTCGTCCTCGAACAGGACGGCAAGGTCCTGCTGGGCCGGCGCCATCCCGACTCGGCGTACGCGGGCGGGATGTGGCACGTTCTCGCGGGTCACTGTGCGTACGAAGCCGCGACCGCATGCCTGGTGCGCGAGGCACAAGAAGAGGCAGGACTGGTCATCAGCGCGGACGACCTCACCCTCGTCCACACGGTGCACGCGGTCGACCGCCCCGGAGACCAGCCCCGGATCCAGCTCTTCTTCCGCGCGCGTGCCTGGGAGGGCACGCCCGAGCTCCGGGAACCGGACAAGACTGTCGCCTGGCAGTACTGGGACATCGACAACCTCCCGGAGGAGATCGTCCCCTACACCCACGCGGCGATCGAAGGGATCCAGGCCGGCCGCCCCTATACGGAAACGGGCTGGTCCCCGTAACCTGCCTCTCCGCACCGCATCGACGAACAAGAAAGGATGCGGCGCCTGTTCGGGTCCCGATACCCGCCCGGGCCATCGTGTCGCCGGATCGCATGGCCGGCGGATGCGCGACATCGACCACTACTCGCCGATGCCGATCAACGCGAGCGTGATGTTGTCGGGACCTCCCGCTTCGATGGCGGCCTTCCACAGCTCGAAAGCAGCCCTCCCCTCGCCATGGACCCGCAGCAAGTCACCCAGTGCCTCCTCCGGCACAGGGTCGGTCAGACCATCGGTACACACCAGGTAACGATCACCGGCCGAGAACGGCGACGCTGTGACGTGTGGCGTGATGGCACTGAACCGGGGAGCGCCACCAAGCGCCTGCGTGACCAGCGAAGTGGTGCGCCGTCCCCGCGGCAACGGCGGACTGTCGTCCACGCTCACCTGACGAAGTCCGTCCTGAGCCACGCCAAAAACTCTGCTGTCGCCGACGTTGAACACCAGCACCGACTCGGCCAGCACGACGACACCCGCGACCGTAGTACCCATGGTGATCAGCGCCGGATCACCATCGGCAGCCGCGTACACCACGCGATTGCAGATGTTCAGAGCGTCACGGACAGCTTCCTCACTGTCCAGCGAAGGGCCGAACGACGCCAGCTGCCGGACGATCAACGCACTGGCCACCTCGCCGGCCGGCTGCCCGCCGATACCATCGGCAACCGCGACGACCAGCGGTCTGCCGACAGGGAACACCAGCGTCTGCGGGTTCTCCGTCACGGTGCCGCACAACGTCCACGGACCGGCCACAAGACTGTCCTCATTGTGCTCACGAACCAGCCCCGTATGACTCAGGGCAGTCACCCTTATATACGGCATCAAAGGCCCCGCCTCTCCGCAACGACAGGCGCCTCCCACACCACCCATTGTGGCGCCCCGAGCACACCAGTGCCCTTACTACTGGCCAGGAGACACGCAAGGAACACAGTCCTCAGGTCCATGGCTCTGTCGGCGAGAACAGCGACGCCATCACCCCCCACCGAGTCCTTCGCCGGCCGGACCAAAACCATCACCCACCCCCGCCACTGCGCCGCCAACGTCGACCCAATCCCCCTCGGCGGCACCACCACCGAAACCGGAACCGACACCCACCGCCTCACCACCACCCAAACCCGAGCCGAACAGCAAGCAGCCAGCCGACGTCCACTACCGGATCCCGCCGGCGCCACCGGTGAACAGCCCGCACCCGTTACGGCGGCACGAGCGGTATTCCCCGAGCGTCGACGCCCACTGATGCGGCTCCACACCTGTCGGGGGACGGGCGTCGTGGTCGGTTCGGCCGGAGATGTCAGTGCTGTCCGGCATAGTGCCGGGAATGATCAACAACTTGGAGAGCATCGACTGGGCGTCCATGGGTCACGCCTACGGACCTGCCAGTGATGTTCCGCAATGGCTGCGCGACATGACCTCGTCCGACGCCGAGGTCCGGGAGCAGGCCTTCAGCAGCTTCTACAGCGCAGCCCACCACCAGGGGGACGTGTATCCCTGCACGGTGGCCAGTCTGCCGTTCCTGTTCGCCATGGCTGACGCCCCCTCCACGCCTGATCGGGCGTCGGTGGTCGCACTGATCGTGAACATCGGCCGTGAAGCCGTCGATCGGGACGACCCCGGCGCCGTCTGGATCGGTCCCGATGGTGAGGAGTCCACTGCCTACCAGGACGCCGCAGCGTTGATGCACGGGCGCGGCGAGGCGTTCGTCGGCTATGCACGTGATGCCGACGCGCAGGTGCGTCGCGCCGCCATCGCGGGCTTGGGACTGTTCCTGGATGACGCCGAGCGGGCGGTAGGAGCCCTTCGGGACCGGCTCGCCGCCGAGGACGGCATCACGGAGCGGCTGCTGGTGGTCCGGACGATGGGCGACCTGGCGCTACGGCTCCCGGCAGCGCGGGTACCGGCGCGGGAGTGGTTCGACATCCTCGCCGACGGGGTGGCGGTGGACGCCGATATCCGTCTTGCGGCGCTCGTCCAGCGGGCCCGCTGCGTTCCCGAGTCCATCGACGACACCACAGTGCCCACCGCGATCGGACTCCTCCGCCGCATCACACCGATACCCCGGCCCCAGGAGAGCGAGACAGAGGACGAGAGCCAGGGGCCGCCGGGGCCGTGCACGTGTCCTGCCGAGGCCGACTCCGACCCTGGTGTTCCTGGGCACGTCGCCGCCGCCTTCGCCGACCTCGAACGCCACGGCCGCGTCCACGCACCGACGACCACCCTGCTGGTGACCTTCCACGAGGTCCTCGACTCGCGTGTCGAGGACCGGACCGCCCTGCTCCGCGAGCAGCTGCGCAGCCCCGATGCGGCCACCCGGTACGACGCGATCACCATGGCACGCGGTCTGATCGCCTCCTGGCGGGGAGATCACACTCACCTGGTGCGGCTCCTCGCCGAGTGTCTGCTACCGCGCGACTCCTACACGTCGGCGGCAGCGGCCGAGGCGCTCGGGTCACTGGACCGGCTGGCCGAGCCGGCCCGGGAAACCCTCGCCGCCTACGTCACCACCCACCGCACCACACACAGGCCCGATGCGTGGGCGAGCCCGCACCCCGAGCTGCGCCGAGCCCATCAGCAGGCCGTGCTGGCGCTGGCCCGGCTCGGAGACGAGCGGGCCTTGCCCGGACTGCTGACCGCGCTGGACACCGGCGTTGATGCCTGGCGCGCCGTGAATGCGGCAGGACATCTGCCCCAAGCCGCCGCCGAGCTCACGCCCCGACTCGTTCGCCTCCTCGCCGCTGTCGACCACTCACAGGAGTGGCCCGATGTCAGTCCCCCGGCTCTCTCCTCCGCCCTCGCCAAACTGGGGGATCCGGCAGCCGTACCTGCCCTCACCGACGCCGTCCAGGCCGCCGTCCGGCACAAGCAGTGGCGCACCGCGGAGCCCGTCCTGAAGGCACTCGCCTCGTTCGCCACCCGCGCCGCCTCCGCCCTGGACACCGTCCGGCCCCTCACCGATGCGGACAACGCGGGTGTCCGTACAGCCGCGGCAGCCGCCGTCTGGGAAATCGAGCAACGCCCCGAAGGTGTCGTGCCGCTGCTGGAACGCCTCCTTGACCACCAGCGGAACTTCGCCGCCATCGGCCTCGCCGGCCGGATCGGACCTCCCGCCGCTCCCATCCTGCCGCGCCTGCGACAGATACTGAACGAGCAGACGCAGATGAACGCACGAAACGAGCAAGACGATGCGGCCGTACTCAACGTGGGGAACGCGTGGACTCTCGTCCACACCGCATCAGCACTGTGGGACATAGCCGGAGACAGCGAGGCCGACACCGTTGTGCCGGCGCTGCTGAACGCCTGGAAGGCCAACAACTCCACCGCGCCCGATGTCCTCGCCTGCCTGACCCGCATGGGCCAGGCCGCACGCCCCGCCCTGCCCCGGATCCAGACGGCGCTCGCGCAACCGCACCGAGGCAACGACCCTTGGAGTGATGCAGTCGCTCCCGACCTGGAGATCGAGCGCCTCTGCCGTTCCCTCGCGGCGCGTCTGCGAGACCTCCCCGAACCTGCGCCGGCCGGGGAGCAATAGGCACCGCCGCGTCGGCGCGCAGGGCGCGAGCCAAGCCCCGCACACCGACGAGGGCTAAGCGATGGAGGCCCTGCTCTGCCGGGCCAGGCACCGGAACGACGTGCTGTTCGCCATGCTCCGCGACGGCACCTTCTACGAACCGCAGCCGTCGACGTCAGTCACCTGACCTACGGGCCTGCGAGGACAACCACTCGATCAGCCTCGACAACGAAGCCGAGTACCGGATGTCCATACTCGCCTTCCGGGTCCATCAGCACCGGCTTACCCAACCGCCGTCCGATCTCCCGAAGGAAGCCGCAGAACACATCAAGTCGATCCTGACCCTGCAACTCCCGCAGGTCGACGTCGAAGCCGAAGTCGACTGCATCGTCGGCATAAACGGAAAATCGCCAGCACATCGGCAGACGGCCAGACCCTCAGGTCCGGGCACTCTGCATCCGCCGGGCGGGACGGCACGGCCTGCGCCCGGGACAGCAGAAGCCGGCGGCGCCGCTCGGCCCGATCGTGCTTGGCTATCGCCGCGTCGACCAGCTCCGCAGTGAACACCTTCGTCAGGATCCCGATCCGCACCCGCTGGCTCGCGTCCCACCCCGTCACAAGCGCGGCACCGATCCCCGCGACGCAAAGGCAACCGCATTGGCGGGGCGAGGTCCCCGGCCGGGGCTGGGCACGGGAGGCGAGGATCGGGTTGTCTGTCACCAGGGACGGTAGGCCGTGAAGGGCCGGACCCCTTCGCCCCACTGCACGGCGATGACCAGGTCGTCGTGAACGATCAGGTCGGCGACGGACTTGTCATGGTCGACGTCCTCCGAATAGCTGCGCTCGTCCTCCTCCTCGCCAGTGGCCGCGTCCAGGACATACAACCCCTCCTTCCTCGACTGCTTGAGGCCACGGTCGACAAGGACCGTCACCCGGTCGCCAACGGCCCGCAGCGCGAGCCCCTCATCCTGGTTGTTCAGGACCGTGCGCCACAGCTCATGGCCGCCGGCCAGATCGAAGGCGACGACCTGGTCGCAATCCCATTTCCGGCACCGGACGTTGGTGACGGCGTAGAGCCGTCCGCCGTCCACGGTCACGCGTGCCGGCTCGTACTCGTCGATCTTCCCGGCACCGCTGTCGAACTCGACGCGCCCCTGGGGACGGCCGTCAGGACCGAACGCGAGGTAGGCCCGCAGCCCGCTCGTCTCCCCCGCGACGACCCGTACGACCAGCGGGTCGGCGGACAGAAACGTCACGTCGGCCCGTAGGTCGACCGAACGCCGGTCCAGGGGAACGGTCCACCGCTCCTTGCCGTCGGCCGGGTCGAAGGCGGCGAGCTTCAGTTCGGTGCGCTCGCAGGCGAGGACGGCGACGACCTGCCGCGCGGCGGCGGCGACCCGGTGCGGGACACATCCCTCGGCCACCGCTGCCTTCCAGCGCGGAGTGCCGGTACGCAGGTCGAAGGCGCGCAAGGCCTGGTCTCCGGGCAGGACGCGGCGGTGCTCGGACGGCTCGTACTGCCAGTCGTCGTCGATGTCACGGAGAACGGCGAGGCCGCCGCCGGTGGCGACGAGATCGGGCTCGGCGCTCAGCTCACCGGTCCCGGGCGCGCGGCGGGTGTGCCACAGTTCGCGGCCGCTGGCGAGGTCGAGGGCGGTGACGGTGGCGCAGCCGCCGCCCTGCTCGACCTCGTCGTCGGCGTCCGTCTTCCCCCTCTCGCCGTGGGCAAGCAGGGCGACGGAGCCGTCGGCCGCCTTGCTGACGGCGCAGATCTCGTCCCGGCCGGGCACGACGTACTCCCAGCGCCGCTGCCCTGATCCGACGTCGAAAGCGGTGACGGCGTCATACCTGCTGCGGACGACGGTGTCGCCGACGAACCAGTCGCCGTTGCCGTACGCGGCAGCGCTGTGGTCGGGTGGGGTCTGCCAGGCGAGCTCCATGGAGTCACCAGGCAGCAGGCCTGCGTCGGAGAGGATGCCGCCGACGATGGCGCCGGCACCTCCCAGAACCACCAGCGCGCCCGCCGCAACGGCCACCCATTTCCGCCCGCGGCGTCCACGGCGCCCGGGGACCGCATCCGCGACGGCCACCCCGTTCGCACCCGCGTCCGTATCTGTATTCGCACCCGTCGACATGTGGCCCCCACCCCTCGCTGCCCCCTCGAAGGCGCCCAGCGTACGTGATCGATGATCAGCCCCACCTTCGGGATTACCAGGTCTTGTGCCGAGTTGAATTACCTCCGACGAGTCTTGGTTACTGAGCTGTCGCAGGTCAGCGAGTTAGACAGGCGCTTGGAGCGCTCCACCCGCCCGGGACGTTCAGCACGCACGTTGCGCTGCTCCGGCTCTGGTCGGACCTGACTGCGGAGAGCTACCTGTCACTTCGCCGCAGCTTCGGTGGCCGTCCAGGGTGGCCGAAGCGCGGAGCGCCGCCGCAAGCGCCCTTGACCTGCCGGCACGACCGGCACGCTTGCACGAGCGGGCGGCCCGGCCGACAAGGCGCGCGACGCGCGCTGAGTAGCCGTTGCTCTATCGATCACGTGGCATATCGGTTCGCGCGGGCCGCAGGTAGCGCGCCCAGATCTCTGCCTTGCGGAAGGGACCGCTGCCGCTGCTGTCGTGCTGGGGTTCGTCGAAGCTGACCCAGTATGCGAGCTCTCCGGGGTGCGCGCTGGGGTGTCGGACGGGTTCCGGGGCGCCAATGTCGTCGATGCTGCCGAGGAACTCCGCCTGCCACGGCCCGCCGGCCAGCGGATCAGAGATGACCATGACCCTGCTGCCGGGCGCGAGTGCGGAGGGCGGCCACGCCTGGTTCAAGGGGCGGCCGAGGATGTGCTCAACGGCTTTCCGGTCCCGTGCTTGTCCCGAGCTGGAGGATGAGTCGACAGGCATGTGCTCAGCTTCCCCGGGTGGACCCCCGGACGCCACGAGTTATCGCTCCTGGGGTTTCGGTGGCTCGGTGGAGTGATCTTGTGGCGGTGCCGGCATGAAGGCAGGGCCTCCTGCACAGCTCGTGGGTGTCGAAGCCCGAGCAGACCAGGAGGCCCTGGTGCCGCAGTCTTCCGTGCTGTCCGTCACCGCGTCCAACTCGGTGTCCCGGCCGTGTGGTTGCCTCGCGCATCAGTGCGGGAACGCGGCCGATCACGGGGAACGTGTGCGATGCTACCCATCCGATATGTACCGAAGGGAGTGGGCTGTGATCCGGCCGCTGCTGCCCGTGCCGGCCTGGATGAACGGCAGGGGCGGGCAGCCGGAGGCCTATTGCCATCGGCAGATGATCGTCGCGATCCGGTATCTGGTCGACAACGGCATCAAGTGGCGGGCGATGCCTGGCGAGTTCCCCGCGTGGGACCGCATCTATGTGTTCTTTGGCAGGTGGCGCGACCACCGTCTCGTCTGCGAGTTCCACGACCGGCTCCGCGTCCGGGTTCGGCAGAGCGAGGGCCGCGACGCGGAGCCGTCGGCCGTGATCGTGGATTCGCAGTCGGTGAAGGCCGCGGCGTCGGTCCCGGCCGTCTCCCGCGGCTTCGACGCGGGCAAGAACATCAACGGACGCAAGCGGCACGTGACCGTGGACTGTCTGGGCCTGCTGTTGATGGTGCTGGTCACCCCGGCCGACGTCACCGACCGGCAGGCGGTCTGCGGGATGCTGCCCCACTTGCTCGCCCGCCACCGTCGGATCCGGCTGTTGTGGGCCGACGGCGGTTACACCGGGCGCCTGGTCGACTGGGCCCGCGACCACCTGCGGCTGACCATCAAGATCGTCAAGCGTTCAGACGACACCACCGGATTCACCGTGCTCCCCCGCCGTTGGTGCGTGGAGCCGACCTTCGCCTGGCTGATGCGCTCGCGCCGCCTGGCCCGCGACTACGAGACCCGTCCCGCCAGCAGCGAGGCAATCGTGCAGTGGTCGATTGCCATGCTCATGGGACGCCGCCTCGCCCGCCAGGCGATCAGGCAGCTGGCCTGACCGCGAACAGCCCGGGACCTTCCTCGGTCAGCCGACCCCGCCTGACCAGCCGCTTCGCACTTACCCGCACCCCCTCGACCTTCGCCGGTACCAGCTTCAGACCCAGCCGCCCGGCCAGATCCCGCGCCCGCAAGCCCGCCCCGTTGACTCCGCCTCCAGCACCGCAAGCAGCCGCCGGTATCTGGCGCGAGCGCCACCGAGGCGACGCCCTCGACCCACTCGGGCACCATCGACCCTGCCGCCAGTTCCTTCACCGCGATCGGCACCGGCGCGGGCCGGACCGCCTCCTCCGGCGCGAAGCCGGCATCCAGGGCCTCCGCCAGTTCCGCCACCGCGACGACCCGCCGCTCCAGCACGGCTTCCGCCTGCGCAAGCTCGGCCAGAACCCGGTCCGCCTCAGCCCGCAGTTCTGCCACCCGAACGTGGGCGGCAGACTCCCCCGCCTCCAACAGCCCCAAACCGACGGCATCCGGCACCTCCACAGCGAGACGACTCGACACCGTCATCCCTGCCGCCGAACCAGCCCCGCCATTCCTGACCAGCAGAAACCTGCCGACCTCATTCGGAAAGCAACAGTTACTGAAACTCCCCAATCCGTTGAACGTCGGACCGAGTGGGGCGACGAGCATCCCTGGCCGTTTTCAAGGCTCTGACCGGAGTTCCGTGAAATGCCAGGTCAGGAAGTCTGTGGAGTCGGCCACGCCTGGCCGTCAGGCGCCCTGTCTGGGCGGCCGGCGACTACGTAGTCGCGGTACTCGTCGCCTGCCATGAACTGGTTCACCCAGCGATTGCGTACTGCTCCCGTTTGGGTCTCGGCAGCATCCAGGGCGGCAAGGGGATCGTTCGTGATTGCCAGGAGGAAACCGAAGTCCTCTTCGTCGCTGTCGAACAGCGGTGGCAGCGAATCCAGGTCGCCGGTCAGCGGTTCGCAGTCGAGAGCGGCGTGCAGGTAGACCTCGTAGGTCCCTCGTACTGGCCGTAGCTCGACCCAGTGGATCCCCAGCCGCTCGGGGCTTCCAGACGGTCCAAGGAACTGCTCGACACAGCGGCCCCGCTCAAGGGCGCCAAGGATGAATGGTTCTGCCAGATAGCGCACGTCGGAAGACTACGGCGTGATGAGGATTCGGGTCCGCAGGAGACCGAAGGAAGCCCGTCCGTACATCGCCCTCTTGAGCGTTTTGACTCTGTTGACGTGGCCTTCGACGATTCCTGAGCTCCAGTGGAGAGTGAGGCCGGCAGTAACGGCGTCCAGGTCCTGTCGGAGGAATCCGGCGAAGCCGCCCACTGGCTTCGGGGCGTCCTGCTCGGCCTGGCGGATCCATTCGGGCAGCAGGAATCCGCGTCGGTGTCGGAGAAGCTCGGCGAAGGCGCGGGCGAGGTCACAGGCGCGGGCGATGTCCGGACAGGCGATCCGCACGTCGAGCAGCCGTCGTTCGAGTTCGGGCGGGAGAGTATCTCGCGGTCTCATGATCCAGCTGGTGATCTTGCGAGGGCTGGGGATGTCAGCGCGGACGGGTTCGGCGTTGCCGGCTCGGAGGGCGGCGAGGTGTTTGCGGACGACCTGGCGGCTGCCGCGGTAGCCGCGTTCACGGATCTCCAGGAAGAGGCGGCTGCCGCTGGCCTGACCGAGGCTCTCGGTGAAGCGGGTGTTCAGGTACGGCTTGAACGGTTCCAGCACTCCGGCTGGCTGGCGTTCGTTTGCCGAGGCCAGGAGCTGGTCGAGGTCGGTATCGCGGAAGCGTCGGACGGTCTTGCGGTCGAGGTGGAGACGACGGGCAATGGCGCTGATGGTCCAGCCCGCAGCGACGAGCTTCTGGACGTCAGCGTGACGGCGCCGGGTCCGTTCCATGATCGGCGTCCGCGGTAGTTCGTGGAGCGGGAGCTGCATCAGAGGCGGCGCTTCCGGGATATGACTGGTCACCTCGTCGACACGTTTGCGCAGGCAGGCGCGGTGCTGGCGGCAGGTCTTCTCCACTGCGGCGGCAAGGTTTTGAAGCAGGTGCCAGCGGTCGGCGACTTCCACAGTGTCAGGCGCCGCTTCCTTGATCGCGCGGGTGTAGGCCGAGGCTCGATCGCGGCAGATGATCTCGGCGCCTGGATGCTCGCGCAGCCAGGCGGCGAAGGTCTCGGAGGTACGGTCGGGCAGAACATCCACGACTCGACCGGCCTCCACGTCGACGAGGATGGTTCCGTAGGTGCGGCCCCTGCGGAAGGCGAACTCGTCGACACCGAGCACCCGCGGGGCTCGCTCCGGCACCGGCGGAGGATCCAGCAGCTCCAGCAGTCGCGTGCGTCCGGCGGCGACGTGCATGCGGCGGCACAGCCGTTCGCCTGCCCGCCCGCCGAGTTCGACCGCGACCTGGCGAAGCCACGTCTTCAGCCCGAGGCTGGAGCGGCGGTATCGCTCGCTCAGCCCACCGACCTGTTCGACGAACGTTCGCCGTCGGCACGCGGCCTGATCGCAGAAGAACCTCCGAACCCTAAGCCTGACCAGCAACCTGCTCCCGGCCAAGGGCCGCTCGGCCAGACACCGCTCGTAGCAGGAGTGCACCCGCCGAGCCCGGGCATGGCACCCCGTACCCCGGCGTCCCGGCAGTCGCCCGCGTGCTGATCGGATCGGCCGGACAGGAGCTGGTACAGGCCTCCGACGACTCGAGCCTCGTGGTGGTCGGCCGGCGCACCCAGCGTTCGACCCTGGGCGCACACATCGGCAGCGTGGCCCACGCGGTACTGCACCACAGCCGCGCGCCGGTCGTCCTCGTCCCCCACGACTGACCCGCGGCGTGGTTCCTGCGTGTGACGCGGGGCCGGCGCTCAGGCCGCGGTGTTGACGCGGGCGATGAGCAGGGCGATGTCGTCGTCCGCGGAGGCCGGGACGAGATGGGTGAGCAGGCGGTCGCAGAGGGCGGGCAGGGACGGGGCGGGCGCGCCGAGCAGATCGGTCAGTTCGGCGAGGCGGGCGTCGATGTCGCTGCTGCGGGCCTCGACGAGGCCGTCGGTGTACAGGACGAGGAGGCTGCCGAGGGGCAAGGTGACATCGGTGGTCGTGAAGGCGATGCCGCCGACCCCCAGGGGCAGGCCCGGCGGTACGTCGAGCAGCCGGACCGTGCCGTCGGGGAAGACGGCTGCCGGGGGCGGGTGGCCCGCACGGGTGATGCGGCAGTGGCCGGTGGCCGGGTCGACCACCACGGACAGAAAGGTCGCGAGCATCGGCTCGGCGAGATCGTGCAGGGCGGCCTCCAGCTGGTACAGCACATCCTCCGGGGCGAGGTCGAGCCGGGCGAGGGCCCTGACACTCGCGGACAGCCGCCCCATCACCGCCGCGGCCGCGGTGCCGTGCCCCATGACGTCTCCGATGACGAGCGCGGCCCTGCCGTCCTCCAGCGCGATGACGTCGTACCAGTCGCCACCGACCTCGTTGACGTCGCTGGCGGGCAGGTAGCGGTGGGCGACCTCCATCCCCGGCGGCGGGGTGATGTGCTGCGGCAGCATGCTGCGCTGCAGCACAGCGGCGGTGTCGTGCTCGCGGCGGTAGAGGCGCGCGTTGTCGACGCACACCGCGGCGCGGGCCGCCAGCTCACCGGCGAGGGCGACCTCGTCCTCGGTGAAGGGGCCGATGGGGCGTGTCCGGTAGAAGGTCGCCATCCCCAGCACCACACCGCGGGCGAGCAGCGGGGTCATCATGAACGAGTGCACTCCCAGCCGGAGCAGCTCCGCTGGCGTGGCGGAGTGTCCGGCTGCCGGAGCAACGGCCTGCTCGTCGAACGCGGGGACGACGAACGGGCGGCGTGCGCCGAGCGCCCGGGTGTACGGCGCGCTGGCGGGAAAGACGAGGGTGCGTCCCAGGGGGACGAGAACGGCAGTGACGGGTGACCCGGTCAGCGGTGCCTTGGCGAGTCGGCGCAGCGTGGCGCCCCCGACCAGGCCGGCGCCGAGTTCTTCGCCTGCGGCCAAGGCGTCGAGGACGTCGACGGTGACGGCGTCCGCGAGATCGGGTACGGCGACGTCTGCGAGCTCCTGCGCGGTTCGCTCCAGGTCCAGGCTGGTGCCGATCTTGAGCGTGGCCTCGTTGACCAGGGCGAGGTGGCGCCGGCCCGCGTCGGCTTCGAGCTGCGCCTGCTCCTTGGCTGTGATGTCGATCAGCGTGGCGGCCAGCCCGATCGGGCGGCCGTCGGCGTCCTCCAGGCGGACGTACGAACCCGACCACACGTGGTCGTGGTCCGGGTCGGCCGGGGTGCGGCCCGTACGGCGGGAGTCCAGGACGGGCCTCCCCTCGTCCAGGGCCCGGCGCATCGCGCGCTCCATGTCCACGGCATTGACATCAGGCAGGATCTCGACGAGGCGGCGCCCGATGTGAGCGGCCTGCGGAAGACCGTTCATCACCTCCAGTGCCGGGTTGACGCGAAGGAACCGCAGCTCGGTGTCCAGGACGGCGATGCCGACCGGGGAACGGGAGAACAACCCGTCCCACACCGCCGACGAGCCGCGGATCCGTCGTGCCGCCTCCGCCTCCGCGGCGAACACCAGCACCGTCGTCCCGCCCCGGTGCCGGGCCGGGACCGGGCACGCCCAGATCTCCAGCTCCAGCGGGCGTCCCTCTTTGTGCCAGGCGGTCACCATGCCCATCACCCCACGCCCCGTGGCCGCCCCCTCCCACAGTGAGCGGCCGAGACCGCGGTCCGCGCCCGGATGGAGCAGGTCGGCGATATGCAGGCCGAGAACCTCGTGCGAGGTGTAGCCGAGCAGGTCCTCCGCCGCGTGGTCCCAGCGGACGATCGCCCCGTCCGCGCTGGTGGCCACCACGGCCACGGGCAAGGCGCCCAGCCATCCGCCGGCGTCCCGGGCTGCGCTGGTGGTCACTTCGTCGAAGGGCACTTGCTGCATCGCGCATCGCCACCGCGGTTCTCGTACGTCCGCACCCCTGGACGGCTGCCATCCTCAGTATGGGCGCCTGTCCCCCGGTAAGTCGCGCGGACGGACCGTGCGGGTCCCGGGCCTCGTTCCCCTGCCGGTACCGACTGTTCCGATATGACACAGGATTCACGGCCGGCGACTGTTGGTGAACGGAAACGCGCCCTCTCGGTGCAACGTACGACGCAACTGCCCGCGCGATGGCCCATGGTCCGCGACCTGCTCAGCCGTCGGGCCTCGTCGGCCGCAGCCGTACTGCCGTGACCTTGTACTCGGGGCACGAGGTCACGGTGTCGGCGTGCTCCGAAGTGAGCGAGTTGACGCCCTCGTCCGGGAAGTGGAACGCGCAGAAGACCTGTCCGGGCGCGAGGTCGGCGCCGACGCGGGCGATCAGCCGCGCCTGTCCGTGACGGCTGTCGACGGTGACGGGGGCTCCGTCCCGCACTCCGTACCGGGCGGCGTCCTCCGGGTGCAGGTCGAGTCGGCCGTGGGTGTCCAGCAGGAGGTTTCCACCGCGCCGGGTCATGCTGCCGGAGTTGTAGTGGGCCCAGCGGCGTCCTGTGACGAGCAGGAGCGGGTAATCGGCGTCCGGTTCCTCGCCCGGCGGCAGGTAGGGAGCGGCGGAGAGATGGGCGCAGCCGTCCGGGGTCGCGAATTCCTCGGCGTACAGCGTGGCTTCGCCAGGTCGGTCCGGCGAAGTGCACGGCCAGGGCACCGCGCCCTCTCGGTCGAGGCGTGCGTGCGAGAGTCCGGCGAAGACGGGGGCGAGCCGGGCGCATTCGGCGAGGGCATCGGCGGGGGTGGGACAGCCGAGGTCGGAGCCCATCGCGGCGGCGACGCCCCGGATGACGTCGAAGTCGGTGCGGGCCGCACCGGGCGGACGGACCGCGGCGCGCACCCGCTGGAACCGGCGGTCGAAGTTGACGAAGGTGCCGTCCTTCTCCAGCCAGGAGGCCACAGGAAGCACGACATCGGCGTGCCGGGCGGTCTCGCTGAGGAACAGTTCGTTGACGACGACCAGCGGGCAGGCGTCGAGCGCCTCGGCGACGCGCCTGCTGTCCGGGTCCGTGGCACACACGTCCTCGCCGATGACCCACAAGGCCCGCAGTCGGCCCTCCCGGGCCGCGGTGAACATCTCGGGGATGCGCAGCCCGGGCGTGGGCGGGACCGGCCGGCCCCACACCGCTTCGGCGCGGGCGCAGGCCTCGGGGTCGACAACGCGGACATAGCCTGGCAGCAGGTCCGGCAGTGCACCCATGTCGGAGGCGCCCTGGACGTTGTTCTGCCCGCGCAGGGGGCTGATGCCGAAGCCTCGTCCGGTGCCTCCGACGGCGCCGCGCAGGATGGGCAGGTTGGCCAGGGTGCGTACGCCGTCGGTGCCGTGGAGGTGCTCCGTGACGCCGAGCCCGTAGACCACGGCAGGGCGTTCGGCCCGGCCGTAGCACCGAGCTGCCTTCGTGATGTCCTCAGCCGGAACGCCGGTGATCTCGGCGACGGACGCGGGCGCATAGTCGGCAAGGAGTGTGGTGAGTTCGTCGAGTCCGGTGCAGCGGTCCCGGAGGAAGTCGGGGTCGGTCAGGCCCTCGGCGACCAGGACGTGGGCGAGGCCGTGGAAGAGGGCGACGTTGGTGCCGGGCCGGGGGCGCAGGTGGAGGTCGGCATGGCGGGCGAGACCGACCGCTCGTGGGTCGGCGACGATCAGGGTGGCGCCGTCGAGGGCCCGTTGGAGCAGCCGGGCGCCGACTACGGGGTGAGCCTCGACGGGGTTGGCTCCGACGACGAGGAGGCAGTCCGCGGTCTCGACGTCGTCGAAGGGGTCGGTGCCGCCGGCCCGTCCGAAGGACGCCGTGAGTCCGGCGGCGGAAGGGGCGTGGCAGAGGCGGGAGCAGTTGTCGACGTTGTTGGTGCCGATGACGGTCCGCAGGAACTTCTGGACGAGGTAGTTCTCCTCGTTGGTGGCGCGAGCCGAGGAGATCGCGGCGACCGCGTCGGGCCCGCCGTGCGCGACGGCGGTGCGTAGCCCGTCCGCGACGACGCCGATCGCCTCGTCCCAGCTCGCCGGTGTCAGGACGCCGTCGCGGCGCACCAGGGGCTCGGTGAGACGTTCGGCGGAGCGGAGGTACCCGTACGAGAAACGGCCCTTCACGCAGGCGTGCCCCTGGTTGACCGGCCCGTCCCGGGCAGGGAGTACGGCCGCGACCCGGTCATCACGGACGACGACGTCGAGGGTGCAGCCGACACCGCAGTACCCGCAGGTGGTGCGGACGCGGTCGGGATCAGGCTGCCGGGAGGTGAGGCCATGGCCGGGCCCGGCCTGGGAGATCGCGCCCGTAGGGCACGTGTCGACGCAGCCGCCGCAGGCGACGCAGTCGGATTCCGCCCAGGCGCCGCCCGAGCCGGGGGCGACGACCGTGTCGGCGCCTCGTCCGGTGAGGGTGAGGGCGAAGGTGCCCTGCACGTCGGCGCACATGCGGACGCAGCGGCCGCAGGCGATGCACAGGTCTCGGTCGAGACGGACGTACGGGTGGGTGTCGTCTCGCCCGCGCAGGGGTGTCCCGGTGGCACTGTCCGGATGGATTCCCAACGCCTGGCAGGCTTCCGCGAGTTCACTGGGAGCATCATTCGCGAGCGCGCGCTGTGGGAGCGCTGAGGCGATGAGGGCGACCGCGTCCCGGCGCAGGTTCCTCACCTCCTCGCCAGTGGTGTCGACCGTCATGGCCGGCGTGGCGGGCGTGACGCAGGCGGCGACGGTCCGCCCGTCTGCGTGGACCAGGCAGGTCCGGCAGGAGCCGGCGGGACGGAGGCGCTCGTCGTGGCAGAGGGTGGGCAGCTCGACGCCGGCGGCCCGTACGGCGTCGAGCAGCGTCGCTCCGGCAGGTAGTTCGACCATGCGGCCGTCGACCTGGAGGCGTGCCGTCGGGGGGTGTGTCATCGGTCCCACCCCGCGAGGGCGGCCCCATAGGCCTGGGCGAGGCTGCGAACGGCGAGGGGCACGCGGCGGCCGAAGGCGCAGAGGCTCGCCTCCCTCATGAGCCGCGCCAGCCGTTCGTACGCTTCGCCCGGTGCGCCGCCCCGCTCGCGGGCGAGTTCGAGCCCTCGCCTGGTGCCGACCCGACAGGGCGAACAGGCTCCGCAGCTCTCGTCGGCCGCGAACTCCCATACGTGTCGGAGGAGTTCGTGGGGGTCGGTGTCGGCGTCGAATGCGACGAGACCGGCGTGCCCCAGTGCGGCGCCGTGATCTGCGAGCGTCTGGGAGGTGAGCGGGACATCGAGGGCGTTCCCGGCGAGGAAGCCGCCGAGTGGGCCTCCGATCTGGAGGGCGACGAGTTCACGGCCGTCCTTGAGGCCTCCGCCGAATCGGGTGACGATGTCCCGTACGGGGATGCCGAGTTCGACCTCGTAGGCCCCCGGACGCGCGAACCGCTCGGACAGACAGACCAGTTTGGTTCCCGACTCCTCCGGTGCCCCGCGCCGGGTGTAGGCGTCGCCGCCGTGACGGACGATCCAGGGCACGGCGGCGAGCGTCTCCACGTTGTTCACCACGGTGGGCGCGTCCCACAGTCCGTGGTCGGTCGGGTACGGGGGCCGCGGGCGGGCGCAGCCGCGGGCGCCCTCCAGGCGGGCGATGAGCGCGGTCTCCTCCCCTGCCACGTAGGAGCCGGCACCTTCGATGATCTCGACGAACGGCCGCGGCCCGGCGGTCTCGATCGAGGGGGCGAGGTCCCCGGCTGCCACCGCTTCCGTCACCGCCCGCCCCAGCCGGGCCATGGCCTGCGGGTACTCGGAGCGCACCAGAACCGTCCCGCGTCGGGCGCCGCAGGCGAAGCAGGCCAGGGCGAGCCCCGCGAGGACGCGCACCGGGTCCTCCTCCATCAGCAGCCGGTCGGCGTACGAGCCGGGGTCGCCCTCGTCGCCGTTGGCGACGACGACGGCACCGGGCTTGCCCTCCACCGCGCTCCACTTGGCCGCCACGGGGAACCCGGCGCCGCCTCGGCCGCGCAGTCCAGAGGCGGCGACCTCCTCGCGCACATCGTCGGGGCGCCCCGCGGCCACCGCCCGGCGCCACACGTCCCAGGCGGGCTCCTCGTTCACGATGCCTGCGAGGAGGACAGGGGTCCCGGTGGTGTCGGCCACGGGGATGCCGGGTACGCGGGGCTCCGTACGGCCGGCGAGCTGGTCGGCGAGATCGGCCCCGGCCCGAGGCCGGATTCCGTCGAGGGCGGCGGGGCCCGCGTAGCAGTAGCCGAGGCAGCGCACCCCCTGCAGCGAGGTGCGGCCGTCGGTGGCGACGTGCCCGGCTGTCACACCGAGCGCCTCCTCCACCTCCCGCACATGCCGTCCGCCGCGGGCGGCGAAGCACGCCGTCGCGGTGCACACCCGCACATGCCGCTCGCCGCGCGGGGCGGCAAGATCGGCGAAGTACGTGGCGGGACCGAGCCCTGCGGCGCCGGGCAGTCCGGCTGCCGCCGCGACCTGGGGCGCCCATTCCTCGGGGTCGGCGGCGGATGCCGCCCTGGCCCGCTCCAGCCCGGCGGGCAGCAAGCCACCGTGCGCTGCGTGCCGCGCGGTGAGCGCACGGAACGCGTCGCGGTGTCCGCCCGGCTCCGCGGGCAACCGACCGGCCATGGTCCCAGAGTGACCGGGTGCGACCACGCCCGCATCCCGGCGAGGTCACACGCCGGAAGCGACGACTCCCCGCTCCGCAGAACGCTCCGGCACCTGTGGCACTTCTCCTCGGGCCCCGGTCGGGACACCGCGCAGGTGTCCCGGTCGGGACCCCGTACACAGGGCCGGTCGGGCACGGAAGGGGACGAGTGGCCCCTGGGAGCGGGACCCCGGCTCGCCGAAGGTGGGGACAGGCAGGGCTCCGCGCCGACCACGCGGGCTGTTGCCAGGAGGCACCATGATCCGGAATACCGGGAGACCACTCCCCACGGACGCTGCCCCCCGACCGTGGCAGATGCTGCTCCTGGCCACTGCCGGGTTCACCCTCTGCTTCTGGGCGTGGGCCCTCCTTGCACCGCTCGGCCCTCGGCTGCGGGACGACCTCGGCCTCAGTTCCTTCGAACAGTCCCTGGTGGTCGCCCTACCGGTGGTCGTCGGCGCGCTCGGCCGCATCCCGGCCGGAGCGCTGACGGATCGCTGGGGAGCACGCCGGGTGTTCCCCCTCGTCGCGGCGCTGACGATTCTGCCGGTGCTGTACCTGGGGCACCTCGCCGACTCGTTGGCGCAGGTCCTCGCGGGCGGATTCCTGCTCGGGCTCGGGGGAACGGCCTTCGCCGTCGGCGTCCCCTTCGTCAACGCCTGGTACCCACCGGCGCGCCGGGGAGTCGCCCTCGGGATCTTCGGCATCGGCACCGGCGGCACAGCCCTGTCGTCGTTCACCACCGTCCAGCTGACCGACGCCGTCGGGCGCGCCTTCCCGTTCGATCTCGTGGCCGGCCTCCTCGCCGTGTACGCCGTGGTGGCCTGGTTCCTGTTGCGCGACCGTCCGGGACGCGCGACGGCGACGGGGTCCGTGTGGTCACGCACCGCAGCGGCCGTGCGCACGCCCTCGACCTGGCATCTGGCGTTTCTGTACGCCGTGTCCTTCGGCGGGTTCGTCGCCTTCAGCGTCTACCTGCCGACGTATCTGACCCGGGCCTACGAGCTCAGCCGCTCCGACGCGGCGCTGCGGACCGCAGGATTCGTCGTCCTCGCGGTCGCCATGCGGCCTCTGGGCGGATGGCTGTCGGACCGGGCCCATCCCGTCCCCGTACTGACGGGCTCGTACGGACTCGTCGCCGTGTGCGCGCTTGTCGCCTCGTTCGAGGCGGAGCTGATCCCGGTGGGAACGGCGGCCTTCCTCGGCATGGCCGCAGGCCTGGGAGCCGGGTCCGGGGCGGTCTTCGCCCTCGTCGCACGGCTCGTTCCAGCCGAGCGAGTCGGCTCGGTGACGGGCGTGGTCGGGGCGGCAGGAGGTCTCGGCGGCTTCTTCCCGCCCCTCGTGATGGGGGCGGTCGACAGCGTCGTACACGACTACACCTGGGGTTTCGTCCTCCTGGCCGTCACCGCGGTGATCGCCGGCGCTCTGACCACCACGGTCGTCCGGCGACGTGCGCGCGTCGCCACGCATGCGTGACCTCGCCTTCTGGCTCCGGATGGGGCCGGTTGTCCCCCTCCCGGGGCCCGGATGGCCGTAGCCGTCCACTCCTCCCGGGGTTGGTATGGAAGGCATGAACAGCGACCGACCCCGCCTGGTCGCCACGGGAGTCCGCAAGATCTACCGGACGGGCTCGGTGGCGGTCACCGCCCTGGACGACCTGGATCTCGTCGTGCGCCATGGAGAGCTCGTGGCGGTCATGGGCCCCTCCGGGTCCGGGAAGACCACCTTGCTGAACTGCCTCTCCGGACTCGACGACATCGACAGCGGCCGGGTGGAGATCGACGGCCATGACCTCTTCGCGATGTCGGACGCCGCGCGCACCGAGCACCGGGCCCGCACGATGGGCTTCGTCTTCCAGTCGTTCAACCTCATCCCGGTCTTCTCCGCTGTGGAGAACGTCGAGCTCCCGCTGCTGCTCGTGGGTACGCAGCCCCGCGAAGCGCGGCGCAGGGCGCTGGCCATGCTGGACCGGGTCGGCCTCGCCCACCGCGTCGAGCACCGTCCCAGCGAGATGTCCGGCGGTGAACAGCAGCGGGTGACCATCGCCCGCGCGCTGGCCGGGCGACCGGCCATCGTGTGGGCGGACGAACCGACCGGCAACCTCGACAGCGCCATGGCCGACCAGGTCATGGATCTGCTCTGCGCACTCAACCGGGACGAGGGCCAGACGATCGTCCTGGTCACGCACGACAGCGCCATCGGCGCACGCGTCCCGCGGCTGATCCGGATGCGCGACGGGCGGCTGGTCGACGACTTCCGGCAGCGCATCCCGGCCACGGACTCGGTCACCGACATGTCCCGGGACTGATGATGTATCCGAACCTGCTGGCTCCGCTGCTCATCGCCCTCGCGCTCGCCCTGGCGGCACTGGGGCTGGTCACCGTCCGGCAGCCGGTCTCACGCCGGCTGGCCTTCCGCCAGCTGGCCCGACGGCGCACCGAGGCCGCGCTCGTGATCGGCGGATCGGTGCTCGGAACGGCCATCATCATCGGGGCCCTGGTCGTCGGCGACACCCTGAACTTCTCAGTGCGCCAGGAGGCGTACCGGACCCTGGGCCCCGTGGACGAGCGCGTCGTCGCGCCACCCGGCCCCGCCGGACGAGCGGTCGCCGAGCGGCTGGCCGACCTGGGAGACGATCCCGACATCGACGGCGTACTCAGCGCTCAGGCCACCCAGGCATCGGCCGTTTCACGCTCCGGTGTCCAGACCGTCGCCGAACCGCGCGTCCTGGCCTGGCAGATGGATTTCGACAAGGCATCCGGCTTCGGCGCGGCAGGCGGACAGTCCGGGATCGGCGGACCGAACCCGAAGCCCGGTGAGGTCGTGATCAACACGCCCCTGGCCCAGTCGCTCCGTGTGGGAGCCGGGAAGCCGATCACGCTCTACCTGTTCGGGGTCCCGCACACCTACCGGGTGGACCGTGTGGTGCCGGAGCAGGGTCTGGCCGGTGTGGGGCTGGGCGGCAGGCTGAACCGCGACGCCTTCCTGGCACCTGGCACTCTGGACGCGGCCGCCCGAGCCGCCGGCGCGGAGCCGCGCTCGGTCACCTTCGTCTCCAACCGCGGCGGCGTCGAGAGCGGCGACGCCCTGACGCCGCAGGTCACCTCGGACATCCACCGGGCCCTGGGTCCGCTCGCGGCCCAGACGGCGATCGAGACGCCGAAGCACACCGTGCTGCGCGACGCCAAGCAGGCCGGCGACTCGCTGGGCGCGCTGTTCCTCATGATCGGCAGCTTCAGCATCATCGCGGGCGCCCTGCTGCTCGTGAACATCTTCGTCATGCTGGGCGAGGAGCGGAAGTCCCAGATGGGCATGGTGCGAGCGATCGGCATGAAGCGCTCGCGCCTGGTCGCGTCGTTCACCGTCGAAGGAGCCGCCTACGCGCTGCTGTCGGCTCTGCCGGGCGTGGCCATCGGTCTCGGCGTCGGCTGGGGCGTCGCCGTGGTGGCCGCGGAGATCTTCAGCGGCTGGTCGGTCGGCGGCAGCAGCATCCGGATCGCCTTCGCCGTCACGCCCACCAGCGTTCTCAACGGCCTGGCCATGGGGCTGCTCATTGCCTTCGCCGCGATCCTCGCGACCAGTGTGCGCATCAGCAGGTTCAACATCATCGCCGCCATCCGCGACCTCCCCACGACGCCCGGACGGAAGCCGCGTCGCCGACTGCTCGTCGTGTCCTCCGCGCTGGCGGTCCTGTGCGCGCTCGTGTCTGTTCCGGCCGTGGCACGCAGCCAACCCGACGCGACCTACCTCATGCCGGCGCTCGCCCTCGCCTTCGCGGCTCCGGCGCTGCTGCGCGTCCTCCCCCGGCGTACGGTCACGACCCTCGTAGCCGGAACCGTCCTTGCGTGGACCCTGCTGGCACCGGTCGTACGCCCCCGGATCTTCGACACGCCCTCGATGTCCGTGTACGTCATCCAGGGCGCCCTGGCCGCCTTCTCCGCCGTGGTGCTCGTCAGCGACAACCAGCAGGTGCTGCTCCGCCCCGTGCGGCGGCTCCTGGAGCGCCCCTCGGAGGCGGGACTCGCGACCCGGCTCGCGGTCGCCTATCCGTTGGCGAAACGGTTCCGTACAGGTGCGACGCTGGTGATGTACACGCTGATCGTGTTCGTTCTCGTCCTCCTCACGGAGATCTCCGGCATCCTCCGCGCCGGAGTCGACGGAGTCGTCGCCGACGCCACCGCCGGCTACTCCCTGCGGCTCGACTACAACCCCCAGGTCGCGGGCGACCGGCTGCTCACCGAGCTGCGCGGCGGCCCTTCGGCCGCCGGGATCTCCACCGTCACCCCTTTGCTCAACGCCACCGGGCGGGCAACCGACCCGGGGCACCGCAGCACCCAACCGCTGGACGTCGCCGCCGTGGGCGTGCCGGACGGTGCGATCACCGGCATCACCTTCCGCGAGCGGCTCAGCGACCTGCCCGACGACCCGGCGGTGTGGCGCGCGCTCGCCACCGATCCCCGGTACGTCGTCATCGACGGATTCTTCGGCAGCACCGGCGGCCCGGCCGGCGACTACTACGACCCCGGCGACACCCTCACCGTCACCGACCCGCAGACGGGCCGCAGCGAAGAGAAGGTCATCGCCGGCGTGCTCAGCAACGGGATGGTCTTCTACCCGGGCACCGGCGCCAGTTCGACCACGTACCCCGTCGTGATGGGAGAACAGGGCATGCGCGAGCTGTTCGACGGCCAGGCCCAGAACGCCTCCGCCCTCGTCAGCACCCGCCCCGGTACCTCCTCCGACGCGCTGGCGACCCAACTGCAGGGCGAGCAGTTGTCGTCCAGCCTGGTCGCCACGCCGATCGCCTCCGAGATCCGCCACCAGTTCGACTCCAGCACGGCCTTCTTCCACCTCATGCAGGGCTTCCTCGCCCTGGGCCTCGGCGTGGGCATCACCGGCCTCGGCGTCGTCATGGTCCGAGCCGTACGCGAACGCCGCCGCACCATCGGAATCCTGCGAGCCCTCGGCTTCCGGGCACGGACCGTCCAACGCTCCTTCCTCTGGGAGAGCACCTTCGTCGCCGTGGAGGGCATCGTCCTCGGATCCCTCCTCGGCGTGCTCACCACCTGGCTCATGTACTCCAACAGCGCAGCGTTCACGGGCCTCGAAGGCGGCTTCCCCGTCGAATGGACCAGCATCGGCGGCCTGGCAGCGGCCACCTTCGTCGCTTCCCTCCTGGCCACGATCGGCCCGGCACGCCGCGCCGCCGCCATCCGTCCCGCACGCGCGGTCCGCGTCGCGGATTGACCCACGGCTCCCATGACCCGCAGGTCGATGCGTCGCTACCGGACACCGTGGGCGCGCGGCGCGTTGAGCTGCCGGGCGATGTCGTCTGCCCGGTCCCCGATCGCGGCCCGGTCTCCGTGTTCTCCGAACGACGGCCGAGCAGTCCGCCGGGACGGGCCCGCATAGCCCTGGGCAGCCATCAGGGACACGCTCTTCGGCATGCCTCCACACCATGGGTGCATGCGCGCCATAGGCGTGAGCGCGGATAGTCCGTTAGCTCGGGATGACCGTGACTGCATGGACCGCATCCCCGGTCCGCGCGACGAACCGCGGAAGCGCGCCCATACCGAGGAGGACGGCAGCCGCCCAGGGGGCCCACGTCGGAGAACCGCGATGGCGATCCAGCAGGCGCCCTTCCACGAAGGACCACCGGCGCGGACAGGGACCCTCACCCACCTCGTTCACGCCGCCGCGGACGACGACATCGCCCTTCTCGTCGCCCGCATCGACACCGCGGCCTGAGCGCGAGACGACGCACGGGCGGACGTGCGAGGCGCTCGGGCGTGCGATTTCGACGCCGACGGCGAGCTGGACCTGTCCGTGTTCGAGGGCTCCTCGTCCGGACTCCTCGGGCAGGACGACCTCGACGAGGCGGGGATGGCCCTCGAGCCGGGCAATTCGGCCGGCATCCTCGTCTACGAGAACCTCTGGGCCGCCCCCCTCGCGCGGGAACTGCGGCGTGGCGGTGCGCAGCTCGTGGCCGGCGGGCGTATCCCTGTGCAGGCTCTGCTGGCCTCGCTGGACGCCGCGGAGGAAGCGGGCGGCAGCGCCGCTGCCTGACCCCGGCGTACAACCGTCGCCGTACAACTGTCCCCGAGACGGTCGCCGTACGACCGTCTCGGGGCGACCGTCTCGGGGCGACCGTCTCGGGGCGACCGTCTCGGGGCGACCGAAAAGCCGATCCACTCGAAAGCGGCCAAGGAGGACCGACATGCCAGGACTTCTTCGAGGTGTGGCGCGCACCGCGGTAGTGGCCGGGACGGCGACCGCCGTCTCCAACAGGGTCTCGCGACGCCAGGCGGGCCGTTGGGCCCGGCAGGACGTGGCGCCGGCCGAAAAGTACGACGCACCGCCACCGGCCGCAGCGCCCCCGCCTCCCCCGCAGAGCGACGACATGAGCAGCAAGATCGCCCAGTTCAAGGAACTCGGACAGCTGAAGGAACAAGGCGTGCTGACCGAGGAGGAGTTCGCGGCTCAGAAGAGCAAGATCCTCGGTTCCTGACCGCCGGCGCGAGCGTGCCTCGCCCCGAGTGGCTCATCGCAGCCGGGGCGAGGGACGGCGCGGTCGACCGCTCGGTCGCTCGCTGAAGGCGGGAATGCGCGGGCCCTGTGGCAGAAGCTCGGTGACGACGAAGGACAGGACAGCGGCCAGCACCACGAGCGCCACCGTCTCCGCGTTGCCCAGCAGGAGCACGACGAGGATCACGCTGCTCACCGGCAGTCGCAGGGCCGCGGTCACCGAGGCGGCCATGCCTACCGCCATGGCCGGAACCAGCCCCAGGCCCGGCAGGGGGGCCAGTAGGACTCCGGCCGCCCCGCCCAGGAACAGGGCAGGGAAGACGGGGCCACCGCGCAGACTGCCCAGACTCAGCGCGTACGCCAGACCCTTGAAGGCCAGCACCGCGACGAGGGCACCCACCGACCAGGCGTGCGGGTTCTGTGCCAGGTCGGACAGAGTGGCCTCGCCGGACAGGGCCGCCTCGGCCGGTGAACGTCCGGTGGTGACGGCGTAGAGCGTGATGCAGACCGCCGCGCCCGTCGCACACAAGACGGTGTTCCGTACGACCCGGGTCGCCACGAAGCGTGCCGCGAACCGGCCGCCCACGAGGGTCCAGTGGACGAGGAAAGCGAGGGCGGGCGCCAGTGCCAGCACCCAGAGCACGTCCGCTCCGTCGAGCGGCGGCGGTGGGGGCAGGCCGATGTCCAGGCTCCCCGTCTCCAGCCCCGTCCAGTGGACGAACCCGGTGAAGATCAACGCCCCGACACCGCTGGACAGCAGGGCCGGCAGCATCACCGCGAACAGCTGTGGCCCGCCCACCCCGGCCACCTCCATCAGGAGCACGGCGCCGACCACCGGGTTCCCGAAGAGCGCGGAGATGGCCGCCGCCGCCCCGGCCGCACCGAGCAGCGCCGTGCTCGCTCCGGTCTGCGGCGCCCGGGCCAGCCCCGCGAAGAACAGTGCAAGCCCCCCTCCGAGGGCGATCAGCGGCGCCTCGGGCCCCAGCACGGCGCCGAGCGGAAGACCGGCCAGTGCCGTGAGGACGACACCGGGCAGCGCCTCCTTCGAGGCCCCGCCCGACTGCAGCCCACCCGCCGGGACGTGCCCGCCCCGCCCGGGGAGGCGTGCGACCATCAGACCGACGGCGAGCCCGGCCACCGGCAGCAGCGCGAGCCCCCACCACCAGGGAGCCTGCTTCCAGCCCAGGTCCTTGGGCCAGTCCGTCCAGATGAGCTGCTCCAGCTGGTGCAACGCCACGAGGAACCAGAAGGCGACGAGTGCCACCGGAACGCCGATCAGCCCGCAGAACACCAGAGCCTTGCGGTACTCGGGTCGCCGCAGCATGGCCCGCAGCAGGTCGGCTTCCTGAGGCTGGCTGCCCGGACCGTCCGCCGAGGGGCCCTGAGGTGGGGTTCCGGCGATAGTGTCCTCCTCGGCTCGACACCACTCCAGGCGGCCGGGTCGGCGGGACGCAGGATGGCGTTATACGCATCTTTGGGGGCGTATATACCGTGAGGGCGGCAGGGTTATGCGTGCGCGCCGGTTCGACGTGACGCTGTGCCGGGCACGCACGCCTCGTGCACCGCGCAGGCGGCCGCAGCCTGCCACGGTGCGGCCCCGTACGTCAGAGCGCGTCCGGGCCGCGCTGCCCCGTGCGCACGGTGCACCCCGCTCGTGCCGGAGGAGCCGACCCCCGCGGTTCGTACGCGCGACGGCCCCGGCGAGACGCCGGGGCCGGTCGAGTCGTCCCGTGCTACGGGCGGTCGGTGGAGGAGTTCACCGCCTCCACCGCCGTGACGCGGCGGTCGGCGGGGCACAGGTACCGGGACAGCAGTCCACGGTCGTGGCGCACCGCTTCGCCGTCGCGCACGCGCACGCGCAGGAGGTGGACGTGCTCGAAGCACGGAGCCAGTGGGCGGGAGTGAATGGGCCAGGGCACCGTTGTAGTGGCGGACGAAGGCACTCCCGTACCCACAGGAGGAGACCGCCTTGACGGCCTGCCGCCGCGCTGCGGGGGCCAGGACGGGCGAGCCGAGGTCGTGGGTGGGTTCGATCGGGTCGGGGGCGGTCTCCTGGCGTGCCATCAGGTCCGTTTCGGAGATGACGCCGATGACCCGGTCGTCCTTGTCGACGACGGGCAGTCCGCTGATGCGGTGGCCGTCGAGCAGCCGGGCGACCTCCTTGAACGGGGTGGCGTACCGGACGCGGACGACGTCCCTGGTCATCACGGAGCCGACCTTGTGGTGCTTCATGGTGGTGCCCTTCCTTGGGGGGGTACGGATGTGTCGTTGCGGCGAGGCCGGCGCACTGCGGCCACAGCCACGACCGGTTCGGGTACACGCAGCCGTCGATGCCGGCACGTACTGTCATGACGGTGCTTTCTCTCCGTAGAGAGCGGCCGGCGGGCAGACGATGGTCGGTGAGGTCGCCGGGCGTCGACGGTGCACCGTCTCGCCCGGAAAAGGAAGGTGACGTTCTGGTGTTCGGCCTGGGGCGACCCATCGGGGAGGCGGGAGGATGAGCGAGAGGGCGGCGGGCCTGCCGCGCAAGGTGTACGAGAAGGAACTGCTGCGGCTGCAGACGGAGCTGGTGAAGCTTCAGGAGTGGGTGCGGGCCGAGGGCGCGCGTCTGGTCGTCGTCTTCGAGGGGCGGTAGGCGGCCGGCAAGGGCAGCACCATCAAGCGGGTCACGGAACACCTCAACCCGCGGGTGGCGCGGATCGCGGCGCTGCCGAAGCCGACCGAGCGCGAGCGCACCCAGTGGTACTTCCAGCGGTACGTGGAGCACCTGCCGGCCGCCGGGGAGATCGTGCTGTTCGACCGGTCCTGGTACAACAGGGCCGGGGCCGAGCAGGTGATGGGCTATTGCACGAAGGAAGAGCACCAGCGTTTCCTGCAGCAGTGCCCGATCTTCGAGCGGATGCTCGTGGAAGACGGGATCCTGCTGCGCAAGTACTGGTTCTCGGTGAGCGACACCGAGCAGCAGGACCGGTTCCGGCGCCGCCTGGACGATCCCGTGCGCCGCTGGAAGCTGTCGCCGATGGACTTGGAGTCGGTCACCCGCTGGGAGGCGTACTCGAGGGCCAAGGACGACATGATGGTGCACACCGACATCTCCGAGTCGCCCTGGTACGTCGTGGAGAGCGACGACAAGCGCCGGGCCCGGCTGAACATGATCGCCCACCTGAGCTCCGTGCCGTACCGGGAGGTGCCCCCTCCGGTCCTTGAGCTGCCGGAGCGCCCGGAGTCGACCGGCTACCGGCGTCCGCCGCGTGATCTGCAGACCTACGTTCCCGATCACGCCGCGGACCTCTGAGCGGCGGCCGGCTCCGGCCCCCGGTGGAGGGCACACCGTCTCCGCCCCGCACGTTCGCCGCCTCCACGGTCCGTGCTCCCTGCCTGTCCTCGGCCGGGGTCAGTCGTGCGCGACAACAGCGACGGGCGCGGCCGAGTGGCGCATGCTGAACGTGCTCCTGCCCACCCACGGCCAGAAGGGGAGTTCCGGCCTACGCAAACTGCTTGTCCGAAGGGAAGTCGAAGGCTCCGGGCTCCTCGTCCCGACCCGGGGTCGCCTCACGCGATCGTTCGGCATCCGCCAAGGCGGCGAGTGCGCCTGCCGAGTCGCCGACTGTCGACAAAGCCCGAGCCTCCAGACTCGCCGGCCGTGCCCCGATGCTCTTGTTCGCCCGGTGCCGGCGGCGGACCTGCGCCGGCCTGGCCCGCCTGCTCGTATCGGCCGGTCCAGTACGCGATCAACGACTCCACGGCCCGTAGTACCCGGGCCGGCATCCCCTCGTGCCCGGCAGCCTCGACGCAGGCCCGTGCGGTACGGGCATGAGTGGCGGCGGAGTCGAAGTCGCCGAGGTCGAGGCAGACGTGCGCCGACAGGCCGCAGATGCGAGAGGCGGAAAGGTGGAGCAGCGTGGTCTGGCTGGGGTGCCGACGCCCGCGCAGCAGGTCGAAGAGCCCTTCCCGTAACCGCCTGATCTCGACGTACTACTCCATCAGCGGGTGACTGACGTACGTACGGGCGAGCCGGCCAAACGCCCGCCTCCAACTGTTCGACGACGAACTCGTCGGCGTTCCGCTGCACAATGAAGCGGGCCAAGTCGGCCGAACGCACCGCATCCTCCGACAACCGTCGGGGCACGAATGCCGCCAGCAGCCCGCCATCAAGCTTTTCCTCGATCCCCCACCAACCGGACGGTCAGGCCGGCACGCAGGACCGCACCTCGGGATGGTCCGCGCCCAACTGGTCGAACAGTGTCCGCTGGGCGTCGCACAGGTGCTGGTCGAAGAAGGCGCGCAGGTAGGTACGGGTGATCGCCATGGTGCGCAGCCCCGACGTGGCCGCGCCGAGCGGCATGCCGAGCTGGTCGGCCAGTAGCCCGAGGTCGGTGAAGGAGTGGTGCTTGGCGCCCGCGACCACCATCCAGCGCTTCCAGCCGGTCAGTAGCGGCCAGTCCCGCGCCCAGGTGTCCGCGGAAGGCCCGTCGCCGGGAGAGTACTGGCCGTCTCGGCCGAGGAACAGCAGCGGGCGGTCCAGGCCGGTGTCCGGGATCAGAGGGTCGGTGCTGCCGTCCACGTTGCTGCCGGCGCGGATGCGCCCGTCCACCAGCATCGCCGCGATAGTGGCCGCACCACCCGCGGAATGTCCGGCCATGCCGATCCGGTCCGGGGCCAGCCGGGCCGCGCCTGCCCACGGCGGGTTGCTGCCCAGCAGCCGGTCCAGCACGAAGGAGACGTCACGGGCACGGCCGGTCTTCACCTTGTGCCAGAACTCGGGAGTACGCGCAAACCCGTGGCCGAGAGCGAAGTTAGCCACCCTGCCGTCCGGGAAGGCGGTGGCCGCAGTCTCGTAGGTGTGGTCGACCGCGACCGCAACGTATCCGTGGCTGGCCAGGTCCTCACCGATCGAGGTGAGCGTGGCGCGGGGCCGGGTGAAGCCGGGCGAGAGAACGACCAGCGGCAGCTCCCGCAGCTCGGGATCGGGCGGAGCGTCCGGGAAGGCGTTGGTGCGCACCGAACTCAGCGCGTCGGGCGCGACGGCCACCTGCCAGGCGGCCAGGGCCCCCGCCGACTCGGCCTTTGTCAGGTAACGCGCGCGTGGACCGCAGGAGACAGCAGCCGGATACCACACCGTGATCATCAGCTCACGCGTCGGCGCATCCCCCACCCACGGGTCCCGGCGGGAGACATCCTCGAGATACACCGACACGGTACCCACCGGAAAAGACCCCGTCGGCGCCGGCAAAACGGTTACGACCATACGGCCCATCGTCGTCAACCACACCCGACACCACCATCAGGGACATCCCCGAATTTACGCTTCCACCACACAGACACAGAGCAGACAACAACACCGCACGGCCAGCAGCCAAGCGGCGCAGGAGGTAACGCCGGCCGGAAGTCTCATGAGCGGCAGCAGACCTGTCTGCAGGTCCTGTTCGAGGCCGACCAGGGCAACGAGAGGGAGCAGAACCGGCTCTGGCACGCGATGCGGGAACGGCAACCAGCTGAACAGTGCCGATGGATTCCGTATGGTGCCGACCAGCTGGCTGTCGAGGCCACACCGGTCCAGCAACATCTGGGTCGCCGTCATGTGCTCGATGCGGGCCCGGGTGCGACTTTGGCCGCGTTGCAGCCCCGGGGGTTGATCGAGCTGAGAGTCGTGATGCAGGACTGACCCGTCGGCCCTGTCTGGCACATCCAGGTGCGGCTGACCCGAGCTTGCGGGGCCCTGCAACCGCAGGCTTCCGGGCAGACCCCTGGCGGAGATCTGCTGGCCGAGTGGCTGCAGGCGGCACTCGAGGCGGTCGCCACTGCTCCCGGGCAGAGCCTGCCGAAAGCGCCTGGCGGTACCGGCTCACCCCGGCCGGGCGGGCATGCCTTGCCGCGTGTTCCGGGCCCAGGCAGACACATCACGTTGCTATGACGTCAAGCCGGGGACGGTCGGCCCGTGTAGCGTGGCCTGCCTGTTCGAACGGGTGGGGTGGAACGCTGGTCGACGTGGTGCGTGTCATGGAGACGCTGGCCGAGCAGAGCGTCACCGTGCTGCCGTTACTGACGATTTGATCGGTACACAGGCACCAGCGCGACGGGTGGCAGCCCAGAACAGTGGCTCGTCACCATCTCCTCCCGGAACGGAGGCTGGTGGCACTCCGACGGCGACGCTGTCCAGTTCCTCGCCGAGTACTGCAACGGCGCCCTGGACCCCGGGGGATTGCCTCCGATCGACCCCGAAGTCACTCCCTGCTGAGCACGGCTCGGCTGGCTGATCTGTGCGGCTGCGGCATCTGCGGCTCCTGATGAGGCCGGAGAGCGCCGCTGTCCGATCACCGTGTCAGGCGTCGGCGCTCTGGCCATCCGCGCCCCTCGCGCCGTACGCACGATCTCGCAGTCCGCCACGCAGGCCCGCACCAGCCCCAGGCCACGGCCACGGCCGCCGCACGCCGCGGAGTCGTCGCCAGGGAAACGCACACGCCAGGGCCATGTCGGGGCTGCCGCTGTGCTCGACGGTATCGACGACGAGCTCGGTCGCGACGCCTCCAGAAGAGCCTCGTTCCCCGTCCGGCCGTCGTTCGGTGAGCATGCCTCGCCTACGAATGAGCCGATTCGTGATCTGATGCGGTCAGACCGAGCCGCTGTCGAATCCCCCACTCGGATGGCCCGATGAGCACTCCGCACGCCCCCGCGCCGTTGCCCTCGCCCCCGTCGGACCCGGAGCCGGAGCCCCGACACGCCGGATGGCTGGAACTCTTCTTCGATCTGGTCTTCGTCGCCGTTGTCGCACAGCTCTCGCACGGTCTCCACGGCGACCCCGGGTGGCGCGAGTTCGGTGTGTTCCTCGGCCTCTACTTCCCGCCCTGGTGGATGTGGGCGAACCTCACGGTCTCCGCCAACCTCTTCCAGGACGACAGTGCCCGCCGCCGCGTCGTCATGCTGACCGCGATGCTGTGCCTCGCCGTGATGGCCGCCGCGGTGCCCGAGGCCGACGGGGACCGGGCCCCCGCCTACGCCCTCGGCTACGCGGGCACCCGCCTCGTCCTGCTCGCCCTGTGGTGGCCCGCCACCCGCTTCCCCCCGCCCCGCACACTGCCCCGCTGGCGGAGCCGCTGACCTACTGCCTTCTCTCCGGGCTGCTCTGGGCCGGCTCGGCGGCGGTTCCGGCTCCCTGGCGCTACGGGGTGTGGGCCGTCCTGCTCCTGGCGGAGATGGTCCTGTTGCTGACCGCGCGCGGGCGAGGCATCCCGGGGCGGGTCCACACCGGCCACCTGGTCGAACGGGTCGGCCTGTTCGTGATCATCGTCCTCGGCGAATCGGTGCTGGCCCTCATCACCGCCACGGACCACACCTGGACCGCCCGGGCCGGCATCGTGGCCGTGCTCGGATTCGTCCTGCTGGCCGCGTTGTGGTGGTCCTACTTCGACTTCGCCTCGACGGCGGCGGAGCGCGTCATCGGCACCGCCGGCACCCGCGAGGCCTACCTCCTCGCCCGCGACGTGGGCGGCTTCCTGCACTTCTTCGTCACCGCCGCCGTCATCTCCATGGCCGCCGGACTCGCGACGGCCGTGGAGGAGTCCAGCCATGACCACCTGCCGAGGGGCGCGGTGTGGGCCCTCGCCGGCGGGTTGGCCGTCTATCACGGAGCGCACGCCCTGATCGCGCTGCGCTTCGGCCGGCCGCTGCGTGAGGTGGCGGTCTGGGCACTGCCCGGGATCGCGGTCCCTCTCCTGGTGGTTCTCGGCGCGGACGTACTCGCGCCGTGGCTTGTGGTGCTGCTCCTCGCAGCCGAGGCCATCGCCCACCTGCTGTACGCGAAGGCCGCCCTGTCCCGCCGTACGCCCGCCGGCACCACCTAGTCTTCTGAGTCAGGAATTCTGTTCAGATGTATAAGCTTGGTCTGTGGCACGTACTGGGCGGCCGAAGGCCGAGTTGATCCTGTCGGACGAGGAGCGGGCCGCACTCGAGGGGTGGGTGCGGCGCCGTTCCACGCCGCAGGCGTGGGCCCTGAGATGTCGGATCATCCTGGCCTGTGCCGAAGGTGCGTCCAACAAGGACGTGGCGGCTCGCCTCGGCTCGACCGCGCATGCGGTGGGCCGCTGGCGGGCGAGGTTCGTCGAGCACCGGATCGCCGGTCTGGGTGACATGCCGCGTCCGGGTGGCCCGCGGACGGTGACGGACGAGCAGGTGGCCACACTGGTTTCCAGGACGCTGGAGTCCACTCCGAAGAACGCGACCCACTGGTCGACGCGCTCGATGGCGAAGGAACTGGGCCTGTCGCAGTCGACCGTGTCCCGGGTCTGGCGGGCCTTCGGTCTGCAGCCGCACCGCTCGGAGACGTTCAAGCTGTCGACGGATCCGTACTTCGTGGACAAGGTCCACGACGTCGTCGGCCTCTACCTGGATCCGCCCGAGCGGGCCCTGGTGTTCTGCGTCGACGAGAAGTCGCAGATCCAGGCGCTGGACCGCTCGCAGCCTGTCCTGCCGATGATGCCCGGCGTCCCGCAGAGGATGACGCACGACTACGTCCGCGCCGGCACCACCACCCTGTTCGCCGCCCTGGAGGTCGCCACCGGCAAGGTGATCGGCTCCCTGCACCGGCGCCACCGCGCCGAGGAGTTCAAGAAGTTCCTCATCAAGCTCGACAAGGAGGTCCCGGACGGCCTCGCAGTTCACCTGGTGCTCGACAACTACGCCACCCACAAGACCCCGGCCATCAAGACCTGGCTGCTGGCCCATCCCCGGTTCCACCTGCACTTCACGCCGACCGGGTCGTCCTGGCTCAACCTGGTGGAGCGATGGTTCGCCGAGCTGACGAACAAACAGATACGGCGAGGCGTCCACAAGACCGTCCAGGCCCTGGAGAACGACATCCGAACCTGGATCACGGCATGGAACACCGACCCCAGGCCCTACGTCTGGACCAAGACCGCAGACGAGATCCTCGAACGCCTCGCCTCATATCTGAACAGAATTCCTGACTCAGAAGACTAGCGAGTCCGTCCGAAATGCGCGGCGTGGCGCCGAGGCATCCGCGCACCGACGGTCTGCGGGTTCACAGCCACGGCAGGCGTGGTGGGCGGAGAGGAGAGGCATGGGCAGTCGCGGATGGGACGGCGAGGCGAGCGTTCCGCAGCCCGTCGTGGTCCTTCTGGACTCGAAGACGACGGCGGTCGTTCGAGGCATCGTCCCGATGGACGGGCCGCGGGACTTCTTCGATACATCGTTCGGGGTCCTGGCCAGGACCATCGAGGCTCAGCGGATCGGCATGCTGATCCCGGCCTTCGGTCTCTACCACGGTGCATACGGCGAGACTCTGAACCATGAGGTCGGGCCTGTTCGTCGGTCCACTTTCGTCGGTCTCCCGGTCGCAGGCGTACATCTCGCCGATGGAAATGATCTTGCGCCAGAAGGGCCAGACGGTCGGCCAGTCCTCCGCCACCGCGTCCCGTACCCGCCCCCAACCGGCCGTGCAGTCACTCATCTCGCTCTCCCCCACCGCTCGCGATCACCCTCGTGATCCGACGTACGGCTCGCCCAGCGCCAGACCGCTCTCGGCCCCGCTCCCGCGACCCAGATGCGCCCTGACATGTCATCCGCCGGCCAGCTCCGCCCCGGGGCGGAGCGTGCCTAAGATCACCAGGACGAGGGACTGCGGACGAGGCACAAAGAGGCGGCTGACATGGCGGACGAGCGCGTGTACCTGGTGACCGGGGGCGGAACGGGGATCGGGGCCGCGACCGCGCAGTCGCTGTCCCGAGCGGGACACAAGGTGGCGGTGTCCGGGCGCCGGCCCGAGCCGCTGCGGCTGGTCGCCGAGGAGACCGGCGCTCTGCCCGTACCGTCGGACATCGGGGACCCCGCCGCGGTGGCCTCGCTCGTCGAGACGGTGGTCGGCACGTACGGGCGGCTCGACGGTCTGGTGCTCAACGCCGGCATCGGGCGGGGCGGCGGGGTGGGCGAGGTGACCCTGGAGGACTGGGACGAGGTCATGCGGACCAACCTCACCGGCCCGTTCCTGCTGCTGCGCGCCGCGCTCCCGCATCTGCTCGACGCCCGCGGCGCGGTGGTCGCGGTGGCCTCGGTGTCCGCCCTGCGCAACGGCGTCGGGAACGCCGCCTACGCCACTTCCAAGGCGGCGCTGCTCCAGCTGTGCCGCTCGCTCGCAGTCGACTACGGGGGCGCTGGGCTACGCGCCAACACCGTGTGCCCGAGCTGGGTGCGCACCGACATGGCGGACCGCCGAATGAACCGCTTCGCCGACGAGGCAGGCCTGAGCGGGGACACTTTGGAGGCGGCGTACGAGGAGGTGACCCGGATCCTGCCTGCCGGGCGGCCCGGTGAACCGCAGGAGGTCGCGGAGGCGATCACCTGGCTGCTGTCGCCCGCCGCCTCGTTCGTGAACGGTGCGGTGCTCACCGTCGACGGCGGCGCGACCGCGCTCGACCCGGGCACCCTTGGCTTCGAGTTCCGGATGGAGCCCCGCGCCCCGCGGGCCTGACCGACGGCTACGGCCGAGGTCGCCGGTCGCGTTCAGCCGACCGGCCGCTCCTCTTGGTCAACCAGTAGGTCGACGAAGGCCTGCATCGCCCCGGCCACACCGCGCCGGCAGGTTCTGGCCTGTATGTCCGGCGGTTGAGGGCTGGTCGTGCCGACACGCTCGGGGGGGCGGATTTCGCCGTAGGACCGCGACGCTTAGGCTCAGGTTCCATGATCTTGCTGAGCGATCCCCAGGTGGGCAATATCCCGGTGGAGGAATGCGGCGAGCCTCTCGCAGAGATCGCCTCGGTCCCGGCCATTGCACTGGACTCCCGGGAGCGAGACGAGGATGGGGCATACGGTCGGGTCAGGATCGGCGTGCTCGAACGTTTGAGTTCGGCCTCCGAGAGGCTTCCTGACGGCGTCAGGTTCCTCGTCGTAGAAGGGCATCGCAGCAGCACTGAGCAGGCGCGGCGTTTTGCCCTCTACGAGGACCGCATACGCCGCTCAGGCATCACCGACCCTGTCGACCTGCGGCGCCGGGCCAGTGCCTTCGTTTCCCCGGTCGAGGTGGCGCCACACTGCGCGGCGGCGGCCCTCGACCTGACGCTCATTGATGCCGACGGCGTCGAGCTGGACATGGGCGGTGCCGTGAACGGCCACCGCACGGGAGACGAGAAGTACTGTCCGCTGAACGCCCCGGGACTGTCCGACCAAGCACGCCGCCATCGCGACCTCCTGGCCCGAACCATGGGCGACGCCGGATTCACCAACTATCCCACCGAGTGGTGGCACTGGTCCTACGGTGACCGGTACTGGGCACTGATCACCAAGGCCGGCAGCGCCATCTATGGACCAGCCTGACCAGCCTGACCACCTCGAACCGGCGAGACCCAGGGCACAGTCACCGACATCCCCTGGAGAGGCTGGGGCCTCGACGCCTCGGCACCCCTGGCCAGGTCACCTGGCCCACTTCGAGGCCGGCCGACCCCCAGCCACCGTCCGGCCGGTCAGTTCGGTTCCTGCTCCGCGGCCCACTGCCGCGCAGCGTCTTCGTACGGGTCGATCTCGCCTACCCCGAGTCCTCTCCCTGTCCTGTCCGCCCGGCGACGCGCGCCCCGTCGGCGGAGGCGACCAGGCCGCTGCCGCAGGCCCGTGCAGCAGCGGACTTCCGCACCGGCGACATAGCCGCGACCCGCCCGCGGCGTTCAGCAGTAAGGGGGCTGGTTGGTCAGGGACGCGGCCACTCGCATCCACACGCCGAACAGCCGATAGAGGTCGGGCAGTGTGCCCTGCGCCCGGACGGTCCGGCTGTCCGGCGACGTGACGCCTGGAATTCCCAGGAGCGTCGAGGCAATTGAAGCCGACTGCCAGCGGACCGTGAGGGTGGAGCAGGCCGCTGCGACGGCTGGAGCCTTCGGCGGTACGGCAAGACTGGCGGCGACCGCCTTCTCGATGGCCGCACGTGCTTCTTCCGCCGGTCGCAGATCTGCCGTGAACCGGTCCCGCGCATACTTCACTGCCACGGTCGTCACCGAGGCGTCCCAATCCGCCATCTCTGTGCAGGCGCAGTCGTCACCGGTGAGGACTGTCACCGGCACGCCGATGGCGGCCGCGGTGGCATGGGCCAGGCCGATCTCACCCACAGGCCGGCCGTCGAGCCACATGTCTTCGATCTCGTGCCCCATGAAGCTGTGGCTCAGTACGCCGAGCGCACCGGCCCGTGAGTGGTAGCCGACGAAGATCGCGGCGTCGTGCTCGGGAGCGAGGCCTTCGAGCATGAGCATCTGCTTGGGCTTGCCGCGGATGAGGCGCGCCGCCGGGTGCAGCGACTCGGGCAGGATATTGCGCATCGGGCCGTGTGCGTCGTTGACGGTGATGTCCGTGGCACCGGCCGCGACGGCGCCACGGATGGCGGCGTTGACGTCCTCTGCCATCATCAGCCGCCCACGCTCGTAGTCCCGGCCGCCAGGTTGGACATCGTCGGCATCCACCAGCCCGGTGATGCCCTCCATGTCCACACTGATGTAGATCCGCACTGCGCAGTCTCCTCAATCTTGATCGTTTCAGGAGACGTCCGCCGTTCTTGCTCTGGTTCCTTCACCAGCTCACGATCGTCCTGTTCCCGCCGGGACCAGCACGCTCGTCAGCTCAGCTGGACGGCATGACCGGGGACCGCGGGCCGAGCAGGACCTGTCCCGCACTTCCTTCGACGGCTCCCACCTGCGGGCCCTGAGGGGCGGAGACGCCACCGAGCCCTCGCCAGTGGACCGGTGCAAGACGGGCAGCAAGCACCACGTCATTGTCGACGTCCACGGGATGCCCCTGGCCGCCACCGTGACCGGTGGCAACCGCAACGACGTCACCCAGCGCCTGCCCCTGATCCACGTCGTATCGCCCATCCGCGGCAAGCGCGGACGACCCCGTCAGCGCCCCGACGTCCTCTACGCCGACCGCGGTGACGACCACAACGTCTACCGCCGCCAGGTCCGTACCCTCGGCTGCGCAATCATCTGCTGGCGGTGCCTCAAGAAGCAGTGCTGATCTGAGCCCTCAGCCCGAACCGGCGACCAGTGCCTCGCCGAGCGGGGTGCGCCGGTAGAGCACCGACCGTCCGGACCGGGCGCGGACGAGCAGCCCCGCGCCTCGCAGGATGGCGAGGTGGTCTCCTACCGCGCCGGGTGCCATGGCGAGGCTTCGGGCGAGGTGGCTCGTACTGGCCGGGGCGTCCAGCGCCAACAGCAGCCGGGCTCGGGCCCGGCCGACCAGGGCGGTCAGCGCGTCCGGTTGGGGGACGGTCGCCTGTTCGCCCCACAGGGCGGCGGTACCGCGGGCACGATAGACCAAGGTCCTGGGCCAGGGGTCTTCCAGGTGGGCGGCGATATGCCCGACGAAGACCGAAGGGATCAGCAGGAGCCCGTCGCCGGCGAGGCGGACTGTTCCGCCTCGGAAGAAGCCGATCTCGATACCGCCGACGCACCAGGCGATGCCCGGGTGCAGGCTCTCGATGGTCGTGGCCCATCCGTGTTCGCCGATCACACCCACCCGGTGCACGACATCGCGCTCACAGATCGCGCGCAGTTGCGGCCAGTCCGTTGCGAGCAGCTCGTGCCACGCCTGGTCCATCGCCTCGGCGATCCTGGAGACGGCGTCCGTCGAGTCCAGCACTGCGCGTACGCGGGGATCACGGGCGGACGGGCCGGTCGCGGTGGTGGCGATTTCGTGGCGGGCCGATTCCAGCGGTGTGGCCCGGATCATGGCCAGGTCGTCTGCCCAGGTCTGGTTGAGGCCGCGCGGGGGCGGGGCGACGAAGTTCGGTCCGCCTTGCGGGGCCTGCAGGGCGAGGGCGGCGTCCAGTTCGGTCTCGCGGCGAAGCCGTTCAAAGGCCGGCATGAGCCGGGTGGCCCAGGCTCGCGGCAGCGGCCGGCCGTGGCCGGCGAGCGAGCGCAGCAGCAGGCAGAGGTCCAGCGCGGGCGACAGTGCGAAGCGGCTGCGCAGCAGGTCCTCGACGGAGACTTCGAAACGGAGCACCCTGCGATGCTACCGCCGGACGCCTGCTCCGATTCGTCCAGCGACGAATCATTGGTGAGTGGCGTGGGCGCACGACGAGGCTGGGCGTCATGACCCCAACCGTCGAACCCGCGCAGGGCAACCGCCGTGCCACCTACCGTGAGGTGCTTGCCGAGCCGCGATTCCGGCTGCTCTTCTCGACCCGCACCGTCGCGATCACGGCGGACTCACTGCGGATCACCACGTTCTCGGTTCTGGTCTTCGCGGCCACCGGCTCCGCGCTGTTGAGCGCACTGGCTTTCGGTATCGGCTTTCTCCCGCAGTTGTTCGGCTCGCTGCTGCTGGGCTCACTGGCCGACCAACTGCCGCCCCGCGCGCTCATCGCCGGCGGCTACGCCTTGGAGTGCGCCGCCGCCCTGCTGCTCGCCCTGGTGCGGATGCCGATCGCGGCAAGCCTCGGTGTCGTGGCACTGGTCGCCCTCGCCACACCGGTGTTCAGCGGCGCGTCGAGTCGGCTGGTCGCGCAGTGGCTGGAGGGCGACGCCTATGTACTGGGCCGTTCACTGAACAACATCGCTGCCTCCGGCGCGCAATTGTTAGGTCTGGCGCTGGGAGGTGCGGTCGTCGCGGTACTCGGCCTGCGCCGGGCGCTCGCGGTAAGCGCCGCCCTCTACCTCGGCTGCGCGCTCGCTGTCCGCATGCGGCTACCGCGGCTGCAGCTGGGAGAGTTCGGCGGCACACCCGGCAGCGCTCGAGGCGATGGCGGGGCCGTCCGGGCAAGCCTGCACGGCGCCGGCATGCTGCTGCGCGGACTCACGGTGCGACGACTGATGCTGGCCCTGTGGCTACCGCCCGCGTTCGTAGCGGGCGCGGAAGGCCTGATCGTCGCCTACGCGGGAGGACGCCACTTCGCGCCCGGCGAGTACGCGGTGCTGATGGGCTGTCTGCCGGCAGGCATGCTTGTCGGTGACCTTCTGGTGGGTCGACTGTTACCGCCATCCACCCGGGAGCGACTGGTAGCCCCGTTGATTGCGCTGATGGGACTGCCGCTGGTCGGCTTCGCTGCCGAGCCCGGAGTGGGCGTCTCGTCCTGTCTGCTGCTGCTCTGCGGCTTCGGATTCGCCTACGGTCTCGGCCTGCAACGGCCGCTCCTGGACGCCCTGCCGCAGGATCGCCAGGGCCAGGCCTTCGGTCTGCTCGGGTCCGGCAGCATGACGCTTCAGGGCGTCGGGCCCGCCTGCTTCGGCTCGGTGGCCGCAGGCATCGGAACAGGCGGCGCAATCGCCCTGGCAGGCGGCGCGGCGGCGCTTACCGCCGGCTGGATTCTCACCTGGCACCCGCCCACCTCCACGCCTCTCTGACAGACAGTCATTCCCGGTAGCTCATTGCGTAAAGAGTCCTAAGCCTCGGCTCTGCCAGCCGTTGCGGACCATGTACGGGATCTTGAAACCACGAACAGACCATGGAAGGTTCATGCCGCATGATCGATGAATTCGCGAAAGCCACACTGCACGGGCGACTGCGGCGGGACCGCGAGACGCTGCTCTGGAAACTCGACGGCCTGTCCGAGTACGACGCCCGCCGGCCTGTGACAGCGACCGGGACCAACCTCCTCGGCCTGGTCAAACACCTGGCCAACGTCGAGGCCAGGTACTTCGGCGAGGTCTTCGACCGCCCTTCCCCGGAACCGCTGCCCCGGTGGCAGGACTTTGACGGCAGCGATCTGTGGGCGAGCGAGCACGAGACCCGCGATGAGATCGTCGGGTTCTACCGGCGCACGTGGGAGCATTCGGACGCGACGATCGCCGAGCTTCCCCTCGACGCCTCCGGCCACGTGCCGTGGTGGCCGCAGCCTCATGCCGACACGAACCTGTTCGCCGTCATGGTCCACGTCCTCGGCGAGTCCATCCGGCATGCCGGGCACGCCGACATCCTGCGCGAGACCCTCGACGGCCGGACCGGGCTGCGCCCCGAACACGAGAAGCAGATCGACGAGGAAGCCCGTGCGGCCTACCGCGCGAAGATCGAGCAGGCCGCCAGGTCGGCCGCATCAATCAAGGCTTAGTCGGGCACCCCGGACAGCCTGATGTCAGCTCCCCTGCCGGCACTTGCGATCTCCGGGCACCCGGCCACCCGATGAGCCCGCGTCAGCTGATGGGCGTTCAGTCCACGCCTTCGTCGTCCTCGTCCCGCTCGAGCGCGTCCGAGTCGCTCAGCGGGCGCAGGGCGCCGGCGACCGGGGTCGAGGCAGTGAAGCTGGAGCGGCCGAGCAGGTTCTGGTTGCGGTGCTTGAGCGGGGAGAGCCGGGTGATGCCCTCCTCGCGGATCTCATGGCCCTCGGCCTGGTAGCTGGGCTAGGGCGGCGTCGACGTAACGGGTCGTCCAGAACACCATGGTGCTGAGGATCAGGATGAGCGAGCCGGTTTGGTCCTCCACACCGTCCCGGAATGCCTCGTGGACGTGTGCCGCGCTTGCCGTGGCACACGTCCCGGGCCGGCTTGTGGCGGGAGATCGCCTGCTCGTACGGGCGCTGAGCTGTGCGGCCGACGCCGTACAGATGGACGTCCAGCACACTCCGGCGCGTGGACGGCATTGCACTCACCCCGCGGCCCCGGGACGGCGGTGCGCCAGGCGGCGCAGATCGGCGAGCGGCTTCCGGCAGGCTGAAGTCTCCACGAGTTCTGCAGGGCCCCCGCGGTCCCGTCAGAGAGCGTCCGCTCGGGCGGCGCCGGGGCGCCGGGCTGGGCTGGGCTGGGGCGGGAGCTCCGCCGCGCGGACCTGCTGAATGTGGACGACTGCGCTGTCGACGGCTCGCACGTGCCGGCTCTCAAAGGGCGGATCATGTCGGTCCCTCACCCGTGGACCGTGCCCGTCCGGGCTCCAGGCACCCTCTGATCGTCGACCGCCACGGCACTCCACTGGCCGTCACGCTCACCGGCGGCAACTGCCACGACGTCACCCAGCTCCTTCCGCTGCTGAACGAGGTTCCGCCGATTCGCGGCCGGCGTGGGCGTCCCCGCCGCCCGCAAGCCCCGAGGCATGGACGCCGACCGCTGCCATGACTTCGATAAGTATTGCCGTCTGCTGTGGAAGCGCTGCATCAAGCCGGTGATCGCCCGCCGCGGCGTCGCCCACGGTTCCGGACTTGGCAAGGTGCGCTGGGTCGTAGAGCGCGCCTTCGCCTGGCTTCATCACTTCAAGCACCTGCGAATCCATTACGGACGCCGGGGCTGACCTCCACCTCGGCATGTCGTTGCGGGACCTCGGCCGCCGCCGGCAGCCTTGTGAAGGCTTCGCCGGCTGCCCGTGATCACTGCGGCCTCCGCCTCCCAAGACAAGTCCCGGTCGTCAAAGTAGAAGACGTCGTAGTCCTTGATCCCGCTGGTGGGGTGGCTGTCCGTGACCACGTTCCAGACGGTCTGGAACCGACAGCCCGCCGTCACGTACCAATTGGGGAGCCCAGCTCTGCTGTGCGGTTCAGCACCTCCACCAGCACTCCGTTACGGGCCAGCGCGGACTTCATGCTCGCCGAGAGGAAGGCGACCGATCATTGCCCATGCCTGCCGCGTGACGGACCCACAACGCCTGCGGCCCTCCTTCCCGGCTCTCCCGATCGATCTGATTCTGAAACGGTCTGTTAGCGGTAGAAAGTCCGGCCAGCGGCGCCGGATGAGACCGACCAGACCTCGACGATCAACCCATTGGAGACCCTGAGGACGTCGATTCCGCTCCTGGCGACCTTCCCCCCGCCCTCGGCCGTGAAGCTCGCGAGGTAGGGGCGTGCGACAAGTCCGGACGGTGCGCCGTCGGCAAGCGTGAGATCGACGACGGCGGTCCCCTCCGCTGCGAAGACAAGCCCGGTGTGGGACTTGTGCCAGGAAGCGATGATTTCGGCAAGCTGTTGCGGGGCGCGGATCTCGTCGAAGGCGTCGGTACCGGCCTGTGCATAACGCAGCACGAATTCCGGCGCCATGATCTCGTTGACGAGATCGAGATCACCGTTCCACATGGCCGTCCACTGATCGAACAGGACGACACCAAACGCGCGCATGCCGTGGTCGCCCACAACTACCCCCTGAGTCAAGGATCTTCGTAACGTGACGACCGTAGCAACCACCTACGACAGTCACCGGCCCACACTCGTCCGACCTTGCCCGAGCACTGCCGCTCACGGCCCCCGGCCCGGTCGCACTCGGCGATGATGCCGTCCACCAGGACGCACTCAGGACACGCGTGGCGCAGGGCTTGTGTATTTGACAGGGCCTTTGTGCGGCGAGGAGTTCGATCACGCTCTGTACGTAGGCGTGGGCACGCCCTCGGTGATCCGGAAGCCCGCGGCAGGCTTCGCGCAGGTACACCAGGACCACGACTGCGCGTTGCTAGGGCCTCAACTTGCCCCGGCGGCCACCCTCAGAGATGCCATCTGCTTGAAGACATCCCTGATCCCCGCGTCAAGGAACCGGATACGCCAGGCAAGACAGCCGAGCGTAGGGACTATCACCGCCTCCGACATCTCCAGGTTCCTTCCCCCGTGGCGCACTGGACGACGAGCCGAGGCAGAGACAGCCCCTCCAACGGCTCCTTGGCCATCTTCAGAACCCGGTCGCCTCAACAGGACCGCCGCCGTTCCTCGGCACGACCCCGGCCTCACCGCTGAGCACGGACCGAGCGGCGGCTTCCGCAACGCCCTCCACACCGGCAGCCCGAAGAGCCCGGGTCAGCCCGCTCCGTAGGTACCAATGCCCTCCACACCGGCCCGCTTCACCAGGCCCAGGGCCGTGCCCAGTCCAGCAGTTCCTGGTAGCCGGCCGGCAGCAGCCGCTGCACACGATCCGGTACCGAGAACCACACCAAGCAAGCTGATGGCCACAGCAACGTGGCAGTTCTTGTGCGTATCGGCGCCGACCACGACCTCGGTCCGCTCTGCCCCTGCAAGAGCGATCACGAACGCGCCTTCCTCACCCTGGTCGGAACTGCGCACCGCCGGAGACCAGCTCGCCCAGAGATCCCATTCTTTTCCGCCACCCCCGCCTCCTCGACGCCTGCACGACCGCCCCAGACACCGAAGACCTGGGACGGCTCCGCCCTTCACCCCCGCACATCCGCTCTGTACCCAACCGCTCCTCAGCACCCTCCACAGTGTCCATACCGGCACGGACACTGCTCAGCGACCTCCCGCACGTCGTCCGGGATCGCCCAAGAGCCGCGCTCGGAACAAGGAGCCTTGCCGGGCCCTCGTCACCCCCGGTGGGCGGTCGGCGGGGGACCCTCGGGGTGGTCTGACGCGGCCACAGGCAGCGCCGGCCCGCTTCTGCCGAAACGTCGTCCCGGGACAATCCACGTACGTGTACGTCTCCGCGTTGCTGTCCTGTGCCATGGGGGGCCATGGGGGCACGCGGGTGCATGGACCGGGGTACCGGTGGTGCGCACGGGCCAATCCGAGGTGCAGTCGGTGCCGGGGCCACCGACGCTTGGGGGAACGATGCCTGACGCGCTGAGGAGGGAACATGACACCGCTGGCCCGGATTCCGTTGGCGGGCGGGGGCAGCATCCTCGTCGAAGGGTCGGGGCTGCCGACCGGCCCCGTACAGGCTGGTCGCATCAGTGATGCCGTGCACGAACTGCCGGTAAGTCTGCAGGCGGCTCTGGAACCCGTCACGGAAGCGGCGCGCGCCACGCTCGAACAGTTGCGCAAGGCCCGGCCCGACCAGATCACCGTCGAGTTCGGTCTCGACCTTGCGGTCGAGGCCGGGGCTGTGATCACCAAGAGCCAGGCGATGTGTCACCTGAAGGTGACGATGTCGTGGATGCGGGCGGTTCTTGACGAGCGTGGGGGCCGATCGGTGAACGGGGCCGGGCAGTGAAGGGCGCCGAGCAGTCGGACCTGCCCCGTGCCGTGGCGCAGATCCTCGACCCGGACAGCCGGGTGGCCGGGGCCGGATTCCTGGTGGCCGAGGACGTCCTGGTCACCTGCGCACACGTCGTCCGGGCGGCGGGAAGCGGCCCGGGTGGCAGCGTGCGCCTGGCGTTCCCCCACGTGGAAGGCGCTCCCCAGGCCGAGGGACAGGTCCTCGAAGAGGCGTGGCGTGCCCCGGAGGCCGAGGACGTCGCGTTCGTACGACTGAGCAGTACTGCTCCGCGCGTGGCTCCGCTGCCGCTGGGCTCCGCGGCCGGGTGCCGGGGCCACGCGGTGCGCTCGTTCGGGTTCCCCGCCCAGGCCCCGCCGGACGGACACTTCGGCTTCGGTGTGGCCGGCGAGCTGCTGCCGGCGACCGAGAGCAGGGGTGCGCATCTTCAGTTGACCGCCGCCAACGACCTCACCACCGGCTTCAGCGGTGGACCGGTGCTGGACGAGGTGACCGGCCTGGTCATCGGCATGCTGACGGAGATCACGACCCCCGACGAGCACGAACGGGGGCAGGGCATCGCGTACGTCACTCCCACGCAGGTCCTCAGGGAGGTCCTGCCGACGCTCGCCGAGCAGGACCTGTGCCCGTACCAAGGGCTGGAGTCGTTCACCGCCGAACGGGCCCGCTGGTTCGAGGGCCGCAGGGAGGCGGTACGGCAGGTGGTGGCCAACCTGGCCGGCGGACATCGGCTCACCCTGCTGCTCGGGCCTTCCGGCTCGGGCAAGTCGTCCCTCGTCCAGGCCGGTGTGCTGCGGGCGCTGGCGGCGGGCGCTCTGCCGGGCAGTGACCGGTGGCTGCCCGTCGTCGTCCGGCCGCGTCAGGACCTGGTGGCCGAGATGGAACGGGCGGGACTGCCCGGCGTGGCCACGGACGGCATCGCCGCGGCGGTGGGCAGCAGACTGGCCGCCGAGCCCGATCGGGATCGCGTCCTGCTGATCGTCGACCAGTTCGAGGAACTCCTCACCGGACCTGCGGCAAGAGGGCAGGAGGGCCGTACGGGAGTTGCCGCTGTCGCGGACCAGATCGCCCAGGCGGCCGGCTCACCGGCCTCGCTCTCCGTCGTGCTGATCATGCGTGACGACTTCTACCCCCAACTGGCCGCCGTGGCCCCCCGACTGCTCGAAGCCTCGATGCCGGGACTCCTCAACGTACAGGGCACCCTGAGCGAGGAGGACCTGCACGACATCATCGTCCTGCCCGCCCAGGACGTGGGACTGCACTTCCAGCCGGGTCTGCCCGAGCAGATGATCGCCGACGTCCTGGCCGCGAGCCCCGAGGAGGCGGCGACGAGCCGCCGGGCACCGGCCACCGTGCTGCCGATGCTGGAGCTCGCGCTCAGCCAGCTGTGGCTCCGGCGCGAGGACGGCTACCTCACCCACGAGGCGTACCGGCGCATCGGAGCGGTCAGCGGAAGCCTCGCCACGTGGTGCGACGCCGCACTCAACCAGCTGCCGTCAGGACAACGGCCCGTTGCGCAGGGCATCCTGACCGCCCTGGTCCACCCGGCCGACCCGGCCCGCCGCGTTCCCGCCGTTCGTGCGCAGGTTCCGCTCGACGAACTGCGCGAGCTGGTGGCGGGTGGCGGCGGAGCGGACGGGGCCGGTCGCACCGAGGGCGACACCCGCAGAGCTGGTGGCGGTGGCGGTGGCAGGGACCACGCCGTGGACGAGGTCATCGGCGGCCTCGCGCACCACCGCATCATCATCACCCATCGCGTCGACGCCCCGACCGGACGGGCGGTGGCCGAACTGGTCCATGACTCCCTCATCCGCGACTGGGGCACCCTGCGGGAGTGGGTCGGTCAGGACCACCGTTTCCAGGAGTGGCTCGACCACACACGGGAACGCCGTGCCCGCTGGGCCGCGCAGCGCGACCCGGGAGACCTCCTGGCCGGGACGGCTCTGGCGGAGGGCCTGGAATGGTCGCGGCAACGTCGTCTGCCGGGCGACATCACAGCTTTCCTCACTGCCAGCAAGCAGCGTCAGCAAGCCGTGATCCGGCGCAGCAGGCGCCTCAACGGCATCCTCGCCGGACTGCTCGTCCTCGCGCTCGTCGCCGCGGGCGGCGCCCTGTGGCAATGGCGGACAGCGGTCGGGCGACAGCAGGCGGCCCTGTCCCGACAGCTCGCCACCCAGTCCGACACGCTGAGCGACACCAACCCCGAGCTCTCCGCCCTCCTGGCCATCCAGGCCTACCGCACCAGCCCGACAAGCGAGTCCGCCGCCAGCCTGCGGTCCTCCGCCACCCTCCCGCTGCACCGCCGCTGGTCCGGCCACACCAACCTGGTCAATTCCCTGGCGTTCAGCCCGGACGGCCGGACGCTTGCCACCGGCAGCAGCGACAAGACCGTACGGCTCTGGGACGTGGACACCGGCAAGACCCGCACCGTGCTCAAGGGCCACACCGACACGGTGACGGCGGTGGCGGCCAGTCCCGACGGCAGCACCTTCGCCACCGGCAGTCTGGACGGCACCGCACGGCTGTGGGACGCCAAGACCGGCAGGCTGCGCACCACCCTGCCCAGGCAGTCCGACGACGTCTGGGCGGTGGTGTTCAGCCCCGACGGCAGCACCCTCGCCGTCTGTGACGGCGACAGGAAGGCGAGGCTGTGGGAGCTGGGCACCAGAAAGGTCCGCGCCACCCTCGAGGGACACACCGACCAGGTGGTGTCGATCGCCTTCAGCCGGGACAGCCGCACCGCCGTCACCGGCAGCTGGGACCGGACCGCGCGCATGTGGGACGCCCACACCGGACAGTCCCTCAGAAAGCTGGAGGGGCAGTCCGCAGCGTTGCAGTCGGTGGCACTCAGCCGGGACGGCAATACGCTCGCCACCGCCAGCTGGGACGGCACAGCATGGTTGTGGGACGCCAAGACGGGCAAGCCGCGCCTTTCCCTGAGCGGGCACTCCGATGTGGTGTATTCGATGGCGTTCAGCCCCGATGACCGCACCCTCGCCACCGGCAGCGTCGACCACACGGCGCGACTGTGGGACGTGGCCACCGGTGCGCCCCGCGACAAGTTGGCGGGGCACACCAACATGGTCTACGCGGTGGCCTTCAGTCCGGACGGCCGGACCCTCGCCACCGGCAGCCGCGACGAGACCGTACGACTGTGGGACATCGCGCGTTCGATCCGGACGACCCTGGTGGGGCACATCAACCAGGTGGCCGCCGTGGCGTACCGTCCCGACGGCCGCATCCTCGCCACGGCCAGCGCCGACTTCACCGTGCGCCTGTGGAACATGCCGGCCGGCACGCTGCGCACCACCTTGAGGGGCCACACCCAGGCGGTGAACGCCGTCGCGTTCAGCCCGGACGGCCAGACCCTCGCCACCGGCAGCGCCGACAAGACGGTACGCCTGTGGGACGTGGCCACCGGGAAGGAGCGCGGACAGCTGCTCGGCCACCAGGGCGGGGTGAACTCCGTGGCGTTCAGCTCGGACCGCCGTACTCTCGCCACGGGCAGCAGCGACAAGACAGCGCGGTTGTGGGACCTGGCCACCCGCAAGGAACGTACCGCCCTGCTCGACCACGACGAGCAGGTGTACGGCGTGGCATTCAGTCCCGACGGCAGCACGCTCGCCACCGCGGTCGGAGACTTCACGGCGCGGTTGTGGGACGCGAAAACCGGCAAGGAGCGCACCGTCCTGCGCGGACACACCGACCAGGTCCAGTCGGTGGCGTTCAGCCCTCACGGCGACACCCTCGCCACCGGAAGTCTCGACTACACCACCCGGGTGTGGGACGCGAAAACCGGCAAGACCCGCAAGACCCTGCTCGGGCACTACGACGGCGTGGTCTCCGCTGTCTTCAGCCCTGACGGCCGGACTCTCGCCACCGGCAGCATCGACTCGTCCGCGATCCTGTGGGACGTGGCCGCCGGGAAGTCCCGCACCATCCTGTGGGGGCACTTCAACGCACTGACCGCCGTGGCCTTCAGCCCCGACGGCCACACCCTCGCCACCGGGAGCGCGGACCGGACGGCCCGGCTGTGGGAGGTCCGCCTCATCCCGACCGACGAAGCCATCAAGAAGATCTGCCGCACGGTCGGCCGCGACCTCACCCCAGCGGAGCGGACGGCGTACCTGCCGGGGCGGTCCACCAGCCCCGTATGCGACTGAGCACTAGCGCGAACGCGGCGGGGAGCAGGTCGACGAAGCGGTCGAGCTCGGGGTCGTGGCTCGTTCACGTGAAGCGGCTCCGGCTCAACTGGCGTGGCGCGTCTCCACTGCATGCGCAGAGCCTGTCGACCCAAAGCCCAGCCGCCGGCTCTTACGGACACCGACGATCGCCGCTGCAACCGCGACGATCGTGAAGAAGACGACCGGGAAGGGACTCTTACACCTGGCTGCGGTCACCACCATGCAGTCAGTCGGGGCAGGTGTTCCGGTAGCCGGTGCCCGGCAGGTAGCGGACCCACTCCTCGCGGGTCAGGCCGCCATCGGCGACCAGGCAGGCGGTCCGGTCGAGGCTGCCGCGCAGGGCGTAGGCCGGCCGGAGGTCCCAGAGCGCGACCCCACCGCCGAAGCCGGCGGTGGCCAGGATCCGGCCATCGGACGAGAACACCATCCGGGTGATGCCGTCCACCTTGCCGGAGAGGGCGGTGCTCAGCTGTCGGGGCTGGGCGGGGTTGCCAAGATCCCACAGGAGGACGTTCCCGTCGCTCCCGCCGGTCGCCATGAGGGCAGCCGAGGGGGCGAGCGCCACGCTGGGACTGTCGCTGCCGTGCGGGACGAGCGGATCGCCGAGGCGCCGGGCGTGGGCGGGATCCTTCAGATCCCAGAGGATGACGGCACCCGCAAGGTCGCTGGTCGCCAGCACATCGCCCGATGGGGACATCGCCCCACCGGCCACCTCGTGGGCATGGCCGGTCAGAGCCTGCCCGAGTCGGCGTGGGTGGCCGGGGTCGGAGATGTCCCAGAGCCGTGCGCCGTTCGGATCTCCCGACCCGACCAACGGCGTGGTGGTGCTATTGCCCTGGATCAGCACGCCGGCACTGTCCGAGTACGTGATCGAGATCGTCGGTTCGGGGACCGGACTGCGCGTCACCGTCGGACTGCCGGAGCCGGCCACGAGGGCCAGGACACGCCCGTCGCGGACCCGCCACACGCCCAGCGTGGCTTCATCGTGGAGCACTTCCGCGAGACGGCGCGGCCTGGCAGCATCTCCGACGTCCCAGATCGCCGTGGCGAGGCTCCCCGGCGCGACGAGGGTCCTGCCGTCGGCCGAGAACACCAGGCCTCCCACGGTCAAGGCCGAGTCCGTGAGAGGGGAACCCAGCCGGCGGGGGTGCTTGCGATCGGACAGATCCCAGAGGACTACCGTCGCCTTTCCGACAACGCCGTCCGGGGCGCTGCCACCGGTGGCCAGGGTCCTGCCGTCGGGGGCGAAGGCGACGGCGCGGACTTCCTCGTCGGTGTGCCCGGTGAGAGCGGGCACCGTCGCGAGCCTGCGTGGCCGGGCGGGCTCGGTGGTGTCCCACAGGGCAACCGTGTGGTCCGAGGCGCCGGTCGCCAGCATCGTGCCGTCTTCGGACATGGCCAGGGCGTCGATTCTGCCGTACCGCCCCGTGTGCCCGACGAAGGGAGGCCCGAAGGCGCGCGGGTGGCCGGCGCGCGCCAGGTTCCAGAGGGTGATGATGCCGTCGGTGCTTCCACTGGCGGCCCTCAGCCCGTCCGGGGAGAACGCCATGGTGGCTTCTGTCTGGCCGGCCGTCAGCTGGTCGGTCGTCCGTGGGGCGTCGATGGAGGAGACGTCCCAGAGCAGTAGCCCGGCGTCCCCGACCGACCCGGCCGCCAGGGTGGATCCGCGCGGTGAGAAGGCCAGACCCGAACTGCGCGTCACGCGGCTGAGGGCACGGGCGGGTTTCGGGTGGGCCGGGTCGGCGACGTTCCACAGATCGGTGCCGAAGAGACCGCCGCCGAGTGCGAGCGTCCTACCGTCTGCGGAGAGGGCGAGCGCAACCACAAGGTCGCGCTGCGCGGGCTCGATCCGGCCGAGCTGCCGCGGCGCCCGGCGCTGCCGGATGTTCCACAGGGTCACGGGTCCTTCCCAGGTGTGGCGGCCGGACGCGGCGATCCTGCTGCCGTCGGACGAGAACGCGACGGCTTGAACCGGCTCGCGGGTGACGGCGGTCGGCGGCCCGAACGGCCGGATCCGGGCGGGGTCGGTCACATCCAGGAGCTGAAGCCCCGGGGCGGCCTCGCTCGACCTGGCCAGCACGGTGCCGTCCGGCGACAGCCAGGTGCTCGTCCCGCTCTTCTCCACCCCCCGCAGCGGAGTTCCCATGAGCCGCGGATGCCGTGGGTCGGTCAGATCCCAGACGGCGACGGCCCCGTCCCTGTCCGCAGCGACGAGCCGGTTCCCGCCTTTCGAGAAGCCCACCGTCTCGACGCCGCGCGCGTCCGGGATGCCGATCGCCTTACCGAGCTGGCGCGGGCGCAGTGGGTCGCTGACGTCCCACAGCATGATGCCGCCCCGCTCGAAGCCGGCCGCCAGGTATCGGCCGTCGGGGGAATAGACCACCGAGGTCACCGGGCTGTCGAGGCCGGTGAGTTGTCCCGCGAACGGAGTGGTGCTGATCGCCTTCTGCAACGAGCCGTACGTGTCGGCGTCGGCGTGCAGCCGATGAGCGGCGATGTGGAGCCTCAGCGCGGTCCGTGGATCGGTCTGCAACGCCGCCTCGGCCTGGGCCATCAGCTGTCGACTCGCCGCGACCCGCTGTTGTTCCTGTGCGGTGGAGCGTTGCTGCAGGGCCACGATCGCCGCGGTGGAGGTGAGGACGGCCAGTGTCGCCAGTCCGGCGATCAACGAGCGCCGGATCCGGGTCGAGCGCCGGGCGTTGCGGCCGGACGCGGCGAGGAAGGCGGACGCGGTCGCGGTCGGCCGGTCGTGATCCCTACGGTTCGCCCAGTCACGGGCCGTTTGCAGCCGGAGACCCCGGTAGAGCAGGCCGGGATCATGGCGGTTGTCGGCCCACTCGTGCGCCGCCTGCTCGAGCTGCTGGCGGATCAGCAGGCCGGTCCGGTCGGTGTCGATCCACCGGCGCAGCCGGGGCCAGGCGCGCAGCAGGGCCTCATGGCTGATCTCGACCGTGTCCTGTCGCTGCGTCAGCAGCCGACCTCGAGTGAACGCGTCGATGGTCGCGGTGAGGGCTACGGGGTCGTCACCGAGGTCGGCCAGTTCGGTACGGGCGAGCCTGCGCCGGGTGTCCTGAGTGCCGTCACCGATCCGTACGAGTCGCAGGAACAGCGTGCGTGCGGCCTGTCGCTCGGCCGGGTCGAGCGCGCCGAAGATCCTTTCGGCGGTCGTGGCGATGGCCTGGTGGATGCCGCCGGTGGCCCGGTAGGCGTCCACGGTGAGGGTGTGGCCGTGCCGTTGTTGCCAGCAGGCGCGCAGGGCATGGGCGAGGTACGGCAGTCGGCCGACCTCGTACGTGCCGCCGTCCTCTGCCGCCGCGTCTCCCCCACGTCCGTCCTCCGTACCTGCTGCGGTGGCGCCGACGCCCGCAGCGTCCTCCGTCCCCGCGTCCCTTGCGCCCGTGGGCTCCCCAGGGTCGTCGGCGCCGAGGTCGCGCAGCAGCAGCTCGACCAGGCCCGGCTCCACTTCCAGGCCCACGTCTCGCGCCGGGAACAGGATCGCCTCCCGCAGCTCCGCGCGGGTCATCGGCCCGACCAGCAGCTGTCCCTGTCGCAGGGCCTCGCGCAGCTGCGGAAAGCCGGCGCAGGAGCCGTAGAAGTCCGACCGCAGCCCGTACACGACCACTGCGCGCGGGCGCTGCCCGCCGGGTCCGGTCCCGGCGAGTCCGGCGAGCAGGTCGAGAAACCGGTGCTGCTCCCGTTCGCCGACCCCGAGGGTGAACAGTTCCTCCAGCTGGTCGACCACTACCACGAACCGGCCTGTCTCCGCCGTGCTGCCCGCGCCTTCGAGCTCCCCGATGCTCAGGCCGGTGTGTTCGGCCAGGCCCGCGGCCAAGGCGGCCAAGGGCTGCGCTGTCGGGGTGATCAGCACGTGGGGCCAGGCGGCCGAGCCCGCGACCGGCAGTGCGCCCCGCCGGACCGCGGGCAGCAGGCCGGCCCGCAGCAGCGAGGACTTGCCGGCCCCCGAGGGCGCGGTCACGACCAGCGGCCCGCCGGTGACCAGTCGTTCGTCGAGCCGGAGGAGGAGCTCGGCGGTCAGGCGGTCCCGCCCGAAGAACCACCGGGCCTGTTCGGCGTCGAAGGCCGCGAGCCCCGGGTACGGGCACTCGCCGTCCGGCTCGCCGCCCCGCACGGCCTGCCGGGTCCTGCGGAGCCCGTCCTCGTAGTGCACGTGCAGGTCCCGCTCGGCGACGTACTGGTCCCGAGCCGCCTGAAAGATCCGACTCCGGTCGGCGGCCCAGGCGTGCAGGCCGGTCTCACCGCTCTCGGGCTCGCTCACGAACCGGTGATGTGCTGGTCGCGGCCGGCCTGGAACACCCGCGCCTGGCCGGACGCCTCCGCCTTCATCACCAGCTTCCCGATCCGGGTCCGCTCCTCGACCGGCAACACAGGGACGAGCCCCTCCTCCAGCAGTCGCCGCACCTCGGCCACCATCGAAGCGTCTTCGCGCACCAACCGCTGGAACTCGCTCTGCCAGGCACCGGCCAACGCCCGCTCGGCCTCCGCGTCGCCCGCCCGACGGGCGTCCAACACCTCCGCCCGAACGGCCTCAAGATCCGTGCCCACCTGCTCGGCACGCTCCGGACGCCACCTGCGCCACAATGCGACGACCGCGTCCCGGGCCTGCTCCCACGCACTGGTCGCCATCGCCGACACCAATGCCGTGCCCGCGGCCGTCACCATCGGATCCATCCCGCACCCTCACTCCGGACCACCCGAGACAAGCACCGTAAGTCGACGCCTCCACCTGACCGCGATCGACATCACACCGACGCGGCCCTACATCAGCCCGATGGGCCAATCCCGCGACCTGGCGGTCCAGCGGGGCCGATCAGAAGGTTGCGCCGGCGACACCGGCAGCGCCGCGGTCCATGCAGGCTTGGAGGTACTGGACGTCGCTGATCCGATGGCAACCACGAGACGGCACAGCGCACTACAGCCATCACTCAAGGTGGGATTCGATCCGCCCCCACAAGCTATGGTGCTCATTCACCAAGCCAGGGAGTCGGCATGCCCAACAGATCGCGGCCGACAGACGCCCTCGACTGTCTGCGTGCCGAGCTGACGGCCGGGCAGTCGACGACGGCCGAAGGTACGACTCGGGATGCATGGCTCGCCTTCATGCGTTTCGGGCGGAGGCGCTTTCACACAGCACCCACATCCGACTCCGACGGCTTGCTCTTCCAGTACGGCACGTACGCCTTTAGCGGGCGACCTATGTTCACTGTGGACCTGACGAGGCAGTTCAACGTCAGCGAAGATGGCGAGCACGACCACTACGTGCAAGTTCACTGCGAGCTCCGCTACGCGCCGGCAGTGGACCTGGACGCCTTGGGAAGTTTCAACTCCTGGTTCTTCTACGACACCGATGCGGACCTCGACAGGTGGTCCGCTGCAATGGCGGAGCATCTCGGTCCGCTCCTTGATCGCAGGCCCGCCGAGATCGACACGTGTGAGGGGCCGGTATAGCCGCTCCACGGGTACGGCTGCGATCAGCCTTTCTTCCTGGCACGCTTCACCCCGGGACCGGGCTGGGAGAGCGTGAGGGCGTTGTTCGAGGCGTGGGCGGCCCTCAGAGGCCCGGACCCGGATGGGTCCAGGTTCGTCGCGGTACTCAAGCCGTTGCAGGATTTGGAGCTCACACTGGCTCCGGTGGAGGGCCGGCAGCCTCCGATGCAGCTCTTCAAGAACTGCGCGGTGCGTATCAATGGGTCTGAGGCTCGCCTGCGCTACTGGCACAGCGTTTGACTGTCCGCTGGAGCCGGCGCAGACGCTGTCAGGGGCGAGCGTTATGGTGCGTGGCCGTGGACGCTTCTGATCTTGACTACCGGACCCGGACGCGGTCGGGCTGTATCCCGCCGGAGCTGGTCTCGCGGCTGCTCGAGCGCGGCCACGTCGACGTGGTGGAGCTGCAGGCCGGAAGTGGGGATTGGTTCTGCGCGCTGGCGTGGGCGCGGTTGCTGGGTAATCAGGGCGAGCAGGCCGACGCGTTGGAGGTGCTCGCCCCGTACCTGGCAACCGGCTGGTGGACGGCCGTCGCAGCCACGTCCGAGTTGCTGGAGGGCTGGGGCCGAGTCGACGAGGCGATCGAGATCACCCGGGTCCGTATGGAGGCCGGACACCCCATGGCGCTGGAGTTCTACACCCGCCTGATCGCCCGGCACGGCCGCGCCGAGGAGGCGTTCACCCTGCTGCGCCCATACATCGGCGAGCCGTCCCTGGCCGTGGCTCTGGTCGACGTCGCCGGCGCCGCCGGCCGCGACGAGGAAGCGGCCGAGCTGCTCGCCGCCCGGACCGAGCATCGGTGTTCCGACTTCCCGTGGTGCTGCCGGGGCCTTGATAGCGATACGGCGATCGGGCTGCTCGCCACCATCCGCGAGCGCCAGGGCCGCATCGACGAGGCGATCGCCCTGCTGCGCCCCGACGGCAACACGCTGCTCAACCGTCGGCAACTGGCCGCGCTGCTGGCACGGCACGGCCGGCTCGACGAGCTTCGCGCAGCTGCGGCGACCGATGACTCGAGGTACGCCGTACAACGGCTCGCGCTGTTGCTGGAGGAGCGCGGCGACGTGGAGGGGGCGATCGCGGCATACGGGCAGGCCGACGGACCCGTGGCCCACAACGCCAACTCGGCTTTCGACCTCGCGCAGCTCCTGGCGCGGCACGGCCGGGGGGACGAAGCGATCGACGTGATGCGCCTTCAGGCCGACGCCCACAACGGGGACGACTGGATCCTCCATACCCTCGCCGACCTGTGCCTCGGCCAGGGCCGCCCCGGGGAGGGCCTGGCACTCCTCGACGCCCTCGCCGCCACCCGCGGGGGCGATGAGGACTGGGACCTGTACTGGATACGGCTGCCGCTGATCGCCGCCCGCGACGGCGTCGACGAAGCGATCGCACAGGCCCGCTCCCATCCCGAGGGCGCCACCTGGTACGCGGCATCACACATTGCCGAGCTGCTCGCCGGCGCCGGACGCATCGAGGAGGCTGTCCTCGTTCTCGAACAGCACGCCTCCAAGAACAGCAATGACCTGGCCGGGTACCTCATCGACCTCGGCCGCATCGAAGAGGCCGTGGCCGTCCTGCACCAGGACAAACCTCGTACGCCACAGCCTTCGACCACCGCAGCTTGGAGCGAAGAACCTCCGTTCTGAAGATCTGCCTGGCACAAATTCTGCGATGCGGCCAATGCCTAGTAAGCGCCGCAGAGCCCTGAAGGGCTTCCGGATCACCAGCAGGCGGCAGGTCAGTTCGCGGTCAGGGTGCCTTGTTCTGTCTCGTAGAAGGAGAGTCCGCGGCGGATGTCCTCTCGGTTGTACGGCATCGGTTCGAAGTCGCCGATGATCAGCCGGTAGTTCTCAGACCTACCGGGAACCTTGAACGAGAAGCCGACCGAACAGCCCTTGACCAAGGCCCGGCCCCGCGTGATGCCGCTCCCCTCGATCATTCCAGTGCCAAGGACGGAGCCTTCGCCATCCGTCACGCGAACCTCCTGCCCGAGCTGCGTCTTGGCGTTCGGCGGCGGCGTGCAGGATGCGTTGAGCTCGGCAGGTCCTCGCCACCACCATCCTCGACCGATTCCTCCACCACTGTGAGGTCATCCCCATCAACGGCCCAGCCACCGCCCGAAGAACCGTCTCAAGGCCATCGAGCGAGAGAACGACGTGGCCTCACCCGCTGAGATCAGTACACCGGTGTCCCATCTCGCATAGGTCCGGGCATCGTGCTGCGCTGACCTATCGGGCCCGCACTTGAGTGAGACGAGACTTGCCGATGTGTCTCACTCAAGTGCAGACACGGAGCCGTGCTCCCGCAGTGCAAGGAGTAGTGGGTGCCGGAGCCGTGAAGGTTCAGGCCTCGGCAGGTGCGGTGTCGAGGGCAGCCGGGTCGAAGCCGGCGTCGGTCAGGACGTCGGCGGCAACTCCGCGGCCGACTTGGGCGAGGCCGATCAGCAGGTCGTCGCAGTCGATGCGGTCGGAGGCGTTCTGCGCGGACCGCGCCTCCGCGATGTCGATGGCCTTGCGGGAGTAGGGAGTCCAGGCGATCCGTTCGGCTGCCTGGGATGCCCCCATGCTCAGCCGGGTTCCGACGGATCGGTGGACGGTGTCCGGTGAGACGCCGGCGGCCTGCAGGAGACGGGTGGCGCTGTTGTCCTGCGCGGTCAGTCCCCAGAGCAGGTGCTCGGTGCCGATGTAGTTGTTGCGGTGGTGCACCGCCACCTGCTTGACGTGAACCATTGCCTGACGGAGGTCGTCAGTCATGACCTCGGGACTGTAGCGCTTGTGCGGGGCGTGGAAGCGTTGCTGGACCGCTTGTCGGGTCACGCCCAGGGCGGTTCCGATATCGGTCCATGAGCTGCCGTGCATCCGGCAGTGTTCGACGTAGTCCTCGACCAAGTCGTCTGCCAGCGCCTGTAGCTGGCCTGCGAGTTGGGCGGCGACGGTGAGCAGCGCGAGCCAGTCGGGCTGTTCCTGTCCGCCGGGGCGGTGTGCGGTGTCGCACCTCCGGTCGACTTCCGCGATGAGATCGTCCAAGTCTGGGAGAGCCATGATGCAAGTACGCCTTGCCATTTCAAAACTGTCAAGGTGTACTTGCCTCTCTCGTTTCCGAGGTAGTGCTTGGACATGATCAAGACGTCAATTCGCTTACCCGGGAATCTCCGAGACTGCCCGAACATCACAGAGACAGGACACCGGCGCCTCGCCGGCCCCCTTGCTCTGTACGTTCGACGGGTACGGGGCTCTGCACATAGACCAGTACGCCGACCCCCATCTGAACCACTTTCACCGAAACCGACGAACCACCCACACCCCCGTGCGCGCAGGGGGCATCCAGGCACTCGACTGGGGGGCCATCCCCGCGCGCGCAGGGAGCAGCGGGGGCAGCCAAGCCTCTGGGACCTGCTTCATTCACCGAGTGCGAACGACGCCCGCTCCTGCCACTTCACACCGTCGTAAACGATGAGTTCAACCGACGAGACCTGAGACGTGAACGGGAGCCTGCCGGAGAGATCGTCCTCGATCTCCTCCAAGACGGTGTCTTCCTGCCCTTGAGCGATGGTCAGGTGCGGCACGATCTCGGCATACCGGCCGCCATACGGCGGAGCCTCAGGCCAACGGTCAGCGATCGCCTCCGTGAGCCGCCGCAACTGCGTGTCAGGCTCGGGGACGAGATACAGCACTCCCGGCAGCCGTCCGCATCTCTCGAACCGCAGGTCAATGGCCGGGTGGCTGCCCAGCACCTCCGCGAGAGCGGAGTAGACGCGCGCATCTATTCGGCTTGCGTCGAGAAACGGGAAGAGCACGGTGATGTGAGCGGGGACCCCGGCCCGGGCCGAGGGGTCGAGCCGTTCACGCCACCCGCGGACGGCCGGCTCCGCCTCCGGGATCCGGACGATGAGCCCCGTCTGGCCCGCCTGAAACGCACTGGTGCTGTCATCTGCCATGACATCGCATGATGTCACCTCTGCCGCAGACGGCACGACTCCACTGGGACACGGACCGCCAGGTCGGCCGGGCCACCCGCAGCCAGATGGTTCTCGGCTACGTCCACTCCGCCGTCGACGACCACTCCCGCCTCGCCTGCAGCGAGATCCGCGGCGACGAGAAGGTCGCGACCTGCGCACGCTTCCTCACCAGCGGCCGCGTTCTTCAACAGCCAGGGCAGCGACCGGATCGAACGGGTCCTGGCCGACGCTGCTTGGGCCTACCGCAGCCCCCGATGGCGCGGCTGTCAGTCCTCGCCGTCAGGGAAGAAGGCGTCTTCGATCCGGAGCATCTCAGCAGCGCTCAGTTGTGGTGGCGACCACCCTCGCAGGCGTGCGTGCTCGACGAATCGCGCATCCACCGGCACGTGGTACCGCTCGACGTAGTGAACGAGGTCCGTGTGCCAGAACCACTCACCATCCGTGAGCAGACGGAGAGCGTCGATCGCCTCCTTCGTCGGACTGAGGACGTCATAGACGGCTGATACGGTCGCAGCAAGCACCCGGCCGGCACGAAGGTAGCGGACCAGATCTTCTTCGTACGGATCACCTATACCGCGGACGCAGGCGTACAGGGACGGGCCGTCCGGGCGGCCGTGCTCCAGCTCCCGGAACTCACCCAGGAAACGGTCGGCGTATATAAGGCTCGCTGCTCACCAGCGTCGGGGTAACCGCTCATACCGGTTGAACAGACGATCCTCGACCGCCCCCTTTTGAAGGAACAAGGACCATCCCCGCGGGCACGGGGATGAGCAGATGACGGCGACGGACCATGACTTCTTGTCTAGCCATCCCCGCAGGGCGCGGACCAGACACCCCGGACACCGGCCGCTCGCACGCGATCAACAGGACGGTTCGGACCGGCAGAACGCACCGGTACGGTTCTGGGCATGGTGATCGGCAGAGGCTTCCACGAGGTTTCCGGTGCGGACATTCCAGGGATTCTCGACGAGGCCGCCTGCGAAGGCGTTCCCGTGTTCACGCTCTCCATCTCCGGGCGGACCGACAAGGAGGCGTTCTTCAGGGCGGTACGGGTGGCGCTCCCCCTCGACCCGCCGCTCGGGACCTCCCGCTTGCTGTGGGACGCCTGCTCGGCAACACAGGCAAAGCGATGAACAGCCGACCTCGCACTCCCCCGCCACCCCACAAGCACGGGGAGTAAACCGCACAACCTGCGCCTCTACGGCGCCGCGAAACCGTTCCCCACCACTTTCACCGAAACTGCCGAACCACCCCCACGCTCCAACTCCCGTGCACGGGCGGACAGCAGCGGGCCTACCGGCTCGAGGGCACGGTGTTCCTGGCACCATCCCCGCAGAGGGGAGGCCGGTGCCGTTCACCGGCGCAGACCGATCCGGAACGTGATCCACAAACATCAGTGACGAGGGCTTCGACTTCCTCCACCCGACGTACAAGGGTGTGCCGGCGTAAGACGTTCCCCCTTCCAGAACGCCGTGAGATCAAGAAGATCGCCAAGTGACCCGTAAGACGGGCACGGGCACCACCGCGTCCCGTCTCAAGACGTCGGCCACCCAACGGCCCCGCCGCACGGGCTGAATGTCAAGGCGGCCGACTGACGTCACAGCACCCGAAGAGCTCTGCCCGGAGGATTTCCGGGACGGCGCCACGGTAGGTCGGGTCAGAGCTGGAGAAGACCCCAGTAGCCGGCCCAGGGGGCGAACACCGCGCCGGCGAGGAGGAGCATGCCGAGCCGGGCACGGGCCCTGATCGGGAGGGACGTCCACCTGCGCAGGGTGGTGACGGCGGTGGAGCCGGATGCCACGAGGGCAAGCACGGCGAGCAGTTGGACGCTCAGCCACACGAAGGGGCGTCCGAGCAGGACAGGGCCCGTGACGGCCGCCGCGGTGATCGACAGAAAGAACAGGTAGCCAATCGTTGCGGTGATGGCCGCCGATCCTGCCAGCGCCGCCCAGCGTGCCGCGCGCGGCATGGCGGAGGGTCGTGTGCACCGACGGATCCGCCGGATGGCGCCGGTCAGCAGGTAGCCCGCGAAGCCGAGCAGGCAACCCGCGACGGCGGTGGTCTGCAGCCACGGCGACTCGTACCAGGCCAGCGGGGCGAGGGGACGGCTCGGGGTCGCCTGCTGGGGTTCCCGGTCGACGGAGACCGACGGCGGGCCGACGGCAAGTCGGTCGATCCATGCCGCCTCGTAGTCGGCGTAGTCGGAGGGCAGCTCGTCGGGCCGGTCGTAGCCGTCCGCGAAGGTCCGGTGCAGGTTGTGCCGGACATCGGGGACGGTCCGCAACGTGTAGTGGCTGTTGCCCGCGCGGTCGAGAGCCTGCCGGATGATCGTCGCACTCTCCGCGGGGGCCGCCTCGCGGTCGAGTGCGCCCCATTCGGCCAGCACGGGCTGGCGGACCCGTTCCCATACGGGCACCGGGTCGTACTCCGCCTCGGGGAACAGGGCCGTACCGACGAGCTGCCGAATGGTCTTCACCTGCATGACAGGCAGGAGCGATCCCGAGACGCCCGCGTGGCGGAGGTATCCGCCGTAAGCCCACGCCTGCTGGCGCGCCGGGCTGAGTCCGACCGCGCCAACGGTAACCAGGAACGCCACGTCGTCGGACCGGATGGCGGCCAGGGACACCGCCCACGCCCCCTCCGAAAGACCCCACAGGCCCACCCGCGACGGCTCGACGCCCTCACGGGAGCGCAGCAGGCGCACGGCGGCGAGCGCATCGTCGGCGAGCTTTCCGTAATCCCGATGGATCGCCGAGTATCCGGACGTGCGCTTGTCGTAGATCAGCGTCGCCGTCCCACGCCGGGCGTACGCCTCCGCCGCCTCCGCCAGGTCCGCTCTCGGGCCAGGACCAGCGCCACCGACCATCACCAGGCCCGGGCTCAGGGTGCCTGACGGCGTATCCGGGAGCAGAACTGTTCCGTGCAGAACCGTGCCGTCATCGCTCGTGAAGGAAACATCCGTCCGGCTCACGTGAGCGCCGCCGGTCTCGGCAACCGCCGAATCCGGCGCGGGCGTCAGGACCACCATGGCAGCGGCCAGCAACAGGACGAGCACTCCCGACCGGCTTGCCTCGGTGACTTGCCGAACCCTGGCCCGGACTGCCTTTGATCTCGTCCCGCCAGCTCTCACTTATTCCCCCACATCGACGGGCCCCGGTGGCCGTTGCGTTCATTGCCCTGATCCTTCTCCCGTGAAGGCGGGCGGGGGATGGAGGTTGCACCCGAATGCGTGGTGGGGACAGCCTCCGTACTCCTCCTGGTGTGTCCCCTGCCTGTAGCGGTGCGCATGCCGGTGTGCGGGCGGGGTTTTCGTCGGAGAGGTACGGGCCCGCAGGGGGTGTGTGATCCGCATGGCCACGTCGAGGCCGGGCGGCTTGGCTTCGTTGATCTCCAGGAACAGCGTGTCGACCTGTTTCGGAGGCAGGGGGTGACCGCCGGGCTGACGGCTGTCGCTGAGACGGGACGGCATGGTCGTGTTTGGGACGTGTGACGGGGTCCCTCATCCGGGCAGGGGTTGACCGGCGGAGTGGGGGATGTGCCCGCCGTTGCCGGGTGTGAGTGGTTGAGGTACGGAAAGTGCCGCCGGGGTTGGTGTTGGTTTGATCTGCCTACTGCGTGGGAGCTTCCAGCCCGGCGGGGCGCTGCGCCGGAGTGCAGCTCGCTCAGGTCCGGAATGTGGTTGTAGAGCATGCCCGGCGAGACGCCGAGCAGCTCGGCGATCGAGGTGACCAAGTTGATCGAGCGGCCCGGGTCGGGCAGCGGGTCACGGGCAGCCCGGATGATCTCCTCCGTGGCGACCCTGAACGGCCGCCGGCGCGGGCACGGGCGCGGGCGGCGGCGAGGCCTTCCTTGGTGCCGATGACGATGAGTTCGCGAGCGAACTCCGCCAGCGCGGCGAAGACGTGACGTGGAAGGCGAGCCAGCACCTGGGGGTCCCGGTTCTGGTGCAGCGAGGTGAAGCCGATTCCGCGCTCGCGCAGCTCGACGACCACGCTGATGAAGTCTTGGGGGCCGCGGCCGTAGCGGTCACGCCAGGGGATGACGAGCATGTCGCCTGCGTCGAGGAACGCGTGGCACACCTTCAGCTCGGGACGGAGCGCGTCCATTCCGGACTTCTGGTCAGTGGAGATCTTCAGGTGCTCGGCGGCGGTGAGCGCGTCGAGCTGCCACTCCAGCTTCTGCCCGCCGGTCAGCGACCGGGCGTACCCGACTTTGATCCCGGTGCGCCCGCCCTAGTGGCTCGGCAGCGAGCGTGTCCGCGTCCTGCGTCGGTTCCTGAATGGTCGTCATGGCCCAGTCTCACATCAGACTCCGATTCTGCCGTTCGGCAGGGGAAGTCCACGGGGACGGGTGATCGCGCGTAACCCCGAGGGGCTGGGCGGCCATCGGGAGAGGCCTTCAGAGGGCGAAGGTTGTTTGACCGCTACCCGGTCGGCAGCAGGTGGGGGCTTGACAGAAGGTCTCGCGCGCCAGGCAAGCAGGTTGTGGAGGTCCACGCGAAAATCCCCTTGCCCAATGGTCAAGAATCGTTGACCATTGCTCGCATGGCTACCGACGAAGTTCCCGAGACGTTTCACGTCACCACGGACGAGCAGCTGCGCGCCGTCTCCAACCTCACACGCCACCGGATCATGGCCGTGCTCCGCTTCGAGCCGGCGACGATCACGCAGATCGCCGAGCGGGTGGGCCTCGCAAAGGGGAGTTCCAGCTATCACGTGCGGCTGCTGGAGCGGGCCGGCCTGGTGAAGGTGGTACGCACGCGGAAGGTGCGGGGTGTCACCGAGCGGTACTACGCGATGGCCGCGCGTTCGATCGTGCTGCCGGATCCGGGTGAGGGAGGGCCGGATGTGCTGATGCGGCATGCGGTGGCGGACCTGGAGGCGTCCCCGGCGGACGGCGAGCGGCACGTGGGGATGATGCATCTGCGGCTCACCGAGGCGCAGTTCGCAGAGCTGGGGGCGCGGCTGCAGGCACTGGCGGAGGAGTACCGGGAGCTGTCCGATCCGTCGCTGCCGGACGCGTCACTCGTCTTCGCACTGTTCCACCCGGCATCGCGCGAGCAGGCCGAGGGGGGCGCCAAGTGACCAAAGCCTCCGGGAAGTTGCCGGTCGGGTTCGGGCGGCTGTGGACTGCGCAGACGGTGTCCTCGCTCGGTGACGGGGTGTCGCATGCCGCGCTGCCACTGATCGCGCTGACGTTGACGCGGGATCCGATGGCGCTCGCCGTCGTCACGGCCGCCGGGACGCTGCCGTGGCTGCTCTTCGGGGTGCTCGGCGGTGCGCTGGTGGACCGCTGGGACCGCCGGCGCACGATGTGGGTCACGGATGCGGCGCGTGCGGTGCTGCTCGCGATACCGGCGGCAGCGGCCGCGCTGGACGTGCTGAGCATTCCTCTGCTCGCGGCGGTCGCCTTCCTGCTCGGCCTCGGCGGACTCTTCTTCGACACGGCCGCCACGGCCTATCTGCCAGATCTGCTCGGCCGCGAACCCGCACTCCTGGAGCGAGCCAACTCCCGCCTGCGCGGAGCCCAGACCGCCATGTCCGGCTTCGCGGGGCCGCCCGCGGGCAGTGCGCTGCTCACGCTCGGGCGGGCGGTTCCGCTGCTCGCCGACGCGGTGTCGTTCGCGCTTTCCGCACTGCTCGTACGGTCGCTGCCCGCCATGCCCCGGCCTGTGCCGGAGATCCGCAAGTCGCTGCTGCGGCAGGCGCGGGCCGGCGCCTCGTACGTCTTCCGGGACCGCCTGCTGCTCGGGCTCGCCCTCCGCCCCGCGGTCGGGAACATCGCTTTCCTCGCGGTGGAGACTGTACTCGCCCTCTTCGCACGCGAACGTCTCGGCATCGATACCTACGGCTTCGGCCTGCTCCTCACAGCGGAGGCAACCGGCGGTCTGCTCGGCGCGGGCATCGCCTCCTTCCTCGGCCGACGACTCGGCACCGGCACCGCGCTGACCTGCACAGCCGCCGTCGAAGGACTCGCCATCCTCGGGCTTGCCGCGGCTCCGAACCCGTACGTGGCCGGGCTGGCGCTCGCCGTCTGCGGGGCCGGCATGGGCGCCACCATGGTGCTCGCGCCGTCCCTCCGGCAGGCGATCGTCCCGGCCCACCTCATGGGCCGGGTCGCCTCCACCTCCCGCATGCTGGCCATGTGCGCCGCCCCCATCGGGGCTTTCCTCGGCGGCTGGCTGGCCACCACGTACGACATCCGTACCCCCCTCTACGCCGCCGCCGGCCTCCTCCTGGCGATGACCGCCGTCACCGCAACCATGACCAACAACCGCCGGGTCGAAGCGGCATTGCGCGCCGCCGCCCCGGCCGACGGTCCGGATCACCCGGCCACCGAGGAACCCGCCCAGGAGAAGGCACCCGTGGTGTTGTGACGCCTGCCTGCTGCTTAGGCGTCACAACACGTCGGATGCCGGGCCCCCGAGGGACGCGACAAGTGGCCTGGGCGGTTGGGGGGCGATGGCCGCCAATCCTCGTCGCTCCCAGCGGCGTCCCGGGCCCCGGAGGGGGTGCAGGCCCTGGCCGGGGGGCCGCCGGCTTTAATGCCGGCGTTCGCCCCGCGGCGGCGTAGGCGCGCACATAGTTCCCGTCGACGTACGAGAGGTGCAAGCGGGTCGGCGCCTTGTTGCTCGGGCCGATGACCGGGGTCAGATGAGAGCGGAGGCGAGTTCGCGCCACTCCCGCTGCGGCAGCACGGTCGGATCGGCGCTCAGTACCTGCAGGCAGACGTGGTCGGCTCCTGCGTCGAGGTGCTCCTGCACCCGGCGGCGGATCGCCTCTGTGTCGCCGTACGCGACGATCGCATCCACCAGTCGGCGACTCGGTCCGCCCGTGATGTCCTCGTCCCCGAAGCCGAGCCTTCGGACGTTCGCCCGCTGGTGCGCCGCCATTGCGACGTATGTAGCAACGTGCGCGGTGGCCACCTCCCGGGCCCGGCCGAGGTCGGCGTCCAGGACGACGGCCTGCTCGACCCCGAGAAAGGCATCCGGTCCCATGATCGTCCGGGCTAGCGAGGTGTGCTCGACGGGCACGAAATAAGGGTGCGCGCCCCAGGTGCGTTCGGCGGCCAGTTCCAGCATCTTCGGGCCGAGGGCGGCCAATACGCGGCGCGGCGCCGGGTCCGGTACCGGGCCGTGGGCGGGGGTGGCGTCCATGGCTTCGAGGTAGGCGCGCATCGTGGCGAGCGCCCTGCCCCGGGCCGGGACGGGATAGCCGTCCACCAGATGCACGGTGTCGTCGACCCGGTGCCCGCCCAGACCGAGCAGGTAGCGTCCAGGGAAAGCGTCACCGAGTGTGCGTGTCGCGTTGGCCATGGCGATCGGGTCCCGGTAGGCGATATTGGCGATACCGGACGCGACGGTGATCCGGCGGGTCGCCGACAGCAGTAACCACGCCTGGCCGACCGTGTCGCGGCCGAACCCCTCACCGTGCCAGATCGCTCCATAACCCAACTCCTCCAGCTCCGCGGCCGATTCACGTACGCGTCCGGCGGGTTGCCCCTCGTAGGCAAAGGTCCAGATCCCGACACGGCCGAGCCCGGTCCGCGCGTCGTCAGTCATCCGTACTCCTCAGACAGCTATCCGGAGAGGTTCTCCGGTTTCATATCGGGCTAGGATACGGAGAACCTCTCCGGTTTGCCATCCTGGGAGCTGACCCAAGGGCGGGACGATGACGAACAGACAGGGCCACACCCCGGCCGAGCCTCCGCAACGCACGGACGCCCGCCTGAACCGGGAACGTCTGGTGGCGGCGGCGCGAGAAGTGTTCGCCGAAGCCGGACCCGGCGCGTCCCTCAACGAGATCGCCCGCCGGGCGGGGGTGGGCCCTGGCACCTTGTACCGCCACTTCCCCAACCGCTCAGCCCTGCTCACCGCGGTACTCGCAGACCGCATCGAGACACTGTGCGCGCACGCGGAACAGCTGCTCGCTTCACAGAACGCCGACGACGCCCTGGAGCAATGGCTCCGGGCCTTTCTCGCCCATGCCCGCGTGAACCAGGGCATGGGCAGCGCCCTGCTGGTGGAATCAGCGGGCGAGTTGGGCTTCGACTGCCACCGCCGCATCCTGGACATGGCGGCCGGCTTGCTCGCTCGAGCTCAACAGCACGGAACAGCTCGGACCGACCTGACCGCCGAGGACCTCATCCAACTCGTCATCGGGATCGCGCTGTCCACGGCCCACGGCAAGCAGGCCGGGCAGCCCGAACTGCTGCTGGACCTGGTGCTGGACGCCGTGCACGGGGCGCCGCGCCGGAGGAAGTGACTCCCCGCCCGGACCGGCACGTTGATCCCCCTCCGGCCGAGGACGAGGGCGAGGCGAGGGCGAGGGTGAGGGTGAGGGCCGAACGCCGGCGGTGAGACTCCGGGCGGGCAGCCACCCCGGGATCAGCACATCCCACCGGTCTCGGGTCGGGCCGTCGCGCTGGGGCGCAAAGCCCGGGCGGCCGGCCAGCCAGGCGGTGACAGGCCGATCCGCTTCGTCGATGCCCTGAAACTCCTATCGCCATGACTTGAGGCGCCGCCAGCAGAGGCGGCACCAGCGCCGGCCGCACCCGCCCGGCACCGGAGGCATGGCGCGCAGAGATGGGATACGCGCGATCGCCGAACCTGTGGCTTTGTTCACGGGTAGCGGGTTCTGGCACACATTCCGTAAGGGCAGTGGTCAGGAGCGCGTGGGATTGGTGTCGTCCCATTTCCACCCGGTTTGAGGGAACTGATCCAGCAG
>NZ_JBWKFA010000019.1:0-101261 GCF_056435185.1 Streptomyces sp. NPDC044003 | reverse complement strand
CTCCTGGCCGCCGCCCGCCGCTACGGACTACGCGTCCCGGACGACCTCCAGATCGTCTGCTGCAGCGAATCCACCGTCTACGCCACCACCGAACCACCCATCACGACGCTCTCGCTCAAACCCCGCAGGATCGGCACGGCCGTCGTCCAGCTCCTCATCGACGCCATCGAAGGGGTGGGGGAGTACAACCCGGACTCGATCGTCATGCCGTACGAGCTGATCGTCCGCACGTCCACCCGCCGAGGTCTCGTCCTGCCGTCGATGAGACCGGCCCGGTCGATCCACATGCAGCTGCTGCGCCCCTGAGGAACCGCTGTGTTCACCCCATCCGGTGACGCTGCTTCCGCTGGCTCCCAGGTGCGCCCGCGCGCCGGCGAAAGGCAACCTGGAGGATCCACCGTCAGGAGCGGCACACGACCTCGGTCAAGCGGTCGGCCGCGTCGACGGCGGCCTTCGCGAGCCGCGCGCCGGGTTGACGGGTGAGGCGTTGGATCGGGCCCGTGACCGTGACGGCGGCCACCACACGGTGGGACGGGCCGCGGACCGGTGCCGAGACGGAGGCCATGCCGGGTTCGCGCTCACCGATCGACTGGGCCCAGCCTCGGCGCCGTACGCCGCTCAGAGCAGTGGCCGTGAAGCGGGCACCCTGCAGACCCTGGTAGAAGCGCTCGGGCTCCTCCCACGCCAGCAGGACCTGGGCGGCGGAGCCGACCTTCATGGGGAGTGTGGAGCCCACCGGAACGATGTCGCGCAGGCCGGACGTCCGCTCGGCGGCCGCGACGCAGACACGCATCTCACCCTGGCGCCGGTAGAGCTGCGCGCTCTCGCCGGTGGCGTCCCGGAGGGAGGTCAGGACCGGGCCGGCCGCGGCCAGCAGGCAGTCCTCGGCCGCGGCGGCCGAGAGTTCGGCGATCCGGGGGCCGAGGACGAACCGGCCCTGGACGTCCCTGCCGACCAGGCGGTGGCGTTCGAGTGCGGTGGCGAGTCGGTGGACCGTGGGCCGTGCCAAGCCGGTGGAGGCGACCAGCCCCGCCAAGGTGACCGGGCCCGACGCCAGCGCATCGAGGATCACCGCGGCCTTGTCGAGGACGCCAACACCACTAGAAATATCCGAAATGTCCATGAAAAGGGGTACTCCAGTCTCGGTCCGCGAGCCATGACTCGCGGCGACCTCACCCGACTCGCGGCGACCTCATCCGAGGAGGGCAGGGGAAGGCAGGTGAGGGCGGGGGATGGTCAGCGGGAAAGGGCCGAAGCGGTCGGCCGATATGCCGCGACGATCACGAGACGGGTACGCGGAGAGCCCGGGACGGACAGAGCCGGGGCGAAAGGCAGCACAGAGAGCACCGTGTCTCCTCATCTTTTCCCACGCCACGTTGGCGCAGGCCGGAGTTGGCACTGATCCCGTCGGCGCGGCGCGAACATTGAGCGCCGAGTCGATCGGGGAGTTGCCGGGGCTTCGTAGGGCCGGTCCCTCCACCCCTCTGGATGATTCGCGGAGAACCATACAAGACTCCCTGGGCTACCTGCCAACGGCCCCCTGGTGGCGCAGTCGGCTCGAAGTGGTCCCACCGCAGGATGATCTCCAGCCGTCGCGAGACAGATCGCGATAGATTGCGGGCGACACGAGAAAAGAGCTCGCATGGACTCCCGCATCCCGCGGCTGCGACGCAAGCTGGCACGCATTCCCTACACGCCCGGCCGAAGCCACTCCTTCGGCGAGGAACTGCACGAATTCCGTCTCGGCCCCCGCCTGCCCGAAGCTCAGGCAGACGCCTTCGAAGCCGAGCATGACGTGGAACTCCCACCGCCCTACCGAGATTTCCTCACGCACCTGGGCGGCAGCGGTGCGTCCCCGTACTACGGGCTGATCCCGCTGGAACGCTGCACGCTCTTCACGATGAATCGCGCAGCTGCCGACACGCGGACGAGAGGATTCCGCCGGGCCTACCGCCCCACACGCGAGGGTCACCTCTTCCTGCACGTCATCGAACGCGGCTGCAGCGATCTCGTACTCCTGGGCGTGACCGGGCCTCTCACCGGTCGCATCCTCATCGGCAACGCCGACGGCTTCTGGGGCCCGAACGTCTCCTCAGCCCCGGATTTCCTTGCCTGGTACGAGCGGTGGCTCGACCACATGGCCGCCGGACAGGACAACCGAGCCTTGCTGCTCACCTCGCCGCGGCTGCATGTTCACCCACATCAGTACCGTCTCTCGCCGAAGATCTGACCTTGGGGGCGACGGGGACGACGGGGGACAACGGGGCGACGGGACGACGGGGACGACGGGACGACGGGGACGACGGGACGACGGGACGACGGGGGCGACGGTGACGACAGGGCGTCGGAGTTACGGCTTGCGTTCGGCTGCCGTGAGGCCGCGCAGTGTCCACAGCCCGTATGCGGCAAGCAACGGCTTGAACAGCGTCCACTCCCCGAGGCGACAGTCATCGGCGCGCACCAGTCTGTCGGCGAGATCAGGCCGCTGGCGGCGCAGGTAGGCACGTGCCTTGAGCGCGTGTGCGGGCTGGGACACGATCGCGATGCGTTCCGCATCCTCGATCAGCGGGACCACCTGGGTGATGTTCTCCCAGGTGGTCCTGCTCTGGTCCTCGACGAGAACGCGGCCCTCGAAGCGCAGAACGGACTGCGCGTAGTCGGCCATCAGCTGTGCCTCGGCGGTGTCACCGCCCACTGCTCCTCCGCTGAAGACGACCACGCTGTCGCGGCCGGCATCTGCGTCGACGGAGCGGATCCCGGCCCGGACCCGCCAGCGGTTGATGAGATTGATCGACTCGGAGGGGTTGCGGTAGCCGAGCACGACGACAGCCTGGGAACCGCGCCGGTCGGCCTTGACCAGGCTCCGAGACCAACGCCGGTTCAACCACTCGCCCCAGGCCAGAAGAGCGACTCCAGCGGCCGGCCATGTCCACGCTCGCATGACGAAGGATCCTACGGTGCGCCCGGTTCCGTCGGGGGCGCCTCGGGGCGGTCCGGCCGGCGTTCGGCGCGGTCCTCCATGCGATCCTCCGTGCATGAACGAATTCGGCGACGCGCGCGTGCGTCATGCGACGCTGCTGTGGATGTCCCTTCTGGCAGCCGACACCCAGGAGCAACTGTCCTGGGTGGGGGAGCGGGAGCAGGAGCTGGAGACGGAGCCGGTCGTCGAAGAGGTGGAGCTCTTCTGCCGCCTCTCCGAAGGATTCGCCGAGCGCGGAGTCCTCGAACCCGAGCAGCTGCACGCGCTTCAGGACGTCGGCCGGCGACTCGGCGAAATCGACGCCGCGTGCCGCGCCGGCCGCTGGGCCGACGCCCTCGCCACGGATCCTGCGTGGGACGACATCCGTCTTCTCGCCCGTCGGTTCCTCGTCGGCACGCTGGGGGACTGGCGCCAGCCACTGCCAGGCAGCCCCGCCCGCCAGCCCAGGGACGTCCACTGAGCGCGCGAAAGCCGGGCTCCGGCCCGCCGGGCTCCGGCCCGCCGGGCTTCGACACGTCGGGCTTCGACACGTCGGGCTTCGGTACGTGGGACTCCGGCACGTCGGACTCCGGCCGAGGCGCTGCTGACGGCTCACCGGGCGGCGGCTGCCGGGCCCGCCGAGGCCGAGGACCCGCCTGATCCCGCTCCGGCGAAGTGGGCCGTCGCCAGGACCGTGCCGTCCGCGGCCACCAGGCGGGCGCCGCTCACGGTGCCGGGATCCACGGGGGCAGGGGCGCCCCAGTAGCCGTACCCGGCCCTGACGGGGAACGAGCCGAGCGATACGGCGGAGCCGTCGGCCCGCACCAGGAGGCATCGCACCGGGCCGTCGGCCGCCCGTCCCTCACCGAGGTCGACCGACATGTACACCCAGCCGTTCCCGCCCGCGGCGTCCGCCGGGTGCGCATAGATCCGGCCCACCTCCCGGCCGCTCCCGGCCCCGTCCGAGGAGACCAGCGCGGCCTCCAGGACGTGCGGCGCCGGAGCCGCCACCTGCGGCGCGCCCTTCACCACCGTGCCGACCGCCCAGCCGCCGAACCCGAACGCCAGGGCCGCGGCCACGCCCGCCACCGCGACCCGGACACGGTGGCCCCGAATCCGCCAGCGGGCCGCCACCGAAGGGGGCGCGGGCGTGGGTCCGGCGGCCGGAGCCGGAGCCGGAGCTGGAGCAGGAGCCGGAGCCGGCGTACAGGCGGGGGCCATCGCCCGTACCACCCGACTCTCGAAACCCACCGGCGGTTCCGCCCCCGGCAGCAGCCCGAGCAGCCCGTCCCCGACCACCGTCAGCCGCTCCACGTACGCCCGGCAATCCGGACAGAGGTCCAGATGCGCCACCGCCTCGGCCCGCTCGCGCGCGGGAAGGATCCCCAGCGCGAGCTCGGCACCCATCTCGCGCAGCCGCTCGCAGTCCATGCCGCTCACAGCGTCTCCTCCCTCTCCAGGAGCGCCCGCACCTTGATCGTCCCCGTCCGGATCCTGGTCTTCGCCGTGCCCAGCGGTATGCCCTCGAAGGCGGCGACCTCCCGTGCCGTCATCCCGTAGATCCCGGCCATCACCAGCGCCCGCGCCTGCTCCCGGGGCAGCGCCGCCACCGCCCGCCGGACCCGCTCAGCCGCGTCGTCGGCCAGCGCGCGCCGTTCCGGAGTCTCCGACACGATCCCCACCAGGGCCTCCAGGTCCTCCGGGGCCACGGGGGTCGCGCGCCGAGCCCGTACGGCGTCGATCGCCAGGTTGTGTGCGATGGCGGTCAGCCAGGTCCGTACGGATCCACGCCTGCCGTCGTACACCTGGGCGTGCCGCCACGCCCGCTCGAAGGTCTGCTGGGCCACATCCTCCGCGAGCCGCGGATCGCCGACGACGGCGACGGCCACCCCGTAGACCGAGCGCTGGAAACGGCGCACGAACGCCACCGCGATCTCCGGATCGCCCGTGGCGAGACCGGAGAGCAGTGCCTCGTCGGGAACCCGCTCCAGCGGAAGGCCCATGCGTCCCACACTCGTGGATACGTCCGAAGTGCCCGAAGGGATGGTCCGAGCTCATTGTCCGCCCGGACTGCAATCCCGGCGCGGTCGAGTGTCGTACCCCCTGTGGGGACCGAACCGGAGAACCGATCCGGGGCGGAAGCCGCGGAGAGATCTGCGGAGGGAATCGCGGAGAGATCCGCGGGACCGATCCGAAGAGCCGATCCGCAGAGCTGATCCCCAGAGCTGATCCGAAGGGCCGATGCGGAGGACGGAACGATGACGAAACCGAAACCACGTACGCGCGTGCTGCTCGGCCTGTCGGCCGCCGCGCTGGCCGGCGTTCTCGCTGCCTGCGGAGGCGGCGACGGCGGCGGTTCGAGCAGCGGTACGACCACACCGCCCCCTGCTCAGAAGAGCACGGCACCCGGGGGCGCGACCCAGGTGAAGGCGGATCTGGCCGACTTCAAGATCAAGCTGTCCCAGCAGACGTTCACACCCGGTACGTACGCCTTCGTCGTGACGAACACCGGGCATCACGACCACGCCCTGGAGGTCGAGGGGCCGAGCGGCGAGAACCGCTCCGACACCATCAGCCCGGGGGAGTCCACCACCCTCACGGTGACGTTGAAGGACGGAACGTACGAGATCTACTGCCCGGTCGACGGACACAAGGACCTGGGCATGAAGACCGAGATCACGGTGGCCGGGGCCACCGTCAACAAGCCGGACACCACCCCGACCACACCGGCTACTCCGAACAGTCCCGGCAATGGTTACTGACCGAACCCGCAGAGCCGCCGTGCTCGTGATGCGGCTGACCGCAGCGGCCCTGACGGCGACGATGGGCGCCATCCACCTCTCCCTGTGGGCTGACGGCTACCGCGACCTGGCCACCATCGGCGGGCTGTTCCTGCTGAACGGCGTCCTGGGCTGCCTCCTCGCCGTGGCCCTGCTCGTCACCCCGTACCGCTGGCTCGGACCGGTGGCCGCCGCCACGGCGCTGTTCACTGCGGGCACGCTCGGTGCGCTCTTCCTGAGCCTCACGACGGGACTGTTCGGCTTCCAGGAATCGGCGGACGCGGACCTCGTCCGCCCCACCGTCGCGGTCGAGACGGCGGGTGCCCTGGTTCTGACCACCCTGGCGGTGTCCGCACTCAGCCACCGCCACCGCGACCACCGCCATGGTGAGGGAGAGCGGCCTGCACCAGCCCCGACTCGTAGGAGCTGATCACCAGTTGCGCCCGATCGCGCGCCCGCAGCCTGCTCGTCGGACCGTGGTCGTACGGACCCGCCTGGGGTACGAGCGATGTCGGTGTCTTGGCCGGCATGCACGGAAGAGGCTGCGCTGTACGGTGGCGCGATGACCGAATCCTGGCCGACGGGTGCCCCCGGCGTGCTGCGGCTGCCCTCCGGGCGCCTGGTACGCGGTCGTGCCCTGCGGCGGCCCTTGCCCGAGGGCCCCGCCCCCACCTTCGCCGTCTACCTGCTCGGCGGCCGCCCGCCCGAGACCCCGTGGTCGTCCGCCTGGCTCCGCTGGCCCGACTTCCGGCTGCCGACCGACCGAGCCGAGGCGCGCACGGTTCTCGTCGAGGCCTGGGAACGGGCGGCCGACGAGCGGGTCGAGCTCGCCTGCGGAGGCGGGCGGGGTCGTACGGGCACTGCCCTAGCCTGCCTCGCCGTCCTCGATGGCGTCCCGCCCGCCGAAGCCGTGGCCTACGTGCGCCGCCACTACGACCGGCACGCCGTCGAGACGCCCTGGCAGCGCCGGTACGTGCGCGCTTTCACCCCCGACTGAACGGCCTGATGGAGCGGCCCGATCCCCTGTGCGCTCGCCCCCCCGCGTCACGAACCCTCCCCAAGGGCTGCGGAGGTGTGAATCACCGTGTCCAAGGTGCGCCGGTCGGCGGTGAGTCGGACGCCGTTCTCATGGATGTACCGCTGCTCCTGGTGCGGACTTCGAAGCCGTGCCAGATGTCGGCGACGCGATGGCGACGCGATGGCGGCGCGGGCAGGAGACGTGGGCGAGGGCGGTCGAGATCTGCCGCGTCCTCAGGCCCGCGTCGGGGAGGTTGCCACCGCTGCGCAGCGAGTAGGTCCGGGAGGGGCGACCTGTCCGGCGTCGTTGCCCTTTCCGACCGAGCGCAACGCACGCCGGAGACAAGCGGGCCCCCGATCGCTGCTCCGGCGGAAAGCCAGCAGGTCAGGGGCGTCAGGCGCATGCCGGATGACTTGTTCGGCGTGTCGCGTCGGCCCGACGGCCCTCGCGTAGAGCGGAGGACATGGAGCCGCGACCGGGCGTCCCAAGGTGTCCGACTCTGTCCCGGACATCAGCATCCGTTGTGAAGGGGGAGTTCCTGGAACAGGCTTTCGTGCGTCGCGGGGCACCCTCGTGACGCACGTTCTCCGCTACCGAAAGGACTCCCGCCTTGTCCCGGTTATCCCGAGCGGCGAAGTCATCCGCTGTACTGGCCTCCGCCGGACTGCTGGCCCTCGCAGCCGGCGGCTCCGCGTACGCCGTCGGTGTCGATGCCTCCGCGCGCGACGCCAGGTTCACCGGCTCCTACTACGTGGGCAGCACGGGCGTGAAGATCAACGGAAGCCTGACGGACCTCGGCAGCTATTCCGGATCCTCCGTCGTCTACCTCAAGATCAACACGACCGAGGGGTCGACCAACTCGCCGGCCGTCGAGGCGCCGAACGGCACGAAGAAGTGGATCCCGGGCACGCTCACGTATCCCTTCCCGGGGACCTTCCTGTCCGGCTCCATCACCGCCTGCTCCTGGGCCGGCTCATGGTCCTGCGGGACGCCCATCGCGATCTACAGGTGAGGTGAAGGAACAGCGGGCCCCGGCTGGGGCCCGCTGTTCCTGGCCCAGAACGCATACGTATGTCCGCACCGGGCGACGGGACTCCCTGTCCCGGACCCGGTTGCGTGGGGGAGCGGCTGGCATCGCGAGGAGCTCCTCCACGGACGCCGATTCCTTAGGTCCATGCGGCCTTGCTGGGTCGTTGATGCCTTCGGTGAGCGTCGAGAAGCGCTTCGCAGCGAGCAGGCCGTGCAGGGAGCTGGGCCGAAGGTTGCCGGGTACAGGAAATGTGCGCGGCTCGACGAACGTGAATGCTCTTGTCGTTCAGCGTGCGGCGGGGGAAGGAAGAGGCGCGGACGATGCTGTTCTCGGTTCCGGATCAAGCGTGGTGGTGGATCTCGGCTGCGGCGACCGCGGCGGCTGCGATCACGTTCGGGGTGCTGGCGCCTGAGCCCGACGAGGTGCCAGAAGCGGTCCGAGCCGCAGTCGAGCAAAACAGAAAGGTCGGCAAGTGGGGTGCCTACATGGGGATCCCCGCCCTCTACGCCATGGCCGGCCTGGCAGCGCTGATCCGGCCGGAACCGGCGCCACTCATCCTGTTCCTGTACAGCGTTGTGGTCGGATCCATGCCGATTGCCCTGCTCCCGATCCGGCGTCGGATGCATCGGCACTACTTCGCCCAGCTGCAGACCCCCGGGACCAAAATCACCCTGGACCGCCTCTCGGCCACCTGGCTCTACAGCGTCCTTGGCGTGGTAATCGTGGCATCGACCGCGCTGGTGATGGCGGCCACGTATGAGCCCAGGGGTCTTTGAACCAGCGCCCTGCCTGGTGAGTCGTCGGTAGTTGATGAGGCTGGCGGCGAAGGCGGGGAAGTGTTTCGGCTTGCCTTCGCGGCATCGGTGGAGCCGGCGGCAGGCGGCGAGCCAGGACATGGCCCGGTCAGCAGCCCTCTGTGAGAGCCCGCATGCTCACCGAGTCGATGGCGAAACGCGACCAGTCCAGACCTCCCTGGGCCTCGCGTTCGTCCAGGATGACCCGATGGAGGCGGGCCCAGACCACCCCCTTGCTCCAGGGTCGAAACCCCGGTAGCCCGTCGGCCAGGCCGGCACGAACAGGGGGCTTGGGAACCCAGAGTCATGGGTGGCAACGTTCGCTTGTCATAGCTAAGTTGACTGCCCGGGGAGTCCAATACCGCCCACGGATCGGATAGAGCGGCTGATCGTGACGGACGTCGGTGCGGGGCCGTGAGGTCCGCGTGGCGTTCCCCCAGATACATTCAGCATGGCGGACCCATGTGCGAGGCGGGAAACTGGTCGGGGCAGTGGGGTCGGCCGAGGCAAGGAGGGGACCGTGTCCCAGGAGGAACGTGACGCCAGGCTGGGCCTGACGGGCTTGACCGGCGCCGAGAGGGAAGCCCGGATACGCCTGCTGCGGGAGCGGCTTGAAGCGGAGGCCGCGGCGGCGAGGGCCGCTCTCGAGGCGGAGCGAAACCGCAAGGCCAACCGGAGGACCTAACGGCCGATGCCGCGCTGAACGACAACGCAGCACGGAGGCCGGGATCGTGGGAATGGTCGTGCACGACGTTCAACAAGACGCGTTGTAAAGCATGTTGCAGAAGGCTACTACCGCACGAACCCCACGATGCGGCAGCTCGCGCCGCCGTTCGGTTGTCCACCGGCGACCGTCTGCCCGGTCATCCAACGGCTTATGCCGCTGCTCCAAGCCGGTGGTCGCGGCGGCACGGCCGCCGGTGCCCGGCAACACCGCGGACGCAAGGGCCCGGCGGGACTCCGGTCTGGCCCAGCACTTCGAAGGCGTGACCACGCCGGCCGACGGCGCCTACGTCAGCACCGGCCGTGTCGTCCCTCACCGCAAACGCCCCGGACGGGCCCTGCTGCCGGGCAAGGAGGACAACAACGCCGAACACCGACGGCCAGGCGAAGGTCCGCTCGATCACCCAGCGGGTCTTGCCCAGGCCCGAACCGTGGGCGACGCCTCAACGGGCGATGAGAGGCTTGATCCCACGCTTCCACAACAGGCGGCGGTACGTGTCGAAGTCGTAGTCCCGGTCGGCGAACAGCCTGCGTGGCCGTGTGCGCGGGCGTCCGCGCAAGCCCCGAATCGGTGGGATCGCATACAGGAGCGGCACGAGCTGGGTGACATCGTGGCGGTGGCCGCCGGTCAACGTGACGGCGAGCGGAGTGCCGTGCCGGTCGACGATCAGCTGGTGCTTGCTGCCCGGCCGGCCCCGGTCGACCGGTGAAGGTCCAGTGTGAGCCCCCCTTTGAGCGCCCAGACGTGAGAGCCGTCGATCGCCGAGTCGTCCCTCTCCAGGAGACCCGCCGCTCGCAGCTCGGCGAGAAGGACCTCGTGCAAGCGGGGCCAGACGCCAGCCTCAGTCCAGTCCCGGAGCCGACGCCAGGCGGTCACTCCTGAACAGCCAACCACCTGGATGGGCACATCGCGCCAGGCCACGCCTTTGCGCAGCAAGTACACGATGCCGGCCAGTGCGACGCGGTCCGATGCCGGAAGTCGTCCGGGTGGCGATGGCGCCGGGCAGCCCGAGTAGGGAGAAGCGCAGCTGCACGCTCCCAGGGATCGTCGGAAACAAGGTCGGCAGACTCGTTGGAGAGTCTGCCCGACGCGATGTCAGGCATTGGCAGAGATGCCGGTGTCGATGCGACCGCGGCAGCGGACCGTCAGGTTCAGCGCCAGCCACCGTGGCGAGGCTCCAGGTGCTCGCCGAACGGTGGGTCGAACGCCTGCCCGTCGTCGTCGGTCACGATGTAGTCCGGTTCGGTCTTCGAGGCGGCTGCGTGCAACCGGATGACGAGGTCAGCGGCCGGCGTGATCCGCAGTGACAGGGCTGCGGCCACCTGGGCAGCTTCGTTGTCGATGCCCGGGTTGTACTTGGCACGGGACCGTTCAAGGTGTTGAGCGGAGATCTGCATGACCTCCAGATCGCCACCGCCCGAGAATGTGAGGCAGTCCCGCCACTCCAGCCCGATGATGATCTCCAGCGCGTCCGCGAGGTCATCGGCGAGCAGCCCACCTTCCCCTTCGGAACTCGCGAACACCACTGGCCGACGACCGTTCTGCTCAGCGCACAGGAAGTACGCCCCACCGGCGGATTCCCCGGCGATCACCTCCAGTGGCGCACCCGAGGCAGGCCTGAAGCCCTCGCCATAGTGCTTCCGGTGGATGTCGAAGCCGAACGATGACCGCAGCAGCAGATCGATCTCCGGGCTGGTCTGGATCAGGTCAAGCAGATGATCACTTGAGGTCATGGCACGGACGATAAGCGCCTACCACTGAGGTGTCAGCGCTTGGGCGAACAGCGCGCCCGTGTTCGACCGCGCCGCGACCCCGCGGATGGCGCACCACATCCACTACGGGGCAGGCCACGCCTGCCTCGAGCCATCACAAGTCATTCTGAAACCACCAGTTAGTCGCCGGTCGTGCCGTCGAGCATCTCGCGCAGGATGTCCAGGTGTCCGTTGTGGCGGGCCGTCTCCTCCGTGAGGTGGAGGAGGATCCAGCGCAGGTCGACGTGGACGCCGTTGCGGACGGGGCGCTGGGCCTGTTTGTCCAGGTCGTTCCCGGCGACCAGTTCGCGGTAGTGGGCGCTCTGTTCGGCGTATTCGTCGAGCAACTGCGTGAGCGGGAAGTCCACGGCGATACGCATCTCGCGGTCGGGGTCCTCCTCGGTCCAGGGGCCCCGGTCTTCCTCGCCGAGGAAGACCACTTGGAACCAGTAGTACTCGACCCAGCGGAGGTGGTTGATCACTCCGCTCATGGTCATCAGTGGTGAGCTCGGCAGGAGCGCCTTGCGTGCGTTGTCCGCGGAGACGCCATCGCACTTGGCGCGGGCGGTGTCACGGGCGTAGTCGAGAAACGTGGTGAGCTGGGTGCGCTCGTCCCACGCGGGCGGCGTGTCGTCGATTCTGGTCATCGTGCGAAGCGTCCCTGATCACCGCGACCGATGTCGAGGTATTTATCGACGGATCCAACCTGCTCCACCCAGTTCCTTTGTCCGGCCGGGTCGCTAGAGGGATTCAGCGCGGGGGACTGCCGTGCGTGGTCCGCCGGACAGGCCCTAGCAGTTCGGATGGGAGGATCTTGCCGACAGTTCTGCGCGAGGAGACAAAGTGGACGAGCGCTCGAACCATGACCACTCCGGCTGGGAAGAGGTCGTGCTCGCGGCTCGCGAGCGTGCTCGCACTCGGCAGGACTTCATGGTCGAGCGCTTCGGGCTGTCGGGTGATGTGCAGTACCACTGGTCGATGGACGATGCGCAGATCACGTGGTCGCGCAAGGGGAAGGTGTTTCTTACCGGCCGGCTCACCATGATCGGCAGCGTCAGCCTCGCCCAGCAGTCCTGGCTGTGGTCCTGGGCGAACGAGTCACTGCCGCACACAATCCTGGGCGACATCGAGCAGGTCCGGCAGTTCGGCGAGGAGAACGACTACCCCGTCCTGCCGTGGCCGGGCTTCACCTACCACCCCGAACTCGTCGCTGAGGCACGAATGGTCGCGGCATCAGTGCTCGACGCCGACGGGCTGTGGGTGGACTCCACAGACGAACTGCAGCTCCACTTCCTGGTCCACGATCTGGTACCCGCTGAACAACCGTGACGGGCACCCAGGCGCCCGGGCTGCCAGTGCCGGCCGCCGCACCGTCGTCGTCGATGGTGGCGGCCTTGTACCGGTCGTCCAGGGCTTTGATCTGCGGGGTCCAGAGCTGGACGATGTGTTCGTCCAGCAGGAGCCACGCCTCGTGAAGCCAGTTTCGGCAGTAGAGGTCGTTGGTGTACTCGTAGATGTCGTCGCCGTAGCCGCGCTCGATGGCGCTCACCAGGGCAGCCCATGCATTCACCGTTTCAGCGACCGTGAACGCCGTACGCCAGCCGCGCCGGTGCAACAGCTCTCCTGCCTCGGTTTCAGTAGCCACGGGCGTGAGGCTCTCATGCCGAATCCGTCGGGGCGAATGAGATGTGTGCCGCCAGAGGCCGGCGTGCCCGCAGCGTGCCCGCAGCGTGATCAGGATGGGGTGATCACGTCAGCCACAGAGAGATCACCCCATCGCGACCAGCGGTTCCTGGGCAGCTCTTGGACCGCCCGTAGGGTGCGGTCATGGAAGAAGTCCCCTGGTTCGAGTACGACGAAGACGACCTGAACGTCACGCAGCGCTTGTTCGTGGATGTCCTCGCCGAACGTGCGAGCTCTTGGCTGGTCGACCCGCTCGACACAGTCGTGGTACCTCCGGCCAGCGCTTCCCACCGCGAGTTGATCGTCTGGCTGGACATCGTCGATCCGCAACGTAACAGCGGGATCCTGACGGTGGGCGCCCACTTCAATGGATCTGAGATCCACGCAGACAAGCTCCACAACCAGCACTTCTCGCTGCCCGATGACGCGACTGAGTTCAGCTTCACAGCTGCCGGAAACCCGACAGGGCTGGCAGAACAGACGGCTGCTTGGTTTGAGGGGATCCTGACGCGTCCCCTGGTCCGCTGCGAATGGCAGCACGGGGGAAGAACGTACGCGGTTCGCTACGAGTTCGCCGATACCGGCCGCGGTCTCACTGAGGGCTTCGAAGAGGCACTCGCACCCCGCCGGCTTCGGACGCGATTCGCCGCAGAAGGCATTGTTCGAGGCCGGGGACGGATCAACCGCGCCGACCTGGGAGAACCAGACCTGACTACGCGGATCCGGGGTGGCCGCCCCGATCAGTAGTTACACCTGCAAGATCCGCCTCGCCGGGGAGGGTGAAAGCCGCCCGCTCGGATTTGTCATCACGCCCGGCCAGTGGGGGCGCGCCGAAGATGATTGCCGTGCTGGAAGAGAGCAGCGTGCCCCGGCAGGCCGGTGGACGACCACGCACCCGGCCCGACCATGTCGGGGGAGACAAGGCGTACTCGTCACGCCGCAACCGGCGTCACCTGCGCAGGCGTCAGATCAAGCACACGATCCCCGAGCCGAGGAACCAGAGGGCCAACCGCCAGCGCCGGGGCAGCCAAGGCGGCCGGCCCACCGGGTTCGGCAAGACGGTCCGCCGCCGTCGCAACGAACGGAGTCAACTCGACCACCTGATGCTCTGTCAGGCCGATCGACGCAGGCTCCTCTACCTCTCTCCTGGGCGTGCTCGAAGCGGCAGTGCGGCCTGACCTGATCCCAGTGCCTCCGCTGGTGCTCAACCAGCTTCGCTAGAGCCGCGGTTGGCCGCCGGTCACCGAGGTGGCGGGGGTAGCACGGCGAGTCGTACCCCGTGCCGCGTGCGCAGTCGGTGGATTTCCCACCAGGCGAGCAGGGTGGCCGTCGCGGCCCCGTTCAGGGGCAGCGCGGACGGCACGTCCGGCCATTCCGTCACCGGGAAGAGGAGGTCTTGTACGGCCATCTCCCAGACGTATCCGACGGTGATGAGGGCCGGCAGCGCGGGGTGGATCTCCATCGTGCGGAACATGTATCGGTGCACAGCCGGAATCGCGTGGGCCATGAAGCCGAGCAGCCGGGCGGTCGCGTAGATCGCGAGCACCAGTACGGCGATGAACAGCGTCGTGCCCACCGCCTGGGGTATCCCGTCCACCTGGATGCCGCCGAACAGGCTGACGGCCAGCCCGAGCCAGAGGGCGGCCACCACCAGCAGGTGTCCGAAGAACGCGGTGAACGCGGTGAGCGGACCCCACAGACGGGAAAGGAGCTCACCACCGATCTGGCGGCGGACGACGATGAGATAGACCGTCACGACGACGAGCGCCGACACCGCCAGGGCCGCGGGGGCCAGGAGAACACGCAGTCCGGCATCCGCCGCCCACGCCGATACGAGCACCTGGCCATGGAACACCAGCGGGACCTTGATCACCGCCATGATCGCCAGACCCACCCAGAAACGCAGAGCCGGCAGCAGCGTGCCCATAGCAGGAAGCACGGTCTCCGGCAGCGGCGCCATCCACCGGTGGGCCAGGGCCCCGTCCTTGTCCAGCCCTCGCAGCCTGCTGCCCCGCTCGTCACCCGTGAGTTCGGCCATGGGGTGGATCGTGGCATCCGAAACCGCCCGGACGACACCGCTCCGCAGCACCGCTCGGCAGGACGGCGCTATCGCACCCGGGGGCACCCCATGCGTCACCCCGGCCGAGCCGCCTCACCCCGGTGCTCGACCAGACTGCACAGGAAGGTGTGAACAGCCGCGGCGAACCCCTCAGGGTCGGTCTCGTGGACGGCGTGGCCGGTGGGGAGTTCGACCAGCTGCGTGGCCGGGCGCTCGGCGGCCATCTCCTGGGCGTGATCGGCGTGGAGGATACGGCTGAGGCTGCCGCGGACCAGCAAGGCCGGACAGCTGCTGCCAAGCCATTCCTGCCAGTGGCTGCCGTTCAGAGCGCGTTGGGAGGCCACTATGTCCTCCGGGCGGAAGGCGAGTCCCCAACCGTCCCCGTACTCGCGGATCGCGTCCGACAGGTAGGCGGCCGATCCCCCCAGCGCCTCAAGAAGCGCGGACCGCGTGGATGTGCGGTGTGGCCATGCGAGGCAGAACGACAAGTCGCCTTTCACATCCGCGCCGATGTCCTCGATGACCAGGGCGCGTACGAGTCGGGGATGGCGGGCGGCGAGCTGGTAGGCGTTGACGCCGCCCAAGGAATGGCCGAGGACGACTGCAGGACCGAGGTCAAGGTGGTGCAGTACTGCTGCCGCATCCGCGACGTACCCGGCGCGAGAGAAGTCCGGCGGCTGGTCGGAGTACCCGTGGCCACGCTGGTCGAGGGCTATGACTCGCCAGTCCGGTGCCAGCTGCCGGGCCAACCGCGCGAACGTCCGCGCCTCGCCGAAATGCCCGTGCAGGGCGAGGACGACGGGGCCGGAACCGCCGAAATCGAGGTAGGACAGGCGTCGTCCCGAGATCGACAGGGCAGCTCGTGCAGGTTCGGACGGGATGGTCGCTGACACGGACACCACCGTGTCATGACCGAACCTCAACCTGCATCCGTCTCATCCGTCTCATCCGACGCATCCCACTACCCTTCGCCCGGCCGTGGTGGCGTCGGGGCAGGACTCATCCCATCGCACTGCGTGCGTTTGACATCCCCTGACGGCCAGCAAAGAGTGCCTTTCAGGCAATCTGAGACATATAGACAGGAGTCAGGAATGCGTTTGTTCACCGACCGTGGGCGTCTGGGCGTCATCGTGCCCGCGCTGGCCGCCGCGTTCGCCGTGCCTTTGGCGTCCGCGACCCCCGCCGCGGCATGCTCGTCCACCGGCACCGTCAGCCGCTCCGGTGGGACCGTCACGTTCGAGCCGGTGTCGGGCGCGGCCAACCAGGTCACCTTCTACGTCGCGACGGCCCCCCTCCTACGGGTGTCCGACCCGGGAGGAATCACCGCGGGCCCCGGCTGCACCCAGACCAGCCCGCGCACCGCGACCTGCGGAACGATCGACGGGATCGCCGACATCCACGCCGACGGCGGCGACGGGGACGATCGACTCGCGGCCGGGGCGGATCTCAACATCCCCGTCGACTTCAACGGAGGCCCCGGCCGGGACGTTCTCGTCGGGGGCACCGCCGACGACCACCTGCAGGACCCCGACGGCTGGCCCACCCGTCCCGACCGGGCCACCTTCCGTGGTCTTGCCGGCAACGACGTCATCGTCAGTCGCAACGGCGGCTATGACCGCGTGGAGTGCGAGGGCGGCATCAACGACACCGTCACGGCGGACCTGGTGGCCCTGGACCAGGTCACGAACACCTGCGAGACGATCAACCGCGGTTGACGCCCGCGGTACGCGCCGAACGCACTGCAATTCAGTCGAACGCAGTGCCATTCATATGAGGGTGCGGAGCGGACCCCGAGCCGCGGCCGGCCACCGGCCGCCGTGTGCCGGGTCCGTCACCTCCGATACCGCTGCGCCACTGCCGCGAAGGCCACCTTGGGTTCCCATTCCATGTCGGGGTACGTCTGTCCCCGGCGCCCTTCCAGGAGTTTGACGATGCCCAGGCCGGCCCGGTCCAAGTCGTCGCGGGGGTCGCCGTCCGGACGGTGCGGGTAGCCGGGCAAGGCGAACAGGAACACGAACGCGCTGTCCACGCCCTCGGTGTCGAAGATCTCCAGCAGCTCACTCAGGTACGCGGCCTGGCCGGCCTCGTCACGCTCGTACGAGCCGTTCAGCCGCACAGGGGCCTTGGTCTCCGGGTCGTACTCGACCACCTCCAGCACCCGGCCGCCGCGGTCTCCCGCGCCACGGTAGGCCGCCGTGCCGAACCCGGTGATGGCGAGCGGCTTCGGCCCCCGTGCCAGGCTGTGCACCGCTTCCCGGAACCGGTCGGCGACCTCGGCGGAGCGGATCAACTCGAACGTCACGAAGTCGAAGGGTGTCCAGTCGACCTGCTCGAACTGGATGGAAGCGTAAGTGAGTTGGCCCTGGAAGGATTCACGGACCGCGGCCGCGGCATCGCGCAGGAACGCGTTGATGCGCACGCCGAGCTCGCGCATCGCGTCGGCCCGCCGCTCGGGTCGGCTCATCAGCTGCTCGACGCGCTCCTCGGGGCTCTCTCCGGGCAGGAACCCGCGGTTCATCACGCTCAGCTCGACCCCTGCCACGAACACGACGGTGGCCCCCTGCTGCCGGAGCCGCTCCGCCCGTTCGGCGCAGTCGCGGAACAGCGTGAGGATCTGTGCCGGGTCCAGCTCCAGCGGATACGGCGAGAACCAGACCTCCAGGCCGAGCTCGGCGGCGGTACCGGCTGCCAGCTCCAGCCGGTCCGGGTCGCCTCCGATGATCTGGACCGCGTTGCAGTGCAGGTCGTCGCGAATGATGGCGAGCTCGCGCCGGACCACCGCGGGGTCGAGCTGCTCGCGGGACGTCCGGCCGTCGACCACGAATCCGGTGTCGTAGGTCATTCCTCTTGCTCGCATGGTGATGCCCTCTCCGTCGGCGTCGGTTGGGGGCGAGACTGACAGGGAAAGTGCGTGCGCGCAAGATTGCGTTCACGCAAGATTGCGCGCGCGCACCTCTGTGTGGAACGCTGACACCGTGACGACACCACCACCCGGGCTGCGGGAGCGGAAGAAGCAGGCCACGCGCGAGGCGCTGCGCGAGGCGGCCCTGCGTCTGGCCGTGGAGCGCGGACCGGACCAGGTGCGGGTCGAGGACATCGCGGAGGCGGCCGGGGTCTCACCGCGTACCTACAACAACTACTTCGCCAGCCGCGAGCAGGCGATCGTCTCCGCCGTCACCGGGGACCGGGAGACCCGGATCGCGGCGGCGGTCACGGCCGGGCCCGCATGCGTGCGCCTTGCCGACGCCATCACCGAAGCGGTGGTGGAGCAGTACACGAACACCGGTGAGCGCGAACAGCAGGCGCTGTTGCTGATCACCACCCGGCCCGCGCTGCGCGACGCGTTCCTCGACGCCACCGCCGGCATCGAGCCACCCCTCACGGCGGCGATCGCCGAACGTCTGGGCGACGCCGGAGTGCACACGGCCCGCGTACTGGCGGCCGCCGTGGCCGCGGCGGTACGCATCGCGCTGGAAAGCTGGCTCCAGCCGGCCGGAAACGGAGCGGTCGCCGGGAGTTCCGCCGCGGGAGGCCTTGTCGTGCCCACCGGCTCACTGCCCGACCAACTCCGCGCGACGCTGTCCCCGCTCGCACCCGCCTTCGACGCCGCCGAGCGACGCGCCCAGCCGTGACGTCGACCCGACCGGGTCGCGCACGGCGAGGCGACTCGTACTCGCTGCGCGCACTCCCCGCGCGTACTCCCTGCGTGGCGGTGATCGCGCTACCCTCCCCGCGACGTCGATCCGCCCGATCCAATCGATGAAGCGTCCCGCCACTCACTCCAGAGCGGCAGGGACGGCCGAGCAGTCAGGCCCAGCCGAGCAGTTGAGTCAAGGCCGAGCAGCCGGCTCAGAAAGGCTCGAAGCTCGGATTCACGGGACCGATCTCGCCGCGCTCTGCCAGCTCTCTCAGATCCTCCGGCTCAAGGAACTCCAAGGCGTCCGGGTCGATCCCGTGATACGGGTCGACGTCACGCAGACGCTCTGCGAAGGAGATGACGAAGTCGGTGAACGGCCCATCGAAGACCTCTGGTTCGGCCCCGTTGATGTTGGTGACCACCTTCCAGAGATCCGGCTCCGGGGCGCACGGCCAGAAGAAGTGCTCGTCGCCGAAGTGGTCGTATCCCCAGGAGATCAGGCCGCCGGGGGAGGGATGGAAGCGGTACGGATACTCGTCCGAGTCCCGTCGCCACGACTGGCCGAACGTCTCGTGGATCCTCCGCATCCTCGTCAACAGCGGACTGGAACCTCGCGGGTGGAAGACGACCAGCTCGCCGCAGATGACGCCCGTGCCGAAGGTGTCCAGGAAAGCCTTGAAATCGCTGGGCAGCGCCGAGCCGACGTAGGCCTCGACCTCAGCCCAATCCTCCGGATCCGGCTCACGAGCCGGGGGCCGGCCGAACAGCTCTACAAGATCATCCAATCCCGCTCCCGCCATGCTCCCCCACCTCGCTTGATCGTTCCTCGCCGACGGCAAACCCATTCTCGGCGGACGTGGTTCCCGAACCAAGAGGCGGTGGGCTCGGCACGGTGACCGACGGTCATCGGCAGATGCGAAGGAGGCTTCGCCGACTGGTCGTCCCCGCGAGGAGTGGCCGCCGGTACGGCAGTGCCTCGCCCCCGGTGATGTGGCTGTCGGAGGCGAGGCGTCCGTAGGCCAGGCGGCCTCTGTTCAAGGCCACGGACCAAGGCGTTCGGCGTTCGGTCCCGTCAGAGTGCGGAGACCCAGTACCGGTCGAAGGTGAACCGGCCGTTGCCGCCGGCGCCGTCGCGGATGCCGGTGGTCTCCCGGGCCAGGGTGTACCAGGAGTCCACGAAGTCGGCGTCGTCGGTCCAGAAGGAGGACGGGATCGCGTCGACGACCGGGTCGACCAGCGGGATGTACGCGCCGAGGTCGGTGATGGTCAGCAGCGCGGTGGCGATGGCCTTGGCCAGAGCCGAGTAGTTGGTGTCGCCGTCGTCCTCCATCATCACGACGTCGGCCAGGTTGTACTTGTACTGCGACCAGTTCACCAGGATCTGGTTCGGGTAGTACGTGGTCCCCGCGTCGTTCAGGTACGGGTGGGTCACGGTGTCGACGCGGACCTTGCCGTCCTGTCCGAAGCCGCTGACGATGCTGAAGATCTCGGCATCGCCCTTGATCCACGTCTCCTTGTCGTCGTTGAGACGCACCGAGGTGATCCGGGAGGTCCAGTAGCCGGTGTCCGCGGTCGCCGCCGGAGCGGCGGCGGTGGCGACGCCGGCGGCGGCGAGCTCACGCTCCAGGACCTTCATACCGGCCTCGACCGCCTTCTCCCCGTCGATGCCGATGACATACACCGGAACGCCGGGGGTCTTGGACGCGTCCAGGGTGTGCGCCCGGCCGTTCGTGTCGTACGCGGTGACGGCGGCGGCCTCGTCGTCGGACGGGGCGACGGCGACCAGAGGTGCGCGGCGGGAGTCCGCGGCCCCGGTCAGGGTCACGGTGAGCAGCCCGCCCGTGTCGGCGGCCAGCCCCTTGAGCGCGAGCAGCGAGCGGTCCGCGGCGGCGACGTCTGCGGCGAGCGATACCCCTGCCCTCGTACGGGACGCGTCGGCCAGGCTCTTCAGCCCGGTCTCCTTCCCGCCCGCGACGGCACGGTCGACCTGGGCCCGCCAGGCGGAGTCGGCGAGCGAACGGGCCAGTGAACGGGCGGCCGCGTCCTCGGCGGCGGTCACCCGCGACACCTTCGCGGCGCCGTCCCCGGACGGCGTTGCCGCGGCGGGGCCTTGGGCACTGGTGACCACGATGCCGGCGAGGGCGAGGCCGCACAGGGCCGTGCGGAGCTGCTTTCTGACGGACAAGACATCCTCCAGCGGAAGTCGGACCACGCCCCGGGGTGCCGGGGCATGCCGGAGACACCGGCCGCGGGTGTACGGCCGGCGCGGTGGTGCCGGGGTGGATCGCGACCATGATGGGGCATGACCTGTCTACGCGTATAGACCACCCTAATCGCCGTACAGCGAACGGGTATTGGCCGAGCCTCCGTCGCCCGGGGAGGAGGAGAACTCCAAGGGGGGGCCTTGTCGCGTCCTGCGGCGAGCGGGTGGGCCTGGCTGTCGCGCCTGGATCAGTCGCCGGTGGAGCCCCAGAAGCACAGCTCTGCCGGGTGGCCCTCGGTGCCGTACACGATCGTGCAGCAGCCGGAGCCGCGATCGAACGGCGGGAACCATCCGTCCCCGGCCCGCTTCAGGGACCGCTCGACAAGCTCCCGCCCGGGCCGCGCCGTCCCGAAGAGCTCGACGACTTCCGCCGCTTCGACCACCCTCACCTCGCCGGGCTCCTCCAGGTCCTCCTCACACCGGACCACGCGCTCGACGTCCAGCACCGAATGCGCCGGCTCCTCCTCCAACCACCCGCTCGCCATCAGCGCGGCCAGCGTCTCGATGCCGGCTTCCCGGTAGTACCCAACATCTTGGGCGAACACCGTCTCGCGGAGATCGTCCAGCGCGTCCTGCTCGCTGTGCCGGAAGGGCGTGAAGTACGACCATCTGCTTGCTCCCATGTCTGCGAACCCTACTGATGGCTCCGGACAGAAGCCCTTGGTCACGTCATCGCAGTGCGACAACCCGGACGGCCCCGGCTGCCCGGGAGCCAGTCACCGCGGAACCCGGTTGCCGAGCGCGGCGCAGTCATCCGCGCGGTCACGGCTACCTGTTGTCGGTCGGGTGGAGCAGCGCCTCGTAGATCTCACGTACGCGGTCTCGGCTGATGCCCTCGCACTGTTCGACGGCGAGGGGATGGTCGGTGGGCTCCCTCTCGACGTACGGCCGCTCGCCGACCGGCCGGGTGTGGACGTGGGCCTTGAGGTTGAGGGTCGTGGGCGCGTACACCCGCAGATCGGTGGTGAGCCAGCCGAAGTACGGCTTCTCGGCCTCGCGTCCGGGCGTGTCCCAGAGATCCGCGGAGCGGGAGAAGCTCTCGCGGCCGAGCGACACCCAGACACCCCGGGAGAACACGCCGTCGCTGCCGAACTGGATTCGGTGTTCATCGGGGCGGACTCCCATGCGGACACGATCCATGGCGCTTTCATCACCGATCGGGACGGCCACGTCGCCGACGCCGGGTTCCCGACCGCGGCGGCCGGATTCGCCGCGGCAATCGCGTTCCTGAACGCCCACGGCGCCGTGACCGCCGTCGACGTCGAGGAGACCTCCTCCTACGGCCCAGGGTTCAACCATGCCGCCCGCCGCACGGGGCCTGCGCGCCGCGTTCGGCGTCGGCCCCGACACCGCGGCCGGCTCCTGATGACTGCCGTAGGCAACCCCGACCGACTGCGCACGGAGGCATCCTTCACGTCCCTCTGCGACGTCGCATCCGTCCCCGCATCCCACGGCAGGATCAGCCGCCACCAACTCTCCTGCGGCGGCGACCGCGGAGCGGGCTCCGCCCTCCACCGCATGGCCCTCGTCCGGATGTCCAGCGACGCCCGCACCCGCGACTATGTCGCGCGCCCTCGGCCCTGAGACGTGACGTCGTGGATGATGAGGCGATGTTCGTCCGCACGGAGAGCCTGCCGCAGACTCCACAGCAGCACACGACAGTTCGCGTTCACACCCCCATCGGGTCCGCCGTGGTGCTCTGGCGCGGAGATCCACGGGAAGCCGATGGTCGGCACCTCATCGAATGGAGCGTCGATGAGGACATTCACTGGGGGCAGAACACCCAGCCGGCCGCTGCCGCCGCGCCAGAAATCCGGCAGGAGGGTGACCGGGTGATCATGAGTGGCCGCCTCCACCTGACCGGTGACGACACCGCCTACCTCCAGATGGGCCACTGGCTCGTGCTGCTCGATCTGGCATCCCCCATCCACAGCGGCCTGGATGATTCCTGGGTGCAGATGAGTGTCGGATCAGAGAGCGTCGCCATGTACCCCTACCTAATCTGACACGGCAGGCCTCAGATCCTCGGCACCCCTTGCGCGCCAAGAGGAACATCAACACCTGCACTGGGAGCGCATGGACGGGCTCCAGGAGGAAGAGGCGGCCGAGAGGCCCAGCTGCTGGCCTGGGCTTCGGCAGCCGTCGTCAGTCCGGGGTGCCTGCTTCGTCAGCAGCGGACAGCCTCACCCGATGATGCTGAAGGTCGACCTCGGCGATCTTCACCGTGATCAACTCGCCTTCGTCGACGAGTTGGGCTGGGGTCTCAATCGGCTCGTCGGTCAGTTCCGAGACGTGAAGAAACCCCTCGACATCCGGAGCAAGCCGCACGAACACCCCAAAGGGAACGATCTTGGTGATCGGACCCGTGGCGATTCGGCCGGCCTGGTCCGCGAAGCGGATGAGTGGGTCTTCCCGCCGCGCCTTCAGCGAAACGGTGACTTGTCCGGAGCGTGTCTCGGCGATGATCACTTCCGCAGTGATCCGCTGGCCCTCTTTGACCGCTTCGGACGGGTGGTCGATGCGGGTCCACGTCAGGTCCGGCACTCGAATGAAGCCGGTGCACAGGCCGTCCGGCTCGCCATCGACGTGGACGAAGACTCCGAAGTTGTGAACCGCGGAGACCGTTCCAGTGACGACCCGGCCTGGTTCCATGGCGAGGAGAAAGGACCGCAGGGCCGGAATCTCGCATGCTCGGGCGGAGAAAAGAGGGTGACCTCCGCGCCCACGCCCGATCTCTTCGGCGTCGATCTCCTGACCGATCTGAAAGAGCTCGGATGGATCCTCGACCCGACGCATCGACGCCTCATGCCTGGGAATCCGCCCGATCTCGGCCCCCTCCCCGGCAGCATCCATGAGCTGGACAAGGACATCTGCACCGTCGAACCCAATGACTCTCACGGTCCTCACGGGTCCGGGACGGAGCTGGTTGATCAACGATTCCAAACGAGGGTCACGGGCTGAATCCGGCACGAAGGGAAGCCTAGTCGCTGGAATCCGTGGTGGTTGTTACCCAGCGAGTGCGGCAGAGTTCAGCGAGCCTTCGGCACCGCTCGATGCTCAAGAGAGGCGTGCGCAGGCGTCACTGGGGCACCTCGCCGCCCCGTCCGGCTGCGATCACACCGCGCGTGGGAATGCGACGAGCAGCGCGAGCAGGACGAGGAGTCCGCTGGCCCACAGCGGTCCCAAGTCCCCGACCGGAGTGCTGAGGGTGGCCGCGGCGACATGGGGGCCGACCGCGGCCCCCACGTTCAGCGCGGCGGTCGCGTAGGAGCCGGCCATCGTGGGGGCTTCTGCCGCCTCGTAGAGGACCCGCGTGATCAGCGTGCTTCCCAGGGCGAAGGACAGCGCGCCCTGGACGAACACGAGGGCGAGCAGGGCGACCGGCCTGTCAGCAATCACGGCCGGCGCCGGCCAGCCGATCAGCAGCAGCGCCTGGTGATCCCGATGACCGCGCCCGGAAGCCGGTCGGACAGCCGGCCGGCGACGGTGACCCCGGCGAAGGAACCGGTGCCGAAGAGCACCAGGGCTACCGAGATCCACAGCTCACCCAGCCCGGCGGTGTCGGTCACGACGGGGGCGAGGAAGGTGAAGCCGGCGAAGGTCGCCGCGTTCACCGTGGCACCGAGCAGCATGACCAGGAGCAACCGCGGCCTTGTGAGCTGTGCGAGTTCCGATCGCAAGGCCGGGGCGTCAGCGGCCCGCGACCACCCGGGAAACAACCAGCGCCGGAAAGCTCGAGGTGGCAGCGCCCACGATGTGGGCTGCCAAGAACACGAGGACGAACCCCAGGAGGCTGGAGCGCCCTGGCCAGTTGCGGGCGAGTCCGGCCATGAGCGGGGCACCGACGATCATTCCGATCGCCGGACCCCGTGCCGGGGCGGCTTACCGACCACGGCTCCGGCCCGTACGTCACCTGCCTTCCGCCGAACCAGCAGTGGCAGGTCCAGTCCGGGATCACCGTCACCGGCGTGAGGATCGAGCCCCAATCCACCTGCCCCACCGGCCCCTGACCTGACGTGCCCCGAAATGAACTGCACTGAACTGGCCGACCTGGTCTGACCCGCCTTGGTCTGGCCGTTCAACGACTCGTGAGGACCCTCCACCATGCGATCCGTCCACCGCATCTCCACCGTCGTCTCCGTCGCCGGCGCGGCCTTTCTGCTCGCCATGCCCGGCAACGCCTTCGCCGTCACCAAGATGACGCAGAGCTCCGCCGCCTCCGCGCTGCGCAGCGTGGGCATCACCTGGAGCTCCAGCGGCGGTTGCACCGACCGCAACAACAGCACCTCCACCTCGTTCGAGCAGATCAACGCGGCCACCGTCACGGGCCTGAAGACCCTGCGTACCGCCAGCGATTGCGCCATCGACGTCACCGGCGGAACCGAGACCGGCCACGCGAGCGGCACTTACAGCCACTGGAACGGCTACAAGGCCGACATAGCCCACAACACCTGCAACGACGCGTACATCAAGAACAGCTTCACCCGTATCTCCAACCGCAGCGACGGCGCCACCCGCTGGCGTTCCTCGGCCGGCAACGTCTACGCCAACGAGGGCAGCCACTGGGACATCACCTACTGCGGCGGCTCCAGCGCCTGCACCAGCGCCGCCAGCAGCTGATCCGCCACCGGCGAGGAGGGGCCGGGTGACAAGACTCGCCTCGCCCCTCCCTCGAATCCACCGAAGGACACCGATGCCAGCTCCCAAGAACGGCATGCGCACCCTCGGCGTCATCACGGCCGGCCTCGCCATCACGCTGACTGTCGGCGCAGGCCCCGCGTCCGCCACCACCCAGTACGTCCAGGGAACCGTCACCCGCCAGTACACCTACGCCATCAACCCGCACACGGTCACCGTGGCGGGCAGCGACATCTACCTCCAGGTCACCCGATCGCCCGGTGGCATGAAGGCGTTCTGGTACAAGTGCGGCGACCGCACCGTCCGGGGCCAGGCGGTCGACGTGGGTGACGGCGTCCGCCGCAGGCTCGGCACCGACTTCAAGGCCGGCGCCCGCGTCTGCCTGGCCTACGTGGGCGACATCAGCGCGCCCGACGTCTCCATCCCGTGGAGCGGCAAGCTCAGCCTGGACGTCTTCTCCTGACACCCGCCGGCCGGCGACGACCCGTCCCGGGGCTCGCTGGGGGAGAACCCCCCGATGCCACAGGATCACCCGCCACGCCGAACGCACCCACCACCACGCCCCGAGCGACCGGAGCCCCGACATGTCTCCTACGCAATCCCGCCCCCTGCGCCTGCTGCTCAGCGCCCTTCTCAGCCTCGCCGCCGTCTGCGGCATCACGGCAGCCGCAGGGACTCCCGCCGCGGCCGCGGACTTCAGCTGCTCCAACGGATGACAGGCGACCACCTGGCAGAACGCCGCCGGAGGCAGGTACCTCAATGCCGCCAAGGCCGGCGGCAAGGGCGCATGGATCATCGCCTACGAGAACGACGGTGTGGTCCAGAAGAACGAGCAGTGGTGCCTCCAGTCCGCTGTGGAAGGCGGCTGGTACTTCCACCCGAGGTACAACAACGCACTCTGCATGGACGTCCCGGGTGCCAACTACAGCAAGGGCACCGGCCTGATCCTGTGGGACTGCAACGGGCGCAAGAACCAGCGGTTCGGCGTCCTGAACTACGGTGCCGGCGGGCCCGCCAACCGCCTGATCTGCCCCGTCGCCACGAGCAGCCTCTGCGTGACGCTCAACCCGAACAACGCCGGCTCGCAGGTGGTGCTGCAGTCGCCTGCGTACGAGAACGATCCCATCTGGTTCTGATCCACCAGCCCACAGTCCCGCGACGCGGCGGCGAAACCGCACGGCCGCCGCGTCCTGCCCGGAGGAACCATGATCAAGGGCAAGACGAAGCTGACCGCCCTCCCCCTCCTCGCAGTGACCGCAGCGACGCTCATGCTCGGCGGCCCGGTGGTCACGCCGGCCTTCGCCGGCAACAGCTACAACGGTGCCACCTACATCAACGGCAGCGGCTCGCCCTTCAACGACTGAGACGACGAGGGCGTCCTGTCGACCACGCAGAACAGCCGCTCCAACGCGACCTGCCTGTGGCAGAAGATCCTCTGGGCCAACGGCGAGCTCGCCTGGAACGACATCGACGGTGTCTACGGCCAGAAGACCGTCGACGCCACCCAGCGTCTGCAAAGGGAGCTCGGAGTCGGCGTCGACGGTGCCGTCGGCAAGGAGACCTTCAAGGCGGCCGGCCACTCGGTGAACCTCGGAATCTACGCCAACGAGAACGCCACCAACGCGGACGCCTACATCGGCGCGACCGGCGACTTCAGAATCTGGCGTGACTCCGACGGGCACTACACCTTCTACGACAAGACCGGCGTCAAGCGCAGCGCAGGCTACAACTGCCTCACCTGCGCCTGACGTTCACCGCCTGACTAGCTGAGGCCGCCCGGAGAACCTGACGCACGGGGCCCGTCCTGGCGGGCGTCACGTCCTGCGGGCCTCACGCCCTGGTAGTCCTCACGTCCTGGCGCTCGCCGCGTCGATGACCTCGTCCAGGACGTCACGGGAGCGGACGAGGTCGAGGATCAAGCGGTCGATACGCTCGCGCTCGACGACCAGTTCCTCGACCAGCTCACCGGTGGTCAGCTCGGTCGGGCCGCCGTCCGCGTCCCGCATGCACGGGAGCAGCAGCGCGATCTTCTTGCTGCCCAGGCCCGCCGCGTACAGGGCCTGGATGCGGATGACACGGTCGACCGCCCAGTCCCCGTAGGCGCGGTGGCCACCGGGGGTGCGCTCGGACTGCAGCAGGCCCTGCTGCTCGTAGTAGCGCAGGGAGCGCTCGCTCACCCCGGAGCGCCGTGACAGCTCGCCGATCCGCATCGTCCGCTCCACTCCGCTTCCCACGTTCCACTTGAATCTGACATCAGTGTCAAGTTCTACGGTACCGGCATGACGAACAACGCAGGCGGATCCCGCCTCTTCGAAGCCACCAACCTCGGCCCCCTCTCCCTCCCCAACCGGCTGGTCATGGCCCCGCTGACCCGTAACCGCGCCGGCGCCGACGGAGTGCCGACTTCGCTCATGGCCACGTACTACGCGCAGCGCGCCTCCGCCGGCCTGATCATCGCCGAGGCCACCACGCCGAGCGCCGTCGGCCAGACCTACGCCAACATCCCCGCGCTGCACACCTCCGCCCATGTGGCGGGATGGCGCGAGGTCACCGACGCCGTACGGGACGCCGGCGGGCGGATGTTCGTGCAGATCCAGCACGGCGGGCGGGTCGGCCACCCCGACACCAGCGGTCACGTACCCGTCGCGCCCTCGCCGGTGGCGCTGCCCGAGGAGATCCACACCACCGGCGGACGTCGGCCCGCCGTAGTTCCCCGCGAGCTGACCGTCGACGAGATCGGCTCGACCGTGGCCGACTTCGCGGACGCCGCACGACGGGCCGTGGAAGCGGGCTTCGAGGGGGTCGAGGTGCACGCCGCCAACGGCTACCTGATCCACCAGTTCCTCGCGAAGAACACCAACCAGCGCACCGACGCGTACGGCGGTTCGGTCGCGCACCGGATCCGGTTCGCGGTCGAGGTGGTCCAGGCCGTCGCGGACGCGATCGGCCCCGAGCGGGTCGGGGTGCGTATCTCCCCGGGAGTCGGGGTCAACGGCGTCGAGGAGGGTGACACCGACAGCATCTATCCCGCTCTCGTCGCCGCTCTGGCCGAAAAGGGTCTCGCCTACCTGCATGTGGTGTTCGCCGACCCGGACCAGCCGCTGTTCCAGGAGATCCGCAGGGCCTGGCCGGGCACGCTGATCGCCAACCCCGTCCTCGGGTGGGGAGGACCGCTGCCCGCCGACGGCGGCCGCGGCGCCGGCGAGCGGCTGCTCGCCGCCGGTGCCGACCTGATCTCCCTGGGCCGCGGCTTCCTGGCCAACCCGGACCTGGTCGAACGCCTGCGCGTCGGGGCGCCGCTCAACGCCGTACGGGACCAGTACCTGATGTACACGGGTGGGGAGACGGGCTACACCGACTACCCGACGCTGAAGGAGCCTGCGCTTGCGGCTTCCTGAAGACCTGTCGGACGCGCGCGGGAACTCCGGAGCTACGGGAGCCCAGCCCACGTCCCGTACGTGTCGAGGATGGCGTACCGGCGGAGACGCCCTGGACCGAGCGCGATGCGGAAGAGCGCTGGGGGGACACCCTCGCTCGCTGGCTCGCGGCCATCAACTCCGTAGATGTGAGGCCCCGTTGAGGTCGAGGATCGTGCCGGAGGACCATTCGGCAGCGGGGGAGGCGAGCCAGAGTACTGCCGCCGCGATCTCCTCGGCCGTGCCCACCCGGCCGAACGGGCTCTGCTCCCGGATCGACTCACCCTCGGGCCCCTCCAAGCGCGGCGCGACGCGCTCGGTTGCGAAGAAGCCGGGGGCGACCGAGGCGACGGCGATCCCGTAAGGGGCGAGCGAGACCGCGAGGGACTGACCCAGCGCGTGCACGGCGGCCTTCGTCGCCCCGTACGCCGGATGGTCGGGCTCACCGCGGAAGGCGCCCCGAGAGCCGATGTTCACGATCCGGCCTCCCGCTCCCTGCTCGATCATGAGCCGGGCGGCGAGATGGCTCAGGTTCGCCGTGGCGAGCAGATTCACCGCGACGTGCTGCTGCCAGACGGTCACCCACTCCTCGTACGGAGTCTCCGCAAGGGGGTGGCGGATGTTCACCGCCGCGTTGTTCACGAGGGCGTCGATCCCGCCGAGTGCTTCCGCCGCCTTGTCCACGACGGAAGCCGCCCCGGACGGGTCCGCAAGGTCGCCGCCGACCAGCACATGCCCCGTGCCGGCAAGGGACTCCAACGTCACACGTGCCTCCTCGGCGCGTGACCCGAAGTGGACGGCCACCTGGTCGCCGTTGGCCGCGAACGCCTGGGCCACCGCGCGCCCGAGGCCACGCGACGCGCCAGTGACGAGGACGCGCCTGCCGGATGGAGGCAGATTCATGGGGATTCCTTTCGAACGGCAACGAACGGAGAGACCGTAACGCCAGTGCCGCGCCACAGGGCACACCGTCGAACGCGAGGGTCGGCGACGCGGACCGATCCGCACCGAACCCATCCGCACCGAACCAATCCGATCCGGTCCGGAGTGGCCGAGGATTGTTTGGGAATCGTCAGAGTTCAGCGACGAGATGGAACGTGAAATGCGCCATCGATTAGCGCGAAAGTGAAATGCCGGATTCTCCGCGTTAGCCTCGATCTTTCATGACGGTCCGTCGGTTCTTCCGGCGGGCCGTTTCGGTTTTCGGGTCTGACCGTGGGCAGGCTGGTGGCCCGGCTGCCGCGTCGGGTGGGCGCCGGGTTCCACGGCTCCGGTGGTGTGGTGCTACTCGCAGAGGCGGGAAGGTGCTGGTCAGCCGGGGTTCGGAAGGGTTGCGAGCCGTGCCAGCGCGTCGGTGATCACGTCGGTCCAGGGCCAGTGGCGGGCCAGGCGGAGGAGGCGGCGCCGACCAGTGGTGACGAGCTGGCCGGCGGTGGAGAACAGCCGCAGCCGCAGGCGTTTGGGTTCCCAGCGCCGGGCGGGGCCGATCAGGGTGAGCATCGGCATCCAGGCGAGCAGGTCCAGGGCGATCTGGTGATCTCCAGCCAGAGCTGGTTCTGCGCGGTGGTGTGGAGGGGGAGGTTACGCAGGCCGGTGGCCCGCGCGGCCCGGATGCGGTCCTCGGCGCCCTCGCGCGCTGGCGGTGCCGCAGTTCGAGCCCGGCGATCGAGGTGTTCTTGGTGTTGGTGGTGAAGCAGGTCAGGCGCATGCCGTCGGCGTCGGGGATGCTCAACTGGGCGCCGGGGTGGGGCCGTTCCTTGCGGACGATAAGCCGCATTCCCTTCGGCCAGCCGGCAAGGACGTCACCGGCGAGTTCGGCGACCCACGCGCCGTCACGGATCTCGCCTCCGGGTTCGAGGGCCGCCGTCCACGCGGTGGCCGGGACTTTGAGTACGGCTTGGTGGAGGTCGGCGGTGATGGTCATGCCGACCGAGTACGACAGCCACCGCCCGCGCTGGGTGAGCCAGGTGACGAAGGCGTGGGTGCCACCGCCGGAGGCGGTACGGATCAGTGTCCGGCGTCCGCGCCGGTAGGTCTTGGGAAGCTGAGTCAGGGCGAGCTGGGCGGCGGTGATGTGGTCGGCCGCGGTGTTGGATCCTGCGTTCCCGGGCCGCAGCAGGCCCGCGACCGGCTCGCCGGACCCGCTGCGGCCGTGGTCGACGAAGCCCATGAGCGGGTGGTGTCCGTAAGTCTTCTTCCAGGTCGCGGCGGCGTCCTGCCTGTCGGAGTGCGCGATCACCAGGACGCCGTCCAGATCCACGATCACCTGCCCACCGGCATCGGGTGCCGCGTCACCGGCCAGCTTCCATGCCCGTTCACGCGCTTCGGCCCGCGCGGTTCGGATCCTCGCAAGCGTCTTTGGGCAGGCTGTGGCGAGGGCGTCGATGAGCCGGGAGACGGTCGGATCGGAGGCCACCGGCCCGAACACGGCCGGCTCGGCCCGCAGCATCGCCGCATCGGCCAGGCAGTCCCTACCCAGCGCCACCGCGAGTGCCACGTCCAGCAAAATCTGACCCGGATCGTGCACTGCTCTCGGCTTGCGTCAGGGCGCGAGGGCCTCCGATATCGCCGCGTCCAGACCGGTCTTGCGGACCGTCTCCACCAGCAGCACAGCCCCGGCCTGGGTGACCACCGAGGCCGACGTCCCCGACGCGGACAGGCGGGTACACCCGATACTCTTCTTCACCTGAGAAGTGCCTCTGGCGATGGCAGGAACAAGGACCTCGACAATCCTCATTCTTGCTGGTCAGAGGCACTTTTCGCTGTTCTGATCACCTGTCGGACAGACCGCTTCATGAAGCCCGAGGCTAAGGCGGTCAGCTGGTCGAACGGCCCGAGGCCGTTGCTGCCTGACCGAGCCCAACTGATCCAGATACCTTCACTGCTCTCACTGGCGGCGACTGCCCTCGACGGGACTCACGCCGGATCCGGCAGGTCCATCAGCCCGAGCTTGGCCGGATCGACCACGGCCGTGATGTCGGTGATCCGGCCGTCGACGACGGTGAACGCGAGGACCGAGAGCGGGGAGCCGTCCTCGCGCCAGGAAATGACTCCGGGGCGCCCGTTGACGAACGCCGCTCGCCCTAGTGGGGCTGCGCTGGCAGCCAGCTGCGCGCCGGCGGCAACCTTGGTGGCGCCGAGCGTGACGACCACGCCGGCGGGGGTGTCGACGGTCAGACTCACCTCGGGGTCGAGCACCCTCAGCAACTCCTCGAAGTCGCCGTCGCGGGCCGCCGCCAGGAAGGCCTGGACAACCTCTCGCCGCCCCCGTTCGACATGTGTCGGCCGCTCGGCCGCCTGCACCTTCCTGCGGGCGCGGCTGGCGAGCATCTTTGCGGCGTCGGTGGACTTGCCGAGGATCTTGCCGATCTCGTCGAACGGCACCGCGAACAGGTCGTGCAGCACGAACGCCAGCCGTTCGTTCGGCCGGAGCGATTCGAGGACGACGAAGAGCGCGAGACCGACCGAGTCGGCGAGCAGCACACCCTCCTCCGGAGCAGGACCGTCGTCGAGCGTCACCACGAGATCGGGCAGACAGTCCTCGTAGGACGCCTCGGGACGGGCCTGGCGCGATCGCAGGACGTCGAGACTGATCCGGCCGACCACCGTGGTCAGCCAGCCGACGAGGTTTTGGATGGCCGCCGTGTCCTGGCGGGAGAGCCGCAGCCATGCCTCCTGGACCACGTCCTCGGCGTCGGCGTGTGATCCGAGCATGCGGTAGGCGACCGCGCGCAGACGGTCGCGCTGGGATTCGAACGCCTCGACTATCGAGGCCGTGGGGCTGGTGTCGGACATGTTGTTACCTTCCTCGGATCCGCTCCGTCATGGGTGATGACGGGCCCGGAAGGGCGCAGGTAACCGATGGATGAAGGAGCAGGACCATGGACGCAAGACTGAAGGGTGCGGGGAGCCCCAAGCTGTTCGCGGGGATCGCTCAGCGACGCAGCTGAACAAGGTGATTCACGCGGGGCGTCGACAAGCGCCTGCTGTCGTTGGTCCACCTGCGCACCAGCCAGATCAACGGCTGCAGCCCCTGCGTCTTCGCCTCGATCGCACCGGCGAAGAAGGCCAGTGAGACCCGGCGAGCGGTTGCACAACGTCGTCGCGAGGCGCGAAACGCGCTTCTTCACGGACGAGGAGCGGGCGGCGCTCGCGCTGGCTGAGGCCGCTACCCATATCCAGGACGGTGCTCCCGGCGTGACCGACGAGATCTGGGACGCCGCCGCCGACCACTTCACCGGCGAGCAAACGGATGACGCCCCGACGCTCGACACCCATCCATAGCTTTTGACTATTCCTCATGGAAGGACAACAACACGATGCTGACCAACGTCATGTACGTGACGCTCTACGTGACCGATCAGGACCGTGCGCTGAGGTTCTACACGGAGCAGCTCGGCCTGGAGAAGCGCATCGACTTCCCCAATCCCGGCGGACGTTTCCTCACCGTGGGCGTCCCCGACAGTCCGGTCGAGCTCGTCCTGTGGGCGCACGCCGCGGCCGCGGGGCAGCCGGCCGGGGTACTGGTGGGCGCCGCGCCCGGCCCGGTCTTCCTTGAGTCGGACGACCTGCGGGAGGACTTCAAGGTGTTCCGCGACCGCGGTGTGACCTTCGACCAGCCTGAGCCGGAGGACTACGGGTTCGGCATCCGCATCGAGGCGGTGGATCCGGACGGCAACCGCATCTCGCTGCGAGAGCGCCGCCGGGCAGGCCGTGGCGATGGCTGACCGTTGGTGGCCCCGGCCGCGGCCAGACTTGAAACGATGGTTGCGATGACAATGACCGTTTACAACGCAGACCCTGACCCTGAAGAGGTGTTCCAGCATGCCGATGAAGATCGACTCGGTGATCGCACGACAGCGCGTTGACGACCTGGAGGCGGCCCTCCCCTTCTACGAGCGGCTGACGGACCAGACGGCCAGCCGCTTCGAGTTCGCCGGTGTGCAACTGGCCAGTGTCGGGCCCTTCCTGCTGTTCTGCGGTCCGGACGAGGCAGTGCAGAGGGTCGCCGGGGTGAGTGCCACTCTGGTTGTCGGAGATCTGGCCGCTGCCGTCGAGGAAGGGGTTGCAGCCGGTGCCACCGTGGTGATGCCGACGCAGCCCACCCCCAACGGTCACCGAGCGGTGCTACGACACCCGCATGGGGGCGTGTACGAATACGTCGGCCCCTGAGCCGAGAGCCTCCCGCCCGGGACGGCGCTGTCGTCGTTCCTGGGCGGGGTTGGGGCACTAAAGGGTGTTGCAGAAGGCTTCGGTTCGGGCATTTCCCCTGTATGCGTGGGGTGTTGAGGGCTGAGCCTTTGTGGGTGGAGACGTTCACCGGTCTGCGGATGCGGCAGTTCGAGCGGCTTCTGAAGGCCGTGCGGGAACGGGGTGGGAACGGGCCCGGTGGTGGCCGGCCGTGGTGCCTGCCGCTGGCCGACCGGGTCCTGCTGGTTGCCGTCTACTACCGCACCAACCTCACCATGCGGCAGCTCGCCCCGCTCTTCGGAATCTCTCCGGCCACCGTCTGCCGCGTCATCCACCGCCTGCGGCCGTTGCTGGCCCTGGAGCCCGCCCCGCGGCCGGTCGCCGACATGGACCGGCTGTGGATCGTGGACGGAACCTTGATCCCGGTCCGCGACCGCACCGTCGCAGCCTCCTCCCGCAACTACCGGTTCTCGGCGAACGTGCAGGTCATCATCGACGCCGACACCAACTGGTGATCGCTACGGCCCGCCCGGTGCCCGGAAACACCGCGGACGCGAAAGCCTGGCGGGACTCCGGCCTGGCCACCGCCTGCGAGGGCGTGACCGTGCTCGCCGACGGCGCCTACATCAACACCGGCCTCGTCGTCCCACACCGCAAACGCCCCGGACGGGCCCTCCTGCCCGGCGAGGAGCAGGACAACACCGAACACCGACGGGTCCGGGCCCGCGTCGAGCACGCCTTCGCCCGCATGAAGCACTACAAGATCCTCCGCGACTGCCGGCAGCGCGGCAACGGTCTCCATTACGCGGTCCAGGCCGTCGCCCACATGCACAACCTCGCCCTCGCCGCATGACCAGACCGGCCACGAACCCGGCCCTGACCTGCCCGGACACCACCTTCTGCAACACGCTTTAGGCCGTGTCTCTTCGATCTATGGCCGTCGTCTGTGGGGTGACCGATGAGTTTCACGGGCCGCTACGCGAGCAGCGCTGCGGCGGTGACGGTGCCGAGATAGACGTAACCGCACTTGTCATACCGGGTTGCCACGGCCCTGAACTGCTTCAACTTGTTGATCGCCCGTTCCACCGAGTTGCGTGCTCGATAGCGGGCCTTGTCGAAGCCCGCAGGCCGCCCGCCGTGTGAACCACGCTTGCGACGGGCGGCCTTGTGATCGCTCTTCTCCGGGATCACGTGCCGGATCCCGCGACGCCGCAGATACCTGCGGATCACGCGGTTACTGTACGCCTTGTCCGCCGCCACACTGTTCGGCAGCCGCCGTGGATGCCCAGGCCCCAGCCGCGGGACCCGGATCTTGTCCATGACCGGCTCGAACTGCGTGCAGTCCGCCCGCTGCCCCGGCGTAATGACCAGTGACGGCGGACGGCACTTGCCGTCGGCCGCCAGATGAACCTTGGTGGTCAGCCCGCCACGAGACCGGCCGAGAGCCTCACCCGCCGCACCGCCTCCTCCCAGAACGAGCATGGGCGCATGTGCGCGCGCACGTGAACTGATCTTTGTGCGGCCCCCTTTGAGACGGTGGGCGGTGGGGCCTTCGGCGCCCCGGCGGCGTGCTGATGAGCCCGCACCGAGGTGGAGTCGACGTTGATGTCCCAGTCGACGTCGCCCTCGGCATCGGCGACGGCCTGAACATGCTGGAGAAGCTTCCCTCAGGTGCCGTCGGCCGACCACACCAGATGCCGCTTGTGGACGGTCTGCCACGGGCCGAAACGTTCAGGCAGGCTGCGCCACTGGCAGCTGGTGGCGCGCCGGTGAATGATCCCGTTGATCACCTGCCGGTGGTCCCGCCACCGCCCACAGCGGTTGTTGCTCCTCGGCAGCAGCGGCTCCAGCACCGCCCACTCGGCGTCCGTGAGATCCCCCAGCTGAGCATGACCACCTCAACGATTCAGCTGATCGAAGAGACACGGCCTAGATCCACCTGAGCGCGGACGGCGGGTTGTCGAGCTCGACAACCTCTGCTCGATCCAGGGCTGTGCGGACTGTTCCCCGTTCGCGCGGGGATGGCCCGGTGTCAGAGTTCCATGCCGAGGCCGGCGCCGATGGAGCAGGAGCAGTACGCCCCAACCGCCGGGCAAGATTCCGTCACTCTGTGAACTGCATTGGTTACTTACGGCTAGAATCTCCGGCGTGGCCGCATTCACGCGGCGGACCGAGGCAGGGGGCTTCCATATGGCCATCATCGTTACCTTCGACTTCCCTGGCGCCGGACAGGAGCTTTACGACGCAGTCATTGAACGTGTGACCGACGGGCAGGGCTTCACACGATTCGCAGACGTATCGAATCCAGGCCTGATCTCTCACGCGGCGGGGCCGGTTGACGGCGGGTTCCGCGTGACCGAGGTCTGGGAGAGCGCGGAAGCCCTGGAAGCCCACGCGAAGACGTTCGGCCCGATCCTTGCGGACCTCGGCCATGTCGACGTGCAGCCCTTGATCATTCCGGCGTACAACGTCGTCGTCCGATAGGGCAGTTCAAGCTGCGCCTGACCTTGTCCAGAGTGCCGCGACCGCCGCTGGACGGGCTGATCGACGACCTTTACTACCTGGAGGGATGCGCCGCTGTACGCCCGGCTGACGCTGCCACCGATGCCGTGGGCGGTGCTCATTGTCGGCCGCGGGCGCCGTTTCGCATCCGCTCCGGCACCGACATCGAGACGGCCGAGTACGCCGACGGCTGCGTGGTCACCATGCCCACCCGAGCGTTGGAAGTTCGGTTACCCACTCCGGGCCCGGTCCGTCGGCGTGCACTTCAAGCCGTGGGGGCTGGTGCCGTTCCTGCCGATGCCCGCGGCCGAGCTCTGTGACCGGCTGGCGACAGTGGAGCACAGGTTTGGGGCCGGCCCGCCATTGCTGAGCTTCGAGACAGGCTGGCTACCGCGGATGGACCGCACGGGATGCTGACGCTGCTCGAGGTGGACCTGATGCGACAGCTGTGCGAGACCGCCGGCCTGGGGCTGGTCCGCCATACGAGCAGCGTCATCGCGGCGATCAGCGGGGCGGTGGCGATCGGCGACCTGAGCGTGGCAGCCGGTGTCAGCAGCACTCATCTGGCGCAGCGGTTCCAAGGAGCTCATCGGCGACACGCCGAAGCGGCTGGCCCGTACCTATCGTTTCGCTGCCGCCGTGTTTGTGATCGACCCCGCTGGACCGATCGACTGGGGCGACCTCGCGGTGGCGCAGGCTATTTCGACCAGGCCCACTTCGGCCACGAGCTCCGGGCGTTCACCGGGCTCACGCCGACCTGGTACGTCGAAGTCCGGCAGTGGTTCCTGCGCGAACATCCCGGCCACGTGCTGGACGGCTGGCCGTGGCAGGCCGATTGATTTCTTACAAGAGCGACAGCTCACGACAGGTTAATTTGGGGCACCCCAAAGCAGAGGAGGGCCCCGTGGGCAAGGTGGTCATGTACAGCTCGGTGTCGGTGGACGGCTTCGTCGCGGACGAGAACGACCAGCCCGGACCGCTTTTCGACTGGTTGTTCAGCGGTGACGTCCCGTTGGACGAGAGCGGCGAGCTGAAGGTGTCGCAGACGTCCTACGACTACATCCGGCCGTACTGGGACCAGATCGGGGCGACGGTCGTCGGCCGCCACGTTTTCGACCTGACGAACGGCTGGGACGGGAAGCCTCCGGGCGGGATCGACCACATGGTCGTCGTCACGCACCGGCCGGAGCCCGAGGGCTGGGACCCCGAGGCGCCGTTCCGCTTCGTCGACGGCGTCGAGGCAGCGATGGCCAAGGCGCAGGAGCTTGCGGGTGACCGCCTGGTCGAGGTCGCCGCCGGCGACGTCGGTGGCCAGGTGCTTGCCGCGGGTCTGGTCGACGAGGTGCGCATGGACGTCGTACCGGTGGTGTTCGGGTCCGGCAAGCCCTACTTCGGGTCGGTCCACGCGCAGCACCTGTTGGAGGATCCTGACGTGGTGATTCAGGGCAACCGGGTGCTTCACCTGCGCTATCGGGTGCGCCGTTGACCGATCTGAGCGGGTACGCGAAGAAGTCCACTTTGAACGGTGACACAAGATCGGCCCTCCGGCTGCGTTTGCGCCTCGCTGTCCCTGGTCGGGCAGCCGACGCCGATCCGTCCCGGCACCTCACCTGCGGCGAGTTCAACTCCGGATCTGTGGTTGCCGGTTGGTGAGGTTGCGGAAGCTGAGGGCGGAGCCGCGCAGGTGCGCCAGGCGGCCGTTGATCGCTTCGGCTGGACCGTTGCTGGTGCCGGGCCGGTCGAAGTAGGCCAGTACCTCAGCGGATCGCTTGCTCATGGGCGGTCGAGCTTGGCGATCTCGACCAGTGGCATGGGGACGCCGGCGCTGAGCGATCTGATCAGCTTGACCATCAGCCCGCGGCCCACGGCTGGGTCGGGGTGCCGGTAGGCGGCGATCAGCCGCTGGTAGCTACCCCAGGTGACCTCGTCCTCGACGTGCTCATCGATGGAGAACAGGGCCGTGAGCCGGGCGCCTGCTTGTCGGTGAGCAGTTCGGCACCGGTGTGCAGGGTTCGCCGGGCACGGTAGAGCGGGTCGTTCTTACGGCTGCGGCGGCCGCGGGTGGTCTGTTGAACGCGGCGGGGGATCTCCTCAGCGGCGGTGGTCTTGAAGCCCGTGAACCCGTCCATCGCGACGAGCTCCACGGCCTCGCGCCACGCCTGGGGCACTGGATAAGCCAGGCCTCGAACGCGACCTCGGAGCGGCCCGGCATCATGTCCAGCCGCCTCGTTGGACCCGCTGCACACCCGCCAGCGTCGGCACCAGCCGTCGGTGCCGTCATCGGCCTCCAGGACCCGGCACGCCAGGACCGCGCGATCGGGCTCCAGACGCTGGCCGACCACGACCATGCCGAGCTCATCCAGGCGGCAGAACGTGGTCAGGTCAGGACAGCCGAAGGTAGCGTCAGGCACGTCGAGGTCTTCCAGATAGGCGGCGTAGGAACCGCCATCTTCGGAAGACCTCGACACCTACCCCGGGACCGACGCGCCAGCCACCATCCGACCAGCGACTACACCCTGACCGCTGGCATTTGTGGCACAACCTCGGGGAAGCCGCCGAGCGGGCTGTCGCCCGCCACCGCCAGTGCCTTCGCGTCCTGGTCCCCGATCCCGAGGCGAAGGCCGAACCACCTGGGCTGCCCGAGGAGAAGGCGGACTCTCCCTGGCGGAGCGAGCGGTTCGCCAACCGCGTCCGAGCCCGACACGCCACGGTCCACGCTCTGCTGGAAGCCGGCCACAGCAGCCGCTCCATCGGGCGCCAGCTGGCCATGACCCACCGCACCGTCAAGATCCTCGCCGACGCTGCGAAGCCGGAAGACCTCTTTCGTGGCCAGTGGCAGCACAACCGGACCTCCATTCTCGACGAGTACAAGCCCTACCTGGACGAACGCTGGGACCAGGGCTGCACCAACGCCTGCAAGCTCTGGGACGAGATCGCTCCCTTGGGCTATCGCGGCAGCTACGGCCGGGTCAGCGCCTACCTGCGAGAGAAGCGCACCTCGCCACGGCCGGTCACCGCGCAACCGCCGGCACCCCTCGTGGTGACGAGATGGATCCTCAGCCGACCCGAGACGCTGACCGAGACCGAGGAACTCCGGAGTCGTCGAAGGCCACGTCAACCGGATCAAGATGCTCAAGCGGCAGATGTTCGGACGCGCTGGCTTCCAACTTCTACGCAAGCGGGTTCTGCTCGCCCCGTAGTCATGTTGTTAGTCCCTGATGCGAGGATCCGGGCGACCTTACGCAAGGGAGATCAGCATGGGTACCTGGGATACCGGTCCCTTCGACAACGACACAGCCGCGGACTTCGCCAACGCTCTCGACGACGCCGAGCCCGAGGCTCGCGAAGCCCTGATCCGAGGCGTCCTCATCCGGACGATCGACGCCACCGGCTATCTCACGGAAGCAGAAGAGGCGGTGGCCGCCGCTGCACTCATCGCAGCGCAATGCCCGGGAGGCGAACCCGTCGACATGTCTTACGGTCCGGAAACACCTATGCCCGTGTTCCCTGCCGACCTACGGGCCCTCGCCGACGAAGCCCTCGCCCGCATCGCCAGCGACGAGGACGGGCCAGCTTCAAACTGGGTCGACTCGGAGGACTGGAAACAGTGGCGGTCCATACTCACCCGCCTTCGCGCAGTGCTTGCCCCGGCCCCACCTTCCATCGCTCTCTTCGATGTCCAGCCATAACGGAGCGTCACTCCGCATGAAAGCTGTGCCAGAACCCCTGAAGCTGAACGACGTCAAGCGCCCTTCTGTAAGAGCGGCGGGCTCTTCCAAGAAGCGCGTGAGCCCGATCGGATCCGACTCGGCGCTGAAAGCGCCCGCCGCAGACTAAGGGTTGTCCCGTAAAGGATCTTCGGGTGGGTGCGGGCGTGGCTGGCGGGTGCTCGGTCCGTTTGTCTACCCGACGAGGGTGAGGTTGTGCAGGCGGGCGATGCCGCCCATCGCGTGGTGGACCCCGTCTCCCTTCAATCGGCAGTCGCTGAGGATGTTCCAGGTCTTCATCCGGGCGAAGGCGTGCTCGGCGCGGGCCAGGCCGGCAGTTCGTCCCTGTAGCCGCCGTCGGCGACCACCGTGGTGCGGCCGACGGCGGCTTTGGCGTCGGACAGTTCCCATGCCTTGCAGTCATTACGGTTGCCGGGCAAGGGCTGGCCGGCCACCACGACAAGCCGGGTGTCGGGGTCGATGACGACCTCGTGATTCGTGGAGTAGCGGAAGTTCTTCGACTGCTCGGCCACCATGTGGTCGCGCGTGGGGACCAGGGTTCCGTCCACGATGAGCACAGTGTCCTTGCGGGACCGCTTGCGCGGCCGGAGCGCGGGCAGGGGACCGAGGTGTCTGATGACGCGGTCTGCCGCGGACTTCGATGTCCCAAAGAGCGGGGCAAGCCGGCGCAGCGTCAAGTTCGTGCGCCAGTACGTCGTGATCAGCAGGACCCGATCCTCCAGCGGCAGCCCCCACGGCCGACCCCGTCGCACCTCATCGGCCTCCTCTCGGCGCAGCGCGGTCACCAGCTTGCCGAAGCAGCGTGGGCTCAGCCCGGTGAACTGGGCTATCCAGGACGGGGCCGACGCCGTGGTCACTCCAGTCACAGCAAGATCATGGCGCCACGCCGGGCCCCGTTCCACTACCCGGTCGCAGGCCGCCTGGTCGCGGTCTCACCCGCGTCTGCACCATGGTTATGGCACCGCTTGGCGGCGTACGACTGAACGTAGTCAACCAGGTACGAGTGAATTACCCGGGCTTGAGTACCTGTCGCGGGGCAGTGCCGGGACGGCTGCAGGGCCGGGTGGGAGGGGTGACGGCCGAGTGGGGAGTTGACCCTGACACGGTGTGAGGGGGTTGACTGCTCGCACCTGCCCGGCGATTCGTCGGCGGAGAAACCACCTTTGACTCTACGAAGGGTTCCCTGTGCTCGGCTACGTCGGCTCCGGTCCTTACTGCTACACGAACTCGCTGGCCATGATGTTGGGTGGGGCGTCGCCCTCAACCGCAGTCATCGAGACGCTGACTGGTTCACCGTTCGGCGCACAGCTCATCGCTGGTTCCCTGCCGTTGTTCGATCCCTTCGGCTGGCACCCCGAGGCCGGCCTCGACGCCGCAATCGCGATGTTGGGCTGGAGCTGTGAGCGCAGCGACGGCGGGACGTCGGCCGAGGCGTTTGAACGGTTGCGGACCGCCTGCTCGCGGGGGCCGGTCCTGGTGGGGCCGGTGGACATGGGCCTGCTGCTGTACCAGCCCGGCACGCCGAACGCCGACGGCGGTGACCACTACGTCGTGGTGCTCTCTGCCGACCGGGACAGCGTCGAACTCCACGACCCTCACGGCCACCCGTACGCGACGCTGCCCACGCAGGCCTTCCTCTCTGCCTGGGAGGCGAAAGCGATCAGCTACATCGACGCCCCGTTCGTGCTGCGGACCGGCTTCGTGCGCGATCGTCGGGTCACTCCTGCCGACGCGCTGAGGCAGTCGCTGCCGGGAGCCGAGCGGTGGCTGGCCGGCCGTGACGACCTGCCCATGCCGCCCGGCTCACTGGGTGGAGCCGCCGCCGTCGAGACGCTCGCCGACATCGTCGCCCAAGGCACACCCCCCGGTATCCGCACGTTGCTCACCGCGTTCGGCGTCCGCGTGGGAGCACGCCGTCTCAACGACGCGGCGACGTGCCTGGAAGAGCTGGGACTGTCGCACGCGGCCTCCATCGCACAGCGCCAGGCCCGGATCCTGGGCAGTCTCCAGTACCCAATGGTGCACGGCGACGACCAGACCGCCGCGGCGCAGCTTCGCCAGCTCGCCCCCACCTATGAGGAGCTGCGTTCGGCACTGGCCAGCGCCTTCTGATCGAGAGAGGAGCCTGGCCATTCGTCCAGGGACCTCATCTGTCCCCGCCCCCATAGGCCGCCGGCTGCGTCCGAGCTGAGCACGTCTATCTGTACTTGGTTGAGCACCTCAACAAGTACGTCGACACCGCCACACCGGCACGAGATTCTGATGAGGAGCAGGGTGTGGGAAGTCTGTTGAGGAGCGTCTCCGGGGTCCGGTGGGGAGGACTGCGCGATGCGACGGGGGTTGGGGCCAGCGGCATTCCTCCTCTTCTGTCCCGGATCGCCTAGGGGGATGAGGACACGGCCCGCATCGCCATCGATGACCTGGGCGACGCCATCTGTGCGCTGGGGTTCGTCGTCGGCGAGGCGACAGCTCCCGCGGTCCCGTTCCTTCTCGAACTGGCCGGGTCCCCGCAGGTGGCCTGCCAGGCCGAGTTGTTGGACCTGCTGGGAAGTATCTACCGGACCGACCAGTGGCACTCCGCTGCTGCGTCGACCCAGGATCGCAAGCAGGACACGACCTGCCAGCAGCAAACCGGCTGGGAGGCGGCTGCAAGGGCAGCCGTGTATGCAGGCCGGTCAGTCATCGAGGGTGTCGCCTCCTCCGTGCGGCCGGAGGAGGCGATGCCTGCTCGGAAGTTGCTGCAGGTGATGGACGACACCCCACCGCTCCCGGAGCTATGAGCGGTCAAGGCGGGACAGCCCTTGGCCACGGACCACTTCGTCCAGCTGCTTCTGGTCGAGACGGCCGAGGGAGTCGCGAAAGGAGTCGGTAAGGAGTCGGTATGGGACAGGGTGATTTTGTCGGGTCATATGAGAGCCACTGCTTCGGTGTGAACGGGAGCCGGGTGTAGGCCGTTCGTGGCGGTGGTGTACTCGCCCGGGGCGGTTGTTCTTCGGTGAGTTCGGGAGCCACTTCGGCGGGATTGGGAGCCACTAATCGGGTGACCGGGCGGGTCTGGGCGGAGTGTCCGAAAAGACCGGGTCCGTGTCATCGATAACGTGTGGTCGCGGGCCCGGGTTGCCTCCCTGACAAGTCGTGGCCAGGGTCCGCCCCACGCGAAGCGAGAGCACTGCGCCAGCATGTCGTGATCGAGCCCGTTGGGCTCCTCGGAGTGGCTGATGAGGCTCCATGAATTTCCTCACTGGCTGCTTGGAGGTTCCTCAGACCTGCTCGCCGTGATTCCCCACCTACAGCAAGTTGCGGACCAGTGCCGCTCGGGCGGGACCAGCTGCTGCTGTGTCGCGGAGGCTGTGTCAGTGCCTCCTGCGATCCTTCTTCGATGATCAACGAGTACGAGAAGCTGCTGGCGGGACTGGACGATGTGGACTGGGCCGGCCTGTCCCACGCCTACGAGTCGGCGCATGACGTTCCAGGGCATATACGCACCCTGTGCGGGAGCGACGACGAGGCACGCAAGCAGGCGTTTAGCAGCCTGTTCAGCAGCATTTTTCATCAGGGCAGCCGCTATTCGGCCTCTCCGTTCGCCGTGCCGTTCCTCGCGAGGATCGCCGTCGCGGGGCCCGCGGCCGCCCGTGAGGACACGATGCTGCTGCTCACCCGCCTGGCCGTGGACTGGCACGACGAGTACGACGTGACCACTGGCATCAACGTGGCCGGATGGCGTGCGGCCGCAGCGGAGTGCGGGCCGGCAGAGCTTCTGCCGTGGTACGAGGAGCAGCTGGCCGCCGCGACGGATGCCGACAAGCGCGCACAGCTGCAGGAAATACGGGACTGGGTGGCCGCCGGCAACTCGCCCGACTCCCGGTGGTCGGCACTCCAGTCATACGACGCCGTCCTGGCCGAACTCCCCGGCCTTCTCGTCCTACTCGACGACGATGACGCACGGCTGCGGACCCGGATCGCCTACCTCCTGGCCTGGTTCCCCGAATTCTCCACCACCTCCCTGCCCCGCCTCCTCGCCCTTGCCGCAGAAGATAAGGACCCGGTCACCGCAGCCACCGCACTGCTCGCCGCCGGCCTCGTCGGACCTTCCTCCACGACCGAGGACATCACCCCGTACCTGGATGCCACAGATCCGCTGATGCGGTGGGCCGCAGCCACCGCCCTCATCCGTCTCGCCGGCCTCGACGGAACCCCTGTCGGCCCCAGCCTGCTCAGCCGGACTGTCACGGAACTCACCGCAGCTGCCCGAAGCCCGTTCGATCGCGTAACCGACTACTGCGAGGGCGACCTTCACGGCCACATCGAGCGCACCCTGCACGCCCTGCCGCCCGGCTCGGACCCGGCCGCCGTGCGCGAGGCGCTCGACGCGTGCCTGCCCCGCATCGTCTGGGACTACTACGGGTCCCGCACCCGCAGGGCGATCCAGGAGCTCTTCCCCGCTCCGCAGCCGCACCCCGCACCCCGCTACGCCGACCTGACAGCAGCGCAGCAGCAGCTGCTGGGCGATCTCGCCGGCCACCGGCACGCCTGGCTCATCCGCTCGTCCGCCGACCGGCTGCGGGACCTCGGCCTTCCACACACGCAGGAAGCCCTGCAGTCCTTCGTCAGAGCGCACCGCATCGACTGAAGCACTGCAGCACCACGCCGCGAGCGAAGGAGCGCGCTCCGGAACGTGGGTACGCGCGGATGAGTGGCGTACCCGGCCGCCCCACGTCTTCAGCACCGCTGTAGCGTTGTCCGCAAACGATCAGGGGGATTCGGTGACGAGGTCCTTGCACTTCAGCTGGGAACTGAGCGGCTCCGGTTGGGCTACGTGCAGGATCTGGGACGGCTCGACGAAGCACCGGGACAGCGTCAGCTACTGCACAAACGCGCTCGCCGACTTGTTGAAGGGCGTGACGGGCCTCTACGGCCCCCATGGCATCCAGCGGTTCTCGTTCGACCTCGAACCGGTAGAGGCACGGTGGATTCTTCGTCGCCGAAACAGCGACGTGCACATCACGATCCGTCGCTTCCCGGACATGTCGACGAGCTTCGACGCACCGGACGGGAAGGGCACCCTCGTGTGGACGTCCACACGCCCTCGTACCTCCCTGGCACATGCGGTCCTGATGGCTGCCGAGAAGGTGCGGCGAACCCACGGCGAGGATGGCTACCTCCAGAAGTGGCAGCTGCACGCCTTCCCCACCACCGAACTGGAAACCCTTCGACACCTGCACCTGGCAGCTGATGACTGCGCTCTCCAGCACTGAACCAACGAAGCCTCACGGCGCAAACAAAAGCTGAGCCAGAACCGCTTCCTATGCGCAGAGCCAGCCATCGGTGGGGGCCAGTCCTTCGTGCTGCCTGGCGGGTTGTCAGCTCTGAGCGGTGAAGAGGGATTCCTGGGTGGTCTGGTAGCGGTAGGACTCGGTGCCGGTCTGGATCAGTGTGCAGCGGAAGGTGATCCGGTCGGCGATGGCCGCGCAGAGGCGGGCGTCGCCGAAGGTCTTGTCCCACTCGGTGAAGGGTGAGTTCGTGGCGACCGCGGTGGCCTTGCGCTCCTCGCGCTCGGTGAAGATCTGGAACAGCAGCTTGGCGCCCTTGCGGTCCAGGTTGAGGTAGCCGAACTCGTCCAGACAGAGAAGATCGATCTTGCTGTAGCGGGCGATGACCGAGGACAGGCGGCGGTTCGCGTCGGCCTCGGCTAGCTCGTTCACCAGCGCCGAGGTGGTGGTGTAGCGGACCGACAGGCCGGTCTCGGCGATCGCGGTGCCGATGCCGATCAGCAGGTGGGACTTGCCGGTGCCGGAGTCGCCGATCAGTACCAGCGGCCGGCCCTCACGGACCCAGGTCGGTGACTTCAGGTCGGCGACGACCTCCGGGGTGACGTTCGGGTTCTTCGCAAAGTCGAAGTCCTCCAGCCGCTTGGGCCTGGGGAAACGGGCCAGCCGCAGCAGCCGCTGCTGGCGGCGGAGGTCCCGGTCGGCCTGCTCGGCCTGGAGCATGTCCAGCAGGAACTGCTTATAGGTGGCCTGCTCACGCCGGGCGGTGGCAGCCAGGTCGATGAACCGCTCGCGGAACGCCGGCAGCCGCAGCTCCCGGCATGCCTCGTCGATGAGCATGTCTTCCGGGTCGCCGGGCAGCGACATCCTGCGGGCGGGGACCTTGCCGGCGTTCTGCTCGTCGTCCTGGTCGGTGACGGTGATGGTCGGGTTCATACGCCGTGGCCTTTCTGGGTCTGGCTGGTGCGGCCGGCGACCGGGCTCAGCAGCCGGTCGTACTTGCTCATGTCGGGCAGCGCCTGGCGCGGGTCGGGCGGCAGACGGCGAGCGTGCAGGGAGATCACCTGCGCCCCCGGATCCGGCGGCGTGGAACCTTCGGGCTCCTCGTCGGTGTCGGCCAGCAACTCGGCATCGTCCGCATCGGTGCCCTCCATCGCCTTGCGGGCCTCGATGGCGACCAGGTCGGTGGAGACCGACCCGATCCGCAGGCATGTCTCCATCGCCGCGACCAGCGCCTCCGGGGGCAGCTGGCGGTGCAGCAGCAGCACCTCGATCAGCATCCGGGTGCCCTCGCGGTCACCGGCCTTCTTCTTCGCCGCCGCCCAGAACGCCTCGTGGACCTTGGTGAAGCCACCCTCCGCGCGGGCCTGGGCAAGCGCGGAGGCCCCGGCGAACGCACCGGGCTTGACCAGCAGGATCTCCAGGTAGTGGTCCAGGATGTCGTGGTAGGTGTAACGCCTGGTCAGCCGCGGGTGGCGGGCAACGACCTTGCGTCCGTCGAACACCCACAACTCGTTCGCCCGCAGCTTGACGCGCACCTTCGTGCCGATGAACTTCGCCGGAACCGAGTAGTAGCACTGCCTCACCGTGATCCGGGAGTTCCGCGCGACCGTCGGCGTCAGGTCGATCCCGCAGTCGTAGCCGTCCGCCGGCAGCGGCCGCAGCCGCTCGCGCTCGGCCTCGAAGTCGAACCCGATCGAGGTGGGCCGACCGTGAATGTGCCGGGCGTCCTCCGCGACGTCGATCGCGGCCAGCCGCTCGTTCAGCTCCGCCAGCGAGTCCACCTCAGGCGGCGGGACCAGGTGCTTGCGGCGGAACCGGCCGCCCTCGTGCTCCACCCCGCCCTTCTCATGGGCGCCGTCCTCACCAGGAGCGCAGTAGAACGCGGAGAACTGATACCAGGACTTGAACGACGCCCACCTGGCCGACTCCAACCTGGAGCGGCCGAAGAGCACCTGCTTGACGGCGGGCTTGAGGTTGTCGTAGCGGATGTGCACCGACGGCACCCCGCCCAGCACCGTGAACGCCTCCACGTGTCCTTCCAGGAACGCCTCCTGGGACGCGGTCGCGTAGACCCGGTGCACCGCCTTGCCCGAGTAGGACAGCCGCAGGGTGAACAGCACGCCCTTGCGCCGCTGCCCGGCCAGGTCCAGCCAGAAGTCCGCGAAGTCGACCTCCGCCTCCTCGCCCGGCCTCTTCGCCTGCGGCACCATCCCGTCCAGGTGTCGACGCCCTTCCAGGGCTTCCGCACGGATCTGCGGCCGCCGTTTGGACACGTACCCCCAGACCGTGGTCTGGCGGGCCAGCTCGAAGTCGTGCTCCGCCGCCAGACGCTCCATGATCCGCGGGATCGTGTGCTTCTGCTTCGCCGGCGCGTCCAGGTCCTCGCGCAGCATCGCGTCGATGAAGCCCTTCACCGGCTCCAGCACGCTCTTGCGTGGCGGCGGCGACTTCCGTTTCGGCGGCACCGGCGACTCCAACGCCTTGCGCACGGTGTTCCGCGAGACCTTGAACCGCGTGGCGAGCTCCCGCCCCGACAGCCCCTGCTCGCGATGAGCCCGGCGAATCCTCTCGAACAGCCACTCACGTGACCTGTGCACCAGCGGTCTCCCTGACCTGGACCGTGATCAACAGGCACAGCGTGACGGCCAACCGGCGCAGCCCCTCGCGATTACTCTGAAAGCGGCATGTTCCACACCATCACACCAACTGGCTCCCGAACTCACCGAAGAACCACCGGCTCCCATTCACGCCGAAGCCCTGGCTCTACTTCACCCCGATAAAAACAGACAGGGTGACGACCTCTCCGTCACCCGCCATCCCGACCAAACGCCCATGCCGCGGATGCGCCCCGACAGCGTCGAAGGATCGCCGGTAAGGGCTGTCCCGTAAGCGATCTCGCTCTGTGGTGATCTCGACCGTGTCACGCGTGATCACGGCGTCCGAGCCGTCCTGGATAGCCCCGTTCACTGGCGTGGCTCCGCGCGAGTTCAACCGGGCGGTGCGTGCACTGCGGCGTGAAGGCGCCGACATCGCTCGGCGAGGCCGGCCGTGGGGGATTCCGCTGGAGGACCGGTTGCTCCTAGTGTCTGCGTACTGGCGCACCAATCTGACGCTGCGTAAGCTCGCCCCGCTGTTCGGAGTCTCGAAGTCCGCAGCCAGCCGCGTCATCAACCACCTCGGCCCTCTCCTCGCGCTCCGGCCCGTAAGCGGTTTCGCAAGGACGCCGTGCTCATCGTGGACGGCACTCTGGTCCCTACCCGCGACCACACGGTGGCGGAGCGGTCCCAAGAACTACAGGTACTCGACGAATCACCAGGTCGTCGTTGACGCCGACACCCGACTGGTGGTCGTGGTCGGCCGACCATTGCTGGGCAACCGCAACGACGGCAAGGCATGGGAGCTGTCCGGCGCCAAGGCCGCCCGTCGAGAACACCACAGTGATCGCCGACGGCGGCTATCGAGGTACCGGGCTCGTCATCCCACACCGCCACGATCCCGGGCAGAGCGAACTGCCCGCCTGGAAAGAGGAACACAGCACCTCACACCGGAAGGTCCGCGCTCGGGTCGAGCATGCCTTCGCCCGGATGAAGACCTGGAAGATTCTGCGCGATGCCGCCTCAAGGGCGATGGCGTACACCACGCGATGCTCGGCATTGCCCATCTGCACAACCTTGCGCGCCGCAACTGACCGCACCCGACCGAAGCACTGTCCGTTCAGGATTCGGCGGGCAGGAGCTGGACCAGGCCGACCCAGTTCTCCCCGTCCACCTTGGTGTGAGTGGCGCGGACCCTCCAGCGGCCGGCGGGCAGCGGGACCGATGCCTCGGCGGGCATCCCGCCGTCGGGGTACTCGATGCCCAAGTCGGAACCCGCTTCGGCGGAGTCCATGAGCACCGCCGGACCGTCCGACACCCAGGTGCCGCACCCCTCCCACACCGTGGCCGGGTCTGCGAGGACAGTGGCTACCGCGGCGCTCAGTCCGGCCTCGGAGCCGGCGGCAAGCCACCGCAGGAAGGCTCGACGCTCGGGCAGATAGCAGCTGGTGGCCGGTTCGTCCGCCAGCACCAGTGCCTGCGCACCGTTCTCGCCAACGGGAATCACACCGGCCAAATCGTCCACCGCGCAGGCCCGGTCGTAGTCGTCTGGAGCGGTGGCGTCTCCCGCCATGACACCACTCTCCGTGCACCCGCCCCAGGCGGCCAGGGCGGAGACGGGGACGACGATCAGAGGGCCGCCCATCGACTCCACCCAGACAGGGGAAGGGCGGGAGGCGTCGTCTGCGGTGGATGAAGAGGTGATCACGCAGTCAGTGTGCCCTCGCCCACTGACAACGCCCCGGCGCTCATTGGAGCCCAGCACAGGGAATGGCTCAGCACTTGTGGCAAGCAGCAGCTACGGGACAACCTTTGGCCAGCACCCCGGCCGCCAGCAGCTCGACCACCGGATCAACGGCCCTTCGCGATGCACGAGTCAGCGGCATAGCAACCGACGACGGCTTCCGTGGAGCCGATCGTGGCACCCGGCCAACGGCCAGACGTCACCACGGTTCACCACAGAACTCATCGAGATGGCAGTAAGTGACTTCATCGCTGCTCGACGAAGCCTTGGCGTGCGTGCGTGCGTGCGTGCCGCGTCCGCGGGCGCCACGTTGGGGTTGTGGCCGGTACGGCCTGGCGGCAGCTCCCCGTCCATGCGCGGTCTGTCTCCGCGCGACGCGCACCGTTGGTGTCGAGCCCTTGTGCTCCATGTGCCTGCGGTCGCGGCTTCCCGTGCCAGTGGGGGATGGTGTCCGACTGACCCGTCGGAGATTGTTGACGCGTCGGAAAGTTCCGACGTATTCTCTCGTCATGCCTACCGACGTGTTCAGCGTGCTGGCGAATCCGGTGCGTCGCCGGCTGCTCGAGCATCTGCGTGAGGGACCTCGCTCCACGGGCGAGCTGGCCGGGATGTTCGAGCTCGGGCGGCCTGCGGTCTCCGAACACCTGGCGGTACTCCGCACCGCCGGGCTCGTACTCGAGGAGCGCCGTGGTCGGCACCGTTTCTACCGGCTGCAACCGGCGCGGCTGGCTGAGGTGAGCGAGTGGCTGCACCCGTTCGAGCACTACTGGAGGCAGCGCCTGGACGCGCTGGCCGATCTCCTGGACGAGGAAACGAAAGATGACCGAGAACAACACGATCACCTGTGAGAAGTTCCTGCCCCACCCGCCCGCGGCGGTGTGGAAGGCCCTGACCGATCCCGACCTCCACGCCCGTTGGTGGGCCGCGGGCGACATCAAGCCCGTCGTCGGGCACCGCTTCACCCTCGACATGGGCAACTTCGGAAGTCAGCCCTGCGAGGTGACCGAGGCGGACGAGCAGCGCCTGCTGGCCTACCGATTCGCTGAGGGCGCGCTCGACACCACCATCACCTGGACGCTCCAGCCGGAAGGCGAAGGCACCCGCCTCGTTCTCACTCACGCGGGGTTCGACCTCGATTCCCCGATGGGCCGCCAGGCCTACGACGGCATGGGTCAGGGCTGGCCCCACGTCCTGGACCGTCTCGACTCCGTCCTGGCCGAGACCGTCTGACTCTGGCCTCCCGCGCGCCGCCCCCGGCGGCACGTGAGGAATCACGTGGTCGTCGATACCTTTCGCGCCCGCCCTGGGGTGCGTATCGGGTCGTGATCAATGAGCACCGAAGCTCTCGGGGTGGCCGCCCCGTCTGGGGTGCCGGGCGCGGCGACTGCGGCTGTGCCGTATGGCGCGAGTGACCTGAAGCGACGCCGCAGCCAGGCAGCCGACCCGAATAGCCCTGCTGCCCGGCCGTACGGTGCGTCAGAGCTTGACGAGTCGGTCCACTGGAAGTTGCGTCCTCCACTCGGTGTGCTCCGGCGGGAGAGACCACCGGGTTGTGTGCGGCGAAGTCGAGGTAGGCGCGGGCGAGGGCGGTGACCCGGGCGCGGGGCCGTCCGCGGCGGCGGCCGCGGCCCGGACTGCCGTGGCCATCTCGGGGGCGCCTTCGAGGGCGACGGCGCCGATGATCTCGCGCTTGCCGCGGAAGCGGCTGGCGTCGACGGTGACGACGGAGCCGGTCAGGTCCTGATCGCCGATGGTGTCGAGCAGTAGGATGATCTCGGGTATTTCGTTGGTCTTCGCACCGATCTCGCGCAGAGCAGCGGTCGACGCATCGTGGTGGCGCACGGCATCAGGGCGAAGACACGACTGCTGTCCGGGCGGACCGCGCCGCGCAGGCACTTGCCGTCCACGGCGAAAGCCGTACGACGCGGTCGCGGCCAGTCCGTCTCGCGCCGGACGATGCGGTGGGCGCGGCACTGTTCGCGCTCAACGGTTCCGTCCGGGCCGGTCGCGCTCACCGGGTGGGGCTGGAGTGTGGTGAGCCTGGTGAAACCGGCGGCGGTGAGTACCGCGGGGTCGACCCGGGCGAACGCATCGCGCGGGGTGCGCTCGCCCGGCGCCCGAAGCCGTCCTGTGAGGGGATCGAAGGGGCAGGGCGGCCGGGCCAGTAGTTCCTGGTCGCCGGCGTACCCACTCGGCAATGGCGGTTAGGGAGTTGTGACCTGCGCTGGTGAGAGCGCACACGTCGACCGCGGGCAACGTCGTCAGCCGGAACCGCACCCCGCGCGGATTGCGCGGATCGAGCACCCAGGCCAGTGCGTCTGGCAGCCCGGACGGGACCGTCCCAGACCGTGACGCCCCGCACGCGGTCGGTGGCAGAGACTTGGGCGAGGCAGAGCGGACGGGACGGATGACGGTCCAACGAGCACGGCGACCTCACCGCGACCGAACGGGATCGCCGGTCGGAGCGGCGAGTTCTTTGGTCATGAAGACGCGGCTGGTGCCCGCCGGGTCGCAGGGCACCTCCCCCAGACGTTTCCACCCTTGCTTCTCGTAGAAGCCGGGGGCCTGGAAGGTGATCGTATAGAGCACGGCCGTGCGGCAGCCGCGGGCGTGGGCCTCGTTCTCGGCCTGCTCAAGGATCTCTGTTCCCAGCCCATTGCCGCGCAGCCCGGGCGGCAGGTAGAAGAGGTCGAGGAAGAACAACCCGAGAGAGGTCCGCCCGGTCAGCCCGCCGACCACCTGACGCGTCTCGGGATCACGGACCAGGACGGACAGAGGTCTGCGGTCCGCGATTCCCGTGTGTTCGGTGTTGAAGCGGTCCAGTGCCTCCGAGATCACCGCGATGTCCGCCGGGGTGGGAGCGTCGGTGACCACAAGGTCCGTCTGGGGTCCGGGATGGTGGGAGGCGGTGACGGTCGTGTCGGACTCGGTCATGGTTGCTCCAGTACGTGAGCGGAGGCGGCACGGCCTCGCGGGCGGATGCAGGTGCGGGGCCGGTGAGCCCTGCGCACGTGCCGACGCTAGGACAGGGACGCTTCGACGGACGTCGAAGGAATGTCCGCGACAATGGGCACCGTGGACATTCAGCGCGCGGGTCAGGATGTGGGTGTGGACCTGGCGGGCGTGGCCAGGCTGCTGGCCGACGGCACCCGGGCCGCCTTCTGCCTGGCCTTGCTCGACGGCCGGGCGTGGACAGCGAACGAGCTCGCGCGTTATGCCGGCGTCGCACCGTCTACCGCAACCTCGCATCTGAACCTGCTCGTGAACGGCGGCCTCCTCGTCGAGGAGCGGCACGGACGCCACCGCTATGTACGGGTGGCCGACCGCAGGGTGATCGAGCTGATCGAGAGCCTTGCCGCGCTGGCTCCCCAGCACAGCGCCCCACCGCGTTCGCTGGCGGCCTCCGGCCGACAGCAGGCACTGGCCCGTGCACGGCTGTGCTACGACCACCTGGCCGGTACCGTCGCGCTGGCGATCACCGACGCGATGGTCGAGCGCGGACTGCTGGAGTGGGGTCCCGAGCCGGGCCTGACCGGCAAGGGTGCCCTCTGGCTTGCAGAGGCCGGGATCACGGTGCCCGCCGGCTCACGCCGACCACCGGTGCGCGCATGCCTTGACTGGACTGAGCGCCGTCCCCACCTGGCCGGCGCCGTGGGCGCCGCCCTGTGCGCCCACGCACTCGCCACCGGATGGATGACGCGCATCGGCACCACCCGCGCTCTCCTCGTGACGCCCACCGGCCGCCGAGCATGGCACGACTACCTCGGCCTGCCGCCCGCGGAACTCTGATCCTGCGGCGGTCGTCGACCACGCTGGCCACCGTCTGCGGCGGCTGATCCCCTTCATCACGGCAGGGAACGACTGGTACCGCTCATTCGCGATGCCGGACTATGTGTAGCTGACCCGGCCGCGCGGCAGTGGGGGTGACTCGACGGGCTGGTCGGGATGCAGTGTGGATCGCCAGGATCAAGAACAGACGGGCCGAGCGTGTGTTGCGTCCTCGCTTGCGCTTTCGGGAGCCCGCCTCTTGTCGGCCATTGGCCGATCGGCGCCCTTATGGTTGGGCGCCGTTTCCTTGATCCTGCTGTGCCGGACCAGAGGGAGGGCCATGGCGGCGGCACGGAAGCGGCGGGTATCGGCTGCGCGCAAGCGCCGGCGGCAGCGACTCAGGGGTGGCGCGATCGCTGCCGGCGTGGGTGTCGTCGCGGTGGTGGCCTTCTGGAGCGTGGTCTGGCCCTATCTCCTCGGTGCGACGGTGCTCGGCGGTGCCGCTGTCGGTGGGTGGCGGCTGTGGCGTACCGATCGGGCCATGAGAGGCGAGGATCGGCGCTGGCGGCATGACGAGGCCGTGAAAGCCGGGCGCCGGACGCTCGCCGAAGTCGACGCGATGACCGGGACGGAGTTCGAGGACTTCGTCGTGGACTTGTGTCGGCGGGACGGGTGTACCGACGTGCGGAGGGTCGGCGGCTCGCACGACAACGGCGCCGACGTCCTCGGGATCCTTCCCGATGGGCGGAGCATGGTGATCCAGTGCAAGCGGTACACGCCCAAGAGCAAGATTCCCAGCCGGGAGATGCGTGACCTGCTCGGAGCGAAGGTGCACTTCAAGGTCGACGTGGCGATCTTCGTGGCCACGACGTACTTCAGCGGTCCGGCGGAGAAGTTCGCCACCGAGAACGACATGCTCGCCATTCATCGCGATCACCTCGGCCTGTGGAACAACGGGGCCTCGCTGCTGTCGCTCGGGGCGGTGAACGGCCTGGGGCAAGGCGACCGGCGGCATCGAGAGCGTTGGAAGGAGACGTACGAGTGAGGGCGGGCGACTCCCGGAGGGTGCGGTGACGGGGCCATCGCCATTCGTCGGGCAGGCCCGGGAAGATCAGGCACCCCTCGTCATAGGCGAGCAGAAGGCGAAGTCGGCTAACTGGTAGGGGGATCTCGCGTCGGTGGCGAGGGCGGCGGGGCCTCCGGGGGCGTGGGTGAGGGGGCTACCCGCTCCGACGCCTCCGAGCTGCCCTGCGTACGAGACAAGCTCCGCGATCTCCCGGACGAAGCCCACGCCCGCGCCCCCAACCCCGAGTACGGCCAGTCCCTGTGCTGGCTCACCTCCAGCCCCTGGACAGGAGACGCCTATGGCACGGCCCTTCGCCCGCTGGCCACGCTCACTCAGGCACGGTTGACCAATGGGGTCGGTTCCGCGGAGGTCCGGTTCACCCCGAAAGGGGCATGCGGACCGGCATGACGCCGAGTACGAGGTTCTCCATGGCCTCCGGCATGCGGTTGCTGGGGTCTCTGTTCAGCCAGTTACATCGACAGCGCGTCCGGGGTTCCATCCCGCACCCCGCACCCCGCACCCCGCACCCCGCACCCCGCACCCCGCATCCCGCATCCCGCATCCCGCAGGACGGTCTCCACCTCGGACGGCCACACATACGGCTTCTCCGGTCGCACGATGCCCTCGGAACCCACCAGGCGGGCCGCGAAGCGGCGGCCTCCGCGGGGTCGGATGTCGTCAGCCGGACGATGTCACCCGGCTGTGTGCGGCCCACCGCCGAATACCCGTCGCGACGGGCGAACATCGCCAGGAGCGGGGCGTGTCCCCATTCCTCCCAGTCGTGCCCTGCCGACACACCCAGCTGCTCTATCGACACCCAGGGGTACATCGCTCCGAGGATGGCTTCCTGACGGGCGGCCTCGATCAGGCACTTGTCCACCGCGGGGATCCCATGCGGTACGCGGCGGTGGCCGGTGAGTTGTCCGGTGCGGGTGCGGAATCCGTCTGCCTGGTGGTTCAGGGTTTGCGGGGAGGCCGCGGCGCGGACGGTCTCGTCGAGGAGCAGGCGCGGCTCGTGGCCGGGGATGGTGACGATGTGGTCAGCGTGCTGGCTCGGCCGGCGTGGTGTCGCGGACGAAGACGGGCTTGAGGTGTTTCTCGGGCAATGCGTCGGGGAGCTGCTCCCAGTCGAGCACGTGGGAGACGACGCGCGCGGGGTCGACGGTTCCAGAGGCGGCGAGGTCGAGGGCGTCGGGGATGTGGGCGCGGACGTTGTCGCGGGCGATGCGCAGCGTGACGCCGGTGAGGTACATGTCGAGCAGGGGCAGTTCCCCGGGGCGGAAGTGGTTGCCGGCTGACTCGCAGATGCCTTCGGGGGCGAGGGACTTGAGGGCGAGGGCGAGCTGGTCGACGCGGCCGGTGGCCTCTACGGCGACGTCGAAGCCGTGGCGGATCGGTTCGACGGTCTCGGCAGTACGGGCGCCGAAGCCCTCGGCGAGCTTGCGGTGCTCCGCGTCGGGGTCGACGTAGAGGACGTCGGAGGCGCCGAGGGCGCGGGCGATGTCGCACACGTACAGGCCGATGCTGCCACGGGCGACAACCAGGACCCGGGCGCCGGGTCGGGTCTTGAGATGGGGTGCGACAAGGCGCCAGGACAGGGACCAGTTGTCGCTGGCCGAGGCCATGGCGACCGGGTCGAGGCCGGCGGGCAGCGGTACGAGCATGGCGTCGGCGTACGGGACGCGGACCAGGTCCGAGAAGAGTCCGCCCCAGCTGCCGCCGATCGGCGCCCCGTACATCGCCATGTGCGGGACCGACGTGCAGTGGGCGGTGAGCCCGGTGCGGCAGTGATCGCAGGTGCCGCAGCTGATGGACCAGGGCACGACGACCAGGTCCCCGGGAACCACAGTGGTGACGTCGTCGCCGATGTCGGTGACGCGAGCGACGCACTCGTGGCCGAGGGCGAACGGCGGGTCGATGAAACCGTGCCCGGCCAGGATCGCGGAGTCCACATCGCAAGAGGTCGCGGCGACGGGCGCGACGATCACCTCGCCGGCCGACCGGACCCGGGGGTCAGGGGCCTCGCGCCACTCGACCGTGCGCCGGGCGACGTAGGTGAGCTCACGCATCGGCCTGCTCCTTGTTCTGCCGGGCGAGGGCGACCAGGTCGGCGTAGCGGATGACGGAGCCGCCCGCACCCCAGGTTCCGTCCGGCTGCTCGTGCACGAGCACCCACACCCGCAGCGCGTCGTCCGGAGCGAGGCCGGCTGCGGCGAGGACGGTCTCCGTCGCGTCCTGTACCAGTCCGGCCTTGCGCCGCTCGGACAGCGCCCCCTGCGGCACCGTCACCTCCACGAGGAAGCGGGCCTCGCCGTCCTCTGCGGTCGTCTGGGCGCCTTCGGGCAACTCGATGAGGTAGCTCCACGCCTGGGAGCGAAAGAAGGCGGTGTCGGGTGCGCCCTCCCAGCGCAGCAGTACGGCCGCGAGGTCGCGCTGGACGGTGGTACGGCCCTCCTCGGTGAGGGCGCCGGACGGGACGGTCAGCCGGATCATGGGCATGGCAGCTCCTATGACGAGCGTTATAGACGCTGGTCACGGTAGACTATGACGGACGTTATAACCAGAGGGGGTCCACACGTGGCCAGGAGCAGTACGCCGTCGCGGGAGCGGATCGTGGCAGGTGCCGCGGACATGATCAGCCGGCGTGGGCTGAGCGCCACGAGCATCCGGGAGATGGCCAAACACGCCAAAGCGCCGCTCGGCTCGACGTACCACTACTTTCCCGAAGGCAAGCAGCAACTGGCCACCGAGGCCGTCCGGTACACGGGCGAGTGGGTCGCCCGCAGCCTGCGCAAGGAACTGGAGGCGGGGCCGGTCGCGGGCCTCCGGGCCTTCCTCGACCTGTGGCGGAAGATCGTCGTGGACAGTGACTTCCATGCCGGCTGCCCCGTCCTCGCTGTGGCCATCGAAGAACCCCAGGACGGTGAGATCCCTCCCGTGCTGACGGCCGCAGCCGAGGTCTTCGAGCAGTGGGAGACCCTGCTGGCCGACTCGCTCCGGGCGCACGGGGCCGAGCCCGAACAGGCCGCGCAACTCGCCACGCTCACGGTCGCGGCCGTCGAAGGCACGGTGGCGATGTGCCGCGCCCAGCGCAGTACCCAGCCGCTCGACCGCACCGCCGAACAGCTCCAGGCCCTCGTCGCCGCCGCGACCGCGAACTGACGCGCGTCCGGGCGTGAAGTGCGAACCTCCGGGCGTCCGTACCTCCTGGCGAGGATGCGGATGCCCCGCCGCGGGGTGGCGTCAGGTGCCGAGTGCGGTACGGACTGCCTTGACCTTCTCCTCCGTGAACACTCCGGTGTCCAGTAGGGGGAGGACGGACGGCACTCCGCCGCCGGGACGCGTTCGAGGTCGGCGTCCGGTCCGGTGTCCGCGAGCAGCTGTCCATCGATCGCCATCATGTCCGGCTGACGCTCCACAAAGTGCACCTGGAACCCGGCCCGCGCCGGCGGAGGGAACTGCCCCGCTTCTGGCACGAGGGCCGTATCTGTCAGCGTCTCGGCGGCACGCTTGTCCACACCGTCCGCCATCCCGGTGACGTCGCTGAGCGCAAGGAAGACCATGGTCACGGAACGAAACATCCGGACGAACTTCGCCTTCTGTCCCCCGGAGGGGGACGGCGGAGCTTGGCAAGCCACACTGCAGACCCTGGAGCGGGCGTTGCGAGAGGCGTTCCCTGATCCCGCCATCGGGCACCGGAGGTCCGGCATCCACGAGATGACCGTTCTGGACTTCGAGATCGAGTCGGCGCCCGACGTGTGGGTGGACGGTACCGCCGCCATCGCCGAGCCCGACTATGCCTACATCACCCTTACGGACGTGACAGCGGATGAAGCCGGCGTCTTCGCTGTCTGGTTGCGTGACTCCTTCGTCCCGGCACCGAACCTCGTGCGCTTCACCAGCAGCCTCGCCATGGTGAACGGCGAGGACACGCCCTCGCTGCTGCCGGCCACAGGGAGCCGCGAAGACATCTGTGACCTGTTGCGGCGACACCTCGATGCATTCGACTACTGACCCACGGGCTGGAAGCGGACAGTCTGGAACGGGCCGTGGTACGCCACAGCAGGACTCGAACTTGCTCGTTGGGCGTCTCACCAGTGGGTGAAGTCGCAGACGCCGGCGGGGGCATAGGCGTCCTGGACGGGGGAGTGGTTGCCGTCGAGTTCGTCGGGACGAGTGAGTGCAGTGCGGCCATGAGGGCGGTGTTGCCGACACGTACGCGGCCGTTGTGGTCGTGGAGAGAGACATCGAGCCCCAGAGGGCCGTCGGTGCCGGGCGCGGTGACGTACAGGCGTGCGGTGGTGTGGTCCTGTAGCGGGAAGCCGTCCAGTCGCAGGTGACTGCTGTCCTCCGGGTCGTCTGGGGGTTGAAGCATCAAGGCGGCGGCGTGGAGTGCGTCCCCGAGCTCGAACGTGACGTGGTCGAGGACGTCGAGCATGTGCCGACGGGCGTCGGTGAGCGGAATGCCCAAGGGGTCGGTGCTGTCGGGCGCAGGGGGATGGACGAGGACCTGGCGGAAGGCCGCGATCAGGTGGGTCCAGGGGATGGTGTCCCCCGTGCGGCGGTCCTTGCTGTTGAGCTTCACCCGTGGCCCAGGCCAGGGCTGCCGCTCTAACACCCACGCTGTCGGCGTGGGGCGCCGTCGCGCACGGGGCGGTGGGCCGCCCCGGGATGAAGTAAACCTGTCCTCCAGTCGACGCTGATCCCAGACGATCTGCTCACGCCTCAGCGTAATCGCTCGTCACTGAGAGTTCCGAGAACTAGGGGAGTCCGTGGTTGGTCTCGGCCTCAGGATGCGTTGACGGGCGGCGTGCATGGCGCCGGGGAGGGGCTTGAGACTGTTACGGACGGGCACGGAATCCGAACAAGATCTGGTGAATGGGTGTAAGTGCGCGTCCGTCCGGGGAGGACTGGTTCGGGCGTCCGAAGGGGACGCCCGGGGTGGCTCGAATCCGGGCTACCGCTGAATTGACCAGAAGGACGAGCATGGCCAGCGGCACCGTGAAGTGGTTCAACTCCGAGAAGGGCTTCGGTTTCATTGCCCAGGACGGAGGCGGACCGGACGTCTTCGCTCACTACTCCAACATTTCCGGAAACGGATACCGCGAACTGACCGAGGGCGAGACGGTGACGTTCGACATCACCCAGGGCCAGAAGGGCCCGCAGGCAGAGAACATCATCCGCGGCTGAGTCCCGCTCTCACTTCTGGTGGTGCCTCCACCATGTGGAGGCACCACCGGCTTGCCCAGTGACGTGGTCCCTCAGGTCCGCAGTGCGCAATCGCAGTGGGCTGCGGCGGCCCTGGGGCACCTCAGATCCTGCCTGGACCAGATGGCGTCGTGACAGTCATCGGGTCACTTCGGCACGTCTCGAGCAGCTCAGTCACCCCTCCCGGGCTCGGTGAGCCCGGCGTCCAGTGCTGGGTGTGCCCCTTGCCGCTCCAGCCCGACCGGCCTCCGGCCTTTCGAACACCGCTCACCCGATGGGCAGGACGCCACCGAAGGCGATGCGCTGTTCAGTACCGACCGCTTTGCTTGACCGCCGACGGCCAGGCCGCCGCCTCGCAGGCACTCGACGGCTCACCGACCGCTTCCGCTGCGGTCCCACTTGATCGGATACGACACCGTCGGCGCCGGCCGCGAAACCGGCTTCGATCCGCCCGGCCACGGTATTGGGAACTTCACCGTAGGAGTCGAGCGGGGAACGGGCTTGTCCCAGCCGGGCCGCTTGATCGGATACGTCACCTGGGGCGAGGACCGCGGACCGGGTAACGGCTCCGCGCTCGCCCCGCCGCCCGCCGAGGCGCCAGTGTTCCCGAACACGGCCACGGCCACCACGATCCCCACAGCGATTGCCGTCTGCTTCGCTGTCCCCGGCGGCGCCCGCCAATGCCCGCGAACCACGGTTCCATTGCTCTTCGCGTACTGCCCGATGAACGGCAAGTCCTGGACCCCCCTGGTCGGGCCGCGCCTCCCTGCGCGGCCCGACCATCCAAGCATCCGCCACTGACAACTCGTCACCCCGCGATCGCCGATGGTCCCGGCGTCTCCCCGGTCGGCCTGTCGCAGGGCCGAAGGATCACACGGGCAGCGCCCCGGCGGGGTGACCGTGTTCGCGGCCGCATGCGGTGAGAGCGAGGACCCCGTGGCCCGAGGTCTCGGTGTGCACTCCTAGTGCTCCGGGGTCGACCGACAACCGCGCCGCGATGTCGTTCGCGTAGCAGGTGTCGGGGATCTTGAGCTCTTCCTTGACCTGGTTGTACCGGGCGGTGAACGCGTCGGAGTCCGAGGTGTTCACGTCGTCGAACGCGTCGTCGGGGAAGCCGTCCTCATGGGGCAGGAGGTAGCCGGCTTCGGCCGGGTGCGGGGGTTCATCGTCGCCGTTCTCCTCGGCGTCCTCCGCGTCGTAATGACGTACGACTTCTCCGTCTTCGGCGATGCACCAGGCGGTCCAGCCGTCGCCGCAGTTCATTCCGTACCACTGGGCGGACCCGAAGCGAAGGCTGAGGTCGGTGCACCGTTGTCTCACGACGAGGGGAAGGGACCCGTCCTCGTCCTCGTCGTCCGCGTCCTCGATGCGGTGGGTGTCCTGGGAGGAGTCGCCGAAGACAAGCGTCCAGCCGTCCAGGGCGGGACTGACGAAGACACGGGAACAGGCTGCGTGCGGATGGGTCCGGTCCCCGTCGTGGTGGTCCTGGTTCCAGGCCGCCGCGCCGGTCCGAAGGGTGACCGGCTGTGGGCTGCCGAGATCGAACGCCTTGAGTACGGCGTCCTGGTCAGTGGTCGGCACCGCGTACCAGGACCCGCACAGGTGCATGCCCTCCGGGACCTCGGCCAGCAGCTTCATCCTCGTCAGCCGACGCCAGGCGTCCCGGTCCTTGGAGTCGAGACCGTCGGGGCCCGAGATTGCGGCGAGGGCTTCGAGCGCGCCGGCGCGCACCCTGGGGCCGGATGCGGGCCGGCGGCGAACGCGGCGCAGGCTGGGCACGGCGGCAGTGCCGATTGCCTCGAATGCCCAGACCGCTCGCTGCCGGACCTCGGGTTCGGGGTCGCCCAGCAAGGGGACAAGCCGGTCGACGAAACGCACCGCCTCTTCACCGCGGGTCTGGAAGGCGAAGAGAGCATCGCTCCGAACCCGCGGGTGCGCATGATGCAGGAGTGGTTCGTAGACCGCCGGATCGTCGACCTTGAGCCGTCCCAGCGCCCACCCGGCCCTTCTCGCGATCTCGGGCGAGTCCGCGGCTGCGGCTGCCTGTGCCAAGGGCAGGAGAGCGGGTTCCCCGATCCGGCACAGCACGTCCGCCGGGACCGTCCAGTCGACGGGTGACTGCTCGTCGCAGAGCACGTCCAGCACCGCCCCGACGACAGCGTCTCCCTGCTCCACGAGCGCGTCACGCGCCGAACGGGTGAGTTCCCAGGAACCTGAGAGGGACTCGGTCAGCAGTTCCATATCCATGGTGGGCACCCTAATCGGGGGCGCTGACAGTGAGTCACCTGCTCAGCGGCGACCGGTGTTGAGCACAGATTGTCCCTGCGGGCTTGCTCACTTTCTGAGGGCTCGGTATGCCGCCACCGTCCGCTCCATCGCCTCCTCGACCGGGGTGGCGACGGCGCCGAGCCGGTCCCGGATGAGGCTCGAGTCGACCTCGAACGGCTCGGCGAACTCGTACTGCATCTCGATGAGTTCGCGCACCGTGCGGTTGACCGCGCCCATCGCGTACAGGGCGAACGTCGGCATCCGGCGCAGCCGGGCGGCGCCGGGGCGGCCGGTGGCCTGGTGGGCCAGGTCGACGAGCTCGCGGGTGGTGCGGGTGTGTGGGTCGTTGGGGAGGTGCCAGATGCGGCCCGGGGCGTCGGGGTGGCGGCCGAGGAGGGCAAGTGCTTCGCCGATGTCGGGGATGAAGGTGTACGTGTGCGGCTGATCCGGGTCGCCGAGGACGGTGGCGGTACGCCCGGCCAGCAGGGCAGGGAAGACCAGGTCGCCGAGGTTGGACTGGGCACCGCCGCGCGGCCCGAAGTAGTCGGAGGCGCGGCCGATCGCGACCTCCACGCGCCCGGCCTTGTGCGCGGCGAGCAGGTCCCGGGCCATCCGGCCCCGGAGCCGGCCCTTGCGGGTGGTGGCGGCGTCGGGGGTCTCCTCGGTGAACGGGCGGCCCCCGGGCGGCCCGTAGCTGTACACATTGTCCATCGAGACCATGCGGGCACCGGCCGCCTCGGCCGCGGCGAGCACGCCGGCCTGGAGCGCGGGGAACTCCTGTTGCCAGCGGTGGTACGGCGGGTTGAGCGCCTGGTAGACGACGGCCGAGCCGGCCGCGACGGCGGTGGTGAACGCGGGATCGGCCGCGTCGCCGGCGACGACCTCGACACCGGCGGGGACGTCCGCGCGGCCGGACCGGTTGACGACGCGGACGGACTCCCCTTGGCGCGCGAGCGCCTCGGCGACGGCCGTGCCCACGGCGCCGGAGCCGAAGACCACGTGACGGGGTGGGGTGGTGTGCTTCATGCGTCGACCTCGCGGAGAGAGTCCGAGCCGGTGGTCCGGCCGGGGAGGGTGGTGGGCAGGAGTCTGTGGAGCAGGATGCCGGAGAGGGCGGAGAAGGTGAGGGCGCCGGTGGCGCCGAAGACGGTGAACCGTGCGTCCACGCCGACACCCGCGAGCGTGGTCACCGTCCAGCCTGCCGCCCACAGGGCCGGCATGGCCGCCGCCCAGAGCCACGGCAGGCGGGCGGTGTGCGGCAGGGCGCAGGCCTGGGCCACGCCGAGCAGGACACCCTCGACGGCGCCCATGAGCGCCAGCGAACCGAGATCGGTTCGGTAGTCGACCAGGGCGGCGCCGAGCAGGAGGCCGAGCCCGCTGCCGGCCGCGGTGGCCGCGGACCAGCGCGGCGCGCTCAGCCGGCCGGAGGAGAGAAGCGCCTGCCCGGCACCGATCACCGCCCCCGTCACGACCCCGCCCACCAGGGCGCTCATCGCGTCGTCGACCGGACCGGCCGCCGCGCGGCCGGCGAGTCCGGCGATCGGGAACGCCAGGAAACCGGCCGTCCATCGGATCCAGACGCGCAAGGCGGGGCGTCTGGGGTCGCGCAGGGAGACACGCATGGGATCACCTCCAATTTCTGTACGCTGTGCAATTAATGTACGCCGTGCAAAAATGGATCGTCAAGGTGTCGGGTCAGGACAAGCAAGGAGGCGAACGGATGGCACAGGACACGCCGCCGGCGAAGCGGGGCCGGAAGCGGGCTGTCGGCGAGGACGAGGTGGTCGCGGCTGCCATGCGTCTGCTCGGCGCCCGAGGCGCCGACGCGGTGAGCATCCGGGGCATCGCTGCCGAGCTGGGACTCGCGCCGAACGCCGTCTACACGTACTTCCCGGACCGCGCCGCGGTCGTACGCGCGGTCGTCGAGCACCTGCTCGGCGAGACGGACCTCGCGGCCCTCACTGCCCGCGACACGCCCTGGCGCGACCGCATCCACACGCTCGCCGCCGACCTGCGGCACCGTCTGCTCGCCCACCCGGGCGCGGTCCACCTGCTGCTCTCCGGCCCGATGGACGGACCGCACGCCCTCGCGCTCGGCGAAGCCCTCCTCATGGTCCTCACGGATGCCGGTCTCGACCCGACGGAGGCGGCGCGTGCCTCGTACCTGCTGATCGTCCAGGTCCTCGGGGCGATCGCCCTGGAGGCCGCCGAACTCCCCTCACCCGCAGCGCCCCCGCCGGTCGCCGAGCGGGTCGCGACCCGCCGGGAGCAGCTCCGCGCCGTCCCGGCCGACCGCTACCCCCGTACGGCCGAGGCGGCGGACGCGATCGCCCAGTTCGTCTCCGACGAGCAGTACGCCTGGGGGCTCGACCGGGTCCTCGACGGCATCGCCGGGCGAGCGAAGGGCTGACGCTCCTCTCCGACGTACTGGAGTCAGCCCGCCGCGTCCCGCATCCCTGCCGCACTCGCATGCGGAAGGCGAGTGCGGCGCGCCCGCGTGGGTGTGCGCCGGTGTGGGCTGCGGGTGGCGCGTACGGCCAAAGGGATGCGCGTACGGACAAAGGGATGCGCGTACGGACAAAGGGGCGGCGGTGCGCGAAACGCGGACGGCGGCCGGCAGCCGGTGCGGAAGTCCCACCGGCTGCCGTGCCAGTGCGGAAGTCTCACAGGCCGCCGTGCCAGTGCGGCCCTCCTCAGGCCGGGTAGGTGATCGAGCCCAGTGGCGGGCAGGGGGTGAGTACGGTGCTTGCGCGGGGGCGTTCGACGAAGGCGCGGGCCTCGGCGGCCCGCAGGCGCCGGGAGTCCAGCTCGTCGGCGTCCCAGGCGTCGCGCCTGGCACGGGGGTAGTCCCACGTGTCGTCTATGAGACTGAGGCTGGTATTGCCGGAACTGCGCTGGAACTCCGCCTTCAGGACGACCTGTTGGAGTGCGGTCTGGACCGCGGCGAGATCGATGCGGGTGATCAGGACGCCGAGGGTGTTCGGTTCGCGGGTCGGCATGGGGGCCTGGGGGAGCGGCGACACCCCGGTGTCGAGACGGCCGATGTTGTCGACGCTCGCCTGCTGGGCGTCCTGCGACATGATCTGCATTTCCTGGTGCAGCCAGAAGAACTCGTCGAGGTCGGCCTGGGTGATGAGCATCCGCTCGTACACGGCTCGGAAGCGGGGGTCGTGATGCAGCGGACGCATGGGCGGGACGTGGAGCGCAACGCAGTCGTTGTAGCCGGCTGCCACCGCGGCGTCGAGATGGAAGATGGCCTGGTCCGTCTGTCCGTGCACACTGGCCAGTTCGCCGAGGCTCGCATGGCCCGCGGCGACGAGCCAGGTGCCGTCGGGTCCGAGCGCCGTGGCGCGCGCGACGATGTCGTGGAGACCTGCGGTGCCCACCGCGGCGGGGCCCTTGGTCAGGATCGCCACGAGCACTTCGTGAACACGGGCGGCCAGTGAGTTGACGGTGTCGACCATGGATCTCCTCGGACCTCGGTGGTGAAGAGCGAAAGGGCGTTGGATCTTTGACAACTCCCATGGACATGACGAGCGGACGGGGTGAAGGGGTTCCTGCTCGGGCCCGGCTGGTGATCACGAGTGGCATCGGCTTCTGATCCTGCTCGACCGCGAGGTGGGACTCGATGGCGAGTCCAGCGGGGGAAACGTCCGAGCCCTTGGTGGTCGGGTTCAGGCGGTCGTTCGTTACGAGTCGACTGCGCTGGTCGCAGTACTCAACGAGCCATTGAGGACCGGGACTTCAGTCGCTTCAAGGATACGGAGGGCGTCGGCGGCTGCTGGTGACAGCGAGGCGTCGTCCCGCAGGTCGGCCAGCGGAATCCACGCCGCCGCGTCGGTGGAGCCGTCGATCTCGGTGACCGTCGGCGGCCCGCCCTTGAGGGAGACGGAGTAGAACAACGCCGTGAGGCTCCAGCTCACTCCATTGCGCCGCGCTGCGTAGGTCCGGGCGTCGAGCAGTCGAGCATCGGTGAGTTCAAGCCCTGTCTCCTCCAGGAGTTCGCGGGTCAGGGCCGTCACCGGCTGCTCGCCCGGGTCGATTCCACCGCCCGGCAGGTGCCAGAGTCCTGGTGCGAAGACGGGCGAGGCGTCCGAGAGCCGAATCAACAACAGCCGGTCGTCCTCCACCGCGATCGCGTAGACCGAAACGCGCGTCCGTACGTGAGCGTCCACGATTCCCTCCCCCTGCCTGCACGAAGCCGACAGCCAGGACCCTAGTCTCCCCGAGATCGACTTTCGCCCCAGGCCTTGTCGTGAGCGTGAGGCCCTTGAGGAGTCCCAGGCTTCTGCAGCCGGGCCGCGAGCTCCTCGGGCAGGGCGTCCCGGTTTGCCGCAGTGAGGTGGACGACCTCGACGTCGGCGCGCTGCTTGAGGGCGTCGGTGAACGGATCGTGGTGCGCAGGGACGGTGGCAACGACGTCGACCTCTGCGACGAAGAGGGCATCGACCACGTCCCGGAACGCGGTACACGCCAGTTCCATCCGCCCCAGCTCGTCGATGAGCACCAGGCGCCCTGCCCACTCCGCCGTGGCCGTGGCCGTGGTCGTCTCCGTCGCCGTCGACCGCAGCGCCGGCAGCGCGAGCCGTTCCATGACGCTCAAATCGACGCCGTACTTCCCCACGCGCGGCGGACCGGGAAGGTCGACATGGGCGAGTACCTCGCGTCGGCCCGCCAGGGTCTCCAGGGCGAATCCGACCCGGGCGCCGGACACCCGGATCTCCTCGGTGGTGAAGCCGGTGGCCGGGCGGGTGGGCAGCAGCTCGGCCAGCCGACGGAGGGCAGTGGTCTTGCCCGCGCCGGGGCGGCCCTCGAGCAGGATCCTTGTCGGCACACCGCCATTCTCGCCCCGTCTCCGGGGTGATGCGGGTGGGCTCGGCCGAACGGGGGATTTCGGCCCGGACCTGTGCCGACGCCGTCGCCCGCGGGTATGGCCGCGCGCATGAGCGGAATTGAACTCAGCAGCACCGCGTTCGACGACAAATCCGAGATCCCCCGTCGCCACAGCGGGGAGGGAGAGAACGTTTCACCACCCCTGACCTGGTCGAAGGTGCCCCAGGAGGCCACGGAGCTGGTGCTCCTCTGCGAGGACCCGGACGCGCCGGGGACGACCTTCCTGCACTGGCTGGTGACCGGCATCGATCCGGGAACCACAGGGGTGGCGGAGGGCGGGACACCCCAGGGCGGACAGGCTTGGCCCAACGGATTCGGGCGGGCCGGATGGGGAGGGCCGATGCCCCCACCGGGCCACGGGACACACCGCTACTTCTTCCGCCTGTACGCCCTGTCCGAGCCGCTGCCGCTGCACGAGCACCCGGGCGTCGAGGACGTGCACCGTGCCCTGAAGGGCAGGGAACTGGCCTCGGGCACTCTGGTCGGGACCTATCGGCGCTGAGCGTGTCGCTGCCGGCGTCAGGACGGGGTTCCGGGGTCGGTGTACCGCAGCAGGGCGGCCACACCCTCGTGCAGGCTCAGCTCACTCTCCGGTACGACGACCAGTTCGGCACCCGTGCCGACGAGGGCCCTGACGAGGGCCTCGTCGGCGCGCTCCTCACGCGGGGCCCGCACGCCGAAGGACGTGAGCTCCGCCTCGCTGAGGGCGAGTTGCGTGGGCTGCGAGCCTGTCCAGAGCCGCAGCGAGGACGCGGGCGGGTGGTTCAGCAGCAGGGCCGCCACCTGGCCGCGCTGGAGGGCGGCCACGGTGGGGGCCAGCCCTTCCGTCATGGGTCCGTCCAGGGCACGCCGACCGATGAAGATGTCCACGAGTTCCCGGTCGTGCGCGGCCATGTGACCGCGGAAGACGACGTCGAGCTGCGGCTCAAGCAACGCGCGCCCGGTGTCGGTGGGGGTCCGGCCGCCCACGCGTACGACCTTGTCACGAAGGGTGTGCGGCAGGCGCCGGATCAGTACGTTGCACGCCCATTCGTCGCCGCCCACGACGGCGGCGTCGGCATGGGCGCGCCGCGCCCGCTCGTCCAGCCGGTGGCCGAGCCGGAGCGCGGTGCGGTGCCAGGTCGCCACCGCGACCCTGCGGTGCAGGCGTTCACCCGGGGTGACGGTGGACACGGGCCAGGTGCCGGTCTCCGCCTCCAGCGTCACCCAGCCGTGGGTCTCGGCGGTCGGCAGGCCCCCGTAGTGGACGACCACGGCCATGTAAGGGATCTCCGGAACGTGCTGGGTGACGAGGGGCATCGCGTCCGGCAGGGTGCTGTAGCGCGCGGAGTCGTGCTCGGGCGGCCAGGGCAGCTCCCCGTTCAGGACGAGCGTGCCGTGGGCGGCGAAGAGGGTCTGGCCGTGTACCCCGGGCACCTCGGTGTCGGTGCCGACCGCCTCCTCCAGTACGTTCAGCAGCCCCCGGTCCGCGCCCTGACGGGACAGGCTCTCGCGCAGTCGCCGCCAGCGCAGCGCGATCGCCCGCTCGGGATGCTCGATGTTCCGGGAGGTGTCCAGGTAGACGGAGACGTACGGGCCCGGCTCTGCGTAGAGGGGCTCAAGGAACGACAACCTCATCGCCACTCCTCGTCGATGGTGCCGATGCTCTCCTCACCTTCGATGATGCCTCCTGGCTCAGAGGGCGACGGAGCCCGACGAGAGCAGGACGGTGGTGGCAGGGCCGGGTCCCGATCCTGGCCGCGGCCGGCGCGAGGTCTGGCAGGCCCGGATCCCAGCCCGCCGTTCGCCCGCACGCCGGTCCCGTACGCCCATCGCCTGCCCTGTACCCCGTCGCGTACCCCGGTCCCGTACGCCTATCGCCTGCCCCGTACCCCCGTTGCGTACCCCGGTCTCGTACCCCGCTCCCGTACGCCGTTCGCCCGTCGCATACCCCGGTCCCGTACGCCATTCGCCCGTCCCGCATGCCCGTCCGTACGCCGGTCCCGTACGACCTCTTGACGACCCCAGTGCGGCCTCCTTACTGTCACGCCAGAATTTCGAACGCATGACGAAATCTCGAACAGCAGGGAGTCAACCGCTGTGCGGATCACGGGAATCAGCACGCACGTCGTCGGAACGCCGTGGCGCAATCTGACCTATGTCCAGGTCCACACCGACGAGGGACTCACCGGGGTCGGTGAGACCCGGATGCTGGGGCACACCGACGCGCTCCTCGGCTATCTCCGTGAGGCCGAGGTCAACCATGTCCGCGGCTCGGACCCGTTCGCCGTCGAGGATCTCGTACGGCGCATGAAGTACGGGGACTTCGGCCGGGCCGGGGAGATCGTGATGTCCGGGATCGCGGTCGTGGAGATGGCCTGCTGGGACATCAAGGGCAAGGCGCTCGGCGTCCCGGTCTGGCAGCTGCTCGGTGGAAAGGTCACCGACCGTGTGAAGGCCTACGCGAACGGGTGGTACACGACCGAACGCACTCCGGAGGCGTACCACAAGGCCGCCCGGGGAGTGGTCGAGCGCGGCTACCGGGCCCTGAAGATCGATCCCTTCGGCAACGGTCACTACGAGCTCGGCCACAGCGAGAGCCGGTACGCGGTCTCGCTCGTCGAGGCGGTGCGGGACGCCATCGGCCCCGACACCGAGCTGATGCTGGAGATGCACGGCCGCTTCTCTCCCGCCACCGCGGTCCGCCTGGCCCACGAACTCGCGCCCTTCCGGCCGGCCTGGCTGGAGGAACCGGTGCCGCCGGAGAACCTCAAGGCCCTGAAGAAGGTCGCCGACAAGGTGGACATGCCGATCGCCACCGGCGAGCGGATCCACGACCGGATCGAGTTCCGCGAGCTGTTCGAGAACCAGGCCGCGGACATCCTCCAGCCGGACGTCGGCCACATCGGCGGCATCTGGGAGACCCGCAAGCTGGCCGCCACCGCCGAGACCCACTACATGATGGTCGCCCCGCACAACGTCGGCGGCCCGGTCCTCACCGCCGCCTCCCTCCAAGTGGGCTTCACCACCCCGAACTTCAAGGTCCTGGAGCACTTCAACGACTTCGCGGACGCCGAGATCAAGAAGGTGATCAAGGGCGCCCCGCAGGTCGACCCGGAGACGGGCTGCTTCCACCTCTCCGAGGCGCCCGGCCTCGGTGTCGAGCTCGACGTGGACGCGGTCGCCGAGTTCCCGCAGCAGCAGGCCCGGTTCGACCTGTGGTCGGAGGGCTGGGAGCGGCGCAAGCCCCGGGGGACCCGGTGAGCGGCGAGGCCCTCGTCGTCGACGAGCCGGGCGCGTTCAGGCTCGTCCCGCACGTGCCGCGCGAGCCCGGCCCCGGCGAGGCGCTGGTGGCGGTGCACGCGGCCGGTGTGTGCGGCAGTGACCGCGAGGTCTATCAGGGCAGTCGGCCGGAGGGGTACGTCCGCTACCCGCTGGTCCCCGGCCACGAGTGGTCCGGAACCGTCGAGCGGGTCGGCGCCGGTGTGCCCGTGGCACTGGTCGGGCGCAAGGTGGTGGGGGAGGGGTTCCGTAACTGTCAGGTCTGCGACCGCTGCCACGCGGGCGATACGACCCTGTGCACCGCCGGGTACGAGGAGACCGGCTTCACCCTGCCCGGCGCCATGGCCCCCACCCTCACCCTCCCGGCCCGGCTGCTGCACGTCCTGCCGGACGACGCCGACCTGACCGCGGCCGCCCTCCTGGAGCCCGCGGCCTGCGTGGCGGCGGCGGTGCTCAGGGCGGGCGCCCGGCCCGGTGAGCGGGTCGCGGTGGTCGGCACCGGCACCCTCGGCCTGCTGGCGGTGCGGTTCCTCGCGGCTGCCTCCCCCGCACGGCTCCTCGTCGTCGGCGTGGGGCCCGAGCGGGAGCGGCTCGCCCGGCGGCTCGGCGCCACCGACTTCCGCACCCGCGACCAGGACCTCCCGGACGACCTCGACGTGGTGATCGAGGCCGCCGGCTCCGCCGATGCCGCCCGCACCGCCGCCGGCCTGCTGCGGCGCGGAGGGCGCCTGGTCCTGACCGGCATCCCGGCGCCCGGGGCCGAGGGGCTCGACCCCACCGCCCTGGTCGTCCGGCAGCTGACCGTGCACACCGTGTTCGGCGCCCCGCCGGCCGCCTGGGCGCACGCCACGCGCCTGTTCGCGGCCGGGCTGCTCGACCCGCTGCCGCTGGTCACGCACGAGCTGCCGCTGTCCGACTTCGGGCAGGCCATGGCGCTCGTGGGGGGCGGTGACCCGAAGGTCGGCAAGGTGCTGCTGCGGCCGTAAGCCAGAGGCCGTAAGTCGTAAGCCGCAAGCCATCAACCGGAGGCCGGAACCCGGAGGCCGTAAGCCGCAAGCCATCAACCGGAGGCCGTAACCCGGAGGCCGTAAGCCATCAACCGGAGGCCGTAACCCGCAGGCCGTAATCCGGAGTCCCTCGACCCGGCACCGTACCGACGTGGACGGCTCACGCCCACAGCTCCGAACCATGTCCGATATCTCGAACACGAAGGACAGTCTGTGACCGACACCTCCGCCCCGACCGCCCGCCGGCCCGCCGAGCAGGCGCTCGCCGCACTCGGCCTCGGGGCGCCCGCCCCGGATCCTGCCGACACCTCGCCGCACACCTTCCCCGGCGGGGGCCGCTGGCGCACCGAGATCCCCTCCTGCGAGGGGCCCGAGGCGCTGGCCGTGGTCCTGGCGGAGGCCGACCGGCTCGACGTGCCGGTGCACCGGATCAGCCAGGGCAGCGGCGTGTGGATGCTGACCGACGCCGAGATCACCGAGATGGTCGCCGCGACCGACGAACGCGGCATCGAGCTCTGCCTGTTCACCGGCCCGCGCGGCACCTGGGACATCGGCGGCTCCGTGCGCACCGACTCGCGGGGGGCCGGGCTGCGGGCGCGCGGCCACGACGCCGTCGCCGGGTGCGTCGAAGACGCCGTACGCGCCACGGAGTTGGGCGTCAAGTGCCTGCTCGTCGCCGATGAGGGTGTGCTGTGGACGCTGCACCGGGCCCGGACCCTGGGCGTCATCCCGGCCGACACCACGCTGAAGGTCTCCGCGCTGATCGGTCCGGTCAACCCCGCCTCGTACGCGGTGTACGAGCGACTGGGAGCCGATTCGATCAACGTGCCGAGCGATCTGACCCTCGATCACCTCACCGAAATCCGGCGGGTTTCCGCCGCCCCCATGGACCTGTACATCGAGGCCCCCGACGACCTCGGCGGCTATGTGCGGATGTACGAGGTCGCCGAGCTGATCCGGCGCGGCGCACCGATCTATCTGAAGTTCGGCCTCTCGAAGGCGCCCGGGATCTATCCGTACGGCACCCATCTGCGGACCCTCGCCCTCGACACCGCCCGGGAGCGGGTGCGGCGCGGCCGTCTCGCTCTCGACCTGCTCGCCCGGCACGGCGCGGACGGCGCGATGGCGCCGCTCGGCTCCCGGCTGCCGGGGCTCCTGAACCGCTTCGATCTCAACGACGAGAAGAACGAGGACTGATGACCATGCTCAACCACAGAGCCGTCGTGACCGGTGCCCTGGCCGTGACCGCCGCCCTCGCGCTCGCTGCCTGCGGGCAGAGCGCCGAGGGCGGGGGCAAGGACACCTCGGGTGGTGCCGAGGGTGCCACCATCGGCATCGCGATGCCGACCCAGTCCTCCGAGCGGTGGATCGCCGACGGCAAGAACGTCGTCAAGAACCTGGAGGCGAAGGGGTACAAGACCAAGCTGGTCTTCGGCGAGGACGACCCGGACCAGCAGGTCGCCCAGATCGAGAACCTGATCACGCAGGGCGTTAAGGCCCTCGTCGTCGCCGCCATCGACAACAAGTCCCTGAACAACGTCCTCCAGCAGGCCGCCGACGCGGACATCCCGGTCATCGCCTACGACCGGCTGATCCTCGGCACGAAGAACGTCGACTACTACGCCTCCTTCGACAACGCGAAGGTCGGAGAGCTCCAGGCCACCTACATCGTCGAGAAGCTGGGCCTGAAGGACGGCTCGAAGAAGGGCCCGTTCCGCATCGAGCTGTTCGCCGGCTCCAACGACGACAACAACACCAAGTACTTCTTCAACGGCGCGATGAGCGTGCTGAACCCGTACATCGAGAAGAAGCAGCTGGTGGTCGGCTCGGGTCAGACGGCGCTCAACCAGGTCACCACCCTGCGTTGGGACGGCGGCGCCGCGCAGAAGCGGATGGACGACATCCTCACCTCCGCGTACAAGACCGAGCGGGTCGACGCGGTGCTCTCCCCGTACGACGGCATATCCATCGGCATCCTCTCCGCGCTCAAGTCCGACGACTACGGCTCGAAGACCAAGCCGCTGCCGGTGGTCACCGGCCAGGACGCCGAGCTCGCCTCGGTGAAGTCGATCATCGCGAGCGAGCAGACCCAGACCGTCTACAAGGACATCCGGGAGCTCGCGAAGGTCGCGGCGAACATGGTGGACGCGGTGCTGCACGACAAGAAGCCCGAGGTCAACGACGACAAGACCTACGACAACGGCAGCAAGGTCGTCCCCGCCTACCTGCTCGATCCGGTGAGCGTCGACAAGACCAACTACGAGCAGGTATTGGTCGGCGGCGGCTACTACACCGCCGCGGACCTGAAGTAGCCGGGAGGGCGATCATGAACGGACCCGTCCTGGAGATGCGTTCGATCGGCAAGGCCTTCCCCGGAGTCCGGGCGCTGTCGGACGTCATGCTGACGGTCCACCGGGGCGAGGTCCACGCCCTCTGCGGCGAGAACGGCGCCGGCAAGTCGACCCTGATGAAGGTCCTCTCCGGTGTGCACCCGCACGGCAGTTACGAGGGGGAGATCCTCTTCGAAGGGGCCACCTGCCGCTTCCGGGACATCCGGGCGAGCGAGCGGCACGGCATCGTGATCATCCATCAGGAACTGGCGCTCGTGCCGTACCTGTCCATCGCCGAGAACATCTTCCTCGGCAACGAACGGGCCTCGCGCGGGATCGTCAGCTGGAACGAGACGCTGAAGGAGGCGGCCCGGCTGATGCGCCGGGTCGGCCTCGACGAACACCCGCAGACCCGCGTCGCGGACATCGGTGTCGGCAAGCAGCAGCTCGTGGAGATCGCCAAGGCGCTCTCGAAGGAGGTGAAGCTGCTCGTCCTGGACGAGCCGACCGCCGCGCTCAACGACGAGGACAGCGGCAAACTCCTCGACCTGATCCTGGAGTTGAAGGACCAGGGCGTCACCTCGATCATCATCTCGCACAAGCTGGGCGAGATCCGCCGGGTGGCCGACTCGGTGACGATCCTGCGTGACGGCCGGACCGTGGAGACGCTGGACGTCGCCGACCCGGCCACCGACGAGGACCGGATCATCAGCGGCATGATCGGCCGGGACCTCGACCACCGGTTCCCCGACCGCACCCCGTACATCGGGGAGCCCGGTCCGAAACCGGCCCTGGAGATCCGCGACTGGACCGTGCGCCACCCGATCGACCAGCAGCGCAAGGTCGTCGACGGGGTCACGCTGTCCGTCCGGCGCGGCGAGATCGTCGGCATCGCCGGTCTCATGGGCGCCGGCCGTACCGAGCTCGCGATGAGCGTCTTCGGGCGCTCGTACGGACGGTACGCGGGCGGCACGGTGCTCAAGGACGGGCGCGAGATCCGCACCCGGACCGTCCCGGAGGCGGTCGCGCACGGCATCGCGTACGTCACCGAGGACCGCAAGCACTACGGGCTCAACCTGCTGGACACCATCGGCAGGAACATCTCGCTGAGCGCCCTGGCCAACGTCGCCCGGAGGGGTGTCGTCGACGCCCACGAGGAGCGGCGGGTCGCCGAGGAGTTCCGTACCTCCATGAACATCAAGGCGCCGACGGTGTTCGAGCCGGTGGGCCGGCTGTCCGGCGGCAACCAGCAGAAGGTCGTCCTCAGCAAGTGGATCTTCGCGGGTCCGGACGTGCTGATCCTCGACGAGCCGACCCGGGGCATCGACGTCGGCGCCAAGTACGAGATCTACACGGTGATCGACCGATTGGCCGCCGAGGGCAAGGCGGTGATCATCATCTCCTCCGAACTGCCCGAACTGCTCGGCATGTGCGACCGGATCTACACCATGGCCGCGGGCCGGCTCACCGGCGAGGTGCCCCGTGCGGAGGCGACGCAGGACGTGCTGATGCGCCGCATGACGGAGGGAGGCACGGACGGGCTTATGCCTTTCAAGACCGAGGAAGGCGCGGACGCGCTCATGCGTCGCACGACCGAGGAAGACACGGACGTGCCCATGCGCCGCATGACCGAGGAAGACACGAGGGAGAACGACGATGAGCGCTGACGTCACGGCCGCGAAGCCGGTCACACGCCCGGCGGGGGGCACCACCCGGCCGCTGCTCGACGGCATGCGCCGCAACATGCGCCAGTACGGCATGCTGATCGCGCTCGGCGTCATCGTGGCGCTGTTCGCGGTGTGGACCGGCGGCGACCTGCTGCTGCCGCGCAACGTGTCCAACCTGGTGCTGCAGAACAGCTACATCCTGATCCTCGCGATCGGCATGATGATCGTCATCGTGGCCGGCCACATCGACCTGTCGGTCGGCTCGATCACCGCGTTCGTCGGCGGTGTGGCGGCCGTACTGATGGTCCAGCACGACCTGCCATGGCCGGTCGCGGTCCTGCTGTGCCTCGCCATCGGCGCCGTCGCGGGCGCCGCCCAGGGACTGCTCATCGCCTATGCCGGGATGCCGTCGTTCATCGTCACGCTCGCCGGGATGCTGGTCTTCCGGGGCCTGACCGAGGTCTTCCTCAAGGGACAGACCATCGGCCCCTTCCCCGAAAGCCTGCAGAAGCTCGCCAACGGTTTCCTGCCCGAGGTGGGCCCCAGCACGAACTACCACAACCTGACCCTGGTCCTCGGCCTCGTGCTGATCGCCGTGGTCATCCGCCAGGAGGTACGCGACCGGCGTCGGCAGAGCGCGTACGCCCTTGAGGTGCTGCCGGCCGGTCTGTTCGCGGTGAAGCTCGCCGCGCTGACCGCTTCGGTCCTGATCTTCACGCTGCTGCTCGCCAGCTACAAGGGCGCGCCGGTGGTGCTGCTGATCCTGGCCGCGCTCCTCGTCGGCTTCGGCTACCTGATGCGCAACGCGGTCATCGGCCGCCACGTCTACGCCATCGGCGGCAATCTGCCGGCGGCGAAGCTGTCCGGCGTACGGGACCGGAAGGTCACCTTCCTGGTCTTCCTCAACATGGGCATGCTGGCGGCCCTCGCCGGTCTGGTCTTCGCGGCCCGCTTCAACGCGGCCTCCCCGAAGGCCGGGCTCAACTTCGAACTGGAGGCCATCGCCGCATCGTTCATCGGGGGAGCCTCGATGAGCGGCGGCGTCGGCACGGTGCTCGGCGCCATCATCGGCGGCCTGGTGCTCGGCGTGCTGAACAACGGCATGAACCTCGTCGGCATCGGCACGGACTGGCAGCAGGTCATCAAGGGCCTGGTGCTGCTCGCGGCGGTCGGCTTCGACGTGTGGAACAAGCGGAGGGTCGGCGCGTAGACGGGTCCCGTTCGGAGCCGAGGGTGGGGGGTGCCCCAGGGCCTGTCTGACAGGCCCTGGGGCACTTTGCTTCGGGTGATCAAATACCCTTTGGTTCGGCTGATCACATAGGGGATCAGCGCGATGAGCTTGGCCGCGGAGTGACACGGACAGACAGGAACTCGGACGCGAAGCCGTCCGTCCACTCGTCCTCGTCGAGCACGTAGTCATCGATGACGAAGCACTCCGGCTCGTCGGCGATGCCCGGCAGGAGCCGCGCTTGCCGGATTCGCTCCTCGGCCTCGGCGTGGGCGAGCACCTAGCCGGCGAACGGCGGCTGGGGCAGACCCTGTCCCGCGCCGGGTACGACGAGCAGGGAGCCGGACAGCGGGTGCGGGCGGTCCAGGCCGGTGCGCGCGGTGGTCACGTACAGATCGGTGAGGTCCGGCCCGCCGAACGCGCAGGCCGTGGGGCGGCGCACCGGCAGGTCCAGCACTCGGTCGAGCATCCCGGACGGCGTGTAGCGGCGCACCGCCCCGCCGTCCCACAGTGCCACCCACACACAGCCGTCGGCGTCGACGGCCAGTCCGTCGGGGAAGCCGGCGCCGTCCTCGACGACGGCCAACGGGCGGCGGTTCACGGGGTGTTGGGTCTCGGGATCGACGTCGAAGACGTCGACGCGGCGGGTGGGCGAGTCGATGTAGTACATCCGTCGCCCGTCGGGACTCCAGCCGGTGCCGTTGCTGACGGCGACATCGCCGAGGACCGTGCGGACCGTGCCGTCGGCTGCCACCCGGGACAGGGTGCCGCCGGGTGCCTCGTCGTAGCGCATGGTGCCCGCCCACAACGCCCCGTCGGGCGCCACGGCCGCGTCGTTGCCCCGGCGGCCGGCCACCGGATCACGGTGCAGCCAGCTGAACGCCCCCTGGGCGTCGTACAGCCCCACGCCGTCGCGGAGGTTGACGACGAGGCCGCCGTTCACGCGCGGCTTGGCCGCGCCCACGTGCTGCTCGGTGGCCAGCACGGTGCGACGCTCGGAGGCCGGGTCGTACGTGTGCACCCGGGAGCCCAGGATGTCGACCCAGACCAGCCGACCGGTGGCCGTGTCCCAGGTGGGCCCCTCTCCGAGCGCGGCGCACTCCCGCACCGCGACGTCGATCACGCGGGGCTCCGGTGGCCCAGCCGCCCCGACAACTCGGTGGCTCCCTTGACGGCCAGTTCCTCCAGCTCGGCGCGGCGGGCCTCGCTCCAGCGGATCATCGGCACGGAGATCGACAGGGCGGCGACCACCCGGCCGGAGCGGTCCCGCACGGGGGCGGCCACACAGCTGACGTCCGGATTGGATTCGCGGCTCTCCAGGGCGATGCCGCGCCGTCGCACCTCGGCCAGCGCCGCGCGCAGCGCGGCCGGGTCCGTGACGCTGTTCGGGGTCATCGCGACCAGCTCGGCGTCGTCGGGGACGCGGGCCGCCAGCTCCTGCTCGGGGAGCGAGGCGAGCAGCATCTTGCCGACGGAGGTGCAGTGCGCGGGGAGGCGGCGGCCGGCGGCGGAGACCATGCGCACGGCGTGCGTGGAGTCCACCTTGGCGATGTAGATGACGTCCGTGCCCTCCAGGATGGCGACGTGCACGGTCTCGCCGCAGGTCTCGGCGACGGAGCGGGCCACCTGCCCGCCCTCGGCGGCGAGGTCGAGCTGCTCGGCGTACCGGCTGCCGAGCTGGTACGGCCGCACGCCGAGCCGATAGCGCCCGGGCTGCTCCGGCACCGGCACCAGGTACGAGCGGGCGGCCAGCGTGGTCACCAGCTCGTGGACGGTGGTGCGCGGCAGCTGGAGTCGGCGCACGATCTCGGGGGTCGAGAGCGTTCCGTCCCCGTCGAGGAAGAGCTCCAGGATGTCCAGGGCCCGGGTCACGGCAGGCACGAGGCGTCCCACGACCGCCCCCTCCCTTGTGTTCGAAATTTCAACAGTCGATCGGAATGACGAACACAGGCTACTGACAGGGAGACCCCCTGTCAGCAGGTCATTCGAACACGTCATGTATTCGGGAAGTTCTCCCGGGTGGCGTGGCCGCCTTCGGAATGAGCCGGTCGTCGGGCAGGGTGCAATTCCCGCCGCTGACCAGGTGGACCGCGGCGCACCCTCCCCTCCGTCCACCGTATGCGCATTAGGTTAGGCTGACCTTGCTTGGCGTGTGGACCGGGGCGCGCGGGTGTCGGGTTCCGGTGCGGCAGGCGGGAACCCAGACGACGGAACGGGCAGAGGTGAGGCACAGGTGAGAGACGGTGACCGAGCTCGCGCGCGTAGAGCGCCCGGAAAGGCGGGACACCCGCACGGGCGCCCGGGGGACGCGAGTTGCTGCCCGGCGCCCGGGATGAGGCGTCGTGGATAAGATCGCGCTCACGGCCGGAGCCCTGTACGTCATCGTCCTGCTTCGCGCCGCGGGGACGTTCGCCGTCGGATGGCTCGCCGGCACCGGCGCCCGGCGCAGCAGGTTCGCCGGACGGATCTCATCGGCGAAGTTCCTGCGCGCCGAGCGGGCGATCCAGCGATGGGGCGCGCCGGTGGTGGCCGTCTCCTTCCTGACCGTCGGCTTCCAGACCGCCGCCAACTTCCTCGCGGGCAGCATGCGCATGCCGTTGCCGCGCTACCTTCCCGCCCTGTTCGTGGGCGGAGCGGCCTGGGCGCTGATCTACGCGACCGCGGGGCTCGGCGTACTCGAAATGCTGCGAACGCTCTTCGCCGAACGGACGGCCGTCGGGGTGTCCGCCGTGGCCGCCCTCCTTCTCACGGTGTGCGGGGTGGTGGTGTACCGCAGAAGAAGGGCGGTCCTGTCCTCCGGTGACACCGTGGCCGAAGAAACGTGAGCTCGTCCCGTGAGGGCGGGTGCCGCGACGGGCGAGATGGAGGCGCGGCCTCGGCTCTCCTCGCATAGCCCGCCGGAGGCGCTGGGCGACGCTTCTTGGGCGGTGATGGCGGTGATGGCCGTGAGGCGGTTCCTCACCGGCGCCCCATGCCAGGCCGCCGGCCGGCGCGCCTCCTGCCGTACCAAAAGGGCACATTGCTTCAAGAGCAAGTCGAGTCGTTCACCGGCGCGGACTCCCCTGGGGAGCTCGAGTGCTCCAACTGGCGGACGCACGGCGGGTGCTGGGGCCCGCGATGGGGCAGTGTGCGGACCGCTTCGAATAACCGGCCGTATGGGTAAACCCGTTGTGCCCCGTTCAGCCGAGCGAGAGTGGGAACCGCGCGCCCGTCCCGGACAGTACGGCCCGTTCCGCGGTGCTCGGCGTGCGCCGGCCGGTTCCCAGGAGCAGCGCGTCCGTGTCGGACAGTTCGGTTGGGAAGGGCGTGCCCGCGATCCGCTCGAGGAGTTCACGCCCGGCGGCCAGGCTCTCCGTGGGCGGCCTCGGCGCGCCTCGTAGCTGCGCCACGAGGTCCAGGTGGTGCAACGTCCACTCCAGGACGTACGCGGAGAGGTAGTCGCCGACGGTGAGCACCTCGCCGCGCGTTACGACCGCGAGGCCGGAGTCGGCGAGCACGGCGGCGCGTCCGGCGGCAGAGCCGACATCGTCGAGATGGAACTTCAGCAGTGCCGGGTCCTCGTAGGCGGCGGCGAGCCGTACCGTCAGCGCGTCGAGCGGGTCGTCGCCGGTCGGCGGCTCCTCGGCGACCTCCCAGTAGCTCGCGGCGTCGCGCGTCGGCGGGGTGTCGGCGGGCGTCGCGAGGGTGATCAGGACGTCCTGGGCGTCGATGACGAGGTGGCAGACCAGATCGCGTACGAGCCAGCCGGTGCAGCCCGACGGCCGGGCGAAGTCCTCGTCGGTGAGACCGGCGACGGCCTCGCGCAGTGCGGTCCATGAGCGGGAGAAATCGTCCACGCCCGCAAGCTACCAAGACGAACGGCGCGATCGGCGGGCGAAGGCGACCGTACCGCCGCTCAGCTCCCGTCGACGAGGTGCTGGATGCCGGGGGCGTAGAGGTCCGCGAGTCGATCGGCGGTGGTGTGCGCGGTGGCGCCGTCAGGGCGATGGAGGCTCAGGGTGGCGCCCAGGCCCAGGAGTTGGCCGGCGACGAGTTCGGCCCGCAGTCGGGCGTCGGGGCCGGTGAGGACGGCGGTGAGGCGGTCGGTGATCTGCTCGCGGAAGCGGGAGCGCAGCAGGGTGCGCTCGTCCTCGATGCCGAGGGAGAAGACCACACGCAGGAGCGGATCGCCGCGGAGCCGGTCGCGGAGGTCGATCATGGTCAGGACCAGGTGCCGGCCGAGGTCGGGAAGCGGAGCGCTGAAGAGTTCGGCGGCGGCCGGGCGGAAGTCGACGACCGTGTTGAACAGCGCTTCCTTGGTGCCGAAGCGTTTGACGATCAAGGAGGGGCTCACCCCGGCCGCCGCGGCGATGCCGCGCATGGTCACCTCGGCGTACGGCTTGAGCGTGAACGCCCGCCGTGCGGCGCGGATGATGGCATCGCGTCCGGTCTCCGGGCCGTCTTCCCCTCCGTCCGCGCGGAGTTGCCCGGCTTCCCGGCGGAGGGTTCTGTCCGTGTCGGCCGTGGCCGGGGAGGTGGGTTCGTCGGCGGTGCTCATGCGTTCCCTCGGACGGCGCTGGTGGGCGGTGACACCGTGACCGTACCGCCCGGCCGGTCGCCGTCGCGCGGAGTGCCCCGGCCCGGCCGGTCGGCCGGCAGGAGGAGGGTGACGACGAGGGCGGCAAGCGCCGCTCCGGCGGCGATCAGGAAGATCAGCAGGTAGGCGTGGAGCGTCGGCGCGGTGCGGCCGTCGGCCACGAAGGTGACCCGGGCCAGTACGGCGGTGACCACGGCGCTGCAGCAGGCCTGGCCGACGGATCGCATCAGCGTGTTGAGGCCGTTGGCCGACGCGGTCTCGCTCACCGGGACGGCCCGCATGACGAGGACGGGCAACGCGGAGTACGCGATGGCGGTGCCGCATGCGACGACGGTGGCGCCGGTGACGATCAGCCAGAGGCTGTGGCTGGTGAAGAAGCGGACCAGGTAGCCCAGGGTCATGACGACTGCCGCGAGGGCGAGCGCGACGCGGGGCCCGTACGTGCCGGATATCCGCGCCGAGAGAGGAGACAGGGCCACCATCGCCAGCCCGCCGGGCAGCATGCAGAGTCCGCTGACGACGAGGGAGGCGCCGAGGCCGTAGCCGGTGCTCGTGGGTTCCTGCACGAGCTGGGCGGTGACCAGGGAGTTGGCGTAGAACGAGAAGCCGATGAGCAGAGCCGCGACATTCGTCAGCAGCATGGCGGGCCGGGCGGACACCCTCAGGTCCACGATCGGGGACGGGGTCCGCAGTTCGTACCGGCCCCAGAGCAGACCGACGGCCACCGAGCCGCCGAGCAGGCCGAGCGTCAGCGCGGAGGTCCAGCCCCAGCCGGAGCCCTGCGTGATCACCAGGAGCACACCGACCAGGAAGACGGCGAGGCCCAGCGTGCCCGGCACGTCGAAGCGTCCCCGGGAGCGCCCGCCTGAGTCCGGCACGATCCCCAGTACGAGCAGGAGGTCGAGCAGACCGAGTGCGGCCGATGCCCAGAACATGGTGTGCCAGTCGAAGTTCTCCGTCACGACGGCGGCCAGGGGCAGGCCGATCGCCGCGCCGATGCCGAGCGTGGAGCTCATGAGCGCGATCGACGGCAGGACGCGCTCGGCGGGGAGTTCGTCGCGGATGATGCTGATGCCGAGCGGGATCACCGCGAGCGCCGCGCCTTGGAGGGCCCGGCCGGTGATCAGTACGCCGATGTCGGAGCTGACCGCACAGAGGACGGAACCGAGGGTGAGCACCGCGAGCGACGCGAGAAGGACCCGCCGCTTGCCGTACATGTCGCCGACCCGGCCGAGCACCGGAGTGAACACCGCACCGGTGAGGAGGGTGACCGTCACGAGCCAGCCCGCGGCGCGCGCGCTGGCTCCGGTCAGCTCGGGTATGTGCGGCAGCAGTGGTACGACGAGGGTCTGCATGACGGCGACGACCATGCCGCAGAAGGCGAGGACGGGGACGACGAGCCGGGAACGGAGGTTTCCGGATGGCGTGCCGGGTGCGGATGCGGCGGTTGTCATCGTGCTCCAGGGGAGGTGCGAGAACGGGAGAGGGCGGGGGTGCACACTTGTTCACCCCCTAGGGTGAACAAGTGTGCACCCCCGGTCAAGGCCGGGGCCCGGCACCTCGCCACGCGCCACCTCGCCACGCCCCGTCCGTCGTGCCGGGAGCGGTGGGGCGGGTGATGCTGGGGGCATGGGTGGTGCGTTCCCGCGAAGACCGTCGCCCGCCTACCGGGCGGCGGCGCGGGGGGCTCTACGCGTCACGATCACCGCCGCGGCCGGGTTCTACGTGCTCCTCTACGGCTTCGACTCGGCGATCGCCGCCACGTACGCGTTGTTCGGCGCGATCGCCATGGCCGGTCTGTCGCGTCTCCCCGGCTCCGGGCGCCAGCGGGCCACGCTGCTGCTGGGCGTGCTGCCCGTGTGCTGGGTGCTGATCACGCTCGGCACGTACCTGTCCGTGAGGACGTGGAGTGCCGTCGTCGGGATGCTGGTCGTCGGGTTCGCGCTGGCGTTCATGGCCGTCGGAGGACCACGATGGGCGGGCGCGGCGACGGGCCTGCAGCTGATGTACATCCTGCCGTCGTTCCCGCCCTACGACCCTGGTTCGCTGGGCGAACGCCTGGCGGGGGCGACCTTCGGGCTCGTTCTGCTGATCATCGCCGAGATGACTCTGCTGCCCGAGCCGGCCGCCCTGCCCTACCGGGAAAGGGTCGCCCGGGCCGCCGATGGTGCCGCGCGCTGCGCGGACCGGCTGAGTTCCGCCCCGTACACGCTGCCGGAGGACACCCGGCGCGCCACCCAGGCTCTGAGCACGGGGCTTCGTTCCTCCCACGTCCCGGAGGCGGAACGGCCGGCCGGAGCGGGTGTGCGGCGAGGGCGCTGGCGCATACGGGGCTGGCGACGCGCACCCTGCTCGGCCGGCTGACGGTGTTGCCACCACCTCCCCGGGGTGCGGCGACAGCAGGAGGTTCGGACCCGCTGCGGGCGGTGGGGGACGTGGCGAGGGAGACCGCCGCCCGGCTACGGGGCGGAAACCCGGACGGCCGGGCGCACGCCCACCTGCGGCAGGTCCGTCAGGCGCTGACAACAGCCGAGGACGCCCCTCCTGCAGTGCTGCGACGCAATGCGGCCCTCCTGGAGGTGACGGACGCGGCGCTCGCGATGTCCACCGCGGCCGACATCGCTGTACGGGGCCGAGTGGCCGACGCACCGGCGCCGGGCCGGTTCTGGTACGCGCGGATGCGGGCGCCACAGTTGTGGTGGCGGCGCCTTTCGGGCCACGTCGGCGGCCGGTCGGTGTTCTTCCAGAACGCCGTACGGATCAGCCTCGCCCTGGCGGCGGCCCGGTTGATCGCGGGCATCGACACCCTCCCGCACGGCTTCTGGGTGCTGCTGGCCACCCTGACGCTGACCCGTACGACCGTACGGGAGACCCGGACGACCATGCGGACGGCGCTGACCGGCACGCTCGTCGGTGCGCTGGTCGCGGCAGTGCTGCTCGCGCTGGTCGGTACCGATATCGAGGTCTACGCGGTGGCACTGCCCCCGCTGATGCTGGTCACCTTCACGCTGGGGCCGGTCAAGGGAGTCGGGTGGGCGCAGGCACTGTTCACGGTGGTGGTCGCCCTGGTCTTCGCGCAGCTGGCGCCGGCCACCTGGCAGCTCGCCGAGTTCCGGCTGCTCGACGTGCTGACCGGCAGCGTGATCGGGGCGGTGTTCGGGCTGCTGGCCTGGCCGCGGGGCGCCCATGACGAGTTGCGGCGGTCGGTCGCGGATCTGCTGCGGATCGCCGCGGAGATCGTCGTGGCCACGACGGGACAGATCGCGGCGGGCGGACGGCGCGAGCCGGTGCCCACCGCCCCGGGCCACCGGTCGCTGCAGCACGCCCTGGTCCTGGCGGAGTCGGCGTACGCGCAGTACCAGAGCGAACCCAAAGGGCCCCTCCCGCCGCCGGTCGGCCAGGACTGGCAGGCCGCGCTGATCGCCGGGCACCACACCCTGTGGGGCGCGGACCGGCTGCTCGTACCTCTCGAGCCGGTCGTGCTTCCGCCGCTGGGGAGAGAGGCGGCGGAGTCCGTTGTCCGAGCGGGTGACAGGGTCGCGGCGGGCATGCTGCTGACCTCCGCCCGGATGGACCCCACCGGGGACATGGTGGGGACGCCGGCACCACTCCACGCCCCGACGGCCTCCGCCTCGATCGCCGAAGACCCGCCCGGTGCACCGCGTGCGTACTACGCGGCCGTGTCCTGGTTGGCCTCACTGACGACGGACCTGGCACGGCTCGCAGGCGACGGCGGCAGCGACGGCGTGAGTGGCCAGGCGGGCACCGGCGATGGGCCTGCGGCGGCACCGTAGCCCGAGTTCCTTTGCGAAGGTCTGCTTCTGACGGGACGGGGGACGCGGGACCTTTCCGTACGGGGCGACCACGGCGGCGTCCGCTGGCCGCTGTCCGGTGTACGACAACCTCGGTGACAGAACTGCCGGCCGAGTCGGGCACGCCTGTGGCCGCTCCGACCGGCTGACGCCCTGCTCCGCCGCCCGTGCGGGCGCCGGTGGGAACTACCTGTCCAACGAGATCGCCCACCGGTCCACTCTGCTGCGCGACCGCCTCGGCCTGAGGGACCTGCCCGGCGGTCATGTGCACACGCCGGTCCTCCAGTTCGACCCGGCCAACACCGATCTGGTGACGGAAACGGTCACCGAGCCGAGTTCGTACGGAACCGGCCCGAAGGCGTGCATCGACAGCCCGAGCCACCGTGACGAGCCGGGCGGCACAGCGCCGTTGGACCGGCCGTTGATGGCCGCTACAGGTGCAGCCGACCCGACTTGGCTGTGCACGTCTCGTGCCTGGCAAATGCGATGTCAGGCGGGGAGGGAAATTCTCAACGGGCAACTGAAAAGCATCGTTTCTGCGGTCGCATGGCCTCGTGATCTTCTTTCCGGCAATGGAGTGAGATGGCGTGTCCCTTTGCTCCTGTGCGGTGTTTGATGGGCGCGACGGGCAAATTTCTGCCACGTCTATCGGAGATCTTGAGGAGTAGCTATGCGTTCTCTGGCCGCGTCTGTTCTGGCCGTGGGCATTCTGCTGGGTGGCGCCGGTGCCGCGCTCGCCCACGACGGCGTCGGAATCGGAAGCTTCTCCGAGGGCAGTGCCGACTACAGCTCGCACTGCTCGGCGACCGGTGTTCCGTCCGTGTACGGAACCATTTTCACCGCCTCGTGTTCGGAGGCGGGCTGGGAAGAGGGCGCGGAGTTCGCCTACCTCGGCGCCCACTGACCTGCGGCCACGCCCGGCGACGGGCGTGCCTCTGTATCACCTGCGCATCCAGTGCTCTTGCACGGTCTGCCGCAACGGCCCGCCCTCGCATGCGAGGGCGGGCCCTCGTTTGTGTGGTGAGCCGCCAGTGTTCTCCCACAGCCATCGGACTGTTCCGCGCCTGCGAGGGGATGGTTTCGGGGGCCGCGCGCGAGGCATGCCGTGCGCCCTTCACCTCTGGGCGGAGGGTGCAGTTCTGTCCGGACGGATGGTCGTGGCGGTTTGGAGTGGCGCTGGGTGTTGGCGTGCCGCGTCCCTTTCGGGTAGGTCAATTTCCTATGCTGGGAGATCCGCTGATCTGTGTGCGGCGATCAATATGATCGGAAAAGTCGAGTGACTCGCCAATCTGTGGCCGCCCCTTTGCCATGAAAGTGAGACCGCCGACTCCCCAGCGGAAGCACCCGCATCTACTCCCCGCTTGCGTGATGGGCCTGTTGAAGTGTACGGGCGCCCGAGGTCGCCCACGCTCTGACTCCCTCCAGGGGAGGGGGACGAGTAATACCGGCGTGGCGTTTCGCATACGGAAATCGACTGGCGGATCGTCACCGTGTCCGAGCCGGACGCCGGACCGGCTCTCACATGGGATCGGTGATCATGAGACAGAGGTTCACGTACGGCCTGCCCCTCAGAAGCATTCTCCTGGCAGGAGTGCTCACCCTGGCGCCCACGGCCGGCGCCGAGGCCCAGTACGACCTTGGGCAAGCCGCTGTTCCAAGGCTTTCCATCAGCAAGGTCGCGGACGCCGCCTCGGTCAACTCCGGATCCCCCATCGGCTACACCATCGTGGTGACCGGTCAAGGGTCGGGCACTGTTGTCGGCGCCGCCCTGACCGACCCTCTGCCGGCGGGTGCCGGTGTGCAGTGGCAGATCGCGCCGTCCTACCGCGGACCGGGAACGTGCACCCTCCAGGGGTCGGCCGGAAGCCAGAGCCTACGCTGCGCCTTCGGTAACCTGCGGCAGGGTGCCCGAGCCGTCGTCCACGTCGCCGGTGCCACGACGACAGAGAGCTGCGGAACCTACCCGAACACCGCGACGGCGGCGGCGCGCAATGCCCCGCCCGTCCACGCCTCCGCCTCCATCACGGTCGTCTGTCGGCCGTCGCCGCCCTCGTTGAGCCTGGCCAAGACCGCGGACGCCGCGACAGTCGACGCCGGCGACCAGATCGGCTTCACCATCACAACCCACAACGGCGGCGGCAGCGACGCAACCGGCGTCATGGTCAGTGACCCGCTGCCTCTCGGCCCCGGCATCAACTGGACGATCGACCCGCCCAATCCCGCGTGCACGATCAACGGAGCGGACGATTCCCAGACACTGTCCTGTTCCTACGCCGACCTCCCCGCCGGAGCGAGCGACGCCGTGCACGTCCTGAGCCTCACCACGTTCGAAGGTTGCGGGACATACGACAACACCGCCGGCGTCGCCAGCGGCAATGGCGGCGGAGCGCGGGCCACGGCCGGTACCACCGTGCTGTGCCCCTCCATGATCCTGGGCAAGACAGCGGATGCCCTGGCGGTCGACGCCGGGGACCAGATCGGCTTCACGGTCACCGTCGACAACGGCGGCCCGGGGACGGCCAGGAGCATCACCTTGAGTGACCCACTCCCGGCGGCTGCGGGCGTCGACTGGTCGTTGAGCACCGCCGTCACCGGGTGCGTGATCAGCGGCGTGGCCGGGAACCAGGTGCTCGGCTGCGAGTTCGGCGACGTGCCGTCCGGAGGATCGGTCTCCGCTCACGTGGTCAGCGCCACGACCGCGGACAGCTGCGGAACGCACGTCAACGCCGCCACGGCCTCCGCCCCCAACCAGACCGGTGCCCAGCGTGCCTCGGCGTCGACGACCGTACTGTGCCCCGCACGGGCCGCCCGCATGCTCGCTGATGCGTCGCCCGTCCAAGCCGGGAACCCGATCGGCTAGATGGCCATCCCCTTGGCGCCACCCCGAGGACCACCCGTCAGGGCGCCGGGAAGGAGAGGACCACGCCGTACCGCTTTTCGGCGGCTCGGAGGTCCGGTACGAACGTCTGCCGGAGCGTGCGGAGTTCGGTGGCGTGTTCGGTGAGGAAACGGGCCCGCAGCCGTTCGCGTGCCGCCACACGGACGGACTCCACCGGGCGCATGCACGTGGCGTACGCGTGGCCGAGGGCGTGGTCCTCGCGGCCGGCGTCGGCCTCGGTGGCTGCCCGCTGCACCCGGCGGTCGACCTGTGCGAAGAAGTCGTCCTCGCTCTCTGCCCGTACGCCTTGGCCGGCCAGACACGCGGGCAGGTCGGCGAGGGCGGCGAGCGTGGCGGGGTCCTTGCGCAGGGTCGTGAGCTGCTGGAACCAGCGCTGCTGGAGTTCGGTGTAGGGCTTGCGGACCGTGTTGGCGGCCGCGCCGCCCTCGGTCTGGCAGCGGCGGATCTCGGCGGCGTCCCCTGTACGCGCGGTGGCGGAACCCGGGTCGGGTACGGGCATGGGGACGTCGGCACTCCGGCTGAAGCCGTGGCGTGCGACGAAGTCCAGATCAGGCAGTTCGAAGAGGCGGATGAAAGCGGGCGGCGGCAGTTCCCCCGGCAGCGCGAAGCCGCCCTGCCGGGCGCACGAAGCCGCTTCGGCGTGCGCGATCTGCTGCGCGAAGGCGTCGAGGCCCTGCGTCCAGCGGGTCTCGTCGCCCGCCGTCGGGAACAGCATGCGGGTGGGGTCGTCCGGCAGGACGTGACCGACCCGGGCCGCGGCGACGGAGACCACGGCAGGGGCGTGTGGTGGTGCCTGCCGTGAGGGCTGGGCGGTAGGGGCCGCCGAGCAGGCGGCGGCGAGGGCAGCGGTGGCCGCCGTGACAGCGATGCGGCGGACGAGCCGGTGCCGAATCGTTCGACCCATGTCGGTCCACTCCTCCTGGCTGATCGACTGTTCGGCTGATCGACTGTTCGGCGACGGCCACCGGGCCCGGGTCAGTGCGTGATGGTGACGGAATCGCCGCCGTCGTAGTAGCTCGCCACCGTGAACGGCGTGCCGTCGCTGACGTCGGTGCACAGCCAGTACGTGGAGTCGTTCACGCTGTGGGAGCCGTCCGAGGCCCACACGTACCCCTTGGAGCAGGTGCTCCAGGTGCCGCTGGAGCTGCGCAGCCGGCCGGCGTACCGGTCGCCCGCGGTGGACGTCGAGTCGTTCGAGTAGGTCAGGTTGAGGTCGCCGCAGGTGCTGGTGGACGACTTGTAGCGGATGGTGCCGACGCCGCCGTAGGCGCCCGTGGTGAGCGACGAGGCGACGCAGGACGAGGTGGTGGCCGAGGCCGTCGGAGCGATCGCCGCGCAGGTCGCCGCGGCCGAGACCAGCGCGAGTGCGCCGGCGACGATGGTGCGCTTCATGGAACCCCCATCGGTAGTTTGAGTCCGTGGTGGTGCTGGGCGTGCTTCGCGGAGAACTCTCGCAGGGCGCCGCAAGCGGTTCCACGACCTTCGACCCTGCTCGAATAGCCCACGTCAGGCGGCGGAGCGCGGCCTTCAACGGCGCAAGAGTGCCGCTCCCACCGGGGTGAGCGTGTGCAGGACGGTGTTCAGGGAACGGCGCGTGGTGATGAGCCCCGCGTCGCGCAGCACGCCGGTGTGGTGGGCGGCGGTGGCCGGCGAGACGCCGAGCATGCGGGCGAGTTCGCTGGTGGTCGCACCGAGCGTGAGGGCTTGGAGCGCGGCGGCGCGAGTACGGCCGAGCAGCGCGCAGAGGGAGGCATCGGAAGGGCAGCCGGGCTCGGGGCGGCGGGTGTCGTGCAGCGGGTAGACGAGGACCGGCGGCAGGCTGTCCTCGGCGAGCGCGATGGGAGTGCGCCAGCAGAAGTAGGAGGGGACGAGACACAGACCGCGCCCGTCGAGCCGCAGGTCACGGTCCACGACGTAGTCGAGCTCCAGGACCGGGTGCCGCCAGCGGGCGGTGGTGGTCAGGGCGGCGAGGAGTCCGTGGACGCCGGTGTCGAGGGCTTGGCGGCCGCGTACGGCCCGTTCGCCGGCGATTCCGGCGGCCATGTGGTCCTGGTACGGCGCGATGACGGCCTCGTGGTAGGCGCACAGCAACCCGAGGAGTTCCCGTCTTCGCTCCTGGGCGACGAGACCGCGGGCCCAGGCGGTCGTACCGCTGACCCCGTCGAGCAGCCGCAGTTCGTGGTCGATGCGCGCGGCCGGAGTGTCCAGGATGGCGGCGGCTCCCGCCTTCATGCCGGCCATGGCCTCGTACGGGGTGAGGAAGTCGGGGAAGTACGCGGCCCGGGGAAGGAGTGGGACGAGCAGTCGTCGCACGGCACGGCCCAGCGGCGTGGCGGCGACCGGGCCCCAGCCATCGCGGAACCAGTCGGCGTAGGCCCACCGGCCCTGTGAGGTCTGAAGGCGGTGGAGGCTGCACACGATCTCCCAGAACGGATCCGGGTTGGTCACCACCTTGATGCGTGCGAAGTCCTCGGGTGTGAAGTGAATGCGCAGCACGGAACTCGTCCCCCGTCCCCCGTCGACAGCGATCCCGGCGACGGATCCTGGCACCCGCGGCGGCCGAAGTCATCCCATTGGGCGGCGGCGCGTGTCGGTCCCTGTCGGAAAACCGTCGGAAGACCGCCGGGGGCCGCACGCCCACACGGCCGCACGGCTCAGTCCGTGGTTGCGCGCGCAGTAGGTGACGCGGTCCGGGATCGCGGCTGCCAGGACTTCCAGCGGTGCGCCATGCCGTTGGTCTCGGATGTTCCATGTCGTTGGTCTCGGGATGCGCCGCCGGTCCGGGAAGCCCTGGAAGGTTGTCGGAGCGACGGCGCGCCCGCCGAGCGAAGGACCGTGACTTCTGCGGGCCTCAGAAGAAGTTCACGGGGCGGAACCATGCGTAGTCGTTGGTCAGGTTGGTGGCGATCCGGGGCTTGAAGGGTTTGCGGTAGTCGCCGGTGCCCGTGTACGAGTACGTGCCGCCGATGGCGTCCATGGCGAGCAGGTCACCGCGTCCGTCGCCGTTGCCGTCGCCGATGCCGACCAAGTGCGGATACACGTTCCAGCCGCTACCGATCCTCACCCGGGGAGCGAAGGTGCCGTCTCCCTTGCCGAGGTAAAGCCACAGCACACCGTCCTTGTCGCGTGCGAGGAGGTCTCCGGCCGGGCCTCCGGCGATGTTGCCGGTGGCGGTCAGCTGGTTGTAGATCCCCCAGCTGGTGCCGATCTGCTGTCGGGGCGAGAAGGGTGCGTTGACGTTCCCGGTGGCTGCGTAGAGCCACAGGCCGCCCGACTTGTCGGTGGCGACGAGGTCCGCCCGGCCGTCGCCGGTGAGGTCGGAGCCGCCGGCGAGTTGGTTGTAGATCTGCCAGCCGCCGCCGATCTTCACCCGGCCCAGGAAAGGGGTGTCGCCCTTGCCGGAGCCCTGGTGCAACCAGAGAACACCGCTGGTGTCCCGGGCCACCACGTCGCCCACTCCGGTGCCGGCGACGTCCCCGACCGATTCGGCGCGGTCGTAGATGCTCCAACCGCGCCCGACCTGGGGGAGGTAGTCCAGAGCCCGTCGGACTCCGTCACCAGACGCTGTCTTGTTGGTGTCGCCACGCAGAAGCGTGCCGTAGGCGTTGAACAGCAGGACGTCGGGGGTTCCGTTGTCGTTGTAGTCGTGCGGGGCAGTGGCCCGGTTGACCGTGAACCGGCCCGAGGCCTTCACCTCCGGCCCGATGCTGTCGTCCGGGCGCGCGATGATCTCCCAGGTGTAGGAACCGTTGTACGCGGCCTGCGTCGGGCTGATCGGGTTCGAGCCGTCCCAGCGCCAGCCGATGCGCTGACCGTCCCGGTAGCCCTCGTTGACGGCGGCCGGATCCGTGGACCAGATCCTCCGCGACGAGCGCTCGCCCGTCCGCTCGTGGACGAGTATCAGCCACACGTCTGTGTCGACCCGGGAGAAGTCCCAGCCGAGGTCCATGCCCTGGCCGATGCGGTCGAAGGTGATCGTGGCCGGGACACTCGTACCGAGATACTTCACGGCCGTGCTCTGCCCCGTCGACGCGACGAGCTCGGCGACCGGCTTGCCGCTCTCGCCGAGCGACACCCGGTAGAGGCCCTCGTCCCGGTCGAGGGTGCCGCCCCGGACCAGAAGGGAACCGTCTGGGGTCGTCACGGCAGAGGAGTAGTGGGTGAGGACTTCGACGGTCTCACCCGTCTCCGGGTTTCTGGCCAGGAAAGGCCGCCCGGGCGGATACGGCCCGCGGTTGTCGATGGCCATCCGGTAGCCCGAGAGCACCCAGCCGCCGAGCAGCTGGATACTCCTGGGATTGAAGCCGGGGCCCTCGACGTACCGCACGTCGGCGGAACCCCTGCGGGCCACGGCGATCCGGCCCTCACCGCGGTCGTTCAGTTCCTGCCAGGCGACATGCGTCGTGGAGACGGCATTCGGCGACCAGCCCCGTGTGTCCTGACGCACCTCCACCGCGGCGCCCGTGGTGAGGTCGACGACAGCCATGTCAAAGAAATCGCCCAGGGGCGTGTTGCAGTTGAAGACCGCGAGGCCCGGTGCGTGGGCGTCCGCGAACCAGCAGTCGCCCGTCGGGAGACCGGTCACCTCACGGTCGGTCGTACGTCCGTCGGCGACCGTCACGAGCCGGGTTTGCGTGGCGACTTCGTCCTGCAGGACGTGCACGATCAGGGCCGAGCCGGCCATCCCGCCGAAAACGTAGTTCTGGCCGAGCTCACCGAGGTCCACCCGTACTGGTGCCGCCGACGGCGTGGCCATGTCGTGCACCATCAGGACCCGGCTCTCGCTGGGCTCCGGGCCGTCCCCGGTCACCACGAAGTCGGAACCGCCGCCCGCCGCCCAGCCCGGCAGCACGGTCGACGTGCCGTCGGCGTACCGCGTCCAGCGGTACTCGGGCTCGGCGCTGCCGGTGACGTTGGTACGCGACAGGAACCCGGTGGCGCCGGCGCTGACAACCTCCGCGTTCAACGGGAACGGCACGACGGAGTCCTGCTCGGTCACCGTCGCGGTCGCGGTCGCGTCGGCGTCGGTCGTGTCGGCCGCAGTGACCGGCGCCGGGGCGGCGGTGGCCGGGCTCACGACCAGGCTTCCCCCGGTGGCCGCGAGGGCGGCGGTGACGGCGGTGGCCGTGAGTCTGCGGCCGGGCATGCGCACGTACTTCATGATCTTCCCTCCCCTTGGAAGAGTGGAGGGTAGCCGGTGCCCGGGACCGCTTGCGCGGAAGGGTGACTCCTTTGAGGTCTGCGGCATGCGGTCTGCGGCATGCGGTCTGAGGCATGCGAAGGCGTTCTTGTTCGGGTGTGACCCCTGCGTGAGGATCGGTCCCATGAGCCGTGTCTATGACGATGAGCGACTGGCGGGCGCCTACGAGCGTGGCAATGAGATGCCCGAGGCCTCGCTGCGGGCCTGGGTCGAGCTGATCGCTTCCCATGTGCAGCGGTCGTCGCCGTCCATCGTCGAGATCGGATCGGGGACAGGGGTCTTCGCGGCCGCGATGGCGCGCCGGATCGAGGGAAGCCAGGTGATGGCCGTCGATGCGTCCGAGGCGATGCTCGCCGAGGCCCGACGGCATCATCCGCATCCCGCGGTGCGGTATGTGTCGGGGGAGGCGGAGGCGGTGCCCGCCGATGCGGGCGCCTTCGACCTGGCCTTGATGTCCCGCGTGATCCATCACATTCCCGACCGCACGCGAGCGGCCCGGGAACTGGTCCGTGTGCTGCGCGTCGGCGGGAGAGTGGTCGTCCGCACCACGTTCCGCGAGCGGCTGGATGCGCTGGTGTACGCGTACTGGCCGGAGCTCCGGACGGTCGACGAGCGGCGGTTCCCGGGCGAAGAGGAAGTGGTGGCCGACTTCGTCTCTGCCGGGTTCACCCTGGATGAGGTCACCTCCTTTGCCCAGCCGGTCGCGGCGAACCTGGCCGAGTACCACGCCAGGCTGGTCGGCAGGCCTCAGTCGAAGTTCACCCATCTCACCGATCAGGAGTTCCACCGGGGCCTTGTCCGCCTGGAGACCGAGGCCCGGTGCGAGGCGTTGGACGAGCCCCGGCCCGTCCTCGAACGCTACGACGTGGCGGTGTTCTCCCGCTCGTGACAGGCGGTTCGTCGCTTCAGGCGGCGGTAGCCGATGAAGCTTGCGGCCGTGCCGACGAAGACCAGGAAGTGTGCGGCCTTGCATTCATCACGGCGGTGCGGACGTCGGCAGCCGGCCGGCTGGGACACCGTCCGTTCGACCACCCACCGTTGGCGGCCGAGTCGTTGTGAGGACTCGACCCGCTTGCGCGCGATGCGGTGACGGATACCCTGCCGATGCAGCAATCGGCGCAGGTAGTCGTAGTAGTAGTCCTTGTCCGCGTGCGGTTTTCCGGCCGCCGATGCAGGGGCCCGCGGCGCGACCGGATCAGCGGGATGCCTCGCACGAGCGGATCCAAGCCCTGACCGTCGTGACGAGGACCAGGGTCTGTCCGGCGGAGCAGGACCGGACAGACCCAGAGTCATGGCTCCCTCCGGATCAGGGCCGGTGCGCCCCCCGACTCACGGGCCGAAGACGCAGGCCGGCATCCCGGGCGAGTAGCCGTCCTCGGCGACGGTCGGGGTGCCGATCCACCAGTCGTAGACGTAGCTGCCGTCGCTGAGCCTGTCCCAGGTGGTGAACGGCCTGCCGTACTGGGTGTGGACTCCGTCCCAGCCGCCGTTGTTCACCTGGCAGACCACGTACACCATCGATCCGTAGTTCGCGGAACCGGTGACGCGGGCACCGTAGTCCGCCCATTCACGCTTGAACACCCCGTCGGTGGCGTTCACCCGGTACCAGCCTTCACCGTTCGCCGTGTTCTCGGTCGCCTGGGCGGCCGGGGCTCCGGACCAGACCAGGGACGCCGCCACCACAGCCATGGCGCCGGCCGCTCGTACACGCCAACTCACCAGCGTTCTCCTCTCCGCATTCACGTCCTTGTCCCCTTCTGCCGGGGAATGCCTTGAAGTGAATCCGGCCGGACCGGTCGGTCACTAGCGGATCGACCACTCCCCGACCAGACTCCGACCATGCCCACGCCCATGGCCGACACCCTCCCGCAGCGCCGGCGCCTCGCCCTCACCCTGCGCCGCGTCCGGCAGGAGCGCGAGCTGTCGCAGCGTGCCCTGGCACGACTCCTGCATCTCAGTTCGCACACGTCCGTCGGAGACTGGGAGCACGCCCGGCGTGTACCCTCCGACGACATCCTGGGCCTCTACGAGCGCCGCCTGGGGTTACCGGAAGGGGAGTTACGGAGCGTCCGGCGCGAGCTGCTGGCCGCCGAGGCAGCGCGCAACGTCGCCGCAGCCATCGCTTCGGCAGCCACAGAGACAGCCGCCGTCGCTCAGGCAGTCACAGAAACACCCGCCATGGCTCAGGCAGTCACACAAACACCCGCCGTCGCTCAGGCAGCCGTTCAGCCGGCCGCACCGGTAGCGCCTGGCCCCGGCCCACTCGTCCCGACGACCGCCGCCCTGCCGCCCGCCCCGATCGACTTCAGCGGACGCGCCGACGACGTGGCCGAACTCCGTACCCTGCTAGCAGGCCCGGCATCTGCGCCGGTCCTCGTGTCCGGACCGCCCGGCGTCGGCAAGACCACCCTGGCTCTGCGCGTCGGGCACGCGACGGCCGACCGGTTCCCCGACGGGCATCTCTTCGCCGATCTGCAGGGCACCCGGGCCGAGGCCGGCCCCGCTGCCGCGCTCCACACCCTGCTGTCAGGACTCGGCGTCCCGGACCAGCGGATCCCGGCCGACGTCCCGGCGCGCTCCGGACTCCTGCGCACCCTCCTCGCCGAGCGGCGGGTGCTCCTCGTCCTCGACGACGCCGCGAGCGAGGCCCAGGTCAGACCGCTGCTGCCGGGCAGCGGCGGCTCCCGGGCGCTGGTCACCAGCCGCTCGCGTCTCTCCGGACTCGCCGGAGTGCACCGCCTCACCCTCGACCCACTGCCCGACCAGGACGCCCGGGCCCTGCTCGCCGCCATTGCTGGTCCCGGCCGGACCGCGCGCGAACCCGACGCGGCCACCGACATCCTCGCCACCTGCGGCGGGCTGCCGTTGGCCGTACGCATCGCAGCAAGCCGGCTGGCCGTCTCCCCGGCCTGGAGCCTGGCGCACCTGTCGGCGCAGCTGCGGGACGAGCGTACCCGGCTGTCCCTGCTGAAGGCCGGAGACAACGATGTTCGGCAGGCCTTCGCCTGCACCTACCGGCATCTGACGCCCCTGCAGGCGCGGCTCTTCCGCCTCCTCCCGCTCGTCCCGGCCCGGCACACCGGGACGGAGGCCGCCGCAGCCCTCCTCGGCCGCGACGGGCGGCATGCCGCCACGGTGCTCGACGACCTGGCCGAGGCCGGGCTGCTCACCCCCGCCCCCGTACCCGGCCGCTGGCAGACCCACGACCTGCTGCGGCTGTACGCCACCGAGCAGTCCGCCGCACAGGACCGGCCCGCCGCTCGGGCCGCGGCAGCCCAGCGGCTGCACCACTGGCTCGTGGAGACCGCCCACCGAGCCGCCGGTGCGCTGTCACCCGTCCGTACCGCGTTTCCCGGAGGTGAGCAGGCCGCGCTGGCCTGGCTCGACAGCGAACACACCACCGTCCTCGGTCTGGTGACGGCCACCGTGAGCACCCGGGGATGGCCCGTCGCCCTCGACACCCTCGTCACGGCGCTCAGCTGGTACTTCGACCGGCGCTGCAGCTGGGAGGCCATGGCCGCGGTGGGCCGGGCCACGGCATCCCGGGCCGAGCGCGATGTGGAGCGGGCCGCCGGGCTCAACGCGCTCGGCCTGGCCCGTCTGGAACAAGGCCGGTACGCGCGGGCCGTCGAGCACCACCAGGAGGCGCTGGCTGCCGCGCGGCGGGCCGGTGACTGGTACCAGGAGGCCGACGCCCTGGCGAAGACCGGACTCGCGTACTGGGGCCTGGGCCGCTACTCCGACGCCGTCCGCTGCCACCGAGCCGACGTGGACCTGGCCCGGGCCAACGACGACCGAGGGCGGGAGGCGAGCGCGCTCAGCCACCTCGGCACGGCCCTGCGGCTGGAGGGGCGGCCCGAGGAGGCGATCGCGGCGCTGGCTCGGGCACGGGAGATCTGGACCGGTCTCAGCAATCCGCGCGGGATCGCCATGGCCGACTATCGCACCGCTTGCGCCTACGCCGACCAGGGCCGTCACACGGAGGCGCTGGCCACCGCGCGCGCGGCGCTCGACGTGTTCCACGCACTCGAGGACGCCTGGGGGCCGGCCGGCGCCCACCAGGTCATCGGCCGCGCCCTGGAGGGGCTCGGCCGGCAGACCGAGGCGGCCGCGGCGTACCGGCACGCCATCGAACTGTTCATCGCCGTCGCCGACACCCGCCGCGGCGAGCAGACCGCGCTGGCGCTGCGGGCGCTGCAAGAAGGGAACGGCGCGCACCCTGTCGCCCCGTTCCTCTGACCAGCCGGCCCGTTCCACCGAGGGATAAGGAACGGGGCACCTGCCGCGCGCACGACGTCGGTGTACGGGTCGAGGCGATGCCCGACGGCCGCTGCAGGGCGCTGTTGACCGAGGCGACGGTCGAGCCGTGCAGCTCGGCGACCTCGCGGGCCGAGAAGGCCCGCATGGATCATCTAGCTTTCGGCCCTGCAGCCGCCGCATTGGCATTGCCGGGAGTTCGGGTGCCGGCCCGGCCTCGGTGCTGCAGACGATCTGCCCCGGCACGACCCATCTGCGGCCCGCTTCAATCGTGTTGCAGGGTGTAGATCTCCCACGAGTCAGGGTCGCCGATGAAGACGTACAGCTTCGGGTGTTCGCGGGTGCCGTAGATGCTCCAGCTGTCCATGCCGACGGGACAGGTGTCGACGGTGACGTCGACCTGCTGGGAGTACGGGCCTTCGGCGGGGTCGTAGGCCCAGGTGCCCGTGCCGGTGCACTCGCGGACCACCGGTTCGAAGGAGTCGATGGAGTCGAAGTCGAACGTGTCGACATGGCTTGCCCTGGCTTTGCCGTCCGCGGCGAGGGTGAGGGTGCCACCCTTGCCGTCGGAGTAGGTGCCGACGATCTGCTCCGCGTTCAGCCGCGGAAGCTCGTACCCGATCCCGGCGAACAGGGCGATGCCCGCGAGGGTGAAGGCGGTGACGGCGGCGAGCGTTCCGTACAGCGCTACCCGCCCGAACATCGCGCGGCCGGAGAGCGGCGGGCGGTTGGGCAGCAGCAGTCTGCGGGCGACCAGGGCAGGGACGGAGAGCGTGGTGGTGGCCATGAGCCATCCGCTGAGGCCTGCCAGGAGGGCGGCCTTGGTGAGGACAGCCACGGCCAGGACCGGTGGGGCGGTCGTGGCGGCTGCCGCGACCGGGACCCACCACCACACCTCGCGGCCCGAGAGCGTGCGGCCGAGCCAGGCGGCCGCGGCCAGAAGCGGCATGACCACGCTGACCGTTACAAGGGCTCCGAGGACGGCTCCGGCCGCCGCGATGAACGGCGCGGCGATCACCATCAGGACGAGCCCCATGGCGTTATAGGGCAGTGGCGGACGCTCCTGGGTCTGATCCCACACGTAACTTGCGATGAACCCGATCACGGCCTCGACGAACAGCACCGAGACGGAAGCCGTCAGGACGGCACCGAATCTGTCCTTCGCCCGCGCCTGTGCCGGCGTCCCAATCCGCATTTCTGAACGCATTCAAATCCCCTCCGGTCCGCATCATGCACCAAGGCAGCGTCTCCCTGCCCGGTACCGCCGCGCCGAGCAGGCGTTCACGTGCTGTGCCCGCATCGTGGCGAGCCGTCCCTTGCCGCGGCAGTTGTCGGCGTCTCGGTCACCGCCGGCCGCGACGAGGAGGCCGCAGCACTGCTGGCGGCCGCACCGGGCGCACGTGTTCCGGAACCCCGCGGTGAAGCCGAGGTCTCGATCGCGACGTGGCGATCGGCTGCTCGCCACGGTCCTCGAACCGAGTGCCAGGGCCGCAGTGATCCCGGATCGCTGGACAGGCGCCCGGTCGACCCGTGCCACGGTGCGCGTGCAGGCGGAGCGGTGGGAGGGCGGCACCGTGTCGGTGCACCACTACGAACACGGAGGCGCCGGTGTCACGCTCTCGTGGGACTGCGCCGAAGAAGCCGCTAGTCTCCTGGCCCCCGACGAGGGAGACAAGTGATGAATGACCAGCCGAAGAAGCCTTTCCTGTATGTCGTCGTCTGCGCTGCCGGCATCGCCGGCGACGCCCACCAGCTGATCAGCGCCGCGCAAGTCCAGGGTTGGGACGTGGGTGTCGTCGCAACTCCCCAAGGGCTCGGCTTCCTCGACACCGGAGCGATCACCCGGCAGACGGGATACCCGATCCGTTCGGCCTGGCGCAGCCCCGCCGACCCGCGCCCGCTGCCGCCCGCCGACGCGATAGCTGTCGCGCCGGCGACGTTCAACACGATCAACAAGTGGGCAGCCGGCATTGCCGACACCCTTGCCCTGGGCATCCTGTGTGAGGCGTACGGCATGGGCGTCCCGACTGCGGTCCTGCCGTACGTGAACGCCGCAATGGCCGCACACCCGGCGTACGGCCGGAGCCTGGACCGGCTGCGGGACATGGGTGTGCTGATCGGGTCGCACGAGCCGCACGGGCCCAAGGCGGGTGGGGGAGCGGACCGCTTCCGCTGGGAGGAAGCGCTGGAGTTGTTGGACGGTGAGATCGACTGGACGTGAACCGTAGTGCGCTCTCACGGTGCGCCTGGGTGTCCCGTCCCTGTGGAGGTGGGCCATCCCGGTGCGCCGACCTGGGGTGGTTCGGATCGACGGAGACGGTACAGGCTGGCTCGTCTCGCTCAACCTGAGCAGTGTGCATGTCCGGGCTGCGTGTCTTGGGGGTGCTGGTGAGGGCACCAGAGGCGGCGGAGGGCTGCGAGCTCGGTTCGGGGGAAATGCTCATCCCGCTTACCTCGGTAGCCGCTCTCGCCCTAGGTCTGTGCGACCTCGTTGAAGCAGCGGATCACGGCGCGGGCGAGGTGGTCAACACCGAGCTGACCCGACCAGATCTGGGTTCTCTTGTCCAGGTGATGTGCATGCCGGATGTCACGGCTGTTCCTGGGTGAGGAAGTTGCGGGTGTCGGCCGCCAGGGAAGCCATCTGCTCGCCGGCCTCCAGCCAGGTGGTCACCGAGGCGCCCCAGCCGCCGTCTGCCTACCTGATCCTAGGCGGACGCCTGGGGGAGACTCCGGGGACCCGTACAGCGGGCGCCCACCTCCTCCACCCGTCGGCGCAGTTCGCGGTCGGCCGTGACCACCAGGCACGGCCGACCGCTCGCGCTCCTGGCAAGTTCGGTGATCAGGTCGTCGCCGCTGCCGGGAGCTTCCTCGACCCGGACGCCAGGCACGGAGGTGACGCCCCGTGCGCGGCCCTCGACGACCAGGACGATCTCGTACGGACCCGGGTAAGGGGCCTCGGTCGGGCCGCCGGTCGCGGCGAGGCGGTCGCGCAAGCGCTCGGCGGCCGCGCGCCGGTCGCGCCACCAGCCGTCCGGCACCGATCCCACGACGTTGGCCCCGTCCACCACGAGCAGAGGACGAAGGGACGGGTTCTCAGGGCTCATGGCCCCAGGATCTCAGGCGGCGACGTCTTCGAGGACGCGCCGTTCATGGTGGGCAGGGGCATTCGTTGTCGAAGGTGCTCAACGAGGGCGCAGGGGCTCGCCAGCGCGACTGAGAGGACTGAGGTTCCTGTGCGGGGCGGCCCTCCGCTGGCGCAACCAAAACGCCCGCCACCCCGACGTGCTGGCCGCACAACGACGCGAGCGCGCCCGCGTCCGCAGCGAGAAGGGCATCCGTGGGGGCGGACGCCCCGTCGCGCAGGCGGCCTGAGCATCCTCAGGACCCCTGCTCTTCAGGCCGCCACAGGTACCGAACGTCCGGCTCCCGTTCCTCGTTGCGGTGACCGTCGGTGCACTCGGCAGCGACGAAACCGTGCCGCTCATAGAAGCGACGTGCCGGCTCGTTGACCTGGAACGTCCACAGCGCCAGCCCCGCCGGACGACGCTGCTTCGCCAGATGCAGGAGGCGGCCGCCGATGCCCTGGCCCTGCCAGGCCGGATCGAGATAGAGCTGGTCCAGGTCTTCGCCGTCCAACACCATCAGCCCGACCACCGCTCCGTCGACCGTCGCCACCCAGGTCTCCAGGCCGGGCACGACCACCTCCCGGAACCAGGACCGGACCTGGTCGTCCGAATGAGCTCGACGCACGCGCGGAAGCGCCGCCAGGAAGGAACGCAGCCAGACCTCGGCCACCGCAGCAGCGTCGGAGTCGACCGCACGACGGACGACACAGTTGTTGATCTCCACAGCGCCGCATGCTCTCAGACACACAGCATGGGCGCATCCGACTTCCCCGCGACGCTCGGACCTGAACGGAACCTGGTGAACCTATGCGGTCAGAGCACTAGTAGTGCTTTGTTAGGTGGTGTCGTAGGGCTGCCATGGGACGGTCTGTCGGCAGGTGGGGCAGGTGCCGGTCCAGGTGGCGATGAGGTGCTG
>NZ_JBWKFA010000018.1:0-129111 GCF_056435185.1 Streptomyces sp. NPDC044003 | reverse complement strand
ACTCGCAGCCGGGTGCAGTCGTCGATGGCGGTGAACTGGTAGTACTTCGCCCGGCGGCGTCGTTTCGGCGGGGTTCCGGTCACCGGCGCCGCGGCCGGGACCTGCTCCGGCAGGCCGATCGGTTCGATGAATTTGACGTCGATCTGGACCCGGTTGCCGGGCAGCTGCTTCTCGTAGCGGGTGTAGCGCTTGTCGTGCCGCTTGTAGCGCTGGGAGGCCGGCAGGCGGTTCATGCCGAGCTTCTTCAGGATGCGGTAGACGGCGGAGCAGGCGATGTCGATGTCGTGGTATCGCTTGAGGTACATCTTGATCTTCATCGGGCCGAAGTGGTAGTGCTGCCGCAGGTAGACGATCTTGTTGACGACCTCGGCCTCGGTGGCGTGGGGGCAGTGGTGGGGCTTGCTGGAGCGGTCCCGCAGGCCCTCAAGGCCTTCGTCCTGGTACCGACGCAGCCACTTGTAGAAACAGGTCCGGCTGATGCCGTAGTAGCGGCAGGTCAGCGCGACGTTGCCGGTGACTTCCTCGGCGTGGCGCAGGACCGCCAGGCGGTGCTGTGCCTGGCGGTCCTGTTGCTGTTGCAGCGAAGGGGGCATGGCAGATCTCCGTAGTGGTCGGAGACCCTGAGTGTCAACAACGTCCGGCAGTTTTATACCTAGAGCCTGTCGGACAGGCCCTGGAGGTCGTACCCGTACGGCGTCGTGGTCGTCAGCGGCAGGAAGCCGAGGCGCTGGAGGATGGGGCGGCTGGTGTCCGCCGCGTCGACCTGGACGTAGCGGTGGCCGCGGGCGGCGGCGATGCGGGCGCGGTGGGCGACCAGGGCGCGGTAGAGGCCGCGGCCGCGCCAGCCCTCGACGGTGCCCCCGCCCCACAGGCCCGCGAAGTCCGTGCCGGGGTACAGCTCCAGGCGGGCCGCGCTGACGGGTTCGCCGGCGGCGAGGGCGACGACGGCGGTGACCGTGTCGGGGTCGACCGCGAGCCGGTCGAGGAGCTGGCGGCCGATGTCCGAGCTGTCGGTGCCGAAGGCGCGCTCGTGGACCTCGACCACCTGGCGGACCCCGGCCTCGTCGGTGACCGCGCGGAGCTCGACGCCCTCGGGGAGCGGGAGCTCCCCGGGCAGGGCGGCGGCCTCGGCGGCCATCAGGGTCTCGGGGTCCTCGGGGGTGAAGCCCGCCGCGCGGAGCCGGTCGCCGAGGTCGGCGGGGGTGTCGTGCCCGTACAGCTTCCACTCGAAGGACAGTCCGGCGGCGCGATAGTGCTCGATCTGTCCGGCGATGGCGCGGTCGGCCTCGGCCGCGTCGAAGCCGGACCAGAGGACGCCGTTCCAGGCGTGCGCGGGGCCCGTCTGGCGGACGATCGCGCCGACGCGCTCGACGCGGCAGCCGGGCCCGTCGGGGCGGGCCTCCCGGCGCAGCTGGAGGTCGTACAGGTCACGGAGGTGCTGGGGTTCCATGGCGGCCACTCCAGCACCGGCGTCCGGCGCCGGGCAACGGCTTTTTGCCCGGCACCGGAGACCGGCGGTCAGGCGCGCGGACGCACCTCGACGTTCTCGAGGACGCCGACCGCGTCGGGCACGAGGATCGCGGCCGAGTAGTAGGCGGAGACCAGGTAGGAGATGATCGCCTTCTCGTCGATGCCCATGAAACGGCAGTTGAGTCCGGGCTCGACCTCGTCGGGCAGACCGGTCTGGTGCAGGCCGATGACGCCTTCGTTGTTCTCGCCGGTGCGCACGGCGATGATCGAGGAGCTCTGCCGGTCGGTGACCGGGATCTTCCCGCAGGGCAGGAGGGGCACCCCGCGCCAGGCCGGCATGTGGCGCCCCTCGACGTCGACGGTGCCGAGCACGAGACCGCGCTTGTTGCACTCCTTGCCGAAGGCGGCGATGGCCCGGGGGTGGGCGAAGATGTAGTCGGTGTCGCGGCGCATGCTGAGCAGATCGTCGAGGTCGTCCGGGGTCGGCGGGCCCGAGTGGGTCTGGATGCGCTGGTCGAAGTCGGCGTTGTGGAGCAACCCGAACTCGGGGTTGTTGACGAGCTCGTGCTCCTGGCGCTCGCGGAGCTCCTGGATCGTCAGACGGAGCTGCTGCTCGGTCTGGTTCATCGGCTGGTTGTAGAGGTCGGCGACGCGGGTGTGCACCTTCAGGACCGTCTGGGCGACGCTGAGTTCGTACTCGCGCGGCTTGAGTTCGTAGTCCGCGTACGCGCCGGGCAGCGCGGCCTCGCCGACGTGGCCGGCGCTGAGCTCGATGGCCGCCTCGCCGGACAGGTTGACGGGGCGGGGCCGGCCGTCGGACCCGGCGTTCACCACGTGGTCGCGGAGGTTCTCGTACTGCTCGGCGACGGCCAGGTAGGAGGTGCGGGGCAGCGCGAGGAGGGTGACGGCGGTGACGGCCTTGGCGGTGAAGTCCCACGCCCCGTCCCCGGCGAGCACCTGGCCGCCGAACGTGTCGCCGTCGCCGAGCCGTCCGAGGAGGGTCTCGTCGCCGTACTGTCCGGTGCCGAGCTTCTCGATCTTGCCGTGGGCGATGAGGTAGACGTGGTCGGCCTGCCGTCCGGCGTGCACGACCACCTGGCCGGGTTCGAACTCCTGCTGGACGAAGCGGTCGGCGAGGGCGCCGAGCGCGGTGGGATCGTCGAAGCCGCGCAGCAGCGGGAGTTCGGCCAGTTCGGCGGGGATGACCTCGACCCTGGAGCCGCTCTTGACGAAGGTGACGCGGCCGTCGCCGACGACGTACGAGAGGCGTCGGTTGACCCGGTAGACGCCGCCGGGGGTGTGGATCCAGGGGAGCGTGCGGAGCAGCCAGCGGGAGCTGATGCCCTGCATCTGGGGTTCGGACTTGGTGGTGGTGGCGAGGTTGCGGGCGGCGGCGGTGCTGAGGCTGAGCTGGACCTGGCGGATCTCGACGGCGGGCGGGGTGGCCGCGGGCTCGGTGTCGACCGACATGGGGGACTCGCTTTCCGGGGGCTTGCGAACTCTCGTACGTGACTCTCCGCGTCCAGATGTAACGCACGGTGGTGTACGTCATCCGGGTGCGGCGCGGGCGGGCCGGAGCGCCGGAAGGCGGTGGCCGCCCTGTGAGCGCCCCGCGCGCTCCGCCGTCCGGGCAGGGGCCTGGGCGGGAAAGTTCGTCCAGCCCCTTGCCAAGCCCCGGGTACCTCCGGTTTTACTGACCCGGAACGGATCAACCGAATGATCGGTAGTCCGTTTTACGACAGCGGAGGAGTGGGCGCATGACGGAACTGCTGGACAGCGGCGAACGGCTCGGACGCGAGGAGCTGGCGGCCCTCCAGCTGGAGCGGCTGCGCGCGACCCTGCGTCATGCGTACGAGAACGTGGACTTCTACCGGCGCTCCTTCGACGCGGCCGGACTGACCCCGGACGACTGCCGTTCGCTCGCGGACCTCGCCCGTTTCCCCTTCACCGCCAAGTCGGACCTCCGCGACCACTACCCCTTCGGCATGTTCGCCGTCGACCAGTCCCGGATCCGGCGCATCCACGCCTCCAGCGGCACCACCGGCCGGCCGACCGTCGTCGGCTACACCGAGGCCGACCTGGACATGTGGGCCGACGTGGTGGCCCGCTCCCTGCGCGCCGCCGGGGCGCGCCCCGGACACAAGGTCCATGTGGCGTACGGATATGGCCTGTTCACCGGCGGCCTGGGCGCCCACTACGGCGCGGAGCGCCTCGGCTGCACGGTGATCCCGGCCTCCGGCGGCATGACGGCCCGCCAGGTGCAGCTCATCCAGGACTTCCGGCCCGAGATCATCATGGTGACCCCCTCGTACATGCTGACGCTGCTCGACGAGTTCGAGCGGCAGGGCGTGGACCCCCGGTCGACCTCGCTGAAGGTGGGCGTCTTCGGCGCGGAGCCGTGGACGGAGGAGATGCGCAAGGAGATCGAGGAGCGGTTCGCGATCGACGCGGTCGACATCTACGGCCTGTCGGAGGTCATCGGTCCCGGTGTGGCGCAGGAGTGCGTGGAGACCAAGGACGGCCTGCACATCTGGGAGGACCACTTCTACCCGGAGATCGTGGACCCGTTCACCGGCGAGGTGCTGCCCGACGGGGAGGAGGGCGAGCTGGTCTTCACCTCGCTCACCAAGGAGGCCATGCCGGTGATCCGCTACCGGACCCGCGACCTCACCCGGCTCCTGCCGGGGACGGCACGGGTGTTCCGCCGGATGGAGAAGGTCACCGGGCGCAGCGACGACATGATCATCCTGCGCGGGGTGAACCTCTTCCCCACCCAGATCGAGGAGATCGTGCTGCGCACCCCGGGCGTGGCCCCGCACTTCCAGCTGCGGCTGACCCGGGAGGGCCGGCTCGACGCCCTGACCGTGCGGGCCGAGGCCCGTCCGGACGCGACGCCGGAGGAGCGCGCGGAGGCGGCCCGGGCGGTCGCGGCCGCGGTGAAGGACGGGGTCGGGGTGTCCGTGGGCGTGGAAGTGGTGGACCCGGAGACGCTGGAGCGCTCGGTGGGCAAGATCAAGCGGATCGTGGACCTCCGGGGCGCGTAGCCTGGAGGGAGGAGGTGGTTGCGATGCTGTCGGACTCCCCCATAGCCGCGATCATTCCGGTCAGTGACATGAACCGGGCCAAGCAGTTCTACTCGGAGACCCTCGGTCTGCCCCTCACGAAGGAGACACCCGAGGACACCAGGTTCGAGTGCGGTGGCACGGTGATCGGCCTCTACGAGACGCCCTACGGCGGCAAGGCCGAGCACACCCTGGCGAGCTGGAAGGTCGACGACCTGGACACGGAGATGTCGACACTGCGGTCGAAGGGCGTCACCTTCGAGGACTACGACCTGCCCGACATCAAGACGGTCGAGGGTGTGGTCGAGTCGGACACGATGCGGGGCGCCTGGTTCAAGGACAGTGAGGGCAACATTCTCTGTGTGATGGAGGAGAAGGGTCAGGGCTGAGGGGCGAAGCGGTCCCTCAGGTCGCGCTTGAGGATCTTTCCGCTGGCGTTGCGGGGAAGCGCGTCCACCAGGAAGACGCGCTTCGGCGCCTTGAAGTGGGCGAGCTTCTCGCGTGCGTGGTCGAGGAGTTCGGCCTCGGTGACCTCGCCGCGCGGGACGACGACGGCGGTGACCGCCTCGATCCAGCGCTCGTCGGGGAGGCCGATGACGGCCACCTCGGCGACGCCGGGGTGGGTGTAGAGCGCGTCCTCGACCTGGCGTGAGGCGACGAGCACACCACCGGAGTTGATGACGTCCTTCACCCGGTCGACGATCGTGAGATAGCCCTCGGCGTCGCGGACGGCGAGGTCCCCGGAGTGGAACCAGCCGCCCCGGAAGGCCGCCTTGGTCTCGTCGGGCTTGCGCCAGTAGCCCTCGCAGAGCTGCGGGGAGCGGTAGACGATCTCCCCCGGGGTGCCGTCGGGGACGTCCTCGCCGTCCTCGCCGACGACGCGCGCCTCGACGTGACGGACGGGGCGGCCGCAGGAGTCCATCCGGCCCTCGTGCTCGTCGGGGCCGAGGACGGTCGCGAGCGGGCCGATCTCCGACTGGCCGAAGCAGTTGTAGAAGGCGAGTTCGGGCAGCCGGGCGCGCAGCCGCTCCAGGACGGGTACGGGCATGATCGAGGCCCCGTAGTAGGCCTTGCGCAGGGCGGAGAGGTCGCGGTCGGCGAACTCGGGATGGTTGGCGAGGGCGATCCAGACGGTCGGCGGGGCGAAGAGGCTGTCGGCGCGGCCCGCCTCGATCAGGTCGAACAGGACGGCCGGGTCGGGGCCGTCGACGATCGTGTTCTCGGCGCCCACGGCGAGGTAGGGCAGCAGGAAGACGTGCATCTGCGCCGAGTGGTAGAGCGGCAGCGCGTGCACCGGCCGGTCGTCCTCGCTCAGGTCGAGGGCCTCGATCGCGCTGGCGTACTCGTGGGCGAGGGCGAGGTGGGTCATCACGGCGCCCTTGGGGAGTGCGGTGGTGCCCGAGGTGTAGAGCAGCTGGGCGACGTCGCGGGCGTCGCGGTCGGTGAGGTACTCCTCCGGTTCGGCGAGAGCGCCGAGCAGTGAACCGGGGGCGTCCCGCAGCGTCTTGACCGCGAAGCCCTCGGGGATCCGGTCGGCGAGGGCGGGATCGGCGAGCACGAGGGAGCTGTCCGACTGCTCCAGGACGTACGCGAGGTCCTCGCCGGTCAGATGGTGGTTCACCGGTACGTGGATCAGGCCGGCCCGCGCGCAGGCGAGGAACGCGACGAGGTAGGCGTCCGAGTTGTGGCCGTACGTGGCGACCCGGGCGTACTCCGGCAGGGCGAGGCCGTGGTGCGGCTCCCGCAGGACGGCGGCGGCGGTGGAGACGGCGGCGTCCAGCTCCGCGTACGTCCAGGTCCGGTCGGCGTACCGGAGGGCGATCCGGTCGGGCACGCGCCGGGCGCTCGCGCGCAGGACACCGTCGACGGTGCGGCTGAGGAGTCGATCCATGCGGTGATCCTCGGCGGCCACCTGGCAGGAGGTCAAGTACCGTGCCGCGCGCCGCGGACGCCCGGACCTCGGATACCGAACGGGATGTTGACAAGGGGCCGCGCAACTGCGTGCATGGTCCAACCCGCAGTGCTCATCGGCCCGTTGGGAGGCATCTTGCACCTCCGTACCCGTCTGAAACACCTGGCACTCACCGGCGCGGCTCTCGCCGTCGTCACGGCCACGCTGCCCGGCGCGGCGGCCGCCGACTCCGGCGACCGGGGCCGTCATCCGTCCGACCGGGGCCTGTCGGCCGTCATCCGCTACACCGAGTACGGCATCCCGCACATCGTGGCGAAGGACTACGCGAACCTGGGGTTCGGCACGGGCTGGGCCCAGGCCGCCGACCAGGTCTGTGTGCTCGCCGACGGCTTCCTGACCGTGAACGGTGAACGCTCCCGGTTCTTCGGCCCCGGCGCCGCCCCTGACGGCTCGCTCTCCTCCGCCACGACGAACCTCTCCAGCGATCTGTACTTCCGCGGCCTGAAGGACGCGGGCACGGTCGAGGAGCTGCTCGGGACCCCGGCTCCGGCCGGGCCGAGCCGGGACCTCAAGGAGCTGATGCGGGGCTGGGCGGCCGGCTACAACGCCTGGCTGCGGAAGAACCGGATCACCGACCCGGCCTGCGCCGACGCCGACTGGGTCCGACCGGTGACCGCGCTCGACGTGGCCCGGCGCGGCTTCGCCGTCTCCGTGCTCGGCGGTCAGGGCAGGGCCGTGGACGGCATCACCGCGGCCAGGCCGCCGGCCGCTGCTCCCCCGTCGGCCGCCCGCTCGGCGGGCGCCTCCGACCCGGAGGTCCCCGACCCGGCCCGTACGGCCGAGGCGGCGCGCGAGCTGTTCGCTCCCGAGAACGCCACCATGGGCTCCAACGCCGTCGCGTTCTCCGGGGCCACGACGGCGAACGGGCGCGGGCTGCTCCTGGGGAACCCGCACTACCCGTGGCAGGGCGGCCGCCGGTTCTGGCAGTCGCAGCAGACCATCCCGGGCGAGCTGAACGTCTCCGGCGCCTCGCTCCTCGGCACGACCGTCGTCAACATCGGCTTCAACGACCAGGTCGCCTGGAGCCACACCGTCGCGACCGGGGTGCCGCTCAACCTGCACCAGCTGACGCTCGCCCCCGGCGACCCGACCTCCTACCTCGTGGACGGCCGCCCGGAGCGGATGACCGCGCGCGAGGTGACCGTGGCGGTCAAGGACGGCGCCCCCGTCACCCGCACCCAGTGGTGGACCCGGTACGGCCCCGTCGTCGGCGGCCTCGGCGCGCAGCTGCCGCTGCCGTGGACCGCGACCACGGCGTACGCGCTGAACGACCCCAACGCCGCCAACCTGCGCGGCTCCGACACCGCGCTCGGCTTCGGGAAGGCCCGGTCCGCGCAGGACGTCGCCGACACCCTGACGCGCACCCAGGGGCTGCCCTGGGTCAACACCGTCGCGGCGGACTCCGCGGGACACTCCCTCTTCGCCCAGTCCCAGGTGCTCCCCCACATCACGGACGAACTCGCCGCGCGCTGCTCCACCCCGCTCGGCCGGGCCACCTACCCGGCCTCGGGTGTGGCCGTGCTCGACGGCTCACGGTCGGAGTGCGCGCTCGGCTCCGACCCGGACGCGGTGCAGCCGGGTGTCTTCGGGCCCGCGCGGATGCCGGTCCTGCGGGACACCCCGTACGTGGAGAACTCCAACGACAGCGCCTGGCTGGCCAACGCCGACCGGCCGCTGACCGGTTACGAGCGGATCTTCGGCACGGTCGCGACCCCGCGTTCGCTGCGCACCCGGGGCGGCATCGAGGACGTGTCGGCGCTGGCGGACCGGGGCGGGCTCACGGTGGCCGACCTGCAGCGCCAGCAGTTCGCGAACCGGGCGCCGGCCGGTGACCTGGCGGCGGCCGACGCGGCGAAGGCCTGCGGGTCGGTGCTGTCGGAGGACCCGGAGGTCTGCCGGGTGATCGGGGACTGGGACCGGACGGTGAACACCGACAGCCGTGGCGCGCTGCTCTTCGACCGGTTCTGGCGGAAGTTCACCGGCACGGTCAAGGCGGCCGACCAGTGGAAGGTGCCGTTCTCGGCGGCCGACCCGGTCCGCACCCCGCACACCCTCAACACGGAGGCGCCCGGCTTCGCGCAGGCCCTCAAGGACGCTGCGGCGGAACTGCGGGCGGCGGGCATCGCGCTGGACGCGCCGCTCGGGGCCCACCAGTTCGTCGTACGCAACGGGGAGCGGATCCCGGTGAGCGGCGGGACCGAGTCCCTGGGCATCTGGAACAAGACCGAGCCCGTGTGGAACGCGGCGGGCGGCGGCTATGTGGAGGTCGTCCACGGGACGAGCCATGTGCAGGCGGTCGGCTGGGACGGGAGCCGGTGCCCGGTGGCCCGCACCCTGCTCTCGTACTCCCAGTCGTCGAACCCGGCCTCGCCGCACTTCAGCGACCAGACCCGGCTGTTCGCGGGCGAGCGCTGGGTGACCTCCCGGTTCTGCGAGAAGGACATCCTGCGCTCGCCCGGCCTGCGGGTGGTGGTCGTCAGGGGCTGAACGACAGGAACACGAAGGCGGCGAAGATCGAGAGATGGACGCTGCCCTGAAGGAGGGTGGCCCGTCCGGGCACCACGGTCAGGGCGCTCACCACGGCCGTGAGCACGAGCAGCACCATGTGGAGGGGCCCCAGGCCGAGGATCAGGGGCCCGTCCAGCCAGATCGAGGCGAGCGCGATCGACGGGATCGTCAGGCCGATGCTGGCGATGGCAGAGCCGTAAGCCAGGTTCATGCTGGTCTGCATCCGGTCCCGGCTCGCGGCGCGCACGGCGGCGAGGGTCTCGGGCAGCAGCACCATGAGGGCGATGACGACGCCGACAACGGCCTTGGGCAGGCCGGCGGAGGCGACGGCGTCCTCGATGGTGGGCGAGACGAGCTTGGCGTTGCCGACGACCGCGACGAGGGCGACCACGAGCAGACCGAGGCTGAACCAGGCGTCGCGGGCGGTCGGCGGCGAGGCGTGCTCGTCCTCCGACTCCGGGATTCCCCGGTCCGGCCGCGGCACGGGCAGGAAGTAGTCACGGTGCCGGACCGTCTGGACGGCGACGAACACCCCGTAGAGGAGGAGCGAGGAGACGGCCGCGAAGGCGAGCTGTGCGGCCGAGAACTCGGGGCCCGGGTGGCTGGTCGTGAAGGTCGGCAGGACCAGCGTCATGGTCGCCAGGGTGCAGACGATCGCCAGCTCGCCGCCGGAACCCTCCGCGTTGAACACGGCGATCCGGTTGCGCAGCGCGCCGACGAGCAGGGCGAGGCCGACGATGCCGTTGCAGGTGATCATGACGGCGGCGAAGACCGTGTCCCGGGCGTAGCTCGTCGCCTTGTCGCCGCCTCCGATCATCAGCATGACGATCAGTCCGACCTCGATGACGGTGACGGCCACGGCGAGGACGAGGGAGCCGAAGGGTTCGCCGATGCGGTGGGCGATGACCTCGGCGTGATGGACGGCCGAGAGGACCGCGGCGAACAGGCAGACGACGACGATCGCCACGGCGAAGCCCGGGAGATCGCGCCCCCAGGCGAGGCCGAGCACAAGCGCCGCCACCACCGGCCCCCAGGTGGTCCACTGCCGTGCCCTTGCCGTCACACTCGAACTCATGATCCGCATATTGCCACAAGAGGGTCTTTGCTCCCGATTCGTTCAGTTCTCGGGATCGGTGAGGCCGCGCTCGTAGGCGGTGAGGGTCTCGACGAACATCCGCCGCTCGGCCGGGCCGAGCGGTGCGAGGGCCGCGCGCCAGGCGCCGGCGCTGCGGCCCAGCCAGCCGTCGATGGCGGGGCGGTGCGCCTCGGCGATGGAGACGATCTTCCGCCGCCGGTCGGCGGGGTCCTCGACCCGCTCCAGGACCCCCTTCTTGGCGAGCTCGCCGACCATCAGGCTCACGGTGGTCGGGGCGACCTCCAGACGGGCGGCGAGTTCGTTGACGCCGAGCGGTCCGTCGAAGAGGAGGTAGGCGAGGAGGGAGAGGTGACGGGGCGCGAGGGTGAGGGACTGCAGCTCGTCGGGGATCCTGATGCGCTTGACCCGCCCGACCATCCGGGGCATGAGCAGCAGCAGCGTACGGACGGCGTCGTCGACGTCCGGCCCGTCGGCGCGCCGGTCGCCGTTCTCCGTGATTGACACCCTGCATCCTCCGATTTAACTTTGCTTTCAAAGCAAATAGATCTGTCGTGATCGATGCTACCGAAGGGCACCTCCATGTCCGATTTCCAGCAGCAGGTCATCGAGGAGTTCCGCGCCAACGGCGGCCGCGTGGGCGGGATGTTCGAAGGCGCCTCCTTACTCCTCCTCACCACGACCGGCGCCCGCAGCGGACGGCCGCACACCAACCCCGCCGTGTACGTAAGGGACGGGGCCCGGCTCCTCGTCTTCGCGTCGAACGCCGGCGGACCGAAGCACCCGGCCTGGTTCCACAACCTCCGCGCCGACGCGCACGTCACCGTCGAACTCGGCACCCCCGAAGGGACCGTCGAGCGTTTCGCGGCGAGGGCGGCGGTGACCGAGGGCGAGGAGCGGGACCGGCTGTACGCGGAGCAGTCCGCCCGGGATCCCGCGTTCGCCGCCTACCAGGCCGGCACGGACCGGGTCATCCCCGTCGTCGCCCTGCACCGGACGGACCTCACGGACCCCGCGCGGCACCGGGCGATCGCCGCCCACCTCGTCAAGGTCCACGACGAGCTCCGCGCCGAACTCGCCGCGCTCCGCGCGGGCCTGGACTCCCCGGCGCCCAGGCTCGGACGGCAGCTCGCCCGCCACTGCCTCGGCTTCTGCGGCGCGCTCCACGCCCACCACCACAACGAGGACGGCGTCTTCGACCTCCTGGAGCGCCAGTTCCCGGACCTCGCCGACTCCCTGGACCGGATGCGCCGGGAGCACCGGGTGGTCGCCCGCACGGTCGGCGAGCTGGAGGCCCTGCTCACCTCCGGCGCCCCACCGGAGACCCTGCGCGCCGAGGTCGACCGGCTGGCGACGAGCCTGGAGGACCACTTCGCGTACGAGGAGTCCCAGCTGCTCCCGGCCCTGGCGCCGCGGCCGCGCTAGCGTGCTCTGCCGCCCGAAGGCGTTCGAGCGCGACGAGCGGGACCGCATGGTGCGCGAGACGCGTGCCCCGAGGTGCCCGACCGGCTCGTGACCCACGTGGTGGAGAAGAGCCCGACGCCCGAGGAGCCCGACGCCGGGGAGCTGCGCCTGGGCGCCGTTCCGGCGCAGGGGGGAGCACACTGGCAGGAGGGAGCGGAAGGCCGGCCCCGCCCCGGGGGCCGATCGGTCCCGCCCTCCCGTGGAAGAGGGTGCGTGGATGCCCAGAACCCGGTCCTCGTCCCGCTCGCGCTACGCCCCCGACCAGGGGCTCGCGACCCGCATGGCGACGACGATGTTCCTGATCGGACTGCTGTACGTGGTCTTCGTCGGCGTCCTGCTGGTGCTGCTGCGCGGGTCCTGGCCCGTCATCCTGCTGATCACGGGCGTGCTGTTCGTCGGGCAGTTCTGGTTCAGCGACCGGATCGCCGCGCTGGGCATGGGAGCGCGTGAGGTGACCCGCGAGCAGGCACCCGAGCTGCACGGCACCGTGGACCGGATCTGCGCGCTGGCCGACATGCCGAAGCCGAAGGTGGCGATCGCCGAGAGCGACGTGCCGAACGCCTTCGCCACCGGCCGCGGCGAGAAGACCGCACTGGTCTGCGTCACGACCGGCCTGCTGCGACGCCTGGAGCCGGCGGAGCTGGAGGGGGTCCTCGCGCACGAGATGTCGCACGTGGCGCACCGGGACGTCGCGGTCATGACCATCGCCTCCTTCCTCGGTGTCCTCGCGGGGATGATGACGCGGGTCGCGCTCTACAGCGGTCTCGGCCGCAGCCGGGACAGCACCCTGGGCATCGCCGTGATCCTGGTCCCCGTGGTCAGCGCCGTCGTCTACGTCGTCAGCTTCCTGCTGACGCGGGTGCTGTCCCGCTACCGCGAACTGGCCGCCGACCGTGCCGCCGCCCTCCTCACCGGCCGCCCCTCCGCCCTGGCGTCCGCGCTCACCAAGGTGAACGGCGCGATGGCCCGGATCCCGACGCAGGACCTGCGCAAGGCGGAGCCCTACAACGCCTTCTGGTTCGCGCCCGCCTTCTCCTCCCAGGAGAGCCTGAGCCGGCTGCTCTCCACCCACCCCACCCTGGAGCAGCGGCTGGAGCAGCTCGCGCGGATCTCGGCGCGGCTCGGTGAGGCGTGACGGCGGTGGGACTCCTCGACAGCATCCTCGGGCGCAGCCGGCCGGTACGGCCCGATCTGGACCGTCTCTTCGGGCTGCCGGCCGCCGCGCTCACCCTCCAGGCGGGCACCGGCTTCGTGCCGGCCGGCGCCGGGTCGGTGTGCTTCGCGGCGGTGGAGGGCGGTGCGTTCGCGCGTCTGAAGGGGGACGTACGGGATCTCCTCGACGTCGAGGTGGCGGCCGAACCCGATCGGGGCGCGGGCGAGGACGCGGGACCAGGGGCGTACCCCGTGACGTACACCTCGGACGCGTACGGCTACACCTGGCTCACCGTCCGGCGTCCCCCCGAGGACCTGATCACGCTGGTCAACGACCTGCACGCGGTCAACGCGCTCCTCGAGGAGGCCGGCTTCGGCCCGAATCTGCTCTGCTCCCTGACCGCGTTCCGTGCTCCGGCGGCGGCGCGAGGCCCGGGGCCGGAGGACACGGGGACGGACGGCACGTGGACGGGTGCCCCGGGAGGCGACGGGCACCGGGTGCGGGACCTCGCGCTCGTGTATCTCTACAAACGCGGCACCTTCTATCCCTTCGCCCCGCGCGCGGATCGTGCCGAGACCCGCGACAACGCCCTTGAACTCCAGGTCAGAGGTCTGCTCGCGGGCGACCTCGCGATGGAGCCGGACATGGAGCGGTGGTTCCCGGTCTGGGGTGCGCCGGGGCTGGGCGGGGCGGACCCGCCGCCGGGGCGGGAACCTTCCGGCGGGGGCTGAACGCCGCCCGGTAGGCGCCCGGGGGGTGGCCCGTGTGGCGGGTGAAGAGGGTGGCGAAGGTGCTGGGGTCCTGGTAGCCGACGGAGGCGGCGATGGCGGCGACCGTGCGGTCGGTGGTCTCCAGGAGGTGGCGGGCGCGGCGGACGCGGGAGGACTGGAGGTGGGCGAGCGGGGTGCGGCCGGTTTCGGCGGAGAAGCGGCGCAGCAGGGTCCGGGTGCTGACGCCGAAGGCGGCGGCGAGGCCGGCGAGGTCGTAGCGGGCGGCGAGGCGCTGGTCGAGATGGCGCATGACGCGCTCGGAGAACGCGTGGCCCGGCTGCGGCAGGAGCCGGGCGTCGACGTACGGGGTCTGGGAGGTCCGCGCGTCGTCGATGAGGGTGAGCCGGGCGGTGGTGCGGGCCACGTGGTGCCCGCCGTGGTGGCGGATGAGATCCAGCGCGAAGTCGTACATGGCGCTGAAGGCGGCCGTCGTCGTCACACCCGTGTCGGTGACGACGAGTTCTTCGGGCCGGATGTCGGCGGCCGGGCGGCGGCGGGCGAGGGCGTCCGCGTGGAGCCAGGAGGTGGTGGCACGGCGTCCGTCGAGCAGACCGGCGTCGGCGAGCAGGTACGCGCCGACGCAGAGGGAGACGACGGCGGTGCCGGCGGCGAAGTGCGCGCGGATCGCCGCGATCTCGGGGCCGAGAGCGGCCAGCCGCCCGTCGAGGTCGTCGTCCAGGCGCAGTTCGAAGCCCGGTACGACGAGGACGTCGAGGTCCCGCAGCGGGCCGACGTCGAGCCGCGCTCCGCCGGAGGCGGTGACCCGGCGGCGCGGCGAGACGATCGACACCTGATAGCCGGCCCCGTCGGGGCCCGCGATGTGCCCGGCCATGGTCAACAGGTCCGGCACACCGAAGACTTCGGACGCGAAACATCCCGGATACGCCAGGACACCGACCCGCAGGGCACTCATGGTGGCGAGATTACCCGTGTACATGGCGATCTCGCCCCTCACCCGGTCCCGCTCTGCGGGCCACGCTGTGCGCATGACTTCTTCCGCTGACGATCCGATCGACGACTTCGTCCCCCGGCTCATCGACGTGGACGGCGTGGTGAAGACGGTCCACGCGGCCGGTTCCGGTCCCGCCGTCGTCGTCCTGCCGGAGATGCCCGGCATCAGTCCCGACGTGCTGCGCCTCGCGCGCTGGGTGCGGGACGCCGGCTTCACCGTCCTCGTGCCCTCCCTCTTCGGCACCGACGGCGCCTTCCCCACGGTGGAGGGCGGCCGGGAGGTGGTCCGGCGGGCGTGCGTCAGCGCGGAGTTCCGGGCGTTCGCCGGGGGCGGTACGAGCCCGGTCGCGGCGTGGCTGCGCGGTCTGGCGCGCCGGGCGCACGCGGAGTGCGGCGGCCCGGGCGTGGGCGCGATCGGGATGTGCTTCACCGGCAACTTCGCCCTGACCATGGCCCTGGAGCCGGCCGTGATCGCGCCCGTGGTCAACCACCCGTCCCTTCCCCTCGACGACCCCGCCGGGCTCGAACTCGACGAGGCCGACGCGCGCGCGATCCAGGAGCGGGTGGCCCGCGACGGACTGACCGTCCTCTCCTACCGCTTCGAGGGCGACCGCTGGTGCACGGGCCGCCGCTTCGCCGCGTACCGCGCGCTGCTCGGCGACGCCTTCGACGGCCGTGTCCTCCCCGACAGCGCGGCGAACCCGGCTCCGCCGCCGTTCTTCGCCGAGATGGTCGGTACGCCGCACAGCGTCGTCACCGCCCACCTGGTCGACGAGGCCGGGCACCCGACGATCCGGGCCCGGGACGAGATCCTGGCCTTCCTCGGGGACCGCCTGGGGCTGCAGGCCGCTCGTCGGCTCCCCACGCCGCAGGGCCCGTGATCGCTCACGGGCCCGGAGGGTGTCCTGTCCGCAGGGCACCCTCTACAGCCGGCGCTCCCGCCCCTCCCAGTACGGGTCGCGGAGGCGGCGCTTGTACAGCTTGCCGTTCGGGTCGCGGGGCATGGCCGCGACGAAGTCGACCGACTTCGGGCGTTTGAAGCCGGCGAGGCGGTCGCCGCAGTGGGCCAGGATCTCGGCGGCGAGCGCGGGCCCCGGCTCGTACCCCTCGGCCGCCTCGACGACCGCCTTCACCTCCTCGCCCCAGTCGGCGTGCGGGATCCCGAAGGCGGCGGCGTCCGCGACGGCCGGGTGGGAGAGCAGCGCGGCCTCGATCTCGGCGGGGTAGATGTTGACCCCGCCGGAGATGATCATGTCGATCTTGCGGTCGCGGAGGAAGAGGTAGCCGTCCTCGTCGAGGACGCCGAGGTCGCCGACGGTGAAGAAGTCGCCGATGCGGTTCTTCGCGGTCTTCGCCTCGTCCTTGTGGTACTGGAAGCCGCCGGTGTTCATCTTGAGGTAGACGGTGCCGAGTTCGCCGGGCGGCAGCCGTTTCCCGTCGTCGTCGAAGACGGCGAGTTCGCTGATGGGCCAGGCCCGGCCGACCGTCCCGGGCCGCTTGAGCCACTCCTCGGCGGTGGCGAAGGCGCCGCCGCCCTCGCTGGCCGCGTAGTACTCCTCGACGCACCGCCCCCACCAGTCGATCATCGCCCGCTTGACGTGCTCGGGGCAGGGCGCGGCGCCGTGGATGGCGTGGCGCATGGAGGAGACGTCGTACCGCTCCCGTACCTCGGCGGGGAGGGCGAGCAGGCGGTGGAACTGGGTGGGGACCATGTGCGTGTGGGTGCAGGCGTACCGGTCGATGAGCCGGAGCATCTCCTCCGGCGTCCACCGGTCCATGAGGACCAGCGGGTGTCCGATGTGGAGGGCCGCAGCCGCGAACTGGAGCACGGCGGTGTGGTAGAGCGGCGAGCAGACGAGATGGACGTTGCCGTCCGCCGGCCGGATGCCGAAGATGCCGAGGAAGCCCCCGAGATGGGTCTCCTCGGGGAGCCTGCCGGGGAGCGGGCGGCGGATGCCCCGGGGCCGGCCGGTCGTGCCGGAGGTGTAGTTCATGACCCAGCCGAGGGTGCGGTCCGCGGGCGCGGATCCGTCCTGTCCGTCGAGGAGTTCGGCGTACGGGCGGAAGCCGGGGACCGTGCCGACGGCGTAGCGGTGGGTGGGCGCGAGTCCGGCCTCGTCGGCGGCGAGGGCCACGGCCTCGGCGAACCGTTCGTGGGCGACGAGGACCTTGGCGCCGGAGTCGGCGACGATCCAGGCGATCTCGGGGCCGACGAAGTGGTGGTTGACGGGGACGAGGTAGAACCCGGCCTGGGTGGCGGCGAGATGGGCGGTGAAGAACTCGGGGCCGTTGGGCAGGACGACGGCGAACGCGTCGCCGCGTTCGAGGCCGGCGGCGCGCAGCCCGTGGACGAGCCGGTTGGCCTCGGCGTGCAGGCGGCCCGCGGACCACTCCTCGCCGTCGGGTGCGACGAGGACGGTGCGGCCGGGGTCGGCGGCGGCCTGGGCCCAGAATCCGGTGGGGGCCTGGCTTTCGGCGGGGGCCTCGTTTCCGGTGGGACCGTTGCTCACTGGGTGCTCCGTCCGGCGATGCGGTTGATGCGGTCGACGGCCTTCTCGAAGCCGCGGGTGAGCTCGTCGACGACCTGCTGGACGCTGCGCTCGGAGTTCATCCGGCCGACGATCTGTCCGACGGGGGTGCCGAGGAGCGGCTCGACCTCGTACTTCTGGATACGGGACACGGCCTCGGCGACCAGGAGCCCCTGGAGCGGCATGGGGAGCGGACCGGGTCCCGCCGGGTCGTCCCAGGCGTCGGTCCACTCGGTACGGAGCTGGCGGGCGGGCTTGCCGGTCAGGGCGCGGGAGCGGACCGTGTCGCCGGAGCCCGCGGCGAGGAGCTTGGCGGTGAGGGCGCGGGAGTGCAGTTCGGCCTCGGTGGTGGTGAGCCAGATCGAGCCGAGCCAGACGCCCTGGGCGCCGAGAGCGAGTCCGGCGGCGATCTGCTCGCCGCTGCCGATGCCGCCGGCGGCGAGCACGGGCAGCGGGGAGACCGCGTCGACGACCTCGGGGGTGAGGACCATGGAGGCGATCTCGCCGGTGTGGCCGCCCGCCTCGTACCCCTGGGCGACGACGATGTCGATGCCGGCGTCGGCGTGGTGCCGGGCATGGCGGGCGCTGCCCGCGAGGGCGGCGACGAGGACCCCGTGGTCGTGGGCGCGGGCGACGACGTCGGGCGGTGGTGAGCCGAGGGCGTTGGCGAGGAGTTTGATCGGGTAGTCGAAGGCCACGTCGAGCTGGCTCCGTGCGACCTGCTCCATCCAGCCGGTGATCCGCCAGCCGGAGGCCTCGCCCTCGGCCAGTTCGGGGACCCCGTGCTTGGCGAGGGTGGCGCGGACGAACGCCCGGTGCTCCTCGGGGATCATCGCCTCGATCTCGGCCTCGCCGACCCCTTCGACCGCCTTCTTGGCGGGCATCACGACGTCGAGGCCGTAGGGCAGGCCGTCGGTGTGCTCCTGCATCCAGTCGAGGTCGCGGGCGAGGTCGTCGGGCGCGGTGTAGCGGACCGCGCCGAGGACGCCGAAGCCGCCGGCTCTGGTGAGTGCGGCGGCCACCGCGGGGAAGGGCGTGAAGCCGAAGATGGCGTGCTCGATCCCCAGTGTGCGACTCAGCTCCGTCTCCATGGGCGGCAGGATGCCGCAGCGGCGCGGCGGAGGGAAGAGGTTTTCTGACGCAACGTCAGATTCTTTGGGGCCGGTGCGTCCGCGTTTCGCCACCGCGCCCGGTGGGAGAGGGTGGGCATGACGCAGGAAGCGAAACGAGACGGAAGGCCGAGCCGCCGTGCGTTCGGCGGCGGGGTACTGGCCCTCGGAGGGGCGCTGATGATCGGTGCGGTGCCGGGTGCGGCAGCTGCGGAGGGCCCGCGGCCCGGGTCGGGATCGGCCGCGCGGCGGACCACGCTGCGGCGCGGGCCGGCCGAGCGCGCCGGGCTGCTCGCGCCGCACCTGGACGGGCTCGTCGCGGAGGCCGAACGTTTCCTCGGGCCCTCCCCCGCACACCCCTGGTACGCGGGCGCCGTACTGCTCGCCGGGCGGGGCGGGACCGTCGCCCTGCACCGGGCGATCGGCTCGGCCGTGCGGTACGCGGCGTACGACGAGAAGACCGACACCGGTGTCGAGCTGCCGCCGGAGCGGCAGATCCCGATGACCGAGGAGACCGTCTTCGACCTGGCGTCGGTCTCCAAGCTGTTCACCTCGATCCTGGCGGTGCAGCAGATCGAGCGCGGGGCGCTGGAGTTGGAGGCGAAGGTCACCGCGTACCTGCCGGAGTTCGGCGGGGGCGGCAAGCAGGACGTCACCGTGCGGCAGCTGCTCACCCACACCTCCGGGTTCCGGTCGTGGATCCCGCTCTACCGGGAGCCGACGCGGGAGGGGAAGCTGCGGCTGCTGTGGGCGGAGACCCCGGCGAACCCACCGGGGACCGCGTACCTCTACTCCGATCTGAACCTGATCTCGCTCCAGCTGATCCTGGAGGAGATCACCGGTCTCGGTCTGGACACCCTGCTCCACGACGAGATCACCGCTCCGCTCGGGATGCACCGCACGCGTTTCAATCCACCGCTCTCCTGGCGGCCGGAGATCGCCGCCACCGAGGACGCACGGCCGCCCTGGTCCGGCCTCGACCGGGGCATGGTCTGGGGCGAGGTCCACGACGAGAACGCCTACAGCCTGGGTGGCGTCGCCGGCCACGCCGGCGTCTTCTCCCGCGCCTGGGACCTCGCCATCCTCGCCCGCACCCTGCTGAACGGCGGCGCGTACGGCCGGGCCCGGATCCTCTCCCCCGCGTCGGTGGAGCTGATGTTCACCGACTTCAACACCGCCTTCCCCGGCGACGAGCACGGCCTCGGCTTCGAGCTCAACCAGCACTGGTACATGGGCGCGATGGCCACTCCGCGCACAGCGGGGCACACCGGCTTCACCGGCACCAGCCTCGTCCTCGACCCGACGACCGACGCGTTCCTCATCGTGCTCGGCAACTCCGTGCACCCGGTGCGGTCCTGGCGCTCCGGCTCCGCGCCGCGCGTCGCCACGGCGGACCGCCTGGCGAGAGCCGTGCCGGTGCGGCCGGCCGGGGGCCGCGCGGCCTGGTACTCGGGCATGGCGAGCGCCACCACGGCGACCCTCACCCTGCCGGAGGTCCCCGGGGCGGCCCGCCTCGCCTGCTCCCTGTGGTGGGACACCGAACCGGGCCAGGACGCCGCCTTCCTGGAGTCCTCTCGCGACGGCGGGGCGAGCTGGGAGCCGGTGCCGTTCGTCACCGTACGCCCGGGAGAGGAGCCGGAACCGCACCCGACCGGGGCTGCGAGCGGCTGGTCGGGCCGGGTCTGGCACCGGCTCACGGCGGAGGTGCCGGAGCCGGGCGCCCTGCCCGTACGGCTGCGCTGGCGGTACACGACGGACAAGCGGTACGTCGGGCGTGGGGTGTACGTGGACGGGCTGCGGCTCCTGGACGCGGCCGGGCGGCCGGTGTTCGACGAGGACCGTCCGGCGGACGGCTCCCGCGTCGAAGCGGTGGGCTGGACGCGCTCGGCGGACTGACCGGCGTACGGCTGTGGGGGCTCAGGCTGCGCGGGCCGCCGTCGGGGCCTCCGCCGCCACGAGGAAATCGGCGAGCGCCTGCCGGTAGCCCTCGGGTTCCTCGACCGAGGGCAGATGGGCGCTCTCCTCGAACACGACCCAGGAGGCGCCCCGGATGCCTTCGGCGAGCGGACGGACCAGGGCCGGGGTGGCCAGGTCGTAGCGACCGGAGGTGAGGAGCACGGGGAGGTCGATCTCACCGAGCCGGCCGGTCACGTCCCAGTCCTTCATGGTGCCGGTGAGGCTCCACTCGGTGGCACCCCACAGCGTGCCGTACACGTCCCGGCGGAGGTTCGTGAAGGCGCGCGCGACGTGCGGCGGCCACGGGGCGAGGCGGCACAGCCAGCGCCTGTAGAAGGCCATCGTGGCCTGCTCGTACTCCGCGTCGTCGGTGGTCCCCGCCGCCTCGTGGCGGTCGAGGATCTCCCGTACGTCCGCGGGCAGGGAGTCCTTCAGGCGGCGCGCCTCGACCTGGTAGGCGGGGACGTCGGCGATGGGGCCGGCCAGGGTCAGGCTCGCCAGGCCGGTGGGGCGGGTGAACACGTACTCCAGGGCGATCTGGCCGCCCCAGGAGTGGCCGTAGAGGTGGACGCGGTCGAGGCCGAGGGCCGCCCGTACCGCGCCGACCTCTTCGACGAAGGTGGACAGGACCCACAGCTCGGGCTCGTCGGGGTGGTCGGATCTGCCGCAGCCGATCTGGTCGTAGAAGACGACCTCACGCCCGGTCTCCTCGTGCAGCGCGGCGAGGTCGTCCAGATAGTCGTGGGGACAGCCGGGGCCGCCGTTGACGACGAGCAGCGGAATCCGGCCGGCGCGGCCGCTGCCCACGACCCGGTACCAGGTGCGGTGTCCGCGGAACGGCACGGTGCCTTCGGTGACGGGCATGGTCGGACTCCTCCCGGGAGCAGCCCCCTTCCATCATGCGCCGGGCTCAGCCGCCCTGGCCCGCCGCGCCCCGCAGGGCGTCGAGGACCGGGCTGATCAGGGGGTGCTCCTCGGCTCCTCTTCGTACCGCCGCGAAGACCCGGCGGGTGGGGGCGACCCCGTCCACCGGGCGGACCTCGACGCCCGAGAGGTCCATTCCGCGCAACGCCGAGCGGGGGACGAGGGCCACTCCGGCGGCCGCCGAGGCGAGGGCGGCGACGGCCCGGAAGTCGTCGGAGACATGCGCGAAGCGCGGGGCGAACCCGGCGTACTCGCAGGCCAGGACGGTCACGTCGTGACAGGGGTTGCCGGTGGACTGCCCGATCCAGGTGTCCTTGGCGAGGTCGGCGAGCGCGACCCGTTCGTCGCCCGCCAGGGGGTGGCCGGGCGGCAGGACCGCGTCGAACGGCTCGGCGTACAGCGGGACGCGGGTCAGCCGGGCGTCGTCCTCGCCCGGGGCGCCCCGGTACTCGACCGCGACGGCCACGTCCACCTGCCGGTCCAGGACCATGAGCAGGCTCTCGTCGCCCTCCGCGTCGCGGACCCGGACCCGGATGCCGGGCGCGGTGCGGGCGAGGGCCGTGATCGCGGGGGCCACGACGAGCCCGATGCCGGTGGCGAACGCGGCGACCGTGACCGTACCGGCGTCGCCGGAGCCGTAGGCGGCGAGCTCGGCCTCGGCGCGCTCCAGCTGGGCGAGCACGGCGTTGGCGTGGCTGAGCAGGATCTCGCCGGCCGGAGTGAGGCGCGCGCCGCGCGCGCTGCGGTCCACCAGGCGGTGGCCGGTCTCCTGCTCCAGGGCGGCGAGCTGCTGGGAGACGGCGGAGGGGGTGAGATAGAGCGCGGCGGCCGCCGCCGTGACCGTGCGGTGGTCGGCCACCGCACGGAGGATGTGCAACCGCCGCGCTTCGATCATGCCCCCAGTGTCTCAGCCTTCGGACACTACCCCCGCAGGGCGGCCCTGGCGTCGACGAAGGCGTCCACGGCCCGGTTCACGTCCTCCGTCGAGTGGGCGGCGGAGAGCTGGACGCGGATGCGGGCCTGGCCCTGGGGCACGACCGGGTACGAGAAGCCGATCACGTACACCCCGCGCTCCAGGAGGAGCTCGGCCATCCGGCCGGCCTCGGCGGCGTCGCCGATCATGACGGGGGCGATGGCGTGGTCGCCGGGGAGGATGTCGAAGCCCTCCTCGGTCATCCGGGAGCGGAACAGCGCCGTGTTGGCGTTGAGGCGCTCGCGCAGGTCGCCGGCGGACTCCAGCAGGTCGAGGACCTTGAGGGAGGCGGCGGCGATGACCGGGGCGAGGGTGTTCGAGAAGAGGTACGGGCGGGAGCGCTGGCGCAGCAGGGCGACGATCTCGGCGCGGGCCGCGACGTAGCCGCCGGAGGCGCCGCCGAGGGCCTTGCCGAGGGTGCCGGTGATGATGTCGACGCGGTCCATGACGCCGTGCAGCTCGGGGGTGCCGCGGCCGCCGGGGCCGACGAAGCCGACCGCGTGCGAGTCGTCGACCATGACCATGGCGTCGTAGCGCTCGGCCAGGTCGCAGATCTCGTTCAGCGGGGCGACGTAGCCGTCCATGGAGAAGACGCCGTCGGTGACGATCAGCTTGCGCCGGGCGCCGCCCTCCGTGGCCTCCTTGAGCTGCTGCTCCAGGTCGGCCATGTCGCGGTTGGCGTAACGGAAGCGGCGGGCCTTGGAGAGGCGGATGCCGTCGATGATCGAGGCGTGGTTGAGGGCGTCGGAGATGACCGCGTCCTCGGCGCCGAGGATCGTCTCGAAGACGCCGCCGTTGGCGTCGAAGCAGGAGGAGTAGAGGATCGTGTCCTCCTGGCCGAGGAAGGAGGAGATGCGGGCCTCCAGCTCCTTGTGCACCTCCTGCGTGCCGCAGATGAAGCGGACGGAGGCCATGCCGTAGCCCCAGCGGTCCAGCGCCTCGTGGGCGGCGGCGATGATCTCGGGGTTGTCGGCGAGGCCCAGGTAGTTGTTGGCGCAGAAGTTGAGCACCTCGCCGGGGCGGCCGCCCGCGGTGACCTCGACGGTCGCGGACTGGGGGGTGCCGATGACCCGCTCGGGCTTGTGCAGTCCGGCCTGCTCGATCTCTTCGAGGGTGGCACGGACGGAGTCGCGTACGGAATCGAACATGGGTCAGGCTCCCGTGGTCCAGTCGAGGATGATCTTGCCGCTCTTGCCGGAGGCCGCGTCGTCGAAGGCGGCCTCGAAGTCGGTGTAGTCGTAGCGACCGGTGATGACCGGGCTCAGGTCCAGGCCGCCCTCCAGGAGCACCGACATCGCGTACCAGGTCTCGAACATCTCGCGGCCGTAGATGCCCTTGATCGTGATCATGGAGGTGACGATCTTCGCCCAGTCGACGGCGAAGTCCTCGGCGGGCAGGCCGAGCATGGCGATCTTGCCGCCGTTGGTCATGTTGGCGACCATGTCGCGCACCGCGTGCGGGTTGCCGGACATCTCCAGGCCGACGTCGAAGCCCTCCTTGAGCCCGAGGGTGCGCTGGCCGTCGGCGATGCTCTGCTCGGCGACGTTGAGGGCGAGCGAGACGCCCGTCTTGCGCGCCAGGGCGAGGCGCTCCTCGCTGACGTCGGTGATGACGACGTTGCGGGCGCCGGCGTGCTTGGCGACGGCGGCGGCCATGATGCCGATCGGGCCCGCGCCGGTGACGAGGACGTCCTCGCCGACGAGCGGGAAGGACAGGGCGGTGTGCACGGCGTTGCCGAAGGGGTCGAAGATCGCGGCGACGTCGAGGTCGACGGGCACGCGGTGGACCCACACGTTGGAGGCGGGCAGCGCGACATACTCGGCGAAGGCGCCGTCCCGGCCGACGCCGAGGCCGATGGTGGCGCGGCAGAGGTGGCGGCGGCCGGCCAGGCAGTTGCGGCACTTGCCGCAGACGAGGTGGCCCTCGCCGCTGACCAGGTCGCCGACGTTGATGTCGGCGACGTCACGGCCGACGGAGACGACCTCGCCGACGAACTCGTGGCCGATCGTCAGCGGCGTGGCGATCGTCTTCTGCGCCCAGCCGTCCCAGGAGCGGATGTGCAGGTCGGTCCCGCAGATACCGGTCCGCTTGACCTTGATGAGGACGTCTCCGGGACCCGTCTCCGGCTCGGGAACGTCCGTGAGCCAGAGTCCCGGCTCCGCGTTCAGCTTGACCAGTGCCTTCAATGCAACGGCTCCCGACGTGCGTGTCCTGTGATGTGGGGGTGCGGGCACGGCTGAGTGCCCAAGATCCCTGGAAGAGAATCTTCCGTACGCGAGGCTTTCGGTCCATCGAGGATTTCTTAAGCGCGCTCGCAGATCAGCTTCACACCCCAGGCGGGAGGGCGGCGACGTCAACGGGGCCGAACGGAGAGAACACCGGCGGCGGGGCCTCACCCAGAGGCCCCGCCGGGCCGCCCCTCGGCGGCCGTTCGGTGATCCTTCAGCGGCCCAGGGCCGCCATCGCCGCGTTGTGGCCGGGGATGCCGCTGACTCCGCCGCCGCGGATGGCGCCCGCTCCGCACAGGAGGACATTGGCGTGCGGGGTCTCGACGCCCCAGCGGCCGCCGTCCTCCTCCCGGTACGGGAAGGAGAGGTCGCGGTGGAAGATGTGGCCGCCGGGCAGCCGGAGTTCGCGTTCGAGGTCGAGCGGGGTCTTCGCCTCGATGCAGGGGCGGCCCTCCGCGTCGAGGGCGAGGCAGTCGGCGATCGGCTCGTCCAGGTGGGCGTCGAGCTGGGCGAGGGTCGCCGCGAGGAGCTTCGCGCGCGTGCCCTCGTTGTCGGCGGCGAACAGCCGGGCGGGGGTGTGCAGGCCGAAGAGCGTGAGGGTCTGGTGACCTGTGGAGGCCAGTTCCGGGCCCAGGATCGTCGGGTCGGTGAGGGAGTGGCAGTAGATCTCGGACGGTGGGGCGGAGGGCAGCTGCCCGGCGGCCGCCTCGGCGTGGGCGGTGGCCAGCTGTCCGTACCCCTCGGCGATGTGGAAGGTGCCGGCGAAGGCCTCGCGCGGGTCGACGGAGCGGTCGCGGAGCCTCGGCAGCCGGGTCAGCAGCATGTTGACCTTGAGCTGGGCGCCCTCCGGGGCGGGTGGGGACGCCTCGCCGAGCAGGACGGCGAGCTCCTGCGGGGAGGCGTTGACGAGGACCTGCCCGGCCTCGACGGTGCCTTCGCCGCCGGTGGTCCGGTAGGTGATCGCCGCGCGCTGCCCGTCGGTCTCGATCCGGGTGGCCTCGTGGCCGGTCAGGATGTGCGCCCCGGCAGCGCGGGCGGCCTCGGCGAGGGCGTCGGTGAGCGCGCCCATGCCGCCGACGGGCACGTCCCAGTCACCTGTGCCGCCGCCGATGACGTGGTAGAGGAAGCAGCGGTTCTGCAGGAGCGTCGGGTCGTGGGCGTCGGCGAACGTCCCGATGAGGGCATCCGTGAGGACCACACCCCGGACCAGGTCGTCGGCGAAGGTCTTCTCCACCGTGACCCCGAGGGGTTCCTCGAAGAGCATCCGCCAGGTCTCGGCGTCGTCCACGCGGGCGTGCAGCTCGGCACGGGTGGGGAGGGGTGCGGTGAGCGTGGGGAAGATCCGGCGGGCGGCTTCGCCGGTCCGGCCGTAGAAGCCCTGCCACGCCTCGTACGCCCGGTCGGAGCCGGTGAGCGCGGCGAAGGAGGCGCGGGTGCGCTCGGTTCCGCCGCCGACGAGGAGGCCGCCGTCGCCCTTCGGGGTGTACGAGGAGACGGACCGTTTCCGCACGGCGAACCGCAGCCCGAGGTCCCGCACGATCTTCTCCGGGAGGAGCGAGACCAGATACGAGTACCGGGAGAGCCGGGCGTCGACCCCGGCGAAGGGCCGCGTCGACACGGCCGCCCCGCCGGTGGAGCCGAGGCGCTCCAGGACGAGGACACTGCGGCCTGCACGGGCCAGATAGGCGGCGGCGACGAGCCCGTTGTGCCCTCCTCCGACGACGACGGCGTCGTACGAGCGGGCGGGGGCCTGGGCGTCGGGAAGTGGATCAGGGGCGCTCATGGCTCATGCTCACACGCGCCCCCGTCCCGGGGGAACCCCGCCGTCATGCGGCATGATCACGGGATGACTGAGATCGTTCTGATGTCGGATCCGAGGGTCGCCTCGATACCCGTGACGGAATGCGGCGAACGCCTCGTGGACGTCCGAGACGTCGACTCGCTGCTCGTCGACACCCGCAAGCAGGACCCCGCGGACGCCTTCGCGTACCTGCGTGAGGGCGTCGTCGAGCGCCTCCTCGCGGCGCAGGAACGACTGCCGGGCGGTCTGCGGCTGCTGTTCGTCGAGGGGTACCGCCCGCCCTCGCTCCAGCGGGCGTACTTCGAGGAGTACGCCGACAGCCTGCGCGCGCTCCACCCCGGGTGGCCCGAGGAGCGGATCCGTACGGCGGCGAGCCGGTACGTGTCCCCGCCCGAGATCGCCCCGCACAGCGCCGGGGCGGCCGTCGACCTCACCCTGGCCGGGGCCGACGGGCGGGAGCTGGACCTGGGGACCCGGATGAACGCGGACCCGGAGGAGAGCGACGGCGCCTGCTACACCCACGCCGAGAACATCGGCGCGGAGGCCCGCGCCCACCGGGAGCTGCTCGGCTCCGTGCTCACCGCTGCGGGCCTGGTGAACTACCCGACGGAGTGGTGGCACTGGTCCTTCGGCGACCGCTACTGGGCCCTGGCGACCGGCGCGGACTCTGCCCCGTACGGCCCGAAGGAACTCACGCCGGCCGCGTGAGCGACGTACGCGCCGCGCCCCGCCGCGCCGTCAGGCCCCCGGCGGCGTGGCCGCCTTCATGAGGAGCGCGGCCGCTTCCTCGTGGCGGCCGAGGCGCTCCAGACTGCGGGCCTCGTCGTCGAGGGCGGCGAGGGTGTCGGGGTGCGCGGGGCCCTGGAGGCGGGTGCGGGCGGCGGCGATCGCCCGGTGGCACTCCAGCGCCTCCTCCCAGCGGTCGAGCCTGCCGAAGGCGACGGCGGTCTCCCACCGGCTGAAGAGCGTGTCCGGATGGTCGGCGCCCAGCACCCGACTGCGGTCGGCGTGCACGGCCTCGGACTCGGCGAGCGCCTCCGTCCAGCGGCCGAGCCGGCCCAGGTTGACGGCGAGGGCCTGGCGGGCGCGCAGCGTCTCCGGACCGTCGGGGCCCTGGGCGCGGGTGCGGGCGGCGACGAGGTCGCGGCAGAGGGCGAGCGCGTCCGCGGCCTGGCCGAGCCGGCCGAGACAGACCCCGGTCTCGTAGCGGGCCGCGAGGGTGTCCGGATGGTCGGGGCCGAGGGCGGCGGCGCGCGCGTCGGCGACCGCGCGGTACTGGACGAGCGCCTCCTCCCCGCGTCCGAGCCGGGTGAGGGTGAACGCCACTTCGTTACGGGTCACGAGGGTGTCCGGGTGGGCCTCGCCGAGCAGCCGGGACCGGGCCTCCGCGACCTGGTACGCCGTCGTGTACGACTCCTCCAGGCGGCCGATGCGGCCCAGGGTGTACGCCAGGTTGTGGCGACAGCGCAGGGTGTCGGGGTGGTCCGGGCCGACGGTGCGCTCGCGGGCGGCGAGCACCGAGGCGTACACCTCGTACGCCTCGGTGTGCCGTCCGAGCCGGCCCAGGGCGTAGGCCCGTTCCTGACGAGCCGCCAGGGTGTCGGGGTGCTCGTCGCCGAGCACGCGGGCGCGGGCCTCGGCGACCTCGCCGAAGACGTGCAGGGCGTCGGCGGGGCGGTCGAGCCGGGCGAGGGCGAAGCCGACCTCGTAACGGCTGGTCAGGGTGTCGGGGTGGTCCTCGCCGAGGGCCCGCGCACGGTCCTGGGCAACGGACCGGTGCACGGACTCGGCCTCGCCCCAGCGGCCGAGGCGGCCGAGGCCCATCCCGGCCCGGAAGCGGCCGGCGAGCACCGCGACCAGCTCCGCCGGGGGCACGGGGGCGGGCGGCGGCGGGCCGTCGGGGGCCGCGGTGGTCCACTCGGTGGTGAGGACGGCCGCGGCGGGATCCTGGGCGGCCGGGCGCGGCCCGGTGAGGGCCGCGGGGCGGTGCCCGCCGGTCATCCCCCGGACCCACGCGGGCGCGGGGGCGGTCCCGTCCGCCGCGGACTCCGGCGGGGGAACGGGCATGGGCACCGTCAACGGCAGCGCGGGCGGCGGGAACGAGGGCGCGCCGAAGCGGCCCGAGACGATCCGGCGGCGCAGGTCGCCCGCGTCGTCCGGCCGCTCCTCGGGAACCTTCGCGAGCAGGTCGACGACGATCCGGTCGAAGTAGTCGGGAAGCTCGGCGCGGATCGCGCGCGGCGGCGTCGGCACCGTGTCCCGGTGGCCGATGAGGATGGCCCACGAGTCGCCCAGGTCGAAGGGCGGCGCGCCGGTGGCCAGTTCGTACAGCACGCAGCCCAGCGAGTAGAGGTCGCTGCGGTGGTCGATCTCGCCACCGCCCCCGATCTGCTCGGGGGACATGTAGTGCGGCGTCCCCATGGCGATGCCGGTCCCGGTGAGCTTGGAGGTGAAGCCCATGTCGGCGCCGAGTCGCGCTATCCCGAAGTCGCAGATCTTCACCGTGCCGTCCCGCAGCCGCATGATGTTCGCGGGCTTGAGGTCGCGGTGCACGATCCCCATCCGGTGCGTGTACGCGAGGGCGTCGGCGACCTGGTCGGCGATCTCGACGACGTCCTCGACGGGCAGCGGCTGCTGGTCGTTGGAGACGAGGAGCTGGCTGAGGTTGCGCCCCTCCAGGAGCTCCATGACGAGGAAGAGCACGCCTTCGTCCTCGCCGAAGTCGTGCACGACGGTGATGCCCCGGTGCTGGAGCGCCGCCGCCACCCGGGCCTCGCGGCGGAAACGCTCGCGCACCACGGTGAGGACCTGCGGGTCCTGCTGCGGCCCGAGCGGTTTGAGGCACTTCACGGCGACACCGCGCCCGAGCGCCTCGTCGGTGGCGCGCCACACCTCGCCCATGCCCCCGCGACCGATGACCTCGTGCAGGCGGTACCGGCCCTGGATCAGTCTGGAGTCCCCCATCGTGTGCTGCCGCCCCCGTCGATTCCGTACTGCCTCCTCGGCTCCTCCAGTATGGCCGCCGGGTCGGACAGTGAATACGGGGCGGGGTACGCATACGGGTCGGGCCGGGTCTCCGGGCCGAGCCGGTCCATGGCGCGCAGGATGTGCCGGGGCGGCAGGCGCCAGCGCAGGCGGGCAGGGACGCAGCGCAGGAGGTTGGCCGTCGCGACGAGCCGGTGGGTGACGGTCTCCGGCGGCGGGGCGGGGCGGCCGTAGAGCGCCTGGGCGTAGGGGGGCAGAGTGTCGTACGCGAGTGCGCTGACGCGCCGCCAGATCACCTCGCGCGCCGGGACGAGGACGGGTTTGACGGGCGGGCGGCGCAGGAAGTCCGCGACGGCCCGGGCGTCCGGTCCTGCGGCGAGGCCGGGGCGGACCGCGTCGAAGTAGGCGGCGAGCTCGGCGGTGGACCCCGGGACGCTGTCCGGGTCGAGGCCGACGAGCCGGGCGGAGGTGCGGTGCTCGTCGACGTACCGGTCGGCCTGGGCGTCGGTGAGCGGGATCCCGGAGCGGCGTGCGACCGAGAGGTATGAGTCGGTCTCGGCGCAGTGGACCCAGAGCAGTAGTTCGGGGTCGTCCACGGCGAGCAGCCGGTGGATCCGCCGGACGCGCGCCCCCGCCGCCTCGGCGGCCTCGCTGGTCCCGTAGCTGAGGGTCCCGACGAAGTTCGCGGTCCGCATCAGCCGGCCCCAGGGGTCCTCCCGGAAACCGCTGTTGATCATGACGCCGCGGACGGCGACGGGGTGCAGTGCCTGGAGCCAGAGGGCCCGGACACCGGCGATCCACATCACCGGGTCGCTGTGCAGCTGCCAGGTGACGGAGCGGGGACCGAAGAGCCCGGGGTCGGCATCCTGCCTCATGGCGCTCAGGCTACGCCGGTACCGGCCCCGGGGAACCGGTCGGGACGACGTCCTCCGCCGAGGGGCGCCCTGTCGGTCCGGCGTCCGGTCAGGCCTCGCGCTGCGCGTCGATCTCCGCGATCAGGGCCTCGACGCGGGCCCTGATCTCGTCCCGGATGGGGCGGACGGCCTCGACGCCCTTGCCGGCCGGGTCCTCCAGGGCCCAGTCGAGGTAGTTCTTGCCCGGGAAGACCGGGCAGGCGTCGCCGCAGCCCATGGTGATGACGTAGTCGGAGGCCCGGACGGCCTCGGTGGTGAGGATCTTCGGCGTGGCGGCGGAGATGTCGACGCCGGCTTCCCGCATCGCCTCGACCGCGGCCGGGTTGACCCGGTCGCCCGGGACGGAGCCCGCGGAGCGGACCTCGACGCGGTCCCCGGCGAGGTGGTGCAGGAACCCGGCGGCCATCTGCGAGCGGCCGGCGTTGTGCACGCAGACGAACAGCACGGAGGCGAGCGGAGCGGTCATCGGTTCTTCCTCGGGGCAGCACGGTCGGGGAGGCGTCAGCACAGGCGCACATCGGCCTCGGCCGGTGTGAAAGTATCAGCCCATGATGACATCAGTCGACACTGATCTGATGCGGGCGCTCGGAGACCCCCTGCGCCTCCGGATCGTGACCCTGCTCGCCCGCGAGACGCTGTGCACCACCCATCTCGTCGAGGAGACGGGTGCCCGGCAGACGAATCTCTCCAACCACCTGAGGGTTCTGCGCGAGGCCGGGGTCGTCGAGACCGAGCCCTGCGGCCGGTTCACGTACTACCGGCTCAAGCCTGACGTCATCGAAGCCCTCGCCGGGCAGTTCGCCGCCCTCGCGGAGACCGCCCGCACCCACGCCGACACCAAGAGAGCCTGCCCGTGACCGTCACCGAGTCCGCCGTCGGAGGCGTCGCCGTCGCCTCCCCTTCGCCCCGGCCCGCAGCCCATGCCGCCCCGCTCGCCTCCCGCGCCGCCGCAGAGCTGCTCGGCACCGCCGCCCTGGTCGCCATCGTCGTCGGCTCCGGCATCCAGGCCACCCAGCTCACCGACGACGTGGCCCTGCAACTGCTCGCCAACTCCACCGCCACCGTCTTCGGCCTCGGCGTCCTGATCACCCTGCTCGGACCGGTCTCCGGGGCCCACTTCAACCCGGCCGTCACCCTCGCCGAGTGGTGGACCGCCCGCCGCGGGGGCACCGGCGTGAGCGCCCGCGAGCTCGCCGTCTACGTCCCCTCCCAGATCGTCGGCGCGATCGCGGGTGCCGTGCTCGCGGACGCCATGTTCGGCGAGCCGCTGGTGAAGTGGTCCACGCACGACCGCTCGGCCGGCCATCTGCTCCTCGGCGAGGTGGTCGCCACGGCCGGGCTCGTCCTGCTGATCTTCGGCCTGGCCCGTACCGACCGTCTCCGCTTCGCGCCCGTCGCGGTCGCCTCGTACATCGGCGCTGCCTACTGGTTCACCTCGTCGACGTCCTTCGCGAACCCCGCCGTGACCCTCGGCCGCACCGTCACCGACACCTTCGCGGGCATCGCCCCCGCCTCGGCCCCCGCGTTCATCGGGATGCAGCTGATCGGCGCGGCCGTGGGCCTGGCCCTCGTCGCGGTCGTCTTCGCGCGGGGCAGGGACACCACCTCGTAACGGAAGACCGACCACAGCCGGCCGGCGCGGGCAGGGCGGCGTTCGACGACGAACTCCGCCCGGGCCTGCACGACCGCCGTCCCCGTGCGGGGTGCCGCCCGGCCGCGCATGCTCGAAGCATGTCCTGCAAGCATGACGACCGGCCCGCTCGGACGGGCCCGGGGCGGACGGTGCCGGAATGACGTGGCTGCCCGTCCTCGCCGGAGCGGCCCTGATCCTGTTCATCCTGCGGGACGTCTTCCACACCATCTGGCACCCCACCCGGCACGGCGGGCTGAGCAGGCTGGTGATGCGCAGCGTGTGGCGCCTCTCGGCCCATCGCGGGGCGCGGTGGCGGCCCGTCGGTCTGGCGGGTCCTGTGGGCATGATGACGGTCGTCACCATCTGGGCGTTCGTCATCGCCGCCGGCTGGGCGCTCATCTACTGGCCGCGCATGCCGGACGACTTCTCGTACGCCACGGGGCTCACCCCCTCCGAGCACGCGGGCCCGGTCGACGCGCTGTACGTCTCCCTCGTCACCCTGGCCACCCTCGGTCTCGGCGACATCGCGCCGGCCTCGGGGTGGCTGCGGATGCTCGCGCCGATCGAGGCCCTGGTGGGCTTCGCCCTCCTGTCGGCGACCGTCGCCTGGATCCTCGGCATCTACCCTGCCCTCGCCCGCCGCAGGGCGCTCGCCCTGCGCCTGTCCCACCTGGGCCGCAGCGACGGCTCGACCGCGGCCCTCGACTCCGCCGGGGGTGCCGCGATCCTGGACGGCCTCGCCTCGACGCTCTCGACCGTCACCGTCGACTTCCTGCAGTACGCCGAGTCGTACTACTTCTACGACGGCGACGAGAACATCTCCCTGGCCCGCCGGCTCGACCTCGCCGTCGACCTGGCGGACCGGGCGAAGCACGCCCGCCATCCGGACGTCCGGCTCTCCGCCTCGGTCCTGCGCACGGCGCTCGACGACCTGGCGACCGTCCTCGACGAGCGCTTCCTGCGCACAGGCGGGCCCCCGGAGAAGGTGTTCAGGTCGTACGCGGCGGACCACGGACGGCCCTGGGACGGTGCGGGTGGTGACGGGGACGATATCCCCTCGACATGATCACTCCGGGCGCACATCCTGAGCCCCATGGAATTCCTCTGTTACCACCGCGACCGGTCCGCTTCCATGCCCCTGAGGCAGGCCCTTCTCGAAGCGCACTGGACGTACATGGACGGCTTCGCGAAGGAGCTGATCGCGCGCGGGCCGACCTTCGACGCGGCGGGCGAGACGTGCACGGGGAGCGTGCACATCGTGGACCTGCCCGACGCCGCCACGGCCCGGGCGTTCGCCTTCGACGAGCCCAACTACCAGGCCGGGGTGTACCGGGACGTCCTGCTGCGGCGGTGGCGCAACACCCTGGGCCGGACGATGTGGGAGTTCCCCGGCGGCCGCGAGGGCGGCAACCGGTACCTGGTCCTGGGCCTCGGGGAGGGCGAGCCCGTCGACCTCACGCCGCCGCCCGCCCCGGACGACCTGATCGCCTACGGCCCCCTGCTGGCGGACGACGGCACGACCTGGGTCGGCACGGCGGCCCTGGTCCGCGCCCCGGACGCGGCGACGGCGGCGGCCGTCCTGCGGACCCCCGAGCGGTACGCCGACATCGAGGTCCACGACTGGTCCTTCGGCGGCCGCCCGACCACGACCTGACCAGCGCCGACCCGCTCCGTCCAGCACGTGAGACCGTCCGAGGAGGCCGCCCCGGCCGCCGCTAAGGTGCCCCTGTCCGTGGCCGGTACGCGATGACCGGGCCACTCCTTCCGCCCGATTCCCGCGAGGACGCCCATGTTTACGGTCAACGAGTACTTCGACGGCACGGTCAAGTCGATCGCGTTCACCCAGGAGCAGGGCCCGGCGACCATCGGCGTCATGGCTCCGGGTGAGTACGAGTTCGGCACGGCCGCTCCGGAGGTCATGCACGTGGTCAGCGGCGCCCTGACGGTCAAGCTGCCGGACGCCGACGGGTGGGAGACCTTCGCCGCCGGGGACCACTTCAAGGTCCCCGGCGACAGCAGGTTCCAGCTGCAGGTCGCGGTGGAGACCGCCTACCTCTGCGAATACCGCTGACATACTGCTCCGATGATCACCCCGCCCGCCGCCGCGCTCGACTCGCTGTCCGGACTCGCCTTCGGTGATGCCTTCGGCGACCGTTGGTTCGGCATCCTGCGCCGGGAAGGCCCGGCGGCCCTTGAGGCTCGGATCGTCCCTCCCGAGCCGGTCTGGCAGTGGAGCGACGACACCGCCCAGGCACTCGTGCTCGTGCGGGAACTCGCCGAGGGCGGCGGCACCGTCGACCAGGACCGCCTCGCCCTGCGCCTGGCCGAGGCCTACGCCGACGACACGCATCGCGGCTACGGAGCGTCGATGCACGACGTGCTCCGCCGGATCGGCGCGGGCGAGCCCTGGCGGGACGTGGTGGCCGGACAGTTCGGCGGCCAGGGGTCCTGGGGCAACGGCGCGGCCATGCGCGTGGCCCCGCTCGGCGCCTGGCTCGCCGAGGACCTCGACGCCGTGGCCGAGCAGGCCGCCCTGCAGAGCACGGTCTCGCACCACCACCCGGAGGCGGTGGCAGGGGCGGTGGCGGTGGCTCTCGCCGCGGCCCTCGCGACCCGCAGCCGGGGCGGGCCCGCGCCGGCCCGTCCGGACTTCCTCGGGGCCGTCGCCGCACGACTCCCCGACAGCGACGTCCGGTCCGGGGTACGGATCGCGTCCCGGATGCCGGCACACACCTCGGTCCGGCACGCGGCCGAGGTCCTCGGTTCCGGCTACCGGATGTCCGGGCCCGACACCGTCCCGTACGCCCTGTGGTGCGCGGCAGGCCACCTCGACGACCTGCACGAGGGGCTCTGGATCACCGTCGCGGGGCGCGGCGACATCGACACCACCTGCGCCGTCGCGGGCGGGGTGATCGCCGCTCGTACGGGCGTCGCCGCCCTCCCCGCCGCATGGCACGCGGCCCGCGAACCCCTGCCGCCGGTCGGCCCGGACAGGGCGGGCGGGCCGGACAGGGCGGGCAGGCCGGACAGGGCGGGCGGGCCGGGCCGGCTGTGACCAGGCCTGCTCATGGGCACCAGGCAGCTCCGAGTAGCCGGTGCTGCTGGTCGAGGGCGCCCGCTTCCTGCCGTTCAACTCGTGGTGTCGTAGGCACCTGAGTTCCGCTGTCCGAGGGCGGTGTCTTCCTCGGTGAAGCGCACAGCGTCCCACCCCGGGCTGCACCCGTCGGGCCGGTTGGTGAAACCGTGCACGGCCAGGGCCGCGATGACCCCCTTCCTGGTGCATGTCCATGCGCAGAGCCGCGCCGCGGGAGCGGCGGGCCTACCCGGCCCGGTGGCCCGGGCGCGCACCGACTCGAGGGTGATGCCCTCCAGCGCCATGCCGAAGGAGCCGGCCTGCCCGGCCCCTTCGGCACCTGGACCGATCAAATCGGCCAAGACGACGAGCGCGACCCGGCCGAGGACGCTCCCGCCGAACCGCACTGCCGACCTACCAAGATCACCCCATGGCGGCTTTCGGGCTCACCCTGACCGACCCCCAGACGCGTGTGTGCTCGTGCGTCGATCACACGGACGGGGTCTCGGCGGACCGCCACGTCGCCGTCCGGGCATGCGCCACAGGGTGAACGTTTCTGCAAGTCATGCCTGGTCAGTGAGCTAGTCGAGGTGCGAGGAGATGAATGGTTTCTCCTCAGGCTCCTTGGGTGCGCCAGACCCCCGGGTGTCGGTCCAAATGGCCTCCAGCCCGAGCGAGCGTCGGAACTCCTCGAGCCTCCCAGGCTTCGGCAGGTAGCTGCCCTCGGGGCGGGAGCTCTCCATGACCCCGGGCAGCACTTCGTGCTGGATGGCCCCCAGGCGCCGACGGAAGTCGGCCTGCAGGTCATCCATCGTGCCGAGAAAGTCATCCAGCAGGACGTCACGCATTCAGTTCCTCCTGCGCTGCGCCGGCCACCGGGTGCTCACCGCCACTGCGGCGGGGAGAGTCCCGGGCTGCGCGGATGGGCGCAACGGTTCGGGTGGGTAGTGGTCGGTTGTGATCAGATCCGGAATTCCAGACTTCCCAACGACCCTCGCCCCGAAGCGGCACGAGCCATTCGGGTGATTGCTCTCCAACCTCGGCACCGCCGCGCATTCCGCATCCGCACCGGGGCCAGAGCACATGGGCGACCGTCACTTGATCGCCTGCCCGGCCACGGCAGGCGTCAAGCACTGCCTCCACTCCCCGCCCATGACGCACTGTTTGTCGTCGGCGACAGTGGCCATGGGTCGGACATTGTCGGCGCACACATGGGTTCGGAGAGTCAGAGACCGTGAGGATGTTCTCGCCGAGGGAAGCCCTGATCCACGTGCGCGGCGTCCGTGCAGGTGGACGTGCAGGGTGGGCCGTACCGGGCCGACCGGACACCCGCGCACCTCACCGTCCGCCCCGGGTCAAGGAGGAACATGACCAGCCACTTCAACCACCCGGATGCCCAGCCCGTGCCAGGGTGCGAGAAGTGCGCCGCGCTGGCCGAACAGCGGACGAAGGCCCGTGGCGACGTGGACTACAGCGCCGCGGTGGACGCGAACGTGCTCCTCAACCAACACCTCGCCGACGCACACCGCCCCTGATGGGCGCCGACGGCTCCGGAGCCGTCGGCGCTGTCATGGCCGGGTGGTGACCGGACCGGTCGCATGATGATGAGGCCTGTACGCCGCGGTCGCCCTGGTGGTCTCCGGGGCGACCGTCATCTGCTGGTACGCCGGCATTCCTCAGATCGGCACGGGGCTGGGCATCGTCCTGTCTCTGGTGTTCCGGCTGGCCGCCGTACGCTACGGCTGGTCGTTGCCCGGCGGACGGGACTGGCACCCGGCCGCCAGGCCGGCCGAATTCCCCTACCACCTGCGCCCTGAAGGCGCCCACCGTCACGAGGACCGCAGCAGACATCACACGCGGGACGGAGGAGTTTTCTGACCGGCTGCCCGGAATGCCGTCACTCCTCGGGGGTGATCGTGCCGGTCAGGTGGTCGTAGGCGATGTTGCAGTGGAGGCGTACGCCTTGGACGAGGGCGTCGTCGTTGACGTAGAAGCGCGGGTTGTGGTTGGGGACCAGCCCTCGTCCGCCGGGGGTGGGCTCCAGTTTCCCGGCGTCGGTCAGCTCGCTGTCCTGCGCGCCGAGCATCAGGTACACGCCGCCGTACTTGTCGACGAACTCGGAGACGTCGTCGTAGCCGAGGGTCGGCGGGGTCTCGTAGACCTTCTCCGCGCCGGCGACGCGCTCGAGGGTGGGCAGGACGGCGTCGGTCCACTTCTTGAGGTTGTGCACGGCCGGCACGTCCTGGAGGTACTCCACCTCGGCGGTGCAGTTGTACGCGGCGGCGGTCTGCTCGGCCAGGGCGGTGAGCCGCTTCTGAAGGTCGGCCATGTCGTCCTCGACCGTGCAGCGGATGGTGCCCCACAGCGTGACCGTGCCGGGCACGATGTTGAAGCGGCCGACGTCCTCGACGTGGCCGATGGTGACGGTGACCGGGTCGAAGGCGGGGACCTGCTGGTACAGCTGCCCGATGCCGACGATGAGGGCGCCGGCCGCGGGCATCGGGTCGATGCCCATCCACGGGGTGGAGCCGTGCACCTGCTGCCCGGTGAGCACGATCTTGATCATGCAGGAGGCGCCGAACTGGTTGCCGACCCGGTAGCCGACGTACGTGTTGGGCAGCGGGGCCAGGTGCATGCCGAACGCCATCGTCGGCACCGGGTCGTCGCACGCGCCCTCGGTGATCATCTGCTTCGCGCCGGACTTCTCGCCGGCCGGCGCACCCTCCTCGGCCGGCTGGAAGACGAACAGCACCGTGCCGGGCAGCTGCTCGCGGACGCCGGCCAGGACGGTGGCGGCGCCCAGCAGCATGGCGGTGTGCCCGTCGTGGCCGCAGGCGTGCGAGACCGGGAACGGGCCGCCGGGATAGTCCTGGTCCACGACGGTGGAGGCGAAGCTCTCGCCGCTGTCCTCCTTGACCGGCAGGGCGTCGATGTCGGCGCGCAGCGCGACCACGCGGTCGCCGGGCCTGCCGCCCCTGAGGACGCCGACGACGCCGTGCCCGGAGATGCCGGTGCGGACCTCGTCGAGGCCCAGGGAGGTCAGGTGGTCCGCGATCAGCCCGGCGGTGTTCACCTCGCGGTTGGACAGCTCCGGGTTCTGGTGGAGGTGGTGGCGCCACGCGATGACCTGCGGCTCCACGGCCGCGGCCTGCGTGTCGAGCTCGGCGTGCATCGGATCGCCGCCCATGTCCCGACTCCTTCGAAAGTCGATCCTGCTGACACCCGCACGCTATGGAACCGGCCGCCGCGCCACCGCCGCTGATGGTGCAACCGGGTGATGGCGGAGCCCGGCGGCATCGTGGAGCAGCGGGAGGCCCCCGGCGGAGTCCCGTGCCGGGGGCCTCTTCGTGCGGGTGGGGCCTACGCGAAGCGCTGGGCGGCCGAGCCGTCGCAGGCACGGAGGGCCACGGCCTTGCCGGCGACCGGCTGCGTCAGGCACAGGCCGTTCGCGGTCGCCGGGCGGATCGTGCCGTCCGCGGGACGGGTCCACTTCTGGTTGTCGCCGCCGTGGCAGTCCCACAGGATCGCGGCCGAGGGGGCCTGGATGTCGCGGGAGTCGAGGCATCGGTCATGGGACAGGCCGATGTGGATCGATCCGCGCTCCGGGTCGTACCACCAGGTCTGATTGGGGCCTCCGTGGCAGTCCCAGCCGACGACGGCGGTGTAGTTGCGCGAGGAGCCCCCGACGGCGTCCATGCACTGGCCGGTGGCCTCGTTCCTGAGGGGCTTGAACATGTCGTCCCAGGCACCGGCGTAGAGCTTGGGGGTGTTGGTGGAGGCGGGGTCTGCGCAGGAGGCCTCGTGCCGGCCGGAGTTGTAGAACTGGGCGAAGCACGATGCGAACGCGCCGTGACCGGCGGCGTTGGGGTGGTACGACTGCCGGACGGAGTTCTCGTCGGGCGGGAAGGCGCCGCTGTAGAAGAAGCCTCGCGCCCAGGTGGTTTCCGTGCACACCTCGTGGCCGTGGAAGAGGCGGGAGGCGTCGAGGTAGTCGGCGCCGGAGAGCTGGGCGGCCTTGCGGATGCCGCGTTCGAAGGCGGGCACGGCGGTGTTGCGGCCCCATGCGGCGTCGGAGTCGTAGCCGAGGCAGCCGCCGGAGAGCTTCCCGGGGAAGTTCGGGTTGTCCTGCATGTCGGGGCTGATCGGGGACGGATAGGACATGAGCACGAGCTTGTAGGACCCGGCGGCGTATCCGGCGTCGCTCATGGTCTTCCTGAGGTCGCCGACGGTGGCTGTGACCTTGGGAACCATGCCGTCCACGCGGGCCTGCCAGCCCGGCGCGTACGTCGGCTCGCAGGTGCCCTTGGACAGGACCCAGCGCTCCACGCAGTCCGTCATCACCGGGCCGAACTGGACGTCGTCGTTGGCGCCGACCACGAGCACGACCATCTTCAGGCGGGTGTTGCGGGCCTTGATCGCGAGATTGTCGGACTGGACGAGCTGATCGGCGTACTGCTTGGAGCCTCCGATCTTGACGTGGTAAGTCGCGGCGCCGGAGCACGAGACGTTGTTCGCGACGTCCGACAGGCCGGTGCGGTAGATCGCGGCCTCCTGCGAGCGGTGGCACCAGTTGGTCGGGCCGTCGGTGCCGGGCCAGTACGACCCGGCACCCTCGCCGGAGATCTCCGAGTCGCCGAGCGAGATCACCCCTGTCTTCCGCTCACCCATCGGCCGTTCCTCCGGGCTGCCGTACAGCGCGGTGGCCTCGGCAGCGCGGATCTGCTCCAGTTCCGCGGGAAGCGGCGTGGACGCGGTGACGCCGGTGGTCGCGGTAGGGGCGGCGCTCACGGAGGGGACGGCGACCGCACCGAGGGACAGGGCTGTCACGGCCGTGACGGCCCAAGTCCTCATCCGTGGACTGCAGTTGAGCATGAAACCTCCTGGAGTTGGTGTTACCCCCGGTAATTACCGGGCGGTAGACCCTCCTGGGAAGCCCCTGAACATGACAAGTGCTCAACTTTCTCGGAACAGGCGGTCCCGGCCGGACGCCCGGGTTCCTCGACGAGCCCTCGCCGTCGTCGCGCAGTGGGTCGAAGCCGGCGGTGGTGATGTGCGGCGGCGATGTCGCCGCCCGCGCTGTCGCCGCCGACGGCGATGCGTGCGGGGTCGGCCCCGAGGCCGCCGGCGTGGGCACAAGCGGAATCGAAGGCGGCCGGCGCGCCCTCGACGGCCGCCGGGAAGATGTGCTCGGGAGGCTGCCGGTACGCGACGGACAGGACGCGTACGCCGGCCTGCCGGGCGCTCGACAGTGTCCCCGTCACCGCTCTCGCCGCACGCGCCTCTTCACTTGCGGCCTCGGACTCACGGTCGGCGGAGGCTTCTTGAGGGGCCGTCATGGACTCGAACTCTTCGCATGACACAAGTCGTCTTCGTCCGACTGTATTTGGTCTTACTCGGGCATCGGATCGTTTACGGGAGTGGCTGACCTCTTCGGCGTAAGGTCGGTGCCGTACATGGGATTGCCGAAGCCCTGGTTCGGGCACGGAGGAGCCGTCGATGCTGGACCAGGATCTGCTGCGCGCCTCGCGCCTGGCTGGTTACGGGACCGTGAGCACTCAGCTCTCCTTGCTGAGTGACCACCGGCTCGGGGAGGTCGTGGCAGCCGCCACCCCGCTCGGGTCGGGCATCGGCGGCAGGTCGGCAGAGCTGGACATCGACGGAACGCGCGTCTTCGTCAAGCGGATCCCTTTGACGGCCACCGAATTGCGCTCGGAGAATGTGCGGTCGACGGCGAACGTCTTCGGACTGCCGATGTTCTACCAGTACGGGGTGGGCTCGGCCGGCTTCGGTGCCTGGCGGGAGCTCGCCGTGCACACCATGACCACGAACTGGGTTCTCGGCGACGAGTACGCGGGATTCCCCCTGATGTACCACTGGCGGGTTCTGCCCGACTCCCCTCCCGAAGGATTCACCGACGTGTTCGGTGGCCTGGAGGGGGCCGTCGCGCACTGGGAGGGATCACCCGCCGTTCGTGACCGGCTGGAGGCCATCGGCCGGTCCTCGTACAGCCTGGTGGTCTTCCTGGAGCACGTGCCGCACACACTCGCCGGATGGCTGGCCGACCACCGCGAGGCTGCCCTGCCGGAAGGCGGGGACGGCTCGCCCTTCCGCTGGGTGGAGGAAGCTCTGATGGACGGAGCTGCCTTCATGAGTTCTCGCGGACTTGTCCACTTCGATGCGCACTTCGCCAACATCCTGACCGATGGCCACCAGCTCTACTTCGCCGACTTCGGGCTTGCCCTGAGTTCCCGCTTCGACCTTTCGGCGGACGAGTCCGACTTCCTCTCGAACCACCTCGCGTACGACCGCTGCTACACCGCGAGCCACCTGCTCCGATACCACCTGCTCGATCGCGTGCGCGGTGATACGGAACGCGAAGTCTTCCTGCACGACTGGATCGCGGGCCGGCGCCCCAGCGACGTCCCGCCCGAGATCACGGTCATCATCGACCGGCATGCACGCCCTACCGTCGTCGTGGACTCCTTCTTCCACCGTCTGGTCACCGAGAGCAAGCAGACGGCGTTTCCGACCGCGGAGATCGTGCGGCAGTCGGGTGCCGGCGCCACAACCCCGAGCTGATCCAGGCCCTCGCCTCGGCTGTCCGGAAGTGCGGTTCAGCGGGAGCGTCTTCGGCCGGTCGCGCTCATCGTCCTGGTCGGTTTGATCTGTGTCCACGTGCCGAACGGGCCGGGCAGGCCGGCCTCGTCGGCAGGAGCCGCGTCACAACGGCCCTAACGGCGAACGCGGGGCATGCCCAGGCCGATCCAGGAGATGATCTCGCGCTGGATCTCGTTGTTGCCGCCGCCGAAGGTGAAAATGACGGCCGAGCGGTAGCCGCGTTCCAGTTCGCCGTGGAGGACGGCGCCCGCCGAACCCTCCTTGAGGGCGCCCGCCGAACCGACGACCTCCATGAGGGCGGCGTAGGCGTCCCGGCGGGCCTCGGAGCCGTACACCTTGACGGCGGAGGCGTCCTGCGGGGTGAGGGTGCCGTTCTGGACGGCGTTCACCATCTGCCAGTTGAGGAGCTTCATCGCGTCGAGGCGGGCGTGGGTGCGGGCCAGGGTGCGGCGGACCCACGGGAGGTCGATGACGCGGCGGCCGTCGGAGAGCGGGGTGCCGGCGGCCCAGCGCTGGACGTCGTGGAGGGCGCGGATCGCCATCGTGCCGTGGGCGGCCAGGGTGACCCGCTCGTGGTTGAGCTGGTTGGTGATGAGCCGCCAGCCCTTGTTCTCCTCGCCGACGCGACGGGAGACGGGGACGCGGACGTCGTCGTAGTAGCTCGCGGTGGTGTCGTGCGAGGCGAGCGTGTTGATGATCGTGCAGGAGTAGCCGGGGTCGCTCGTCGGCACGAGGAGCATGGTGATGCCCTTGTGCGGCGGGGCGTCGGGGTCCGTGCGGACGGCGAGCCAGACCCAGTCGGCGGTGTCGCCGTTCGTCGTCCAGATCTTCTGGCCGTTGACGACGTACGTGTCGCCCTCCCGCACCGCGCGGGTCTTCAGGGCGGCCAGGTCGGTGCCCGCGTCGGGCTCGCTGTAGCCGATGGCGAAGTCGATCTCGCCGGAGAGGATCCGGGGCAGGAAGTACGCCTTCTGCTCGTCCGTGCCGTACCGCATGATCGTCGGGCCGACGGTGTTCAGCGCCATCAGCGGCAGCGGGACGCCGGCCTGCGCGGCCTCGTCGAAGAAGATGAACTGCTCCATGGGGGTCAGCCCGCGGCCGCCGTATTCGGTGGGCCAGCCCACCCCGAGCCAGCCGTCGGTGCCGAGGCGTCGCACGGTCTCGCGGTAGAAGCGCTTCTGAGCGGCCGGGTCCTCGTAGCGGGTGTGGACGTCGTCCGGGACCAGCTCGGCGAAGTACGCCCGCAGCTCGGCGCGCAGGCTGTTCTGTGCGGGCGTGTACTCGAGGTGCATGGCGTCCTCCCGTGGCGGCGTCCTGCGGCGTCCGCGACGTCCTCGTTCGGGACGCGCGACGGCGGACACGGTAGAACGTGTTCCATAAATGCGGAAGCCTCGGGACTCCCCCGGCATGCCCGCGACCCCGGTTCGGAGCTTCCGATCCGGGGCCTACGGGAGGGTGGTGTGCGTCCTACGGCAGGAGCTCGTCCATGCAGGCCCGGCCCTTCTCGGCCATGCGGCGTTCCGCCCATGCGAGATTCTTCGGATTCACGTCACGACCGGAGGCGAGGACCACGTCCTCCGGCGTGTAATCGCCCTCCGACCCTGTGTGCAGCAGCCGGTCGGGCGTCGGGAACTCCCCCGGGGACGTCTTGTCGGGCTCAGCGTTCATGCCGCCTCCTACGTGTTCGTCCGGCACTGGCCATTCTCGTGTCCGGTCCCCGTGAGCGCATCCGGGGCCGCGGTCGTCCCGCGTCGACGGGCTGTCGGCGTCGTGTCGACCGGCACGGGGAGGGTGGGGGCCAGCCCCGCCGTCCCCGAGGAGTACGCGATGCCCCAGCCCTTGCCCCAGCCCCAGCCCCTGCACCGCCTGCACGTGACCGCCGTCCGCCCGGTGACTCCGCGCATGCGCCGGGTCACCCTCGGCGGTCCGAGCCTCGACGGCTTCGTCCTGGCGGGCCCCGACCAGCAGGTGAAGCTGTTCTTCCCCCGGCCGGGCCAGGCCGAGCCGGTGCTGCCGGTGCCCGAGCCCGACGGTGACGTGATGCGCTGGTACGGGGCCTATTCGGCGCTGCCCGAGGCGGAACGGCCGTGGATGCGGAGCTACACCCTCCGGGCGCACGACCCCGCCGCCGGGACCGTCGACATCGACTTCTTCCTCCACGGGGACGGCGAGGACGCGGGCCCCGCGACCCGCTGGGCGCGGTCGGCGCGGCCGGGGGACGTCCTGGGCATGTTCGGTCCCTCGGCGGCGTTCGCGGTCCCCGTCAATCCGGGCGCGGGCGACTGGACGCTGCTGTACGCCGACGCCTGCGCGCTCCCCGCGCTCGCCACGGTCGTCGCCGCGCTGCCGCCGGGGCGGCGGGCCGTCGCGTACGTCCAGGTGCCCGACGCGACCGAGGAGCAGCCGCTGCCAACGGCAGGGGACCTGACCGTACGCCACCTTCGTGACGGGGATTCGCCGGCCGAGGCCGTGCGGGCCGGCACGCTGCCCGCCGGCCGTCCGTACGTCTGGCTGGCGGGCGAGGCCTCGGCCGTGCGCGGGCTGCGGCGGCACATCGTGGAGGAGCGGGGTGTCGACCGGCGCTCGGTGCACTTCACCGGGTACTGGCGCCGCCGCCTCACCCAGGACGACGCGCCGACCCCGGAGGACCTGGCCGAGGCGCGCGAGCGGCTGTCGCTCGGATAGGGCCTAGTTCCGGACGAGGAGGGCGGCTGCCCTGAGGGCGAGGCCGGCGCCCTCCTCGTACTCGCGGGTGTACGCCTCCGCCGGCAGGGCCGCGCGGAGCACCTCCTCGGCGCGGGCCCGGATCGCGGCCTCGGTCTGCGGGGTGAAGGGACGGAAGCCACCGCCCGTGTCGGAGCCGGCGTGGGCGTCGTACGCGCCGAGGAGCCGGGCCCCCGTCTCGGCGTCGCCCGGTCCGCCGCGTCCGCCACGGGCCCAGGCGGCGGTCGCGAACTGGGCGACGACCAGGTGCGGGGCGACGAGGTGGGCGAGGGTCTCCACGTCCACGACGGCCCGGGCGAGGCGTTCCAGGGCCCGGTCGTAGTCGCGGTCGAGGCAGTCGAGCCACGCCCAGGTGCCTCCGACGAGGCCCCAGAAGAGCGCGGGGGTGACCTCCCCGAACTCCCCCTCCACGAGGGAGAGCTGGGCCCGGGCAAGGCCGGTGCGCCCGGTGTGGCCGTAGTGCTGGGCGAGCAGCAGCCGGCCGGTGCCGGCGGCCTCGGCGCCCCACTTCCCGGCCTCGTCGGCGGCCTCGGCCAGGAGGCGTTCGGCCTCCGGGTCCCCCGCCGGGACGAGCCGGAGTCGTACGGCCGCGAGGCGGGCCGTGAAGACGGGCACCTGGGAGCGCGCGCCGACACGCGCGGCGGCGTCGGTCGCCCGCTCGAAGTCGGCGGCGGCCTCGGCGAGCCTGCCCTCGCGCTCGTAGGCCTCCCCTCGGGCGGCGAGGGACTCCGCGATCCCCCAGGAGTCCCCGGCCGCCTCGAAAAGGGCGAGCGCCTCGGCGGCGTCGGGGCCGTGCCCGACGAGCTTGGCCCGCATGAGGAGCGCGAAGCCCAGGTCCCAGCCGGGGCCGTGGGCGCGGCAGGCGTCGACGATCAGGGTCAGGGTCTCGTCGAGACCGGTGAGCTCCCCGGTCATCAGCCGGGCGAAGTACCACATCGTGCCCGGCTGACGGCTGGTCTGCGGCAGGCCGGGGCGGTACGCGGCGACGAGGGCGGTGAGCCGGGCACGGGTCTCGGGGCGTTCGAGGGCGCTCGCGCCCTCGCCGCCCTCGGTCGCGAGGGCGTACAGCCGGCCGCCGCGCCGGGCCTCCCACAACCGCTCGCCGGTCCACGGCGGCGGCACGTCCACGCACCGTCCGTCCAGCGGCTCGGCAGGGCGGACGGGCTCCTGGAAGGGGTCGGGGCCGATGCGGCCCGCTTCGGCGGCCCAGGTGCGGGCGTCGACCTGGTGGTTGCGGAGCTGCCAGAACCAGCTGAGCACGTGGACGAGGCAGAGCAGCTCCTGCTCGTCGCCGAGCGCCACGGCCGACCGGAGGGCGCCGCGCAGGTTGCCGTGCTCCCGCTCGAACCGGGCGATGGCGGCGATCTGGCCGGAACCGCGCAGCTCCGGGTCGGTCCTGCGGGCGAGCTCCCGGTAGTACGTGAGGTGCCGCCGCGCGACCGCGGTCCGCTCCCCGGCCTCGTCGAGCCGCTCCCCGGCATACTCGGCGACGGTCTCCAGGAGCCGGAAACGCATCCCGGCGTCGTCCGGGGCGGCCACGACGAGCGACTTGTCGACCAGGGCGCCGAGGACATCAAGGACGTCGAGGACGTCGAGGACGTCGGCACGCGGGAGGTCGGGCAGGCCGAGGGCGCCCGTGCCGGGCGCGCCGCCAGGCGCGCCGCCGGACACATCGCGGGACACGTCCGGCGCATCGGGACCAGGAACGTCCAGGGCATCAGCGCCCGGGGCTTGTGCCGCCTGCGCAGCCGCGCCACCCGCACCCGGGACCTCCGGCACGTACGCAGCCGCGCCACCCGCACCCAGGACCTGCGGCACATACGCAACCGCGCCACCCGCGCCCTGTGCCCCCGGCTCCGCGCCGCCCCCGCACACCGTCTCCGCCGCCGTCAGGTCGCAGCCGCCCGTGAAGACCGCCAGCCTCCTCAGTACCGCCCGTTCGGCCTCGTCGAGGAGGTCCCACGACCAGTCGACCACCGCCCGCAGGGTCTGCTGGCGCGGCAGCACCGTCCGGGCGCCCGAGGTCAGCAGGCGGAAGCGGTCGTCGAGACGGTCCGCGATCTGCCGGACCGACAGCATCCGCAGCCGCGCCGCCGCCAGTTCGATCGCCAGGGGCAGCCCGTCGAGCCGGCGGCAGATCTCCTCCGCCGCTTCCGGGTCCTCCGCCACGTCGAAGCCCGGGCGCGCGGCCGCGCCCCGCTCCCCGAGGAGCCGGAGCGCCATGTCCACGGGCAGCGGGCCCAGGGGCCGTACCTCCTCCCCCGGTACCCCGAGCGGCTCGCGGCTGGTCGCGAGGACGGTCACGCCCGGGCAGCGGGTGAGGAGCGCCTGCGCGAGCTCCGCCGCCTCGGCGACGACGTGCTCGCAGTTGTCGAGGACCAGGAGCATCCGGCGCCCGGCGCAGTGCTCGACGAGAGCCGCGAACCGGTCCTTCGGTCCGGCCGGGGCGACGGTCGGGGTGTGCCAGAGCTGGGTCTCGCGGGCCCCGAGCGCGGTGAGGACGGCGGCGGCGACCGTGGACTCCTCGCGTACGGAGGCGAGTTCGGCGAGGTGGACGGGGCCGTCGTACGTCCCGGCCGCCTCCAGGGCGAGCCGGGTCTTGCCCACGCCGCCCGGCCCGGTGAGCGTGACGAGCCGTCTCTCCTCCCAGGCGACGGCGAGCGAACCGAGCTCCTCGGCCCGGCCGATGAACGAGGTCAGGCGGGCGGGAAGGGTACGCGGCGGGGCGGGTACGGGCCCGTCCTCCGCGAGGAGTTCGGCATGCAGGGAGCGCAGGTCCGGCCCCGGGTCGGTGCCGAGCCGCTCGGCGAGGGCCTCGCGCACCTCCTCGTACGCCGCGAGGGCCTCGGCGGGCCGTCCCGCCGCGCGCAGGGCACGGATCCGCAGGGCCTGGAGGGGTTCGTCGAGGGGCTGCCCGGCGGCGAGCGCGGCGAGGGGCGCGAGGACGTCGACGGCCCGCCCGAGGGCCAGGTCGGCGGCGAGCCGGTCGCGCCGCGCCTGGGCGTGCCGCTGTTCGACGCGTACGACCACGGGGTCGGTGTCCCGGCCGGGCAGGTCCGCGAGTGCGGGCCCGCGCCAGAGTCCCAGGGCCTCGTCGAGGAGCGTGGCCGCCCGCTCGGCGTGGCCGTCGGCGAGGGCGGCGGCGCCTTCGGCTGCGAGCCGTTCGAAGAGGTGCAGGTCCACGGCGTCCGGGCCGGCGGCGAGCCGGTAGCCGCCGCCGGGCGCCGAGACGACGGTCTCACGGCCGAGGGCGCGGCGCAGGCGGCCGACCAGGGCCTGGAGCGCGGCCGTACGGTCCTGGTCGTCGGCCGGGTCGCCGTCGGCCCACACCTGGTCGATCAGCGCGCCGGGGCCCAGCGTGCGCCCGCCTGCGGCGGCGAGCGCGGTGAGGAGGGCCCGGAGCCTGGCACCGCTCAGGGCGGCCTCCGTCCCGTCGTCGGTACGGAAGGCCTGGCACGGGCCGAGAACACGGTAGGGCGGCTGCACCGGCCCATTCTGCCCCGGCCCGGTGGCCGCGGTCCCACGGGCCCAGGCACCCGGCGCAGTCCGGGCAGGGTCCGAGGAGGCCCCGCGCCGCTGGGTGCCGGGGCCCGGGAAGGCCCCGCGCCGGGGCAGGGTGCCGCCGGGGGCCCGGGGAGGGCCCCGCGCGGCCGGGTGCCGCGGGCCTGGGAAGGCCCCGCGCCGCCGGATGCCGGAGGCCCGGGGAAGGCCCCCCGCCGCCGGATGCCAGGGCCCGGGAAGACCCCCCGCCGCCGGATGCCGAGTCCCGGCAAGGCCCCCCGCCGCCGGTCCCGACGGGCCGCCTTCGCACACGCCCGCCGCGGCGAACTCGCGCCACGCCGTGTCACCGCCATGGCGTCCGCGGGGTGCGGGTTCGACAATGGGGAGGATGACCGATGACGACCGGCGTACGCGCAGTGGCGAGATCGGGCCCGCCGAGTGGCTCGCCATGAACCGGACCGGCAGCTTCGACTGGGATCTCGACAGGGGCAGCATCGATGTCGACGAGTCAGGGCTGCTGATCTTCGGCTTGGCCCCGGACGCCTTCGACGGGCGACCGGGGTCCATCGTGACGCGTCTGGCCCCCGACGAGCGGGAGAAGCTGGACGACGTCGTACGGAGGGCCGTCAAGGGTGGCGCGACCTCGTACACGGCGCACTTCCCCATCCCGCAGGCCGACGGCTCACCCCACTGGACGCATGTGCAGGCGCGGATCCTGCGCTCGCCGGACGGCCGGGCCCGGCGGATCGTCGGCGTCGTGCGGGACACGACCGCCGAGGTCGCCCACTTCGCCTTCGTGCAGGAGCTGGAGAAGCGGCGCGAGGTCCAGACGAACATCGTCGAGCGGACGACGAACGCGCTCTCGCGCGCGGTGACCGTGGACGACGTGACGGCCGCCCTGACCGGTCCCGGCGGCCTCGCCCGGCTCGGCGCGGACGGTCTCGCGCTCGGTCTCGTCGAGAACGGCTCGCTCAACATCATCGCGCTCAGCGGCGAGTCCCTCGACGTGCTCAACGACTTCCGCAGCCGTCGTCTCGACCGGAAACTCCCGCTGGCCGATGCGGTACTGAGCGGCCGGCCCCGGTTCGTCTCCTCGTTCCCGTCCCTGGGGCGGGACTTCCCCGAGCTCGCCCCCTACCTGACGCGCCTGGAGTTCCGGGCCGCCTGTTATCTCCCGCTGGTGGCGCAGGCGCGTTCGCTGGGCGGCATGGCCCTGTTCTACCGGGGCCGCACCTCCTTCAACGCCGACGAGCGCAACCTCGCCCTCGGGCTGGCGGCGATCGTCGCCCAGTCGCTCCAGCGGGCGATCCTCTTCGACGAGGAGCGGGAGTTGGCCACCGGACTCCAGGCGACGATGCTGCCGCGCCGGATCCCGCAGTTCGCCGGCGGCGAGATCGCCGTCCGCTACCACGCGGCGTGGAGCGGACGCCAGGTCGGCGGCGACTGGTACGACGTGATCCCGCTGCCCCGCGGCCGGGTCGGGATCGTCGTCGGCGACGTCCAGGGCCACGACACGCACGCGGCCGCCATCATGGGGCAGCTGCGGATCGCCCTGCGCGCGTACGCCGGCGAGGGCCACGCCCCCTCGACCGTCCTCGCCCGGGCCTCCCGGTTCCTCGCCGAGCTGGACACCAACCGCTTCGCGACCTGCACGTACGCGCAGGTGGACCTGGCGGGCGGCACCCTGCGCGCCGTACGGGCCGGGCATCTCGGTCCGCTGATCCGGCACACCGACGGCCGGGTCGGGCAGCCCAAGCTGCGGGGCGGGCTCCCGCTGGGTCTGGCGACCGTGTTCGGGGACGAGGAGTTCCCGGAGACGCGGCTGGACCTCGTGCCCGGCGAGACGCTGGTGCTCTGCACGGACGGGCTCGTCGAGCAGCCCGGTTCGGACATCGAGTCCGGTCTCGCCGCGCTGTCGGGCGCCATCAGCAGCGGCCCGCCGCAGGCGGAGGCGCTCGCCGATCACCTCTCCGAGCGGCTCTGGGAGCGGTGGGGCTCGGGCGACGACGTGGCGCTCCTCGTGCTGCGCCGCAGCCCGGACCCCGGCACGCCCCGGGCGCCGCGCATCCACCAGTACATCCACCAGGCCGACCCGCAGGGCCTCTCGGACGCGCGTGCGGCCGTCGGGCAGGCGCTGCGCGACTGGGGCATGCCGGAACTCGTCGACGACGCCGAGCTGTTGACGGGCGAGCTCCTCGTGAACGTGCTGCTGCACACCGAGGGCGGAGCGGTGCTGACCCTGGAGGTGCTGCCGGAGCCGGTGCGGCGGGTACGGCTCTCGGTGCAGGACCGGTCGAGTGCCTGGCCCCGGCGGCGTACTCCCGGCGAGGCCGCCACCTCGGGGCGGGGGCTGCTCCTGATCGACGCGCTGGCGTCCCGGTGGGGCGTGGAGCCGCGGGGCGAGGGCAAGGCGGTGTGGTGCGAGATCGGGCCGTCGCCGGTGGCGGCCGAATCCGCCCCCGGCGGTGGGTGAGGAGGTCGTCGTGGACCCGGTCGCCGCGCTGAACCGCATCGCGTTCCTCCTCGAACGCGCCCAGGCGCCCGGCTACCGGGCGCGTGCCTTCCGTACGGCCGCCTCCACCGTCGCCGCGCTGCCGGAGGGCGAGGCGGACCGGCGCGCGGCGGACGGCACGCTGGAGTCCCTGAAGGGCGTCGGCCCGAAGACGGCGGCGGTGGTGCGGGAAGCTCTGGAGGGCCGGGTGCCGGAGTATCTGGCCCATCTGGAGGACGAGTTGCAGGCCTCGCTGGGCCCGAAGGAGACGGACGGGCAGGGCGGTGAGGCGCTGCGGGCGGCGCTGCGCGGCGACTGCCATCTGCACTCGGACTGGTCGGACGGCGGTGCCACGATCGAGGCCATGGGGCTCGCCGCGGCGGCGCTCGGGCACGAGTGGGCGGTGCTCACCGATCATTCGCCGCGGCTCACGGTGGCGCGGGGCCTGTCCCCCGAGCGCCTGCGGGAGCAACTGGACGTGGTGGCGCGGCTCGACGAGGAGTGGGCGCCCTTCCGGCTGCTCACCGGGATCGAGTGCGACATCCTGGAGGACGGCTCGCTCGACCAGGAGCCGGAGCTGCTCGACCGCCTGGACCTGGTGGTGGGTTCGGTCCACTCGAAGCTGCGGATGGACGCCCGGTCGATGACCCGCCGGCTCGAACGGGCCGTACGCGACCCGCTGGTGGACGTGCTCGGGCATTGCACGGGACGTCTGGTGGCGGGCGGGCGGCTGCGTCCTGAGTCCGCGTTCGACGCGGAGCGTGTCTTCGCCGCCTGCGCCGAGTCGGGTACGGCGGTGGAGATCAACAGCCGCCCGGAGCGCCTCGACCCGCCGCGCCGGCTGCTGCGGCAGGCCGTCGCGGCGGGCACGTACTTCGCCGTCGACACGGACGCCCACGCGCCCGGTCAGCTGGAGTGGCAGATCCTGGGCTGCGCGCGGGCCGAGGAGTGCGGGGTCCCGCCGGACCGGGTGATCAACACCTGGCCGGCGGAACGGCTGCTGGAGTGGACGGCGGGCTGAGCCCCCGGCGGGTCAGGCCCGCTGCCAGACCGTCGTCGGGTTGCAGAACTCGCGGATGCCGTGCCCGGAGAGCTCACGCCCGTACCCCGAGCGTTTGATCCCGCCGAAGGGCAGCGCCGGGTGCGAGGCCGTCATGCCGTTGACGAAGACACCGCCCGCCTCCAGGTCGCGGACGAAGAACGCGACGTCCTCCGCGGAGCGCGTCCACACGTTGGAACTGAGGCCGAACGGGGAGTCGTTGGCGACGGCGACGGCCTCCTCGATGTCGCTGACCGGGTACACGGTGGCGACCGGGCCGAAGGTCTCCTCCTGGTGGATCCGCATCTCCGGGGTGATGCCGGTGAGGACCGTGGGCCGGTAGTACCAGCCGTTCCGGAGCTCCGACTCCTCGGGACGGTGTCCGCCGCACAGGACGGTGGCGCCCCGTGCCACGGCGTCGTCGACGAGCACCTCCAGGTCGGCCCGGCCCTGCTCGGTGGCGAGGGGGCCGACGTCGGTGGCCTCGTCGAGGGGGTCGCCGACGGTGAGGGCGTTCATGGCGGCGGTGAAGCGCTCCGAGAAGTCGTCGTACACGTCCTGGTGGACGATGAACCGCTTGGCGGCGATGCAGGACTGCCCGTTGTTCTGCACGCGCGCGGTGACGGCGGTCTTCACGGCCCCGACGATGTCGGCGGAGGGCATGACGATGTACGGGTCGCTGCCGCCGAGCTCCAGGACGGTCTTCTTCACCTCGTCGCCGGCGACGGCGGCGACGGACCGGCCGGCCGGCTCGCTGCCCGTGAGGGTGGCGGCCACCACCCGGGGGTCCCGGAGCACGCCCTCGACCTCGCGGGATCCGATGAGGAGGGTCTGGAAGCAGCCGTCGGGATATCCGGCGCGGCGGAAGAGGTCGCCCAGGTAGAGCGCGGTCCTCGGCACGTTGGAGGCGTGTTTGAGGAGGCCGGTGTTGCCCGCCATGAGCGCGGGCGCGGCGAAGCGGATCACCTGCCAGAGCGGGAAGTTCCACGGCATCACGGCGAGGATCGGGCCGAGGGGCCGATAGTGGACCCGGGCCACGTCGGCCCCGGAGTCCTGGACGTCGCTCTCGGCCGGGTGCTCGTCGGCGAGCAGCTCCTCGGCGTGCTTGGCGTACCAGCGCATGGCCTTGGCGCACTTGCCGGCCTCCGCGCGGGAGGCGGCGATCGGCTTGCCCATCTCGGTGGTCATGGTGCGGGCGATGTCCTCGGTGTCCTCGTCGAGGAGGGTCGCTGCGGCGCGCATGAGCCGGGAGCGTTCGGCGAAGGAGGTCGTGCGGTACTGGCGGTACGCCTCGTGGGCGGCGGCGATGCGCCGCTCGACCTCCTCGGGCCCGTGGGCCTCGTACGTACGCAGCGTCTCGCCGGTCGCGGGGTTCACGGTGGCGATGCCCATGACGTGCCTCCTCCTGTCATCGGCCCCCGTCTGCAACCTTCCGCTCCCTGGGCGTCGGCGCAACAGGGGCGGGGCGGTGGGGTGACCGCCCGCCGGGCGGCCGGGGGTGCGGACTCAGGCCGTGAGCCAGGCCAGGGCGCCGGAGAGATGGGCACGGAAGGCCGGGTCGCGGTACGTCTCCGAGGCGTGCCCGAGCGCGGTGAAGAGGAAGCGCCCCCGGTCGACCTCCCGACACCAGACCAGCGGATGGTCGTCGCCGTGCGTGCCGCCCCGGTAGGTGGACTCGTCGGCACGGGCCAGGACCCGGACGCCGGCGGCCCGCGGATCGGAGGTGAAGTTGTACCACTCGTCGGTGCGGGCCCAGCGTTCCGGGAGCGGGGCGGTCGCCGGGTGGTCGTGGGCGTCGACGAGGACCAGGCCCGGCTGGATCTCGGGATGGCCGTCGAACCGGGTGCCGAGCAGCTCGCCGTAGAAGGGCCAGTCGGGTTCGGCGTTGGCGGCGGCGTGCACGGCGAGGAGCGAGCCGCCGCCCCGGAGGTACGCCTCGAAGGCGGTGCGTCCCTCGGGCGTCAGGACGTTCCCGGTGGTGGACAGCAGGACGACGGCGGCGCACCGGCCGAGCCGCTCGGGGGTGAAGACGGCCGGATCCTCGGTGATCTCGGCGGCCTTTCCGAGCTCGCGCGCCAGCTCGGCGAGGGCGGTGGCGCCGGCGGGGATGGAGTCGTGGCGGTATCCCGCCGTACGGGTGTAGACGAGGACGTCGGCGGTGGGCACGCGGTGGACTCCAGGGGCGGTACGGGACGGGGCCGGGCGGCGGTGAACGCAGGGGGAAAGCGCTTTCCCCCACGCCTCGACCGTAGCCACCGAAAACCCCGGGCCGCAACCCCCGTCGCTCCGCCACACTGCCCTGATGACACCCCTCCACGATCACGCCCGGCGGGCCCTCGCCCATGTCACCGACCGCTCCACCGGGAAACCCCTCGACCCGAGCCTGCGGGTCACTGTCAACTTCCACCCGCACTTCCTGCACCGGCTCGCGGACGACGGCGTCTACCGCTCCCAGTTCGCCACCGGCACCAGCAACGGCGGCCTGACCGCCCACCCCGGCGGGGACCGCTGGCGCTGGGAGAGCCGCATCTTCGGCGGGGCGTACGACGCGGCCCCGGCGGAGACGCGCCCGGTGTACGGCGCCCTCGACTTCCGCCGCCGCCCTTTCGGGGCCGCTCCCCGCTTCGGCTCGGCCCATCTGCGGCTCACGGCGGCCGCCCTGCACCGGGCGACCTTCTGCTATCCGGACAGCTTCCTGGAGCCGGACGACTTCGGCGTCGCGTCCCGGATGCGCCTGATCGCCCTCGCCGAGGCCGACGAGAAGGATCCGCTCGACGACTACATCGAGGCGCAGGTCCACGGCCCGCTCGTGATCGGGCGGGACGTGGAGGCACTGGTCCTGGACCCGAGCCACCGGGGTACGGAGGTGGAGGAGGAGGCGCGGCGGCTGCCGTGCGCCGTGGAGTGGCACGGGGGTTTCCGCGTCTCCGTCGACGAACTGCGGCGGCATCCCGCGTTCCGGGGGCCGGAGTACGTGGAGCTCGCGGCCCGGATCGCGGTCGACGGCCGGCTGGACGCCCGGATCGTGCAGGAGGCGGCCGGCTCGGGGCGGTACGACCTGCAGGACGTGAAGAAGGTCTGGCACTACCTGGCCCGGTTCGGAGCCCCCACCACCTGATCCGTTGTCGTATCGGATACATCTCTGTATCTTTTGGCGCGCCGTACGCCCCGCCCGTACACCCCGTTCACCGAGGAGCCGTCATGAGCACCGTGCCGCCCGCCATCGCCGCCGCCGTCGGGCCGCTGCCCGAAGGCGCGATCGTGCCGCTGCCGCCCACCTTCGACTCTGTCGAGGAGGAGCGCGCGTACCGCAAGGAACAGCTCGCCGCCGGGTTCCGGATCTTCGGGAGGTTCGGCTTCTCGGAGGGCGTCGCCGGGCACATCACCGTGCGCGATCCCGGCGACCCGAACGCCTTCTGGGTCAACCCGTTCGGCATGAGCTTCACCCAGATCAAGGCCTCGGACCTGATCCTGGTGGACCACGAGGGGAACGTCCTCGAAGGGCGGAGGCCGGTGAACCGGGCCGCGTTCGTCATCCACTCGCGGGTGCACGCGGCCCGCCCCGACGCGGTCGCCGCCGCGCACTCGCACTCCCTGCACGGCAAGGCCTTCTCCAGCCTCGGCATCCCGCTCGACCCGATCACCCAGGACGCCTGCGCGTTCTTCGAGGACCACGGGATCTACGACGACTACCGGGGCGTCGTGAACGAGACCGAGGAGGGCGAGCGGGTCGCCAAGGCCCTCGGCGACTTCAAGGCGGTCATCCTCAAGAACCACGGGCTGCTCACGGTCGGCCACTCCGTCGCCGAGGCCGTGTGGTGGTTCGTCACCATGGAGCGCTCCTGCCAGGCGCAGCTCCTGGCGATGGCGGCGGGCACCCCGCAGCTCATCGACCGTGAGACGGCCCTGCTCACCCGGGGGCAGATCGGCGGGCATCTGGCCGGCTGGTTCCAGGCGCGCCCGCTGTGGGATCAGATCACCGCGTCCGACCCCGACCTCTTCGACTGACCCTCAGCCGGCGTTCCCGGGGATCTCGCGCGTCGTCGCCTCCAGGAGCGGGGCGAGGAACTGCCGTTCCAGGGTGCCGGGCGGGAGCTCGGCCGGCTCCACGTAGCTCTGCGCGAGTCCGCCCTCGCGCAGGGCGATGAGGAGGCGGGCGAACCGGTCGGCCTCCACGGTCAGTTCGCGTCCCGCCCGACGCAGCACCAGAGTGAGGCCGCGGGCGATCTCGGCCCGCAGCCGCTCGTCGTGGCGCGCGAGCACCCAGGCGGCCTGGGGGTCGCGGATGGCGTGCAGGGTGAACTCGGTGGTGACGAGGTACCACTCCCGCTCGTCCGGTTCGACGCGGGCGGCGAGCTCCGCGAGCCGGGTCAGGGTGTACTCCTCGGGGGTCAGCGCGTCGATGGACTCGGCGAGGCGCCGTACCGTCCGCTCGCTGTGCTCGTCGAAGAGGGCGAGGAAGAGCTCTTCCTTGCTCGCGAAGTTCGAGTAGTACGCGCCCCGCGTGTAGCCGGCGCGCTCGCAGATCTGCTCGATGGTCGTCGCGTGGAAGCCGTGCTCGGCGAAGGTCTCCAGGGCTGCCTTCAGGAGCGCCGCGCGCGTGCGGGGCCGTCGCCTGGTGACACCTTTCGGCACGGGTTCCTTCTCCTTCGTCGGGGCCGCTCGCGCGGCGGACGCCCACCCTACCGGCGTCCTCATCCCGGGCGGCGATCAGCACCGGCGGATAAAATTCAACGCATGGCAGAGCGGCCCGTCGTGCCCGCGGCGCCCGATCTGGTCCTCGAGATCGACGGGGACGCGACGCTCATGAACCCGAGCCGCGTCTATCGCATCGGGCGCGACCCCAACAGCGACATCGTGCTCGCGGACGCCCGGGCGTCCTGGCACCATGCGGTGCTCAGCGCCGCCGGCGGCCACTGGACCCTGGCGGACGAGGGCAGTACGAACGGCACCTTCGCGGACGGTCTGCGGGTGGCCCGGCCGCGGGAGGTCGGTCCGGGGACGGTCGTACGGTTCGGGCATCCGGACGACGGGCCGCGAGCGGTCCTCCTGACCGGCGCCCCGGCCCGGCCGGCGGAACCCCGTGCCGTACCGGAGCCCCCTCCCGAGTTCCGGGCGCAGCCCGTACCGGAGCCCCCTCCCGAGTTCCCGCCGGAGCCCGTACCGGAGCCCTGGCCCGTGCCGGAGCCGGAGGCCGCGCCTCTGCTGCCGCCCCCGCCGCCGCCGGAGGCCGTACGGGACCTGCCGCCGGAAGCCGCGCCGGCGCCCCTGCGGGAGCCCGCCCCCGAGGCCCCGCCGCTGCCCCTGCCCGAGCCTTCCGCGGTGAGCCTCGGCCGGCCCGTGACACCGCGGCCCCCCTCCGTCGAGCATCCGGCCGCGACCGGCACCTTCCGGCAGCCGACCTCCGTGCGGCCGCTGCCCACCCACAGCATCCGGATCGGGCGCGCGCCCGACAACGACGTGGTCGTCGCCGACCTGGTGGTCTCCCGGCGGCACGCCGAGCTCCGTGCCCAGCCCGACGGCACGTACTGGATCCACGACCTCGGCAGCCACAACGGCACCTTCCTCAACGGCGCTCCCATCGTGGACGCCCGGGTGACGGCGGAGGACATCGTCGGCATCGGCCGGGCCGCGTTCTGCCTGATCGGCGGGCAGCTCGTCGAGTTCACCGACACCGGCGAGGTCTCCCTCGACGTCCGCTCGCTCGCGGTGACCGTCGACCACGGGCGCAAGACCCTCCTCGACGAGGTGTCGTTCCCGGTGGGCCAGAAATGCCTGCTCGCGGTCGTCGGCCCCTCCGGCGCGGGGAAGTCGACGCTCCTGGGCGCGCTCACCGGTCAGCGCCCGGCCGACCGGGGCACGGTGCTCTACGACGGCCGCGACCTGTACCGGGACTACGCCGAGCTGCGCCAGCGCATCGGGCTGGTCCCGCAGGACGACATCCTGCACCTCCAGCTCACCGTCCGCCGGGCCCTCGGGTACGCCGCCGAACTCCGCTTCCCCGAGGACACCGTGTCGGCCGAGCGACGCGCGCGCGTGGACGAGGTGATCCGGGAGCTCGGGCTCGTGGAGCGCGCCGAGCAGCCGATCCACAGCCTCTCCGGCGGCCAGCGCAAGCGGGTGAGCGTCGCCCTCGAACTGCTCACGAAGCCCTCCCTGCTCTTCCTCGACGAACCGACCTCCGGGCTCGACCCGGGCATGGACCGCTCCGTGATGCACATGCTGCGGGGGCTCGCCGACGACGGCCGCACGGTCGTCGTGGTCACCCACAGCGTGCTCAGCCTCGACGTGTGCGACCGGCTGCTCGTGCTCGCGCCGGGCGGCCGGGTCGCGTACTACGGCCCGCCCGCGGACACCCTCGGTTTCTTCGGCTTCGAGCAGTGGCCGGAGGCCTTCGAGGCCTTCGAGAACGACCGGGACCGCGACTGGGCCGAGCAGTACCGGTCCTCCCGCTTCCACCGCCGGTACATCGCGGACCCGATGGCCCAGCCCGACGTCCCCGCGCCCGCCCCCGGGCCCGCGGACGGCCGGGCGGCCGTGGAGCCCGGACCGCCGCCGAAGGCGCAGAGCTGGGGCTCCCAGCTGCGGACGCTCGTCCGCCGGTACGCGGCGGCGCTCTCCGCCGACCGGACCTTCCTCGCCATCATGATCGCCCTGCCGTTCGTGATGGGCGCGATGGCCCGGGCCCTGTCCGAGGGGAGTCTCAACCCCGAGTCGACGATGAACGTGCTGCTCATCCTCTGTGTGGGTGGCGTCCTGACGGGCGCGGCGAACGCCGTGCGCGAACTGGTCAAGGAGCGCACGATCTACCGGCGCGAGAGAGCCGTCGGCCTCTCCCGCTCCGCCTACCTCGCCTCCAAGGTGGTGGTGCTGGGTCTGATCACGGTCGTGCAGGCGGTGGTCCTGACCCTGGTGGCCCTGATCGGCGTACCGCTGAACGTGCCCGGCGGCAAGGGCGTCCTGATGCCGCCGCTCGTGGAGATCACCCTCGCGGTGGCGCTCCTCGCCTTCACGGCGATGATGCTGGGCCTGCTGGTCTCGGCGCTCGTCCGCAAGGAGGAGGTGACGATGCCGCTGCTCGTCCTCCTCGCGATCGTGCAGGTGGTGTTCTGCGGGGCGCTCCTCAAGGTGCGCGGCACGCCCGTCCTGGAACAGCTGGCCTGGCTCGTGCCCTCCCGGTGGGCGTTCGCGGCGATGGGTGCGACGATCGACATCGGGAAGATCGCGCCGAGCGAGAAGACCGCCGATCCGCTGATGCGGCACACGGCGGAGGCCTGGTTGTTCGACATGGGCATGATGGTGGTGCTCTGTCTCGTCCTCGGGCTGGCCGTGGCGCGGCTGCTGCGCCGCCACGAGCCGGTCGTCATGCGGAGGTAGGCCGGTGAGCGTCCTTCTGGTGGAGGTGAGGCCGTGAGCGTCCCCGTGCCCGAGTACGTGCCGGACTTCCGGCCCACCCATGTGGTGCCGCGCTCCGGGCTGCCCGCCTGGGAGGAGCCCGATCCGGGGCTGCCCACGGCGCCGCTCGACGCCTTCCTGCCGGTACGGCTCGTGGACCGGACCGGCGACTGGGGACGGGTGCTGTGCTCCAACGGCTGGACGGCGTGGGTCGACGCGCGCCTCCTGGTGAGCGTGCCGGACGACCCTCCGGCGGCGGGCCGCCCCCTCACCAGGACCGCCGATCCCCGGCCGCTCATCGCCCGCGCCGAGGACGCGCTGGGCCGCTACCGGCGGGCGGCGGAGGAGCTGGGCGCGGGCCGGCTCGACGGCGAGGGCTTCCGGCTGCGGACCCGCGGCCTGCGGGTCGGCATGGTCGTCGACGGCGAGTCGGTGTGGCTGTACGACGCGGAGCACGAGCGCTGGGTGTACTGCGACGGGGTCGGGCTCAGTACGTACGCGGCGTCGGCCGCGCCCTCCGCCGAAGCCGCGCAGCCGGCCGAGGAGCCCGAGGCGGCGCCCCCCGGCTACGAGCCGACACAGGTCGTGCCCCAGGTGGATCCGGCGAAGGCGGCCGGGCCCCCGCCGACGCAGGTCGTGGGGCCCGCGGGACCGGCCGGTGACGAGCGATGACCGTCGGCGGAGCGCACGGGAACCCGGAGATCCCTGCGGGCCGGGCCTCGGGGCTGATCGGCAAGGAGATCGCGGGCTACCGCGTGGAGGGCGAGATCGGGCGCGGCGGCATGGCCGTCGTGTACCGGGCACGGGACCTGCGCCTCGACCGGACGGTGGCGCTGAAGCTGCTGGCGCCCGAGCTGGCCCGCAACGACACCTTCCGCAAGCGCTTCGCGCACGAGTCGAGGGTCGCCGCCTCGATCGACCACCCGCACATCGTGCCGGTCTTCGAGGCGGGCGAGACGGAGGGCGTGCTGTACATCGCCATGCGGTACGTGGCGGGGCAGGACCTGGTGGCCCTGCTCGACCGCGAGGGGCCGCTGCCGCCGGTGAAGGCGGGCCGGATCGCGGTGCAGGTGGCCTCGGCCCTGGACGCGGCGCACGCGCACGACCTGGTGCACCGGGACGTGAAGCCCGGGAACATCCTGGTCGCGGAGGGCACCGACGGCGACCACCCGGAGCATGTGTACCTGACCGACTTCGGGCTGACGAAGAAGTCGCTGTCCCTGACGGGTTTCACGACGGTGGGCGAGTTCGTCGGGACCCTGGACTACGTGGCGCCCGAGCAGATCTCCGGCAAGCCGGTGGACGGCCGGTGCGACGTCTACAGCCTGGCGTGCGTGGTCTTCGAGACCCTGACGGGGGCGCCGCCGTTCCGCCGCGACACCGACTGGGCGGTGCTGTGGGCGCAGCAGTACGATCCGCCGCCCCCGCTCTCCGAGGTGCGGCCGGGGCTGCCCGCGGCGGCGGACGCGGTGTTCGCCAGGGCGCTGGCGAAGACGCCGGACGAGCGGTACGGGACCTGCCTGGAGTTCGTCGCCGCGCTGCGCGCCGCCCTGGCCGACGCGGGCGGCGGCGATCCGGTGGTGCCTCGGGAGCCGCAGCGGCTCGGTGCGCCGCCCGCTCCGCCGGCGTGGGCGCGGCCGGTCTTCCGGGAGTTCGACTAACGCTGTTCGTGGGGGTGTCGGTGGCGTGTGCGAGGGTGATCGGTGGGGGTGTCGTTCCAGGCGCCACGCAGGCCTGCACGTCCAGGGGGAGCACCACATGGCCGGTCGTCGCGCGCGTTCGGACCTCGACGGCGTCAAGGCATGGTGGCGGACGCTCGGCGGTGACGGCTTCGTGGTCCTTCCGCCGCCGACCCGGGGCCGGTACACCCAGAGCGACGGGCACGAGGACGCCGCCGAGCTGATCGGGGCCCGGGGGCTCGGTGACGGGACGTCGTTCGCGTACTGGCACTGGCAGGCCCATCAGGCCTTCGACCGGTCGGGGGCCCTGACGCGGGAGCTGATGCTGTACTGGGGCGGCGACCACGCGGCCGTCGCCGCCGGGCTCGGCGCGGGGCCGGCCGGGTTCCGCGTCGTCGACGGCGGACCGCAGGGGGCCTTCCGGCTCGACCGGCTTTCGGATCGGGACGAGGCGGGGCTGCCCGACCCTGCGGACCCCGTCGGGGTGCGGCAGTTCCTCGACGGGCTCGACGAGCCGCTGGACCGCACCGTGCACCCCTTCCACCACCGCCCGCTGACGGCGGCCGAGGCAGGGTGGCTGCACGAGCGGCTGCGGGACCCCGTGGAACTGCCGGACGCGGCCCGGTTCGTGACCTCCCTCGAACGCCGCGACGGGCTCTCCTACGAGGAGACGGCGCGGCTCTCGCTCGCCTGGCGCGCGACGTACGAAGGGCGGCTCGCCGAGTGGGACGGCTGGCGGGCGCTGCTCCACGCGCTGCTGCGCCACGACCTCGCCGAGGCCTGGGACGCGGTCGCCGGACTCGGGACCCGGGCGGCCGAGGTGGTGCGTGAGGTGCCGTCCGAGCGGGGGCTCGCCGTGCTGCGGGAGTTCGCGCTCGCCGGCGACCGCGCGGCGGTCGGCGCCTGGCTCGCGGTCCACCGGGCGGTCCGCGAACCCGACGCGGTCCTGGCGGCGGCCGCGCTCGCCGCGGACCTGGACGCGCACGAGCCGACGGAGGCGTCGCTGCGGGGTCTGTCCTGGGCGCTCTCCACGGCCGTCACTGCCGACCGGCGGCGGGAGTCGGGGGTCGACCACCGGGCGGGCCGGTCCTTCGCCGCGCTGTCGGCGGTGCGTTTCTCCACCGACGAGCGTCTGCCGCGCGCCCTGCGCGTGCTCGCCGCCGACGAGGCACGCGACCAGGTCGCCCACGTACGGGAAGAGGCCCTCCGGCTCGGCCCCGCCTACGCCGACGTCACCGGCGTCGACGCGGCGGACGCGCTGGCCGCCGCCGACCGCTACGACGCCGTCCGCGACGAACTGCTCGCGGGCACGGGCCCCGACCTGACCGCCTACGAGGGCTCGCTGTGCGACGTCCACGACCGGTACCGGACGCTCACCGAGGCCGACGTCCACTGGCTGCGGGCGCGGGTGGCCGACCCCGGCACCGGCATGCAGGGCCTCGGCTTCTGCCTGGAGCTGCTGTACGCCCACGGCTCGGCCGGCGCGGCGGAGGTCGAGGCACTGCTGCCGCGCTGGAGGAAGGAGCTCACCAAGCGGTACCGGACCACGTACACGGAATGGCGCCACCCGCTCGTCACCCTCACCTGTCTGGCCCTCGACCTGGGACACCCGGTCGCCGGGGACCTGCTGGCCTGGTGGGCCGGGCCACGGCCGCTGTGGAAGGACGAACTCCGGCCGCTCACCCATCTGGGCGCCCCGGACGAGTCCAAGGCGGCCGAACTGTGGGACGTCGTCACGTCCGGCGCCCACGACGTCGGACAGCTCCTCACCTGGGTCCTGGTGCGCGCCCGGCTCGACGGCGAGTCCCCGCTCCTCGTGGCCGACCGCCTGCTGCGCACACGGGCCCTCCCCGCGCATGTCGAGCGGCGACTGCTCCTCGCGGCGGTGGACCCCGCGCAGCCGCTGTGGCACTACTCCTTCGACTCGATGCGCCGCGGCTGGTGGCAGCGCGCGGTGGAGGTGGCGGATCATCCGGGGCTCTCCGCCGAGGCCCGTGCGATCGGCCTGCGGGCGGCCCGGGAGCACGATCTGATCCGCCGTCCGGACCAGGTGCGCCCCACGCCGACCGAGGCCGAGCGGACGGCGGCCCGCGCCTGGCTCGACGAGCACCCGGAGGCCGACGGGCCCTGACCGCGGCCCAACGGTGGCCGAGAGGGCCCGACCGCCCTGACCTCGCCTTATCGTTGGCCTGAACTATTGCGGAGAGTGATCGACTCCGGGATGATCCCCGCCGTGACCATCCTCCTCGCCGTCGTATTCGGCGTGTTCCTGATCGTGCTCTACCGCCTCTTCGTCTCCCCCCGCCGTGCCGCCGGCTGGGCCGGAGAGCAGTTCGTGGCCTCCGCCTACGGCCTGCCGCCCCGCGAGGTGCTCGACCCGCGACGCCCCGGCCCTCCCCCGCCGCCCCACCGGACCGAGGAGCGGCAGTCGGTGGCCGACGCCGCGTGGGAAGGGGACTGGCGGTCCGCCGAGCGGTACGTCGCGGCGGCCGGCGAGGACTGGGACGAGCGCTGGGCACGGCTGGAGCTCCTGCAGCAGGTCGCTCAGGAGGACGACGCCTGGCTCGGCGCGTGGCGCGCCGCCGAGCCGGGGAACTGCGACGCGGCCACCCTCCACGCGAGCCTCATGGTCCACCGGGCCTGGGAGATCCGGGGCGGCGGGTACGCCCACGAGGTCTGGCCCGCAGACATGAGACACTTCCGCGCCATGCTGCCGGCCGCGATCAAGCAGGCGCGGCAGGCGGCGCTGCTCGACCCCGCGAACCCAGGCCCCTGGGTCGTCATGATCACGGCAGCACGCGGAGCCCAGTACAGCCACGACGAGTTCGAGCCGCTCTGGGAAGAACTCGTCGCCCGGGCGCCCCACCACTACGAAGGGCACTGGCAGGCCCTCCAGTACTGGTGCGCCAAGTGGTTCGGCAGCGACCGGGAGATGCTGCGGTTCGCCCGCCAGGCGGTCCACAAGGCCCCACCCGGCAGCCCGCTCGCGGGAATCTACCTGCACGCGCTGAACGAACTGGCCGACGGGCCCTCCTTCGTGCTGTCCGTCACGCCGATGACGAGGAGCATGCTGAAGCGGGTCGCCGCCTCGTTCGACGGGGTCGCGCCCGACGACGAGCGCCTGCCGGTCCTGCGCCACCTGCTGGCGCACTACATGCTCAGGGCGATGCTGTACGGGCCGGCCCTGGAGCAGTTCCGCCTGATCGGACCGTGGTGCGGCGCCCAGCCCTGGCGGAAGAACGAAAACCCGGTCCTGGCCTTCGAAGCGGCCCGCGGCACGGCAGCGAAGCTCTCCCGCACCCGCCCCACCACGACGCCACAGGTCTACGGGATGGGCCGCTAGCCAGGGCGGCCTGTCCGACCGTTCCCGTCGGATCAGGTCCTAGTCGACGACCTCGCCCTTGCGGCGGACCCGGGAGGCGAGGAGGCCGCCGAGGAATCCGAGCACCAGGCCCCAGAGCAGCGCGAAGCCCGTCGTCTTCCAGACGTCCGGGCGGAGCACCACCTCGCCGCCGAGCGAGGCGAGGTCGCCGATGCCGAGGACCGAGAGGCCGAAGCGGGCCTCGACCAGGGTGAGCGGTGCGGCGACCAGCATGGTGAGCGCGAAGGCGATGCCCAGGTGCAGGGAGTGCTTCCAGAGCGAGATCCGGGCCGGGGAGCGGACGGCCGCCAGGAAGGCCGCCGCGAGCACCAGGACGGCGGCCACGGGCAGCAGCCACCACGCGCGTGCGTCCTGCGCGGCGAGCGAGGACAGGTCGACGGTGGAGAGGTCCGGGCTGTCGCCCTTGCCCCGCAGGACGGCGTCGAGGATCTGCGGCATGGGCAGACCGAAGGGTCCTTCCGCCTTGCCCTGCCAAGAGCCGCCGATGCCCACACCGAGCGCGAGCCAGGTGATGTTGGGAAGGCCGAGCAGGAGCACGGCGAGGGTTTCGGCGGTGTGGCCCTTGGTCGCCGCGACGACGATCCCGATGACCAGTCCCACGACGACGTACGCGAGCAGCAGCAGGAGCATCGCGAAGGCCGCGGGCCGCACGGGTTCCTGGTAGCGGACGAGCCGGGGCGGCAGCGGGGTCCTGCGGGACACGAGCAGGGCGATGACGAGCACGCCGAGGATCCACAGGAGCCCGTAGAAGAGCGTGGGACCGACGTCGGTGCGGAAGCCGACGGTCGGGTTCGTGGCGTCCAGGAGCTCGCCGAAGATGTCCATGAGGGACCCTTCGGAGGTGCCACCGCCGAGGGTGAGCGGGAAGTCGTGGCGGGCGAGCGCCGAGAGGCCCCCGAGCGCGGCCAGCCAGAGCACGACGACGCTCACCGCGCGGAGCAGGAGCGCACGGGTGCTGGTCACCGCGTGGTGCCGCAGCGGGCGCAGGAAGCAGTAGCCGGTGACCAGCGCACCCACCAGGGTGACGGTGAGCGGCATGGCGGTCAGTTCGGCCTGGGTGCCGGCGAGGGCGCCCGCGTCGCCGGAGAGTTCGATCTTGCCGCCCGAGGCCATGACCACGACCGCGGCGAGGACGGCGGTGAAGCCGCCGGGCAGGTCGGCGGCCCCGGCGGCCCAGAGCCCGAGCCCGGCGACGACGCCCATCGCGACGAACCCTGCGACCACGGCGGCCAGGGCCTGGAGGGCGACGCGGGTGTAGGGCCCGGTCGGGGTCGCGGGTGACCGCGAGGAGGTGGGGAGCCGACTGCTCGTCACCCGGCCCACGCTAGTACCGGGGGCGGTGCTCCGCTTGCGGACGGGCACCATTCGGCGCACACAATGGGCGCGGAACGGAAGAAAGGGAAAAAAGTGACGTCCCACCCGCCGTCCGGCCCTCCGTCGGTTCCCCCCGCAGGTCCCCCCTCGGGCCCCCTCTCGGGTCCGAGCACACGCCCGGGAAGCGCCGGTCCCCCACCACCGCCCGGACCGCCCCACGGCGGTTCGGGGGGCGGCGGTTCGTCGGGCGGCGGCTCCGGACCGGGCGGCGAGGAGCCGAGCGGTGACGGGAAGGGCGGCGGCGGTCCCTGGTGGCGCTCCGTCCCGAAGGTCGCCTCGGTCACCGCCGTCCTCGTCGCGGCCGCGGCGCTCGCCGTCGTCCTCACCAACCGCCCCGACGGCAACAGCGGCACGACGGGTTCCGGCGGCGGTGAGGTCTTCCTGCAGAACGCCGCCGCGACCGGCCCCGACCCCTTCACCCGGTCGACGGCAAGCACCGGCGGCGGCTCCGCCCCGCCGGCCTCGCTGCCGCCCCGTACCGCCACGGCCGTACCCGAGGTGTCCGGGTCGACGCCCGGCCTGTACGGCGGGACGAAGTCGGTGTCGAGCTGCGACGTCGAGCAGCAGGTCCGCTACCTCTCCGGCGCGCCGGCGAAGAACGCGGCCTTCGCCGACGTCGTCGGGATCTCGCCGGACGACGTGCCCGGCTATCTCCGCTCCCTGACCCCGCTCCAGCTCCGGGTCGACACCCGGGTGACGAACCACGGCTTCCGCAACGGCGCGGCCACCACCTACCAGGCGGTGCTCCAGGCCGGGACGGCCGTCATGGTGGACGGCCACGGGGTGCCCCGGGTGCGCTGCGCCTGCGGCAATCCGCTGTCCGTCCCCGTGGCGCAGAAGGCGCCGCGCACGACCGGCACGCCGTGGCAGGGGTACAGCTCCCAGCAGGTCGTCGTGGTGGCGCCCTCCGTGACGGTCGTGAACATCTTCGTGGTGTACGACCCCGAGGACGACGGCTGGTTCGCGCGGCTGCACGGGGACACCGGCGAGCACGACAAGCCGACCCCGCCGCCTCCCCCGCCGCCCAGCGTCTCCCCGTCCACCCTCGTATCGCCCTCGCCGTCCAGCTCGTCCCCGTCGGTGTCGCCGTCGTCGCCGGTGCCGTGCGTGACGGTGACGGGCACGGAGACCCCGACACCGAGCAACGGGATCACTCCGTCGCCGTGCCCCTCGACGCTCTCCCCCTCGGCGTCGACGTCCTCGCCGGAGTCTCCGTCCGACTCCTCCGGCCCCACGGACTCCTCGCCGTCGACGGAGTCGTCGGGCCCGGAGTCGGGGCCCGCGTCGGGCGGTTCGGCCGATGTCGCGAGCGGGCAGGCGGACCGGCAGAACCAGTCGGCGGCCTCGCTCTCCCCGTCGGGATCCAAGGTGCCGTCGGGTTCGACGTCGGCGTCGGCGTCGCGTTCCCACTCGGGTTCGGCTTCCGCTCCCGCCCCCGGACCCGGATCCGCTCCCGTCGTGTGAGGCCTCGGGCCGTCAGTTCCCGGTCCTCCGACCGGGACGCGCGGACGGCGCCCGCCCCCGTACCTCCGTACCGGTCCGTTCCTCCGGTACGGAGGTACGGGCGTTCCGCCGCAGGACGCGGGCCTCGCCGGGGAACAGGACCGGACCCGGCACGGTCAGCACCGACCCGGCCGCACGGCGCAGGACCGCGCGCAGCACCGGCCGCCGGCGGAACGGGGCGAACCGGCCCCGCCCCGGGGCCGAGCCGAGGACCAGCAGATCCCCCGGACGGTCGGCCATCGCACACAGCGAGGAAGCGGGGGGACCCCGGACCACCCGGCCCTCGAAGGCGAGGCCCGCGGGGACGCCGCCGAGACCGTCGACGAGCGCGTCCTCCAGGCGCCGCCGGGCGTCGTCGCCCCACATCCGCGCCCAGGCCCGGTCGGGCATCCGGGCGAACAACGCCTCCCCCTCCGGGGGCTCCCAGACCAGCACCGCGAGAAGCGGCTTGTCCGCACGGCGGGCGAGGGCGGCCGCGTACCGGAGGGCGGCGAGCGAGGCGAGCGAGCCGGTCACCCCGACGACGACCCGGCCACCACCCTGCGGGAACGGGCCGCTCATGCCGGTTCGCAGGCGTGGGCGCGAGGCGTCGGCGTCGCGGCGCCGTGCTCCACGCGGGTGCGTGCCGCCCGGCGGCGCAGGGCCCGGAACCAGGTTCCGATCGGCAGGGGGCGGGCCGCCCGCTCCTCGGCGCGCAGCTGCCACATCCGCTCGTCACGGTCGGTGAAGTGTCCGGACATCGGTCGTCTCCTTCCCTGAAGAACATCTGAAGAACGTGGCCACCAGGCCACTGGGAAGGAGTCTGTAACCTTATTGGCCCGGACAGCAGAGCCAATAAGGAGTGATTGGCATGGCAGTGGCACGCGTGGTCCATACAGCGGACCGAACCCTGACGGGCCGCCAGCTCGCCTCGCTCCTCACCCCGCCTCCGGAGGGCCGGTTCGGGTACCGGGAGCTCGCGCGGGCCGTGCGGGAGGCGCTGCTCGACGGCCGGGTGGCGCTGCGCCTGCGGCTCCCGGCCGAGCGGGAGCTCGCCGCGGTCCTCCTGGTGAGCCGGACCACCGTGACCGGGGCGTACGACCTGCTCCGGGAGAGCGGGTACGCGCACAGCCGGCGCGGCGCCGGCACGTGGACCGCACTGCCGGACGGACAGGCGCCCACCGTGCTCGGCGCCTTCCAGGACGACGCGGGCGCCACGATCGACCTCGCCCTCGCCGCGCCGCACGCTCCGGAGGAAGAGCTGTCCGCAGCCCTCGCGGCGGCGGCCGCCGAGCTGCCCCGCTACGCCGGCGCGCAGGGCTACCACCCGTACGGGCTGCCCACGCTGCGCTCGGCGATCGCCGAGCGCTACACGGCCCGCGGCCTGCCGACCCTCCCGGACCAGATCCTCGTCACCACCGGCGCGCAGCAGGCCGTCTCGCTGGTGCTCACGCTGCTCGGCCGGGCCGGCGACCGGGTGCTCGCCGAGAACCCCTCGTACCCCAACGCCCTCGACGCGATGCGCGGGCGCATGCTCCGCGTCACGCCCGTGCCGGTGACCGAGACCGGCTGGGACAGCGGGCTCGTCGACGCCGCGCTCCGGCAGACCGCGCCACGACTGGCCTATCTGATCCCGGACTTCCACAACCCGACCGGGCGGCTCATGCCGGCGGAGCAGCGCCGGGAGCTCGCCCGGTCCGCGCGTGCCACCGGGACCTGGCTGGTGGTCGACGAGACGCTGACGGACATCGCCCTGGACGTGCCCGCGCCGCTGCCGTTCGCGGCGGCGGCCGGCGGGGGCGACGGCGAACAGATCGTCTCCGTCGGCTCACTGAGCAAGAGCTGCTGGGGCGGACTGCGGGTCGGCTGGGTGCGGGCCGCGTCCCGGGTCGTGACCGAGCTGGCCCGGGTCCGGATCACCGCCGACCTGTCCGGTTCCGTACTCGACCAGCTGGTGGCCGTCGCCCTGCTCGACCGCCTGGACGTGATCGTGCCCCGGCGGCTCGACGAGCTGCGGCAGCGCCGGACCGCGCTGACCGACGCCCTCACCCGCCATGTGCCGGAGTGGCGGTGGACGGAACCGCCGGGCGGGATGTGTCTCTGGATCGACCTGGGCCGGCCGGTCGCGTCCTCCCTCGCCTCCCGGGCCCTGCGGCACGGGGTACGGGTGGAGGGCGGCGCCCGGTTCGGCGTGGACCCGGGCACGCACGAGCACCGGCTGCGGATCCCGTTCACACTGCCCGTGGAGGTGTACGAGCCGGCGGCGGAGCGGCTCGCGGCGGCCCTGGACGGCGCCCCGGGGAACTTCGCCGACCCGGCCCAGCCGGACTGGGTGGCCTGAGGGCATCGGTGGGGCGAGCGGGGGGCCGGTGGGGCGACTGGGGGCCGGGTGGGGCGAGCGGGCCCGTGGGGCTCATATTCGGATGCCCGCCGCCGGGGGTCCGTGTACGGTCCACCGAGTGGAACCACTGACCGACAAACAGATCCGCTCGTCCTTCGTGAACTGCACCAAGGGCGAGGCGGCGCGACTCAAGCTGCCCCTCGACTTCGCCGAACTCCCCTGGGACGACCTGGACTTCCTCGGCTGGGTCGACCCGGGCGCGCCCCTGCGGGCGCACCTGGTCGTGCCGCGCGAGGAGGGGCCGCTCGGTGTGACCCTGCGGGTCCCGGCCACGGGCCGGACCAGCGCCGTGAAGTCGAGCATGTGCCAGGTCTGTCTGACCGCGCACGCGTCCTCGGGCGTCACCCTCCTGGTGGCGCCGCTGGCCGGCAGCCGCGGCCGCGAGGGGAACACGGTCGGGATCTACCTCTGCGCCGACCTCGCCTGCTCCCTCTACGTCCGGGGCCGCCGGCAGCCGAAGCTGCGCCACCGGCGCCACGAGGAGTCCCTCACCCTCGACGAGCAGGTCGCCCGCCTGACGGGCAACCTGGACGCGTTCGTCGACCGCGTGACGACGGGCTGAGGGACCGGGACGGGGTCCCGGTTCAGCGGAAGGCCTGCTCGCCGGTGAGCGCCTTTCCGATGACCAGGGAGTGGACCTCGCTGGTGCCCTCGTAGGTGAGCACCGACTCCAGGTTGTTGGCGTGGCGCAGCACCGGGTACTCCAGGGTGATGCCGTTGGCGCCCAGGATCGTCCGGCACTCGCGGGCGATCGCGATCGCCTCGCGGACGTTGTTCAGCTTGCCCACGCTGACCTGCTCGGGAGTGAGCACGCCCGCGTCCTTGAGCCGGCCGAGGTGGAGGGCGAGGAGCATGCCCTTGCCGAGCTCGACGGACATGTCGGCGAGCTTCTGCTGGGTCAGCTGGTAGGAGGCGAGGGAGCGGGCGAAGACGACCCGGTCCTTCGCGTAGGAGATCGCCGTCTCCAGGCAGTCGCGGGCGGCGCCGAGCGCGCCGAACACGATGCCGAAACGGGCCTCGTTGAGGCAGCCGAGCGGGCCGGAGAGGCCGCGGGCCTCGGGCAGCATCGCGTCGGCCGGAAGGCGGACGTCCTCGAAGACCAGCTCGCTGGTGACGCTCGCCCGCAGCGAGAGCTTCATCTTGATCTCGGGGGCGCTGAAGCCGGGGGTGCCGGCCGGGACGAGGAAGCCGCGGACGCCCTCCTCGGTCCGCGCCCAGACGACGGCGACGTCGGCCACCGAACCGTTGGTGATCCACATCTTGGTGCCGTTGAGCACCCAGTCGGACCCGTCCCGCTTGGCGTTGGTCCGCATGGCGCCCGGGTCCGATCCGGCGTCCGGCTCGGTGAGACCGAAGCAGCCGATGTACTCGCCGGCCGCCATCTTCGGCAGCCAGCGCTGCTTCTGCTCCTCGGAGCCGTACTTCCAGATCGCGTACATGGCGAGCGAGCCCTGTACGGAGACGAGGGAGCGCAGTCCGGAGTCGACGGCCTCCAGCTCCAGACAGGCGAGGCCGTACGCGACGGAGTTGGTGCCCGCGCAGCCGTAGCCCTCCAGGTGCATGCCGAGCACGCCGATCCCGCCGAGGGTGCGGGCGAGCTCGCGGGCGGGGATCTCGCCCTTCTCGAACCAGCCGGCGACGTGCGGCCGCAGCTCGCGGTCGGCGACGGCGCGCACGGTGTTCCGGATCTCCCGCTCCTCGTCGGTCAGGAGTCCGTCGACGGCGAGCAGGTCGAAGGGGTGGACGGGGGTGGACGGCGACTTCACGGACGGCCTCCTGGCGACTGTGGCAACTCGGCGAGCCGAAGCGTAGCCCCAGATCGGATATTGGATCCAGTATTGAAAATCCGAGATCCGGGCCGTACGGTCCGATTGGATCCAATCTCCAATCGACTGGATCCGATGTCCAACCGCCTGGATCCGATGTCCAGTCACTTGGATTCGATCTCCGATCGCCTGGATCCGATCTCCAATATTCGGATCCAACCTCCAGTCTTCGGTATCTCCAGCGGGAGCGAGGGAAGCTGAATGCGCGCAGACCAGCCGGACACCCCAGGGACGCCGCCCACGAGCGGCGCCCTGTCCGGGATCGTCGTCGCCGACTTCGGCCGGGTGCTCGCCGGGCCGTACATGACGATGCTCCTCGCCGACCTGGGCGCGGACGTGATCAAGATCGAGCGGCCGGGCTCCGGGGACGACACGCGCGCGTGGGGCCCGCCGTTCGCCGGCGGCGAGGCCACGTACTTCCTCGGCGTGAACCGGAACAAGCGCTCCGTGTCGCTCGACCTCACGGACCCCGAGGACCTGGCCACGGCCCGGGCGATCGTGGACCGCGCGGACGTCCTCGTCGAGAACTTCCGCCCCGGCACGATGGAGAAGCTCGGCCTCGGATACGAGGACGTGCGGGCGGGCAACCCCGGGCTCGTCTACTGCTCGGTGACCGGTTTCGGCACCGCCGAGGGCGCGCGGCTGCCGGGTTACGACCTGCTCGTCCAGGCCATGGGCGGACTCATGAGCGTGACGGGCGAACCGGACGGGCAGGGCACGAAGGCCGGGGTCGCCCTGGTCGACGTCATCACCGGCCTCCACGCGGGACTCGGCGTCCTCGCCGCGCTGCGGCACCGGGAACGCACCGGCGAGGGCCAGCGGGTCGAGGTCTCCCTGCTCACCTCCCTCCTCTCGGCGCTCACCAACCAGGCCGCCGCCCACCTCGGAGCCGGGGTCGTGCCGCGCGCGATGGGCAACAGACACCCGAGCATCGCCCCGTACGAGGTGTTCGAGGCGCAGGACCGGCCGCTGGTCCTCGCCGTGGGCAACGACCGGCAGTTCGGGGCCCTGTGCGCGCGGCTCGGACGGCCGGAGCTCGCCGCGGACCCCCGCTTCGCGACGAACACGGCCCGGGTCGCCCACCGGGAGGAGCTGGTCGAGGCCCTCTCCGGCCCGCTCGGCACCCGTACCGCCGACGGCTGGTTCGAGGAGCTCACCGCGGCCGGCGTGCCCTGCGGGCCGATCAACGACCTGGCGGCCGCCTTCGGCCTCGCCGACCGGCTGGGGCTCGCCCCTCGCGTCCCGGAGTCCGCGGCCGGTCCCGGGCAGGTCGCCAACCCGATCCGGCTCGACGCCACCCCGGCCTCGTACCGCGCTGCTCCCCCGCGCCTCGGCGAGCACACGGACGGCGTCCGGGCGGAGCTGGGAGAAGTTGTCCACAGGGGGTCGGCGGCGAACGGCCCCGCGTAGGAAGATGGTCGCCACCGGCGGAGGAATCCGCCGGTGGCGACACGAGGGAACGGAAGGTCACAGGCGATGAGCAGCGCGGTGCAGAAGCGGCGGCCGCAGACCGCCCAGCAGTTCGTCCTGGAGGAACTGCGGCGCGCCATCACCAGTGGGGAGCTCAGGCCCGGCGGGCCGATCCGCCAGGAGGCCCTGGCGGCCCGGTTCGAGGTGAGCCGGGTGCCACTCCGGGAGGCGCTGAAGGCCTTGGAGGCCGAGGGCCTGGTGGTCCATCACGTGCACCGGGGCTACTTCGTCGCGGAGCTCTCCCTCGACGACCTGGAGGAGATCTACCGGATCCGGGAGCTCCTGGAGACCGAGGCGGTCCGCATGGCCGTCCGGTGGATGCCGGAGGGCACGGTCGGCACGCTCGAACGGATCCAGCGAGAGGTGGAACGGGCCGCCGGTGAGGGGGACGTGGCCGCGATGGCGACGGCGAACCGACTCTTCCACTTCACCCTCATCGAGGCGTCGGGGATGCCGCGCCTGGTCCGCCTCATCACGACCCTGTGGGACGCCACCGACGCGTACCGCTCGCTGTACTACACCGAGCCCACGCATCGGAAGCAGGCCGTGCGGGAGCACCGCGCCGTGATCTCCTCGCTCCGTCACGGCGACGAGGAGGCCACCGTCCGCTGGCTCGACGAGCACCGGGCCCACGCGGTCGCCGCACTCCGCGAGGTCCTGGGCCGGGAACTCCCGGAACGGGACTGACCTCAGCCGGACACGGCCGGTCCCGATCCCGTACCCGCGCGCCGGACCGCGCCCGCCACCACCAGGAGCACGGACACGACCGCCAGGGCCCAGGGGGCGCCGGCGGCCGCGTGGAGCGGATCCGCGAACATGCTCGCGGCCACGAGACCCAGGAACACGCCCGTCGCGAGGAACCCGGTGCCGGCGGGCATGGCGTCCGCCGTCCGCCAGTCCCTGCGCGGGATCCACAGCCGCAGCAGCTCCGCGGTCATCACCAGCGCCACCAGGCGGCCCGAGAGGACGAACCAGAGGGGCGTCGCGTCCGTCACGCCGGCGCCGAACAGCGCGGTCATGGCGAAGAGGGCGACTGGCACGAGCCAGCCGAGGCTCGCCCGGACGCCGGGTTCGGGCAGGGCCTCGGCCACGGAACCCGGCGCGGTCCCGGCCGGCTCCCCCTCCGGTGTGCGAGGGGCCGGGATCGCCGGTGGCGCGGGCGGGACCGGGCGGAGGGCCCGGGAGCGCGCCCGGCGCTCGCGGAACCCGAGATCGCCGTACCGGTCGACGTGGGCGGCCAGTTCGGCCCGGAGCGCGAGCAGCTGCTCCGCCATCTCGTCGAACCCGGCCCTGCGCCGCGCGGCCTCCTGCGCCGCCTCGCACTCGGCGTCGGTCAGCTCCGCCAGGCGCTCCGCGTGCAGCTGTTCGGCTTCGGCGCGGGCGGCCTCGGCGGTCCCGGGGACCTCGGCGAGGTCCGCCTGGAGGCGTACCCGTTCGTTCTCGATGATCTCCTCGATGCGGTGCCGCTCGTCCGGCGGCAGTTCCTTCGGCGCGCGGGCCTCCGCCCGGGCGACGGCGGCTCGCCGCCACTCCATCAGGGGCCTGCCGCGGTGCTCGCCGATGCCGTTGATGTGGACCTTGCGGCCCTGGGTGCGGTGGATGTAGAGGACGTCGCCGCCCCGCCCGTTGGGGGCCTTGCCCCAGCTGACCCGCTTGAAGTCGGCGGCCGTCCTGATGCCCTGTGCCGCGAGGTCGCGGACGAGTCCGGTGCCGACGCCGTTCACCTCGCTCGCCGTCAGGCGCGTGCCGCGGAGCGAGCGTTCGATCGCTTCGCGGCGCAGTACGGCGAGCGCCTGGCGCTCCCGCCCGGCGCGCTTCCCGTCCAGGCCGTTCAGCTGCGCGGTGAGCGACCGCTCGCTCCTGGCGCGCTTCTCGTGGATCCGCTGGAGGGCCTTGCCGTGCCGGGCCTCCGCGCGGGACCGCGCCCCGGCCTCGCGGTTCAGCCGCCGGCGGTCGGCGAGTTCGAAGGGGCGCCGCCCGTCGAGGAGGCGGCGATGGGCCCGGACCGATGCGACGAGCCGCCGGCGGTCGGCGCGTATCTCTGCCCGGTCGGTGGACTGGAGTGCGGTGGTGCTGTCGGTCACGGCGGCTCTTCGGGAGGCGGGAGAACGGGAAGGCTTATTATCTCCGGCCGTGGGGACGAGTACAGGCCACGGTGCCCTTGCCCTCCTCGCTGCCCCGCACCCGCAACCGCGGTGCGGAACAGTGCGTCTTCGGACCTGCCGGACGGCGGACGGACGGCGCGAACGGACACAAAGGGGGTCCTGTGGTGAACGGGAACAGACGCCGGTCGGCACGGGGAACGTGGCTGATCACGGCCATGATGCTGGCATCGGTCACGGTGGGCTGCCAGGACACGGGAGGCGACGGAGCGGGTGCCGGTCCCAAGCCCGACAAGTCCGCCGGCGCCTCGAAGGCTCCGGGGAAGGGCAAGGGAAAGGAATCGGCCAAGCCGTCGCCGACGGCGTCGAAGAAGCCGACGGAGCCGACGGAGCCGGGCGAGGACACCTCGGCGGGCGCGCTGACGTGTGACCAGCTGCGGAACGCGGCGCTGCAGACTCCGTCCTTCCACTTCCCCGACGCCCCGGCAGGGACGGTCGCCTTCACCGACGGACGGTGGGAGGGCGACGGCGTGGTGATCGAGCTCCAGCCGCAGTGCGGCATCGGGGACATGACGGGCGACCCCGCCGAGGACGCCGTGGCGGCCGTCAAGGTCACGACCGGCGGCACGGGCAAGTTCTTCGGACTCGTCACCTGGCGCAACGATTCCGGCACCCCGGTGCCCGTGGCAGCCGCTTCGCTCGGCGACCGCACCCCCGTGGTGTCGATCGACGTCTCCTCACCGGCACCGCGCCAGGCGACCGTCGTCTACCTGACGCGCGGGGACTCCGAGCCCTCGGCCGTCGTGACGATCCGCCGCTCCGCCGTGTACCGCGTGACGGAACCCACCCTGACCGAACTCCACCACAGCGACACCCCGTACACCCCCTGACGGCTCGCTGAGCCGGTCCCGTCGCGCACGGGACCGGCGGGGGAAGGCGTGGGTGCTGCGGTTACCCTTTGCGCCGGACGCGAGGAGGAACCATGGCGCGGATGCCGTCGGCCGAACGACGCAGGCAGCTGGTCGAGGCGGCGATCAGGGCGATGACCAGGGACGGCGTCGCCCGGACCACCACCCGCTCGATCTGCGCCGAGGCCGGGGTCTCGCTGAGCGTCTTCCACTACTGCTTCGACTCCAAGCAGGCGCTCCTCGAAGCCGCGATCGAGACGATCACCGGCAACTACGTGGCGCGCGTGATGTCGGCGGTCGAGCCGGGCGCGACGCTGCGCGAGACCGTCCGGGGTGCTCTGCAGACGTACTGGGACCACGTCACGGCCCATCCGGGCGAGCACATGCTGACGTACGACCTCACCCAGTACGCCCTGCGGGAGCCCGGGTTCGAGCATCTGGCGCGCGCCCAGTACGAGCAGTACGTGGCGTCGGCGTCGGCGCTGATCGAGCAGGTCCGCGGGGTGCGCGGCGTCGAGCCCCGGGTGCCGGTGGAGGTGCTCGCACGGTATCTGGCGGCGGCGATCGACGGGCTCACCCTGCAGTACCTCGTGCTCGGCGACGACAAGGTGGCCGCCGGGAACCTGGACCTCACGGCCGATCAACTCGTGTCCCTGATCGAGGGTTGAGAACGAGGCGGCACCTGCAGAACTTCAACAGGTCATTTGACCCGGACTCTTGACTCGTACCCCCGGTAACGCGATCCTCGGGGCGCCCGGTACACCCCCACCGTCCGGAGGCCTCGCACAACATGACTCGATCTTTCTCGCGCAGGACCGGCGGCAGATCCGCCCTCCTGGCGCTGTTCCTCGCCCTCGCCGCGGTGCTGTTCGGCTCCGCTCCGGTCCCCGCCGCCGCCGGTGGTACGTGGTGGGACGCCACGTCCCGGCCCGCGCCCGACTCGCAGATCAACGTCACGGGTGAGCCGTTCAAGGGAACGGACGCACAGGGCAAGGTGCGCGGGTTCGTCGACGCGCACAACCACCTGATGTCCAACGAGGGCTTCGGCGGCCGGATGATCTGCGGGCAGACGTTCTCGACGGCCGGCGTCGCCGACGCCCTCAAGGACTGTCCCGAGCACTACCCGGACGGCTCGGGGGCGCTCTTCGAGCACCTCACGGGCGGTGACAACGGGAAGCACGACCCGGTCGGCTGGCCCACGTTCAAGGACTGGCCCGCCCACAACTCGCTCAGCCACCAGCAGAACTACTACGCCTGGGTCGAGCGCGCCTGGCGCGGCGGGCAGCGGGTGCTCGTCAACGACCTGGTGACCAACGGTCTGATCTGCTCGCTCCTGCCCCGCGACCGCACCTGCGACGAGATGACCGCGATCCGCCTGGAGGCCCGCAAGACGTACGAGCTGCAGGACTACATCGACGGGATGTACGGCGGCCCCGGCAAGGGCTGGTTCCGGATCGTCACCAGCGCCGACCAGGCCCGCTCGGTGATCCAGCAGGGCAAGCTCGCCGTCGTCCTCGGCGTGGAGACCTCGGAGCCCTTCGGCTGCAAGCAGATCCTCGACATCGCGCAGTGCAGCCAGGCGGACATCGACCAGGGCCTCGACGAGCTGTACGCGCTCGGCGTGCGCAGCATGTTCCTCTGCCACAAGTTCGACAACGCGCTCTGCGGCGTCCGCTTCGACAGCGGGACGACGGGCGTGGCGGTCAACATCGGCCAGTTCCTCTCGACGGGCACCTTCTGGGCCACCGAGAAGTGCGCGGGCCCGCAGCACGACAATCCGATCGGCCTCGCCGCCGCGCCGGCCGCGATGGCCGAGAAGCTGCCGGCCGGGGTGAGCGTCCCCTCGTACGCCTCCGACGCCAAGTGCAACACCCGGGGTCTGACGCGGCTCGGTGAGTACGCCCTGAAGGGCATGATCCAGCGCGGCATGATGCTGGAGCTGGACCACATGAGCGTCAAGGCCGCGGGACGGGCGCTGGACATGCTGGAGGCCGAGGAGTACCCCGGCGTCCTGTCCAGCCACAGCTGGATGGACCTGGACTGGACCGAGCGTCTCTACCGCCTCGGCGGGTTCGCCGCCTCGTACATGCACAGCGCCGAGGGCTTCGTCGGCGAGGCGTCGCAGAAGGCGGAGCTGCGGAAGAAGTACGGGGTCGGGTTCGGCTACGGCACGGACATGAACGGGGTCGGCGGCTGGCCGGGTCCGGTCGGGGCGGACGCGCCGAACGCGGTGAAGTACCCGTTCCGCAGCTTCGACGGAGGCTCGGTCCTCGACCGCCAGGTCACGGGCGAGCGCACCTGGGACCTCAACACGGACGGCGCCGCGCACAACGGTCTCGTCCCGGACTGGATCGAGCAGATCAGGCTCACCCCCGGTGGCCAGGGCGTCGTGGACGAGCTGTCGCACGGAGCGGAGTCGTACCTGACCACGTGGAAGCGGACCGAGGACCACGAGCCGGGTGTGAACCTGGCGGCCGGGCAGCCGGCGTCGGCCTCGACCACGCAGTGGTGGAACCCCTTCGTGAACTTCTCGCCGGGGCTCACGGTCGACGGCGACACGGGGACCCGCTGGGCCAGCGAGTGGTCGGACGACCAGTGGCTCCGGGTGGACCTGGGCTCGGTGCGCCGGGTCGGGCGGGTCACGCTCGACTGGGAGCGGGCCTACGCGCGCGCGTACCGGATCGAGCTGTCGGAGGACGGCACGACCTGGCGGGACGTGTGGTCCACGGACGCGGGTGACGGTGGCTACGACACGGCGGAGTTCGCCTCGCAGCCGGCCCGGTACGTACGCGTCCACGGGGTGAAGCGGGCCACGGACTGGGGCTACTCGCTCTACGAGGTGGTCGTCAACAGGTCCTGAGCCCAAGGGGAAAGGGGCTGTCGGATCCGGATCCGGATCCGACAGCCCCTTTGTCGTGAGGAGTGGCGTACGGAGCGTCAGCCGGCCGCGGGGCCGGACCAGTCCGCGGGCACGCGGGCGAGCCGCACCCGCTGGGGGTGGTCGCCGACGTCGACGGAGGCGACCCGCCGGCCGGTGGCGAAGTCGATCGCGGTCACCCGGTCGGCGCCGCTCTCGGAGATGACGCAGGACGTGCCGTCGCCGCTCACGGTCGCCCAGTAGGGCTTGGAGGCGGGGACGAGCGGGCCCTGCTGGAGGGTGGCGCGGTCGACCACGGTGACGTAGTCGTCCATCGTCCCGGCGACACAGAGCTTGTCGCCGTCGGGGCTGATCGAAAGGCCGTGGTGGCGCGAGTCGTTGACCCAGGTGGTGCGGTCGGGGTCGGTCGCCGGGTTGCCGGGGAGGTTCTTGAGGCGGGTGATGCGGTCGGAGTCGACGTCGTACTCCAGGAAGCCGTTGAAGAAGGAGACCTGGAAGTAGATCTTCTTCTCGTCCGGGGTGAAGACGAGCGGGCGGACGGCGTCGGAGAGGTCACCGCGCCCGAAGGCGTCGAGGCGGTCGCGCATGTCGATGACGCGGACGGTCTCGAAGGTGCGGGCGTCGACGACGGTGATCTTCCGGTCGCCCTTGGTCCAGTCGAGCCAGGGGGCGTCGAGCGCGGTGGTGACCTCGCCGATCGACATGTTCCAGAGCAGGCCGTCGGAGGTGAAGACGTTCTCGTGGGGCTTGTCGCCGGTCTTGAAGGAGCCGACCTGGCGTCCGGTGGCGATGTCCAGGACGTGCACGGTGTTCGCGGTGGAGGCGGAGACCGCGACGCGGGTGCCGTCGGGCGAGACGGCCATGTGGTCGGCGCGGTAGCCGGCCACGGGGAAGCGCCAGTTGATCCGCCCGGTCCGCAGGTCGAGGGAGACGACGTCGGCGAAGCTCGGTCGGGAGACGACCATGGCGGAACCGTCGGGGGTCGCGTACATGTCGTCGACGAACTGGTCGTGGCCCTCGCCCGGTCCGCTGCGGACACCGAGGAAGTAGGCGAGCTTGACGGGGTTCAGGTAGATCTCGCGGAGGCGCTCCTCCTTGTCCGGGATCACGTTCACGCGCCCGAGGCGGTGGAGGTCGCCGCGGGAGGCGATGACGTCGGCGGTGCCGTCCCAGTTGTTGCCGACGAACATCACCTCCTGGAGTCCGGCGGGGGCGGCGGCTCCGGTGCCGCCCGAGGTGGTGACGAGCGCGAGGGCGGCTGCGAGGGCTCCGAGAAAGCGGCGGGTCCCGGACGGGCGGGGAGAGGGCATGGGGGGTCCTTCTTCCGTGGCACGACGACGACTTACCGGAGGTAACCATGGTCGCGTCAAGCCCACAAGCCCCCGGACGCACCCCGCCGCACCGCCTTTCCCGCCCGGTGCGGGATCATGGAAGCAGGCACGCAGAAGGGACGGAACGGACGATGAGGCACCGCAGTGTCGCGGACCTGATGACGCCCACCGCGGTCGCGGTGCAGCGGGGGACCTCGTTCAAGGAGATCGCGCGGCTCCTCGACGAGTACGGCATCACCGCGGTCCCGGTGGTCGACGAGGAGAACCGGCCCGTGGGCGTCGTCTCCGAGGCGGACCTGCTGCGCAGGCACACCGCGAAGGACGGACCGAGCTCGGCGGAGGCCATGATGTCGAGCCCGGCCGTGACGGCCCGGCCCTCCTGGACGGCCGTCGAGGCGGCCCGTCTGATGGAACGGCACCGGGTGAAGCGGCTCCCGGTCGTGGACGCGGACGGCCGGCTGATCGGGGTGCTCAGCCGCAGCGACCTGCTCCAGCTGTTCCTGCGGAGGGACCGCTCCATCCAGGAGGAGATCCGCGAGGACGTGATCGTGCGCATCCTGCGCCTCTCCCCCTCGGCCGTGCACATCGACGTCGACGAGGGCCGGGTGACGCTGAGCGGCACCCTCGAACGCCCGGGCCTCGGCCCGATCCTGGTGCGCCTGTGCGAGACGGTGGACGGGGTGGTGGAGGTCGTGGACCGGATGGCGTACGGGGAAGGTGACGGCGCTCCCCAGGTCGACGCCCCGTAGGCCGACGCTCCGGGTTCCGTCACCGTCGGGGCGGGACGAACCCCCTCAGGGCATGCCCCGGAAGCCCGGCCGGGCGGCGCCCGCCCGTCGGGCTCCCGGGGCGGGAGGCGGTTCCGTCAGGAGACCGCCTCCGGCCAGCCGTATCCGGGGCCGGTGTGCTGGGGTACGGTCCCGGCGCCCACCGCCTCCATCTCCCGGTTGGCCTCCCGCATGAGCTTGCCGGCCAGGTCCTTCATGGCCCGGCTCGCGGCAAGGTCGTCGCCGATCGCCGGCACGTCCACGTCCGCCGGGTTGCACCGCGCGGAGCCGTGCCCCGTGATGGTCGAGGTGCCGGTGTTCAGCCGGGCCTCGGCCTTCGTCCTGCCGCTTTCCTCGGTCAGTTCCACGCCGACCGTCCACTCCAGCGTGCGGCTCATCGTCCGCCTCCTCGCATCGCCGGGTCGCGCGGAACCGAGGCGCGGCCCCTTCCGATACCTCCAGGATCCATCGCCGGGGACGAGAACGCGCGGGGACGGGGTCAGGGCGCGCGGAAGAACCGGGGGAAGCGGGGCGCGAGCCAGGGCTTGCGGCCCCAGCCGAGCGCCTTGCCCCGGGCGATCACCGGCCAGGGGTCGAGCCGCCCGAGGCCGAGGAGGAGGAAGGCGACCGGCTCCGTGAGGATCGTGCAGTCGGGACGGGCCGGCGGCTCGTGGCCGGTCGTGACCGCGCCGTCCGTGACGGTGACGCCGAAGCTCGGGCCGCCCCGGAGCCGTACGGCGAAGCTCGCGGTCAGACCGGCGACGGCGGCCGGGTCCGCGACCCGGGGCATCGCCTCCACCATGAAGGGCAGGGTGAGCGCGACCCGACGGGCGTCGAGCATGTGGGGGCGGTCCAGGGCGAGGGCGAGGTCATAGCCGTGGCCGAGCATATGGGTCAGCAGGTACGAGCCGAGGACGGCCGGGCTCATGCGGCCCAGCGGCGTGGAGAGCGGCTCGGCCGGGTCGCGCTCCTCCACGCGCGCGAGGAACGCGGCGGCCTGGGCCGTGATCGTCTCGGCGAGCGGGCCGGGCGCCCGTTCACCGAACCCGGCGAGGGCGGTTTCGTTGGCCTCCGCCAGGCTGCCGGGAGTGCCGTCGCCGTAGGGGCGCTCGTGGCCGCCGGCCAGGTCGGCCATGAGGGCGTTCGCCTGCGCCAGGTGGGCGGCGGCCTGCCCGACCGTCCAGGTCGAGCGGGGCACGGGCAGGGCCTCCGCCGGGCGTCCGCCGGGCGCCGGCGCGCGCAGGACCGCCGCGATGTCCTCGGCGGTCCCGCGTATCGCCTCGGCAAGCCCTTCGGGGAGCACCCCCGTCGTCGGCCGTGTCGTCATCGATCCGCCCCTCACCCGGCTCCGGCGGCTCCCTCGTGGAGCGCCGGCTGGTCAGGGACCGTACCAGTGAGTAGCCCCGCTCGTACCGGTCGCGGCGGGGATCTCTTCGCCGTCGGCCGTGGCGGCGACGACCTCCCGGAACCGGGGGCAGTCGGCGAGATCGTCGTGGGCGCAGCCCAGCGCGCATTCGACCAGGTCGAGACAGGCCTGCGCCTGCGCCACCCGGCGCCTGAGCTCCTCGCGATGCGCTTCGAGCCGCCGCCGGCGCGCGCCGGGGTCGCCGGTCCGCAGCAGCTCCCGGATGTCGTCGAGGGCGAGGCCCGCCCGCTTGGCCCGCAGGACGACGGCGACGCGGGTGAGGTGGCTGTCGTCGTAGCGACGGCGGCCGTGGGCGTCACGCGCCGGCGCGAGGAGTCCGGCGGACTCCCAGTGCCGCAGCACGTGCGTGGCGAGACCGAAGCGGCCCGCGAGTTCGCCGATGCTCATCGTGAGGACGGCCGGGGACGTACCGCTTGACTTCATGTCGGCATTAACCACGAGCGTGGTCGCCATGTCCATCACGCCTGCGGCCGGTTCGGGCCGCGACCACCGTCCTTCTCTGCTCGCCGTCCTCGACGCCGTCGACCGCGCCCCGGGGGCGGCCGCGCTGCGCGCCCGCTCGTACGGCCTCCTGGGCGTGGCGGCCGGCACCCGTCTGCTCGACGTGGGCTGCGGCGGGGGTCTCGCCGTCGCGGAGGCCGCCGCGCTCGGGGCGCTCGCCGCCGGTGTCGACCGGGACGAGGAGATGGTCGACGCGGCCCGGCGCCGCCACCCGGGGCATGCGTTCGCCGTCGCGGAGGCGGCCGCGCTGCCCTACGAGGACGGCGCGTGGGACGCGTACCGCGCCGACAAGGTGCTGCACGAGCTGCCCGATCCGGCGGCGGCGCTCGCCGAGGCGCGCCGGGTTCTCGCGCCGGGCGGGCGGGCCGTGCTCACCGGACAGGACTGGGACACCTGCGTCCTCGACGCCGAGGACGGCGCCCTGACCCGGAGGATCGTGCACGCGCGCGCGGACCTGGTCACCGGACCGCGCGTCGTGCGCCGCTTTCGCGGCCTGCTCCTGGACCACGGCTTCCGGGACGTGGCGGTGGAGGTCTCCACGGCCGTCCTCACCGACGCCCGTTGGCTCCCCCTGGCGACGGGGCTCGCGGAGTCGGCGGTACGGACCGGCGCCGTCACCCCCGGGCAGGCGGCGGCCTGGACGGCGGACCAGACCGCCCGGGCCGCCGGGGACCGCTTCTTCCTGGCGGTCCCCTTCTTCACGGCGTCCGGCACGCGGGCGTAGGTCTCACGCTCCGGTCGGTCCGCCGTCCGCCGTTCCGCCGTCCACGGTGAGGACGAGCTTGCCCGTGGTGCGCTCCGTTTCGCCGAGGGTGTGGGCCTTGGCGGCTTCGGCGAGGGGGAAGACGGCCTCGATGTGGGGGCGGAGGGCGCCGGAGGCCGCGAGGGCGGCGATGGCGTTCATGCCGGCGTGGTCCGCCTCGACGAGGAGGGTCTCCACGCGGACGCCCCGCGCCGCCGCCTTCGCCGGCTCGTCCGGGTCGGTGGGCGGGAGCAGGGAGACGAGCGTGCCGCCGGGGCGGAGGACGTCGAGGGAGCGGGAGCGGGTGTCGCCGGACATCGGGTCGAGGACCATGTCGATGTCCTGGACGACCTCAGCGAAGTCCGTGGTGCGGTAGTCGATGACCTCGTCGGCGCCGAGGGAGCGGACCAGCTCGTGCTTGGGGGCGCTGGCGGTGCCGATGACGTACGCGCCCCGGGCCTTGGCGATCTGGACGGCGAGGTGGCCGACGCCGCCGGCGGCCGCGTGGATCAGGACCCGCCGGCCGGGGCCGACCTGGGCGGTGTCGACGATCGCCTGGTACGCGGTGAGGGCGGCGAGCGGCAGGGCGCCGGCCTGCACGTGGTCGAGCTCGGCCGGCTTGTGGGCGAAGGCGCGGGCGGGGGCGGTCACGTACTCGGCGTGGGAGCCGACGCCGAACGGGTAGGGCAGCATCCCGAAGACCTCGTCGCCGGGCTTGAACACGGTCACGCCGTAGCCGACGGACTCCACGACGCCGGAGACGTCCCAGCCGAGGACGAGGGGGAAGCGGTCGAGGAAGAGGGGACCGGCGCGGTGCTTCCAGTCGGTCGGGTTGACGCCGGCCGCGCGGACGGCGACGAGGATCTGGCTGGGGCCGGGCACGGGCCGCGGGACCACGACCTCCCGGAGGACGTCGGGGGTTCCGTGGGTGTCCTGGCTGATGGCGCGCATGGTGGGCTGATTCGTCATGCCGTCCAGACTCGCCGTCGACCCCCACTCCGTACCATGGCATGATTGCCATCTTCCGAAGGGATCCTGCCATGAGTCCTGCCACGGGTGACCGTCATCGCGTCGTCGTCCTCGCCCTGGACGGCGTCTACCCCTTCGAGCTGGGCATCCCGAGCCGGGTGTTCGGTGCGGTGGACGAGCACTACGAGGTCCTGACCTGCTCGGTGGACGGCCGGCCCGTCCGTACCAACTCCGACTTCTCGGTGACCGTCGAGCACGGGCCGGAGGTGCTCGCCACGGCCGACACCGTGATCCTTCCGCCCTTCGACATGGCTCTCCTCTCCCGCGAGCTCCCCGCCGCCGTCAGCGCGGCGCTGGCCTCGGTGCCCGCCGGGGCACGGATCGTGTCCATCTGCACGGGCGCCTTCGTCCTCGCCGCCGCCGGGCTCCTGGACGGCCGCCCCGCCACCACGCACTGGGCGCTCGCCCCCGTCTTCCGCGACTGGTTCCCGCAGGTGGCGCTCGACCCGGACGTGCTGTTCGTCGACGACGAAGACGTGCTGACCTCGGCGGGCGCCGCGTCCGGCGTGGACGTCTGCCTGCACCTCGTCCGGAAGGACCACGGCACCGCCGTCGCGAACTTCGTGGCCCGGGTGTGCGTCGTGCCGCCCTGGCGGGACGGCGGGCAGGCCCAGTACATCGAGCAGCCCGTGCCCGAGACCACCGCCAACGACACCTCGGCGACCCGGCAGTGGGCCCTGGAGAACCTGCACGAGCCGCTGGCGCTCAGCACGCTCGCCGACCACGCCCGGATGAGCCTGCGGACCTTCGCCCGCCGGTTCAACGACGAGGTCGGCATGAGCCCCGGCCGCTGGCTGATCCAGCAGCGAGTGGCCCGCGCCCGGCATCTCCTGGAGTCCACGGACCTCGCCGTGGACGACATCGCGGGCCAGGTCGGCTTCGCCACCGGCACCTCCCTGCGCCAGCACCTCCACGCGGCGATCGGCGTCTCCCCGCTCGCCTACCGGCGCACCTTCCGGGGCGGGGCCGCCGTCCACCCATAGGCCCTGGTTAGGCTTGGCCCGTGAGACATAAGGATTCCGATGGCGTGGCGGGCGGCGCGGCGCAGCCGCCGGCCGACCTGAACCTGCTGCGGACCTTCCTCGCGGTCTACCGCTCGGGTTCGTTCACCGCCGGCGCCGGGCTGCTCGGTCTGTCGCAGCCGACGGTGACCACCCAGATCCGCGCCCTGGAGCGGCAGACCGGCCGTGAGCTGTTCGAGCGGCTGCCGCGCGGCGTCGCCCCGACCACCGTCGCCCACGACCTCGCGGCCCGGGTCGCCGGGCCGCTCGACGCGCTCGCCGCCGCGACCGGGCACGAGACCGCGCCCCACGAGCGGGCCGCGCCCGTCCACCTCGCGGGCCCCGCCGAGCTGCTCTGCACGCGCGTCCTGCCCGCCCTCGCCCCACTGACGGCCGAAGGCGTACGGCTGAGGGTCGGCCCGGGTCTGACCGAGCCGCTCCTCGACGAGCTGCGCGCCGGCCGGCACGACCTGGTGATCGCCACGTTCCGGCCGCGCGGGCGGGCGCTGACCGCCGTACCCCTCAGCGACGAGGAGTTCGTCCTGGTCGCGGCCCCGGTCTGGGCCGACCGCGTCAGGGAACGCATCGCCCTGGAGGGGCCGGCCGCACTGCATCCCGTCCCCCTGGTCACGTACGCCGAGGATCTTCCCATCGCCCGCCGCTACTGGCGGCACGTGTTCGGGGCGCGGCTGTCCTGCCCCGCCGCCGTGACCGTCCCCGATCTGCGCGGGGTGCTCGCCGCGGTCGTCGCCGGAGCGGGGTTCAGCGTCCTGCCGCGCTATCTCTGCCAGACCGAGCTGGCCACCGGCGCCCTCGTGCCGCTGCACGAACCGGAGGACCCGCCCATCAACACCGCCTACCTCGTCCAGCGCCCGGGCCGCCCCGACAATCCCGACGTCATCCGCGTACGCGACGTGCTGATCGAGGCCGGGCGCGCCTGGTGACTCCGGGGGCTCACCAGGGGCTCCTGCTATAACCGGCACATGATCTACCACGTCGTGACGTCCGCCGAATGGTCCGCCCGGCCCGAGGAGCCGTACGCCCCCGTCTCCCTCGCGGAGGAGGGTTTCGTCCACTGCTCCCCCGACGAGCCGACCACGCTCGCCGTCGTCAACGCCTTCTACCGCGGCGCCTCCCGGCCGCTCCTGGTCCTCCTTCTCGACGAGAGCCGGCTCACGGCCAGGACGGAGTGGGAGGCCGCCGCGCCGACCCCGCCGCCCGGCGTCTCCGAGGAGACGCTCTTCCCGCACGTGTTCGGGCCGATCGACCGTGCCGCCGTCGACGGGATCCTGGAGATCACCTGGGACGCGGACGGCCGGGCGACGGGGCTGGCGAAGACGGGCTGATCCGTCGTCAGTCCTTGTTCAGGTAGGCCAGGACGGCGAGGACACGGCGGTTGTTGGTGCCGTCGTCGACGATGCCGAGCTTGCCGAACAGGGAGGTCGTGTACTTCCCGATGGCGCTCTCACTGAGGAAGAGGCGCTGGGCGATGACCTGGTTGGACAGTCCTTCGGCCATGAGGCCGAGCACGGAGTGCTCGCGTTCGGTGAGCTTCTCCAGGCGCCGGTTCGACGGCGCTCCGGACAGCAGCTTGGCGATGACGGCCGGGTCCATCGCGGTCCCGCCGGCCGCCACGCGTTCCAGGGCGTCGATGAACTGGTCGGCGTCGAACACGCTGTCCTTGAGGAAGTAGCCGATACCGCCGGAGCCGTCGGCGAGCAACTCCCGGGCATAGAGCTGCTCGACGTACTGGGAGAGGATCAGGACCGGCAGTCCGGGCAGTTCGGCACGGGCGGCGATGGCGGCCCGCAGGCCCTCGTCCGTGTGGCTCGGCGGCATACGGACGTCGACGACGGCGACATCGGGCCGCCAGGTGCGCAGGGCCTGCAGCGTCTCGGGTCCGGTGGCCGCCGTCGCCACCACCTCGTGGCCGTAGGCCTCGATGAGCCGGACCATCCCGTCGCGCAACAGGTACAGGTCTTCGGCTACGACGATGCGCATGGCACCTCCAGGGTCACGCGGGTCGGGCCGCCCGCCGGGCTGTCGATCTCCAGGGTGCCGTCGAAGACGGCGAGCCGGCGGCGTAGTCCGGCGAGCCCGCCGCCGTCCCGGACGAGCGCTCCGCCGCGGCCGTCGTCCTCGACCTCGACCTCGACGACGCCGGTGCCCGTCTCCGCTGCCTCGGCCGTGCCGGTGCCGGCTCGGGTGAGGGAGATCCGGACCCGGGTCGCCCCGGCGTGCTTGACGGCGTTGCTCAGTAGCTCGGCGACGGCGAAGTAGACGGCCGATTCGACGGGCGGGTCCGGGCGGTGGCGCAGGTCCGCGTCGACGGTGACGTCGAGCGGGCTGTCCAGGGCGAGCGCGCGGACGGCGTCGACGAGCCCCCGGTCGCTCAGGACGGGCGGGTTGATGCCCCTGACCAGTTCCCGGAGTTCGGTCAGGGAGGCGGTGGCGCCCGCCCGTGCCTCCTTCATGAGGGCCTTCGCCCGCTCGGGATCCGTCTCCATCAGTTTCTCCGCCGTCGCCAGGGAGAGCCCGAGGCCCACCAGTCGGGCCTGTGCCCCGTCGTGCAGGTCGCGCTCGATCCGGCGGATCTCGGCGGCCTGAATGTTCGTCACATCGGCGCGCTGGGCGGTCAGTTCCTCCACGCGTTCCGCGAGGGCCATCGCGGACGACGGGCGCAGGAAGCGCACGGCGACCGGCTCGATCGTCCGCCAGGCGTACGGGGCGAGGGCGACGGCCGTCAGCAGGCCGAGCGGTCCGGCGATGCGGCCGGGGGTCCCCCAGGCGTCGAGCACGAGTCCGAGGACGGCCACGGCCACCCCGGCGGGAGGGAGGCAGGCGACGAGGCCCGCGGTGAGCGGCAGGATCGCGGTGAACCGCAGGTCGCGCAGGTTGGCGGGGTCGTTCCACCGGAGGCGCCGCTTCTGGTCCATGAGGGCGTCGCGGCGGGTGCGTTCGTAGCCGAAGCCGTTCCACCAGTACCCGGTGGACATCCGGGTGACCGGCGGGGCCTCCCGGTAGCCGGCGGGGACGACGGTGCCCGTCCACCGGGCGACGAGGTGACGGACGGTCCGGCAGACCGGCCGGGACAGGGCGAGCGTGCCCACCCCCACGAGTACGACCGGTGCGAGCCACGACCAGGGGTTGCCCGGTCCCCACCAGATGCCCAGCGCGACCGCGGCGGCCCACACGGCGGGGATCAGCATGCTGACGGCCGCCACGGCGCACGCTCTTGAGAACCCCACGCCGACCCGCACCGACCACGTCACCAGCTGCCTCATGCCTCCGCCTCCGTCTTCCGTCCGGCGCGTCCACTGTGTACCGGACGCGGCCCCGCGCCGCCCCGGTCGGCCGAGGAGTGTGGCCGGCCCCACCCCCTCGTGCGCCCAGACGGATACCGGCCACCCGGCAGGGTCGTGGGTATGGAAACCGACCTGAACACCCCGTCCACGGCCGCCCCCTTCGACAGCGACCTCACCCGGCGAGCCTTCGGCACGGCGACGACGAACGTCAAGATCTTCGGCGCACTCGCCGCCCTCTCCCTCCTCACGGTCGCCGTGGTGGCGGGCAGCGGTCATCAGGTCAACACGTTCATGTGGGTACGCGCCGTCCTGCTGCCCCTGGTCGCCGTCCTCGTCCACCGGCCGGCCGTGTCCGCCTCCCGCGGATCCCGGCGGGCCTTCGAGCGGGTGCGGGCCCTGTCCGTCATCCTGCCGATCGCGATCATCGGCGTCGACCTGATCCCGGGCGTCTGCCCGCCCTGGTACGCGGTGATGCAGACCGTCTGCATGCTGCCCGTGATCCGCCTGGCCCTCCTCACCCGCGGCCCGGCCCTGCGCACCGCCTTCCCCCGGTAAGGCCATCGCCGTGTGCGGTTCGTCCCGACCTCGGCTAGACCTGGATCACAGGGTGTCGGCCGGCCCGCCGGAAGCCACCAGTCCGGCGTCACGTGCCGCCCACCACCCGGGAGGAAGCCGATGATCACCCGTCGCCGTGTGCTCGGCGGAGCCGTCGCCGCCGCAGGCCTGCCGCTCCTCGCCCCCGGCACCTTCGCCGGGGGCGAGGCGCACGCGGCGCAGGCCCTGCCGCCGGCCGGTCCGCTCCGCGCGCCCGACCCCGTACCGCCCGCCTTCTCCACGGCCATGCCGGTCCCGACCGTGCTGCGTCCCCTCACCTCGACGGGCGGGGTGGACGTCTACCAGCTGACCATCCGCAGGGCCGAGGCCCAGATCCTGCCGGGCACCGCCACCGATGTCCTGACCTACGACGGGCACTTCCCCGGCCCCGTCATCCACGCCCGCTCCGGGCGCCGGGTCCTCGTCCGCCACCGCAACGGCCTCGACATGCCCGTCTCCGTCCACCTGCACGGCGCGAGCGTCCCACCCTCTTCCGACGGCAACCCGATGGACGTCTTCGCCCCCGGCACCTCGCGGACGTACGTCTACACCAACCGGCAGCCCCACGCCTCGCTCTGGTTCCACGACCACGCCCACCACATGGAGGCCGAGCACGTCTACCGCGGCCTCTCCGGCAGCTATCTGCTCACCGACGACCTCGAACAGAGCCTTCCGCTGCCCAAGGGCCGGTACGACGTACCCATCACGATCCGCGACGCCCGCTTCGACGCGAACGGGCAGCTGGCGTACACGATGTCCGACCGGAACCGCACCACCATCCTCGCCAACGGCAGACCCACCCCGTACTTCCAGGTCGCGGCCCGCAAGTACCGCCTCCGTCTGCTCAACGGCTCCAACCTGCGCCTCTTCGCGCTGAGCCTGTCCGACGGGACTCCGCTCACGCAGATAGCGTCGGACGGCGGACTGCTCGAACGCCCCGTCGCCGTACCCGTCCTCACGCTCTCCCCCGGCGAACGCGCCGACGTGGTCGTCGACTTCTCCCGCCATCGTGTCGGCACCCGGCTGGTGCTCGTCAACAGCGGCCCCGGCAAGCCCGAGCAGATCGGCAAGGTGCTCCGCTTCGACGTCGTGCGCACCGCCGACGACCCCAGCAGCGTTCCCCGGGTCCTGCGCGCCCTGCCGCCCGCCGCCGCCCTGCCCAAGGCCGCCGTCACCCGCCACATCGAGCTCAGCATGGACGAGGACGGGCGGCCCGATCCGCGGGGGTTCGTCAACGGGCAGATGTTCGACCCCGATCGCATCGACACCACGGTGGCCTTCGGGTCGTCCGAGATCTGGCACGTCACCAACGCCAACAAGCGCGTCCCGCACAACTTCCATCTGCACCTGGTCCAGTTCCGGGTCCTGGAACGCGGCGGAAAGCCCGCGGGCCCGACCGAGGCGGGCCTGAAGGACACGGTCCGGGTGATGCCCGGCGAGACGGTGAAACTGCACGTGACCTTCGACGGGTTCCGGGGCGACTACGTGTACCACTGCCACATGCTCGACCACTCGGCCATGGGCATGATGGCCACCTTCCGGGTCCGGTGAGCTCGCGGCCTCCTCGTGGCAGGGGGAGACTGAAGGGGTAGCACGGCCGGCAGTCAGGGGTGCCCTGAAGGAGTGGCCATGGGCGGCACGGCGGTGGAGACCCTGCGCGAGACCTTGCGCGGAGAGGTGATCGGCCCGGAGGACGCGGGGTACGACGAGGCCCGCCGGATCTACAACGCGATGATCGACCGCCGGCCGGCCGTCATCGCGCGGTGCGCGGACACCACGGACGTACGGGCGGCGGTGCGGTACGCCCGCGACAGCGGCATGGACCTGACGGTCCGCGGCGGCGGACACAGCGGCGGCGGCCTGTGCCTGGCCGACGGCGCGCTGGTGGTCGACCTGTCCGGCCTCCGCTGGGTGCGGGTGGACCCCGCGCAGCGGACAGCGCTGGTGGGCGGAGGCAGCCAGCTCGGCGACCTGGACCACGAGGCACACGGCTTCGGGCTCGCGACCCCGGCCGGGGTCATGTCGACGACGGGGGTCGGCGGACTGACCCTGGGCGGCGGGCACGGGCATCTGACCCGCGCCTACGGTCTGACCATCGACAACCTCCTCGCGGCGGACGTGGTCCTCGCGGACGGCTCGGTCGTCACCGCCTCGGCGGACGAACATCCCGACCTCTTCTGGGCGTTGCGCGGTGGCGGCGGCAACTTCGGCGTGGTGACGGCCTTCAGGTACGCCCTGCATCCGGTGGACGACGTCGGCCTCGGCGTGACGCTGTGGGAGCCGGAGCACATCGGGGCGGTGCTGCGCTGGTACCGGGAGTTCCTGCCGGCGGCGCCGGACGACCTGAACGGCTTCTTCACCATCATGGTGGTGCCGCCGGCACCGCCGTTCCCGGAGGAGATCCACGGCAGGAAGATGTGCGGCGTCGTCTGGTGCTCCACAGGCCCGACGGACGAGGAGAGCCTCGGGAAGGCGTTCGCCTCGGCCGCCGATCCGGCCCCGCCGGCCTTCCACTTCGCGACACCGATCCCGTACCCGGCGATCCAGGCGATGTTCGACGAGCTGATCCCGAAGGGCCTCCAGTGGTACTGGCGCGGCCAGTTCTTCGACCGCATCACGGAGGACGCGATCGACGTGCACCGCACCTTCCTGGAGAACATCCCGACCGCGCTGTCGCTGATGCACCTCTACCCCGTCGACGCGGCGGCCCACCGCGTGGGCCCCATGGACACGGCCTGGGCCTACCGGGACGCGATCTGGTCCGGCGTGATCGCCGGCATCAGCCCCGAACCGTCCGACGCGGAGGCCCTCCGCACCTGGGCGGTGGACTACTGGGAGGCCCTGCACCCGCACTCCATGGGCGCCGGATACGTCAACTTCATGGGCGCGGACGAGGGCCAGGACCAGGTCCGGGCCACGTACCGCGGACACCACGACCGACTGGCCCAGGTGAAGCGGACGTACGACCCGGACAACTTCTTCCACCACAACCAGAACATCGCCCCCGCGGAGTCTTGACGGCCCTTTGACGTTCAGCAGGGATCCGGCGGGCCCCGGACGGTGTCATCTTCGGTGTTCTACTCACCGTTCGGGGAAGGGTGGCCGCCGTGGAAGGCGCCGTAGCCGGGTTGTTGGTCGTCGTGGTCTGTGTGCTGGTCGTACTGCGCAGCGGGATGCGCATCGTCAATCAGGTGGAGCGGGGGGTGGTCTTCCGGCTCGGCAAGGCGCAGCCCGGTCACCGGCAGCCGGGGATCACCTTCCTCGTCCCGTTCGTCGACCGGATGCGCAAGGTGAACGTGCAGGTCGTGACGCTGCCGATCCCGACGCAGGAGGGCATCACACGGGACAACGTCTCGGTGAAGGTCGACGCGGTGGTCTACTTCCGGGTCGTCGACCCGGTCCGGGCCGCGATCGAGGTCCAGGACTACGTCTTCGCCGTCGGCCAGGTGGCCCAGTCCTCGCTGCGGTCGATCATCGGCAAGAGCGACCTGGACGACCTGCTGTCCGACCGTGAACGGCTGCACGAGGGGCTGGCGTTGATGATCGACAGCCCGGCGGCCGGCTGGGGCGTGCACATCGACCGGGTCGAGATCAAGGACGTCCAGCTGCCGGAGTCCCTCAAGCGGTCGATGTCCCGGCAGGCGGAGGCCGAGCGGGAGCGGCGGGCGCGGGTGATCACGGCGGACGGCGAGTTCCAGGCGGCGCAGCAGCTGGCCAACGCGTCGCGGATCATGGCCGACACCCCGGAGGCGATGCAGCTGCGGCTGCTGCAGACGGTCGTCGAGGTGGCCGCGGAGAAGAACTCGACTCTCGTGATGCCGTTCCCGGTGGAGCTGCTGCGCTACTTCGACCGGGCCGCGCGGAACCTCGGCGCCCCGGACGGCGCGCCGGCTGCCGCACAGGGCGAGAGCCTCCCGGAGCCGCGTACCGAGTCGCCGGCCTCGTAGGCGGTACGAGCAGAAGGGTGCGAGCGGACCGGGTCCGCTCGCACCCTTCTGCCTGCACCACCCGGCGACCTCAGTCGCCCATGGCCCGCATGGCCTCCGCTGCCCGCTTCTCCAGCTCCTCCGGAGAGACGTCCTCGACGTGCGTCGAGAGGTTCCAGCGGTGGCCGAAGGGGTCCTCCAGCTGTCCGGTGCGGTCGCCGTAGAACTCGTTCTTCACCGCGGACAGCTCCTTGGCGCCCCGGGAGAGGGCGTCGGCGAAGACCGCGTCGACGTCCTGGACGTACACGTGCAGGGTGATGGGCGTGCCGCCCACCGCCTTCGGGGAGCGGAAGTTCATCTCCGGGAACTCGTCAGCGAGCATGATGAGCGAGTTCCCGAGTTCCAGCTCGGCATGGCCGATCCTGCCGTCGGGCGCCGGCATCCTCATCCGCTCCGTCGCGCCGAGCACGGAGACGTAGAAGTCGATCGCCGCCGCGGCTCCGTCGACACAGAGGTACGGCGTGACGCGCGGATATCCCTCGGGGATGGGCTGGACGGTCACGGGGCTCCCGCCTTTCCGGACAGTGGCGATCAACGCCGACCGCCGTGTGCGACCACTGATATCCCGAACCCGCGGGCCGCGCTCCGACGCCGCGCGGCAGCCCGGCGCCGAATGCCCTGAAGGGGCGACCGGGCCGTTGTCGCGCGCGGGGTCGACAGCCCCGACACCATCGATGACACATCAAAGGGGTCGCCATGGCGCCATAAATGCGCCATGAGCGGCACTCGCTCGTGGGGAGACGTCATCGACGGGGGCGGGGATCATGGACACAGCACGGAACCGGGAGCGGGCGGCGCCCGGCGCCTTCACCGCCTTCGCCCGCTTCGTGCTGTGCGGCGGCGGGGTGGGGGGCGCCGCCGGATTCGCGGTGGCCGCCCTCGGCCACTGGATGCCCTGGGCCCTCGCCAACGCCCTGGTCACCGTGGTCTCCACCCTCCTCGCCACCGAGCTGCACGCCCGCTTCACCTTCGGCGCGGGCGGACGCGCGAGCCGGCGCCAGCACGCGCAGTCGGCCGGATCCGCGGCAGCCGGATACGTGGTCACGTGCCTCGCGATGCTCGCGCTGCACCTGCTGGTGGCGGCGCCCGGCGCGCTGCTCGAACAGGCCGTCTACCTCTCGGCCTCCGCGCTCACCGGTGTCGCGCGGTTCGTGGTGTTGCGCCTCGTCGTCTTCGCCCGCAACCGCTCCCGATACGGGCTCTTCCGCTCCTCCGGCGGCGACGCCCCGTGGTTCCTCGTCCACCGGTTCCGGGACGCGGAGGCCTGCCGGACCTGGCAGGACTCCCCCGAGCGGGCCGCCTGGTTCGCCGACTGCCAGGGCCACCACCACACCGAGATCGCCCGGCGCGAGCTCACCGGCATGGAGACCTGGTTCGCGAAGCCGGGCTCGACACGGCCCGCGCCGCCCCGATGGAAGATGGCGATCAGCGCGACGCTCGCGATCTACCCCATCTCCGTGCTCGGCGCCCTCTTCCTCACCCCGCACCTCACCGCACTCCCCGTCCTGCTCAGCAGCGCCGTCGTGGCCTGCGTCTTCAACGTGCTCATGACCTACGTGGCCATGCCCGCCGTGAGCAGGGTCCTGCGCGGCTGGCTCACCCCGTAGCGATCAGCGCGACAGGACATGTCCCGTCACCTGCGGTATGCCTTTTTCATGGATGTCCGCCGGCGAGCCCTCGTCCCCCGCGCCTCGCGGGCCCGCGGACGGCTGCTCCTCGCCGTGCCCTTCGTGCTGATCGCGGCGGTCACGGTGGTGGACGTCCTGTCGCCGCCCGAGGTCCACCTGGGGCCGTTCCTCATCGCCGCGCCGGCGGTGACCGCCTCGTTCGCGGGCCCGCGCATGACGGCCTTCGTGGGTGCGGTCGCGGTCCTCGCCCAGTCGGTGGTGGCGGTCGCGCGGACCAGCATCACGGATCTCAACCACACGTACCAGATCGTCGCGCTGGTCCTGATCTCCGTCATCGCGACCTTCTTCGCCCACCTGCGCGAGCGGGACGAGAACAGGATGACCCGCCTGCGCTCCATCGCCCAGGCCGCACAGAGCGTCGTGCTGCGCCCGCTCCCCCACCGGGCGGGGCCGCTGCACATCGCCTCGGTCTACCTGGCGGCCGAGGAGGAGGCGCAGATGGGCGGTGACCTGTACGCGGCGGCGCGTACGGCGTCCGGGACCCGGCTGCTGATCGGGGACGCCCGGGGCAAGGGGCTCGACGCGATCAGCGAGGCCTCGCTCGTCCTGGGCGCCTTCCGGGTCACGGCCCATCGCGAGCAGGAGCTCCCGGAGCTGATCGGTCACCTGGAGGAGGGCGTCGGCACGGCGGAGGGGGCGGAGGGCCCGGGCGCGGCGGAAGCCGGCACCGACGACACGGACGAGGCCTTCGTGACCGCGCTGGTCCTCGACATCCCGGACCACGAGCCGGTGGTACGGCTCGTGAACTGCGGGCACCCGCCCCCGCTGCTCCTGCGGCAGGGGCGCGTCGTCCCCCTCGACGCCGCCGACGCGAGCCCGCCGCTCGGCCTCTCGGACGTCCTCTCCCCGGACGTCACGGTGGAGACCTTCCCCTTCGAGATCGGCGACGTGCTCCTGCTGTACACGGACGGAGTCGTCGAGGCCCGCGACCGGACGCGGGCCTTCTACCCACTGACCGAGCGGCTCACGGCCTGGGCCGGTGACGACCCGGAGACCCTCCTCGACCGCCTGCGGGCCGACCTCCAGGCGTACGCGGGCGGCCACCTCGGCGACGACGCGGCCCTCGTCGCGGTCGAACGGCTCTCCCCGAACCCGTAGCGTGCCGGTTTCGGCGGAGGTGAACCGGCCTGGGGTCCCCGGTACTTGTTTGGTGGTGGGCCATCAGTCCTCCAGGGGGCGGGTGGCCGGGCCCTGGAGGACCCTGCCGTCGGAGGCGAAACGCGAGCCGTGGCAGGGGCACTCCCAGGTCTGCTCGGCCTCGTCGAAGACCAGCTCGCAGCCCATGTGGGTGCAGCGCCGGCCGGTCCGCAGGCCGGTGACGTAGTGCCGGGCCACGGTCGTCTGCCGGCGGGCGACCTCGGGAAGTTCGCGGGCGGGCAGCAGGCGGCGCGGGTCGAAGAGTTCCGTCCAGGCCGGGCGCGGGGCGCCGGTCAGGTGCGCGGTGAGCAGGCGGCCCGCCGCCACGCCGTTGGTGAGGCCCCATCCGCCGAAGCCGGTGGCGAGGTACACGTGCTGGGTGTCGGGATGCTCGTGGCCGACGCAGGGCAGCCCGTCGGCGGTGTGGACGTCCTGGGCCGCCCACCGGTGGACCGCCGGCGCGTCGGCGAAGCCCGGCAGCCGGTCGCGCGCCCAGGCCTCCAGGCGCGCGTACCGCTCGCGCACCCCCCCGCTGCCGGGTGCGGACGGCTCCCCCGCGACGATCAGCAGCCGCCGGCCCTCGCCGAGCGGGGCGGTGCGCACCGAGCGGGTGCCCTGTTCGAGCGTCAGGTACATGCCGTACGGGGCGTGGCGCTCCTCCACGGGCGCGGCGACGACCGGCTCGCGGCGCACGGAGAGCCGCATGAGGAGGGTGGTGTGGCAGCGGAGCGGGAAGTGGGTGGCGAGCACGACGTCCCGGGCGTGGACCGTAGCGCCGCCCTCAAGGGTGAGGCGGCACTCCGCGCCCTCGCGGAGGCCGGTGACCCGCGTGCCCTCATGGATGCGGCCGCCGAGCGCGATCAGGTCGGCCGCCGTGGCGAGCAGGAAGCGACGCGGGTGGAACTGCGCCTGGTCCTCCACCCGGACGGCCGCCGCGACCGGGTACGGGAGGTCGGTGGCGGTCACCGCGGTGGCCCGCAGGCCGGCCGAGGCGGCCGCCGTCGCCTCGGCCCGGATCGCCCCCGCGCCCGCCTCGTCGAGGGTGTACGTGTACGCCGGCCGGCGCTCGATCTCCGCGTCGATGCCCAGCTCCCCGCAGAAGCGCAGCACCTGCCGCAGGGCGTCCTCCTGGGCCTCGGCGTACAGGGCGGCGGCCTCCGCTCCCCGGCGGCTGCGCAGGCGCTCGTAGCAGAGCCCGTGCAGGGAGGTCAGCTTGCCGGTGCTGTGCCCGGACACCCCGGCGGCGATCCGGCCCGCCTCGAGGACCACGACCTCGCGCCCGGCGCGGGCCAGCTCACGGGCGGTCCACAGTCCGGCGACACCGGCTCCCACGACGACCACGTCGGCGGAGAGATCGCCCTCCGGGGGCGGCAGGAGGTCGGCGGGCGGCGCCGATTCCATCCAGTACGAGCTTCCGCGCATGATCGCTCCTCCAGGCGGCCGGCCGGCCTGTCGGGCGACTACCCGGAGCCGCGGTGCGCAGTCGCAGGGGGCGGGCGCAACCGTGGGTGCGGATCGTCGGCCACGTGGTGGACGCCCGGACGGGGTTGGGCGGGGCGGCCGGTCAGGTGGCCGCGTCGAGGAGGTGGGCTCCGTTGTTGCGGACGTTGTTGACGGCGGTGGAGACGGGCCGGGTGCTGAGCCGGCCGTCCGCGGGCCGGGTGAGCAGGGCGCGGAGGTCGTCGGTGTCCTGGTGGTGGGGGTCGAGCCAGGCGTCGTAGTGGTCCGGGCTGAGGGCGAGCGGCATCCGGGGGTGGACGCGGCCGGCCTCGTCGGTGGCCTCGGTGGTGATGATCGTGCAGGTCGTCAGCCAGGCGTCGGGGTCGTCGTCGCTCTTGACGTCGGGATTGCGCCAGTACTCGTACAGGCCCGCCATGGCCATGACCTGGTCGTCGGAAGGGTGGATGAAGTAGGGCTGCTTGCGGGTCCTGCCGGTCGCCTCGTCCTTCACCTGCTCCCATTCGTAGAAGCCGTCGGCGGGCAGGAGACAGCGGCGCCTGGCGAAGGCACGCCGGTAGGCGGGCTTCTCGTGGACGGTCTCGACCCGGGCGTTGATCATCCGGGAGCCGACCTTGGGGTCCTTCGCCCAGGACGGCACGAGGCCCCACCGCAGCGCCCGCAGCTCACGGCGCACCTCGTCGCCGTCGTCCCGCCCGGCGCGTTCGAGCACCGCGTAGACCTCGTCGGTCGGCGCCACGTTCCAGCTGGGCGCGAGCGTCTCGGCAGGGCGCCAGTCGGTGACCTGGAAGAGACGGGTCAGGTCCTCAGGACTGCGAGTCGAGGTGTAACGGCCGCACATGGCACCACTGTGCCACGCGCTGTGTCGGCCTGGCGGCTGCCCGCTCCGACGGCGCTCGCACCTCTCGACGCGTGCGTGCGGCGATACAGGTGGCCGCAGACGTCGCGCCGTACGAGGAGGACACCATGAGCATGGTGCGGGAGGACTGGCTGAGCGGGCGCGGGCGCTCAGGAATCGTCGGGGACGTGGATGTCCAGGACGCAGATGTCGTCGCGGTTTCCCGTCCGCTGCGCGGCCAGGGTGCGGGCCGGCATGTCGCTCCCGTCGTCCCGCAGAAGCCGGACGGCGTTCTCGGCGAGCCGCCCGAGGCCCGCCTCGATGTCCTCGCCCGGGTCCTCCACGAGGCCGTCCGTGTAGAACAGCAGGTGGTCCCCGGGCAGCAGATCGAGCGTCTCCTGGCCGTACTCGGCGTGGAACGCGGCGCCGAGCAGACAGCCCTCGGGCTGTGGCAGGAAGCGCGCCGTACGACCGCGGACGAGCAGCGGCGGCAGATGCCCGGCGCGTACCCAGGTCAGGCGTCGGTCCCAGGGCCGGTAGCGGCCCATGACCATGGTGGCGGTGGCGCCCTCGCGCTCCGTCGCCGTGTGCAGCAGGAGCGTGTTGAGCCGGCCGAGGACGTCGGGGAGGGCCGAGCCGGTGACGGTCATGCCCTTGGTGTAGAACCGCAGCTGTGCCATGGTGCCGACCGCGGACAGTCCGTGGCCGGCCACGTCTCCGACGACGAACAGGGCGCTCTTGTCCGGGAGTTCGATGGCGGAGTACCAGTCGCCGCCGACGTTCACACCGGTGTCGGCCGGGACGTACGCGACGTCGACGCACAGTCCTGCGAGTTCGAGCGACTGCTCGGGGACGGGCAGCAGGGTGTCCTTGAGCCGGGCGCCCAGGGCGCGTTCGGCCTTGAGCATGCCGCGCTGGACGAGGTTGGCGCGCTCGCTCTCGACCAGGGCGAGTTGGGCGTCGCGCAGGGCGGTGAGGTCCTGGAAGAAGCCGTGCACCTCGACCGGGGCGCCGTCCGCGTCGGTCCGCGCCTCCGCGACGAACCGCAGATGGCGTACCCCCTTCCCCGTGGTGACGCGGAACGGCTCGTCGACGGCCCGGCCGTCGTCGATGAGCCCCTGGAGTGCCGAACCCAGCCTCGGCAGGTCGTCGGCCGTCAGATGCCCGGGCAGGTCCTCCATCCGTATCGGACCCAGCGCCGGGTCGCGGTCGAAGACGGTGTAGACCTGGTCGGACCAGGTGATCGTGTCCGTGACGAGGTTCCATCCCACCCAGCCGAGGTTGCCCAGGCGCTGCAGTTCGGCGAGCCTGCGGGTCTGGGCCTCGCCGGTGTCGTGGCGGATCCACGACACGACGAGCCGGTCCCCCAGCCGGGACACCCGCACCGAGTACACCGACTGCCGCGGGACTCCCGCGGTCACCTCGTCGTACGTGAAGGGTTCGCTCTCGTACACCGTCCCGGTGGTCAGCGTCTCCCGGTACCCGTCCCACAGGGGGGTGCCCGCCACGGTGGGGTACGTCTCCAGGACCCGCCGTCCGACCAGTTCCCCGCCGCGCCGGCCGGCCACGTCGACGGAGTCCGGTGCCGCCGCGTCGATGCGGTAGTCCTCCACCTCGCCGTCCTCCGACCGCAGGGGGGTGAGCAGGACCATCGGCCCGTGCACGGTGTCGAGGATCGTCTGGACGGCCCCGGCCTCCGCGGGGAGCGCGCCGGGTTCCTCGCGCTCCCGGTCTTCCCGGAGGATGACGCCGCAGAGCCGGACGACCCGGCGCAGCAGGGTGCGGGTGTGCGTGTCGAACGCACCCGCCCTGGAACGGAGGAACCCCACGACCACCGTCGCCGGCGGGCTTCCCGGGACGGGGAGCCACGCACGGGAGGGCCACCGCTCGGGCGGATCGCCGATCAGCAGGTGCTCGACGGCGTCCGCCTCCGGGTCTTCGAGCCAGACCCCCTCGCGGGTGGTGGTCGCCTCGAGCGCCGCGACGCCGCTGAGCGGCGGGATGTGGCTCCACTGCTCGGCGAGCGCCGCGTCGACGCCGGCGCGCCCTGTCAGCTCCAGGCTGCCGGTGGCCACGAGCCGGTAGATCATGACGGCGTCCACGTCCTCCGGGTCGCCGAGGACCGCGAGCAGGAGTTCCGCCACGTCGTCCGCCGTACGCGCGTCGGCGAGGCCCTCGGCCAGCCGCGCCAGGAGCACCCTGGACCCGCCCGGCTGGTGGTCACAGAGGACGTCGCGGCCCGTACGGAACGGCGAGGGGGCCGGCGGCGGGGCGTCCGGCTCGGCCGCCGCGTCCCGCGGCGTCGGCGGGAGGCGCGGGCCGATCCGGCCCAGGACGATCCAGCACTCCTCCAGGAGGGTCCCCCGCCGCCGCTCGGCCCGGTCGAGGAGCAGCTGGTACGCGGCGTCTGCCGAAACGGCCGCCTGGGCCATCAGCACGCCCTTGGCCCGCTCCACGACGGCCGCCGTCGAGGTCACGGCCTCCAGGTCGGCGACCTCGGTACGAAGCTTCGTCACGACCTTGGCGAGCGCCAGCACCTCGGGTGCCGTGCCTCCGCCGGTGTCGGGAAGCGCGGTATCGCCCTCCATACGAATGAGCATCCCACGCCGGTGACGCGCCCGGCCCGTCCACCGGCGAGCCTCCGGGGCCCGGGGCCTGGTACCGGCATGCGGCAGCGGGCGCGGCGCGCCTGCCGTGCCCGCTGCCGCGTGCCGGTCACCTCTCGCGTGCGGCGTTCGTCGCCTCCGACACCGGCGGTGGCGCGTGGCTGCGACGGCGGCGGAGCCAGACGTAGAGCATCAGGCACGGCAGCAGCATGCCGCAGACGGTGAGGACGAGGAACGTCGTGAAGCTGGTGATGTGGCTGACCAGCCAGTCGAAGTTCTGTCCGAAGAAGCCGACCACGAAGGACAGCGGCAGAAACACGCTCGCGAGGATGGTGAGCCGCTCCATCGTGGCACTCTGCCTGAGATTGATCTTGTTCTGCTCGACGGAGATCACCGCGATGTTCGCTTCCAGGACGGTGGTCAGGAGGTCGCGCTGTGCGGCGACCTCCTCGTTGACCAGCAGCAGGTGGTCGTGGACGTCGCGGATGTACGGCTGGAGCGCGGCCGGCGACTTGCCGGACTGCAGGCGCCGGCCGAGCACGGCGAGGAGTGGGTGCACGGCGCGGTAGAAGTCCGTCGCCTCGCGGCGCAGGAAGTAGATCCTCTCGGTCGGGGCGACCGCCCCGGAGAACACGGTGGCCTCGATCTCCTCGATGTCGCGTTCGAGCTCCTCGACGACCGGCGCGTAGCTGTCGACCACCTGGTCGAAGATGGCCCACAGTGTGGAGGCGCTGCCGGTCTTCAGCAGCTCGGGGCGGCTTTCGAGCCGCCTCCGCGCTTCGTGCAGTTCGCTCGCGATGCCCTGGCGCACGGTGATCACGAAGTGTTGGGCGAGGAAGATGCTGATCTCGCCGGTGTCGATCTCCTCGCGCTCGTCGTCGTAGCGTGCCGTGCGCAGGATGATCAGTTCCGTGCCGTCCTCGTACTGCTCGGCCTTCGGCCGCAGGTGGAACGTCCGGGCGTCCTCGACGGCCAGCTCGTGCAGGCCGAAGACCTCCCGGACCCGGCGCAGTTCATCGGGGCCCGGTTCGAAGACGCCCAGCCAGACGAACCCGCCCTGCTTGCAGTGCGCGGCCGCCTGCTCCAGCGGCATCGCGCCCTCGTGCTGGCGGCGCCCGTCCTGGTAATGAGCACAGTCGACGATCATGGCCACCTCCTCGCGGCCGACCGACGTGCGCCGTCTGTTGTCCACCGGCGGCGTAGCGCGCCGTACCGGCCTCACAGCATTAGATGCTCCTCCGAGTCGCCGGAAATGTCCTCATGGTCGGCGCCGGTGGCCCCGATGGTCGGCACCGATGGCCCCGCACCCCCCTCAGTGGTCCGGTCGGCTCCGACACACCCGCCGGGTTGCCCCGGTTCACCGGCCCGGTCGACGAAGATCGCACTGCGGCCATCGCCCCGCGTCCCGGACAGGACGGCTGCCCGCGAGGGGCGTGCCCTGCTGCGGCCGACCGCGCCGCGCGGGGCACGAGGTCTCGCTCCCGGCGTCGGCCCGGACAAGCCGTTCCCCCAGCTCGCCGGAGTCACCATGGCCCCACCGCCGAACCCGCCTCGCCCACGCCGTTCCGGAGCGTCGATCCTCCTCCCGATCCTGGTCCCCATCGCGGTCCTGATCATGGTGGCGGTGGGCGTGGGGTCACGGCTGCAGTTCACCGAGCGGCAGGCGGTCGACACGATCCACACGGCAGGCTCCAAAGCCGCCGACCGTGTGGATGTGGAGGCCACCGTCCAACGCGTCGACGCGGCGGCCAGAGAGCTGGTGCTGCGGGTCCGGGTCACCCCGCGCGGGACCTTCGGCGAGGAGGAGGGGACCGCGCCGGTGGCCGATCTCGTCCTCCAGACCTCCGCCGCGACCCTCGGCGACCTGGCGTTCAAGGCGCACGAGCGGCTCGCGACCAGGGACGTACAGGTGGCCATCACGGGTGGCTCGATCAGCGACTACCCGTTCGACGCCTACGAGACCGACGTCGAGTTCTGGGCGGTGCTGGGCGGTGAGCCGGTGCCGGTGCGGGTGCTGTTCTCCAACAACGACACGCTCTTCTCGATCTCCGCGGCGCCCACGGCCTCCCCGCAAGAGGCGGTCGTGGGGCTGGGGGTGACCCGATCGGGCAGCCTGCTGGTCTTCGCGGTCTTCATGATGGTGGTGATGTGGGCGCTGGCGGCGTCCGTACTCATCGGAGCCTGGTACCTGAGCACCCGCAGCGAGGGCCTGGTCTGGCCGGCCCTCGCCTGGATGGCCGCCACCCTGTTCGCCCTCTCGGCGTTCCGCAACACCGCCCCCGGCACACCTCCGATCGGCTGCGTGCTGGACTGGTTCGCCTTCCTGTGGGCCGAGACGGTCATCGCCCTCTGCCTGATCTCCGTGGTGATCACCGGCGTCCGCACCGCCCTCCGATCGGACGCCGCCCGATCGGAGGGCGGTGCCCGCCACCCCTAGCGATGTACGCCCCGCTGCTTGGCCAGGGTGTCGGCGTCGGCCTTGACGACGTACACCTCCCACGGCTCGCGGCCCGGGCCGTGGACCCACACCTTGTCCTGGAGGGCGTAGCAACACGCGGTGTCGTTCTCCTCCGTCGTGGCGAGACCCTCCTGGGCCAGCCTGGTGGCGGCGGTGTGGACGGCGTCGGTGGTGTCGACCTCCACGCCCAGGTGGTCCAGTCGGGTGTCCTCGCCGTCGGCGCCTTCGACGAGGACGAGCTTGAGCGGCGGGTCGGCGAGGGCGAAGTTGGCGTAGCCGTCGCGGAGCTTGGCCGGCTCGGTGCCGAAGAGCTTGCTGTAGAAGGCGACGGATGCCGCCAGGTCGGGGACGCGCAGGGCGAGCTGTACACGTGACATGACGGGCCTCCTGCTGTGCGGGGGTGGCGAGGGCGGTCAGCAGCCGCCGGAGGTGGCCGGGGAGCCGACGCCGAGCTGGATGAGGGCCGGGGCGGGAGCGCAGCAACCGCCGCCGTCGGACTGGTTGCCGGCGGCCGGCTGGTCGAAGAGGCCGGCGCCGCCGCAGACCCCGGTCTCGGGAAGGACGAGTTCGACGCGCTCGGCGGACTCCCGGTCGCCGGCGATGGCCGCGACGACGGAGCGGACCTGCTCGTATCCGGTGAGCGCGAGGAACGTGGGCGCGCGGCCGTACGACTTCATGCCGACCAGGTACACCCCTTCCTCCGGGTGGGAGAGTTCCTTCACTCCGTGCGGGTAGACGGTGCCGCAGGAGTGCTGGTTCGGGTCGATCAGCGGAGCCAGCTCGACCGGCGCTTGGAGGCGTTCGTCCAGGCCCAGGCGGAGCTCGTCGAGGAAGGTCAGGTCGGGGCGGAAGCCCGTGAGCACGATGAGCTCGTCGACCGGGTCGAGGCGGCGGCCGTCCTCCGCGACCAGGACCAGCCGGTCGCCGTCCCGCTCGATCGCGTCCGTACGGAAGCCCGTGACCGCATCCGCGTGCCCCTCGTCGACAGCCGCCCTGGCGGCGAGGCCGAGGGCGCCGCGGGCGGGCAGCTGGTCGGCGGTGCCGCCGCCGAAGGTGGAGCCGGAGATCCCCCGGCGCAGGATCCACACCGCCTTCGTCCCCTCCTCCTCCCGGGCCAGGTCCGCGAGCGACGCGAGCGCGGTGAAGGCGGAGGCGCCGGAGCCGATCACGGCCGTCCGCCTGCCCGCGTAACGGGCCTTGACCGCCGGGTCCTCGAGGTCCGGTACGCGGTAGGAGATCCGGTCGGACGCCGCGCGCTCGCCGAGCGCCGGGAGCCCGTCGCCGCCGGCCGGGCCCGGGACGGACCATGTACCGGAGGCGTCGACGACGGCGCGGGCGAGGATCCGCTCCTCGCGACCGTCCGCGTAGGTGACGTGGACGGTGAAGGGCTGGGTCTCGCGGTCGGCGTCGACGATCCGGTCGCGGCCGACCCGGGAGACACCGGTGACGCGGGCGCCGGTCCGTACCCGCTCGCCGAGGACGTCGGCGAGCGGCTGCAGGTACTGCTCGGCCCAGTCGCCGCCGGTCGGGTACGTCTCCGCGGCGGGCTTCACCCAGCCCGTCGGCGCGAGGAGCTTCTCCGCCGCCTGGTCGGTGACCTCGCCCCAGGTGGAGAAGAGCCGCACGTGCGACCATCCGCGCACCGCCGCACCCGCCTGCGCCCCGGCCTCCAGGACCAGCGGCTCCAGACCGCGGTCGACGAGGTGGGCGGCAGCGGCCAGACCTGTCGGGCCGGCCCCGATGACCACGACGGGCAGCTGCTCGGTGGCGGTGGCGTTCATGACGATTCCCCTCGTACTTCGACATCCATCGATCTCTCGTTGGCCTCAGCATGGCACTTGCATCGATAGGCGTCAACATAGACATCCATCGAAACGGCGGGGCTGTTCATCGACCATGTCGGCGCCGCCCCCCTTCACCGTTCAGCGCCCTGGGCTCCTGGTTCGACATGTGTCAACATAGACGCATGTCGAATGTGTCGAACGTGGAGACGCTGCCGCTGCTGGAGCCCGTCGTCGAGCCCTGCTGCCCGCCGCTGGCCGAGCGGCCGCTGACGGCCGAGGAGGCCGAGCGGACCGCGGTCATGTTCAAGGCGCTGGGCGATCCGGTGCGCCTGCGCCTGTTCTCCGCGGTCGCCTCGCACGAGGGCGGCGAGGCGTGCGTCTGCGACATCTCCGACGTCGGCGTCTCCCAGCCCACGGTCTCCCACCACCTGAAGAAGCTCAGGGAGGCCGGGCTGCTCTCCTCCGAGCGGCGCGGCACCTGGGTCTACTACCGCGTCGAGCCGGCCGTTCTCGCCGCCATGGGAGCTCTTCTCACCAAGGCCGCCGCCGCATGACCGCCGCGTCCACCGTCGTCGTACCGCTCACCGCCGACCACGCCGACGAGGTCGTCGCGATCTACCAGGCCGGGATCGACGAGGGCAACGCCACCTTCGAGACGACTGCCCCCACCTGGGAGCAGTTCGACGCCGCCAAGCTGACCGAGCACCGCTTCGCCGCCCTCGACGAGACCGGGCGCGTGCTCGGCTGGGTCGCCGCCACCAAGGTCTCCGACCGGTGCGCGTACGCCGGGGTCGTCGAGCACTCGGTCTACGTGCACCCCGACGCCCGCGGCCGGGGTGCCGCCTCCGCCCTGCTGAAGGCACTCGTCGGCTCCACCGAGGCCGCCGGAATCTGGACGATCCAGTCCGGCATCTTCCCGGAGAACGCCGCGAGCCTCGCCGTGCACCAGCGGGCCGGCTTCCGGGTCATCGGTACCCGCGAGCGCATCGGCCGCCACCACGGCGTCTGGCGCGACACCGTCCTCGTCGAACGTCGCAGCCCCCACATCGACTGACGAGCGTCAGCCGCGCTCTCCGAGGGTGAGCTGGCGACGGTGGAAGTCGAAGTGCCGGGTGGGATACCGGTAGAGATCCGCGAGGGTCATGAAGTCCTTGAAGAACGGGTCCCACCGGACGGGAAAGTGCATGCCCCGCGCCAGGTCACGCTCGGACTCCCGCGCGAGGCGCCGCTCCAGCGAACCGGTGATCCGGTCGAACGCGGCGCCCGTCCTCCGGGGCCCGCACACCTTCACCGCCCCGCGCGGCCCGAGGTAGTTGACCACGTCGAAGGGCCGCGTCCCCGCGTCGAGCACCCGCGCGAAGCCCTTGCCGACGCTTCGGGGCAGCCGGCTGAAGACGCGTACGAGGAGCAGCAGGGCGCGGGTGACGAAGTAGCCGAAGAGCATGTGCCACAGCAGCTGACCGTTGTTCCACCGGGTGCCGTCGGTCGGGCGGTCGAGATCGGCCGCGGTGGCTTCGCCCAGCAGGTCATGGAACGTCTGGCGCGCCCTCGCGTAATCGTCGAACACGGCCTGTCGATCCATGACCCTTCCTTCAGGACTCCTCGCTGCCGGCGAGCACCCGCCGCAGCGTCTCGATGTCGGGAGCTCCGTCCGTGCGCCCCTCCTCGTCCCGGTACAGGCGGCAGGACACGCTCGGCGTCACACCGGCAACGGCGAAGGGGTCGACACCGTTCACCAGAACGGTCGGCGAGCCGGTCATGCCACGCCGAACCGCCTCGCCCTCGTCGTTCACCTCGACGAATTCCACGTCGACCGCCGCCTCACGGCCGGCCAGCGCGGCTGCCAGCCGCTCCCGCACGAGGGAGGCGTGGGGACAGTCCGGCACGGTCAGAACAGTGACTCGCGTGACGCTCATGAGGCCGACTCGATGCTGGGGCGGATCATGCCGGGGCGGATCATGCCGGGCTCGACGCGACCGGACCCGTAATCGGCGCGCTCGCGGGCGCTCCGCAGAGTGACGACGAGAGTGGTCATCGTGCCTGCTGCTCCTGGTAGACCTCGTTCGTGGTCTTCCAGTCTTGGCTCGACCTCACCCCCAGGGCAAGCCTTCGGCGTCGTACGGGATCGTCAGAGGCCGACGTCGCGGCGGTTCATGTCGTCCTGGGACTCGCGGCGCACGAGCGTGCGGGCGACGCCGCCCGCCACGGCGACGACGGGCGGGCGTCCCACCATGTTGTAGCCGGACGCCATGGACAGGTGGTACGCCCCGGCCACGGGCACGGCGAGCAGGTCGCCGGGGTGGACGTCCCCGGGCAGCGCCGTCTCGTCGGCCAGCACGTCGCCCGCCTCGCAGTGCCGCCCGACGACCGTGACCAGGCGCGCCGCCGCCGTCGAGCGCCGCCCGATCAGCCGGGGCGCGTACCGCACCCCGTACAGCGCGGGACGCGGGTTGTCGCTCATTCCGCCGTCGACGGCGACGAAGGTGCGGGACCCGGTGCGCTTGACCGCGAGGACCCGGTAGACGCAGATCCCGGCGGGGCCCACGACCGCCCGTCCGGGCTCGACGGTGAGCCGGGGCACGGTCAGGCCCGCCCCGGCACAGCCGTCCCCGAGCTCGGCCCGGACGCGCGCCGCGAGCACGGGCACGCTCAGACTGTCCTCGCCGGGTCGGTACGCGATGCCGTGCCCGCCGCCGATGTTCAGCTGCCGGAATTCGACCCCGTGCCGCTCCTTGATCCGTGCCATGAGGCCGAGCATGCGCCGCACCGCCGCCACGTACGGCTTGACGCCGGTGATCTGCGACCCGATGTGGCAGTGCAGTCCGACGAGTTCGAGGCGCGGCTGGCCCAGGACCCGGGCGACCGCGTGCAGGGCGGAGCCGTCGGTGACGGACAGACCGAACTTCTGGTCCTCCGTCCCGGTCCGCACCTTCACGTGGCCGCCGGCTGCCACACCTGGCACGACCCGCAGCATGACCCCCTGGCGGGACCCCTGCGGAACGATCGCGGCGAGACGCGCTATCTCCGAGGTGCTGTCGACGACGATGCGCCCGACGCCGAGGCGCACCGCGCTCTCCAGGTCCTGGGGGCTCTTCGCGTTGCCGTGCAGCACGATCCTCTCCGGTGGGAAGCCCGTGGTCACGGCGAGGGCGATCTCGCCCGCGGAGCACACGTCCAGGCCCAGTCCCTCCTCCCGCACCCAGTGGGCCATGGCCCGGCACAGGAACGCCTTGGCGGCGTAGACGACATCGGCGTCGGGAAACGCGGTGCGATACGTACGGCACCGCTCCCTGACCTCCTCTTCGTCCAGGACGTAGACAGGCGTGCCGAACCGCTCCGCGGTCTCGGTCAGCGACACCCCGCCCACGCGGAGGTCACCGTCCCGCCCGGGGCGGGCGGACCGCGGCCAGATCGACAGGCCGTCGCTGTCCCGCCGGTCCGGTGCGGACCCCTGGGGTGACGAGCCGGGGGACGGCGGGACAGGGGATGTGACGAGTGTGGACATGACGCCTCCTCAGCCGATCACGAGGTGGAGCGACGAGACAGCGGCGGCAGCGCCCACCACCCGGAGGGCACCGATGTGCTGCGGGTCCCGGTCCCGGTCCCGCCAGGAGTCCTCCCCGTCAAGGGCCTTCGGGGCGGCCGGAGCAGGGGCGCAGTAGCGCGGATCCACGGTGAGCGCGGTGACACCGAGGGGCTCGGCGAGGGAGCGCAGGGCCTGCTCGGAGAGCCGGATGGCGGGGTGGTCCGGGCCGAGAGCGGCGGCGAGCCGGGCTTGCGAGGTGAAGCCGACGGCCGTCCGGCCGCCGAGGGGCGTGCGGAAGAAGCGGGCACGGCAGCCCGCGGGTCCCGACCGGACAGGGACGTGCAGAGGTCCGGCCGGGCCTCGTTCGGAAGGCTCGGGGTCCTCGGAGTGCTCGATGTCGGTCACGTCAGTGCCTCTCGGAGAAGACGACCTCGCGCCGGCCGGTCGGCCGTGCGCACCCCGGTGAAGGTATGCCCGTCGGCCCGGTACCCGGCGACCGCGCTGACGGACCCTTGACGGGGAACCCGGCAGCGGTAACGCGCCCCTGACGGACATGGCCGGCACCGACCCGTCGGGCCACCGTCGGGCTTGTCCCTGCGGCGGGCGGGTCCCGCAGACGTACCGCGAGGAACGCAACACCGTGGACGGGACGGAGCGGAGTCAGCAGCCCGTATGGACTCGCGCGGTCGTCGTCAAGGCCGCGTCAAGGCCTGGCCGGAGGGAGGCGGGGACGGGGATAGCTTCGGTGTTCCGCTCCGGGGCCGCCTCCCCGCTTCCCCGGGGCGCGAGCCGCCGTCACCGCATCCCCAGGAGGGCCCCATGTGCTTGTTCCGGTACGAGGAAGACCCCGAGCCCGAGGAACGGATCCCCGCCGTCCCGCTGTACGTCCCCGTCCGGGCAGGCTCGGCGCAGATGGCCGTACGGATGTTCCGCACCCCGCTGGGCACGCGCACCGCGGTCGGTTTCACCGACCCGGGGCGGCTCGTCGCGACGCTCGGCCCCGGGCAGCCGTGGATCCGGCTGTCCGAGGCGGTACTGCGGTCGCTGACCGAGCCCTTGGGTACGACTCTGCTGACCGTCGACCCGACGCTCACCGCTCCCGCGGTAGCGGACGTCTCGGACGGTCGCCCCGGGGAGCGCTCCACGTCACCCGCCACCCTTCCGCGGGACAGCGCCACTCGGGTCGCCTGAACAGCCGACACCGACGACGGCCGGGCCGTCGGCGTCGAACGCGAGCGGTTCCCACGTCCGCAGCGGATCCGCCTCCAGCAGGCGCATGGTGATGTCGGCGTGCCCGACGTAGTCCAGGTGGATGTGCGCGCTGGTCAGGTCGCCCTTGCAGTCGCAGCACTTCACGCGGGTGTGCCTGTCGCAGACGGCCGCCTGGAAGCGGGCCTTGAGGTCGGCGTCGACGCGGACGTTGAGGTTGCCGGTCTCCAGGCCGGTGTTCCGGCGGGCCCGGTGGGCGCCTGCGGCCGGGGAGAACGTGGCGGCGGCGTGCTCTCCTCCACCGTTCACCGGATCGCGTTCGTCCTGGACCGGGAGGAGGCCGTCACCGTCGACGGCCACGTCGTCCCCCTGCCACCGTCGCCCAGTTCGTCGCCTGCGAGCTCGTTCGCGACGACATCCCCCGCTACCGCCGCACCCTCCAGCTCGCCAGCTGACCTGGGCACGAGGGATACGACGAAGGCCACCGCCCCGAACCAGGGTGGTGGCCTTCAAAGTTCACAGATATTACGCACGCGCGGCGTAGCGGAAAGGCTCGCCGGCGGGCCAGGGGCATGACCCCGAGGTCGGTGAACGGGCGGACCGCAGGGGCACAGGCCGCCAAACGGCCACTCAGGGCCGCGCGGCGGCATCTGCTCCCCGTCGCGAACCGCCCTCTCAGCCCTGCTTGGGGGCAAGTGCCCGGGTGTCTGTGTCGACGCGGTAGTTCTCGACCACGTCGGTCAGGCGCCTGACGACCTCCTGGGGGTCACCTTCGGCGCTGACCTCCGGAACATCCAACTCCGTCACGCGCTCACCCGCCTGCGGCACGAGGCTCGCCACCGGTGCACCGGGAGGAGACGCCACGAGGGCGGAGATGAATCCCTGCTCGTCGTGTACAACAGAAACGCGCATGCCGAATCCCTCCAGCGAACTCAAGTGCGGTCAGGCGGTGTTACGGGTGAGGTAGACGGTGTAGGACTTCACGGTTCCCTGCCCGCTGAGCCCGCTGTTCCTCGCCTTCGCCCAGAGGTAGGACTGGACATTGCCGATGTCCCCGGAGCCGATGTCCTTCTTGCCCACCGAGACGTCGTCAAGTGTCAGCCAGTAGAGGGTCTGGCGGAAGTCGGTGACCGGGTGGGCGGACAGGGTGAAGGTGCCCTGGCTGAAGAAGGGATCAGGGCCCCACGTCAGGTCTCCCCGGTATCCAGGGGGCAGGTTCTGGACGACGTAGTAGGAAAACGTCTGAGTTGCCATCGCTTCCTCCTGAGTGCGTGGACGTCCGGATTTGCGCACGTCGCCGTTCCCAGAGTTCCGCCACCCTTGTTCCGAGCGCCGTCTACACCCGCCGCCCGAGGCACTCGCGATCGAGCCCTCTGTGCAGCCGAACTGCTGGCCGCGACGTTTACCTCCCCTTTCCACGGTGATTCCAATGGCCCGATGCCGCAAGTCGATCCGGCTGATGCGGGCTTGCACCGGCCGGAGAGGGGCATGACCCCGCTGGGGGTACGCCCGGGCGGGGAGCGGCTCCGCCTCGACCGCGCGCCGCAGCTGCTCCATCCGCGTCGGCCACGGAGACCATCCGTACCGGCCGGCCATCACCAGGTTCAGCGCGGTGACGCCCTTCGTATACGCCACCCGCACCCCCTGCGGCCGCAGCGTCACCCCGGGCGGACCCGCCGCCGACGCACGCGGCGTCACCCACAACGCGGACCGGGCCGTCCAACGGCAGCGCCTCCACCACCCGCTCCCGGGCATCCAGCCACTGCCGCAACGCGACCCGGGTCCCCTCCCGCAGCGCGCACCACTCCACCTCCGGCAACGGCTCCATGAGTCGTCATCTGACTTGGCCGTGATCGCATCGCCTTCGCGTCTAGCGGGCAGGTTCGTGTACCTCCGCGAGGCGCTGACCTGTCGTCAAACAATCGCTTGCCGCCAGGCGGCCGACGCGTCCGGGTGATGGAGTCGGGACAGGCCGCTGTCTGCCATCGGTGAACACCACCCCGAGCGGGCGCACCGGTCATTACCGTCCAGTCGCATGACGACGATCACGACCCGTACGGTCGAATACCCGGCTGACAACCTGACGATGATCGGATACCTCGCGCTCCCGGCCGGTGCGGAGCGCCGGCCCGCAGTCCTGATCGGTCCCGAGGGGATGGGGCTCAGCGATGTCGAGCGCCGCCGGGCCGAGGCTCTGGCCGAGCTGGGGTACGTGGCGCTGGCCTTCGACCTCCACGGCGGACGCTATTTAGAAGACCCAGAGGACATGTTGGCCCGTTGCATGCCGCTGCTCGCCGACCCCGACCGGATGCGAGGAATCGGTCACGCAGCGCTCGACGTGTTGCGTGCCGAACCACGGGCCGACCCCGACCGGACCGCCGCCGTCGGCTACGGCACCGGGGGCGCAGTCGCACTGGAACTCGGTCGCGATGGCGTCGACCTGCGCGCGATTGGGACAGTCAACGCACTGACCACGGGTCGACCGGGCGAGGCGGCACGCATTCGCTGCCCGGTATGGGCCGGGGTCGGGTCGGAAGACCCGATCATGCCGCCCGCGCAACGGGACGCGTTCACCGCAGAGATGCAGGCCGCAGGCGTCGACTGGCGCCTCGTGGTCTACGGAGGAGCCCTTCACGCCTTCCACCACCCAACGGTCGACCACACCGTGCCGCCCGGCGTCGGCTACCACCCACGGCACGCACAGCGAGCCTGGCGTGACATCGTCGCCCTGCTCGCCGAGTGCCTGCCCGTCGCGGATTGATCCGATCGGCTCCTGATACTCAGAGCCTGGCGCGCTTGTCCGAACGCAGAAGGTTTGCATGGCCAAGGGCTATTGGGTCAGTGCCTACCGCACCATTTCCGACCCCGAGAAGCCGGCCGCCTCCAACAAGCCGGCCGGTCCGGCCGTCCAGGCCGGGGGCGGGCGGATGCTCGCCCGCGGCGGTCGGGTCGTCGCTCACGACGCCGGAATCGCCGAGCGCACCGTCCTGCATGCGACGGCGTTTCACCACACACCACTCGTGGCGCGACACAGCGACGCCCGGCACCGTGGCGCACGACCAGCGGTGGGCCGGGGACCTCCGGTACGCCGGTTGCTGTGCGGCGGCTCTCCCCACGGCTGCGGACGGTCGGGGCGTGACCTGAGACCGGCCGCGTGGTGACGCCTCCGCTCTCCGGCCGCCGGTCCCCCACCCTCGGTGCTCAGGGCCTACGCCCCGGAGGGTGCGGCTGCACGCCGGTCATCAGGAAGTCAAGGCCCCGCCGGGTCGTCGCGAGGACCACCCGGTCCCCCGCGCGCAGGACCCGCCCGTGCGGCGGACGCCAGTCGAGGCCCTGCCGGTCGAGCCGCAGCCCTGCCAGCGTGTCCATCGAGGACGAGGAGAACCGGGCGCCGGCGGCGCCGACGGCCAGGACGCGCCACTCGTGCTCGCGGAACGCGTCGTGGATCGAACGCCCCTCCAGCTCCGGGTGGCCGGCGACGTCGACCACGGTGAACAGCAGCGAACCGCGCTCGACCGGCATCACCCCCAGCACGTGCCGCCCCATCATCGCCGCGGCGAAGGACGCGGCGGCCAGCGCGGAGACGCTCCGGCTGCGGGTCAGGGCGGCCGGGTACGAGGCACGCATCGTCCGGGAGACGGTGGCCGCGAAGTCGTCGTCGTACAGCCGCATCACCACCCGGATGCGCGGGTTGATCTCACGCGCGGCCATGACGATGTCCAGGTTCTCGCTGTCCTCCCGGGTGAGGACGAGCAGGGACTTGCTCTCGCCTATGCGGGCCTGGTCGAGGACGCCGGGCGCGGCGGCGTCCTCCAGGATCAGGGGTATCCCGAGCTCGCGGGCGAGTGCGACCCCGCGAGCCCGGGGGTCCCGCTCGACGGCCACGATCTTGTGGTCGGTGGTGCCGAGCCGGGCCAGGACCCGTGTGCCGATCTTGCCGAGTCCGACCAGCACGATGTGGTCGCTCAGGTCCTTGGACGGCGGGTGGTTCGCGGAAGCGGTACGGAAGGCCTCGGTGGCGTGCATGGTGGCGGCCACGACCAGCGGGAGGACCGCGAGTCCGACGAAGCCGGCGACGAGCTGGAGGATCCGGCGGGCCGGCTCCTCGTCGGTCGCCGGGTCCCCCATGGTGAAGATGTCGAGCAACGGCAGGTACACGGCCTTCCACAGCGGGACGTCCACGACGAGGGCCGTCACCACGGAGAGCAGGAGCACGATCGCGGCCAGCGCCCCGTAGACGGCGGTGACCTCCTTGGAGACGAAGACCTTCCACGGCAGGTGGGTCAGATGCCCGAACAGCAGATCCCGGTAGGCACGGGAGGCCCTCGGTGTTTCCGGGGCGTGGTGGTGGGTGACCTCTTCGAGCATGAGCCGGCCGTGGGTGAACTGGCGGTGGTACGCCGTGCGGGTGTCCGGCAGCAGCAGGGTGCCGTTCTCTCCGGGCGTCTCCGCGCTGTCCTCGCTCGCCGGGTCGTCCTGGTGAGCCCCGGACAGCACGGCAAGGGTGGCCAGATCGGTAGGCCTGCCCGGGGCCCCGGCGGGGCGTACGACGCCTCGGAAGACCTTGCCCTCGACCTGGAGCGTGTGGCCTTGTCCGACGGCGGCGGCCGAGACCAGCTCCGGCACGGCGGTGTCGGTGTCGGAGAGGACGGTGGTGGAGGCGTCAAGGGACGCGTCGTCCGTCTGCCCCGCGACCTCGGCGGCGCGGTCGAGGAGCCGTTCCAGATGACGCCCTCGCTCGCGGTTGTACATGCGGATGACCAGGCGTACGGCCGGATTGAGGCTGCGGGCGAGGAGCGCGGCGGTCATGTTGACCTGGTCGTCGCCGTACGTCAGCGCGAGCGCGGCGGCCCGCTCGACCCCGGCCGCGCGCAGGGTCTGCTCGTCGGGCCTCGCGGACACCAGCAGCTCGACCGGCGATCGGGGGTCACGATGCAGGTCGGCGATCTCCGCCCCGTACGCGTCGCGCCGCGAGGGCAGGACCACGGTCACCGTCTCGCCGCACACGGCGTCGAGTTCGACGGCGAGACGGTGGGCGAGACCGTCGTCGCCGCAGATCACCATGTGCTGGGAGCGCTGGCCAAATGGCAGGCGCAGATGGATGGTTGACGTCACATGAACAAGATGGCCATTCACCGTGCGCCTGACTCGCTGTCGTACGGGAGTTCGGCGTCAGGGTTTCGTATGGATCGGGTTTCGGATCCCTCGCCCGGAGGTTGCCGTGGCCCGCTCCCCCGTGAAGGTGATGTTGTCCAGCTCCCGGCGGAACTCCCCCGCGAAGACCCGATCCTCGCGGTCGGCCCCGTAACGCACCCAGGTCTCGGCGAGTTTCGCGTCGTACGAGGAGAGGCCGATGTCGCATGCCGACGACGACAGCCCCGGCTCCTGGCCGCCCTCGGCGTGCGGCTGAGCGTCCGTTCCCCCTGCCGGCTCACACGGGGCAGCCGTGGCGGGCCGTCGACTCGGCCGCGAAGTCGGCCAGCGCCTCCTGGACGTCGGCGGGCCGGAGGTCCCCGGGAGCGCTCTGGCCCCCGGCCGGGCCGACCAGCTTGACGTACGCGGTACCGAGGGCGCCCTTGCAGGTGAGGGCGCGCGTGGTGGCGCCCTCGACGCTGCCAGGGTACCGGCCGTCGAGATACATCTCCTGTTCGGCGGAGGCTCCGTAATAGGCGGTCAGCTCGGCGAGGGTCTTGCCCCCGCGCTTCAGCGCGCAGCTCTCGGTCAGCGCGCGGCCGGCCGGCTTCTCGGACACGGTCGTGACGCCCAGCCGGGTCGCGGTCGCGGCGGTGAGCACGTTCCGGCAGGTCCCGGTCGCACGGGCGGGCGGAACATCGCGCCATCCGCTCAGGTCGACGCCGGACGGACGGTTGCCGAGCGCTCCCTCGCAATGGAAGCGGCCGGCCGCGTTCCGGGCCGTCTCCGTGGCGAGCCGGGCGACCTGGAGGAGCTGTTCCTTCGTCAGGTCCTCGGTCTTCGCCATGGCCTCGGTCAGGACCAGGAGGCCCTTGCCCGGCAGCGGGGCGCAGTCGACGAGGACCGCCGCCTCGGGCCGGCTCCGGCCGCCGAACGAGCCGTTCCACCCGTGGCCGAGCGGAGTCGCCGACGCATCCTCCGCAGCACCGCTCGCCCGGTGTGCGGCGACGGGCCGGATCTGCAGCCTCAAGGTGGGCCCCGAGTCCTGTCCGCGGGCCGTGACCGAGCACCACTCCGTGTCGTATCCGACCCATTCACCGGTGTGCCCGCTCGCCTCCAGGTCGGCACCGGCGAAGAACGTCCGGGCCTCCTCGACCGCCAGCGACCCGCGGCAGCTGTCCCCCAGGTCGTCGCCGGACGCCGTGCCCCCGCCGAGTCCGAGCCAGACCGCGCCGCCGGCCGCGGCCACCACCAGGGCGGCGGCGAGCGCCTTCGTTCCTGCCGTGTGCGCCTTCGTTCCTGCCGTGTGCGCCTTCGTTCCTGCCGTGTGCGCCTTCCCCCGCGAGTGCGCTGTCTCGCTCACCGGCACTCTCCCCCTTCTGTCCGCGTCCTCGATGCCCTGCCGGCACCCCTGAAGGACGACTGATCATCACGGTCGTACGGTTCCCTGCCGCGCGGTCATGTCGTCTCGGTCGTACGGTTCCCTGCCGCGCGGTCATGTCGTCTCGGTCGGCGCGTCGGGGTGGAAGGGCGGGGCGTCCCCGTCCATGCGGAGGCTGATGGCCATGGTGAGGCCGCCGCCCGGGGTGTCCTCGGCCGTGACCGTGCCGCCCATGGCCTCGACGAAGCCGCGGGCGACCGCGAGGCCGAGGCCGACGCCCGCGCCGCGCGGGGCGTCGCCGTGGCGCTGGAAGGCGCCGAAGATGCGGTCCTTGGCCTCGTCGGGGACGCCCGGGCCGCGGTCGACGACGCGGAGTTCGACGCGGTCGGCGAGGGCGCTGGCGGCGATGAGGACAGGTGTGCCGTCGGGGCTGTACTTCACGGCGTTCTCGACGATGTTGGCGACGGCCCGTTCGAGCAGGCCCCGGTCGACGACGACCATGGGCAGCGTCTCGGGGATGTCGAGTTCGACGCTGTCGTCGGGCACGCCCACGAGCGCCATCGGGACGACCTCGTCGAGGTCGGTCTGCCGCAGGACGGCGGTGACGGTGCCGGTCTCCAGGCGCGAGACGTCGAGGAGGTTGCCGACGAGGTGGTCGAGCCGGTCGGCGCCCTCCTCTACGTTCGCGAGGAGTTCGGCACGATCCTCCTCCGACCAGTCGACGTCGTCGGAGCGCAGCGAGGAGACCGAAGCCTTGATGCCGGCCAGCGGGGTGCGCAGGTCGTGGCTGACGGCGGCGAGGAGCGAGGTGCGGATCTTGTTGCCCTCGGCCAGCCGGCGGGCTTCCTCCGCCTCGTCGACGAGCCGCTGCCGGTCGAGCACCACCGCCGCCTGCGCGGCGAACGCGCCGAGGACGCGCCGGTCCTCGCCCGGCAGGACCCGGCCGGTCAGGGCCAGTGCCAGGTGGTCGCCCACGGGCATGTCGACCTCCGCGTCCTCGGGGCGGCCGACCGGACGGGTGCCGACGAAGGCGACGCAGGACCACGGCTCGGTGTCGTCGTGACGTTCGAGGAGCGCGACGGACTCCATGGCGAAGGTCTCCCGGAGCCGTTCGAGCAGGGCGTCCAGGCTTGTCTCGCCGCGCAGCACGCTGCCGGCGAGGAAGGAGAGCGTCTCCGCCTCGGCCCGCAGCCGGGCGGCCTGGTGGGTGCGGCGGGCGGCGAGGTCGACCACGGAGGCGACGGAGATCGCCACGCCCACGAAGACGACCAGGGCGACCATGTTCGCCGGGTCGGCGATGGTGAGTTCGTGGATCGGAGGGGTGAAGTAGTAGTTGAGCAGCACCGATCCGACGGCTGCCGAGGCCAGTGCCGGGCGCAGGCCGCCGAGGAGTGCGGCGGCCACGGTCAGGGTGAGGAAGAGCAGGACGTCGTTGGCGAGCCCCATGTCGGGGGTGACACCGAGCAGCAGGGTGAGCAGGACGGGTCCGGCGAGGCCGACGAGCCAGCCCCAGACGGTGCGGGACCTGCCCAGTTTCGTGCGGCGCGCGGCAGGCAGGTTGCGGCCCTTCGCCGCCTCGTCGTGGGTGACGATGTGGACGTCGAGGTCGGGCCCCGACTCGCGGGCGACGGTGGCGCTGACGCCGGGGCTGAAGGCGTACTGCCAGGAGCGGCGGCGGCTCACGCCGAGGACGATCTGGGTAGCGTTGACCCCGCGCGAGAAGTCGAGGAGTCCGGTGGGGATGTCGTCGCCGACGACGTGGTGGAACGTTCCGCCGAGGTCTTCGACGAGGGTCCGCTGGACGGCCAGCTCCTTCGGGGAGGCCGCGGTGAGACCGTCGCTGCGGGCGATGTAGACGGCGAGGACCTCACCACCGGCGCCCTTCTCGGCGAGCCGGACGGCGCGGCGGATGAGGGTGCGGCCCTCGGGGCCGCCGGTGAGGCCCACGACGATGCGTTCCCTGGAGCCCCAGATCTTCGAGACGCGGTGCTCGGTCCGGTACTCCTGGAGGTATTCGTCGACCCGGTCGGCGGTCCACAGCAGCGCCAGCTCACGCAGGGCGGTGAGGTTGCCGGGGCGGAAGTAGTTGGAGAGGGCCGCGTCGACCTTGTCCGGCTTGTAGACGTTGCCGTGGGCCATGCGGCGGCGCAGGGCCTGGGGCGACATGTCGACCAGTTCTATCTGGTCGGCGCGGCGTACGACCTCGTCCGGGACGGTCTCCCGCTGCCGTACGCCGGTGATCGACTCGACGACGTCCCCGAGGGATTCCAGGTGCTGGATGTTGACCGTGGAGACGACGTCGATGCCGGCCGCGAGGAGCTCCTCGACGTCCTGCCAGCGCTTGGCGTTGCGCGACCCGGGCACGTTGGTGTGGGCCAGTTCGTCCACGAGGGCGACCGTGGGCTTCCGGGCGAGCACCGCGTCCACGTCCATCTCCGTGAAGACCGTGTCCCGGTAGGCGATGTCCTTGCGCGGCATCGTCTCCAGGCCGTGCAGCATCACCTCCGTACGCGGCCTGCTGTGGTGCTCGACGAAGGCGACGACGCAGTCGGTGCCGCGCTCCACCCGCCGATGGGCCTCCGAGAGCATCGCGTACGTCTTGCCGACGCCCGGTGCCGCGCCGAGGTAGATCCGAAGCTTTCCGCGTCCCATGGTGTCGTTTCTCGTCGATGTCGGTCAGTGCTGGTACGTGTGCGGGCGGGGCGTCACGCCTCGAACCGGTATCCCATGCCGGGCTCGGTGATCAGATGGCGGGGGTGGGACGGGTCCGCCTCCAACTTGCGGCGCAGCTGCGCCATATAGACCCTGAGGTAGTTGGTCTTGCTGCTGTGACTCGGCCCCCACACCTCCATGAGGAGGCGCTGCTGACTGACGAGGACGCCGGGGTTACAGATGAGGATCTCCAACAGGTGCCACTCGGTCGGCGTGAGCCGGACGTCCCGGTCACCGCGCCGGACCTTCTTCGCCACCAGATCGACCGTGAATCCGTCGGTCGTCACCACGGCGGACGCCACTCCGGCACTGGACCGCGCGTGCCCGGGCGACTCCTCGATCCGGCGGGTGGCCGCCCGCAGCCGGGCGAGGAGCTCGTCCATGCTGAACGGCTTGGTCATGTAGTCGTCCGCACCCGCGTCCAGCGCACGGATCTTGTCCTCCGAGCCGCTGCGGGCGGAGAGCACGAGCACCGGAGCCCGGTTCCAGCCACGCAGCGCCCTGATGAGGTCGATGCCGTCCATGTCCGGCAGGCCGAGATCCAGGAGGATCACGTCCGGTTGCTCGGTGGCCGTGAGGCGGAGCGCGGTGGCGGCATCGTAGGCCGCGTCCACGGCGTACCTGCGCGCTGTGAGGTTGATCGTCAGAGCACGCGCGAGCTGCGCGTCGTCCTCGACGACCAGAACCCGGGTCATCGGCGTACTGCCTTTCGTCGTGAGCACGGCGTCGGATGCGCGTCGGGAGCCGGCAGCCGGGGCGTTCCCGGACTGCCGGCTCCCGTGCGTCGGGCGTAAGGCCATCAGCCCTTGGCCGCCACGAGGCTCTTCAGCGCGATGTTGAGCTGCAGGACGTTGACGCGGGGCTCGCCGACGAAGCCGAGGATCCGGTCGTCGGTGTGGTCGGCGACCAGCTTCTCGACCTGCTGGACGTCGAGGCCGTTCTTCGCCGCGACCCGGTGGACCTGGAGCTTCGCGTACTGGGGGGAGATGTGCGGGTCCAGGCCGGAGCCGGAGGAGGTGACCGCGTCGGCCGGGACGTCGGACGGCTTCACCTGGTGGTCGGCGGTGGAGTTGTCCTTGACGACGGCCGCCTTGGCATCCGTCACCCACGTGATCAGATCCTCGTTGTCGCCGGACCGGTTGGTCGCGCCGGACAGGATGATCGAGTACTGGGTGTTGACGCTGTTGCTGCCCAGGCCGTTGGAGGGGCGCGGCTGGAACCACTTCAGGTCCGGGGCCGCCGTCTCCTCGCCCTCCTTGAGCGGCAGGTTGTAGGTCTGGCCGATGAGTTCGGAGCCGACGACCTTGCCGCTCGCGTCCTTGATCTCGGAGCCGTTGGCCTTGCCGGGGAAGGCGAGTTGGGCGATCCCGGTGACGGCGAGCGGGTAGAGGACGCCGGTGATCACGGTCAGGACGAGCAGGGCCCGGAGTCCGGCCCAGAGCACGCGTCCGGTGTTTCCTACGGAGTTGTTCATAGCCGATCAGCCGATTCCGGGGATGAGGGTGAGGAGCAGGTCGATGATCTTGATGCCGATGAACGGGGCGACCAGGCCGCCGAGTCCGTAGAGGCCGAGGTTGCGACGGAGCATCGAGTCGGCGCTGCTCGGCCGGTAGCGGACGCCCTTGAGGGCGAGCGGGACGAGGGCGATGATGATCAGCGCGTTGAAGATGACGGCGGACAGGATCGCGGACTCGGGCGAGGCCAGGCCCATGATGTTGAGCCTGTCCAGCGACGGGTAGGCCACGGCGAACATGGCCGGGATGATCGCGAAGTACTTCGCCACGTCGTTGGCGATCGAGAAGGTCGTCAACGCGCCCCGGGTGATGAGGAGTTGCTTGCCGATCTCGACGATCTCGATGAGCTTGGTCGGGTTGGAGTCGAGGTCGACCATGTTGCCGGCCTCCTTCGCCGCCGACGTACCCGTGTTCATCGCCACGCCCACGTCCGCCTGCGCCAGCGCCGGGGCGTCGTTCGTGCCGTCACCGGTCATCGCCACGAGCTTGCCCCCCGCCTGCTCCCGCTTGATGAGGGCCATCTTGTCCTCGGGAGTGGCCTCGGCGAGGAAGTCGTCGACACCGGCCTCCTCGGCGATGGCCTTCGCGGTCAGCGGGTTGTCGCCCGTGATCATGATCGTCTTGATGCCCATGCGGCGCAGCTCGTCGAACCGCTCCCGCATGCCCTCCTTGACGACGTCCTTCAGGTGGATGACACCCAGGACACGCGCGCCCTTGTCGTCCTCCAGAGCCACAAGGAGCGGCGTGCCACCAGCCTGGGAAATGGCGTCGGTGACGTCCTGGGCGTCCTCGGCGACCTCTCCACCGCGTTCCTTCACCCAGGCCACGACCGAACCGGTCGCGCCCTTGCGGACCTTCCGCCCGTCCACGTCCACGCCCGACATACGGGTCTGGGCGGTGAACGCGATCCATTCGGCGTGGGCCAGCTCGCCCTGGTGGCGTTCGCGCAGCCCGTATTTCTCCTTGGCCAGGACCACGATGGAACGGCCCTCGGGCGTCTCGTCGGCCAGCGACGAGAGCTGCGCGGCATCGGCCAGCTCGGCTTCGGTGACTCCCCTGACCGGGACGAACTCGGCGGCCTGGCGGTTGCCGAGGGTGATCGTGCCCGTCTTGTCGAGCAGCAGCGTGGAGACGTCACCGGCCGCCTCGACCGCCCGCCCGGACATCGCGAGGACGTTGCGCTGGACGAGCCGGTCCATGCCGGCGATGCCGATCGCGGAGAGCAGCGCGCCGATCGTGGTCGGGATCAGGCAGACCAGGAGCGCCGTGAGGACGATCATCGAGGTCTGCTTGTCGGCGCCCGCGTAGATCGCGAAGGGCTTCAGGGTGACGACGGCGAGCAGGAAGACGATGGTGAGGGACGCCAGCAGGATGTTGAGGGCGATCTCGTTCGGGGTCTTCTGCCGCGCCGCGCCCTCGACCAGGTTGATCATCCGGTCGATGAACGTTTCGCCGGGCTTGGTCGTGATCTTGATGACGACCCGGTCGGAGAGCACCTTCGTACCGCCCGTGACCGCGCACCGGTCGCCACCGGACTCGCGGATGACCGGGGCGGACTCGCCCGTGATCGCGGACTCGTCGACCGACGCCACACCCTCGACGACGTCACCGTCGCCGGGGATGACGTCGCCGGCCTCGCAGACCACCAGGTCACCGATCCTGAGGTCGGTGCCGGGGACCTGCTCCTCGCCCGTCTTCGTGAGACGGCGGGCGACGGTGTCGGTCTTGGCCTTGCGCAGGGTGTCGGCCTGGGCCTTGCCCCGGCCCTCGGCGACCGCCTCCGCCAGGTTGGCGAAGATCGTGGTCAGCCACAGCCAGGCGGCGATCGCCCAGCCGAACCAGTCCCCCGGGTTCTTGACCGCCAGCGCGGTGGTGACGACCGAGCCGACGAGCACCACGAACATCACGGGCGACTTGACCATCACCCGGGGGTCGAGCTTCCTGATCGCGTCCGGGAAGGACGTGACCAGCTGCTTCGGGTCGAACAGACCGCCGCCGACACGGCCGGGGGCCTGGTGGCCCGCGGACAGGTCGTCGTGCGGCACCTTGGCCGCCGTGGCGGTAGACGGCTGATTCACAGCGCCCTCTTGCTTCTTCACGTCGATGGTCATGCCGCGAGCCCTTCGGCGAGCGGGCCCAGCGCGAGGGCCGGGAAGTAGGTGAGACCGGTGATGATCATGATCGTGCCGACCAGGAGCCCGGTGAACAGCGGCTTCTCGGTACGGAGGGTGCCCGCGGTCTCGGGGACGGGCGTCTGCTCGGCCAGCGAACCGGCCAGTGCGAGCACGAACACCATCGGGAGGAACCGGCCGAGCAGCATCGCGATGCCGATGGTCGAGTTGAACCACTGGGTGTCGGCGTTCAGGCCGGCGAAGGCGGAGCCGTTGTTGTTCGCGCCGGATGTGTAGGCGTAGAGGATCTCGGAGAAGCCGTGCGCACCGGAGTTCGTCATCGAGTCCGCCGGCGTCGGCAGGGCCATGGCCAGGGCGGTGAAGCACAGGACCAGCGTCGGGGTGACGAGGATGTAGAGCGCGGCGAACTTGATCTCGCGGGTGCCGATCTTCTTGCCCAGGTACTCGGGCGTGCGGCCGACCATGAGACCGGCGATGAACACCGCGATGATCGCCATGATCAGCATGCCGTACAGGCCGGAACCGACACCACCGGGCGCGATCTCGCCGAGCTGCATGCCCAGCATCGTGATGCCGCCGCCGAAGCCGGTGTACGAGGAGTGGAAGGAGTTCACGGCGCCGGTCGAGGTCAGCGTCGTGGCGACCGCGAAGATCGACGAGCCGCCGATGCCGAAGCGGGTCTCCTTGCCCTCCATCGCGCCGCCCGCGATGTCGAAGGCAGGGCCGTGGTGCGCGAACTCGGTCCACATCATCAGCGCGGTGAAGCCGAGCCAGATCGTGGCCATCGTGGCCAGGATCGCGTAGCCCTGCCTGATCGAGCCGACCATGCGGCCGAAGGTGCGGGTGAGTGCGAAGGGGATGACGAGGATCAGGTAGATCTCGAAGAGGTTGGAGAGCCCGTTGGGGTTCTCGAAGGGGTGGGCCGAGTTGGCGTTGAAGTAGCCGCCGCCGTTCGTGCCCAGCTCCTTGATGACCTCCTGCGAGGCCACCGCCCCGCCGTTCCACTGCTGCGTGCCGCCCGTGAACTGGCCGACCTCGTGGATGCCGGAGAAGTTCTGGATCGCGCCACAGGCGACGAGGACGAGCGCGCCGATCACGGAGATCGGGAGCAGGATGCGGACGGTGCCGCGGACCAGGTCGGCCCAGAAGTTGCCCAGTTCACCGGTGCGGGAGCGGGCGAAGCCGCGGACGAGGGCCACCGCCACGGCGATCCCCACCGCCGCCGAGACGAAGTTCTGTACCGCCAGACCGCCGGTCTGCACGACGTGGCCCATGGCCTGCTCGCCGTAGTACGACTGCCAGTTGGTGTTGGCGACGAAGGAGGCGGCGGTGTTGAAGGCCTGGTCCGGGTCGATGGAGACGAAGCCGAGCGAGCCGGGCAGGGAGCCCTGGACACGCTGGAGCAGGTAGAGGAAGAGGACGCTCACCGCGGAGAAGGCGAGCACCCCGCGCAGGTACGCGGGCCAGCGCATCTCGACGTTCGGGTTCGCACCGATCGCCTTGTAGATCCACTTCTCGGGCTTGTAGTGCTTCTCCGAGGAGTACACCTTGGCCATGTGGTCACCGAGCGGCCGGTAGGACAGACCGAGCGCGACGACCAGGGCGAGGAGCTGGAGGATTCCAGCCAGGACGGGACTCATATCCGTGCTCAGAACCTCTCCGGCTTGACGAGGGCGAGGACGAGATAAGCCAGCAGGCCGGCGGCGACCAGCAGACCGACGATGTTCTCGACAGTCACAGCTTCGCCACCCCCTTGGCGACGAATGCCACCAGCGCGAAGATCGCGATCGTGGTGACGACGAAGGCCAGGTCGGCCATCGTGAGCTCCCGGATGTGAGTGGATGAGATGAGCGGTCCGTCGGACCTCCTAGAGCAAAACCCACTTCAGCCACCACACCGCCGCCGTTGACGTCCCCCTAACGTGCACTGCGGCCGTCTTGACACATCCCGTACGCGGCTGCGTCCCGGAGCTGCCGGCTTCCTCGCCCACCGACCCCTTCAGGAGTCGGTTCGGCTCGTTCCCGGCGCCGTCGTACCCGGTGACGACGAGCTCACCGAACCGTTTCCGCAGCTCCGGCGCTGCCGCTCGTCTCGCGCGTTGGGCAGGGCAGGCTGACGACCATGGTCAGACCGCCGCCCGGGGCGTCCTCGGGGGTGAGTGTGCCGCCCACGGCCTCGGTCAGGCCCCGGGAGAGGGCGAGGCCGAGACCGATGCCCGTGGTGTTGTCGGTGTCGCCCAAGCGCTGGAAGGGCTCGAAGGCCCTTTCGTGGGCGTCTGCGGGAAGGCCGGGGCCGGTCCGTACGGAACGTCCGGCAGGCCGAGGGGACGAGAACGGGCCGGGGTGCCGTTCCAGGATGCGTGTCAGGACTCCGGTGCAAGGAAGCCGTCAGAGCCGGGCCCTCCACCGTCAGAGGGATGTCAACGACCCTCGGATCGGACGGAGTCGGCGACTAGGTTCGTCAACCACCGCTCACCGCCGGGGACGTCGGTGGCCCGACCGTCCTCGGCGCAGGCCGCTCGGTGTCATGCCTCCCATCCGCATGCGCCGAGCGGGAACGGCGTCCTGCCGGTCGCCGTACATCGTCGCTTTCGGCAGGACGCCGGCCCTCTCCCTTCCCGTTCCTCTGTCCGCCCGCCCGTCCGGCGCACCCGGCACCCCCGGCTGCGTCCTGCCGGTCCAGCCGCCGCCCGCCGTCCCGGTCGGCGGCTCCTTCATGAAGGTCCTGACCCCATGCATCCCGCCGCTCCAGTCCAGCAGGCGCCTTCCGTCCCGCCCACCGCACCTCCGCCACGGCGCAGACGCAGCGTGGAGGGCGGGCTGCTCGACCCCGCCCAGATGCTCGGCTCGTTCCCCGAAGCCCTCCGCAAACTGCATCCCCGGCACCTGATCCGCAACCCGGTGCTGTTCGTCGTCGGGGTCGGCTCGGTCCTCACCACCCTGTCCGCGCTCGTCAACCCGTCCGTGTTCACCTGGGTGATCAGCGTCTGGCTGTGGCTGACGGTGATCTTCGCCAACCTGGCCGAGGCGGTCGCGGAAGGACGAGGCCGGGCGCAGGCCGAGTCGCTGCGCAAGGCCCGTACGGACACAGTGGCGCTGCGTCTTCGCCACTGGCGGTACGGGACGGATCTCGACCGGGCCGAGACCGAGGCCGTGGCCGCCACGGATCTGAGGATGTTCGACTTCGTGCTCGTCGAGGCGGGCGAGCCGATCCCGGCCGACGGCGATGTGGTCGACGGGGTCGCGGCGGTCGACGAGTCCGCCGTCACCGGCGAATCGGCCCCGGTCATCCGCGAGGCAGGCGGCGACCGGACGGGAGTGACGGGCGGTACGACGGTGCTGTCGGACCGGATCGTCGTACGGGTCACCTCCCGCCCCGGCCATTCCTTCATGGACCGGATGATCGCCCTGGTCGAGGGCGCCTCCCGGCAGAAGACACCGAACGAGATCGCGCTGAACATCCTGCTCGCCGCACTCACCGTCGTCTTCGTCCTGGTGGTGGTCGCCGTGCAGCCCATGGCCACGTACGCGGGCGCCGCTCCCTCCACCACCGTCCTCGTCGCCCTGCTCGTGACGCTCATCCCGACGACGATCGGCGCGCTCCTCTCGGCCATCGGCATCGCCGGCATGGACCGGCTCGTCCAGCGCAACGTCCTCGCCATGTCGGGCCGGGCGGTCGAGGCAGCCGGCGACATCGACACGCTCCTCCTCGACAAGACGGGGACCATCACCCTGGGCAACAGGGAGGCCGCGGACTTCGTCCCGCTGCCGGGCATCGAGGAGGGCATGCTCGCGAACGCCGCGCAACTGTCCTCGCTCGCCGACGAGACGCCCGAAGGCCGCTCGGTGGTCGTCCTGGCCAAGGAGCGGTACGGGCTGCGGGCACCGGCCGAGGGCGAGCTCGCGAACGCCCGGTTCGTCGAGTTCAGCGCGCAGACCCGGATGAGCGGCATCGACCTGCGCTGGGACAACGGCGCCGTCTGCCACATCCGCAAGGGGGCGACGGCTCAGGTCGTCGCCTGGGTGGAGATGTACGGCGGCCGGGTGCCGGGCGAGGCACGGACGTGGAGCGACCAGATCTCGGCGGCCGGCGGGACTCCGCTCCTGGTGGCCGTCGACGACTGGGACGGCCCGCGCGTCCTCGGCATCGTCCACCTCAAGGACGTGGTGAAGGACGGTATCAGGGAACGGTTCGCGGAGCTGCGCCGCATGGGCATCCGTACGGTCATGATCACCGGCGACAACCCCCTGACCGCCCGCGCCATCGCCCACGAGGCCGGGGTCGACGACTACCTCGCCGAAGCCACCCCCGAGGACAAGCTCGCCCTCATCAGGAAGGAGCAGGAAGGGGGGAAGCTGGTCGCGATGACCGGTGACGGCACCAACGACGCCCCGGCGCTCGCCCAGGCGGACGTCGGCGTGGCGATGAACACGGGCACGTCGGCGGCGAAGGAGGCCGGCAACATGGTCGACCTCGACTCCAACCCGACCAAGCTCATCGAGATCGTCCGGATCGGTAAGCAACTCCTCATCACCCGAGGGGCGTTGACTACCTTCTCGATCACGAACGACGTGGCGAAGTACTTCGCGATCATCCCCGCGATGTTCACCGGCGCCTACCCCGGCCTCGAAGCGCTCGACATCATGGGCCTGCACAGCCCCACCTCGGCGATCACCTCCGCCATCATCTTCAACGCCCTGATCATCGTGGCGCTCATCCCGCTCGCGCTGCGCGGCGTCCGCTACACACCGGCGTCCGCGCACGACCTGCTGCGCCGCAACCTGCTGCTGTACGGGCTGGGCGGACTGGTCCTGCCGTTCGTCGGCATCAAGGCCGTCGACCTGTTCGTGTCGATGATTCCGGGGCTCGGGTGAATCCCCGTCAGAGCGGCATCAGGGAAAGGCCCCCGGCCTTGCCCGGGGATGGGGGCGGCCGCCCCCGCCCGGGGTGTCCGCCCCTCCGCGCATCCGCCCCCATCCCCTGTCCCCGCCCCCTCTCTCCGGAGGTTCTCGTGATCCCTCACTGCGCCCACCAGCCCCCGTCGTCCGCGCGGGTCTTCCCCGTCGGCACCCCCGGCACCGGCGCCCTGGCCGAACACGTTCTCGCCACGGGGCACGGACAGTGGTGGACCGACCGTGCGCTCCGGCCCCGGGTCGTGGCCGTCACGTCCAGCGGTCATGCGCTGCTCGCGGGAGACCCGACCGCCATGCCCCCGGCCGGACTCGCCTCGCTCACCGGGCACTACGTCGAGGCACCGGATCGCTTCCTGCCCGCGCTCGCCGCCGCCTTCGACCGGCTCACTCCGTGGGAACGCATGCTCTACGTCCACCGCGACGCGTCACCGCTCGCTCCTCGCGTGGCGAGGGGCGTGACCGTACGACGGCTCACGGCAGGCGACACGCCCGCGCTCACCGCCCTCGACGCCTCCATGGACTGGATCCACGACAGCTGGGGCGGCCCGTCGGGCCTTGCCACCTCCGGTCACGCCTGGGCCGCTCTCCGCCACGGCCGGATCCTCGCCGTCGCCTGCTCGCGGTTCGTCGGCAGCCGCTTCGAGGACGTCGCCTGCGCCACCTCGCCCGAGGAACGCCGGCAGCACCTCGCCCTCGCCTGCGTGACGCGCCTGACGGCCGAGATCGAGGCCCGCGGCCGCGCCGCGAGCTGGAGCTGCTCCCGGGACGACCGGGCGAGTCGGCTGCTCGCGTGGAGCGCCGGCTTCCGGCTCGGCCGCGAGTACGTCCACTACGCCGCCGGCCCCGTCACCCACGCGTCAGGACTCGCTGCCGCGGCGTAAGCGACACGCCAACGGTCCGGCCACCACACCCGAGGGCGGCCCACGGTGCCGCCATGGTTCAAGCCGGCGTACGGTCCCCGAGCAGAGCGGCGAGCGCGGCCGCGGCCTGCACCGCGAGGTCGGCGGCGACAAGCCGGGCCTCGAGGGACGGCGGCCGGGCATCGTCGCCGGGGGTCAGCAAGAACCTCCCCTGGTAACGCCCCCAGGCCACGGCAGGGAGCTCGATCTCGCCGTCCGGCCAGCCCTGCCGATCCACGTCCCAGATCCAGCCGGGGACCGTCAGTCCTCCGTCGGGCTCCAGCCTCGACAGACCGCCGGCCGGGGCTCCGCGCTCGAACCGGCAGTCCTTCAGTTCGAGCACGTCGATCAGGTCACCGCGGACCCGCTCGACGAACGCGTCGGCCGACACCGGGACCCGGGCCAGGCGCGTGGTGGTGTGCAGTCGTTCCAGGTGCGTGGCGTCCGTCAGCGCCACCGTGCCCAGGAGACGGGCGCGAGCGGCGAGCTGGGAGACGGCGAGACCGACCAGCAGGAGCAGGACGGCGGTCTCGATGTCGGCCCGGTCCTGGATGTGGAAGGTCTGGTACGGCTCGGTGTGGAAGAAGTCGAACCAGGCCGCGGCCGACAGAGCGGCCAGCGCCCCGGCGTAGCGGTTGCCCAGCGCGGACACGGCGACGACCACGACGACGAGCAGCAGCGCCAGATTCGTGTGCGAGACGCTCGTACGCCAGGGCAGCAGCGCGAGCGCCGCCAGGAACGGGGCGAGAAGTCCGGTCACCCATGCGGACGTGTCCCGAAGCGGTGTCCTCACTCCGCCACCTCCTGATGTCGGCACCCCCCATTTGTACGTCTCCAGGCTGCGCCGGGTGTGATGAAGGTGACGCCCGGAGGGGGGATCTTGACGCTTTCCTGACGCGCTGGCCCCTGCCCGGCCGGTTCTCGCTGCTTACGCTGTCCCGGCCGTCCGGGTGACGGCCGAAACCCCTCGTCGAACAGCACCCAGGAGCACCGATGGCCACCCCGATCGATACGCGCACGAGCAGGCTGCGCGCGTGGATGCTGGAGGGCCTGTCCGACATGGGCAAGGGCAAACCCTCCCGGCCCAAGGAGGCCGCCCCCGACGCGGGGCACAAGGGCCAGCGCTGGTGGCGGGTGATGTGCCTGACGGGTGTCGACTACTTCTCGACCCTCGGCTACCAGCCCGGCATCGCGGCCCTGGCCG
>NZ_JBWKFA010000017.1:0-131466 GCF_056435185.1 Streptomyces sp. NPDC044003 | reverse complement strand
GAGCGTCACGGCCGGTACCACCCGAGACGCAGCAACGCTCGTGCCGCCTACGGTCCGCACAAGACCACAGAGCAGCACGCGAAGCCGCCTCAGCCACGAGCCTTGCCTGTGGCGCCACAGGAAGCCGCCTACGGCGCCGCGCAGTCGTCGACCTTCCCGCCGGGAGGCCGACGGAGCGAGGGACGGCCTGCGGGCCTGTGGGGGGTCTGCGCGGGTGCAGTGGGTGCATGGACCGGGTGGCGGCCACGGACTCAGGCGCCCTGGATACCGGCGCACCGCCAGCTGCTCGTGGTTGGTGCCGTCGGTAGCGGGGTCGACCACGAACCCGAGGCCCTGGTGTCGCCTCGCGCGCACGTGCGTCTTAAGGAAAAGAGAGCCCTCGCAGAAAACCTGCTCTGACCTGGGCTTTTGCGGAAGGCGATGTGTTGGCGCTGACACATTGACCTGCGGAAATGTGTCCGTGGTGCCACAGCGACACCCGTATTTGCCAACCTTGCTTGTACAAGTGAGGAACGCTGCTGGTGAGGGCTGGTTTCCAGAGAACACGCCCCGAATCCGTTGTGTTGGCGTCGACACCAAACCGCCACGCCAGCATGTACAAATCTGCCAACCGAGCTTGAACAACTGCTAGTGTCCGGCGCGACCCCCAAGATCGAGGACAGGACCACCGTCGATGCCCCGCCAGCCCAAGCGCCCTACCGCCGGCCGCGGCAAGGCCCGGATCGCCGCCGTGCCGCCTGGTGGCGACAGCGCCTTCCGCGAGACCCTCTCCTCCCGGCTGGGCAAGGACATCAAGCCGCCCACCCGCAAGCGGCCGGTGCAGCAGATGGACGTCAGCGTCCGGTACACGTACCGCGCGCCGCACGACATGTATGGGCGGTCCGGCTACAGCGTGGTGTCCAACGACTTCCTCGCCGACGTCCTGGCCGTGCTCATCGCGCAGCACGGCATGTCGCCGATCCAGTCCGCGGTCCTGCTGTGGTGCATCGGCCGGCAGCGCGAGGGCTGGCTGCGCGCCACGCACAAGAAGATCGCCGACAAGCTGGGCGTGGAGCGGTCGAACGTGACCCGGGCGATCGGCCGCCTGGAGCAGTGGCACATGATCCAGCGCGTGGACACTGGGCTGATCTTCGTGAACCCGATGCTCGGGTTCGAGGGCAACGGAGACGTACAGCGCGAGATCCTGGACTCCTTGCGCGACAAGGAGACCGGGAAGCTGCCGGAAGACGTCTTCCCGGCCCTGAACGCCCCACCGCCACCGCGCAGCATCCAGCTGGAGCTCGCTGTCGAAGACGGGGAAGATGAAGTGGTCGACGAGGAGGGGCGGGCATGCTGATCCAGGCGAGCGCCGGTTTCGGAATGCTGTACCGGCTGGACCTCACCAAGGCCGCGACGGACCTCCTGAGCGCCCTCATCGAGCGCCAGGAGCCCGGCGGCGAGGTGAACGCCTCCCAGGCCGAGCTGGGGGCCCGCGTGGGCCTGTCACGGAACTCCGCGAACACCGCGATGGGACTGCTGGAGAGCAGGAACCTCGTACTGAGGCCGAAGGACCGCAAGTACCGGACCTACTACCTCCACCCGTACATCGCCTCCTACGCCTCCCAGGAAGAGCTGGAAGAAGCGATCGAGGATGCTGCCGAGCTCATCGAGGCCGGCGAACTCCCCGAGATCACCGTTCCGCTGTACGAGACCGCGCCGCCCAAGCGCCAGAATCAACCGCTCCGGGCTGTGCGCGCCGTCGGCTGATGCCGCCCGTCAGCACCCCCGGGTGATGACCGACCACGGAATGTGCCCATCTCCTGAGCCGGCCAACCTGCTCGGCAGAACGGTGCCGCACTCACAGTGCGGCACCGTTCTCGTGCGGGGGCGAGACCGGCGCCTGCCGCCAGGTCGCTACTGGTAGGGGCCGGTCTCGTGATGAATTGGGCATCCGGACGAGAAGCGCGGTGGGTCTTCGAACTGCTCGGCGTTGAGCTGGTACACGTACTCCCAGCCGTGCTCGTCGTACTCCGCGACGTGCACCGGTTGTTCGGAGGCCATGCCCCTCTCGTCCGTTGCGATGTACGGGAAGCGGTGCCGGGCCGCAGCGACGCGAGGATCGGTGGTTCGCGGCAGAAAGGCGACCGCCGGATTGATCCAGAGCCTGGCGACACCGTCGACCTGGCCGTCGAGGGCGAGGTAGCGGCGCTCGACCAACCACTGGACCCACCCGCGCAGGGTGGCCTCGTCGGTGTCGAGCTTCTTCGCCTCGACGGCGCAGTCCAAGATGACGGGGGCGTCCCCTTCCAGCTTCGTTGCCAGGATGATGAGCAGCTGCAGCAGCCTGCCCGCCTCGGAGGAACGACGGCGCCGTTTCGGCGTGTCCGGCGGCCGGCTGGCCATCTGCTCGTGAACGTACTGAAAGTCGGCGGCCATGAGCGCCGGCCCCTGACAGACGGTTTGATCACAGGTGCAAGGTCCCATGGCATGAGAACGAGCGTCACGCGTCTCGGGCTCGGCCTGCACTAGCGGCAGGTGTTCGAGCTGGTCGGCCTGACGGCGCCGGTTGGTCGGCTCTTTCAGAATTCCAGATCGAGGTAGTCGATGTCGTTGATGGCGACGTCCGAAAGTCCCATGGCGCGGCCTCCGCCGTCCTGGAAATAGATTTCCTTGAATCCTTCGGCGATGATTCCGCGCATCTGCTGGTCGGTCGCACCCGCGTCGCCGGCGTCGAACAGGCGTTGCGCGTAGGTCGCGGGGAGGTGGACGGTGAGGCGGCGGAAGCGGCCGTCGTCGGTGGTGCCGACGGGTGCGGTGTAGCCGAAGCGGGCGCGGGTCTCCACTGTGATGCCGGTGGTCGTGGCGGCCTGCTTGCGTCGGCGCTTGCGGATCTGGGGCTGCCAGCGGGCTCGTACGGCTGCTTCGATCTTCGTGGCGACGTCCTTGGGCGGGTGCTTGCGGGCGCCGCGGCGGTAGCGGTTGACGGAGTCGGCGGTGACGCCGATCTCCTGTCCGATCTCCTTCGGGCTCAGGTACTTGAGCAGGAAGTTGATCCGGGCCTGGAGCGACTTGGGCGGCTCCTTCGTGAAGTGCTCCTGGTCGGCGCGCTCCAGGGCGTCGTCGATCTCTCCCACGGTGGTTCAGCTCCCCTCGGGGGTCGGGTCCTGGCCGTCGGGGTCGACGGGCCGGAACCAGGTCTCGCGCGTCTCGCGCAGGGCGGGGTCGGTCTCGGCGGCCGTGGGCTTACTCGCCCTCGTCCAGGACGGCGTCGCCGCCCTTGATGTGGCGGGCCGGGTTGAGGCCCTGCTCCATCAGGTCGACCGCCCACAGCATCGACTGGACGCCCTCCAGCTTCGCCAGGCCCGGCGTCGGTCCGAGGCGGAAGGCGCCGGGCTGCGGCTTGCCGGACGCGGCGTACGGCAGGAAGTCGAGCGGCGAGGCGCCGGGACTCGGGTAGACGACGCAGTCGGAGAGCACGGCCAGCGGGTACAGGCCCGTCATCTTGGCCATGTTCAGCAGCTTGCGGTGCATGTTGACCCGGGCCTTGGAGATGACGGCGGCGCGGATGTCGGGGCGCCAGGTCGGGCGCATCATGGCCGGCCACGGGTCGCCGTCCTTGTAGTTCTTGCCCTGCGGGTTCTCGAACAGCTTCCCGATGCCGCCCTTGACCGTGGCCTTGATGGCGGACAGCACGGCCGCCATCGCGGGGTCGATGTCCTTGTGCCGTTCCATCGCCGCCAGGAACTCGGCGTCCGTGAGGTCCTTGGTGACGCCGAGGTCGGCGAGGGTGTCGACGTAGGCGGTCTTGAGCCGGTCGTGCCACGGGTCCAGGTACGCGCCGGTCTCGCGACGCAGGTACGCCTCGATCGGCTCGACGTTGTAGCCGAGCTCCTGGGCGTAGGCGACGGTGTGCGTCTGGTACCAGGCAGGGCCCGTCGGCCGGGTGCCGTCCGGAGTGAACGGCGAGGGCAGGCGCGGGTCCAGCTCCACGTGGGAGAGGTCGACCAGCCAGGAGCCGGGGACCTTCGGGTAGAACTTCGGGCCCACGAAGTGGTCGGGGGCGGACAGGCCGACGACCAGGCGGGCGGCGGCCGCGAGGAAGGCCGTGTTGAGGTCCAGGCCCACCGCGTAGGGCAGTGTGCACTCCTCGTCGGTGAGGAGGTCCACGTTCCGCACCCACTGGTACGCCTCCTCGTGCAGGAAGCCGCCCTTCCAGCCGGAGTGGTGGATCGCGGGGTGCTCGGGCTGGCCCTCCGGCGGCGCCGGGTCCATCGGCTCGGTGCCCAGTGAGCCGGGGTTGTGGCCGGGGATCCAGTTGCCGGTCTCCTCGTCGCGCACCGGCCGGGTCGGCGGGCGCAGCGCGGTCATCAGCTCCAGCCCGGAGACGGCTGTGGAGCCGCGCGGGGTGATGACGCGTTGGGCGTAGACGCCGAGGACGCGGGCGATGTCGGCCGGCTCCATCTCCGTCTCGGTGACGCCGGGCCAGGAGCGGGAGTCCAGGGCGTCCCACGGCAGGATCGCGAGCTGCACGCACTGACGGTCTCGGCCCTGGGCCTTGCGGTAGACCCGGGCCCACGGGCCGAAGCCGCGCTGGGTCAGCTGCCACTTCGCCTTGAGGATCTGCTTGACGACCGGGTGGTCCTCCCCCAGGCGCAGGCCCCGCCGGTCCTCCAGGCGCTCGGGGAGCCCGAACTTCACGGCCGCGGAGGCGGTGAGCACGAGCAGCGGGTCGGAGTCCTTGCCGTGACGGTGGAGCTTCGGCGCGCCGAGGCCGGACTCCTTGAGGGTCCACTCGACCAGTTCCACGATCGTGGTCGCCGGACAGTCCAGCACGATGCCGCCGACCCCGTACGCCGTTCCGTCGCCGTCCAGGACGGCGAGCGGTCCGTTCGGGAACCGGGGGTCGAGCGCGGCCGGGGTGGCCTTCGTCGTCGCTGCCGGACGCCTCGACGACGCGGGGCGTGTGGCCGGGCGGGCGGGAGGTTCGGGAGTGGCCGGGGCCGTTGCCGGAGCGGAGGCATCGGGCGTGGGGGTCTCGGGCGCGGCCGGGCCGGTGAACGCGGCCGGCGCCTCTGGCTGGGGCACGACGGCAGGGGTGTGCGTGGTCACGGCAGGGGTGTGCGTGGTGGAGGCGCCGTGCGCGGGGTACTTCTGCGCCCAGCCCTTCAACAGCCGCTGGTACGCGGACAGGCGCGGTCCGGTCGGCTCGCTCCGGCCGTTCTCCCAGTTCTTGATGCTCTGCGTCGACTTCAGCTCCAGGGCCTGCGCGAGGCGCGTCTGGGTGATACCGGCGGCCTCGCGCAGCCGGGCGCGCTCCGCCGGAGGTGGAAGCTGCGGCTCCTCCCCAAGCAGGGCGTCGATGTTCGCGAACAGCTCTTCCTCGGATGCCATGGCACTACCTCCAGCTTGGACAGTAGCAGACTTTATCCCAATCTTTAACTCGAACATTTAACCCTTCCGGAGGTTGTTCAGCCTGGTTCCGACAGGGCGAGGAGAATGCGAACAATCTTTCCGTGGACGGCCCGTTGGAAGTGAATGCCGTCTCCCCCGTGCTGAACCAGGTCGAGCAGGCCTCGAAACTCCTCGCCACCTGAAGCCCCTGACCCACCAGACCGGCCTGCGGCGGCCGCCAATACGAAGCCAGACCGACCCGCCCTCAGCCTTGCGACCTATCACGGCGTGATAGGTCGGACAGGGTGGCCAGAGCGAGCTGAGGGGTTATCACGCCGTGATAACCCGACGGAAATTCGTTACCTTGCTAACGTGTCGATGGCTGAAGTTGATCTAAGTCGTTAGTAGAGTGACGCCCATGACGTCACCTGGAACGGGCGGCGACCGGGAGAAGGTCGTCACCAAACTCACCAGCACCCTCCGGCAGGACCTGAAGGTCCGTGCCGCCCTTCACGGCCTCGGCATGCAGGACGCGGTGGAAGCAGGCATCACCGCCTGGCGCGGCCTGGGTTCGAACCTCCCCCCGGTCGACACCGCCGGCGCGGAAACCTACGCCACCTTCCTCCCCGCCGCACTGTGGGACGGCTTCCGCGACGACTGCAAGGACCGCGGTGTCTCCCTCACTCAAGGCATCGCGCAGGCGGTCACTCTCTGGCTCGACAACAACCCCGTCCCAGAGGTCAAGCGCCCGGCAATGGTCCGGCGCATCATCGTCTGCAACCAGAAAGGCGGAGTCGGCAAGACCGCCATCACCGCCGGCCTCGGCGAAGCTCTCGCGGAGAGTCCTACCGAACTCGTCCCCGTCCGAGTCTCCAAGCACTTCGCCGCGCTGCTCGAAGAGGACGACCGCCCCGACGATCCACTCGCCCTGGAAGACCTCCCCGGCCTCGGCCAGCGCGTCCTCCTCGTCGACTTCGACCCCCAGGGCCACCTCACCAAGCAGCTCGGCCACGAACTGCTTCCCATGGGCGAGGACTCCCTCACCAATCACATGGCCGGCGAGGCCAAGGGCGAACTGAACGACCTCATCGTCTCCGTCGGGGAAGACCGCTTCGGCAACAGGCTGGACCTCCTGCCCGCATGCACCGACGCCTTCCTCCTCGACGTCCGCCTCGCCTCCGTCCGCGCCCGTGAAGCCTCCCTCGAACGCGCTCTGCGCACCGCCGAAGCCGATTACGACGTCGTCGTCGTCGATTGCCCCCCGAGCCTCGGCCTCAGCATGGACGCCGCCTCCTACTACGGACGCCGCCGCGACAACGAGACGGTCGGCAACTCCGGCGTCCTCATCATCGTCCAGGCCGAAGACAGCAGCGCCGATGCCTATGGCCTACTCACTTCCCAGATCGAGGACATGCGCGGCGACCTCGCCCTCGACATCGACTATCTCGGCCTCGTCGTCAACCACTACGACGCCCGCCGCGGATACATCGCCACCTCCTCCCTCCAGTCCTGGATGGACATAAAGGATCCTCGTGTCGTCGGCGTCATCGGGGACCTCAAGGAGCAGAAGGAAGCCGTTCGCGCCAAGCGACCCCTCCTCGCCTACGCACCCCGGTGCGATCAGTCCGTCGCCCTCCGAGCCCTCGCCCGGGAGATCAGCAAGTGAGCAAGGTCAAGAACCTCGGCGCCGGCGCGTCCTTCGCGCAGGCCCGCCCCATCAGCGCCCGCCGCGCGGCGATCGGCGCCGCGACAGCCGCACCCACCGAAGGCGTCCCGGACCCCACCGAGCTCTCGCTCGACCTCATCAGCCAGAACCCCGACAACCCGCGTGAGGAACTCCGCGATCTCGAGGGCCTGGCCGACAGCATCCGCGAGATCGGCCTCGTCAACTCCATCACCGTCGCCACCGTCGACTCCTATCTGGCCGAACGGCCTGAACGAGCCGACGACGTGGACGACGGCGCCCGGTACATCGTCGTCGACGGCCACCGCCGGCTCGAAGCCGCGCGGATCGCCGGAGCCACCACGATTCGGGTCAGCGTCAACAACGAGCTCGTCGCCACCGACGAAGCCCTCCTCGAAGCCGCGTTCGTGGCCAACGTCCATCGCGACGACATGAACCCGATCGAGCAGGCCCATGCGCTGAAGACGCTCGTGAAGTTCTACGGCTCGCAGAACAAGGCGGCCAAGCGCCTCGGGATCGGTCAGTCGACCATCTCCTCCAAGCTCTCGATCCTCGACCTGGACCTCGAACTCCAGGCAGATCTCGTCGAAGGGCGCCGGACGATCGAGCACGTCCGCAACCTTTCCAAGCTGACGCCCGAGGAACAGCGCGCGAAGGCCGATGCCCGAGCGGAAGCAGCGGAGCGGAAGGCCACCGCCAAGCGCGACCTATCACGCCGTGATAACCCGAGCGCCAGGGACCACGGTTCCCTCACGGACGAGGTGCCCGCGCCCAGGGGCGCGACGGAGGCGTCGACCGCTTCACCCGCGCCGGAGAGGCCGGCGGTGCCGCAGAACACGTCCGTTCCGCAGGTCCAACCCGTTCCGGCGGTGCCGCTGCACGACGGCACCGCGCTGATGGATCTGGCCTTCGACAGCCTGGCACCGGAACAGCGCAGCGCGTTCATCCAGCACTACTTCAAGCGCAGCACGGGAGTAGGTGCCGTCGTGGCGGATCTGAGGGCCGACCTCGGGCGGCCTGCGCGCGCCTCGCTCGCGGCTATCCTCCAGGAGGTCGCCACCGGCCTCCTCCGAGACGCGTAGCCCCCGGCATACGAAGCCCCTGCTCTCCCTCACGATCGAGAGCAGGGCCTGCCCGGGTGCCGGTTCCGACGGTACGGAACTCTTGGAACCAGAGCACGTTCGGGACATCCGCCTCCTGGGCGGGGAGGGGAGGAGCCGGATGATCCGCTCCGCCGGGGAGGCGACCAGCGTTCGGAACGCGGGCAGGCCGGTGTGGTGCCCGCAGAGCGGCGTGCGGGTGTGGGCCTTGCGGGTGCCGGCCGTCTCCTGGACGTCGCTCGACCTGTCTGCGCTCGACCGGGAGGAGCGCCGTCGGATGGACGCCTTCGTCCGGGACGCCGACCGGCTGCGGTACGGATTCGCCCACGCCGTGCTCCGTACGGTCCTGTCCGGCCTCACCGGAACGGCACCCGACGCGCTCCGCTTCGCCCGTGCCTCGTGCCCGTGCTGTGGCGGGCCGCACGGGCGTCCCGTGCTCACCGTCCCCGCACCCGAGTTCTCGCTGTCCCACAGCCGGGACATGGTGCTCGTCGCCACGGCGTCGGAACCGATCGGTGTCGACGTGGAGCCCACGCCGGAGCCCGAGGTGGTGGAGGAACTCGCGAGGATCCTGCACCCGGCGGAACGCGGGGAGATCGAGGCCGCGCCTCCCGAGGGTCGGCCGGTGGCCTTCGCCCGCCTGTGGGCGCGCAAGGAGGCGTACCTCAAGGGCCTGGGCACCGGTCTCGGCCGTGATGCCTCGGCGGACGACGTCCGCGGCGACCTCCCGGGCTGGCGTCTGACCGATCTCCCGGTGGGCACCGGTTACGCGGCCGCCCTCGCGGTCGGCTCCCCGATGCCTCGCCCCGTCCGTGTACACCGTGCCCTCCTGATGTGACCGACCGGTCGTGCCGCCGAGACGTCCGCGAAGTCCGCACACATGAAGTGGCCGGAGGGGAACCCGGGTCCCTAGCGTGGCGAAAGCTTCACTCAGGACTGATCGACCGAGACCCGGACAAGGAGTCCACCCATGGACCTTGCGCAGATGGCGCACGAAGGACATGGAGCACACAGTGGCCACGAGATGGGAGGGGCGGTCTCGTCCCTCGACACCGTGGGCGCCGTCCTCTTCATCGGATGGGCCGTGGCCATGTGGGCGGCTGTCGTCGTGCTCGCCTACGCGAACCGGGGGGTGGTGCGACCCTGGCTGTACAAGACCGCAGTCGCCGTCATCGGTCTCGGTGTGATCGGGCAGATCGGCCACTTCCAGGAGCACGTGACGCAGGCCGGCTACTGGGTGGCGCACCCGTACTCCCCGGCCTGGATGACCCCCTGGGCGACCAGCCTCGCGCGGGGCATGGGGCAGGTCGACCCGACCAAGCCCGCGCTGGGCATGGAGATCCTGCACCTGACCGGCAACTTCATCTTCCTCGCGGGCCTCGTCGGCATCGTGCAGATCACCCGGCGGGCGACCGGGCACCTCAAGTCCCGGAAGTGGGCCAAGATGGGCGTCTGGATGCAGGGCATCCACGGTGTCGAGCACATCGCCCTGACCCTGTCCGTGGCGCTGGGTGCCAGCCGTGCGATCGGCCTGTCCACCTGGTTCGGCACGATCGAGCCGGGGCCGGCGCTGGTGACCTACCGCGTGTGGTGGCACTTCGTCGCCAACCTGATCGGCACCGCCATCCTCGCCGTGTCGCTGTACCACCTGCGGAAGGAGAAGCGCGCGGTCAAGGCCGGGTACAAGGAGGCCGAGTCGGGGAAGTCCGAGGCTGAGTCGGAGAAGTCCGCCGACTTCGAGACCTGCTCGTTGTTCCCCGTCTCCGAGGGCGGCGTCGTGCGCGAGCCGGCCGGGGCGGGCCGCTCGTAGCCGGGCATCGACCGAGGGGTGTGGGGCCGTACACCGTGCGGCCCCACACCCGTTCAGGTCAGGCCTCGGCACCGCTTCTCCCTGCTGCCACGAGCGCCGGGGACGAGGCGGTGCCGCTTCCGTTCCGGGCGAGGCCACGCAGAGCGGACAGGAGCACGTCGCCCAGTGCGGTGCCGACGACCAGGCTCTCGGCACGGTTCCCGTCGCCATCGCAGGCCCGCAGGATCTCGTCGTCGATCGCCGCCGCTCTCTGCGCCGCCTCCGCGTAGTCGTCGAGGCGGTCGGCGAAGCGGTCCTGGCCGAGTTCCCTCAGGGTGTCCAGCACCTCGACGACCGTGGCGAACTCGGGGCTGTCGGCAGGAGCGGTCCAGCCCCGCTGCTCCGTGAGAGAGCGGACCTTCGCGATGGTCCGCGGATCCGCCGCAAGGGTGGCGAGCGGGCCCGCGTGGGGCTCCCTCGCGACCATCGCCCTCAGGTCGACCGAGCCGGCGGGGCTGTCCAGCGCCGTCACGATGTCCCGGATCCTGGAGACCGTCAGGCCCCCGAGGTCGAGCAGCGCACGGATCAGGCGGAGCCGGTGGACATGGTGCTCGGTGTAGCGGGCCTGGTTACTGCTGGTGAGCCGGCCGGAGGGGAGCAGCCCCTCGCGGATGTAGTACTTGATCGTGGCGGTGGAAACACCGCCGACGCGGCTGAGTTCCGCGATGCGCATGCCTGCTCCTGGTGGTGTGGGGGTCACGAAGTGCCGGCCGGGACGCGCTCGTCCTCCGGCAGGCCGACTCCCGACTCGAGGCGGCAGCGCCAGCACAAGCCGCGCGGTGCGGGACGACCGCAGGTTCCCTCGCGGCCCCGGCAGCCGATGCCGATCGCCGCGGCGGGCACGGGGACCACAGCGAGGCCGGGGCGAGGCCGACAGTCCGCGCACAGGCCCGAGTTGCCGGGAAGGTGAGGTCGCTCGCAGTCCGGGCAGCACTCCACGATCCGCAGCGGGGCCGCCGCGGGGCGAACCGCAGAGGTGCCGTGCGGGCCGGCTTCGGCGAACGGCGCTGCAAGGGACTCGGTGATGTCCTCCCGGCGGGCCGCCGACCGCTCGGCGATCACCTCCCGGCAGGCACGGCACTCCGCGCCGGTCGACCAGAGGGTGCCCGTCTCGCAGTCCGGGTCGGAGCAACCCCAGCGGGGGAGTGCGACGCCCAGCAGCCAGCGGCCGGGGTCCCGGATGTCGGCGAGGAGGGTCTGCGCGAGGCGGTGGGTGAGCCGGGCGCGCAGGCGGTGGACCTCGGTGCCGTCGTCGAGCTGCCGGCCGATCTCCTGGCCGATGCGGCGCTGCACGTACGCGTTGACCCCGGTGAGCAGGAAACGGACCGGCTCCAGGACGCTGTGGAGTCTGGAGCTGAACGTCAGCTGCGGTCCCTGGTACGTGTTCCTGCTGCTGCTGCTGCGTGTCGTGGGGGAGGGGCTGGGGGTTTCGCCGACCGCGCGAAGCGCGCGATCACCTTGTGTCCCGACGGGGCGCGGTGCTCCGGGGCCCTTGTCCACAGGCTTGTCCACCGGTACTTCGCCTACGGCGGGTGACACGGACGGCGCTTCGTTCTCGGGTCGGTCAATCTTCAGGTCTTCCTTGTTCGCGAGCGAACGCGCACCAAGGTCCGGACCTGATCGGTCATCAAGGACGGAAGAGGCCTTCTCCTGTGGGGCGTGGACGAGGAAGAGGTGGCGCCCCTGGGCTCCGGCCCGGCGCTGGACGGTCATCCAGCCCGATGCCGCCAGCTCGTCGACGATGCGGCCCGCCGCCTCGGTGGTGATCGCGCGGCCGACACGGGGGCCGGAGTGATGGCGCAGGAAGCCGGCGAGGACGCCCTCGGTCAGGGGGATGTTCCGCATGACGGCGTACGCGATGACGGCGTAGGCGCGCAGCAGGCGGGGCCGCAGGTGTTCGCTCGCGGCGACGGGCAGCCAGATGAACCGCTCGGTGGACCGCAGGGGACGGACCCGGCGGCGCGCGGTCGTTCCGCGTCCGCCGGGGAGGGACCGGCGGCGGCTGTCGGGCAGCTCGATGACACCGTCGGGAGCCGGGGCGCGCAGCTGTGCGAGGCCGCGCTGCACGGTCGAGGCGGAGAGACCGAGGTACGACGCGAGAGTCGCGACGCCCGCCGTGCAGCCCTCCTGGCGCAGGCCGAGCGCCTTGACCTTGATGTAGACGCTCACGGCGGCATCCGTGTAGTGCGGGGACTCCACGAGCCGCATCGGCACCTTCACCCGACCACGGGGGAGGGGGCTGGGATCGGCGGGAGCGTTTCCAGCGCGATTCTGGCTGGAATCTATAGGTGAAAAATGGCTATTAAAACCACTATCGGTCGCGTAAAGGTGCGCAAGGGGCTGGAGAATCGCGGAACTTTGGTTCATCATGAGGAGGTCTCCGTACAGGGAGGCACGACAAAGCCGCTGTGCGGCGGCTTAGTGGTTCTGGCAGAACCTGTTGACGCGCACGTATCTGGGGTGGCACCCAGAACGGGCCTTCGCCCGTCGAGTTGGCAGCTCGGCGGGCGGTGTGAAATGACCTCGGACCTCAGTGGTGGCTCACTGGGTGAGGTCTGGTTCTCGCTGTCCCGTTACATCCCTTCCTCCCGTGTTCTTTCGGCCCGTCGAGGCGGCCGACTGCGGACTGGTCCCGACGATCCGGCATCGCGACCGCTCAGAGAGCGGCGACGTCCATGACCTCGATCGTTCCGTTGAACGCGAACGCGCCTCCCTGGAGGGCGTTGACGCGGATGGACCGGCGCTCGGCGGAGGCTTCGGTGCTGTCCACCGGCTCCGCCTCGATCCAGCACGGCTCGCCGAACTCGACGTAGCGGTTGAACGATATGTCCATCGACGTCGGCATCGTGGTTCTTCCCAGCGGCTGCGTGGCGTTGGACGCCTGCCGGACCGCCTCCAGGAGCAGCATGCCCGGCACGTGGTCCACGGCGTGATCGAAGAGGACCGGGTGGCTGGTGTCGACACGGAGCTGCCACCGGCGGCGTTCCTCGGTGGGCGACAGGACGATGTCCTGCTTCCGCAGCCGGCCGACGCTGCTGCGTGAGACGGGCTCCGGTGGCTGGGGGGCGCCGGCGAAGATCTCGGCGACGTCACTGCGACCGGCGCGCATCCGCTGGTAGACGGCGGGGGAGTGACAGCCGAACCGGGTGCTCACCATGGCGACCAGGGAGTCGTTCCGTACCACCTCGAGGTGCATGGTCATCATGGCCGGCAGCTGCTTGTGGTAGCGGATGTCCGAGAACACCGCGTGGATCTGCAGGTCTGCCGGAGTGCGCTCCATGCGCAGAGCCTGAGGGTTGACGGCGAACTGGAAGCGGGACCAGCTGAGCTGGTAGCCGAAGGGAACGTTGTACGCGACGTGCGTCAGCAACGGGAACGTCTGCCGCACCGTCTCGCACAGCAGGAGCGGGTCGTACATGCCGTGCTCGGAAACGTAGAAGCTGTGGCTGCGCGGCCATTGAGCGCTGACGGTGAAGGTGTCAGGTCCGACCTTGTTCCACCCTGTCAGAAAGACCTCTGACAGAGCTGCTCGGTGCACGTACTCCTTGGCGACTGTAGTGGTCAGCGTCGGACGTGTCACGGCAGGACGTTCCGATGTGATGAGCATGCCTCTCCCCTGGGGCGTGCGTACGTGAAGGCCCTGAGTCCGGTCTACCGATCGCCGGGGCCAGCTTGTAAAATAAGGGCGTTCGTTTTTTTTGTCGAGAGAGGCAGGTCTGGTCCGATGGACGAGCCGAAGCAGGAACGGGCGGTGAAGACGCGGGAGGCGATCCTGTACGCGGCTGCGGAGGTCTTCGACACCTACGGGTACAGCGGGGCCAGCATCAGCAAGATCATGGAGCGCGCCCAGGTCACGCAGGGAGGGATGTACTTCCACTTCAAGTCCAAGCTGGGGCTGGCGCAGGCGGTGCTGGCACATCAGCAGGAGTTCGTGCACTTCCCGCCCCAGGGCCATGACGGGCTGCAGCTTCTCGTCGACCTGAACTTCTTCCTCGCTCGCGAGCTGCAGACCAACGTGCTGTTCCGGGCGAGCGTTCGGCTCGCCGTCGAGCAGGGCGACTTCGGGATGCGGGACGACACGGCGTACCAGGAGTGGGTCGACCAGTTCCACGGGCTGCTGTGCGCAGCGCGTGAAAAGGGCGAACTGCTGCCGGGCACCGACGAGCGGGAGTTCGCGAACGTGCTGGTGGGTGCCTACAGCGGTATCCAGGTGTTCTCCAACGTCGCCTCGGGACGGGCCGACCTTCAGTCGCGGCTCACTTCGATGTGGCGCTATCTCCTGCCGGCGATCGCCACCCCTCAGGCCATCGCCGAGCTGCGGTTTCCGCAGGACGTACAGGAGTTCGCGGCGTGAGACCCACGCGTCTGGTGGTGACGGGGGCCACCGGGTTCATCGGATCGGCCGTCCTGCGGGAGCTGGGGCGGCTGCGTGACGAGGAGGCGCTCGACCTCGTCGTCCGGGCGGTGGGACGGCGGTTACCCGACGAGCTGTCAGGAGCGGACGAGTGGGCCGACGCCGATCTCGCGGATCCTCGCAGTCTTGCGGGGGTCTGCGACGGGGCGGACGCGTTGCTGCACCTGGCCGCGCTCGTCGACGCCCATGAGTCACCGTGCGTCGCCGTCAACGAACGAGGGACCGCTGCTCTGATGGGCGAGGCCGTGCGCTCCGGGGTGAGCCGGGTGGTGCACCTGTCCACGGCGGCGGTCTACGGCCTCGGGCCACACCGGGGGATCGCCGTGGACGAGGTCGCGCCGGCTCCCGTGTCCGCCGCGAGCCGGACCCGGCTCGCCGGTGAGGCCCACGCTCTGGCGACCGGAGCGACTGTCCTGCGGCCCGGCCTCGTGCTCGGGGCAGGTGACCGCTGGGCCGTGCCCGCGCTCGTCGAACTCCTCGACGCGGTCCCCGCCCTGTGGGACGGGGGGCGGGCGAAGCTGTCCCTGGTGGCGGTCGAGGACCTGGCCCGGCTGATCGCACACCTCGGGTCGACCGGCGCTCTGCCCGGCGGGCGGATCTGGCACGCCGGCCATCCCGAGCCGGTGCGCCTCGCCGAGCTCGTCGGAACTCTGGCCCGCCACGGAATCCTGCCGTCCCCGACGCGGGAACTGCCGTTGGACGCCTGCCTGGAACAACTGCGGGCGTCGGACACCCGCCTGAGTGAGCGACAGTTCTCCCTCTTCGCCCAGGACTTCTGGTTCGACAGCCGTGACCTCTGGCGCGTCTCCGGCTGTCCCGCGGGTCCGGGGCCGCTGGATCGGTTGGCCTCGGCCGCGGCATGGTACAGATCCCAGCCGATGGACCGGACGGCCTGACCGAGCACCGCCCGGTCCACCGGACTTTCAGTCCGCTTGCGCGGGGCTTTCCGACGAGCCCGTCTGCCGTGGCACGGCCGGCCCTTCGGCGGAGACGCCGACGAGCGCCAGGTGCCAGACACGCTTGAGCTGCGCGACAGCGCTCTCGAACGCCGGGTCCGAACCCATCCGCCTCCGCAGGTAGGCCTCGGCTCCGCTCGTCAGATGCTCCACGAGCGTCGTGACGTCCGCGGGCAGTGCATCCGTGCGAAGTTGGCCGCTTTCGTACGCCCGGTCCAGCAGCCCCCGGACGGTGGGCAGCCAGGCGTCCGACCAGGCCTCGGTCCCCGGGCGTTCCCGGCCCAGGCGGATCGCGGCGCGCACCGACGGCTCCTGCTCCATCAGCCGGGTCAGTTCGAGGGTCAGGTCGATCACCATGCGCAACGGTGTCATCGGCTCGGCCGACAGGCGCTCCAGGGCGGCCAGCGTGACCGAACGCCCCTCCTCCTGCACCGCGTCCGCCAGGTGCACCTTCGTGGGGAAGTGGAAGGTGACGGCGCCTATGGACATGCCCGCCACCGAACTGATCCGCGACAGCGACGTCCCGTCGTACCCGTAGAGGTCGAACTCCTCGGATGCCGCTCTGACCAGGGCCTTGCGCGTGCGCAAGGCCCTCTCTTGTTTCACCACACCGTCTCCCGAGGAGGGCTCGTCGCCGCCGGACATGTAAGGACGCTGACTCTGGCCCGGCGGCGCACCGTCGGGGTGTCCCGTGAGGAACAGACCTTCCCCCTCCGGTCCAACGCTGCCCTTCCTTCCTCTTGGGGGCAAGGCCGAGTTGCCCAAGATGTCGTCGATCCCCGCAGGTCACAGGGGTGGGCCGGGCTTCGGGCGCGGAGCGCGGCGGAGGCCGACTTGGCGAAGTGCATGCGGCAACTCTCCTGAGTCGCAAAAAAAAGAGGGTGTTCGCTATTATTTTAGCCGGGACGGCCGCCAGGGCCGAGAGCAGGGGGAGGGAACAAGCCATGGTCGCGTACGCTCTGACGGCCACTCGCACCTCGGTGCCGGTGTTCGCCGAAAGGATCTTCGAAGGCCTTCCGCGCGTCGACCAGCGCCGTTGGGCCCAGGCCTACATGCAGGGCCTGTTGACGACCCCCGGGAAGAAGTCGGTGCGTCGCCTCGCGGCCGCCATCTCGCCCGAGCCGGCGGTCTCGCAGTCGCTGCACCAGTTCGTCAACGCCAGCCCGTGGGACTGGATGCCCGTGCGGGCGGAGCTCACCCGCTGGGTCGAGCACGAGATGACGCCGCGTGCCTGGGTGATCGGCCAGGCGGTCCTGCGCAAGCGGGGCGAGCACTCCTGCGGTGTGCACCGCCGCTTCCTGGCCTCCACCGGCCGCTCGGTGACCTGTCAGGTCGGCGCGGGCATGTTCCTCTCCTCGTACGACCAGGCCGTGCCCGTCGACTGGCGCCTGATGCTGCCCGGCTCGTGGACGAAGGACCCCGAGCGCCGCGTCCGCACCCGCATCCCCGCCGACATCGGCCCCCGCTCCGTCGAGCAGCACGCCCTCGACCTCGTCGACACGGCGGCCGGCACCAGCCGGACCGCGACCCTGCCGGTCGTCGCCGACCTGGAGGCGCTCGGCGGCACCAGCGCCACGGCCCTGGTGCACGGACTGGCCCTGCGCGGGCGCGACTTCGTGGTCGCCGTCCCGGACACCCTCCAGGTGGTCGTCGGACGTCACCTTCGACTGCAGCGTCCTCAGGGCGGCGACGGTCAGGGTCAGGGTCAGGGCCTGGTGCTGGCGGCGCGCAACCTCTTCGAGTTCGACGCGGGCACGCTGACCCGCGTGGAGAGCGTCGGCCCCTGGGACGGCCGTGGCCGGCACTCCACCGTCATGTCCAGCTTCGTGCGCCTGCCCCATCCCGGCCGGGGAGGCGAGCGGATCCACCGCACGTACCGGCTCTTCGCGGTCCGCCCCGACAACGGACGGCGGCCCGTCCAGCTGTGGCTGACCAGCCTCACGCACGCCCGCATGGAGTCGGTGCTCGCCCTGACCCGGACGCTCGAGCACGCGGGGGAGTCGGTGCGGGAGATGTCCGACGACTTCGGCCTGCAGGACTTCGAGGGGCGCTCCTACCCGGGCTGGCACCACCACATGACCCTGGTCTCCGCCGCGTACGCCTACAGCCGCTTCAACCAGCGCCCCGCTCCCACCGGCGGCGGAGAGCGGCTGCTGGTCGCCGCCTGAACGAACCGGGCCGATCCCGGAACGACTTCGCCAACTCGGGTTCCTTCACGCAACCCGCCCCGTCCTAGAGTGAGCGCATGCTGAAGCACACGTACGAGGGACAGGACTGCAACCTCGCCCGGTCCCTGGAAGTGATCGGCGAGCGCTGGACCCTCCTGATCGTCCGTTCGGCGCTGCTCGGCAGCGCCCGTTTCGACGGGTTCCTGTCCCACCTGGACATCGCGCGCAACGTGCTCTCCACCCGCCTGACCCGGCTGGTCGAGTACGGGATCATGGAGCGCGTGGCCTACCAGGACAAGCCCGTGCGGTACGAGTACCGGCTCACCCCCGTGGGCCGGGACCTGACCCGGGCCGTCATCGCCCTGATGCAGTGGGGGGACCGCAACCTTCCGCAGGAGCTGGGACCGCCGCGCCGCGCCGACCACATCGGCTGCGACGGCGCCGTCCACGTCGAGCTGCGGTGCACGCACTGCGGGCGTGCCGTCCACGACGAGGAAGTGGACGTCCGCCGCATCCGCTGAGCACCGCACGGGAGCGCAACGGGGAAGATGCCGCCCCGCGCCGGGCTTGCCCACGATGGCAGCCCCCGCCGCCCACGACCGTGGCGGCCCGTACGAGGAGGCGTCCGTGCCCGCACTGGGAACGCTGCGCAGGCTGATCATGGCCCCGTCCCTGGACGACGTGAGTTTCGCCGGGCGGGGCTTCTCGGTGGAACCGACGGAGCGCACCCGGCAGCTGGAGGCCGTGCCGCAGGCCGTCGTGACCGGCTTCGAGTGGGGCATCGAGGACAAGGACCTGGCGACCACCGAGCGCCGGCTCGCGCTCGTCGACCCGCTCAACCGGGGCTTCGCCTACGAGGGCGCGACCATGGCCTGCGCGATCCGCGACACGATGGGCCCGAAGGGCCACCGCACCGGTGACCTGCTGCGGGGCGGCGGCAGGCCGCACATCTTCCTCAACTACATCGGCATCGGCTTCGCCATGGCCAAGCTGCCCAGGCCGCTGTGGAAGAAGCTCGTCCCCGACCTGACCGAGCCGGAGTTCTACCCGGCAATGAGCTGGCTGTGCGTGGACGGCTACGGCTTCGACCGGGCCTACTTCGACACCGACACCTGGGTCGGCGGACAGCGACTGGACACCCCGTACGACTGGGACGGCGACGCGTCCTACTGGCAGCGCGCCTTCGACCAGGGAGTCGGCCGCGCGCTGTGGTTCATCCACGGCGGCCACGTCGGCAACGTCTCCGCGGCCGTCCGGGCGTTCGCCGGCGACCGGCGGGCGGACCTGTGGAGCGGCGTCGGTCTGGCCGCCACCTTCGCGGGCGGCACCACCGCCGCGGACCTGGTCGCGCTGCGCGAGGAGGCGGGGGACCTCGCCGGTCACCTGGCACAGGGATCGGTCTTCGCCGCCAAGGCGCGGCACCACGCCGGGTTCGTCCCGGAGCACAGCAGCGCCGCCGTGCACGCGTTCACCGGGCGCACCGTCGAGGCCGTGGCCCGCCTCGCCGACGACTGCGCGGCGTCCGCTCCCGAAGCCGGTGTCGGACCCGCCTACGAGGTCTGGCGTGCCAAAGTGCGCACGCAGCTGAGCGCCGTCGTCGTTTGAGCACATCGGGAGTAGACGCCCCTCCCGGACCCCTGGCTAGATTCGATTCGCTGGGGGATTTCAGGGATTCGAGAGGGGCGGTTTACCGCTGTGTCCAGTGCTTTTGGTGCGCTGCGCCGCAAATTGCTCACGCCTCCTGTTTCCGAGACGACCATGGAAGTACGTGGATTCCATGTGAAGAACGCGGAAGCAAAGGCGCGGCTTGAATACATCGGGGAGGTGTTCCTCCAGGGGTACGCGTACGCCGTGGAGGCGGGATCGCCCGCCGAGGCGGAGGACCTGCTGGAGACCGTTCCGAGAGACATGCGAGGCTTCGCCTACGAGGGCGCCGGCATGGGCGCGGCGGTGTACGACTCGCTGCCCGGGCACAGCGGCCGTCTGGAGGGGCTGCTGGCCGGCAAGGGCCGCGACCACGACTACATGATCTACGTCGGCGTCGGCTGGGCGATGGCCCGCCTGCCGAAGTTCCTGTGGCCCGACATCCGTGCCACGGACCCGATGCTGCGCTGGCTGGCGCTGGACGGCTACGGCTTCCACCAGGCGTACTTCAAGACCGGCGCGTACGTGCGCACCCCGGAGATCCAGCACCCCTTCCGCTGGAACGGCGGGCACAACCACTACACGCTCAACGCGGTGGACCAGGGCATCGGCCGCGCGCTGTGGTTCGTCGGCGGCACCGACCCCGACGTCGTCACCCGCCTGATCCGCGCCTACCCCGAGCGGCGCCACAGCGACCTGTACGCGGGTGCCGGGCTCGCCTGCGCCTACGCGGGCGGCGTGACCGAGGACGAGCTCGCGCGCTTCGCCGAGGGCGCCGGCGAGCACCGCTGGGCGCTCGCCCAGGGATCCGCCTTCGCCACCGAGGCCCGCGTCAAGGCGGGCACGGTCATCGACCACACCCACCTCGCGGCCCGTGTCGTGTGCGGCACGACGGCCGAGCGGGCGTCCCAGGTGTGCCGGGACACCCGGCCCCAGGCGTCCACCGGGGGCGCGTCCCCGGCCTACGAGACATGGCGGCGCGACATCGCCGCGGAACTCGCTTCTCTCTCGCTCATTTCGAAAGGTGCCGACCAGTGACGGTCACAAAGAACTGGCTCCGCAGGAATTCACCGGGAATCGTCGCGCTCGCCCTGATGGTGGGCACGTTCTACGCCGTCCGGCTTCCCGAGTCCTCGGCCGCTGAGATCGACAAGCTGGCGAAGAATTTCGCATTCGAGCCGATGTCCATCGCCATGCCCGCCGGATTCGAGAAGCAGGAGGTCCGGAAGGTCAACAAGGCGTACCAGCACATCGAGGCCTGGATCTCCTCGGTCGGCGCCGGCATCGCCGTCAACGACCTCGACGGCGACGGGCTGGACAACGACCTCTGTGTGAACGACGTACGGATCGATCAGGCCGTCGTCACCCCGGCACCGACGCGCAAGGACAAGTACGCGCCGTTCGCGCTGAACCCGGCGCCGCTCGGCACCAGCAAGACGATGGCGCCGATGGGCTGCATGCCCGGCGACTACAACGAGGACGGCCGCATGGACCTCCTCGTCTACTACTGGGGCCGCACGCCCGTCATCTTCGTGAACAAGGGCGAGAAGGGGAAGCCGCTGACCGCCGCCTCCTTCACGCCCACCGAGCTGCTGCCCGGCAAGACCGGCAAGACCTACACCGGTCCGCTGTGGAACTCCAACGCGGCCGCGGTCGCCGATTTCGACGGCGACGGCCACGACGACATCTACATCGGCAACTACTTCCCGGACAGCCCGGTCCTCGACCCGTCCAAGGACGGCGACGTCACCATGAACGCGTCGCTGTCGCACGCCCAGAACGGCGGCGGCGGCCACATCTTCCGGTGGACGAAGGACGGCTACGAGAAGACCGAGGACGCCATCCCGCAGAACCTGAACAAGGGCTGGTCGCTCGGCGTCTCGGCCGCCGACCTCGACGGCGACCGGCTGCCCGAGCTGTTCCTTGCGCACGACTTCGGCACCTCGGCGCTGCTGTACAACACCTCGACACCCGGCAAGATCAAGTTCTCCGAGGTCAAGGCCGTGCACAGCGGCACCGTGCCGAAGTCCAAGGAGCTGGGCCGCAGCTCCTTCAAGGGCATGGGCGTCGACTTCGGAGACCTGAACCACGACGGCATCTACGACATGTTCGTCAGCAACATCACGACGTCGTTCGGCATCCAGGAGTCCAACTTCGCCTTCATGAGCCAGGCCGACAGCAAGGAAGAACTGGCCGGCAGGTTCAAGAAGGGCGAGGCCCCGTACAAGGACGAGTCCGCCGACCTGGGTCTGGCCTGGTCCGGCTGGGGCTGGGACGTGAAGATGGGCGACTTCGACAACAACGGCGACCTCGAGATCACCCAGGCCCTCGGATTCGTCAAGGGCAAGAACAACCGCTGGCCGCAGCTCCAGGAGCTCGCCACGGCCAACGACTCCCTCGTCCCCAACCCGCTGTGGTGGCCGAACGTCAAGCACGGTGACGACCTCGCCGGCAGCCAGCGCATGCGCTTCTTCGCCAAGGACCCCGACACCGGCAGGTACCACAACCTCTCCGTCGCCCTCGGCATCGGCGAGCCCGTCCCGACCCGCGGCCTCGCCACCGGTGACGTCGACGGCGACGGCCGTCTCGACCTGGCGGTCGCCCGCCAGTGGGGCGAGCCGCTCTTCCTGCACAACGTCAGCAAGAACACCGGTTCCTACATCGGCCTGAAGCTCACCCACCCGGACGGTTCCCCGGTGGTCGGCGCGGAGGTCTGCGTCGAACTGCCCGACGGCACCAAGCGCGTCGCCCGTCTCGACGGCGGCGGCGGCCACTCGGGCAAGCGCAGCACCGATGTGCACATCGGTCTGGGCAAGGGCGTGAGCGGACCGCTCGACGCCATGGTCACCTGGCGTGACCGCGCCGGTGAGGTCCACGAGCAGAAGCTGAAGCTCACGACGGGCTGGCACAGCCTCGAGCTGGGCACCCAGGTCAAGGAGAAGTGACGATGTCCGCAACGAAGACCGCCGCCCCACGGCACAACCCGAAGGTCACGACGGCCCTGCGCCGCTTCGCGATCTCCATCTCCGTACTCAACGTCTTCGGCTACAGCGTCCTCGGCTTCGAGCAGCCCTGGACCTGGCCGTTCATCGCCCTGGCGACCGCCTACAGCCTCGAGATCGTCCTGGAGATCCTCGGCGCCCGCTCCGAGGGCCGCGCGCCGCGCTTCCTGGGCGGCGGGCCCAAGGGCGTGATGGAGTTCCTCTTCCCGGCCCACATCACCGCGCTCGCCGTGAACATGCTGTCGTACGTCAACGACAAGGTGTGGGTCATGGTGTTCGGCGTCATCGTCGCCGTCGGCACCAAGTGGGTGCTGCGCGCCCCGGTCAAGGGCCGCATGCGGCACTTCATGAACCCGTCGAACTTCGGCATCGCCGTCATCCTGGTGCTCTTCCCGTGGGCCTCGATCGCCCCGCCGTACCAGTTCACCGAGTACCTCGACGGCGGCTTCGACTGGCTGGTGCCGGCGATCATCATCAGCCTCGGCACGATGCTCAACGCCAAGCTCACCGAGCGCATGTGGCTGATCCTCGCCTGGGTCGGCGGCTTCGCCCTCCAGGCCGTCGTGCGCGGCCTGCTGTTCGACACGTCCATCCCCGCGGGCCTCGCGATGATGACCGGCGTGGCGTTCGTCCTCTTCACGAACTACATGATCACGGACCCGGGTACGACCCCGTCCTCGAAGTGGGGCCAGATCGCCTTCGGCGGCAGTGTCGCCGCCATGTACGGCGTGCTGACCGCGATGAGCATCGCCTACGGCCTGTTCTTCGCCACCGCCCTGGTCTGCGCCATCCGCGGCGCCTTCCTGTGGACCGCCGACGTCGTGTCCAAGAAGCGTGCCGAGGAGGCCCTCGCGCTCGCCGCCGTCACCCAGTCCGTCGCACAGGCCGACGCCGCCCTGGCCGACGCCGCGTGCGCCTGCCCCGAGGGCGCCTGCGCCTGCCCCGCCCCGGCGACCGCCGAGGCCCCGGCCTGCTCCTGCCCGGAAGGCCTCTGCGCCTGCCCCGCCCCGGTGACCGCCGAGGCCGGCTGCGCCTGCCCCGAGGGCGCCTGCGCCTGCCCCGCCCCGGCGACCGCCGAGGCCGAGACCAAGAAGATTCCGGTGGCCGCATGACCAGGATCGCCATCGTCGGCATGGCCTGCCGCTATCCCGACGCCACGAACCCGAGCGAGCTGTGGGACAACGCCGTCGCCGGACGGCGCGCGTTCCGCCGCCTGCCCGACGTCCGGATGAACCTGGACGACTACTGGGACGCCGACCCGGCCACCCCCGACACCTTCTACGCCCGCAACGCCGCCGTCATCGAGGGCTACGAGTTCGACCGGATCGCCCACAAGATCGCGGGCAGCACCTTCCGCTCGACCGACCTCACGCACTGGCTCGCCCTGGACACCGCGGGCCGGGCGCTCGCCGACGCCGGATTCCCCGGCGGCGAGGGCCTGCCGCACGAGCGCACCGGCGTCGTCATCGGCAACACCCTGACCGGCGAGTTCTCCCGCGCCAACGTGATGCGGCTGCGCTGGCCCTACGTGCGCCGGGTGATGTCCGCCGCCCTCAAGGACCAGGACATCTGGGACGACGAGCGCATCGCGGAGTTCCTGGACGACGTCGAGGTCGCGTACAAGGAGCCGTTCCCGGCCATCGACGAGGACACCCTCGCCGGCGGACTGGCCAACACCATCGCCGGCCGGATCTGCAACCACTTCGACCTCAACGGCGGCGGCTACACCGTCGACGGCGCCTGCTCCTCCTCGCTGCTGTCGGTCACCACCGCCGGCACCGCGCTGATCAACGGCGACATCGACGTCGCCGTCGCCGGCGGCGTGGACCTGTCGATCGACCCCTTCGAGATCATCGGCTTCGCCAAGACCGGTGCCCTCGCCAAGGGCGAGATGAAGCTCTACGACCGCGGCTCCAACGGCTTCTGGCCCGGCGAGGGCTGCGGCATGATCGTCATGATGCGCGAGGAGGACGCCCTCGCGGCGGGTCACCGCATCTACGCGACCATCGCCGGATGGGGCGTGTCCTCCGACGGCCAGGGCGGCATCACCCGCCCCGAGGTCAGCGGCTACCAGCTCGCGCTCAAGCGGGCGTACGAGAAGGCCGGCTTCGGCATCGAGACCGTCGGCCTCTTCGAAGGCCACGGCACCGGCACCGCCGTCGGCGACGCCACCGAGCTCACCGCCCTCATGGGCGCCCGCCGCGAGGCCGATCCCCACGCCCCGACCGCGGCCATCACCTCCATCAAGGGCATGATCGGCCACACCAAGGCCGCCGCAGGCGTCGCCGGTCTGATCAAGGCGGCCATGGCCGTCGACAACCAGACCCTCCCGCCCGCCATCGGCACCACCGACCCGCACGAGCTGCTCGCCGACGAGAAGGCCAACCTCAAGGCCCTGCGCAAGGCCGAGGCCTGGCCCGAGGGAACGCCCCGACGGGCCGGCATCACCGCCATGGGCTTCGGCGGCATCAACACCCACGTCGTCCTCGACGAGCCGGCCTCCCGGCGGCGCACGGCCCCCGGCCGCCGCTCCGCCGACCTGGCCCACTCGCTCCAGGACGCCGAACTGCTCGTCGTCGACGGCGACTCCCCGAAGGCGCTGCGCGCCCGGCTCGCCGAAGTCGCCGCCTTCGTCGCGAAGGTCTCCTACGGCCAGGTCGCCGACCTCGCCGCCACCCTCCAGCGCGAACTGCGCGGCCTGCCGCACCGCGCGGCGGTCGTCGTCACCTCCCCGGAGGACGCCGAGCGCCGCCTGACGCACCTGGCCGACCTCCTGGAGGGCGGCGAGAGCGCGTACACGGCGGCCGACGGCCGCAGCTTCCTCGGCAGGGTCACCGGCCGCGCCCGGGTCGGCTTCCTCTTCCCGGGCCAGGGCTCCGGCCACGGCACCGGGGGAGGCGCGCTGCGCCGTCGCTTCCCCGAGGCCGCCGAGGTCTTCGACCGGGCCGCCCTGCCCGCCACCGGCGACATGGTCGCCACCGACGTGGCGCAGCCGCGCATCGCCACCGGCTCCGCCGCGGGCCTGCGGGTCCTCGACTCGCTCCGCCTGGAGGCGTCCGTCGCCGTCGGGCACAGCCTCGGCGAACTGTCCGCCCTGCACTGGGCCGGGGCCCTCGACGAGGAGACCCTCCTCCAGGCCGCGCGGGTGCGCGGCCGGGCCATGGCCGAGCACAGCGCCTCCGGCACCATGGCCTCCCTCGGCGCCAAGCCGGAGCGGGCCGAGGAACTCGTCTCCGGCCTCGGTGCCGTCATCGCCGGCTACAACGGTCCCGAGCAGACGGTCGTCGCCGGTTCGGTCGAGGACATCGAGGAAGTGCAGCGGCGGGCCGAGCGGGCGGAGATCGCCTGCACCCGGCTGAACGTGTCGCACGCCTTCCACTCGCCGCTGGTCGCCGACTCCGCCGCGTCCTTCGGGACCTGGCTCGGCACCGCGGACCTCGGTGCCCCCGTCGGCCGGGTCTTCTCCACGGTCACCGGCGAGGAACTGGCGGCCGGTACGGACCTGCCGGCACTCCTGCGCGACCAGATCACCGGTCCCGTCCGCTTCACCCAGGCGGTGAGCGAGGCGGCCCGCCACGTCGACCTGTTCGTCGAGGTGGGCCCCGGCCGGGTGCTCAGCGGCCTCGCCCGGGCCACCACCGGCGTTCCGGTCGTCGCGCTCAACACCGACGACGAGTCGCTGCGCAGCCTCCTCCAGGTCGCCGGTGCCGCGTTCGTCGCGGGCGCGCCCGTGGCCCTCGAGCGGCTCTTCCAGGACCGGCTGATCCGGCCCCTGGAGGTCGGCCAGGAGTTCTCCTTCTTCGCCAACCCCACCGAGCAGGCGCCGCGTGACGTGCCGCCGGCCGAGCGCCGGCCGCGTCCTGCCGTCGCCGCCGCGGCTCCGAAGGCGAAGCGGGCTCCGAAGCCCGAGACGACCGCGGTCGCCCAGGAGGCGCCCGGCGCCGGGCCGGCCGAGGCCGCCGGCCACGACGCCGAGGTTCCCGACGTGCTCGACGTGCTCGACGTGCTGCGCACGCTCGTCGCCGAGCGTGCCGAGCTGCCCGCCGAGCTCGTCGACCCGGACAGCAGGCTCCTGGACGACCTGCACATGAGCTCCATCACCGTCGGACAGATCGTCAACCAGGCGGCGTCCCGCCTCGGGATCGCCGCCGCCCAGGTGCCGACCAACTTCGCCACCGCCACCCTGGCCCAGCTGGCCGAGGCGCTCGAGACCCTCATCAGCACCGGCGGCGTCGAGGAACCCACCGCCCCCGTCGTCGCGGGCGCGGCGCCCTGGGCCCGGCCCTTCGCCGTGGACCTCGACGAGGTCGCCCGGCCGTACGCCGTGACCGACGGCGTCGACGGCGCCTGGGAGCTGTTCGGCTCCGAGGGACACCCGTACGCCGAACGGCTCCGTCAGGAGCTGGCGACCGCCGGCCTCGGCGGAGGCGTCCTGGCCGTGCTGGCCGAGGGCTGCCCGCGGCAGGAGGTCGAGCAGGTCCTGGCCGCCGCCAAGAACGCCCTCGCCGGCGACCGTACGCGGCGCTTCGTCCTCGTCCAGGACGGCCGCGGCGCGGCGGGCCTGGCGAAGACCCTCCACCTGGAGGCCCCGCACCTGCGCACCACCATCGTCCACACCCCGGCGTCCGAGGACGCGGTGGAGCGGGTCGTGGCCGAGGTGGCCGCGACCACCCGCTTCGCCGAGGTCCACTACGACGAGGACGGCGTCCGCCGCGTGCCGACGCTGCGGGCCCTGCCCGTGGAGCCGGAGCGGACCGCGGCGCCGCTGGACGCCTCCGACGTCCTGCTGGTGACGGGCGGCGGCAAGGGCATCTCCGCCGAGTGCGCCCTGGCCGTGGCCCAGAAGACCGGTGCCAAGCTGGCCGTGCTCGGCCGCTCCGACCCGGCCCAGGACCGCGAACTCGCCGAGAACCTCGACCGGATGCGGGACAGCGGTGTCCCCGTGCACTACGCGCGCGCCGACGTCACCGTCCCCGATCAGGTCACGGCGGCCGTCACGGAACTGCGCCAGGCGCTCGGCCCGATCACCGGACTGCTGCACGGCGCCGGGCGCAACGAGCCGGGCGCGCTGACCGCCCTCACGTCCGAGGACTTCGACAAGACCTTCGGCCCCAAGGTCGACGGCCTCTCCACCGTCCTCGACGCGGTGGGCGCCGGCGAGCTCAAGCTGCTCGTCACCTTCGGCAGCATCATCGGCCGGGCGGGCCTGCGCGGCGAGGCCCACTACGCCACGGCCAACGAGTGGCTGGCGGACCTCACCGAGGACGTCGCCCGCACCCACCCGAACGTCCGCGCCCGCTGCATGGAGTGGTCGGTGTGGTCCGGCGTCGGCATGGGCGAGAAGCTCTCCGTCGTCGAGTCGCTCTCCCGCGAGGGCATCGTCCCGGTCTCCCCGGACCAGGGCGTGGCCATCCTGCTGCGCCTCATCGAGGACCCGGACGCCCCTGTCGTCACGGTCATCAGCGGCCGTACCGAGGGCATCGACACCGTCCGCCGTGACCTTCCCGCACTGCCGCTGCTCCGCTTCACCGGCAACCCGCTGGTGCGCTACCACGGCGTCGAGCTGGTCACCGAGGTCGAGCTGAACGCCGGCACCGACCCGTACCTGGCCGACCACCTGCTCGACGGCAACCTGCTGCTGCCCGCCGTCATCGGCATGGAGGCCATGACCCAGGTCGCCGCCGCGGTCACCGGCCGCACCGGCACCGCCCCGGTCATCGAGGGCGCGAAGTTCCTGCGCCCCATCGTCGTGCCGCCGAACGGCAGCACGCGGATCCGGATCGCGGCGACCGTCACCGGCACCGACACCGTCGACGTCGCCATCCACGCCGAGGACACCGGGTTCGTCGCCGAGCACTTCAGGGCGCGCCTGGTCTTCTCGGAGACTCCGGCGCCGGACGGCCCGCCGCTCCAGGTGCCGGACGACACCCCGGTCGTTCCGCTCGACCCGGCCGCCGACCTGTACGGCAGCGTCCTGTTCCAGGGCGCCCGCTTCCAGCGCCTGCGCCGCTTCCACCGGGCCGCGGCCCGTCACGTGGACGCCGAGGTCGCCGTCCAGCAGCGGCCGGAGGGCTGGTTCGCCGGCTTCCTGCCGGACGAGCTGCTGCTCGCCGACCCGGGCATGCGCGACGCGCTCATGCACGGCAACCAGGTGTGCGTCCCGGACGCCACGCTGCTGCCCTCGGGCGTGGAGCGGATCCACACCCTCGGCTCCGGCGACCACGTCCCCGAGCGACTGCGGTACACCGCGGTCGAGCGCAGCCGCGACGGCGACACGTACGTGTACGACATCGCGGTACGGGACGAGGACGGCACGGTCGTCGAGCGCTGGGACGGCCTGACCCTGCACGCCGTGCGGAAAACCGACGGGTCCGGCCCGTGGGTCGCCCCGCTGCTCGGCCCCTACCTGGAGCGTGCGCTGGAGGACGTCGTCGGCAGCCGCGTCGCGGTCGCCGTCGAGCCGCACGGGGACGCCCCCGCCGGCTCGGTCGCCCAGCGGCGGAGTTTCACGGCCGACGCGGCCGCGCGGGCCCTCGGCAGCCCGGTCGCCGTCCGGCACCGTCCGGACGGGCGTCCGGAGCTGGAGCCGGGCCGGCACATGTCGATGTCGGCGGCGCACGGCCTGGGGGTCACCCTCAGCGCGGTCTCCGACACCGAGGTGGCCTGCGACATCGAGGCAGTCAGCATGCGCTCGGCCCACGAGTGGCGCGGACTGCTCGGCGACCACGCGCCCGTCGCGGAGCTGGTCGCCAAGGAGACGGGGGAGGCGCCGGACACGGCCGCCACCCGGGTCTGGGGCGCCGTGGAGTGCCTGCGGAAGGCCGGCATCATGGCCGGCGCGCCGCTGACGGTGCTGCCGCGCCGCAAGGACGCCTGGGTGGTCTTCGCCGCCGGCGACCTGCGGATCGCGACCTTCGTCACCGCCCTGCGCGATGCCCTGGAGCCCGCCGTCTTCGCTTTCCTCACCCATGAAACCCCTCTCGTCGAAGGGCGGTCCTGAACCATGGCGGACGACTACTTCGAGTACCGGCACATGGTCGGCTTCGAGGAGACCAACCTCGTCGGCAACGTGTACTACGTGAACTACCTGCGCTGGCAGGGACGGTGCCGTGAGATGTTCCTCCAGCAGAAGGCGCCGGACGTGCTGGCCGAGGTGCAGGACGACCTCAAGCTGTTCACGCTCAAGGTGGACTGCGAGTTCTTCGCCGAGATCACCGCGTTCGACGAGCTGTCCATCCGGATGCGGCTGTCGGAACTGGGCCAGACGCAGCTGGAGTTCACCTTCGACTACGTCAAGGTGACCGGCGGCGCCGAGGTGCTGATCGCCCGCGGCCGCCAGCGGATCGCGTGCATGCGCGGCCCGAACACCAACACCGTGCCCTCCCGCATCCCCGAGGGCCTGGCGCGCGCCCTGGAGCCGTACACCACCCGCGGGCCGGCCCTGGCCGGGCGGACGGCATGAGCACCCTGGCCGCCGCGCCGCCGCGGGACGCCGTCACCGGCGACCCCGCGGCGCTGCGGCGGGCCTTCGGGTCCTTCGCCACCGGCGTGACCGTCGTGACGGTCGGCGGCGCCTCCCCGCGGGGCATGACCGCCAACTCCTTCACCTCGGTGTCGCTGGACCCGGCCCTCGTGCTGCTGTGCGTGGGCAAGGACGCGGTCATGAACCGCGTCCTCGCCGAGGCCGACACCTTCGCGGTGTCGGTCCTCGGCGCCGGCCAGGAGGCTGTGGCCCGGCACTTCGCCGACCGCTCACGGCCCCCGGGCGCCGCCCAGTTCGACGCCGTCGACTGGCTGCCCGGCGAGGCGGCCGCCGCCCCGCTGATCGCGGGGGCGGCGGCCCACTTCGAGTGCGCCCGGTGGCGGACCTACGACGGCGGGGACCACACCATCCACGTCGGACGCGTGCTCGCCCTGGACGAGCTGCCCGGCCGTGAGCCGCTGGTGTTCCACGGCGGCCGCTTCCGCCGGCTCGCCCCCGTGCCGGACGGAGGCCGCCCATGAGCGTCCATCCGCCCGGCCCGCCCGTGTGGGCGCTGCCCGGTCTGCTGCGCAAGCTGGCGGTCGACCGGCTCGGCATGATGCGGGACGCCGCCGAACTCTCCGACGCCGTGCGCGTCTCCATGGGCCCGAAGAAGCTGTACATCTTCAACCGGCCCGACTACGCCAAGCACGTGCTGGCCGACAACGCCGCCAACTACCACAAGGGCATCGGCCTGGTGGAGTCCCGCAAGGTCCTCGGCGACGGACTGCTGACCAGCGAGGGCGACCTGTGGCGCGCCCAGCGCCGCAACGTGCAGCCCGCGTTCAAGCCGGGCCGGATCGCCGCCCAGGCCGGGGCCGTCGCGGAGGAGGCCGGCCGGCTGGTGGACCTGCTGCGCGGGCATGCCGGGGACACGCCCGTCGACGTCCTGCAGGAGGTCACCGGGCTCACCCTCGGCGTGCTGGGCCGGACCCTCATGGACACCTCCCTGGAGGGACACGGCGGCATCGAGCACGCCTTCGAGGCCGTGCAGGACCAGGCCATGTTCGACATGGTCTCCCAGGGCCTGGTGCCGACCTGGGTGCCCTTCGGCACCCAGCGGCGGTTCCGCGCGGCACGCCGGGAGCTGACCCGGATCGTCGACGCGCTGGTGGCCGACCGCGGCGACCGCCTGCGCGACGGGGACGGTGCCGACGACGCGTTCGCCCGGATGATCCTCGCCGCCCGCGAGCGCGAGGACCCGGCACTCGGCCGCCGCCTGCTCCAGGAGGAACTGGTCACGCTGCTGCTTGCCGGGCACGAGACGACGGCGAGCACGCTCGGCTGGACCCTGCTGCTGCTCGCCCGTCACCCGCACGTCCGTGACCTGGTGCGCGAGGAGGCCCGCGCCGTGCTGGCCGGAGGCCGCCTTCCGGAGGCCGACGACCTGCACAAGCTGACGTACACGACGCAGGTCGTCCAGGAGGCGATGCGGCTGTACCCGCCCGTGTGGATCCTGCCCCGGATCGCCCAGGCGGCCGACGAGGTCGGCGGGTTCACCGTGCCGGCCGGGGCCGACGTGCTGGTGTGCCCGTACACGCTGCACCGCCACCCGGACCTCTGGGACGACCCGGAGCGCTTCGACCCGGGCCGCTTCGAACCGTCGCGGGTCGCGAACCGGCCCCGGTACGCGTACATCCCCTTCGGCGCGGGACCGCGGTTCTGCGTCGGCAGCAACCTCGGGATGATGGAGGCGGTCTTCGTCACCGCGCTCGTCACCCGTGACCTCGACATGACCGTGGTGCCCGGGCACGAGGCGGTCGCCGAGCCGATGATGTCGCTGCGGATGCGGGGCGGCCTGCCGATGACGATCCGGTCGGCGGGCTGATCGCCGCCACACCGCATTTCCGCACGACCGCATTTCCGCACGAACGCACGACCGCACGACCGCACGACCGCACGAAGCAGGCCGGCCACGGTGGAAACCCGTGGCCGGCCTGCTTCGTGTCTTCTCGTTGTCGTACGGTCCGTCAGCCGGCCAGGCGCTCCAGGGCGTTGGTGCGCAGATCGAGCAGGGCCAGGAGGATCGGCGGGTCCATTTCGTTCAGCGGACGCAGGGTGATCTCCGCGGGCAGCAGCAGGGTGTCGGCGTGCGCGGTCACCGGTCCGTAACTGCCGACGGAGACGGCGTCCTCGGCGCCGGCGCCGGCGACCAGGTGCTCGTAGCCGTAGGGAACGGAGTGGACGAGCACGTGCCAGGTACCGGCCGGGATGTTGCGCAGCTCGAAGGTGCCGGGACCGTCCAGGACGGTGCAGCGCACCGGCTGGCCCTGCGGGACCGGGGTCGGGAACAGACCGAGGAAGCAGTTGCCGGGGGCGCGGTCCTCGGGAAAGGTGACCCGGCCGCGCAGGCTGCTGCGCGTGAGGACCTGGTTTCCCGTGGAGTCCGTCTGAATGGCGGAGGTGAATCCGCCGAGGTCCCGGAACATGCTCGGCGAAACACCGACGCATGACTTGAAACGCGAACTGAAGGTTCCGACGCTGCTGTATCCGACCTGGCTGCTGATATCGGCGACGCTGAATCTCGTGTCGACCAGAAGACGCTTCGCCTCCTGAAGTCGCAGCGCGGAAAGAAAACGCCCGGGAGAGGTTCCGGTTACATCACGGAACGCGCGAGTGAAATGAAACTTGCTGAACATGGCGGTACGTGCCATGTCGTCGATCGTCAGATCCTGACCGAGATTGGCGCGCATGTCTTGGATCACCCTGCGGACCGCACGCTCGATGGCGGTGGAGGTCACCGATTCTCCCTGTCGTTGTTGACGATGCCCTGATGCCGTCAGCGGGAACGCGTGACGGGTCGTGGTGGGGTGGTGGCGGGCGCCATGTCGGTCAGGCGCCGACTGCTCAGGTCCTCGGCGAACCTGCGCCAGGTCTGGGAGCACTGCAGGGCGAGTTCGGCCACGGTGGCGGTGCAATGCGGCGGGACGGTCTCCAGCTGCTGGCGCCAGGAGTCGTCCACCAGGAAGTGCGTGTGCAGCCAGCGCAGGAAGTGCCGGCCCGACTCGGAGTGGCGCAGCGAGGGGTCGCCGGAGAGCTTGCGCAGCGTCTCCAGCGACGTCCGGGTCCGGCCCGTGCCCTGCGGGCCGGGGCTCTGAGGACCGGGCTGCCGGGGCGCGGTGTGCGGCGCGGGCAGGCCCGGGGGGTCGACGGTCGGCGTGGGAGCGGCGGGTTCGGCGGGTGCGTGGCCGGAGGCCGGGAGCGAGGGTTCGGCGGCGGGTGCCGGGGTGCGTCGCCCGGGCACGGGAGCCTCGCCGCGCAGCAGGCGTTGCCGCACGTCGTGGGCGGTGCCGAGGGACAGCCCGGTCTCCTTGACGATGGCCCGCAGGGGCAGGTCGGGGTGGCTGGCCATGAGCCGTGCGGCGTGCAGCCGTTCGGCGGTGCGGTCCAGCGGGTGGGGCTTGCCGTCGCTGCCGATTCTGGTGTTCGACCCTGCCGCGTCCTCGGTTGAACGGCGGCGCACCGCCGCGACCGTCTTGGCGTCCAGGCCGGTGTAGCCGGCCACGGCGCGATCGGAGAGGTCGGTGTGCGAGCGCAGGATGCGGGCGGCCGCGGCCTTGCGGTCGGTGACCGGCAGGGGCAGGCCGTGGCCCGTGTTGGCGGCCACGGCGCGAAGGAACACGTCCTGCTCGGGGCCGTCGAAGTAGTGCGCCTCGATGGTGTCCACGCCCTTGAGCAGGGCCGCGGCGATCCTGTGGGCTCCGTCGACGACGCGCATGGTCGGGCGGTGGACGAGGATCGGCGGCAGGGACGTGTGCGTTTCGGCGAGTCGCTGCACATGCTTCTCGTCCAGCCCGTTCAAACGCGGGGAATCCGCCGGGAGAAGAGTCTCTATACGGACCCGGTGAGTGAGGTTCATGGGCAGTGTCAGGCGCCTGTCCGTGCTTTCCAACTCCACCCCCCCCGGGTCGGATACGGGTCTCTAGCGTGTTCCGCTTCCCCGTAGCAGAAGAGAACCGAGAACCAGGAAATCCAACATGCACCAAAAAATATAACGGGCCTTTGGTTTTTTCGCATGGATACCGCGGGGCCCGATTCGACTTCGGCAGGTTCATCGCGCAACTCGCTGTTCGGTGAACGCGATCCGGGTTGGTTGTTTGAAACAACTCGACAGCTCTACGTTCTTCTCACGACAGCACGACGACAACACGAAGTCCCGACAGATCGAGCGGAGGATGAGGTGCCTGCAGTGAGAAGGGTTCGGAGGATCCCCGAACGCCGGGTCGACATCGGCCCTGAGACGACCATCACCCTCGAGGCCTACGCGGACACCATCGTCCCCGGAGAGAAGCGCTGGCCCGGAGACCGGGCGATCGCCGGAGTCAGCACCGGCGGCGGCGCGGTCACCGCCGGCGCCCTCGACCTCCTGCGCTGGGACGCCACCGGCATCCACGACGGCCTCGACGACCTGGCGACCCTGGTCAACGACCACGCCAGGGTCTATGCCGAGAAGACCGGCCTCGCCCTCGACGCCGAGGTTCCGCCGTTCGTCTCCCTCGACTACGACGACCGCGTCAACCTCATCGTGGAGCTGACCACGCCGGGCCACCCGGAGAAGGACTTCTGGGTCCTGCTCTCCCTCTTCTGCAACATGGCCTACGACTCCGCCGCCCACCTGCACACCGACGAGGCCCTCGCGGACGGCCACCCGGGCCTGACGGCCATGGGCATCACCGCGCCCGACGCCGACGGCCTGTGGCGTTTCCAGGACTTCGGCTACGGCCGCCAGCTCGCCGAACTCCACCCCGACACGACCCCCACCGGGAGCCCAGCATGAGCACCACGATCGAGAAGACCGACGTCCTGGTCATCGGCAGCGGCTTCGGTGGCGCGATCACCGCCTACCACCTGGCCGCCGGCGGCGCCAAGGTCACCGTCCTGGAGCGCGGCCCCTGGCTGAAGCCCGAGGACTTCGAGCACGACTACAAGCTCGGCTCCTCCTACACCCGCATCTTCGACTTCGTCGTCGGCGACGGCATGAGCGTGCTGGGCGGCAACTGCGTCGGCGGCGGCAGCGTCGTCTACTTCGCGGCCATGCCCCGGGCCCCCAAGTTCGTCTTCGAGCGGCACGGCAGCATCGGCCGCCGGATGTGGCCCGAGTCGATCAGCCGCGAGAGCCTGGACCCCTGGTACGAGCGCGTCGAGGAGTCCCTGTCGGTCACCAAGCCGGACTGGAACGAGGCCTCCTACGCGGGCGGCCTGTGGGCCGCCGCCTGTGACCACGCCGGGCGCACCGCCAACCCGCTCGCCGCCTCGGTCGACAACTCCAAGTGCGTCAACTGCAACTTCATGATGGCCGGCTGCCGCTTCGAGGCGAAGCAGTCCCTCACCGTCAACTACCTGCCCGGCGCGCTCGCCCACGGCGCGGAGATCCGCCCGCTGCACGAGGTGCAGTACCTGTCGCGGACCCCCGAGGGCGACTACCGCGTCCACTACAACATCGTCGACGACGAGGACTACCGCCTGCAGACCGGCTCCGGCGTCATCGAGGCCAAGATCGTCGTACTGGCGGCGGGCGCCGGCGCCACCCCGGTCATCCTCCAGCGCAGCGAGGACCACCTCGGCAAGATGCCGCACGCGGTCGGCCGCTACTTCTCCGGCAACGGCGAGCGCCTCAACACGGCCATCCTCAACGAGGAGAAGGTCGCCGAGCTGCTCGGCCTGTCCCGCGGCGAGGGCGAGCTCCCGTACGGAGCCAACGCGATCGGCAAGGGCCCGACCGTGGCCAGCTGGGACAAGCTCGACGCCGACCTGCCCGAGTACTCCCGCTACTCCCTGGAGCAGCTCTACTTCCCGCCGGGCCTCGGCACCATCCTCGCCCAGGCGCCCGACGCCAAGGGGCCGACGACCTGGTTCGGCAAGGAGAAGAAGGAGATCCTCAAGAACTGGAAGTCCTGGCTGACGATCTTCTGCATGACGGAGGACGACAACGAGGGCGTCTTCGGCCCGCCGCCGGCCACCGGCAACTCCATGCGCATCTCCCAGCAGCTGCTCGGCCGCGGCAACCTGTCGTACAAGCCGACGAAGAACACCTGGCACGGCTGGAACCAGGCCGACGCCGACGTGAAGGAGATCCTGGAGAAGGACGGCCTCGCCAAGGTGATGCCGTGGACCAACGACCTGGTCGGCGCCTACACCGTCCACCCGCTGGCCTCCTGCCGCATGGGTGACGACCCCGAGACCTCGGCACTCGACGACACCAACGAACTGCGCGGCCACTCCGGCATCTTCGTCACCGACGGCTCCGCCGTCCCCGGCGCCCTGACCGTCAACCCGGCGATGACCATCGCCGCGCTCGCCGAGCGGGCCGTGCCGCACATCGTGGCCGCCGCCCAGGCCAAGGGCATCGACGTCACCTACGGCGCCCCGGCCCCCACCGGCTACAAGGCCCGCGCCACGGTCGACCTGCCGCTGCTGCGCAAGAAGCCGCTCGCGAAGGTCTGATCCGATCCGCGACTTCGCACGGCCAGTGAGTTGCATCAAAGGACTTGGCAGCTCAAGTGAGTTGCATCAAAAAACCTACGTCATCTACGTACCTTCAGGAGTGAAACGGACATGAGCACCCTCAACGACGTGCTGAAGGCCCTCGCCGCCGACATCGACGAGGTCGAGGACCTGGTACGGGACCTCGACGCGGCCGACTGGAACAAGCCCACCCCGGCGCCCGGCTGGAGCATCGCCGACCAGGTCGCCCACCTGACCTTCATCTTCCGGCTCGCCAAGACCGCGGCCGCCGACCCCGACACCTTCAAGGGCATCGCCGCCCAGGCCGCCGGGAACTTCGACGGAGCCGTCAACGCCGCCCTGAAGCAGTTCAACGGCTTCCCGCCCGCCGAGCTCCTGGCCCGGTTCCGCGCCGAGGGCGACGCCTCGGTCGAGGCGCTGGCCGCCGTACCGGAGAACTCGGTGGTGCCGTGGCTGGTCAACCCGCTGCCGCCGGCCGTCCTCGCCTCCGCCGGAATCATGGAGCTCTTCGGACACGGCCAGGACATCGCCGACGCCCTCGGGGTCCGCCGCGAGCCCACCGAGCGGCTGCGCCACCTCGTGTTCTTCGCCTTCCTCACCCGGGACTTCGGCTACCTCTCCCGCGGGCTGACCCCGCCGGCCGAGCCCTTCCGCATAGAGGTGACCGCCCCGAACGGCGAGATCTGGGCGTACGGCCCCGAGGACGCGGCGAACAAGGTCACCGGCCCCGCCCAGGACTTCTGCCTCCTGGTCACCCGCCGCCGCCACCGCGACGACCTCGCTCTCGTCGCCACCGGTGAGGAGGCGGACCGCTGGCTCGACATCGCCCAGGCCTACCGCGGCCCCGCGGGCGAGGGCCGCACCCCCGGCCAGTTCGCGGACCAGTGCTGCGACTGACCCGCCCGGCGCACCCTCCGCGCCGGGCGGCGGCTCCCGCCGCCGGCCTCGCCCCCGCCCCCGCCCCCTCGCCCGTCCGAGGCCGAAGCCCACCAGGAGCAACCCATGGCCCCCCGCCCTCCCCTCCGCCGCGTCACCGTGATCGGCTGCGGACTGATCGGTACCTCTCTCGCGCTCGACCTCACCCGCGCAGGCGTCGACGTCTCTCTCGCCGACCTGGACCCCCGTGCCGTGGAGCGCGCCGCCGCCCGGGGCGCGGGCACCCCGCTCGACGCCACCGCCCCGCCCGCCGACCTCGTCGTCGTCGCCGTACCGCCGTCGGCCGTCGTCGACACCGTGTACGAGGCGCAGGCGATCGGCCTCGGCCGCGCCTACACCGACGTGGCCGGCGTCAAGGGACGCATCACCGAGGAGGCCGAGCTGCGCGGCTGCGACCTCCACGGCTACGTCCCCGGCCACCCGATGGCCGGACGGGAGTCCTCCGGCCCGGACGCCGCCGAGCCGGGCATGTTCGCCGGCCGGCCCTGGATCCTCTGCCCCGGTCCCACCGCCGTGCCCGAGGCCGTGGCGGCCGTCGAGGAACTGATCGCCCTGGTCGGCGCACGTCCCCGCACCCTCACCCCCACCGCCCACGACGAGGCCGTCGCCACCGTCTCCCACACCCCGCACCTGGTGGCCGCCGCACTCGCGGCGCAGCTCGCGCACACCGCCCCCGAGGTCCTCGACCTGGCCGGCGGCGGGCTCGCCGACACCACCCGGATCGCCGCCGGCGACCCCGGTCTGTGGAGCGACATCCTCGGCCACAACGCCCCCGCCGTGGCCGACGCGCTCGACCGGGTCGCCGCCGACCTCGCCCTGCTGGCCCGGGAGCTGAGGGAGGACGACGAGGCCGGATCGGTCACCGTCGGCGGGCTGCTGCTGCGCGGAAACCTCGGTCGGCAGGCCCTTGTGGCGGCCGCGGGGTCGCGCAATCCAGGAGATGCCCCCTCCCGCGCCCGGGTGTGATGCTGCCACCGCATCGCCCGGTGGGCGACCCGCGTCAGCCCGAGGCATGAGGGAGAGCAGCGCATGAGCACGGATGTGGCCACGGCCGCGGAGACGGTCAGGTCGATCTGGACCACGATCCTGGGGGACGCCCCCGAGGCCGGGTCCGAGGTCACGTTCTTCGAGGCCGGCGGTGAGTCGATCTCCGCCACCCGCCTCGTGGTCCGGATCGAGGAGGAGCTCGGCGTCGAGATCGAGGTCGGCGACATCTTCGAGGAGGACCCGACCCTGGAGGGACTCGTCGGCATCGTCACGGCCAAGGCCGGCGCCCGGGCGACGTCATGACCCCTGGTCTCCGGCGGGTCGCGCCCGACACCGATCTCGACACGGCCGTGGAGATCCTGGAGCGCGACGGGGCCCTGATCGTCGAGGACCTCGCCGACCCGGCCACCATGGCCGCCCTGTGGGAGGACCTGGGCCCGGCGCTGGAGACCCGCGACTACAGCGGCGACTGGTACAACGGGACCCGCACCCGGCGGGTCTCCTCCCTCTTCGCCCGTACGCACCGGCTCACCCCGGTCGTCACCCACCCGCTGTTCCTCGGCAGCGCCCGCCGGATCATGCAGCGGCCCGTACACGTCTGGATCGGCAGGTCCCGCACCGCCCTGGTGCCCACCGTCCAGATCAGCGGCACCCAGGCCATCCAGATCCACGAGGGCCAGGGCCGCCAGCCGCTGCACCGGGACGACTCGCTCCATCTGCGCCGCCACCCCGGCCCCACCAGCCGGGTCCAGCTCATGCTGGCCATGAGCGACTTCACCGCCGAGAACGGCGGCACCCTGGTGATCCCCGGCAGCCACCACTGGGACGACGAGCGGCCGCCGCGCGCCGAAGAGGCGATCCCCACCGAGATGAAGGCCGGCTCCGGCCTCATCTGGCTCGGCGGGGTCTACCACGGCGGCGGCGCCAACACCACCGAGACCCCGCGCACCGGACTGACCATCGCGCTGGACCTGGGCAACCTCCGCCAGGAGGAGAACCAGTACCTCGCGGTGCCGAAGGAGTCCGTCCTCGCCCATCCCGAGGAGGTGCGCCGGCTGCTCGGCTACGACCGCTGCCCGCCCGGCCTCGGCTGGTACGAGATGGACGACCCCTACGTCGTCCTCGAGGACGAGGCCCCCGCGCAGGTCCCGGTGCCCACCCCGTAACGCCCCTTCGGCATCCGCCGGCCGGTCACGCACCGGCCGGCTCCTCTCTTTACGCGGCCGGCGCCGAACGACACGCCCCGGGCCGCCTCACACCGAACTCAACGTCACCGCGGGAGAACCCATGACGCAGCGCTGCCCCGTCGCCCACACCCTCGACACCACCGGCCAGGACATCCACGCCGAGGCCGCGGGCCTGCGCGCCCAGGGCCCCGCCGTCCTGGTGGAGCTTCCCGGCGGCGTGCACGCCTGGTCCGTCAACGACTACGCGACCATCCGCAAGATCCTCTCCGACCCCCGCGTCACCAAGAGCGCCCGCAACCACTGGCCCGACTTCATCGAGGGCCGTATCCGCCCCGACTGGGAGATGATCAGCTGGGTCGCCATGGACAACATGGTCACCGCCTACGGCAAGGACCACATCCGACTGCGGCGCCTGGTCGGCGGAGCCTTCTCGCCGCGCCGCACCCAGGCCGTCAGGCCCCTCATCGAGGGCCTCACGAACCACCTGCTCGATGCGCTGGAGTCCGCCGAGCCCGGTGAGGTCGTCGACCTGCGCGAGCGGTTCGCCTACCCGCTGCCCGCCATGCTCGTCGCCGAACTCATCGGCATGGGCGAGGAGCAGCGCGCCGCGACCGCCAAGGTCATCGACATGATGGTGGACACCACCGTCACCCCCGAACAGGCCCAGGCGGTGCTGCTCAACTGGCGCGGCGCCATGGAGGAGCTCGTCGCCCAGAAGCGTGCCAACCCCGGCGAGGACATCACCAGCGACCTCATCGCCGCCCGTGACGAGGACGGCTCGCGCCTTTCCGAGGCCGAGCTGTGCGACACCATCTTCGCGATCCTCGGCGCCGGCTCCGAGACCACCATCAACTTCTTCGACAACGCGATCACCGCCCTGCTCGACCACCCCGAGCAGCTTCGGCTCGTGCTGTCCGGCGAGGCCTCCTGGGACGACGTCATCGACGAGACGCTGCGCGTCGAGTCGCCGCTGGCGCACCTGCCGCTGCGCTACGCCGTCGAGGACATCGAGCTGGACGGGGTGACCATCCCCAAGGGCGACCCGATCCTCGTCAACTACAGTGCCGTCGGCCGCGACCCGCAGGTGCACGGCGACAGCGCCGACGCCTTCGACATCACCCGCGCGGACAAGGACCACCTGTCCTTCGGCCACGGCCCCCACTACTGCCTGGGCGCCGGCATCGCCCGCCTGGTCGCCACCGTGGGCCTGTCCTCGCTCTTCGCCCGCTTCCCCGAGCTGTCGCTCGCGGTCCCCGCCGGGGAGCTGCAGCCGCTGCCGACGTTCATCATGAACGGCCACCGCGCCCTCCCGGTCCGTCTGACCGCCCCGGTCCCGGCCACCGCCGGTACCCGCTGAAGCACCCACAAAAGCGCCCCCCGGTCCAGCTCGGATCCGGGGGGCGCTTTTTCGTGCGGGCCGGGGCGGCGACGGGTGGGTGGGGCGCCGCCGCGGTGGCTCAGTTGTCGCGCGGGCTGTTCTGGTAGGCGGCGAGCAGCCACTCGCCGTCCTGCTTGGCGGCCACCCAGGTGGCGCGCACCGCGCGGGCGTCGGCCACCTCGGTCTCGCCCGGGGCGAGCACGCCGCCCTGCGTGATGACGATGGCGACGTCCTCGCGGAGGAACTTCAGCGCCAGCGGCGTGCCGACGACCTGAGTGCCCTTGTACGGGCCCTGGAAGGCACCGGACATGAAGGCCTCGATCTCCTCGCGCCCGCTGCGGTAGACGCCGGGCAGGATCATCGTGCCGTCCTCGGTGAAGACCTGGGCGAAGGCGGCGGCGTCGTGCCGGGCCCACGCCTCGACGATCCGGCCGGGCAGCGCGGCGACGGCTGCCTGGTCCGCGTCGGAGACGGTGCCGGCGGGCGCGGTCGAGGGTGCTGCGGTCATGCTCGTTCCCCTTGTGTGCGGTGTCCGGTACGGATCAGATGTAGAGGCTGTTGGGCTCGAGGCCGCACAGGACCCGCCCGTACAGCTCGGTGTTGGTGTCGGGGTGCATCAGGGCGTGCAGGCTGACGGCCTGGATGTCCCGGGTGATGCGCTGGATGGCGGCAGTGGTGTAGATGGACGAGCCGCCGCTGGCCGTGGCGAGGATGTCGACGGCCTCCTTGGCGAGCTTCACGACCGCGCCCATGTCGGCGCGGGCGCGCACCCGCTCCTCGAGGGTCCACCCGGAGCCCTCGGCGGACTTGGAGTCGACGAGGTCGGCCAGGCGGTAGGCGTGGAACTCGGCCTGGTCGATCTTGAGGGTGGCCTCGGCGACCTGAAGGTGGGTCAGCGGGGCCTCGGCCTGGCTCGCGTAGTTCGTGTACGTGATCTTGCGCTCCGGCAGCCGCTCAAGGAAGGCCTCCTTGGCGGCGCGTGCCATGCCGAGGATCGCGCCGACGGACGACGCGGAGGCGACCGGCAGCAGCGGAGCGCGGTAGATCGGGGCGTCGGCGTTGGCCTGCGAGGCGCCGCCCTGGCCCTGGAGGACGACGGGCAGCGGCAGCACGCGGTCGGCCGGCACGAAGACGTTGTCGGCGACGGTGGAGACGCTGCCGGTGCCCTTGAGGCCGGAGGTGTGCCAGTCGTCGACGATCTGGAGGTCGGAGAGCGGGACGAGGGCCATCACCGGCATCGGCTCGCTGTCCGGGGCGATCTGGACGGCGACGACGACCTGCCACTGGGCGTGCAGCGCACCGCTGATGAAGCCCCACTTGCCGTTGACCACGACACCGCCCTCGGTGGGGGTGGCCATGGCGCTCGGGCTCAGGGTGCCGCAGACGCGGACGTCGGGTGTCGAGAACACCTCGTCCTGGACGTGGTCCGGGAACAGACCGGCCATCCAGGTGGGGATCCAGTAGACCGACGCGGTCCAGCCGGTGGAGCCGTCGGCGCGGCCGATCTCGGCCGCCACGTCGATCAGCGTGCGGGTGTCGGCCTCGTAGCCGCCGAAGCGGGCGGGCGTGCGCAGCTTGAAGACGCCGGCGTCGGTGAGGGCAGCGATCGAGTCCTCGTGGACCCGGCGGTTCTCCTCCGTCCAAGCCGCCTTTTCGCGCAGCTGCGGCACGAGTTCGGAGACCCGACGAACAATCTGTTCCCGCGTGGGAACATCAGTCGTCGCAAGCACCATTTCCTCCCGGAGACGTCCGTTCTCGGAAGGCCGGAAATGGCCGTCCGTAACAACGGGACGACCTTCCCAGCGGGCGCCGATCAGCTGCATCTTCAGGATTGCTGGGCAGCTGCCGCCACGTGCTTCCCGCACACGACAAGAAGCCCTGACCAGGTGCGGGCTGCCACGATGAGGCCCGCATTGCATGTCTTCGAAAGCGCCCCGTGGAAGAGGGAAGAAATCCGATGACCGACCGTCAGGATGCCCCCGCCGGTACCGCCGAGGGGCGGCGCCGCACCCGCCCGCTGACGGGTGACGAATACATCGAGAGTCTGCGGGACGGCCGGGAGATATACCTCTACGGCGAGCGCGTCAAGGACGTCACCACCCACCCCGCCTTCCGCAATCCGATCCGTATGACGGCACGGATGTACGAGGCGCTGCACGACCCGGCCCAGCGTGGCATTCTCACCCGGCCGACCGACACCGGCTCCGACGGCTGGACCCACAGCTTCTTCACCACCCCGCGCAGCGTCGACGACCTCGTCGCCGACCAGCGGGCGATCGCCGCGTGGGCGCGCCTCGGCTACGGCTGGATGGGGCGCAGCCCCGACTACAAGGCCTCGTTCCTCGGAACTCTCGGCGCCAACGCCGACTACTACGCGCCCTACGAGGAGAACGCCCGCCGCTGGTACGCGGAGTCACAGGAGAAGGTGCTCTTCTGGAACCACGCCATCGTGCACCCCCCGGTCGACCGCGACCGGGCGCCCGACGAGGTGGAGGACGTCTTCATCCACGTGGAGAAGGAGACCGACAACGGTCTGATCGTCAGCGGCGCGAAGGTGGTGGCCACCGGCTCGGCGCTGTCCCACTACAACTTCATCGCCCACTTCGGGCTGCCCGTGAAGAAGCGCGAGTTCGCGCTGGTGGCCACCGTGCCCATGGACGCGCCGGGCATGAAGCTGATCTGCCGGCCGTCGTACACGGCGAACGCGGCCGCCATGGGCAGCCCGTTCGACTACCCGCTGTCGTCCCGGCTCGACGAGAACGACACCATCCTGGTCCTCGACAAGGTCCTCATCCCCTGGGAGAACGTCTTCGTCTACGGACACCTGGGCAAGGTGCAGATGTTCCCCGGCCGCTCCGGCTTCGTCGAGCGCTTCACCTTCCACGGCTGCACCCGCCTCGCCGTCAAGCTGGAGTTCCTCGCCGGCCTGCTCATCAAGGCGCTGGAGATCACCGGCACGAAGGACTTCCGCGGCGTGCAGAGCCGCGTCGGCGAGGTGCTCGCCTGGCGGAACCTCTTCTGGGGACTGTCGGACGCGGCCGCCCGCAACCCGGTGGAGTGGAAGAACGGCGCTCTGCTGCCCAACCCCCAGTACGGCATGGCCTACCGCTGGTTCATGCAGATGGGCTATCCGCGGATCAAGGAGATCATCCAGCAGGACGTCGCCAGCGGCCTGATCTACGTGAACTCGGCCGCCGAGGACTTCAAGAACCCGGACGTCCGCCCCTACCTCGACAAGTTCCTGCGCGGCTCCGGCGGCAAGGAGGCCGTGGACCGCGTCAAGGTGATGAAGCTGCTGTGGGACGCGGTCGGCACCGAGTTCGGCGGCCGCCACGAGCTCTACGAGCGCAACTACGCCGGCAACCACGAGAACACCCGGGTGGAGCTGCTGTTCTCGCAGACCGCCTCCGGTCACGTCGACAGCTACAAGGCCTTCGTGGACGAGTGCCTGAACGAGTACGACCTGGACGGCTGGACCGTGCCCGACCTCGCGTCCTTCGACGACCTGCGCTCCACGGTCCGCGGAGCCCTGCACAACGGCTGAGCCGGAACCCGTGGACGGCACTCCGCCCGCGTCCTTCCCTTCCGGGGAAGACGCGGGCGGAGTGCCGTGGTGCGGAAGGCCCGTCAGGAGGCCAGCCGCAGCGGCGCGTCGGGGTCCGAGAGCGTGCGGCGCAGCACCGTCACGAACGCGGCGGCGAACTCCCGCATCGTGCGCTCCTCGAACAGGTTCGTGTTGTAGCCGAGGTGGCCGAGCATCTCGCCGGAGAGCGGGTCGATGTCCAGCTGGAACATCACCCCGTCCGGGATGTCGGTGGAGACGTCCTGGGACAGCATCCGGCGGCGGATCTCGGAGATCGTCAGATCACCCGTCTCCACCCCCTCCAGGGCGGGGAACTGGAAGACCTGGAAGGCGACGACGGCGAGGTCGTCCGCGGCGAACGCGGCCGCCGACGCCGGGGCCTCGGCCACCACCTGGCCGAACGGCAGGGGGTTCGAGTACGCCTTCAGGCAGGTGCCGCGGGTGCGGGAGACGACCTCGCGGAACGTGGCCGCGCCCGCGAGGTCCGTGCGCAACGGCACGAAGTTGAAGAACGCGCCGACGGTGTTCTCGAAGCGGGCCAGGCCACGGCCCGCCGCCATCGTCGGCACGGCGATGTCGGTGGCGCCGACCCGCTCGTTGAGGAAGACCTTGTACGCGGCGAGCAGCACCATGAAGGCCGAACCGCGGGTCTCCTTCGCCAGCGCCAACGCGGCCGAGGTCAGCTCCTCGCCGATGACGAAGCGGTGCACGGCGGTCGTCTTCGGCACCCCGTCGGACTTGCGGTGGTCGCTCGGCACGCCGGTGATGGCACCGCCGTCGAGCTGCTCGCGCCAGTAGCCGCGCGCCTTGACCTCGGCGGTCGGCGCGTAGCGCTCCCGCTCCCAGGCGGCGAACTCGCCGAACGCGGTCGGCTCGGGCAGCTCCGCGGTCTCGAAACCGCGGCGCCGGGCGTACAGCACCCCGAGGTCGCGGATGATCAGCTGCATGGACACCTCGTCGGCCGCCGTGTGGTGGACGACCAGGACGAGCACGGCGTCGTCCTCGGCGAACCTGCCGAGTACGGCCCGCAGCAGCGGCAGGTCGGTGCCGTAGCGGCCGCCCTCCAGCTCGATGAGCAGTTCCTCGGCACGGCGGTCGCGCTGCGTCGGGTCCGGCTCGGGGATCTCCCGCACGGTCAGGGAGACCGGCGAGGCCGGCGCGATCTCCTGACGCTGCTCGCCCGGGGTGCGCACGACCGTCGTGCGGAGCGCCTCGTGGCGGGCGACGACGTCGTTCAGCGCCTCCTGCAGCGCTTCCGCGTCGATCTTCCCGCTGAGCCGCCAGCCGCCGACGATGTTGTAGAGGGGCCCGAAGGGACCCTCCTCGTCGCCCTGGTCGAACATGCACAGGAACTCTTGGTTGAAGGAGAGCGGATAACTCATCGGTTCGTCCCAGTCTTGGGGGGAGGAGGAAGGGGCGGGAGGGATCAGACGAGCGCGGTGCCGGTCTGCTCGGCCGCCTGGAGGAACTCGCCACGGGAGAGCGCGGCGGCGACGAGCTCGATGTCGTCGGACATGTAGCGGTCCTTGTCGAGGGTGGGCACCAGCGAGCGGATCTGGTCGTAGGCCGCGCGGCCGACCGGGCTGAGCTGGTCGGCACGGCCGGAGAGGTCGACGGCCTGGGCGGCGGCGAGGAACTCGACGGCGAGGATGCGGGTGTTGTTCGACAGGACGCGGCGTGCGTTGCGGGCGGCGATCAGGCCCATGCTGACGACGTCCTGGTTGTCGCCGTTGGACGGGACGGACTGGGTGGAGGCCGGGCCGATCGTGCGGTTCTCGGCGACCAGCGCGGTGGCCGGGTACTGCGCACCCGCGAAACCGCTGCTGAGTCCCGGCTCGCCCGCCACGAGGAACTCCGGCAGGCCGTCGCTGAGGTGACGGTTCAGCAGCCGGTTGGTGCGGCGCTCGGAGAAGACGCCGAGCTGGGTCAGGGCGAGGACCACGAAGTCCATCGCGAAGGCGATCGGCTGGCCGTGGAAGTTCGCCCCGTGGAAGATTTCCTTGCCGTCGAAGAACAACGGGTTGTCGTTGGAGGAGTTCAGCTCGGTCTCCAGCTTCTGCACCGCGTGGTACAGGGTGTCGCGGACGGCGCCGACGACCTGCGGGATGGCCCGCAGCGTGTACGCCTTCTGCAGGTAGACCTCGGTGCGCGAGACGTCGCCGTCGCCGCGCTGCGCCTCGGCCTGGTGGCGCAGATCGGCGTGGTCGACGACCAGACCACTGCCCCGCAGCAGGGCGCGCATGTTGGCGGCGGTGTCGATCTGGCCCCGGTGCGGGCGGGCGATGTCGTGACCCTCGGCCTGGAACGGGCTGGTGGAGCCGCGCAGCGCCTCCAGGACGAGCGCGGTGACGATCTCGGCCTGGCGCACCTGCTCCAGGGCACGTCCGACGACCAGCGAGCCGAGGCCGGTCATCGCCGAGGTGCCGTTGATGAGGGCGAGGCCCTCCTTGAAGCGGAGCTGGAGCGGCTCGATGCCCTTCTCGCGCAGCACCTGGCCGGTCGGGACCCGCTTGCCGTCCTGGAGCACGTAACCCTCGCCGATCAGCGTGCTCGCGATGTGCGAGAGCGGGGCGAGGTCACCGCTGGCGCCCAGCGAGCCGATCTCCGGGATGGCCGGGGTGATGCCCTGGTTGAGGTAGAGGGCGAGGCGCTCCAGGAGCTCGGGACGGACCGCCGAGTAGCCCTTGGACAGGGCGTTGAGGCGGGCGGCGACGATGGCGCGCGCCTCGTCCTGTGCGAAGACCGGGCCGACGCCGGCGCTGTGGCTGCGGACCAGGTTGGTCTGGAGCTCGGTCTCCTTGGACGGGTCGACCAGCATGTAGATCATCTCGCCGTACCCGGTGGTGACACCGTAGACGGGGGCGCCGTCGTGGATGATCTTCTCGAACTGCGCGCGGCTCTTCGCGGCCTTGGCCAGTGACTGGGGGGCCACCTGGACCGGGGCGAGGTCCTCGGCGACCCGGCGGACCGCCGGGATGTCCAGGTTCTCGCCGTCGAAGCTGACGCTCGACCCGTCGGATTCGATCGAGAAGTCGGTTTCGAGCATGGTCACGACATTCACCCCATCATGGATTGGATACAAGCATCAGTTGGGAAACGGGCGGTTGTTCGGAGGGCGGCGTCGCGTTCAGCGTGTGGCTGTCGCGCGGTCCGCCAGTGCGCGCCGGTCGACTTTTCCGCCGGTGTTGTGAGGGAGGCGGTCGATCGTCACGAAGGTCACCGCGGGCAGGGCAGGGCCGAACCAGCGGCGCAGCGTGGCACGCCAGGCCGCCGGAGAGCCGACGGGCGCTTCCGGGCCCTCGTGCGGCACCACGTAGGCCACCAGGCCCGCGACCAGGCCGTCGTCGGCGGCGCGGGCGACCACGGCGCAAGAGCGCACCGAGGGATCGGCCGCGAGCGCCGCCTCCAGATCGGTCAGTTCCAGGCGGGTGCCGTGAATCTTGATCCGCTCGTCGCCGCGGCCCCGGAACTCCAGCAGGCCGTCGAAGCGCCTGCGGCCGAGGTCCCCGCCGCGATAGCAGCCGGAGTCCGCGGCACCGGCCCCGTCAGGCCCGGCGGACACCGGGCGGAACGACCCGTCGGGCCGGCCGGCGTCGAGATAGCCGGGCGTGACATACGGTCCGCACACCACGATGCGGCCGGTGACGCCCGTCGGGCAGGGCCGGTCCTCCTCGTCGAGGACGAGGACCTGGCGGCCGGGGATCGGCCGCCCGATCGGGACGGTGCCGGCGCCCACCGGGGCGTCGACCTCGTGCCAGGTGGCGAGCACCGTCTCGGTGGCGCCGTACAGATTGACCACGCGGGTCCGAGGGAGCGCGGCACGCAGCGTGTCGGCGAGCTCCCCGCCGAGCGGCTCGCCCGCCAGCAGGAGGCACCTCAGCGAGGACGGCGCCCCGCCGGTGGCCCGCAGCGCGGCGAGCAGCTCCCGGGCGAAGCTCGGCACGGTCTGGAAGTGGGTGATCCGCTCGGACTCCAGCCACGCCGCCAGCTTCTCCGGGTGGGCCCGCAGCCGGTCGGGAACCGGGCACAGCGTGGCGCCGGTGGTGAGCGCCGCGAACAGCTCGACCAGGCCGGCGTCGTAGCCGGGCTGCGCCCACTGGGCCACCCGGGAGCCGGGGCCGATGCCGAACGCGGAGGCGAACCAGTCGACGAACTGGCCGAAGGTGCGGTGGGTCTGCGGGATGCCCTTGGGCGTTCCCGTCGAGCCGGAGGTGTAGGCGACGTACGCCCAGCGGTCCTGCTCGTCCCCGTCGAGATCCGCCGCGGACGGGACCGGGCCGGGCGGGAGGTACGTCAGGCTGTCGAGGTCGAGGACCCGGCCGCCGACCTCGGCACGGAACCAGGTCGGCAACGCCGCTCCGGCCTCCTCCCCGGCGACGACCAGGACCTCGGGCCGCAGGCCGGCGAGCACGGCCTTGACGCGTTCGCCGGAGTCCTTGGGGGCGAGGCCCACCGCGTGGGCGCCCGCGTCGAGGACGCCGAGCAGCGCGGCGGCCTGTCCCGGCCCGTTCGGCAGGCGCAGCGCCACGGCCGAGCCCTCACCCACGCCGAGCGCGCGCAGCGCGTTGGTGATCCGGGTGGCCCGGCCGGTCAGCTCGCGGTACAGGACGGGGCCGCCGTCGCCGTCCAGCGCCGGCACGTCCCCGAAGGCCCGGGCGCTTGCGCGCACCCGGGCGTTGACCGGTGGCCCGGCCTGGGGCGTGGCGCCGGTGAGGTCGGCGGCGCGCACCGCTGCGCGCAGCTGCTCACCGGTCTCCAGCGGAAGGGTGTCGACGGACGCGTCGGGGGCGGCGAGGGCCGCCTTGAGCAGGGTCCGCAGCTGGCCGAGCAGACCGGTCGCGGCCGCCGTGTCGCAGGGCACCGGGCGGTACTCGAGCAACCCCCGGGTCGGACCGGCGGGTCCGGCCGTCACCGTCAGGACGGGGTCGGCGCCGCCGGGCAGCGCACCGCCCGCCCTCAGTCGGCGCACCCGTGCCCCGGCCAGCCGCAGCACGGGTTCGTCGGCGCCCTCCACGGCGAACGCGCCGCTCACGGGCGTCTCGTGACCGGCCTGCGGCGCGGCGGCGATCCGGCGTACCAGGGCCCGGAAGGACGGTGCCGAGGACAGGTCGGCGGTCAGAGCCGTGCGGTCGTCGTCCGGGGTGCGGACGGCGAGATGCGGGCGGTCGGTGCCGTGATGGCGCCCGACCAGGCAGGCGTAGGCGGCCAGCAGCACGTCCGCGGGGTCGGCGCCCTCTCCGGCGGCGAGCGCCGAGACGGCCCCGGCCGTCCCCGCGTCGAGGGTGAACTCCACCGTCGCCGGGTCGGCCCCGACCCGCTCCGCGTACGCCGCGCCGAGGGCGTCGGCGAGCGGGGCGAGACGGTGGCCCGCGGCCGTGAACGCCCGGTTCACGGCCAGGACCAGCAGCTGCCCGCCGGCGGCGGGTCGGCCGACGACCAGCCGTGCGGCCGGTCCGGTGCCCGCGGGGAAGACCAGGAACTCCTGGTCGGCCCACAGTCGTTCGGCGGCCTCCCACGGGCCCGGGGCCGCGAGGTCCCCGAGGTCGGTGAACAGGCCCCCCTCGGCGTCGGCGGCCCCGTAGTGTGCCGCGGCCTCGCCCCAGGCGGCGCACAGCGCCGCCTCGTCGAGACCGTCGGTCACCGCGTAGGCCCGGATCAGCTGGGCCGTCTCGGTCACACCCACTCCCCTCGTCCTCGCCGGCCGTGCTACTTGGCCGAGACGAGCTCGTCGTCGCGGGACGGGACGGACACCGGGGGCGTGGCCACCGGCCGGACGGGAGACGCGCCGGCCTTCCGGCCGCTGAGCTTCTCCACGACCGTGCCGCGCACCACGTTCCACAGCACGCGGGCGAGGAACGCCGGACGCATCATGGCCTCCGGCTTGTCGACGAGACCGGCACCGCGCATGTAGGCGGCGGTGACCCTGCCGTCGTGGACGGCCGCGGTCTGCACCAGCTTGAGGAACTTCTGCGCGGCCTTGACCTGCTTGGTGCGCTCGCCCTGGACCCCGGGGAAGGTGAGGTCGACGGCGTTGGTCATCTCCCACGGCGGGTCGATGACGTCACGGGCCAGGTCCCGGAAGTACTGCGCCGGGATCGGCGTGGCACCGGAGTGCAGGTGGTCGCGCAGGGTCAGGGCGCAGAGCGCGGCGGCCGTCATGCCCTGGGCGTAGACCGGGTTGAAGGTGGTGACCGCGTCACCGGCGACCAGCAGGCCGAGCGGGAAGCGGTCCATCTCCTCGTAGCGGCGGCGCAGCGTCGTCGGGAAGCGGAAGGCGACCGGCTCGTCCAGCGGCACGGCGCGCTGCAGCGCCTCGTAGATGTCCGGCACCGCCAGCGACTTCACCCACTGGTACAGGCCCTCCTGGTCGGTGGGCGGGTGGTCGCCGAGCAGGCCGTACGTGGTGAGCTCCACGCGGTCGCCGTCGGTCTTGGTGAAGATCGCACCGCGGGGCAGCTCGGGGGAGGCCACCGGGTTGATCGACAGGTCGCCGTCGTAGGGGTCGTCCAGCAGCTTGTAGTGCTGGGTGACGTAGCCGAGGCCGATCTTCTTGCGCTCCTCGACCACCCGCGGGTAGCCGAGCTCCTCCAGCCAGACCGGGGTGCGCGAACCGCGGCCGGTCGCATCGACCACGAGGTCGGCCTCGATGACCTGCTCGCCGCTCTCCTCGACGAGGCTCTGCACGCGGACGCCGGTGACGCGGCTCTTGTCCGCCGTGGTCACCAGGCCCAGGATGTCGTGCTGCTCGCGGAAGGAGACGTTGGACAGGGCGGCGGTGCGCCGGCGGATGTGCTTCTCCAGCATGGGGCGGCTGGCGGCCACACAGGTCAGGCCCGCCACCTGCGGCTTGAGCCGCCTGCCGTTGAAGTACCAGCGCACGTGGCCGGCCAGGTCACCGGTCGGGACGCCGTCGGCGAAGATCTCCTCGGTGATCCCGGGGTACATCTCCTCCATGGCGAGCTGGCCGCGGGCCAGCAGGCCGTTGATGTGCCGGCTCTGGGGGCAGTGCTTGCGCGGCCCCTCCACCCCGACCAGGACGTCGCGGTCCACAATGAGCACATCGTCGTAGGCATCGGCGAGCACTCGGGCCGCGAACAGCCCTGCGATGCTGCCGCCGAGTACCACCGCGCGCGTACCGGTCTTGTCGCCCGACACGGGTACCTCCTCGAAAATTTCCCGGTGTGAGGGTGGAATATTGATCTGGCCGGAAAACGGATGATCGGTTCCGGACAGGGGCCGATCGTCGCGCCCCGACATGGTGGGGCGCATCTCCTGGCGTGCTGCGCGCGGCTCAGTGCGCGGCGGCGACGCCGAAGCGGGTCCGCGTGAGCTCGCGGTTGGCCATGGTGAACAGGAAGACGGAGATGCCCGCGTGGCTCTGCTGCATGGACATGTCGCGCCACACGCGTTCCATGCGTTCACCGTCGCGTACGGCGCTGGATCCGGCGGTCGGGAAGAGGTACCTCTCGACGGCCCGCCAGCTCATCCGCACCGCCTCACGGCACAGCGTGGCGACCTTCAGCTCGTGCTCCGGGGTGACCTCACCCCTGACGGCGATCTCGTCCCACTGGCGCACGGCGCCCAGCAGGCCCGCCTCGGCGGCATGCACCAGGCCGGCGGCCTCGCCGTACCAGTACTGGAAGTCGGGATCCTCGGTGCGCGGCACGATCGGCGGGAACAGCGTCTGCCGCGACCGCATCAGCTCCTCGTACGCGTCGAGAGCGCCCTTGGCCATGCCGACGGCGAGCGCCGCGTCCTCAAGGATCATGAAGCTCAGCGGCCCGCCGCCGTACGTCGGGTTCCCGTGCAGCGCCCGGCCCGGCGTCCCGTCCGTGACGTCGACCTGGCTCAGGTGGGTGTCCAGCGTCAGGTGCTCCGGGATCAGACCGTCGTCGATCCGCAGACTGTGCGAGCCGCTGCCGCGCAGGCCCAGCTGGGCCCCCCAGTCGTCGAGCCGGGTGAACGTCTCGCGCGGGGCGACGAACAGCAGCGGACGGGGCTCGCCCGTGCCGTCGTCGACCAGGGTGTGCCCGAGGAAGTGCGTGGCATAGGGAGAGCCGGAGCAGTAGCGCCAGGTGCCGTTGATCCGCCAGCGCCCGTCGTCCATGCGCTCGCCCGTGCCGCTGGGGGCGACCGTCGACGGGCACAGGAAGTCGCCGCCGGCGAAGATCTCGGCCTGCGCCCGCTCGTCGAACAGGGTCGCCACCGCGTGGGCGTGCGCCGCGCCCAGGCAGTACATCCAGCCCGTCGACGGACAGCCCCGGGTCAGCGCCACCACCACGCGCATGAAGGTCTCGACGCCGAACTCGTAGCCGCCGTACCGCCGCGGGACGAGGATCCGGTACAGGCCGGCCCGGCGGAACTCCTCGTGGGTGTCCTCGGCGTAGAAACCGCGTCGCTCCGTCTCGGCCTGGCGGCCGATCAGACCACGGGCGAGCGCCTCGGCCCGGGCCACGATCGCGTCGGGCGTCAGGCCGGGCTCGGGCACCGGCACCTCGGCGGTCCGTTCGGGGGCACTCGCGGTGACTGTCATGCTGCGCGGATTCCTTACGCCTGGGACGAAAGCCGCCTCGGTGGAGCCGGCCCCGCGCCTACGGCGCCGGACCGGACCTGGCCCACGGCCATGGAGCTCGCAGCGTCGCACCCGTCGCTCGGGACAGGCATCTCTTCGATTGCGCAGCGCCTCGTCAGGACGCCCTTCCGGCCCGCCCGGCGGCCGGACCGCCGGAGGAGAGCACAGCAGGAGATGCCCGCCGCCCCGGCCCGGTGAGATCCTCGGGCGGCGGCCTGCCGCCCGGTCCGGCCTTGTCGGGCCGGTCCTTCCGAGGTCACCGTGACGGACCCTCACACCCACGTCCCTGGAGTTCCGTTGAGAACCGCGCACCGCTCCTGCCCCGTCTGCGACGCCGTCTGCGGCCTGAAGGTCGAACTCGACGAGGCCGACCGCGTCACCGGCGTGCGCGGGGACGCCGACGACCCGTTCTCCCGCGGCTACATATGCCCCAAGGGCGCGAGCCTCGGCCGTATCGACGAGGACCCCGACCGGCTGCGCGTCCCGATGATCCGCACCGGCGACCAGTGGCGCGAGGCCACCTGGGACGAGGCGTTCCGGGCCGTGGAGCAGGGCCTCATGGGTGTCGTCGAGAAGCACGGGCGCCAGGCCCTCGCCGCGTATTTCGGCAACCCCACCTTCCACACCATGGGCGGCATCTTCTACCGCGGCCCGCTCTCGATGTCGCTCGGCACCACCAACCTGTACAGCGCCAGCACCATCGACCAGATGCCCAAGCACGTCGCCGTCGGCCTGCTCTTCGGCAACGCCACGGCGATCTCCGTACCCGACCTCGACCGCACCGACCACCTGATGGTCATCGGCGCCAACCCGGCCGAGTCCCACGGCTCGCTGTGCGCCGCCCCCGACTTCCCCGGCCGGCTCAAGGCGATACGGGCCCGCGGCGGCCGGATCGTCGTCGTCGACCCCCGCCGTACCCGCACCGCCGACCTCGCCGACGAACACGTCTTCGTCCGCCCCGGCACCGACGCCCTGCTGCTCTTCGCGATGGTGCACACCCTGCTCGCCGAGGACCTCGCCACCGTGCGCCTCGACGTGGAGGGCCTCGAGGAGCTGCGCGCCCACGCCGCCCCGTTCGGCCCCGAGGCCGTCGCAGGGCCGACCGGCGTGCCCGCCGAGACGATCCGGCGCCTCGCCCGCGACCTCGCCGCCGCGCCCACCGCCGCCGTCTACACCCGGATGGGCACCAGCACCGCCGAGTTCGGCACCCTCACCCAGTACCTGGTGGACGTCCTCAACATCCTCACCGGCAACCTCGACCGGCCCGGCGGCGTGATGTTCACCAAGCCCGCCACCCTCGAAGTGCCCTGGGGTCCGCGGCCCTTCACCTCCGGCCGCTGGCACAGCCGGGTCCGCGGCCTGCCCGAGGCCTGCGGCGACCTGCCCGTCGCCACCCTGGCGGACGAGATCGAGACCCCTGGCGAAGGCCAGGTCAAGGCACTGGTGTGCGTGGCCGGCAACCTCGTCCTGTCCGCCCCCAACGGGCCCCGCCTCGGCAGGGCCTTCGACGAGCTCGACTTCATGGTCTGCGTCGATCCCTACCTGAACGAGACCACCCGGCACGCGAACGTCATCCTGCCGCCGCCGCGCATGATGCAGATGCCGCACTACGACCTGCTGCTGCTCACCGTCACCGTGCGCAACTACACCCGGTTCTCGCCGCCGGTCCTGCCGCTCGAACCCGGACAGCTCTCCGAGGCCGAGATCATGGCCCGGCTGTGCCTCATCGCCTCCGGCCAGGGTGCCGACGCCGACCCGTCCCTCGTCGACGAGATGGTCCTCGGCCAGCTCCTCGGCGCCGGCACCCAGATTCCCGGCTCCCCCTTCCACGGCATGGAGCTCGCCGAGGCGCGGGCCCTGCTGGACGGCGACAGCGGACCCGAGCTCATGCTCGACGCGATGCTCCGCCTCGGCCCCTACGGCCTGTCCCTCGCCGAGCTGCGCAAGCACCCCAGCGGCATCGACCTCGGCCCGCTGAAGCCCCGCATCGACGAGGTGCTCAGCACCGAATCCGGGCGGATCCGGCTCGCCCCGGCCGAGCTCGCCGACGAGATCGGCCGCCTCGGCGAGCGGCTCGCCGCACCGACCCCCGCGATGCTGCTCATCGGACGACGCCAGCTGCGCTCCAACAACAGCTGGCTGCACAACGTGCCCACGCTCATGGGCGGCAGCAACCGCTGCACCCTGCACGTCCACCCCGACGACATCACCCGCCTGGGCCTCGACACCCACGCCCGGATCGTCTCCGCCACCGGCGACCTCGTCGTCGCGGTCGAGGCCAACGACCGGATCATGCCCGGCGTCGTGAGCCTGCCGCACGGCTGGGGACACGCCGGATCGACCCAGCGCACCGCGGCCCGGTACCCCGGCGTCAACGCCAATGCCCTCACCGACGACTCCACCATCGACGCCCTGTCCGGCAACGCCGTCTTCAACGGCGCCCCGGTCGTCGTCGAGCCCGCCGCCGCCCCGGCCGGCGAAGAGCCCGCCCCGCGGCGGACGCAGCTCCCCGTCGTCACGGCCTGACCCGCGCGGCGGACCGCCTCGGCGCGTCCGCCCCGATCCCCCTCACTGGAGGACCCATGCACTCCGGAGCCCCGGACGACGTCGTCGTCATCGAGGCCTGGCTGTCCGAGTTCCCGTTCCCCGACTTCCTGGAGCCGATCCGGGAGCGCGCCCGGGAGTTCGAGAAGGCCCACCCCGGCTATCGCATCGACATCCGCGGCCACTCCTACGAGGAGCTGCCCGAGGCCGTCGCGCGGGCGGCCGCGGAAGGCCGGGCGCCCGCGCTCGCCACCTACTACGCCGGGGCCTCGCAGCTCGCCCGCGACGCCCGCACCCCGGACGGCCGGCCCCTGTTCGTCTCCGTGGAGAAGGCCGTCGCCGGACGCGGCACCATCCTCGGCGAGCCCGTCGTCCTGGACGACTTCCTGCCGGGCGTACGCGAGTACTACACCGTCGACGGCGACTTCGCGACCGTGCCGATGACCCTCTCGACGATGCTGCTGTACGCCAACACCACCCTGCTGCGCCGGGCCGGCATCGCCGCCGCGCCCCGCACCTGGCAGGAGACGACAGCCGCGTGCGAGGCCGTCGCCCGCCTCGACGACGGCCCCGCCCACGCCATCGCCTGGCCCGTCGACGGCAAGTTCCTCCAGCACGCCGTCGCCCAGCAGGGCGCACTGCTCACCGACGCGGGCAACGGGCGGCACGGCCGGGCGACCCGCCTCGACCTGACCTCCGACGCGGTGAAGGCGTACGTCCGCTGGTGGCGCGACCTGTACCGGGCCGGCCACTACCGCAAGAGCGACGTCCTCGAGGACTGGGCCGGCACCTTCCAGGCCCTCGCCGGCCAAGAGGTGGTCCTGCGCTTCAGCTCCTCCTTCGACGCCAACTACATGGTGAAGGCGGCGGCCGCAGCGGGCTTCGACCTCGAGGTCGGCGTGCTGCCCCGCAACGGTGATCTGCCCTGTGCCGGCAACTGGATCGGCGGCGACTCGCTGTGGCTCGCCGACGGCCTCGACGAGGCCGTCCGGGACGGCGCGCTCGCCTTCATGATGTACCTCAACAGCCCTCGCGCCGCCGCCGCCTGGCACCGTGCCAGCGGTTCCGCCCCCGCCACGTACGGGTGCATCGCCCTCCTCGAGGAGGAGGGCTGGTTCGACGAGCACCCGCACCACCGCGCCACCGGCGAACAGCTGGAACTGCGTGCCGGCCCGCCCGAGGCGCACGGCGCCGTCCTCGGCGCCTTCCACGCCGTCCAGATGGCTTTCATGGAGGCGATGGAGGACGTCCTCGCCCACGACGCCGACATCGACACCCGCCTCGCCGAAGCCGCCGCCGTGGCACAGGGCCACCTCGACGACTACAACGCGTATGCCCTGGGCACCGGCCCGAAGACCCCCGACTGCCTCACGGTCCGCATCTGACCGTCCGGGCCCCGCGCCGCTATGCCACCGCCAGCAGGTCCGGCGTGGTGCGCGGGGCCCGCGTCGCGTACAGCGCGTCGACACAGGCCGAGGCGAGGGCGTCCAGACTGGACACCGTGGCGTTTCCGGGCAGCAGCGCCGCCGTGTAGGCGAGGGGAAGTTCCGTGCAGGCCGTGATCACCGGCAGGGCGGCCTCGCGCCACAGCGGGCCCAGGGCCGAGGCCAGTACCTGCCCCGCCTCGTCCGTCCGACCCGCCTTGACGAGCACGGCCGCTCGGTGGATCGGCCCCTGGGCAGCAGCCCCCGGCTGCATCAGCCGGTAGCCGAGCTCGGCCGCCCGCCGCTGGTACAGCCCGCTGGCCACGGTTCCCGCCGTGGCGGCCAGCCAGCCGCCCTCCGGGCTCCTCGCCATGGCGGCCCGCAGCGTCGCGTCGACGATGTGGACGAGGGGCACCGGGAGCTCGGCCCGGAACCGGTCGAGGTACACGTGCGCCGTGTTGCACGGCACGGCCAGCAGGTCCGCGCCCCAGCGCGTCAGCGTCGCCAGACCCTCGCGGAGCGCGGGCAGCGGCGACGGGCCGCCCTCCGTCAGCGCCGCGGACCGGTCGGGGACCGACGGGTCCGACAGCATCACGATCCGCGGATGGTGCTGGTCGTCGGCCGCCGGCGCCCGTGCGGCCAGCAGCCGCAGGAACTCCGCGGTCGCCGCGGGCCCCATCCCGCCGAGGACGCCGAGCGTCCGGACCGGGACGGGCGCGGCAGCCGTCATGGCGACGCCGTGAGCCGACGGGCCACCCGCTCCGGTATCCCGGCGGCCAGCAGCCGCCCACGCATGCCGGGCGGGCACCACCAGTCCAGATGGAGCACCCCCGCGCGGACCACGCCGTGCACGCTCACGCCGTCCCGACCGGTGTCGGGCAGCACGGTGAAGTCCGCCTCGTCGGCCGTCACCCGCGTGAACGGCGAACCATTCGGAAGCAGCGCGTCCAGGTCACCGAAGTGCTGGTACCGGATCAGCGGTGCATCGCCCGACGCGGGTGCCTGCGCCAGGGTCCAGCGGCCGATGCCCGCCGGGCCTTCCCCGGAGGTGTGGTCGAGGACCTCGACGTCCGGCGCGTCACCCAGGTCGGTGAGGACCGCCGCCAGCGCCCCGGCCACCCGGGTCGCGCTCGCCGGAGCGCCGCAGGCCACGGTCAGCCGCACCGGATCCCCCCCGGTCCCCGACGCGGGCGTGGCCGGTACGACCGGGCCGGGCACGACGGCCGCGGCCCGCTCCAGGAAGGAGTCCGCCAGGGTGAGTTCCGCCTCGCCGCCGCCCGCCCACAGAGCGGACAGGTCGCGCAGCAGCACCCGCCAGGAACGGGTGTCGGCGACCAGCTCGTGGACGACCAGCAGCAGCCGGGCCGGCAGCTCGCCCCGGTCGACCAGCGCGACCTGCAACAGCGGCCCGTCGGCGAGGTCGAGCCGGGAACGCAGCCGGTCCACGGCGGTGCCCACCAGCTCCGCCTCGGCGGCCGCGTCTCGTCCGGACGCGTCCAGACGCAGCACCGGGACGGCTCCTGCCGGACCGGCGTCGTACTGCTCCCACGTCTCGCCGCGCCGCACGAACCGCAGCCGCAGCGCCTCGTGGTGCAGCAGCAACCGCAGCGTCGCCCGGCGCGCCAGGGCGCTGTCCGCCGGCCCCGAGGTCTGCAGGAGCAGGGCCCTGGCCCGGCGGCCCGGTGCCTCCGTTCCGCGCCCGAGCGCCTCGCGCTGAGCGGGCGTCAGCGGTGCCCGCCGCGCGGCCCGGACGGCCGAGCCGGCGGGGGACGGGGCCGGGGGAGAGGTCCGCTCGGCCACCGGCGCCTCGGCCGGCGGCCGGGTGACGCCCTCCTCCGGCAGCGGGTAACCGATCTGCAGCAGCATCTTGCGCACCCGCGGTGTCGCCGCCGGTGTGCGCAGCTCCTCGTCCGCCTCCGCCCGGTCCAGGTGGCCCAGGCGCACCTCCCAGCGGGTGGGGGCCTCGTAGTTGTGGAAGCCCCGTTCACGGGAGTGCACCAGCACCCCCGCGTCGTTGATCATGCAGTTGGAGCTGCAGAAGCCGGTGTCGCCGGGCTGCGCCCACAGGTCGGAGCGTTCACGCAGCAGCGCGCGGATGCCGTCCTTGGTGACGTCGCTGTAGCGGTAGAAGTCGACGACCTCCACCGAGTCGACCACCTCCGCGGAGACGGCCCCGCCCGCCTGGTGGTAGACCTGCCGGCCCTCCCGCAGCCGCGGCTCGATCTCGGCCGGGTCGAAGATGCCCTGACGGTGGAACCAGGTCAGCCGCTCGTCCATGATCTGACCGCGCGACAGACCGGTAACGATGGTCGGGACGCCCAGGTCGTGGGCGTGCTGGGTGCTCAGGTCGAGCAGCGAGCGGAAGCAGCCGTTGCACACGCTCTTGTGCTGCTGGAGGCTGCGCAGGAACACCGCGTTCTGGTCGGCGTGGGTGGCGGTGACGTGCTCGATCCCCAGCTCGGAGGTGATCGTCTCCACGTTCCGCAGCGCGGTCTTGGAGATGAACCCGTTGTCGAAGGTGAAGGTCCGCACCCGCAGGCCGAGGTCGATCAGCCGGTACAGCACGTAACTGCTGTCCTTGCCACCGCTGTAGAGCAGCAGACAGTCGTAGGCGGAGCCGCGGGCCTCCGCCCGGCCCCGGACGAGCTCGACGAACCGGTCGACGTCCCCGAACCAGGCGTCGATCTCGGTGCCGTGTTCCGCGTACCGGGTGCACAGGTCGCAGACCCCGTCGGAGTCGAAGACGAGGCCGGGGTAGCGGCTGCTGATGCCGCAGCGGACGCAGGACCGCTCGGCGGCCGGGAGGCCGGCGGCGGTGGTCGGCTGGGCGAGGTGCGTGGTCATCGGCGGTCCCTAGATGGCGAAGAGGTCGTCGAGCGGGGCGTCGGCCGCGAGCAGCTCCTGCTCGACCGCCGCGGCCAGGGTCGCGACCGTCGGTGACAGGAGGAAGTCCCGCAGCGGCACCGCGACGCGGAAGGTACGGTTCACCCGGCTGAGCAGCTCGACGACGAGCAGCGACGTGCCGCCGGACGCGAAGAAGTCGTCGTTCCGGCCGACGCCGGTCACGGGCAGCGTCGCCAGCCACAGCTCGGCGACGGTCCGCTCGGTCGCGGTGCGCGGCGGCTCGCCGCCCGCGCCCCCGGCGGCGCGCCGGACGGGCGCCGGCAGCGCCTTGCGGTCGGTCTTGCCGCTGAGCGTGCGGGGCAGTTCGGCCAGCGGGACGAACAGGGCCGGCACCGCGCCGTCCGGCAGCCGCTCGCGGAGGTGGGCACGCAGCCGCTGCTCGAACCCCTCGGGCAGGGTCTCCCCGGCCGGTTCCCGCAGCTCCAGATAGGCGCACAGGTAGGCGGCGCCGTCCTCGTCGCCGGCGACCACGGCCGCGTCGGCGACGTCCGGATGCGCGCGCAGCACGCTCTCGACGCCCTCCAGCTCGACCCGGACGCCGCCGATCTTGACCTGGTGGTCCTTGCGGCCGAGGAACTCCAGGCTGCCGTCGTCCAGCAGGCGGCCGAAGTCACCGGTGCGGTAGACGACGTCCGCCGGGTCGCCGGTGACCGGGTGGGGCACGAAGACCCGGGCGGTCTCCTCGGCACGCCGGTGGTAGCCCAGCGTGCGGTCGGGGGTGCGCAGGTGGATCTCGCCGACCGTGCCGGGCTCCGCGAGCCGGCCCCGCTCGTCGACGAGCAGCACCTCGGTGCCCGGAAGAGGCCGGCCGACGGGGATCGACGGGCGGCCCAGGTCGGCGCGGGTGACCTCGTGGAAGGTCTTGGTCATGGTCGTCTCCGACGGCCCGTACAGGTTCAGCAGCCGGATCCGGTCGCCATAGTGCCCGAACAGCCGCTCGGCGTCCGCCGGTGCGAGCCGCTCCCCGGAGAGCGCCACCCAGCGCAGCGCGGAGAGCGTGTGGTCCCCGGCGATCGCGGCCGAGACCAGGCCCCGGAACAGCGAGGGCACGGTGTGGATCAGGGCGACGCGCTGCTCGTCCGTCCAGCGGGCCAGCGCCGCGGGGTCGAGCAGCGTCTCCTTCGGCGGAACGACGACGGTGCCGCCGCAGGTCAGCGGGACGAACAGGTCGCGCAGCACGGCGTCGAAGGAGGGCGAGACCAGCTGGCCGACGCGCCAGCCCGGTCCGGCGCCGAGCAGCTCGGTCTCCCACCGGATGTACGGGGCGATCGAGCCGAGTCGGCCGACGATGCCCTTGGGCCGGCCCGTGGTGCCCGACGTGAAGAAGACGTACGCCGGGTCGTCCGCGCCTGCCCGGTGCGCCTCGACCGCCCCGGCTTCGGCAGCGGGACCGGCGGTGACGGTACGGGCGGCCGGTGCCGCCTCGGCGAGCGCCTGGAGCGCCACCGGGTCGACCGGGTCGCCGACCACGGCCCAGCGCGGGTCGAGGTCGAGCAGCATCGCGCGCAGCCGGGCCGGCGCCGCGGCCAGGTCCACCGGCACGAACACCCCGCCCATGCGCAGAATGCCGAGGACGGCGGCGGCCAGGTCGCGGCGGTCCTCGACCAGGACGGGCACGAAGGCGCCGGCACCGGCGCCCGCGGCCCGCAGCTCCGCGGCCACGTGCGCGGCGCGCGCGTCCAGTTCGGAGTAGCTGAGGCGGCCGTCGGCCGTCTCGACGGCCACGTGGTCCGGGAAGCGCTCGATCGCCCTCCCCACCAGGTCGTGGATGGCCTCGAACGTCATCGTGATTCCTTTCTCTGTCCCGGAAGGTCCCGTCCGGCCGACGTCCGGCCCGTCACGGGTGGTCCGGCAGGGAGAAGGTGTCCAGGAGGATGCCGAAGGTCAGAACGGTGAGCAGCAGGTCGTCGCCGTAGTGCGGATGGATCTCGAAGCCGTCGCGGGTGTAGCGGGCACGGAGCCGCTCCACCGTCGCCGGGTCGAAGTAGCCCTGCCGCCTGATCCGCGCGGGCGAAAGCATGTCGTTGATCCACTCGGTGCCGGCGCGCAGCAATGCCGGGCTGCCGGGCGCGCGGAAGCCGAACTTCTCGCGGTCGACGATCTCCGGGGGCACCAGCCCCTGGGCCGCCTGCCGCACGACGTACTTCTCGCCGCCCCGCGGATGCACCTTGAGATGGGCCGGAACCCGGGTGGCGAACTCCACCACCGCACGGTCCAGGAACGGATAGCGGGCCTCCACGGAGTGGGCCATCGCCATCCGGTCGCCGTGGTCGGAGAGCAGGTGGTCGGAGAGCCGCAGCCGGAAGTCCAGGTACGAGCGCTGCGCCAGCGGATCGCGGCCGGCCAGCCGGTCGTGGTCCACGGGCGCCTCGCGCAGGCAGTCCACCTCGGCGAACGCGTCGCGCACCGACGCCGAGTACAGGGCGAGCTTGGCCTCGCGCCAGGCGTGGTACGGGCGCTCGTAGAACAGCCCGGCATCCCCCCACAGCCGGCGCCGGACGTCGTCCTCCAGGGCGTCGGCGAGCGGGTCGGCGGAGCGTCCGGCGCCGCGGCCGAGCCGGTCGAAGCGGTAGCCGACGTAGCCGCCGAAGAGTTCGTCGGCGCCCTCACCGGTGAGGATCACCGTGGTGCCGCTCGCCCGCACCTGCCGGGCCAGCGCGAGGGAGCACGTGTTGTAGGTCTCCTTCACCGGCGTCTCGGCGTGCCGCACCATCCGCTCGAGTCCCTCGACGATGTCGTCCGTGGTGAACGGGATCTCGTGGTGGCGGGACCCGGCCTTCTGCGCCATCAGGCGTTGATAGCCGGACTCGTCGATCTCGGCCTCGGGGAAGGTGATGGAGAACGAGTCGGCCGGCGGCGCGAGTTCGCCGACGAGCCCGGCGATCAGCGAGGAGTCGAGCCCCCCGCTGAGGTAGAAGCCGACCGGCACGTCGGCGTTCAGCCGGAGCCGCACCGCCTCGGTCAACAGCTCCCGCAGCCGCTCGGGGTAGTAGGCGTCCGGGTGCTCCTGGGGCTCGCCGGCCGGCGGCAGGTCGAGGTCCCAGTACCGCACCTCGCGCACGTCGCCGTCCTCGACGAGGAGGTAGTGACCGGGGCGCACGGCGCTGACGCCCTGGAACATGGTGCGGGGGCTGACCAGGCCGGGAAAGGTCAGGACCTGGTCGAGGCCGGTGAGGTCCACCGCCCGGCCGACGCCCGGGTGGGCCAGGACGGCCTTGGCCTCGGAGCCGAAGACGAACTGGTCGGGCGTCGTCGCGTAGTGCAGAGGCAGGATGCCGACGTGGTCGCGGGCGAGGAACAGGCGGCGCCGCGTGCGGTCGTACAGCGCGAAGGCGAACTGGCCGTTGAGCCGGTGCAGCAGCGCCGTGCCCTCCTCCTCGTAGAGGTGGACGAGGACCTCGACGTCGCAGTCGGACGCGAAGCGATGGCCCTTGGCGACGAGTTCGGCGCGCAGTTCACGGTGGTTGAAGATCTCGCCGTTGCACACCATGACGACGGAGCCGTCCTCGCTGGACATCGGCTGCGAACCGCCGGCGAGGTCGTTGATGCTCAGGCGCCGGAAGCCGAGACCGACACCCTCCTGGAGGTACGTGCCGACCGAGTCGGGCCCCCGGTGCAGCAGGGTCGCCGTCATACGGTCCAGCACCCGGGCGTCGACTCCCGCGCCGCCCTGCAGGACCATGGCACCTGCGATGCCGCACATGTGACGGATCCTCCTTCGTCGGGCCTGGGCGCCCCACGAAACCAGCGGCCGGGCCGGGGCCACAAGCGAATCCGGGCCACGCCCGGTCCTTGAGCAATCTGGAAGAACGCCAGGCCACGGGGGAAGCGCACGGCGGGAGAAGACATCCCGAGCGGTCCTCGGCCACGCTGGTGGCGGCCCCTCGGCGGCCCGGCCCGAGGCCTCGGGCGGCCGCCCCTTCCACGGAGGAGAGACGTGACCGAGCCGGACAGCCCCGCCTTCGCGGCGGCCACCATCACCGCGGACGACCCCCGCTACCCGAGCATGGTGCTCGGCACCAACCACCGGTTCGTCGGGCAGCCGGACTACGTGCGGGTGGTGACCACGACCGAGCAGGTGGTGGTCGCGGTGGCCGAGGCCGTGGCGGCCGGCAAGCGGATCTCCGTCCGCAGCGGCGGACACGGCTTCGAGAACCTCGCCACCGACGGTGTCGAGATCCTCCTCGACATGTCCGAGATGACCGACGTCCGGTACGACGCCGGGCGGCGTGCCTTCGCCATCGACGCGGGCGCGACCCTCGGCCATGTCTACCGCGTGCTGTTCAAGGGCTGGGGCGTGACGATCCCGGCCGGCGAGTGCCCCGAGGTGGGGGTCGGCGGGCACATCGTCGGCGGCGGCTACGGGCCGCTCTCCCGCAGCCTCGGCGCCGTCGTCGACTACCTGTACGCGGTGGAGGTCGTCGTCGTCGACGAGGACGGCACCGCCCGCGCGATCGTCGCGACCCGCGAGGAGGGCGACCCGCACCGCGAGCTGTGGTGGGCGCACACGGGCGGTGGCGGCGGCACCTTCGGCGTCGTGACCCGCTACTGGATGAGGGCGCCCGACGCCCGCTCCGACGACCCGGGCGAACTGCTGCCGAAGGCGCCCGGCGCCTGGCGCAGCGGCATGGCGGTGTGGTCCTGGGAGTCGATGACCCCGGAGGCGTTCGCCACCCTCCAGGCGAACTTCGGCTCCTGGTTCGAGCGCAACAGCGACCCCGACTCGCCGTACGCGGCGCTGGCCGGCTACTTCCACGGCACCCACCGATCCGGCTTCGGGCTGACCGTCGGCGCCCACATGGACGACGCCACCCCGGACGCCGAGAAGCTGATGACCTCGTTCTTCGAGGAGGTCACGGCGGGTGTGGACGCCGAGCCGCTGTTCGTCTCCCAGCAGGTCAGGCCCTGGCTGTACATGTCGTCGTACCCCGGCTGGGGCGACCCGGGCGACCCCTTCACCCGGCGCATCAAGATCAAGGCCGCCTATCTGCGCAAGGGCTACGCGAAGGAGCAGACGGACGCGCTGTACCGCCATCTGACGACCGGTGAGGCGAGCCCCGTGCAGCTCATCCTCATCGGCTACGGCGGCAAGGTGAACGCCGTCGCCCCGGACGCCACCGCCGCCGCCCAGCGCGACTCGGTCCTCAAGGCCGCCTACATGGCCGTGTGGGCCTCCCCGGAGGAGGACGACACCAACATCCGGCTGGTGCGCGAGATGTACCGCGACGTGTACGCACGGACCGGCGGCGTGCCCGTGCCGGACGACGCCAACGACGGCAGCTACGTCAACTACGCGGACACCGACCTCGCCGACCCCGAGTGGAACACCTCCGGGGTGCCGTGGCACACCCTGTACTTCAAGGACAACTACCCGCGGCTCCAGCGGGCGAAGAAGACCTACGACCCGCGTGACGTCTTCCACCACGCGCTCTCCGTCCGGCTGCCCGACTGACGGCCCGCCGCACACACCGGTGCCCGGCCCCCGCTCGTCGGCGGGGCCGGGCACCGGTCTTCGTACGGTACGGGTCGGGGCCGTCCGGCCCCGACCCGTACGAGAGACGTCAGGCGTCCGCGACAGCGGGCAGCACGCGCTCGCCGATCAGCTCGATGCGGCCCACCTGGTCCTTGCCTTCCAGGATGCCGATCACCCGGGTGACGCCGGCCTGGGCGATCTGGCGCAGCGTCCCGGCCAGCTCGTCGGCGGCGGCCTCGTCCGCGGGCGTGAACGGCATGATGCAGGTCTTCTCGATCGCGTCGAAGTCGCGGCCCTCGGCCTCGCAGTGACGGCGCAGCACCTCCAGCTTGTCGCTCAGGTCCGGGCCCGGGTACAGGTTGCAGGCGTCCGCGTGGCGGGCGACCAGCCGCAGCGTCTTCTTCTCACCGCCGCCTCCGATCACGATCCGCGGCCGGGTCAGGTTCTGCGGCACGTTCAGCGGACGGTCCAGCCGGTAGTGGCGGCCCGTGATCGGCTTCTCGTCGCCGCGCTCCCCGTCCCACATGCTCCGGCAGATCCGGACGGTCTCCTCCAGCCGCTCGAACCGCTCGGCCAGCGGCGGGAAGTCGATGCCGAGACCGCGCGCCTCCTCCTCGTACCAGCCGGCGCCGATGCCGAGGTCGGTGCGGCCGCCGGACAGCACGTTCAGCGTGGTGACCGTCTTCGCCAGCAGGCCCGGAGAACGGAAATGGACCCCGGCGACCATCGGCATCAGCCGGATGCGGCGGGTGTGCGCGGCGATCGTGGCCAGTGTGGTGAAGCACTCCAGCATCGGCTGCTCGGGGCCGCCCATGTGGGGGCCCTGCCAGACGTGATCCGCGACCCCGATGACGTCGAATCCGGCGTCATCGGCGGTGCGGGCCATCGTCGCGAGCGTGTCCGCCATGCGCTCCGCTCCGCCGTCCCAGGCGTAGTCCGCGAATGCGAGGCCGAGTTTCAAGGCAGTCTCCCAACAGGCTCGATGACGGGGGTGGGGGTGTGTACCCGCGGCGGGGCCGTCGGGCTCGGCAACCGCAGAATAGGTCGGACGGGGCGGCCGGCCCTTCTTCGAACGTGCGGGGTTCGTGCCGTCGGAAAGGCACGAACGGCCTGGTGGAAGAGGGCAATCACCGAGATGCGGGCCGTGTCGCCACGCGACCAGCCTGAGGGGATGGACCGTATTGAGTCGGCGGACGCGACGACGCCCGCCCCGCCCAGTCACATCAGTGGCAGCCACCCCCTGCCGCTGCTCGACGAGACCATCGGCCGAAACCTGCGGCGGGCCGTCGCCTCCTTCGGCGACCGGGACGCCCTGGTGGACCGGACCGGCAGCAGTCGCCGCTGGAGCTACGCCGAGCTCGACGCCCGTACCGACGCGCTCGCCGCCGGCCTGCTGAACCTGGGTGTCGAGCCCGGCGACCGGATCGGGCTGTGGTCGCCCAACAGCGCCGAATGGGTGTTCACCCAGTACGCGGCGGCGAAGATCGGGGCGATCCTGGTCAACATCAACCCGGCGTACCGCTCCTACGAGCTGGAGTACGTCCTCGGCCACGCCGGGATACGTGTCCTCGTCGCCGCCCGGACCCTGCGCACCACCGACGCCGCCGACATGATCGCCGAGGTCGCACCGCGCTGCCCGTCGCTGCGGCACACCGTCGTCATCGGAGGCGAGGAATGGGACGGCCTGCTCGCCGGGCCCGACCCGCGGGCGGTGCGCCGGCTCGCCGAGATCGACGCGGCGCTGCACCCCGACGACGCCATCAACATCCAGTACACGTCGGGGACGACCGGTCTGCCCAAGGGTGCGACGCTGACCCATCGCAACATCCTCAACAACGGTTTCTTCACCGGCGAGCTGCTGGAGTACACCGAGGCCGACCGGGTCTGCCTGCCGGTGCCCTTCTACCACTGCTTCGGCATGGTGATGGGCACGATCGCGGCCCTCAGCCACGGGGCGTGCGTGGTGATCCCCGGCTCGTTCTTCGAAGCGGCGGCGACCCTCCAGGCAGTCGAGGCGGAGCGCTGCACCTCGCTGTACGGCGTCCCGACGATGTTCATCGCCGAGCTCAACCACCCGGACTTCGACGCCTACGACCTCAGGTCGCTGCGCACCGGCATCATGTCCGGCACCCCCTGCCCGGTCGAGGTGATGCGGCAGGTCGTCGACCGGATGCACATGTCCCGGGTGACGATCTGTTACGGGATGACGGAGACCTCGCCGGTGGCCTGCCAGACCCGCCCCGACGACTCCCTCGAACGGCGGGTGTCGACCGTCGGCACGGCCGGCCCGCACGTCGAGATCAAGATCGTCGACCCCGAGACCGGGCAGACCGTGCCCCGTGGTCGCCAGGGCGAGTTCTGCACCCGCGGCTACTCCGTGATGCGGGGTTACTGGCGGCAGCCCGACAAGACGGCCGAGTCGATCGACGCGGACGGCTGGATGCACACCGAGGACCTCGCCGTCATGGACGAGGACGGTTACGTGAGCATCACGGGCCGGATCAAGGACATGGTCATCCGGGGCGGCGAGAACATCTACCCGCGCGAGATCGAGGAGTTCCTCCACACCCACCCCGACATCCTCGACGCCCAGGTGGTCGGCGTGCCCGATCCGTATTACGGCGAGGAGCTCATCGCCTGGATCCGGCTGCGCGACGGCGCCCGGCCGATCGACGCCCCCGCGCTCTGGGCGTACTGCGCCGGGCGGCTCGCCCACTTCAAGATCCCGCGCTACGTGACCGTCGTCGACTCCTTCCCGATGACTGCGAGCGGCAAGGTCCGCAAGGTCGAGCTGCGTGAACAGGCGACCCTGATGCTCGCCGAACGGCTCGGCCAGGCGGCCTGATGCCGGAGGCGCGCCCAAGGAGGAGGGGGACACCGCACGCGGTGTCCCCCTCCTCCCTTCTCGGCGCGACCGTCCCGGAAGCGGACGCCGGTCCTCAGAAGGCGACGGGAAGCCCCAGACTGCGGGCGATCAGCATCCGCTGGACCTCGCTCGTGCCCTCGCCGACCTCGAGCACCTTGGCATCGCGGTAGAAACGGGCCACCGGATAGTCGTTGAGACAGCCGTAGCCGCCGAAGATCTGCGTGGCGTCCCGGGCGTTGTCCATCGCCGCGTTCGCGGCGATCAGCTTCGCCATCGACGCCTCCTTCCCGAACGGCTCGCCCCGCAGCATCTTCGTCACCGCCTGGTAGTAGGCGAGCCGGGCGCCGTGGGCCCGCACCTCCATGTCGGCGATCTTGAACTGGACGGCCTGGTTGGCGCCGATGCTCCGGCCGAACGCCATCCGCTCCTTGGCGTGGCGCACGGACTCGTCCACGCAGCCCTGCGCGATGCCCGCGCCCACCGCGGAGATCGCGATCCGGCTCTCGTCGAGCACCGAAAGGAACTGGGCGAGACCGCGGCCCTCCCGCCCGAGCAGGTTTCCGGCCGGCACCCGCACATCGGTGAAGGACAGTTCGTGGGTGTCCGAGGAGTTCCAGCCCGCCTTGGAGTACAGCGGTGCCACCTCGAAACCGGGTGTGCCCGCGGGCACCACGACGGTCGAGGCCTCCTGGCGGCCGTCGGCGCGCACCCCGGTCACGGCCGTGACCGTGACCAGCCGGGTGATGTCCGTACCGGAGTTGGTGATGAACGATTTCGCCCCGTTGATCACCCACTCGTCGCCGTCGCGCACAGCGGTCGTGGTGAGCGAGGCGACGTCGGTGCCGCCGCCCGGCTCGGTCAGCCCGAACGCGCTGAGCGCCTCACCCGCGCAGAGCTGCGGCATCCAGCGCTCCTTCTGCTCGGGCGTGCCGAACCGGTAGAGCGGCATGGCGCCCAGCGAGACACCCGCGGACAGGGTGATCGCGACCGAGGTGTCGACACGCGCGAGCTCCTCCAGCGCCAGGCACAGCGCCAGGAAGTCGCGGCCCTGGCCGCCGTACTCCTTCGCGAACGGCAGCCCGAACAGCCCCATGCGGCCCATCTCGGCCACCAGGTCGTAGGGGAACGCGTCCCGCTTGTACAGGTCGCCGATCGCCGGGGCCACGGCGGTGCGCGCGAAGTCCTCCACGGTCTTGCGCAGGACCTCGTACTCCTCGTCGAGCCGGAAGCCGATCACTTCAATCTCCTCGTGTGCTGGCGGGCCGGGAAGGGGGCAGCGCCGGTCAGGCGGGGACGGAGCCGACGAGACCGCCGTCGACGACGAACTCCTGACCGGTGATGTACGCCGCGCGCGGCGACAGCAGGAACAGCACCGTCTCGGCGATGTCCTGCGGGGTGCCGAGGGAGCCGAGGGCGACCTGGCCGCGGAAGAACTCGCGGACCTCCTCGACCGGGGCGACGGCGTCGAACATCTCGGTGCGGATGTGGCCCGGGGTGACCGCGTTGACCCGGATGCCGAGGCCTGCCAGGTCCGGGGCGAGGGTCTGCGGCAGGTTGAGCACGGCCGCCTTGCTGGCCGCGTAGACCGAGCCCGCGCCCATGCCGCGGTGCACCAGCCACGAGGCGTTGAGCACCACGGAGGCGCCTTCGACGAGCAGCGGCAGCGCCTTCTGCACGGTGAAGAAGGAGCCCTTGAAGTTGGTGTCGACGACCTGGTCGAAGTCCTCCTCGGTCACGTCCGCGGTGCGGGCGTTGAGACCGATGCCGGCGTTGGCGAAGACGCCGTGCAGGGCGCCGAAGCGGGCTCGGACCTGCTCGTAGGCCGCCTCCAGCTCTGCCGGGCGGGAGACGTCGACGGTCACGGCGAGCACCCGGTCGCCGCCGTCCAGCTCCTTGACGGCCTTTTCGAGGCGGGCGGCGTCGCGGCCCGCGATCACCACGTTCGCACCCTCGTCGAGCAGGCGGCGGGCGGTGGCGAAGCCGATGCCGCTGCCACCACCGGTGATGAAGTACGTCTTGTTGGCGAAGTCAGTCATACGGCCAGCGTCGGGGCGCCGCGCACCACCGCGCATCTCCTCGATTGCGCAGCGCCCCGCCCGACGGCCGGGCCGCCAGCGGCTCGAGGGAACCGCCCGAACGACAGCAACCTCGAAGATGCCGCACGGCCCTCCCGCCGGGGAGGCTGGGCGGGTGGACCCACGCCTGCGCACCCTGTCGTCGTCGTGGGGTGCACCGACCACGCAGACAGAGCACAGTCAGAAGGAGATCCCCCCATGGCTCAGTTCGCGGTTTTCATCTACGAGGCGGAGATCCCCGGCGGCTGGGAGAACGCTCCGAAGGAGCTCCTCGCGGCCCACGAGGCGTTCCCCGGCAAGGTCGAGGAGCTCGGCGGCAAGATCCTCAACGGTCTCGCCCTGCAGCCGGCCGGCACCGCCAAGAACGTCCGCAAGGGCGAGATCAACGACGGCCCGTTCGCCGAGGCCCGTGAGTCCCTCGGCGGTGCGTTCGTGCTGGAGGCCGAGAGCCTGGAGCAGGCCCTGGAGATCGCGAAGTTCGTCCCGGTCCACGACGGCGGCGTCGAGATCCGCCCGCTGTTCGACGCGCCGGAGGCCTGATCCGTGGCCGACACCACCGAGCTGACGGCGATCACCGTCACCCGCGTTCTCGACGCCCCGCGCGCCGAGGTCTACCGCGCGTGGACCGAGCCGGAGCGCTTCGCCCAGTGGTGGGGGCCGCGCGGCTTCACCACCGAGCTCTCCACGGTCGCCCTCGACGTGCGGGTCGGCGGCACCTGGAACGCCACCATGGCGGCCGAGGGCATCGGTGAGTTCCCGTTCACGGGCGTCTACCGCGAGGTCGTGGCGGACGAGCGCCTGGTGTTCACGCTCGTCGACCCGAACGACGAGAACGTCGCCGAGCGCGCCGAGCGCGGTGAGGCGGAGGAGCTGACCACGGTCACCTTCGAGGACCACGACGGCGGCACGACGCTCTGCTTCCAGCAGGTCGGCCGACTCGACACGGAGAAGGCCGCAGAGGTCGAGGCGGGCTGGAACAGCTTCCTCGACTGCCTCGCCGACCACCTGGCCGGCGTCTGAACCGACCGTACGAGAAGGGAGCGGTACGGGTCCTGTCGACCCGTACCGCTCCCTTCCGTCGTCTCCGTCCCCTCGTCGTCCGCGCCCCGGCCGACGAGCCGCCGCCCACCGGGCGCCCGGTTCCGGTGCCGCGACGTTCCGGCGGCAACACCGCAACGTGCAAGATGCAGCCGTGAACCGGTCGCCGGGAGGCTGGCCCCCGTCTCTTCGCTGATCAGGGGGTCGGGCCGGTGGCCATCACCACAACCAGATCTCCCAAGGCCGTCAGCAGCACCCGCAGCACCCAGCGCCGGTTCTTCCCGGAGCTTGAGGGCATGCGTGGGCTCGCGGCCATGGGAGTGCTCTGCACACACGTCGGGTTCAGTTCCGGCATGGTCGGGTTCATGGACAAGGAACCCAACGGGTTCCTCGGCGTCATGCTCCAGCAGCTCCATGTGAGCCTGCCCATCTTCTTCGTGCTCTCCGGCATGCTGCTCTACCGGCCGTTCGCGCTCGCGACCATCGCCGGTACCCGCAAGCCCGAGATCAAGCCCTACTTCTGGCGTCGCGCCCTGCGCACCCTGCCCGCGTACTGGGTGCTGGTCGCCGTCACCATGCTCACCCTCAACCGCGAGGCCGTGCACAGCCTGTGGCAGGTCCTCCGCCCCGTGCTGCTGCTGCAGGTCTACCAGATCGACGCCCGCCTCGTCGGCGAGGGCCTGGAGCAGACCTGGACCCTCGCCACCGAGGTCGCCTTCTACGCCGCGCTGCCGCTGCTGGCCTGGGCCCTCGACAAGTTCGCCGGCAAGGCCACGGATCCGGGCGTGCGCGTCCGCCGCATCCTGTGGGGCCTGAGCCCGCTCGTCGTCATCGGCTTCGCCTACGCCGCGTACACCTTCCTGCCCTCCATGGGCCTCTACCCCATTCAGAACGAGTGGCCGCCGAAGTGGCTCGGGTTCATCGCCGTCGGCATGGGCCTCGCCGCGCTCTCCGCGGGCGCCGACGTCGCACCCGACCGCGTCCCCGCGTTCTACCGGTTCGTGCAGAACAAGCCGGTGTGGTGCTGGGTCCTCGCGGCCGGCGTCTACGTCCTGGCCTGCGTCCGCCCGATCGGCGAGCCCGGCCACGCCGACTACCCGTCGATGGCCGGCGGCATGACCGAGCACTTCCTCTACACGCTCTTCGGTCTGCTGCTCGTCGCCCCGGTCACCGTGCCGAACCCCTCCCGCGCCATCGTCGCGGCCATGAGCAACCCGGTGATGCGCTTCCTCGGCCGCATCTCCTACGGCCTGTACCTGTGGCACATCGCCATCATCTACTTCTGGCGCGGCGACCTCATGCCGAGGGGAAGCTTCCCCGAGCTGTTCGCCGTCACCCTGGGCGGCTCGATCGTCCTCGCCACCGCCAGCTTCTACCTCGTCGAGAACCCCGCCATGAAGCTGCGCGAGCGCCTCGGCAAGGCCTCGGCCACGCCCAGCGTCGAGACGATCACCAAGTGAGCTGGCTCCGCACCCTGCGGACCGCTCCTCCGGGAGCGGTCCGCGTCGTGTGCCTGCCGCACGTCGGCGGCTCCGCCCACGCCTTCCACCCGCTGGCCCAGGCCCTCGGCCCGGGCATCGAGGTGCTGGCCGCGCAGTACCCCGGCCGCCACGACCGGCTGGCCGAACCACCGCTGCGCAACCTCGCCCTGATGGCCGGACACATCGCGGCCGCGCTCGCCCCGCTCCGGGACGCTCCGCTGGCCCTGCTCGGCCACAGCCTCGGCGCCCTCGTCGCCTACGAGACCGCCGCCCGCCTCCAGGCCACCGGCCCCGCCCCGGTCCACCTCTTCGCCTCGGCCGCGCTCGCGCCCTCGGCGTCCCGCGACTTCGGCGTCCACCTTCGCGACGACGACGCCCTCGTCACCGAACTCGACCGGATCAGCGGCACCACCCACCGCTCGGACGGCGAGGAGACGCTGCTGCGCCTGCTGCTGCCGGCGATCCGCGCCGACTTCCAGGCCTTCGAGACCTACCGCGACCCGGGCCACCGGCTGTCGTGCCCCGTGACCGCCGTCGTCGGCGACGCCGACCCGGTCGTCACCCCCGACACGGCCGACGCCTGGGCGGCGACCACCACCGGCCACTTCGTCCGACGGGTGCTGCCCGGCGGCCACTTCTACCTCACCGAGCCCGCGAACACGGCGGCGCTCGCCCATGCGGTGTCCGGGCAGCTCACGGGCGCCGAACGGTCGCCCCGGAACCCGGCGCCCGCCCGAATCCGAGAAAGGACCCGCACATGAGCCACCCGTCGACGTCCCCGGTGCTCACCGATCTCCTCGACGCCTTCCGCCACGCCGAGGGCGAGGACCTGCAGGAGGGCTTCGCTCGCCTGGCCGCCGCCCTGTGGTCGGCCGACGGCCCGGTGGACGGCGCCGCGGAGCGCGCCGGCACCCTGGTGGCGGCGCTCGACGCCGCCGACGCCCGGCGCACCGGCCACCTCGTCGTCCTCCTCGGCCTGCTCGCCGAGTCCGAGTACCAGGACCACCCGGCCGGTGACGGCCCCGTCCGCACCGCGGTCCGCCAAGGTCTCGACCGCTACCTGGAGCTGCTCGCCGACAGCGGCGCCGGCACGCCCCTGACCCTCGCCCTCGTGTACCTGCTCGCCCACTTCCCGGAGCACCGCGAGCGCATCCTGGCCGCGGCGGCCACCGAGGGACTCGCCCTCGACGAGCACGACCTGACCCGCCTCGAGCGCGCCCTGCGCCCCCTCGACCCCGAGGCCCCCGACCTCGGTCGCTGCTGGCCCTCGCCCGCCGCCTGGAACCTCAACGACGACGAGCGCGGCTTCGACACCGAGTGGATCAAGGCCCTCACGCCCGAGCAGATCGAAGCCAACTGGAACAACGACACCCGCACCGTCCTCGCCTACGCCGGCATGCGGGCCTACTGGGCGGTCCGGCACGGCTCCGTCAACGAGACCTCCTACCCGGCCCCCGCCGCCGCCGGGAACACCGTCGGCGAACTGGGCCCCGACGCGTTCGCCCGCCACGCCGACGCCCTGCGCTGCCCGTCGTGCGACGGCCCGCTCGACTACGACGGCGCCGTCCGCTGCGCCTCCTGCGCCACCGCCTACCCGCTCGCCCAGGGCCTGCTCGACCTCTCCCGCGGCGCGACCGGCTCGCAGGCCTCCGAGGAGGACGACACCGCCGACCTCCTCCAGAAGCTCGCCGCCATGCCGAGCATGGGCGTCTACTACGAGACCGTGCTGCGCCCCGCTTTCCTGCGGATCGCCGGCCTCAACTGGGACGACGCCGTCACCCCGGCCGACGAGGACACCTACCTCCGTGACCACACCCGGCCCGTCGACGGCCCCGTGCTCGACCTGTGCGCCGGTGCCGGCCGCTGGACCGCCGTCCTGGAGCAGGCCGTCGGCACCGAGCGGCTGATCGCCCAGGACCTCGGTCTGCCCATGCTCACCGCCCTGCGCCGTGCCCTGCCCCAGGTGCCGGCCGTCGTCGCCAGCGCGCTCACCCTGCCGTACGCCGACGCCAGCCTCGGTGCCGTCAACTGCTGGAACGCGCTCCAGGCCTTCCCCGAGCAGGCCGACATCGCCATCGCCGAGATCGGCCGCGTCCTCAAGCCGGGCGGCACCTTCACCCTGCTCACCTTCCGCTGGGCGGACGACCCGGTCGACCGTTACTTCCAGGGGGCGCACTTCTTCCCCAGCCGCCCCGCCGGAATGCTCCTGTTCGACCTGGACGAGGTCCGCGGCTGGCTCACCGAAGCCGGCCTGACGGTCCGCGAGCAGTCCGGCACCGGCTCCTTCGTCTTCATCACCGCCGAACGCACCGCCTAGCCACACCGCCCCGGGCGCCCGGGCTCGCACCTCCAGGCCGCGGCCGGCCCGTCCCCCGGACGGGTCGGCCGCCCCGTTTCCCGCCGGCCCCGCGAGCCCGTGGTCCCCACCGCCCTGCCGTCCCCCGCCCCGACCCATGCCGGAGGAACCACCCATGACCACGGTCGACGAGAACCCCGCGGCCCTCGCGAGGCCCGGCGAGGCGGCCTACGAAGCGGCCACCCGGGTGTTCAACCTGTTCGCCCCCGTCGCTCCCGCCGCCGCCGTCACCGCCCGCACCGTCGAGGAGATCCGCACCGCGATCGCCCGCGCCCGCGCCGCAGGCCTGGGCGTACGGGTCCACGCGACCGGCCACGCCGCCGCGACCGCCCGTCCCATGGACGAAGCGCTCCTCATCCGTACCGAACTCGACGAGCCCGTCACCGTCGATCCGCACCGCCGCACCGCCCGGATACCCGCCGGCACCCGCTGGGGCGCCGTCGTCGCCGAGGCCGCCCGCCACGGGCTCGCCGCGCCGCACGGCTCCTCGCCGACCGTCGGCGCCGTCGGCTACCTGCTGGGCGGCGGGCTGAGCATGTACGCGCGCCACACCGGCCTCGCCGTCAACAGCGTGCGCGCGATCGAACTCGTCACCGCGGACGGCGATCTCCGCCGCGTCGCCGCCGACGACGACCCCGAACTGTTCTGGGCACTGCGCGCCGGCGGCGGCGGCCTCGGCGTCGTCACCGCCGTCGAGGTGGCCCTCTTCCCCGTGGCCGGTGTGGTCACCGGAGCGGCCTTCTGGTCCGCCGCGCACGCCGCCGAACTGCTGCCGGTCTGGCGGGCATGGACCGAGCGGGCCCCCCGAGAGGCCACCACCTCGATCCGGGTGATGAACCTGCCGAAGCTCCCCGAGGTCCCCGAGGTCCTCAGCGCCGGACCCGTGCTGTGCCTCGACGGCGTCGTCGTCGCGACCGGCGCGGACGACCTCGGCACCGCCCGCCGGCAGGCCGACGACCTGCTCGCCCCGCTGCGCGCCGTCGCCGACCCGCTGATGGACACCTGGCACGAGGCGGGCCCGACGGCCGTGCCCGAGACCCACATGGATCCGCCGGAGCCCGTACCCGTCCTCGGCGACCACCTGCTGCTCGGCGAGATCGGCGACGACGGCATCGCCGCCTTCCTGCGCGCCACCGTCGACCGGCCGCACTCCGCCCTCACCGTCGCCGAACTGCGCCAGCTCGGCGGCGCCCTCGCCGAGGCCCCCGACGGCTCCGGCGCACTCGGCCACCTCGACGCGCGCTTCGCCTACTCCGGCGCGGGCGTCCCCGGATTCGGCGGCACGGAGGAGGAGATCCTCGCCCACTGCGCCGAGGTCCGCGCCGCCCTGGGCCCCTGGGACACCGGCCGCACCACGCCCACGTTCGTCGCGAGCCTCACCCAGCCCCAGGGCCACCTGACGCCCGAGGCCGTCCTCGCCGCCGACCGGGTCCGCGCCCGCGTCGACCCCGACGGCCTGTTCCGCGGCGACATCGCCCCCGGTTGCTCGGCCGTCTGACGGCACGGCGGACACGACGAAGGGGGCCGGCGGGTGTGACACCCGCCGGCCCCCTTTCCGTCCGGTACGCCCCTACGAACGGCGGCCGGCGTACGCGGGGTTCTGGCCGCGCCGCGCGGTGCGCTCGATCCACCAGTGCACGAGCAGCAGATTGCCGACCCAGCCGACCCAGCGGGCCGCCTCGGAGATGTACGTGATGTCGACGGCGACCGGCAGGCTGAACAGGCTCATGCCGATGACGAAGCCCCACACCGTCTGGCCCCACACGATCGCGAAGCTGTACAGCATCCAACGGCGGTGTTCGGCGTAGCGGCCCTGGCGGGCCCTCACCCAGCCGACGATCGAGGTGACCGCCCACAGGATCCCCGACATCAGCACGGCCACGCTGCCGGGCTTGAAGGCCACGGGGAACATCGCGAGCGCCAGCAGCGACGACGGCAGCGCCCCGCCGAACACGTACAGGTGACCGCTCCAGCGGTGCACCGCCGGGTGGTTGCGGCGCAGCCACGGCCACAGCTGGAGGACCAGCGTCACCAGCGTCACCGCGCCGGTCATCACATGGCCGACGAGGATCGCGTAGTGCAGCGGGAACTGCAGCGGGATGTGCGTCTTCGTCGGGTCGAAGGTGAGGTACGGCGGGAGCTGGTAGAGCAGGTAGGCGGCCGCGGCGACGGCCATCGGGACGATGTAGTTGCGTCCGAACCAGCCGCGGCGGGCCGGTGCGGGGCGGCCCGACGGCCCGGACGGCCGGGGGTCGCGGGCCGGCGACAGCGGTCTTTCGACGCTCTGGGTCTGAGTCACGGTGCGCAGCTCCCGTTCGGGGGAAGGGGGAAGGACGACGGGGCGGTTCAGCGGAGGGAGAGCACGGTGCCCGTCTCGGCGGGCAGCCCGCCGTCGATCAGGGACCGGTAGACGCGGACCAGGGCCTCGGGACCGGTTGCCCGGGTGACCGTGAGCCACTGCGGCGCGCCCGCGACGAAGGCGTCCTCGGCCTGCTGGTAGCGGGCCCGGTACGGCTCCTCGCCCTCCTTCTCGATGAGCCGCTGCTCCTCGGAGGGAGTGAAGAAGATCCACGGCTCGGGATCGGTCAGCCCCTCGGGGGGCTCGATCTCGGCGCCGGGGTGGGTGTAGCCGACGAGCAGCGCGTCCTTCAGGGCGGAGCCGAACCGCTCGTACACGGCGAACAGGCGATCGGCCTGCCCGGTGAAGTCGACGAGGACGACGGACTCGGGAACCTCGGCCGTGCCGAGCTCCTCGTAGCCGAGGACCGTGTCGTAGTGGCCGAGGCCCCGGACGAAACCGAGGTGGCCGGGGGCCGTTGCTCCGACCGTGGTGATGCCCTCGTGACCGGCCAGCAGGGCGGCGAGCCCCACGGCGGTCTTGCTGGAGGCACTGGTGACGAGAACGGTGGCCGAAGGGTGCTCACGGATCAGGAACTCGGCCAGGTTGAACGAGGCCGGGTACAGCGGCTTGAGCAGCAGCCGGTGGTCGTCGAGCTCGTCGCCGTCCCCGGCCCGCAGATACGCGCGGTACCAGGGGTGCAGGAAGTCCCGCTCGGGCGCGGTGTCGTCGAAGCCCCGCTCCGTCGGCTCCGCGGTGAGGGTGACGTGCGTGGACATCGGCAGGAAGCCGAAGTAACGGGTGCCGACCTCGACGCCGGGGTGGGCCGACTCCTCGACCCGGGCCCAGCCCCAGGTCGGGACCCGGCCATGGCCCTCCGGGCCGGCGAAGGCGTCGAAGAACGGGAGCTCGGACTCCCCGAGCCGGGCGTAGGTGGCGGTGATCGCCGTCAGCGCGAACTTCTCCGCGGCCAGCCGCACCTCGCCCGGACGCAGCGGGGTGAGGGACGCCTGCCGTACCTCGACCGCCGTGAGATCGTCCCGCTCGACCAGTAGATCCCAGGTGTCCGGATCAGGCACGTCCGCCTCCCATGTTCGTCGCCGCGGCGGCCACGGTTCGGCTCGCCCGGGCCATGGTCGGGGCGGGGCCGGCGGGGCTGCATCTCCTGGTGTGCGGTCATGACGCGAAAACCCCGGGACCGGCGTCTCACCGTGAGCGAGGCAACCTCGAAGATGCCTATGGGGAAAGGGACTTGGCAAAGTCGTGGGGAACTGAATCCGGCCAGAACGCACGGGAGAGCGAGCCCCCATGACAGACCGACCGACGAGATCCGGGACCGCCGCCGCCAGGTCCTCCCGGCTTCCCGCGCTGACCGGAATGCGGTTCATCGCCGCAGCCCTGGTCTTCTTCTTCCACGCCAACTTCGAAGGGTTCTTCGCCGACGCCGGCAGTGCCTCGGTCATGAAGTCGCTTTCCTACCAGGGCGGCTGGACCGGGGTCGGCTTCTTCTTCATCCTGAGCGGATTCGTCCTCGCCTGGTCCGCGCGGGCCGACGACACCGCGGGGGCCTTCTTCCGCCGCCGGTTCTTCAAGATCTACCCGCTGCACCTGCTGACCTTCGTCGTCGCCGCCGTGCTGCTGGTCACCGTCGCCGGCATGCCCTTCGACGGCGGCACCGCGCTGCTCCAGCTGTTCCTGCTGCAGTCCTGGTCCCCGGACCTCTTCGTCCGCGGCAGCTTCAACGGCGTCGCCTGGTCGCTCTCCTGCGAGCTGCTGTTCTACGCCCTCTTCCCGGTGCTGTTCCGCGTGGTCGGTCGCATCCGCCCGGAGCGCCTGTGGGCCGCGGCCGCCGCCGTCGTGGCCGCCGTGTTCGCCGTGCCGCTGTTCGCCCCGCTGCTGCAGGACCAGTCGCTGATTCCGATGGTGAACATCAAGGCCTCCGAGATGTGGCTCGTCTACCAGTTCCCGGCGACCCGCGTCCTCGACTTCGTCTTCGGCATGATTCTGGCGCGTGTGGTCGCCGAGGGCCGCCGCCTGCCGCTCGGCTTCGGTGGCGCGCTGCTGCTCACCCTCGCCGCGTACGTCGTCGCCCCGTTCCTCCCGGCCTCGTACCACCTGACGGCGATCATGCTGGTGCCGCTCGGTCTGCTCATCGCCGCCGCCGCCCAGGGCGACACGCGCGGCAAGCGCAGCTGGCTCTCCAGCCGTGCCATGGTCTGGCTCGGCGAGGTGTCCTTCGCCATGTACATCAGCCACCAGCTCGTTCTCGGCTACGGGCACCAGATCTTCGGCGGCTACACCGTGCTGTGGGGCACCGGGCAGGCGATCGGCCTGATCGCGCTGTTCCTCGCCTCCACCCTGCTGGTGTCCTGGCTGCTGTTCACGTTCGTCGAGCGCCCGGTGATGCGCCGCTTCGGCACCTCCCGCGCCCGCCGCGCCGCCCAGGCGGCCGCCCGCACCGCACCGCCTGCCGAGGCATCCCGCCCGGCCCCGTCGGCCGCCCAGGCCGACGAGCGGCAGCTCTCCCTCCGCTAGAGCGGGAAGCGGTCGGCGGGCGGGCAGCGAGACGGGACCACGGTGCGCCGCGCCGCCCGTCGCCGGAGCCGCCTCAGCCCACCGACGCGGGTTCGGGGCGGCCCTCCGGAGTGCCTTCCACGGGGGTCTCCTCCGGGGAAGGCACGGTGTCCGGTGCGCCGAGCGGCGGCACATGGCGCAGTACGCGGGCGACGAGCACGGCCACCCCGGCGAGAACGACGGCGGTGAGTCCGACGACCGTGTGCAGGCCGTCGGTGTACGCCTGCGACGCCGAGTCCAGCAGCCGGGCCGCGAGCTCCTCGGGCAGGGCGCGGCTCGCGGACACGGCGCCCGCGACGCTCTCCCGGGCACGGTCCGCCGCCGCGGCCGACAGGCCGGCGGGAAGGCCGTCGGAGACGCCGTACCGGTAGACGGCGGTGCCGAGGGTACCGACGACGGCGATGCCCAGGCCGTAGCCGAACTCGTTGCCGGTCTGCGAGAGCGAGGCGGCGGCGCCCGCCTTCTCCGGCGGGACGGACCCGACCACCAGGTTCGTGCCGAGCGACACGAGCGGCCCGCCGCCGAGCCCGTTCAGCGTCCAGCCCGCCACCAGCCACGCGGTGCCGCCGTCCGGGCCCGCCTGGAGCATCAGGAGGAAACCGCAGATCACCAGGGCGAGGCCGCCCGCGATGAGATAGGCGGGGCGGACCCTGCGGGCCAGCACGGGGGAGACGGTGATGCCCGTGATCGACCCGGCCATGCCGGGCAGCAGCCCCAGGCCCGCGGCGAGCGGCGACATGCCCTCCACCGCCTGGAAGTACTGGGTGAGGAACAGCATCGCCGTGCCCGTCAGCATGCTGTAGAAGAGCATGCCCACCAGCGCCGTGCGGAACGGGGCGGCGCCGAACAGGCGCAGGTCGAGCAGCGGGTCGGCGAGGGACCGCTGGCGGCGGACGAACAGCACACCGAGGGCGAGGCCGGCCAGGAGGGCGGCGACGGGCAGCGGGTGCAGGCCCTGGCGGGCGGTCTCCTTCAGGCCGTAGATGAAGGGCAGTACGGCGGCGAGGGACAGGGCCACGCTCGGCAGGTCGAGCCGGCCGGCCTGCGGTGCCTTGTACTCCGGCAGCAGCACCGGGCCGAGCACGAGCAGCAGCACCATCACCGGTGCGCCGATCAGGAAGACCGAACCCCACCAGAAATGGTCGAGGAGCGCACCGCCCACGATCGGTCCGACGATCGCCCCCACCGAGAAGCAGCCCGCCCACACGCCGATGGCCATTCCCATCTGCTTGGGGTCGCGGAACATGTTGCTGATCAGGGCGAGTGTGCTCGGGGCGAGGGTGGCGCCGGCGATGCCGAGGAGCGCTCGGGCGGCGATCAGCATTTCGGGTGTGGTGGCGAAGGCGGCCAGCAGGCTGGCGAGTCCGAAGACGGTGGCGCCGATCAGCAGGAGCTTGCGGCGGCCGATGCGGTCGCCGAGGGTGCCCATGGTGACGAGGAAGCCGCCGACCATGAACCCGTACATATCCATGATCCACAACTGCTGGGTGCTGCTCGCGCCCAGATCCGAACTCAGCTGCGGCAGGGCCAGCAGCATCGCGAACACGTCGAAGGACACCAGCAGGGTGGGCAGCGCGAGGATCGCGAGTCCCATCCACTCCCGGCGCCCCGCGCGGGGGGCGGTTTCTGAAGTCACGGTCTGTTCCTCTCGGAAGACGGGGGAAGGCTCGGACGGGTACGGAAAAAACGAGGGAGGCCGCGGCGTCCGGCCACGGCCTCCCTGCTGTGTCGTCGCCGGCGGGGGTCAGCCCGCGGCGACGGGCGCCTTTCGCTCGGCGGCCTGCTCCGCGCCCGGCTCGGCGCTCTGCTCGGCCGACGGGGAGTCCGCCCCGCCCTCCTCCTGCCCGCCGCCCTGCGGGGCGCCGAACGGGGGAACGTGCCGCAGCAGGGTGAGGACGGTGAGGGCGATGATGCTCATCAGGACGATGCCCGTCGCGCCGACGGCGTTGACCCCGTCGGTGAACGCGTCACGCGCGGCGGACAGCAGCGCGTCTCCCGCGTCGCCGGACAGGCGCCCGGCCTCCGACACCGCGCCCGCGAGGCTTTCCTTGACCGCGCCGACGGCACCGGCCGGCAGGCCGGACGGCACCGCGCCGGCGATCTCGTCGCGGTAGACGGCCATGCCGAGGGAACCGACCACGGCGATGCCGAGGCCCGCCCCGAACTCGTTGCTGGTCTGCGAGAGCGACGCCGCCGAACCGGCCTTCTCCGGCGGGGCGGAGCCGACGACCAGGTTGGTGCCGAGCGCCACCAGCGGGCCGCCGCCCAGGCTCGCCAGGGCGAAACCGGCGATCAGCAGTGCCGGGCTGGAGTCCGCGTCCGCCAGGAAGTACAGCAGGTAGCCGACGAGCGACAGCACCAGACCACCCGCGATGAGGTACGCGGGCCGCACGGTGCGCGCCAGAGCGGGCGCGAAGGACATGCCCGCGATGGACACCACCAGACCCGGCACCAGCGCCAGGCCGGCCTGCAGCGGCGTCAGCTCGGCGACCAGCTGGAAGAACTGACCGAGGAACAGCAGGCTCGCGCCGCCCGTCATGCTGAACGCCAGCAGGCTGACGAGGGCGCCACTGAGCGCCTTGCTGGAGAACAGACCGAGGTCGAGCAGCGGGTCGGCGAGGGCGCGCTGGCGACGCAGGAAGACGAAGCCGAGGGCGAGGCCGGCCAGGAGGGCGGCGACGGGCAGCGGGTGCAGGCCCTGGCGGGCGGTCTCCTTCAGGCCGTAGATGAAGGGCAGTACGGCGGCGAGGGAGAGGACCACGCTCGGCAGGTCGAGCCGGCCGGCCTGCGGTGCCTTGTACTCCGGCAGCAGCACCGGGCCGAGCACGAGCAGCAGCACCATCACCGGTACGCCGATCAGGAAGACCGAACCCCACCAGAAGTGGTTGAGCAGGGCGCCACCGGCGATGGGGCCGACGATCGCGCCGATGGAGAAGCTGCCGGCCCAGATGCCGATCGCGGAACCCATCTGCTTGGGGTCGCGGAACATGTTGCTGATCAGGGCGAGTGTGCTCGGGGCGAGGGTGGCGCCGGCGATGCCGAGGAGCGCTCGGGCGGCGATCAGCATTTCGGGTGTGGTGGCGAAGGCGGCCAGCAGGCTGGCGAGTCCGAAGACGGTGGCGCCGATCAGCAGGAGCTTGCGGCGGCCGATGCGGTCGCCGAGGGTGCCCATGGTGACGAGGAAGCCGCCGACCATGAACCCGTACATGTCCATGATCCACAACTGCTGGGTGCTGCTCGCGCCCAGGTCCGAACTGAGCTGCGGCAGGGCCAGCAGCAGTACGAACATGTCGAAGGAGACGAGCGTGGCCGGGAGGGCGAGGATCGCGAGTCCCATCCACTCCCGGCGCCCCGCGCGGGGGGCGGCTTCTGAAGTCACGAACCGGTCCTTTCGTCTTCGGGCTGCCGTCGCCCGTTCGTCGTGCACATCGTGGGGAAGCCGAAAGGAGGTCAGTTCGCCTGGTCGGCCGGAGGGATGTTGCTGTTCACGCGGAACACGTTGGTCGGGTCGTACGTGCGCTTGACGGCCCGCAGCCGCTCCCAGGTGGCCTCCGGGTACGCCTCGCGGATCCGGGCCTCGGCGTCGTCGGCGAGGAAGTTGACGTACACGCCCGGCACGCCCTTCTGCAGCGCCGCGGTCAGCTCGTCGGCCCAGCGGGTGTGCAGCTCCGCCTCGGCCGGGTCGCTGTACATGGCGGCGACGTTCACCAGGATCCGACGGTCGCGGTGCGCGAACGCGGTGGCGTCCGCGGGCACGCGGGCCATCGCGCCGCCGAGCACACGGATCTGCACGGCCGGCATGGCCGCCGAGGAGGCCGCCACCCTCTCCAGGACCAGCTCGGCGTCGTCGAGACCGAACGTGTCGGTGAGCAGGCTGCGGGCGGCGGCGACCGGGTGGAAGCCTTCCTCCTCCGGCGGGTAGACCCCCGGGTAGGGCATCGCCTGCATCATGTCCGCGATCGGCGTCGCGAGGCCCCGGAACGGCGCCAGCGCCTTCTCGGCCTCCTCGCCCTCGCCCGCGTACACCAGGATCGCCAGGACGATCGGCGTGCCGTGCAGCTCCTCGGGGACGAACGGCATCGGCGGCGACGGCATCACGTTCGCGATGGTGGACAGCTCCTCCGGGGCGGCCTCCGCCGCCTCGACGAAGCCGGCGACGACCTCCGGCGTGGCCGGCAGCAGCAGCAGACCACCGGTGACGGTCGGCAGCTCGTGCAGCCGGAACTTCAGCCGGGTGACCACGCCGAAGTTGCCGCCGCCGCCGCGGATCGCCCAGAACAGCTCGGGCTCGTTGTCGGCGTCGACCCGGCGCAGCGCACCGTCGGCGGTGACGATCTCGGCGGCCAGCAGGTCGTCGATGGTGAGTCCGTACTTGCGGACCAGGTAGCCGATGCCGCCGCCGACGGTGATGCCGCCGAGGCCGACGCTGCCGGTGTCGCCGAAGCCGGTGACCAGGCCGTGCTCGGCGGCCGCCAGGGTGTACTCGCCGGCGTTCAGACCGGCACCCGCCCACGCCGTCCGCGCCTCGACGTCGATCTCCAGACCGCGCAGCGAGGAGGTGTCGAGGACCAGACCGTCGCTGAGGCAGAAGACGCTGTGCCCGCCGCCCTTGACGGTCAGTGCCAGGCCGTTGTCCCGGGCGAACACGACGACCCGCGCGACATCGTCGGCGTCCGCCGGCCGCACGATCGCGGCAGGGCGCTGGTCCATCCCGCCCAGGTAGACGGTGCGGGCCTGCTCGTAGTCGGCGTCACCGGGCGCGAGGACCCGGCCGCTGACCAGCGCGCGCACCTGCGCCACCGGGACGGTGTCCCGCTCGATGACCGTGGGGGTGTCCGCCATGAAAGGTCTCCTCGTGTCGTGCTGCGCCACGGCGGGTCGCACACGTCGGGCCGGAGCGGGCCGCAGGCGTTCCTCGCGTGGTCAGGGATGTCCACGGGCATCCTGGCGCGCCCCCGTTCGGAGCCGCATCTTCCAGATTGCTGTCCGTCCGTTCGAACGACGGCCCGCCGGGCGGCGTCCGCCCGGGACGGCCTCAGCGCGGTCTGCGGGCACAGACCACCACGTAGCCGATCTGGTCCTTGCGCGGTGCGAAGAAGCCGCGGTGCAGCCGGGAGAACTCCGCGATGTCCGCCTCGCCGAACTTGCCGGCGACCTCCTCGCGGCGCGCCATCGCGGCCTGCAGGTACTTGCCCTTCATCCCGAACACCCGCGGGCCGCAGCTCGTGTACTCCTCCACCTCGAATCCTGCCGCGCGCACATGCTCCAGCCACTCGTGCAGGGTCGGCAGCGCGGGCAGCTTCAGCGTGGTCATGAACCGCTCCACGCGCTCGGGTTCGCCGCCCGGGTTCTCCAGGCTGAAGTCGGAGAACGCGATCCGCCCGCCCGGACGGAGCACCCGGAACAGCTCCCCGAGCACCGTCGGCAGGTCGGGCGCGTTCTGCAGCGACTCCAGGGCCAGCACCGCGTCGAAGGTGCCGTCCTCGAACGGCAGCCGCATGTAGTCGCCGTACCGGAAGTCGGCCACGTCGGTCAGACCCGCCGTGGCCGCCCGCCCGCGCGCGGTGTCGAGCTCGTAGTCGCTCACCGTCACACCCGTCACCCGCACACCGTGGCGGCGGGCCAGGAACAGGGAGGCCTCGCCGGATCCGCAGCCGGCGTCCAGCACGTGTTCCCCGGCCCGCAGCCCCAGCACGTCGGTCACCTTGCGGGTGACCCGGTGGACGGCCTCCGGCAGCGGGGCGTCGTCGTCGCGGTCGTACCAGTACCACATGTGCAGCTGGCCGCCGCGGAGCTCGTCGCCGATGGGCGCCCGCTCGTCGTAGTGCTTCCCGATGTCCGTCGGGTTCGCCGTCGTCTCGGCCATGGCCCGTCCTCTCCCTCACGGCGCCACACGGCCTTCGAGCGGCACGGCTGCCCATCCTCGGGCCCGCCCGCCCGGTCCCGCATCTCCACGCATGCGGGTATGCCGAAGTCGTCGTGAGCAGGACACGCAGCACGATCGAAGAAGTGGCCCGGAGGCGCCCGGTGCCACGATCGGACCGGATTCCCGGACCCGCACGGGCCCCGGGCACGCCGACGAACCGACGAGGGGACGAGATGCTCAACCGACGTGTGCTGCTGGGGGCCGGCGGCGCGGTGGCGACCGCCGCAGCCCTGGCCTGGCCCATACGGATGGCGACCCGGCCGGAGGTGTCGGCCGCCGCCGGCGGGCACGCCCACAGTGGGTCCGAGGAGATCCTGCGCATGGGCAAGGCGGCGATGGCCTCGCCCCGCCAGGCCGCCGAGCCGTTCACCGTGCGCATGCCCGTGCCGCAGGTCGCCCGTCCCGTGCGCCGCACCTCCGACACCGACGTCTACGAACTCGACCTGCGGCCCGCACAGGTGGAGATCCTGCCCGGCACCACGACCGCGGCCCTCACCTACGACGGGACCTTCGTCGGCCCCACCATCAAGGCCAAGGAGAACCGGAAGGTCCAGGTCACGTACGTCAACCGGCTGGACAAGCCGGCCAACGTGCACCTGCACGGCGGCCACGTCCCGCCGGAGAGCGACGGCTATCCCATGGACCTCATCGGCGTCGGGTCCGCGCACACGGTCGACTACCCCAACCGACAGGCCGGCGCCACGCTCTGGTACCACGACCACACGCACCACCAGGAGGCCGAGCACGTCTACCGCGGCATGCACGGCTTCTACCTGATCGAGGGATCCGAGGAGCGCACGCTGGGGCTGCCCACCGGCCGCCACGACGTGCCGATCATGCTGCGCGACGCCCACTTCGACGCCGCCGGAGGTCTGATCCTCGACGTCGAGCACCCCGAGGCCCGCTCCACGCTGCTCGCCAACGGACGGCCGCTGCCCTACTTCCCGGTCGACGCCGCGAAGTACCGCCTGCGGCTGCTCAACTCCTCCATCCACAAGATCTTCCAGCTCGACCTCGGCGGTGTGGAGATGCTCCAGATCGCCTCCGACGGCGGCCTGCTGCCGGAGCCCGTCTCCCGTACCTCCCTCACCCTCGCCCCGGCCGAACGCGTCGAGATCGTCGTCGACTTCGCCCGCCATCCCGTCGGCAGCAAGCTGGTCCTGTCCGACACCAACGGCCCCGTGATGCGTTTCGACGTCACCCGCCGCGTCCTCGACACCGCCCGGGTCCCCGACACGCTCCGCCCGACGGCGGCGCTGCCCACCCCGGCGACCACCCGCCGCATCAAGCTCGGCGTCGCCCCCTCCAAGACGGCCTACGCCATCAACGACCTGACCTGGGACGAGAACCGCGTCGACGCCCGGATCCCGAACGGCACCAGCGAGATCTGGGAGATCTACAACGCCGACACCGTCGACTCCGAGTTCGGCGGCATCGACCACACCTTCCATCTGCACCTCGTGCAGTTCCGGGTCCTCGACCGCGACGGCAGGCCCCCGCTGCCCGGCGAGTCCGGGTGGAAGGACACCGTGCTCGTCCGCCCGGGCGAGCGCATCCGCCTCCAGGCCACCTTCACGGGCTGGCCGGGCCGGTACGTGTACCACTGCCACATGCAGGAGCACAACGTCGCCGGAATGATGGCCCAGCTCGAGATCGTCCCCTAGCCCGCCGGCCAGGCGAACCAGACGAGAGGCGCAACGATGACGACGAGGACGCTGGTACGGGCCGTGCTGCGGGGTTCGCTGCGCGACATCCACCATGTGAAGGCCGTCTCCCGGAGCCGTGCCGGGGGCTTGGCCGCCGCCGTGTACGAGCGGGCCGAGCGGGAGTTCGGGGTGATCGCGCCACCGCTGGCGCTGCACTCCGCCTCCCCCGGGCCGCTCGCGGCGAGCTGGCTGCTGCTGCGCGAGTCCCTGCTGGTCGACGGGCGTGTCGACCGGGCGGTCAAGGAGGCCGTGGCGACCGAGGTGTCCCGCGTGAACTCCTGCTCGTACTGCGTCGACGTCCACCAGGCCACCGTCGAGACCCTGCCACCCGCCGCGCCCGGCACCCCGGGTGAGCGGGCCGCCGCCTGGCTCGCCGCCACCCCGGCCGACCGCGGCCCGGCGCCCTTCACCGCCGACGAGGCGCCCGAGCTCCTCGGGGTGGTGCTCACCTTCCACTATCTCAACCGCATGGTCGGCGTCTTCCTCGACGACTCGCCCGTACCCGAGCGGGCCCCCGCCGGCCTACGCGGCCCGATCCTGCGCACCGTCGCCCGCGCCATGCGCCCGGTCGACGGGCCCCTCACGCCCGGAGCCTGCCTCGACCTGCTGCCGGCCGCTCCCCTGCCGCCGGAGCTGTCCTGGGCGTCCCCCAACCCGGCCGTCGCCCAGGCCCTGGCCCGTGCCCACGCCGCCGTCGACGCCGCCGCCCACTGGGTGCCCACATCGGTCCGCGACCTGCTGACCGGCCACCTGGACGGCTGGGACGGCACCCCGCCCGGCATCAGCCGCAGCTGGCTGTACCCCGAGGTCCTCGGTCTTCCGGCCGCCCAGCACCCCGTGGCCCGCCTCGCCCTGCTCACCGCCGTCGCCCCGCACCAGGTCGCCCCCGCCGACATCACGGCCTTCCGCGTCCACCACCCCGGCGACCGTCACCTCGTCGAACTCACCTCCTGGGCCTCGATGAGGGCGGCGACCGCCCTGACGACCCGCCTGGCAGCGGCGCATCTCGTCTGAAGCGCCAGGACACCGGGACACGCGGAGTCAGCCACGTGACTCGATGCGCAGCCCTGCCCGGAACCAGTCCTCGGCCACCCGGATCCGGGCCTCGGTCTCGGCCCGGTCGGCACCGGTGATCACGAACGCGGCGAGGAAGTCCCCGGAGTGCGAGGCGTCCTGGACGGTCTGGCCGACCTCCGCGTACGTCGTGTACTTCACGACCCCCGGCGGCAGCGCCGACGGGTCCGGCAGGGACCGCAGCACGCCGGGACGCTTGGTGAAGAGCAGCTGACCGGCGAGCCGGTCGGGGTCCCTGCGCTCCCCGGCGTCGGCGGGCAGCCCGAGCTGCCGGCGGACCGGGTACTCCATCGGGTCGAAGCCGAACAGCACCCGCTGCACGTCCCGCACCCCCGCACCGCCGGCCCGGGAGGCGGCCTCGCACAGGACGAGCTCGCCGTCGGCGGTGTGGAACACCTCGATGTGGAAGGCGAAGTGCTCGGGCCCCCCGAACGCGTCGAGGACCCGCTCGCCGAAGTCGACGAGCCGCCGCGCCAGCGGGTCGGCGGTGTCGAGCGCGATGTCGACCCGGCCCTTGCGGTCCCGGAAGTCGGCCAGCGCGTACTGGTACTGCGAGGGCCACAGGGTCGCGATCCGGCCGTCCAGGACGTTGCCGTCGACGTGGCACATCGAGCCCGTGACGAACGCCTCGGCCAGCCACTCCGGCTCCCCGTCCGGGGAGAGCAGCTCCGCGTCCCGCGCCCACGCGTCGAGCTCCTCGCGGGTGCGCAGGACGGACACGCCGACGGAAAGCAGCCCCTTGCGCGGCTTGACCACGACCGGCAGCCCGTGGCGCTCGGCGAAACGGTCGAGGTCCTCCCGTTCCCGGAGCAGCACGTGGTCGGCGACGGGGATCCCGGCCGCCTTCGCGACCTGCTTCATCTCCCACTTGTCGCGGTACACCCGGGCGGACTCGGGCCGCTGCCCCGGCAGGCCGTAGCGCTCGCGCAGCACCGCCGCCCGCTCGATGTCGAACTCCTGGCAGGCGACGATGTCGGTGACGCCGAACTCCTCGACGAGGGCGGCGGCCCGCTCGGCCACGTGCGGGCCGGTGTCGTAGTCCGTCAGCACCTCGGCGTGCAGATAGGGCGCCTCCGTGGGCAGCTCCTCGCCGAACAGGGCGAGCTGCTCGGCCGAGCCCAGCAGGACGATCTTCTCACCGCTGTCGGCCAGCCACCGCTCGTAGGGGTTGGCGCGCAGCGAGCCGCGGTGCAGGACGAGCGTGGTCATGCGGAGGTCCCTTCGTTCCAGATGCTGACGTAGCGTTCCCCGGTGTCCGGGAGGATCGTCACGATCGTCCTGCCCGCGTACGCGGGATCCCGGGCGAGCAGCGTCGCGCCGTACACCGCGGCACCGGAGGAGAGCCCGGTGAAGAGGGCCTGCTCCCGGGTGAGCGCGCGGGCCGTCTCCAGGGCCGCCTCGTCGGAGCAGGTGATCACCCGGTCGATGAGCGCGACGTCCGTGGTGGGAGAGACGAAACCGCCGTTCAGGCCGGGGATGCGGTGGGTCCCGGCGTAGCCGCGGGAGAGGACCGGCGAGCCCTCCGGCTCGACCGCCACGACCTCCAGCTCCGGGTTGCGCTCCCGGAGGAAGCGGCCGGCGCCGGTCAGGGTGCCCCCGGTGCCGACACCGGCGACGAGGACGTCGACCCGGCCGCCCGTGTCCGCCCAGATCTCGGGTCCCGTGGTCTCGTAGTGGGCCTGGACGTTGTCGGGGTTCTCGTGCTGGCACACGTACCACGAATCGGGCGTGGCGGCCTGGATCTCCTCGGCCTTGGCGATGGCGCCGGCGAACCGGTCGGCGCTGGGCGTCTGCACGATCTCCGCGCCGAGCGCGGTCAGCAGCCCGATCCGCTCGGGCGTCGCACTGTCGGGCAGGACGACCACGCAGCGGTAGCCGCGCAGGGCGCACAGCGCGGCGAGGGCGATGCCGGTGTTGCCGGAGGTGGACTCCACCACGGTGCCGCCGGGGGCGAGTTCACCGCGCCGCTCGGCGCCGCGGAGCATGGCCAGGGCGGCCCGGTCCTTGCTGCTGGCGAAGGGATTGGCGGCCTCGATCTTGGCGAGGACCTCGGTTCCGGGCGCGCCGTCCGGGAGGGCGAGGCGGACCAGGGGGGTGTTGCCGATGAGTTCTTCGAGGCCGGCGGCGACGCGCCGCCGGGCGGGTGCGGTGAGGAGGTCGGTGGTCACCAGAGGACTCCAGGGGTAGGGAAGAGGTCGGGGGAGGCGGGGGAGCGGGTCACCAGGAACCCGCCGAGGCGAGCACCCGCACGGCGTCGGGCACGGGCGCGGAGACGGGCGTCGGGCCGGCGGTCCGCCCGGCACCGGCAGTGGCGTCGGGGACCGGCCGCAGCGCGGGCGCGGGCCGGACGACGGAACGCGCCGCGTACACCCGGGCGCCGGGCGGCAGGTCCTCGGTGACGGTGGCCATGGCGCCGATCAGGGCGCGGTCGCCGATGGTGACCGGCCCGAGGACGGTCGCGTTCGCGCCGAGGATCACACCGTCGCCGACGACCGGATGCCGCCGGGCACCGGGCGGGCGGTGGTTGTCGGTCCACCAGCCCACCGCCCCGAGCGTCACCTGCTGGTAGATCGTCACGTCGTCGCCGACGACGGCGGTCTGGCCGATCACCACGGACGCGCCGTGGTCGATGAAGACGCGGCGGCCGAGCACCGTGCCGGGGTGGATCTCGACGCCGGTACGGCGGCGGGCGACCCGGGCGACGGTCCGCGCGGCCACGCGCAGCCGCCGGCGGTACAGCCGGTGCGCCACGCGGTGCGCCCACACGGCGGACAGACCGGTGTGGCCGAGGGCCTCCCAGCGGCCGCCGAGGGACGGGTCACGGGCGACGACGACGTTCAGGTCCTCGATCAGGGTGCGCAGCAGACCGGGTTGTCGGGTCATGCCGTCGGCTCCTTTCGGCGGGGTCATCGGTCAGGCGGCCAGGGCCGGCGCGTCCGCGGCCGCCGGCTCGACGTCGATGCGGATCTCCTCGCGCACCAGGCGTTCGCACAGCTCCACCGCGCTGTCGGTGTCGGCGGCCGTGGCCACGACGCTGCCGAGGCGGTCCCAGTTGTCGTTCAGGGGACGTACGGTGTCCCCCGCGCGGACGGAGACCTGGGCGGCCAGCACGTCCGGCCGGGCCCGGACGGCCTCCACTCCCGACACGGCGGTGACGGTGCCCGGCTCGCGCAGCACGACCCGCATCACGGCGGCCCCCTTCGGTGCCGGCGCCTCGGCGAGCGGCTCGGTGAGCCCGAGCGGCCAGGCGGCCCCGTAGGCGATCATGTCGACGCCGTACGCGGCCTCGACGAGCTCCACGATGTTGTCGCCGCCCAGCCGGTTGTGGGACTCGATGACGACCGGGCCGCGCGAGGAGAGCCGGATCTCGGTGTGGCTGGGACCGTCGGTGACGCCCATGGCGGTCAGGAAGTCCTCGACGGCGCCGGTCAGCCGCTCCCGGTCGGGATCGGACAGCCGGGCGGGCACGGCGTGCCCGAGCTCGACGAAGTGCTCCTCCGACGTCAGCTTCTCGGTGACGGCGACGACGACGTGGCGGCCGGCGAAGCTCAGGGCCTCGACGCTGAACTCCGGTCCGTCGATGTAGGACTCCATCAGGAAGCCGTCGACGGTGAACATGGTCGAGCCCCGGTCGGTCCGGCCGCCGTCCAGCTCCTGGACGCGCGCCCACACCCGGTCCAGGTCCTCCGGGCCCTCGGCGCGCAGCAGACCGAAGCCGGCGGTCGTCGAGACGGGCTTGAGGATGAACGGGAAGCCGGCCCGCTCGCCGAAGGCGTCGAGCGAGGCCCGGTCCTCCACCAGGGCGGCGTGGGGCACCGGAAGACCCCGCTCGGCGAGGTGGCGGCGCATCAGCCACTTGTCGCGCATGCGACGGCTCACCTCGTAGCGGCGGCCGTCGGTCAGTTCGAACAGGTCGCCCAGCCGGCTCGCCGGGTTCAGACCGGGTTCGGTGAGCGAGACCACGGCGTCCACGCCGTAGACCGCGCGGGCCGCCTCGGCGAAGGGCCGTACGACGTCCCATTCGGTGTAGTCGACGACGAGCAGCACGTCGGCGGCGCGCGTCTGGTACTCGGTGACCTTGTCGGGGTGCTGAATCAGGACGATCTTGACGCCGAGCGCGGTGAAGCGCTCCACATGGGCGTCGACGCCGCCGATCAGCAGGACGGTCTTGGCGTTGCTCATGAGAGGGATCCCTTCGGGGCGGCGAGCACGGCGTCGCGGACGTCCGCGCGCAGCAGTCCGCGGACGCGGGCGATGCGGTCGGCGGCCTCGGCGGGGGACTCGGCGTCGACGACGGCGTAGCCGTGGCGGGTGAACGAGCTGGTGGTGGGCGGCAGTTCGTCCCCGGGGGAGAAGGGGAAGTGCACCGCCTGGACGTAGGGCAGCGCGCGGACGGCGTCGAGGCCCTCGACGGACTCCAGCCGGCCTGCGGAGAGGAAGAAGAATCCGACGGACGCGGTGTGCCGGGGGGTGGGCGGCTCGACCGGCTCCCCGGCGAGGGTGCGGAAGATCGCCGCCTCGATGTCGTAGTCGGAGGCGGTCTCGATGAGCAGCGGGATCCGGTCCCCGCCCAGCCGGGTCTGGGACTCGACGATGCGCGGGCCGCGCGGCGTGAGGATGACCTCGGTGTGCGCGGGGCCGAAGCGGTAGCCGGCCAGGTCGAGCAGCCCGGTCACCACCGCGTGGATCGCGGTCCGCTCGTCCTGCCCGAGCGGGGCCGGGTGGACGTGCGAGGTCTCGACGAAGAAGGGGGCGCCGGTGGTGTGCTTGGCCGTGATGCCGATGACGTGGTGCACGCCGTCGGCGGAGAGGGTCTCCACGCTGAACTCGGGGCCCTGGAGGTACTCCTCGACCAGGTACGGCCCCGCGAGACCGGCCTCCGTGACGCGGTCCGTCCATTCCTCCAGGTCCGCCGCGTCGCGGATCAGGGCGACGCCGCGGCTGCCGGAGGCCCGGGCGGGCTTGACGACGACGGGCGGCGGCAGCCGGTCCAGGGCGGCCGAGACCTCCTCCACGGTCCCGGCGGACTCCGCGCGGACGACCGAGAGCCCGTGCTCGGCGAGGAGCGCGCGCATCGCGGCCTTGTCGTTGAGGACGGTGACGGCGGAGGCCGGGTTCGGGGAGACGCCGAGCGCCTCGGCCTCGGCGACGGCCGGCGGCATCGACTCCTCGGCCCCCAGGTGGAGGACCGTGCCGATGCCGTGGGCGCGCACCGTCCTCGCGATGAGCGCACGCAGGCCGGCCTCGTCGGAGAAGTCCGTCAGCAGCAGCTCCTGGGCGTGCTCGGCGACCTCGTCGAGGTACTCCCGCTCGCGCAGCGCCGGGTCCCAGATCGCCCAGACCTCGAAGCCCGCCTCGGCGGCCTTGCGGACGAACTGGCTGTAGGGCATCACCATCAGCAGTCGCCTGGGTGCGCCGGTGGGGGTCATGAAGGGCTCCGTTCTGGTACCGACCGGTCTGGACGGGCGGGTGAAAGGTCCGCGCGCGGCGGCGACTTCACGAAGAAGGGCCGACGGGGCGCCGACCGCTTCCGGCACGGGGGCGGGTCGGTATCGTTGCGTCAGATGTCGGGGGCGGGACTCGGTCGGGAGTGCTGCCCGTGTCAGGTCGGCGTCCGTACGGGAGCGGGCGTCGGTCGGTCAGTCCGTGTCGGCTCTGCGGAAGCGGGTGACGACGCGTGCGCCCTGAACACGGAGCACGTGTCCGAGCCCCTCGTGGTCGTTCAGGTCGCCCGAGTCCAGGGTGACCAGTGCCCGGGTGGCGCCCAGACCGCGCAGTTCGGCGAGGACGGCGGTGAGCAGGGCGAGGCCGATGCCGAGCCCGCGGAAGGCGGGTGCGACACCGAGGTCCAGGACGCGGCCTTCTCCGGCGACGGTCCGGGCCAGTGCGTAGCCGACCGGGCGGCCGGACACCTCGAGCAGCAGCGTCACGCCGCCGGACTCGCGCAGTCGCCGCAGGCCCGCGCGGAAGGCGGCCGGCTCCTCGGCCTTGGGGCCCTTGGACAGGCTGCGCAGGTGCAGGGCGTGCAGGGTGCCCTCGTCCTCCGCGCCGGCCTGCCGGATGACTCCGCCATCGGGAAGCAACGGCGGCAACAGCGGGACCGTCAGATCGATGTCGTACCGCCCCAGGGCGGCACTGCGGATGAACCCCGCCTCCTTCAGGACGGACGGGATCACCGAGTCGCCGTGCAGCACGCCGCCGACGGTGACGGCGTACGGCTTGCCGCGCTCGACGGAGAGCTCGTCGGCGCGGTCGAGCATCAGGCACAGCAGGGTGCGTGCCGCGCTCTCGCTGTGCCGACCCGGAAGGGCGGTCAGCGCGGCGTCGAGGATGTCGCCGCAGGGAGTCATCGCCGCCCAGGCGAGCACCTCGTCGCCGGGGCCGGTCAGACACCAGCTGTTCTCTGCGCAAGCGGGACGGCTGGTCTCCAGAAGGACGTCCTCCCGGGTGCAGGTGGCCACTCCCGTGATGTTCTCCTCGTAGGAGCGCACCAGCCGGACCAGGCTGTCCAGCGGGAGGTCGGCCGGTCGCCGGATGGCGAGCTGTCCGTGCGGGGTCATGTCTCGTGCCCCCCTTTCCTGGGGGAGTCGGGTCCGGCGGTCGGGCCGGAGCGGTTCTCGTGCCGACGCCGGGTCGGCGGCGTCGGTCGTGGCCGAGTTCAGACGAGCGCGGGCAGGACATCCCCGCGGAGCGCCGGAAGCAGAAATCCGGAATCCAGAACGACCGCGGAAGGGAATGCGCCGAAACAGAATTCGCTTCTCTTCACAGCGCTCCTCCTCTCTCACCGGCCGTCTGGATTCCGGCGCCGGTACGGGGGTGTCCCGACGTAGTCCTGGATGCTACTGGCCGTCCATCCGGCGTCGTTCTCCGAGAATGCGCAGTGGATTCGACCGGTTCGGAAGAGAGCACGGACCGAGATGCGTGACGGCTTCGGCGCAAGAGACGCTGACCCCCGCGCCCGAGGTACACGGGCAGGTGCAAGGGGGTACGCACATGCGCAGCGACGTCATCGGGACAGGGCTGGGGTCGGCGTTCCCGGACGGTTCCACGGACTGGCCGGCACCCCTTCCAAGATCGTTTCCCGTGGCGGCGGACGCTCTTGTTCCCGGGATTGTCGACGTGCTCCAGCGACACCGGCGGGAATTGCATTCCGTACTCACCCGTGTCGCCACCGCGCAGGCCGCCACCGACGAACAGTTCCGTTCCCTGCGCGCCCTCTCCGGAGCCCCCTGGGAACTGCTGCGGAACATCCCGCGACGGCTCGGCCGGCTCGCGACCTTCCTGCCGTCCAACAATCTGCTGTACTCCTACATCCTGTTCGGTGTGATCCCGTCGCTCTACAGCGACGAGGTCCGCATCCGGCCGTCGGCCCGGGTCGCGCCCGCCGCCATGGCCGTGCACGAGATCCTCGGGCCGCACCTGCGCGATCTGGGCGGCGGACGGATCGTCATGGCTCCTGTCTCGCAGCGCGATTTCCTCGCCGACTGCGTCCGCTCCGACGCCGTCGTCTTCACCGGCCGGCCGGACAACGGCGAAGCGGTCGCCGCCCGCCTGCCCGGCGACGCCCTGCTGCTCACCTTCGGGTCCGGGCCCAACCCGGTGGTGGTCGGCCCCGAGGCCGACCCCGACGCCGTCTGCCGCACCGTGCTCGACGCCCGGCTGTACAACTCGGGCCAGGACTGCCTGTGCACCGACATCGTCTTCGTCCACCGCTCGCTCGTCCGCGAGATCGTGCCCCGGCTCGCCGACTCGCTCGCCGAGGTCCGCGTCGGCGACCGCCGCGACCCCGCCACCCGGGTCGCGCCGCTCGTCTATCCCGACGCGGTGGAGGACGCGGCCGGATTCCTCTCGGCGCACCGCGAGTTCACGGTCCGCGGCGGCCGGGTGGACGTGGCGCGGCACGTCGTCGAGCCCACGTTGCTCCACCTGCCGTGGCAGGACGCGTTCCACCCCCCGGAGTTCTTCTCCCCGGTCGTCCTCACCATGGAGTACGACGACCCCCGACAGGTCGTCCGCTGGCTGCACTCCGCCGAGGAGACCGCCCGTGGCATGTACGTCTCGGTCTTCGGCGAGCCGGCCCTCGTCGGCACGACGCGCATCGCGACCAGCGTGGTCTGCGAGGAGCGCATCACGTTCGACGTGGAGGACGGCAACCGGCCGTTCGGCGGCTACGGGCCCCGGGCGGGCAGCGTGCGCCGCGGCGGTACCGTCGCCGGCCGCCCCCTGCTGCTGTCCGCCGAGGCCGGTATGCGGGCACGGCCGTGAAGGCCGTCCTCGGCCCGGTCACCTCTCGCCACAGCGCCGTCCTGCGCGCATCCGCCCCTTCCCGTTCCCACGATCCCGTCGAGGAGCACCAGTCGTGAGCGTGACCACCGAGAACCATCCCTGGCACGTCGCCGCCGGGACCCTTGCGGACGCCGGATGCGACGTCGTCATCGGGCTGCCCTCCGACGAGCCCGGTCTGATGGACGCCGCGGAGACCGTGCCCGGCCTGCGCGTCATCGGCGTGCGGGACCAGCGGGCGGGAGCATGCGCGGCGATCGGGCACGCCGCCGTCTCCGGGCGGCCCGCCGTCCTCGCCGTCAACTCCGGACCGAGCTTCGCCAACGCCCTCACCGGCCTCCTGGAGGCCTCCTCGCTGGGTGCCCCGGTCGTCGTCGTCACCACCCGTGTCCCCGCCCTCGGTATCGGCCGGGGCGGCTTCCAGCACACCGACCAGGCAGCCATGGCCGCGCCGCTGACCAAGTGGAGCTTCCTCGTGGAGGACCCGCGCCAGCTGATCTGGGCGCTGCGCCGTGCCGTCCACCTCGCGGTCAACGGCGCTCCCGGCGTGGTGCTGGTGGAGATCGCCGACGAGGTGCTGCGGGCCCCCGCCCCCGAGCCGCGGCCCGCCCCACCGGTGCGGCGGCTGAGGTTCGCCGCCGACGTCAAGGAGGTGCGCCGGGCCGCCGCACTGCTCGCGGCGGCCCGGCTGCCGGTGGTCGTCGCGGGCGGCGGCTGCAAGCCCGCGGGCGCCGGGCCCGCCGTACGGCACCTGGCGGAGCTGCTGGGCGCCCCCGTCTTCACCACCGCCGCCGGCCGGGGCGTCCTCGACGAGGAACACCCGCTGGCCTGCGGCCTGGTCGGCCTCTACACCACGCCTCCGGCGGACCGCCTGCTCGCCGACGCCGACGTGGTGCTCGTGATCGGCTCCCGCCTGGAGGAGACCGCCCGCATGGGATGGGAGAGCCTGGAGGACAAGACCCTCGTCCACGTCGACGTCGACCCGGCCGTCTTCCTCACCGTCCTGGAACCCGAAGTCGCGCTGCTCGGCGACGCCGCCGTGGTGGCCGGCCAGCTCGCCGACGCCTTGGAGACCGACCCTCCGGCGAAGACCGAGGCCGCCGCGATCCGCCGGGCCGCCGTCACCGCCGTACGCGAGGAAACGCGCGCCCGCCACACCGCCGCCGTGACGGACGGCCCGGAGCTGACCGTGTCCGAGGCGCTGCGGCTGCTCCAGGAATCGGTGACCCGTGACGCCACCCTCGTCCAGGAGAACGGGCTGCACGACATGTGGGGCTACCACCACCCCGTGGTGTCCGTCGGTGACCGGGCCCGGGTGATCACCCCCGGCGAGCAGACCATGGTGGGCTTCGGCCTCCCGGCGGCTGTGGGCGCCGGGCTCGCCGACCGGTCCCGGCGCACCGTCCTCGTCTGCGGCGACGGCGCGTTCGAGATGGGTCTCGCCGCACTGCCCACCGCCGCCGAGCTGGACCTCGGCCTGACCGTCCTGGTCCTGGACAACCGCGGCTACGGCTGGCCCCGCTTCGTACGCGCCGAGGAACAGGCACCCGATACCCTCACCCGCTTCACCACGCCCTCGCACACCGACGCAGCCGTCCGCGCGCTCGGCGGTCACACCGTGCGGTGCACCACCGCCGCCGAACTCGCCGCGGCCCTCGACGAGGCGGCCAAGGCCCATGCCGAGGGCCGCACCACCGTCATCACGGTGCCGGTCCGCGACACCGACGTCCCCGTGGGCGTGCGCCGCGTCTTCGACACCGCCCCGCACGCCGAGGCCGCCGCATGAGCCCCCGACAGCCGCTGCTGACGGTCGACGGCGAACACGTCCCGCCCGGCCGACTGGCCCGACTCGTCACCCGCACCACCAGGGAACTCGCCGCGGCGGGCGCCGGACCCGGACGCGCCGCGGCCCTCGCCTCCGACCACCCGCTGACCGCCGTCGTCGCCGCGCTCGCCGCCGAGGCCGCCGACGCACCCCTGCTGCTCGACGGCGCGGCCCCCGCACGCCACATCGCCCCGGCGGCCGTCGTTCACTCCACCGGTTCCGGAGAGCCCGTCGTCGCCGCGGCAGCCGCGAGCCCGCTCGGCGTCCCCGAGGAGACCGCCGCCGTCTTCTGGACCTCGGGCAGCTCCGGCGACCCCAAGGCCGTCGCCGTCTCCGCCGCCGCCCTCGCCCACCAGGCCCGCGCCACCGCCGCCCGGATGCGGGTCACGGCCGATGACCGGCTGCTGCTCCCGCTGCCGCTGCGCCACGCCTACGGCTACAGCGTGCTGCAGGTGTGGCGGGCGACCGGCGCCCACCTGTACGCCGAGTCGGGCTTCCACCTGCGCGGTGTCCTGGCCCGGATCGCGACGGAGGGCATCACCTCCCTCGACGGCGTGCCCAGCATGTACCGGATGCTCACCGCCGAGGCCGCCAAGGACCCCGCCACCGCCCTGCTGCTCGCCGGCCTGCGGATCCGCGGCTGCGGCGGCGACGTCCTCACCCCCGCCCTGTACGACGACTTCCTCGCGGCCACCGGCACACCCCTGCACGACGGCTACGGACTCAGCGAGGCAGGACCCAACGTCGCTCTCAACGCCCCCGACGACCTGCGCCGCGGCACCGTCGGGCGCCTCCTGGACGGCGTACGGGCCCGTCCGGCCGGGCCGGGCCGCGAGATCCAGATCGCGAGCCCGAGCCTGATGCTCGGCTACCTCGACCCGGTCACCGGCGGCCTCGACCGCACGGCGTTCACCGCCGACGGCTGGCTGTGCACCGGTGACACCGGCGCGGTCACCGCCGACGGCTGGCTCACCGTCGGCGGCCGGGTCAAGGAGGTCCTCGTCGTCCACGGCGAGACCGTCGCCCCCACGGTCGTGGAAGACGCCGTACGGGCCGCGGACGGAGTCGTCGACGCCGCGGTCGTCGGCGTCCGCCGCGGCGACCGGGGCGACACCGTCTGGGCCTTCGTGGAGAGCTCCGACAACGACCGGACCGCCGTGGCCGGCCGCGTCGCCGAGGCATGCCGCAGCCTTCCCCCGCACGCCCGCCCCCGTACCGTCCGTGTCCTCGCCGCCCTCCCCCGTACGAGGAGTGGCAAGTACGACCGGGTCCGTCTCCGGGCCTGGGCCTCCGACTCGGCGGCGGCATGACGACACGTAGGGAATCGAGCACGCCTGTCGCGCCGGCGGCCGCCTCCGGGGCCTGGATGGCCCTGGCCGCGCCCGCCGTGCTCGCGGCGCCCGCCGCCGTGGTCCTGTCGGCGGCGTGGGTCGCGGCGGCCTCGCCCGCCGGACCCGCCCACGCTCGCCGCGGACGCCCTCACGGGCGGCCCTGTCAGGTGGGCTGAGCCCCGCCACGGGTCGACGGACGGCGTCCTACGACCGACCGCCCGCCGGGTGACGACGTCACCCGGCGGGCGGCAGCGCCGCACCCGGTCCCCCTTCAGGGGGTGTCGGCCCCCTGCGGGGCGGGTGCGGCGACGGCCAGGACCTCGGCGACCGTCTCCGGCTCGAAGTTGACGGCGCTGGACCAGCCGCCGATGGCCAGCCGGAACCACACCGAGCTGGTGATCACACCGTCACGGTGCTGGTCCTCCACCACCTCGTCACCCGGCGACCACCCCTCGGCCTGGTACGTGACGGACGCGTCCGGCATCAGCAGACGGATGACCGGACTGTCCAGGGACGGTCCGGAACGGACGTTGGCGTCACGCCACACGGGCCCGAGCCGGACGGGCATGACACGGTATTCAGAGGACGAGAACATAAGAGCCACTCCTTGCCACCGTGCGTCCACGCGCGGTGTGTTCGACTTTCTGCCTGCGATGACGAAATCCGTGTCGGACGGATCAGGCGACGGCACCCAGGGCATTCGCCACGGCGCTGTCGCGGGCACCGCCCAGCCAGACCACCTGGGTCACCATCTCGATCAGCCGCGCCGTGTCGGGCCCGGGCTCGTCGGCGACGGAGGGCTGCGGCGGCACCTGGGAGACGGCGGCGCCCACGGGCGTCGGCCAGCCCCGCAGCGCGTGGCCTATGGTGCGCAGCGTGGTCAGCGTCGAGACCGCGCCCTGCGCGCCCGCGCCGACCGCGACCGTGCCGATGGCGCGTCCCTCCAGGTACGGCACCGGCCCGCCGATGTCGTTGACGTAGTCGAGGGCGTTCTTCAGCAGCCCCGACACGGTGGCGTGGTACGTCGGCGACACGAGGATCACGCCGTCGGCGGCGCGCAGTTCGCCGAGGAAGCCGGCCACGGCCGCGTGCGACCCGGCCAGTCCGGGCCGGTACGCGGGGAAGTCGATCTCCGCGCCGGTGAAGACACGCGCGGACGCGCCCTGTTCGGCGCACCGCTGGGCACACCATTCGGCCACCTGGTCGCAGGTGGACCCCATGCGCAGCGAGCCGCTGATCAGGACGATATGCGGTGCCATGGTGGTGGTCTCCTTCTTCGTACGGACGGTGGTCATCAGGGTTGGCGCGGCGCCCCGCTCCAGGTGACGGGACCGTGTCCGGGGGCGCCAGCCGAGGACGTCGACGACGTCGGCGTCCTTGCGCCCGGCGGACCGGATGCGGGCGTTGCGCCGCTCCTCGCCCTCTTGGTCGGCCCCCTGGTCGAGCGAGCCCTGACGGCGCGAGGCGAGGACCACGGCCGCGGCCCGGTCGACGCGCTCGCGGGCGTAGGCGGCGAGGGCGTCGGGCACCTCGGCCGCCGAGGCGAGCGCGTCGACGAGCACGGCGGCGTCCTCCAGCGCGATGTTGGCGCCCTGGCCGAGGGCCGGGACCATCGGGTGCGCCGCGTCGCCGAGGAGCGCCACCCGGCCGTCCACCCAGCGCGAGGTGGGCTCGCGGTCGTGGATGTCGGTGACGACGATGTCCTCCGGATCCGCGTCGCGCACCAGGTCGACGACGGGCGGGTGCCAGCCCTCCAAGGCGTCGAGCAGGGCCAGCCGGGCGCCGGCGGCCCCCTTGGCGGGCCACTCCCCGGCCGGCGCGGTGATCTTGGCGGTCCAGTACAGGGTGTCCCCGCCGACCGGGGCGACGAACAGCTGGACGCCGCGCCCGTTGACGACGTACCCGTGCTGCCCGAGGACGGAGCCGGTGGTCCGCCCGCGGACCGAGGTGTAGCCCTGGTAGAGCGGCGGTTCGCCGCCCAGCATCCGGGCCCGGACCGCCGAGTGGATGCCGTCGGCGCCGATCAGCGCGTCGCAGTCGACGACGTCTCCGTCGGACAGCGTCACCGCGACGTGCCCGGGGTGCCCGGTGTAGTCCGTGACGGCGGTCGCCAGGCGGACGGCCGCCCCGGCCTTGAGCGCCTCGTCGAGCAGCAGCCGGGACAGGGCGGAGCGCAGTACGGGGATCTGGGGCTCGCCCAGGATGTCGGCGGCGGCGCCGATCGGCTCCTCCGCGAGCACGGTGCCGGACGCGTCCATCAGCACCCGCACCTCGTCGCGCCGGGTGACGTGCCCGACGGCCCGCAGCCGGGCGCCGATGCGCGCGCCCAGGGCGTCGGCCGCCCGCACCCCGTTCGGATAGAGCACGAGGCCGGAGCCGCCGGCGCTGATCCGCTTCGCTCGTTCGACGACGGTGACGTCGAGACCGCGCGCGGCCATGCCCGCGGCAGCCGCGAGCCCGCCGATCCCGCCGCCCGCCACCACGACGGACCGTCTTCTGGCCATGTCATCCCTCCCGGGCGGCGAGCGCCGCCGTCTGTGTACCGTCCGCGGAAGTCCTGTCCCCGGAGGTTCCGGCCGCGGCCCTCAGCAGGCGGCCGTCGTACGCGCCGAAGGCGCCCGTGGCGGCGTCCCACACCGTGCGACCGGCCCGCAGGGTGCGCTCGACACGGCCGGTGAACGTCCAGCCCTCGTAGGCCGACCAGCCGCACTTGCTCTCCACGTCGTGCGCCGAGAGCATCCAGGGCGTGTCGGGCGCGAAGACGACCAGGTCGGCGTCGGCGCCCGCCTCGATCCGCCCCTTGCCGGGAAGCCGGAACAGTTCGGCCGGCGCCTGCGACAGGTGCCGCACCAGACGGGCCGCGGCGGTGTCCGGATCCTCCTCGGGCCACCTGCGGCGCATCCCGGTCCACACGGCGACGGCCAGCTCCTGCACGCCGGGCAGCCCCGGCGGCGAGGCGGCGACCGAGCGCGTCTTCTCGGCGACGGTGTGCGGCGCGTGATCGCTGCCCAGCGTGGTGGGCTGACCCTCCGCCAGGGCCCGCCACAGCCGGTCCTGATCCGCCTGCCCCCGGATCGACGGCGACAGCCGCGTGCGGGCGCCCAGGCGGGAGGTGTCCTTGTCGGTGAACGACAGGTGGTGGCCGGTGACCTCGAAGGTGACCGGATACCCGGCGGCCTGCGCCGCGCACACCAGATCGGCCTCCTCGGCGCTCGACAGGTGCAGGATGTGCGCCCGCGTGCCGTACCGCCGCACCAGCTCGATCACCTTGGCGACCGCGACGATGCCACCGGTGCGCGGGCGCCGCTGCTCGTACTCCAGATAGTGGCCCGGCTCACCCCACCAGGCGTCGAGGAGCGCGAACAGCCCGTCGTCCTCGGCGTGCAGGACGAGCTGCACCCCTCCCTCGGCCGCCGCGGCGAACGCCTTCTCCAGCGCCGCCGGATCGCGGACGACGGTGGGGGCCGTGTGGTGGCCGGCCATGAACACCTTGGCGCTGGTCGCCACCGCGGGGTCGAGATCCGCGAGGAGCTCGGGACGTGCCGGGTCGAGACCGATGTGGAACCGCAGGTCCACCAGCGAACGCCCCTCCACCAGACGGGCCTTGTCGAGCACCGCCTCCGGATCCAGCGTCGGGGGCACCGTGTTCGGCATGTCGAGGACGGTGGTGACACCGCCGCGGACCGCCGCCCGGCTGCCGTGCTCCCAGTCCTCCTTGTACGTCAGACCGGGCGTGCGGAAGTGCACGTGCGAGTCGACGAGCCCGGGCAGCACGTAGTGGTCGCCGGCATCGATCCGCTCCGCCGAGGCGGGCGCCGTGTCGGTGTCGGTGACGGCCGTGATCCGCCCGTCGGCGACGAGCACGTGGCCCGGGCGCACCCCGTGCGGCGTCACCAGCCTGCGGCCGCTGACCACGAGGTCGGGCGCGGGGGTCAGCCGGTCCACGTCGCCGCCACCAGATCCCGGCACAGGTCGTTGGTCGGCCCCATGAACGCGATGCCGCGCGCGTCGGCGAGCAACCGCCCGATCGGGGCGCCCTCGCGGTACCCGGCCGAGCCGAGCGTCCGTGCGACGTCGAGGCAGATCTCCTCGGCGGCCACACTCGCGTGGAGCTTGCTGTGCAGCGTGGTCAGGCCCGGAGCGGCCGAAGTCCGCGCACCGGCCCCGGCCACGACGGCCCGCGCCGTCTCGACCCGGGTCGCCAGGTCCACCAGCCGGTGCCGCACGCCGGGCAGGTCCAGCAGACCGTGCCCCTTCGCGTGACGGACGGCCAGGTCGAACGCGGCCTGGGCGATGCCGACGGACACCGCGCCGAGGCTGGCACCCGACTCCCGGACCCCCGCGATGACCGACGCGGCCCCGCCGGCCGGACCGAGCCGGTCCGCGTCCGTGACGACACAGCCGTCCAGGGCGATCAACCCGGTCGCCGAGCCCCGCATGCCGGCGAGGTCCAGACCGAGATCCGGTACGAGCCCGGGATTGCCGGCCTCGACCAGGAAGAACGTCTGACCGTCCGCCCCGTATCCCGTCCCGGTGTCGGTCGGGCGCGCCGTCTGCACCAGGACCAGATAGAGATCGGCGACCCCGGCCCCGGTCGTGAACGTCTTCGAGCCGTCCAGCCGCCAGCGGCCGTCCGCGAGGCGCTCGCCGCCACTGGCCAGGTTCCGCTTGGCCGCCCCGGCGCCGGTCTCGCTCCACGCGGAGGCGGCGAGCCACGTGCCGTCGGCCAGCCGCGGCAGCCAGCGCTCCCGCTGCTCCTCGGTGCCCCACTCGGAGATCCGGGCGCTCACGGCGAAATGCTGGAACGCGATGATCGCCACCGACGGGTTGACCTGGGCGATCTCCTCGACGACGCGGTTGACCGCCACGGCGTCCCCGCCCGAGCCACCGTGGCGGACCGGAACGGCCGTACCGAGCAGGCCGCTCGCGCGCAGCGCCGCCAGCACCTCGCGGTCCGGCTCGCCGGCATGATCGGTCTTGTCGGCGGAATCGGACAGCCGGGCACGCAGCCCGGCCGTCAGCAGCGGCCTCATGCCGCCCCCGACAGAGCCAGACATTGGGCGACCTCCTCGAATTGCAGATGGCTCAGGGGCGCCAGGACGAACGACCCCTGGAAGGTGACGTGCTTGCGCGCGACGGTCGCCCACAGCAGGGCGCCCTCGTCCCCGGTGCTCCCGGGGACCGTGGTCACCGCGGTGACGGCCGTCCGTCCGCCGGGCGTGGAGATGTCGATCAGGCCGGTGTCGGCCCCGTTCTCGCGGGCGATGCTCCAGGGCACGGTGCCGGGGATCCGCACCGCGGTGCCGAGGCAGACGACACCGGTCAGGGCGATCGACGGATGCCAGCGCGGCACGGTCACGGCACGGGCCGCGATCCCGCCGTCCTCGGACGGCAGCACGGCCGCGATCTTGGGAAAGGCCCCGCCGCGGGGCCAGCCGAGACGGTCGGCGGCGGCGCCCCGGATCGACTCCAGCCGGCCGAGCAGCTCGTCGCCCGCGGCGAACAGGGCGGCCTGGTCGGGCACTCCGAGGGCGCGCGCGTCCACGAACGCGTACGCGTTGGCGCTGTTGACGAGCGAGACGTCCACCCGCTCGCCGTCGGCCTCCAGCGTGGTACGGGGCCGGCCGGCGGGCAGCAGGTCGCCGAAGGGAACCGGGGACGCCTGGACGAAGGTGACGGTGAAACCGGCCCCGTCCCGCTCGACCCGGTCGACCTCGCACACCACGCTGTCCCCGTTGTTGAGGACCTGCACACGGATCCGCGCACCCGGCACCAGACGGGGCAGCGTCCCCGAACGCGAGGCGGCCACCACCGCCGACAGGATCGAGTGACCGCACGAGCCGCGCAGGTCGAACCGGTCCGGAGCACCCGGAAGCGCCTGGACGAAGCGGTAGTCGAGGTCGAACATCGGATGCGCGGACGGTTCGACCAGAGCGATCTTCAGTACATGGGCCCCGCCCGCGTCGACCAGATAGCGGCGGGCCTCCGCGAGGTGCGCGAGCAGCGCCTCCTCGTCACGCGGGAGCCGCGTGGCGTCCAGCACGAACGTCGGGCAGGGGCTGCCCGACGCGTACGCGAGGTGCCCGATCACGCCGCCACCGCCAGCGGCCTCGTCGCGCCCGGCGGAACCCCGGCCGCGCCGAGGCGCCGCACGGAACGCCGGAACTGCTCCTCCCACACCTCGTGCACGAGCAGCGCCCACAGGGCCAGCGACGCGGTGTCGTCGGGCCGGTCGGCCTGCGCGGCGAACAGGGCGTCGACGGCTCGTCCGTCCAGCCGCCCGGCGGCCGAGATCCGGCCCGGCGCCAGCAGGTCCCGGGCGTACTCCCACAAGGAGGTGCCGGGCCGCAGCATCGCCGTCACCGGCAGGGTGAACGGCTGCTTGGGACGGGACAGCACCCGGTCCGGCAGCAGTCCGGCCGCCGCGGCGTAGAGGGTCCGCTTGACCTGACCGCCATGGATCCGCTGATGGTCGGTGAGCGCCCGACCCAGGGCCACGACCGACCGCTGGCAGAACGGCACCCGGGCCTCCACCGAGGAGGCCATGCTCAGATGGTCGACGCGCCGGAGGTGGTAGGCGGGCAGACGGTAGTCCAGCTCGAACCGGGTGATGCGGTCGAGGACCGTACCGGGGCCGTGGAGCAGATCGTCCCGGGCCGCCGCGGGCAGCGCCGGATCCGTGGCGACATGGGCCCGGTAGGCCTCGGTGTACAGCCCGTTCCGCACGGCCGCGGGTGCCGCGGACAGGGCGTCCAGGTAGCCCTGCGACCAGTCCGCGCCCGCGGCGTCCCGCTCGGCCGCGACCCGCATCCGCTCGTACCCGCCGAACACCTCGTCGGCGGCGTCGCCCGTGAGGGCGACCGTGAAGCCCGCGTCACGGACCGCCCGGAACAGGGCGAACGTGCTGAGCGCGATCGGGTCGGCGTTCGGCTGCCCCAGGTGCCACACCGTGTCCTCGAGGAGCGCGGGGAAGGCGGCCGGGTCGATCTCCACCTGATGGTGCGTCGCCCCGGCGCGCTCGGCGACCTCGCGGGCGAAGTGCCGTTCGTCGAACGGCCAGGCACCCCGGTAGGCGATGTTGAACGTGTGCACCGGCCCGCGTTCGGCCGCGAGCGCCGTGACCAGACTGGAGTCCAGGCCGCCGGAGGTGATCAGGGCCACCGGAACGTCCGCCACGAGCAGCCGGCCCACCTCGGACCGCAGCGTGTGCCGCACCCGCCGGGCCGCGGAGAATCCGTCACCGGCCGGTGCGCCGGACACGTCCGCCGCCCGCCGCCGCACGCGCGGGGTGCCGCCCAGCTCGCACACCCACGTCGTGCCCGGCTCCAGCACCTCCACGTCCTCGTACATGGTCCGCGTGCCGAACGGGGTACGGGTCGACAGGTACGCGTCCAGGGCGGACTCCCGCACCCGGCCGCCGATCCCGCCGAACCCGAGCAGCGCCGGCAGCTCGGAGGAGAACCGCAGGGAACGGTCCGCCGCGTCCCACCGGTAGTACAGCGGCTTCATCCCGATGTGGTCGGTGGCCAGCAGCAGACGGGGAACCTCGCCGCGCGTGTCGAGGAGCGCCAGCGCGTACATGCCGTCGAGGTGCTCGGTGAACTCCTCGCCGTACTCCAGGTAGAGGGCGGGCAGGACCGAGCCGTCGCAGCGGTCGGGAAGCGAGTGCCCCCGCGCCTCCAGCCGACGGCGCAGCTCCTCGTGGTTGTAGATCTCCCCGTTGAACACGACCTGCACCGGCCCGCCCCGGCCGTACGGCTGCTCGCCGCCGTCCAGGTCGACGACCGCGAGCCTGTTGTTGCCCAGACCCCATTCGGGTGCCTGGGACATGCCCGTGGCGTCCGGGCCCCCGTGCCGCTGGAGGGCGGCGACGGTCCGCATCTCGTGCGGCGTCGCCACCGTGTTGAAGTAGCCGAAGATCCGGCACATGGCTGCCTGTCTTTCGTGAGGAGGCGACGGATCAGCGGGCCGTCGACAGATAGCGCTCCCCGCTGTCGGGGAAGACGGTGACGACCGTGGCGCCCGCCCAACGCGGGTCGGAGACCACGGCGCGGCTCGCCCAGGCGGCGGCTCCCGAGGAGACGCCGACGGTGAGGCCGGTGGCCCGGGTGATCTCCCGGGAGGTGACGGCCGCGGCCTCGTCCGGGACCGCGACGACCTCGTCCACGAGGGAGAGGTCGGTGATGTCCGAGACATAGCCGGCGCCGATGCCGGGAATGCCGTGCGGGCCGGGATCGCCCCCGGACATCACGGCGCTGCGGGCCGGTTCGACGGCGACCACGTGCAGGGTGGTGCGTTCCTTCAGATAGCGGGCCGTGCCCGTCAGCGTGCCGCCGGTGCCGACCCCGCACACCAGGACGTCGACGCGGCCCCGCGTGGCCTCCCAGATCTCCGGGCCCGTGGTCTCGTAGTGCGCCCGTACGTTGGCCGGGTTGCGGTCCTGGTGCGGCACCCACGAGCCGGGCAGGGTGCGCTGGAGCTCCTCCGCGTACGCCCACGCGGCCATGAGACCGTCCTGGGCCGGTACGAGATGCACCTCGGCGCCCAGCTCCCGGAGGATCAGACGGCGTTCCTCGGTGGCGTTGTCCGGCATCACGATGACGCACCGGTGACCGCGGCGGGCGCACAGCGCGGCCAGCGAGATGCCGGTGCTGCCGGAGGAGCACTCGATGACCGTGCCCCCGGTCGGCGGGAGCAGCCCCGCCTCCTCCGCGGCCCGCACCATGAACAGCGCGGCCCGGTCCTTCACGCTGGAGAGCGGATTGGCCATCTCCACCTTGGCGAGCAGCCGCACCGAGCCGGGCAGCCCCGGCAGCGGGACCTCCAGCAGCGGCGTACGCCCGACCAGGTCCTCCAGCGACCGGGCCGGCGGCGCCACGGCGGCGCCCCCGGGCAGGGTGCTCACGTCTGTCGTCACGGTTCCCCTCCTCGTCCGGTGCCCGCTCAGGCCGGGCCGGAGCCCCGGGCCGCCGACAGATGCTCGGCGGCGACCTGCTGCAGGTGGGTGATGTCGCTGGAGACGGTGGCGAAGGTGAACCCCTCGGCGAGCCGCTTCGCGGCGCTCTCCCCGTCCAGGACGTGGATGCCGCAGGCGATGCCGTGCCGGCGGGCGGCCTCCGTGATCCGGACCAGCGCGGCCTCCAGGGCGTCGGCGGCGGCCGGGTCGCCGAACCACCGCGCGCCGAGCGCGGCCGACAGGTCGGCGGGTCCGACGTACACCGCGTCGAGGCCCTCCGTCGCGCAGATGGCCTCCAGGTCGTCCAGCGCGGCCGCCGTCTCGATCATCACGATGCACGCCACCCGCTCGTCGATCTCGGCGGGCACGGAGCCCACGCGGATCTCGGCCCGGACGGGCCCGCCGAGGCTGCGCGTTCCCGCCGGGTGGTGCCGGCAGGCCCGCACCATGGCCCGCGCCTGTTCGGCGCTCTCGACCATCGGGACCACGACGCCGCGCGCTCCGGTGTCGAGCGCGATCCCGATCGCGACCGGGTCCGGCGACGGCACCCGGATGACCCCGGCGGAGCGGCCGCGGGCGTCCACCGCCAGCATCGCCGCCTGCCACCCGGGCTGGTGCAGCACGCCGTGCTGACCGTCCACTCCGATGTAGTCGTAGCCGAGTCCGGCGATCCGCTCGGTCCCGGCCGGGTTGTCCAGGGCGATCCAGTAGCCGATCAGGCGCTCACGGCCGCGCAGCCGCGCGGCGAAGGCGTCCGGGCCGTGGGACGGGGAGGTCTCCATGCTCACTCGCCCGTCTTCAGCGCGTAGCTCTGCTTGCCGTCGAGGCCCACGGGCACGTCGCCGGTGATGGACACCCGGTGCAGCACCCGCTGGTGCCGCCCGTAGTCGTTGACCGCGTAGTGCTGCGTGCTGCGGTTGTCGAAGATGAGGACGTCGCCGGGCCGCCAGGTCCAGCGCGCGGTGTTCTCCGGCCGCCGCACGTACGACTGGAGCACGTCGATGATCGGCCGGGACTCGCGCGGCTCCAGGCCCACGAGCCACTGCGCGAAACCGCCGAGGAACAGGCTCGGCTCGCCGGACTCCGGGTGCACCCGCACCACGGGGTGGGCGGCCTCGAACCGGCGGGCCAGGAACGCCGCGCGGACCTCGTCCCCACGGTCGGTCCCCAGCCGCGGCTGCTCCGCGTGGTTGGTGTGCACGGCCCAGAGCCGGTCGGCTATCTCGCGCAGCTCGGCCGGCAGGTCCTTGTAGCCGGCGGCCGCGTTCGCGACCATCGTGTCCCCGCCGTACGGCGGCAGCACCACGCTGCGCAGGGTCGTGCCCAGCGACGGGGCGGTGGTGAAGCTGATGTCGGTGTGCCAGTGGTCGGCACGCTGGTCCTCGCCGTCGACCGGGATGACCTGGGGAGCGCCGTCGACCGTCCGCATCATCGGGTGCGTCTGGGTGAGCGGGCCGAACCGCGCGGCGAAGGCGAGCTGGTGCTCGTCGCTGATGTCCTGGTCCCGGAAGAACAGGACCTTGTGCTCCAGGAACGCGGCGTGGATCTGCCCGAAGACGGAATCCGACAACTCGGTGGAAAGGTCGATGCCCGTCACCTCCGCGCCGATCTTTCCGCCGATCCTGCGTATGTCGAAGAGGGACACCGGCATTCCTTCCGAACCTGTCAGGAGACCTGTGCTCCCGTGCTGGGATGGCCGCGCGGGCATCGGGCGCGATACGCCGTCCCGGCACGGGAGTAGAACCCGGCGGTCGGACGGGACCGGCCGGGCAGGACGGCGCCGATCACATCACGGGCCGGAAATCGACGGCAACAGGACGCGGAATTGCGAAGCGACTTCACCAACTCGCTCCCGGTGCGTGAGGAAAAGCAACCGGAGACTGTTCGACTTGTTCAAGTCGCGCTTCTTCCGAAGCCCCGGCTTGCCTGCCCTCCGGCGTTCCGGGGATTCTCGGACAGCCGCGCTCGCGCCCTTGAACCGTCATCTGCAGAAAAGGACCGCCGACATGCCGGTGATCACCGTCAACTGGTGGCAGGGCAATGACAGAGAAGCCCGGAAGGAGCTGGTGGCGGGCATCACCGATGTCGTCACACGGGTCTCCGGATGCCCGGACGACGCCGTCACCGTCATCGTCCGTGACGTGGCCCCGGACCACTGGGGCAAGGGCGGTCGCCTCGTCGACGAACCCCGCTCCCCGCGGGGCCTGCGATGACACTGGGCTCCCTGCACCCGAACATCAGGCTGCGGATCGCCGTCGGTTTCGTCCAGCGACTGCTGTCCGTCATGCTCATGCCGCTCCTCGTCATCCACCTGGCGAACCTGTACGGCCCCGCCGTCGCCGGCGTCCTGACCGTCTGCGTCGCGGCGGCCGGCATCGCCTCCAACTTCCTCGGCGGACACTTCGCCGACGTGTACGGCCGCCGCCCCGTCTTGGTGGCGGGCGAGCTGGGCGCCACCCTCACCTTCGGCCTGCTCGCCCTGGCGAACTCGCCCTGGTGGACGTCCGGCGTCGCCACCTTCGCCCTGTTCCTGCTCAACACCTGCTGCTCGCAGCTGGCCACCCCGGCCGCCGACGCGATGATGGTCGACGTCTCCACCCCCGAGAACCGGCCGCTCGTCTACACGATCAACTACTGGTCGATCAACCTCGCCTTCACCGCGGGCGCGCTCATCGGCGGCTTCCTCTACGACGGCCACTTCCTCCAGCTGCTGACCGGCGCGGCCGCGCTGTGCCTGCTGACCACGGCGGTGATGTGGCGCTGGATCAGCGAGACCGCCCCGACCGGCGGGAAGGCGGCCGCGACCGGGCCCGCCGCGATGCTGCGCGGCTACCTCGCCGTCGCCCGGGACCGGGTCTTCCTCCGCCAGCTGGTCGCGGCCGCGCTGATCGCGGCCGTCGAGATGCAGATCGGCTACTACATCGCCGTCCGCCTCGCCCGTGAGTTCCCGGAGCAGACGCTCCTGGCGGTGGGCGACTGGACCGTCGACGTCGACGGCGTCGCGATCCTCGGAGTCCTGCGGGCCGTCAACGCGGCCCTGGTCGTCGCCCTCATCCTCGTCGCCAAGACGCTGCTGGCGCGCGTGTCCGAGCGCGTCAGGCTGTACGGCGGCATCGCGGTCTTCACCCTCGGCTACATGGTCTGGGCCGTGAGCGACGTGGGCTGGATCCTCATCGCCGCCGCGGTCCTGCTCACCTTCGGCGAGATCGCCAGTGTCCCGGTGCGGCAGGCACTCCTGGCCGACCTGATCGACGCCGAGGCCCGCACCAAGTACATGGCGGCGTACGCGCTCAACGCCCGGATCGGCCTGCTCGTCGCCGCCCTGTGCGTCACCCTGGGCGCGTTCGTCCCCTCCCTCGCCATGGGGCTGCTGTACGGGACGGCCGGGCTCGCCGCGATCCTCCTCTACCGGTCCCTGCTCGGCGAGCGTGCCGTCCGCGAGGCCGAGAAGGCCCGCGTCCCGGTGGCGTGAGGTGACCAAGCAGCACCGGATCCGCGGCACCTTCCGTGACTCGGCCAAGTCCGCTTGCCGGGCGGGAGCGGCCGCGGATCTGATGCGCCCCATGACGAAACGGCTGTTCACCTCGGAGTCGGTGACCGAGGGCCACCCCGACAAGATCGCCGACCAGATCAGCGACACCATCCTCGACGCGCTGCTGGACAAGGACCCGGCGGCCCGCGTGGCCGTGGAGACACTGATCACCACCGGTCAGGTCCACGTCGCGGGCGAGGTCACCACATCCGCGTACGCCCCCATCGCCCAGCTGGTGCGGGACAAGATCCTGGAGATCGGCTACGACTCCTCCAGGAAGGGCTTCGACGGCGCCTCCTGCGGCGTGTCGGTGTCCATCGGCGCCCAGTCCCCGGACATCGCGCAGGGCGTGGACACCGCGCACGAGGCCCGCGTCGAGGGCGCCGAGGACGAACTCGCGTCCCAGGGCGCCGGCGACCAGGGCCTGATGTTCGGCTACGCGTCGGACGAGACCCCCGAGCTGATGCCGCTGCCGATCCACCTCGCGCACCGGCTCTCCCGCCGGCTGACCGAGGTCCGCAAGAACGGGACCATCCCGTACCTGCGTCCCGACGGCAAGACCCAGGTCACCATCGAGTACGACGGCGACAAGGCCGTCCGCCTCGACACGGTCGTGGTCTCCTCGCAGCACGCCTCGGACATCGACCTGGAGTCGCTGCTCGCTCCCGACATCCGCGAGTTCGTCGTCGAGCACGTGCTCAAGCAGCTCGTCGAGGACGGCATCAAGCTCGACACCGAGGGCTACCGCCTGCTGGTGAACCCGACCGGCCGCTTCGAGATCGGCGGCCCGATGGGCGACGCCGGCCTGACCGGCCGCAAGATCATCATCGACACGTACGGCGGCATGGCCCGCCACGGCGGCGGCGCGTTCTCCGGCAAGGACCCGTCCAAGGTCGACCGTTCGGCCGCCTACGCCATGCGGTGGGTCGCGAAGAACGTGGTCGCCGCGGGCCTCGCCTCGCGCTGCGAGGTCCAGGTCGCCTACGCGATCGGCAAGGCCGAGCCCGTCGGTCTCTTCGTCGAGACCTTCGGCACCGAGGAGATCCCCCTCCACCTCATCGAGAACGCCATCGGCGAGGTCTTCGACCTCCGCCCGGCCGCCATCATCCGCGACCTCGACCTGCTCCGCCCGATCTACTCCCAGACCGCCGCCTACGGCCACTTCGGCCGCGAACTCCCGGACTTCACCTGGGAACGCACCGACCGCGCCGCCGCCCTGCGCGCCGCGGCCGGCCTCGACTAGTCCCGTCCGCACCTCCGAGAGGAATCACCGTGTCCACGATCACCGCCCCGTCCGAGACCAGCCTCTTCCCGGAGCCCGTCGCCACCGAGCGGGCCCGCCGCAGCGTCGAGGAGACCATGGCCGACTTCCTCAGCGGCGCCTGGCACCCGACCCGGCTCGAAGGCCGCGTCGCCGAGCTGCTCCTCGCCTCGACCGCCGGAGACGGCATGCTCACCCCCGGCCGCGTCCGCGCGGCCCTGTGGGAGGGGAACATCGCGATGACCTACGAGAACGACGGCCGCTTCGCCCAGGTCCTCGCCGACCTCGTTCCCGTCCTGGACGACCCCCAGCTCGCCGACCTCGACATCGTCGACGCGGCGGGCGAGCTCGTCGGCGCCGTGGCCTCCACCGCCGCTGCCGCCGTGGCGGCCTGACCCTCTCGACGCGCGCGGCCCGGCCGGAGAACCTCCGGCCGGGCCGCACGCGCGTACGGGGCGGGCTCAGGCCACCCAAGGAGCCATCGGGTACCAGATCAGGTCCAGGCGGGCCAGGATCCGCAGGTCCCAGTACAGGACCAGGAAGACGCCCGCCGCGATGAACCCCGCCGCCATCAGCGCCGCGGAACGGCTCGGCCGCTTCGTCAGCCACCGGTGCAGCCGGTCCCCGAAGAGGCCGGTCACCAGGAGGAACAGCACCGACATCACGAGGATGTTGCCCAGGGTCTGCAGGCCGAAGGCCACCGACCCGTACAGCACGTTGTGACTCAGGGCCGTGTCGCGGAACAGCTGGCGGAACAGCGGGAAGGGACGGCCGATGAGGAACGCCCCGATCAGACCGCCCATGAACAGCATCGGCGCGCTCGGGTACTCCTCCGACAGCTTCGCCAGCGGGTCGCGAACGACGCCCAGCGCCGCCAGGCCGAGGTACGTCATGACCAGGCCGATCAGCCCGTAGACCACCATCGCCTGGATCAGCCGCCCCGAGAGGCCGCCGCCCTGGCTCTGCTCGAACTGGGGCATGCCCGTCCCGGACATCGCGGCCAGCATGCCGTACACGGCGGACACGGTGACCGCTCCGGCCGCGAGCTGTCCCAGCGGACGCAGCGCGGCGGCCATCCGGCCCCGGCGCGAGACGGAACGTCCGCCGGTCAGCGGCGCGAGCGCGCCGAACACGGCGATGTTGCACGCGGTGAACGTGCCGGCGATGCCCGTGACCAGGGCGAAGAGGACACCGGCCAGGGCGCCGGGGATCGGGGTGCCCTTGGCGGTGTGACCCAGCAGCGTGTCCGCGACCGTGTCACCGATGGTCCGGTCGACGAACTCCGCCGACCACACCACCGTCAGGGCGAAGCCGAACAGCGCGCTGACCGCGATGACCCGCGCACGGCGGCGAGGAACATGACCGTTGAAGAAGAAGGAAGGGACGGGACGTCCGGTGACCGCGGACCGTTCCGGCCGCGAACGGACGGGAGCGGGCCGCTGTGCCGTCTGCGCCATGGCATGCCGCCTTCTGTCGTGGGGGTGGGGGACACGCGGCGACACGCTAGGCGCGCCGACGCTCCACCGGGGGCGCCGACGGCGTGTTCAGCACGCGGGAAGAACGCCCCGCGTCCACTTCATGAGGTCGCTCCTCACCAGGGCCCGTGGGCCGTGAAGCGGGCGTACCCCTCCGCCTCCGCCGCCCGCGCGGGAGGGCCCGCGGCATCCGTCTGCCAGGCGGCGCCCGTCACGTCCGGCAGCACCGTGTCGAAGTTCCGCCACATCCACGCCCAGGCCGCGACCGGCCGGAACCTTCCCTGCCGGTCCATCCCCGTACCCACACCGGCCGCGATGCTCCCCTCCGGCACGGCGCTCACCCCCGCGCGCCCGTCACCGGGCACACCGCTTCGGCGAGCTCCCGCTCCGCGGGCTCCGGCACCGCGAGCGCCGGCGGGAACGTGTAGCGCACGCCCGTCAGCACCTCGGACAGCTTCCACAGGCGATCCTGCGCCGCCCCGTCCCGGGAGGCCCGGCTGGAGCGGGCCGGAGCGGGCGCGCCCCGGCTCTCGAAGAGCTCCGAGGGGCCGAGGTGAGCACCGCCCGGCACGTGCGGGTCGGTGGCCGCGCGCAGCGCCGGCAGCGCCGCCCGGTCCGCGGGCTGGGCCAGCCACCGCAGTCCCGCCGCGGCCACCGGCCGCAGCAACCGGGGCGCGTCGCCCTGCCACAGACCGGTCGGGGACAGGCCGGGATGCGCGGCGAGCGAGGCCGTGGCCGCACCCGCCGAGGCGAGCCGGCGGTCCAGCTCCCGAGCGAACAGCAGGTTGGCGAGCTTGGAACGCCCGTACGCCGTCAGCGACCGCCGCCCGGTCGACGACCGGGCCGCTTCCTCGTCCAGGGCCCCGAGGCCCGCCCGGTGCGCGAGGCTGGCGACCGTCACGACCCGGGAGCCGGGCACCGGGGTCATCAGGTCGAGCAACAGTCCGGTCAGCGCGAAGTGTCCGAGATGGTTGACGCCGAAGTGCGCCTCGAAGCCGTCCTGCGTACGCCGGTACGAAGGGAACATCACCCCGGCGTTGTTGACCAGCAGGTCCAGGCGCCCGTACCGGCCGCGCACCCACGCCGCCGCCTCCCGCACCGAGTCGAGCGACGTCAGGTCCAGCCGGACGACCTCGGTGCTGCCGCCGACGAGGGCGGAGGCCCGGCCCCGTTCCATGCCGCGGCTCGCGAGGAGGACGTGCGCCCCGCGGTCCGCGAGCACGCGGGCGATCTCCAGCCCGATGCCGCCGGAGGCGCCGGTGACCAGCGCGATCCTGCCGCTCTGGTCGGGAACGTGTGCATGGGACCAGGTCATGTCACCCTCCTGGGGAAGACGGCGCCGACGGGCGCGGACGTCAGTGCGCGGCGCCGTAGCCGTGCTGGACGATGAGCTCGGCCGTCACGCCGTAGAAGGCCGGGTCGGACGGAACGTCCGTGGCCAGACCGTTCACATACCGGTTGAACATCGCGAACGAGGCCGCGATCAGGACCGTGTCGTGGATGTGGCCGTCCGTCGCGCCCTCGGCGCGGGCCGCGGCGATCGCCCCGTCGGAGACGGGAGCCGCCTTCGCCTGCACCTCGGCGGCCACCTTCAGCAGCGACCGGAGCAGCGGGGTGATCGCCGCCGTGCCGGGGTCGGCGAGCACGGACGCCACCAGCTCGGCGCCGCCCTCCAGCTGCGCGGCCGCGAACGCGCTGTGCGAACCGGCGCAGAAGGCGGTGCGGTTCAGGTGCGACACATAGGCGGCGATCAGTTCGCGCTCGCCCCGGATCAGCGGCGACGGACCACTGCGCAGCAGGGTCTCGGCGAGCTCCGACAGCACGCCCGCGGTGTCCGGGCGCTGGGCGAACAGCCCGCTGATGCCGGGAAGATCATGGGTGATCTCGATGTGGGGCACCGGCGCGTCCTCGTCTTCGCGTGGGGTACGGACGAGCTCATCGTCGGGACCCGCGGACCGGCCGGCCAACTCCCAGCGTGCGGACCTAGGGCCTGACGGCCGCCACCGGCTCCGCACGCAGAGAGAAGCGTCGAGCCGCCCGCTAGTCCAAGAATGAGGACGTGGCAAGGAGCATCCCGCGGTACGCGGAGACTTGGGCAGGTGGTCGTGCCGGTACGGGCACGTCCCGCCGCCCGGCGTCATGCCTCCACGGGTCCGGCGAGCCGCCAGCCGCCCAGCGCGGGCGACAGCGCCAGAGCACGCCGGCACACGGCGCGGCACCGCCGTACGGCGCTCGCCTCGTCGGGAGCCAGCAGGAAGGCGACACCCCGGGCACCGGCCCGGCTCGCGTGGACCCGTACGTGCTCCACGCCGTCACCCGGCCCGCACACCGCCCACAGTTCGGCCAGCAGAGCGTCGGAGGACAGGTCCGGCGCTTCCGGTGGCTTGGCGAAGGCGAACTCGACGAGGTGCACACACCGAGTGTGCCGCACGCCACCGGCCCCGCCCCAGACCAGGCGAGGCCACGAACATGCCGTGGCACGCATGTGCCCCGGCGCCCACAGACGACCGCGGGGGGACGCTGATGCTGCGCGTACTGGGACTCGACTTCAGCACGGAGGCCGTCTACCGGCTGATGCTGGAACACCCTTCCTGGGGCGTGGACCGCCTGGCGGAGGAGCTGGACACCGACCGCCCCACCGTCGCCCGGGCACTGGACACACTGGCCGACCTCGCGCTGCTGCGCCCGACGGCCACCGCCGACTCCTCCGGCGGCCTGCGGCTCGTGCCGCCCCGGGCCGGACTCGGCGCGCTGCTCGACCGCCGGCAGAACGAACTCGCCCGCACCCAGCTGGAGATCGACGCGAGCCGCGCGGCGGTCGCCGACCTCCTCACCGACTACACGGCGCTCGGCCGGGACCCCCAGGGCGGCGTCGTGGAACGCTTCACGGGCGCCGAGTCCGTCCGGCGGCTCCAGACCGACCTCACCGGCCAGGCCCGCGGCGAACTCCTCGCCCTCGCCCCCACCGCGGTGCCCAGCGGCGGCCCCTGGGAGATCGACGTCCCCCTCCAGCTCGACCTGCTCGCCCGGGGCGTGCGGGTCCGCGTCCTCCACCTCGACAGCACCGACGGCACCCCCGAGCGCCGGAGAGCGGTCCGCCGGCTGACGCAGGCCGGCGCGGAGATCCGCACCCTGCCCTCCCTCCCCCTCCAGCTGCGGATCGTCGACGGCGCGGGCGCCGCCCTCCCCCTGGACCCGGACGACCCCGACCAGGGGGCCGTCCTCCTGCGCGAACCCGGAGCCCTGACCGGCCTGCGCGCCCTGTTCACCCATCTGTGGGACCAGGCGGAACCCCTCCCGGACGTGGACGCGGACGTGGACGGCGAAACCGGCGAAACGGCCGCGTACTCGCCGCAGGAACGCGCACTGCTGCGATTCCTGGCCGAAGGACTCACCGACGAGGCGGCGGCCCGCAAACTCGGCATCTCCCTGCGCAGCGAGCGCCGCATGATCTCCGGCCTCTCCGAACGCTTCGGCGCCCACAGCCGATTCCAACTCGGCCTCCAGGCCGCCCGCAGCGGCCTCGTCTGACACAACGATGCCAAGGCCATTCTGTGCCACGGAAAAATGCTGACACCGCTTGTGAAGCCGTGTCAGAGTAATTTCCAGAACGGACCGGAAAGCACACCGAATCCCACCCAGCCGGACGGGCCGCTCGATTCCAACTGAATGCTCCAGCATCATTCCCGCCGCCCCAGCGGGAGAAATTCATGAATCAATCGGAAAGGAAAACCCGTCATGGAGAACGAGAAGAACCTCGTCATGGAGATCCTCGAGGACGACAACTACGACTTCGAGGCCGAGTTCAGCCCGCGTCAGGACGTCGGCCACTGAGGCCCGCACCGTAACGCGGCCGGTCGTCCCCGAGGACAGCCGGCCGCGTCGGCCGTTTTCCCCGAACGAGTGGTGAGTTGGATGAGCATCGACACGCAGACCTGGAAGTCGTTCGCGGCGGAGCACGCCCCGGACTTCACCCGCACCGTGTTCCTCCCCGGCCTGGTCGCCGACCCCGGACACCTCGCCCGGCTGATCGACGACGGCCTGCGCACGGCGACCCGCCACGCACCCGGCGACCTGCGCCTGCGCGCCTTCCGCCCGGGCGCCTTCGACTACCGGCTGACCAAACGCTTCGTGGACACCCCCCTCGCCGACGAGGAGAGCGCCGTCGACTGGCTGGCCCGCACGGCCGACAGCGACGAGGAGTGCCTGGCCGTCAACGACATCGGGTCCTGGAACCTCGACCTGGCCGAGGAAGTCGCCCGGCTCGTCGGGGAACTCGTCACCGACGGCACCCACGAACTGCCCTCCGGCACCGACGTGTACACCTTCGTCGCCCACTCCGGCTGGACCCCGTTCGGCATCCACAAGGACTCCGAGCCCTCGCTCATCTTCCACCTCGGACCGTCCCCCAAGGAGGTCTGGGTCTGGCAGGACAACCCGTTCGACGCCTCCGGCATCACGCCCAGCCCGTCGTTCGGCCGCATCGCCTTCGACATCGAGGAACACCTCGCCTCCGCCGAGCGCCACCTGCTCCAGCCCGGCGACTTCCTCTGCATCCCCCAGGACACGTACCACGTGTTCCGCAACCTCGGCCCCTCCGCGTTCCTCGGACTGACCCTCTACCCGGTCAGGACCCGGCCCCTGATCACCGAGGCCCTGTGGCGCGCCGCCCGCCCGGCCGAAGCCCTCGCCGCCTACCCGGCCGCCGACGAGGTCACCGACCGCGCCCGCGCGCTCCTCGCCGCCGACGACGCCCCCGGCACCCCGCTCGCCGACCGCGTCGCCCACGAGATCGCCCTCGGCCAGCTCCGCCTGCGCACCAACGGCTACCTCGGCCGTCCCCACCAGGCCGCCCTGCCCCGCACGGCCGCCGCCCCCGGCACCCCGCTGCGCTGGTCCCGGCCCGGCGCGGTCGCCGCCACCCTCCACCGCGGCGGCACCACCCTCGTCGCCCGCGGCCGCACCCTCATCGTCCCCGGCCCCGCCCCCGCCGACTTCACCGGCCTGGAGAAGGCGACCGCCTCGGACACCCCCTTCACCCTCGAAGAGCTCACCGCCGTCCTGCCCGCGGGCCTCGCGCCGGAACGCCGCGAGGAGATCGCGCTCAGCCTCTACCACGTGGGGGCGGTGATCGCCCCATGACCCGCTTCGACGCCTTCGCCCACGCCCAGGCGCTCCTCGCCGGCCTCGGCGACCAGGAGCCACCCGCCGGCGGCGTCCGCCTCCACGAGCCCGCCCCGGGCGGCGAGACCGCCGCCCACGAGGCCCTCCTCGCCGGCGTATGGTCCGCCCTCGCCCGGCCCGGCGCGCTCGCCACCAACTTCCGGCTCGTCGAGTCCGGCCGCCAGATCGACCGCAGCCGCTGGATGCGCTCCCGCGTCGGCGACGGAGAGGTCCTGCACACCGCCCTCGTCCCCGCCTACCTCCACAGCGCCGTCGAACGCGGCGCGACCCTCGTCATCAGCCACCTCGAAGCCCTCGACGAGCGGGTCATGCTGCTGTGCGAGGCCCTCGAATACCTGCTGCGCGCCCGCGCCTGGGTCAACTGCTACGTCACCGCCGGAGAGACGTCCGCCTTCGACGTCCACAGCGACGACCACGACGCCCTCATCCTGCAACTCCTCGGCCGCAAGCACTGGGAGGTCGACTCCCGCGTCGGCGCCCGCTCCCGCGACCTGGCCCCGGGCAGCCTCGACCGCGTCCTCACCCCCGGCACGTGCCTGTCCGTGCCGCGCGACACCGCCCACCGCGTCTCCGGCACCGGCGAACTCACCGTCCACCTCACCGTCGGATACGAGCCGTTCGCCGACGTCCGCGAGGAGACCCGCGCCGCCCACGAACTCGTCGGCCGCACCGCACCGGACCCCGACCCCGAGTGGCTCACCACCCGCCTGGCCCTGCGCCCCGACCGCCGCGCCGGCGCCTCCCTGCGCAGCGTCCTGACCGGCGAGGTCGGCCCCGACACCCGGATCCGATGGGCCAGCCGCTTCCCCCCGCACGTCACCACCGGCGACGAACACCTGACGGTCACCACCATGGGCCGGCGCATCCGCCTCGACCGCCGCCTGGAGCACACCGTCACCCTCCTCACCCGGGGCGGCGCCCTGACCTACGACGAGCTGGCCGCCGACAGCGACCTGCCCGACGCCGACCTGCGCGCCCTGGTCGCCTTCGGCGCCCGCAACGACTTCCTGATCTGCGAAGGATGACCCGCCCCGTGCTCACCGCCACCCTCAGGGACCAGGCCGCGATGTTCCGCGAACGCCGCTTCGCGACGTTCTTCACGGGCCACGTCGTCTCCAAGCTCGGTGACGCTCCCGTCCCCGTCGCGTTCGCCCTCGCCGCGTACCAGATCTCGCACTCCGCGGCCGCTCTCACCTGGGTCCTGCTGTCGCTGTGGGGGGCCCGCTTCTTCCTCGTCGCCACCGGCGGCCGGCTCGCCGACCGGTACGACCGGGTGAAGGTGATGATCGGCGCCGACGTGCTGCGCCTGACCGCCCAGGGCGCTCTCGCCGTCGTGGTGGTGAGCCCGCTGCCGGTGCAGAGCTGGCACCTGTGCCTGTCCGCCGCCCTGTACGGCGCGGGCACCGCCCTGTACAACCCCGCACAGATCGGCCTGACCCCCGAACTCGTCGACGAGGACCGACTCCAGCGGGCCAACGGCCTGCTCTCCCTCGTCGCCGACGTGAGCTTCCTCCTGGGCCCCGTCCTCGCCGGCGTCCTCATGAGCACGGCCGGCTTCTCCTGGGTCCTCTGGCTCGACGTGGCGTCCTTCGCCGTCAACCTCGTCTGCCTGGTGCGCCTGGTCCGCCTGCACACCCCCCTCCGCCGCACCGCCCCGGCCGCCGCCCCCGCCCCGGCCCCGGACGGCACCGCCCCGGCCGCCGACACCGACCACCGCTTCCGTGCCGGATTCGCCATCATGGCCCGCTACCCGTGGTTCTCCTTCGGCATGGCCCTGTGGTTCGTCGTCTCCCTCGGCATCGGCCTGACCGCCGTCGCCGGACCCGTCGTCGCCGTCGAGTCCCTCGGCGGCACCGGCGCCTGGTCCGTCCTCGCGACCTGCATCGCCGTCGGCTCCCTCCTCGGCTCCCTGGCCGTCATGACGACGACGAAACAGCACCCGTGGAAGGCCGCCGCCGTCGTCGTCACCCTCGGCGCCGTCCTGCAGTTCACCGCGCTGGCCCTGCGCGAGGAACTCCCCACGGCCGTCATCGGCGCCGCCTTCGCCCTGTGCGCCCTGACGACCGCCGCCTGCGGCATCGTGTGGGACACCGCCTACCAGAGCGAGATCCCCGAGCGGTACCTGTCCCGCCTCGGCTCCGTCGACAACTTCGTCAACTCCGCGGGCGTCCCCGCCGGCATGCTCCTCGGCGGCCTGTTCGCCGACCACTACGACACCGTCTTCCTCGGCATCAGCGTCCTGCTCGTCCTCCTGTGCCTCCCCGCCGCCCGCCTCGCCGGAAACGGAAGGAAAACGACCGCATGACCCTCGCAGCCCTCCTCGCCACACCGGCGACGAACCCCGACGCCCGCGTCCACTCCCGCGGCGACCGCTACGTCGTCATCGACGACCTGCTGCCCCGGGCCGACTTCGAGGACACCACCGAGGCGTTCACCCGGATCCGCCTCAAGCCCGTCCTCAGCACCATCGACCCGGTCTACGACGGCTTCGCCCACCGCGGCGGCGAGGACAAGCAGCGCCTGACGCACACCGACGACGACGCACCCCGCTGGCAGCGCGCCGTGAAGGAACAGGTCGCCGCCCACCTCGACCTGCTGGCCGCCCCCGGCCGTGAGGAGAACCTCTCCCTCACCCTCAGCGCCTGGGGCTACCCCGCCGGCTCCCGCCTGTCCTGGCACAACGACGCCGGCGCCGGCCGCATCGGCGCGTACGTCTACTTCACCCACCGCACCTGGAGCACCGACTGGGGCGGCGGCCTCGCCCTCGTCGACGAGGAGTCCCGCGCCGACGCCGCCGACGGCACCGCCCTCGTCCACAGCGCCACCCACCCCACGCTCGTCCTGCCGCGCCCCAACCGCCTGGTCGTCTTCCGCGCCCACACCATGCACGCCGTCCAGCGCGTCGACGCGACCGCCGGCGACCGTCTGCGCCGCACCTGGACCGGCTTCATCACCGAGGACACCCCATGACCGACACGCTCACCGCCACCCCGGACGCCCTCACCCGCCTCGGCTGGACCGACGCCGACGCCCGGCACGTGGAAGCAACCACCACCCCGGCCCGCGTCGTCGTCCAGCACGGCACGGTCTGTGACGTCCTGCTCCCTTCCGCCGACGGCACGCTCACCGCGCACACCGCCCCCACCACCCCCGCCCTGCCCGTCACCCCGGTCGCCGGCGACTGGGTGGAGCTCGGCGCCGACGGCCGCATCCACACCGTCGCCCCCCGCCGCGCCGTCCTCACCCGCTCCGGCGGCCACGGCCACGGCCGACAGATCCTCGCCGCGAACATCGACACCGTCCTCGTCGTCGTCCCGCTCGCCGGCGGCCTCAACGCCGCGATGGTCGAGCGCCTGTCCGTCATGGCCTGGGACAGCGGCGCCCAGCCCGTCCTCGTCCTGTCCAAGAGCGACACCACCGACGACGCGGGGGCCCGGGACACCGACACCGCCGAACTCCTCAGCCCCGGCGTCCCCGTCATCCCCGTCAGCGTCCGCACCGGCGACGGCCTGGACACCCTGCGCTCCCACCTCGGGCCCGGCACGACCGCGGTCATGCTCGGCCCCTCCGGCGCCGGCAAGACCTCCCTGCTCAACGCCCTCGAAGGCACCACCGAAGCGGTCGCCGAAGTCGGCCGCGCCGGCGGCCGGCACACCACCACCACCCGTCGCCTCCACCTCCTCGCCTCGGGCGGAGTCCTCCTCGACATCCCCGGCATCCGCTCCCTGGAGGTCGCCGCCGGCCGCGAGGCCGTCGACGACGTCTTCACCGACATCGCCGCCCTCGCCGACCACTGCCGCTACGCCGACTGCGGTCACGACGGCGACGGCGGATGCGCCGTCACCGAGGGCCTCCTCACCGGCGCGTTGTCCCCGGACCGCCTCGCCACCTGGCGCAAGCTCCAGGGCGAGATCGCCTACCGGCGGCGCCGCGAGGACCCCGCCGAGATGGCGGACATGCGCCGCCAGTGGAAGGCCGTCAGCAAGCAGGCCCGCCGCAACGGCCGCCGTTGAACAACAACACAGGTCCGCACACCGGAAGTTGGCCGACCGCGCCACCGGTGCCGACGATGAGGAGCCGACACCTCCGACCGAAGGACGCGAACCGTGCCGCACATCAGGATCGCCAACGATCTCCCGGGCATCAGGGGACTGATGACCGACCGTCCCGACACGGCAGCCCCGCTCAACGCCCTCGCCGACGCCCTGCTGCGCGGCGAGTCGCCCCTGACCCGCGGTGAACGCGAACTGATCGCCGCGTACGTGTCGGAGCTCAACGCCACCCGCTTCTGCGCCGACACCCACGGCGCGGCCGCCGCCGCCCAGCTCGACGGCGGTCTCGACCTGGTCAAGGCCGTCCAGCACGACGCGGACAGCGCCCCGCTCACCCCGCTGCTGCGGGCCCTCCTGCGGATCGCCGCCGAGGTCCAGGCACAGGCCGCCCCCGTCCGCGACGAGACCGTCGCCGCCGCCCGCGCCGAGGGCGCCACCGACACCCACATCCACGACACCGTGCTCATCGCGGCCGCCTTCTGCATGTACAACCGCTACGTCAGCGGCCTGGCCACCGCACTGCCCACCGCGCCCGGCTACTACGAGGAGGCGGGCCGACGGATCACCACCCACGGCTACGTCGCCGCCGTCTGAAGGGGAAGCGGCCCATCATGTCTGCGCACTCCCCGAAGAAGGCCCACCGCAGAGCGGTCACCGCCACCGTCGTCGGCAACTTCATCGAATCCTTCGACTGGCTCGGCTACGGTCTCTTCGCGCCGCTGTTCGCCGCCCAGTTCTTCCCCTCCGGGAACTCCCTCACCTCCATTCTGGGCGCCTTCGCGGTCCTCGGCGTCGGTGTCCTCATGCGCCCCCTCGGCGGAATCCTCCTCGGCCGCTACGCCGACCGCCGCGGCCGCCGCCCCGCCCTCATGCTGGCCGTCTCCCTCATGGCCGGCGGCTCGCTCCTCATCAGCGCCACCCCCTCCTACGCGCACATCGGCCTGCTCGCCCCCGTGCTGCTGCTCCTGGCCCGCATGGCCCAGGGCGTCTCCCACGGCGGCGAATGGCCCGCCGCGGCCGCGTACCTGATGGAAGTCGCCCCCGAGAAGCGCAAGGCCACCTACGGCAGCCTGTTCTCCCTCACCACCTGCGCCGGCGCGTTCACCGCCTCCCTCCTCGGCGGCGCTCTCACCGCCGCCCTCGGGCCCGCCGCCATGGCCGACTGGGGCTGGCGCGTGCCGTTCCTCGTCGGCGGCGTCCTCGGCCTGGTCCTGCTGGTGCTGCGCACCCGGCTCGCCGAGACCGAGGTCTTCCGGCGCCAGTCCCAGGAGCGCCGCGAGCGCGGCTCGCTCCGCCAGGTCCTCGGCACCCACCGCCGCAACGTCCTGCTGGCCGTCCTGTTCGTCGCCGGAACCGGCGCCGTCGGCGGCACCTGGACCGCCGTCGTTCCCGCACTCGGAGGCCGCCTCGCGCCTCCCGGAACGATGTTCTGGGTCGTCGTGACCGCCACCGCGCTGATGATGACGCTGAACGTGCCGATCGGCCTGCTCGCCGACAGGATCGGCGCCGCCCGCCTCCTCGTCGCGGCCAGCGCCCTGTTCGCCGTCGCCGGTTCCGTCTCGTACCTCACCATGACCGGCACCTTCGCCAGCCTGCTGTTCACCTACGGCTCCGGCGTCGTCTACCTGGTCTGCGCGACGACCGTACTGCCCAAGCTCCTCACCGAGATCTTCCCGACCGAGGTCCGGGCCCTGGGCGTGGGCATGCCCAACGCCGTCACCAGCGCCGTCCTCGGCGGCGTCGCTCCCGCCTTCGCCGCCTTCGCCGCGGAGCGCCACGCCTCCGGCTGGTTCATCGCCGGCGTGATGACCGCCGTCCTCATGTCGATCCCGGCGTCCCTGCTGTCCCGGACCGCGCGGCCCACCGAAGCCCCCGCACCCGAGCAGGTCCTGGCCGCCTGAACACGAAGGAGAACGTCGGCTCCCCTCCGGGACGGAGGGGAGCCGACGTTGTCTTTCGGGCGAACACCGTGCTCAGGGGCGGTTGTTCTTCCCCTCGAGCCACAGCGTGTCGGAGTCGTCCTGGTGCGTACCGCCCGAGCCGACGTGCTTGTCGGAGATCTTCGCGCCGTTCTTGAAGACGTGCACGAGTGCCATGCCGTGGCCGCGGCCCAGACCGTAGTCCTCCTTGAGCCACTCCAGGACCGGGCCCGCCTTCAGCGTCGGCCCCTCGAACCCGCGCTCCTTCGCCAGCTCGATGAACTGCCGCGGCGTCAGGCCCGTCTTGTCCTCGATGTTGTCCAGGTACGCCTGAAAGGACATGTGCTACTTGCTTCCCGAATCGTCCGCGCCGGCCGGAGGCCGACTACACCAAGAGTGCACGCGAGTGTGGCGAGGACCGGGCTTCCACCCGGCCCTCGCCACGACTTAGCCACGTCAAGAGGACGCGGGGCCACCCTGCGGCAGGTATCCGTCGGCCACCAGCGTCGCCCCGATCCCGTCGTACACCTCGGGATCCTCGGGCGTGATCGCCGCGAGCCCGTCGACGTACCGGTTGAACATGCAGAACGCGGCCGCGATCAGCACCGTGTCGTGCACGGCCTCGTCGTCCGCCCCCGCCGCCCGAGCGGCCGCGACGTCCTGCTCCGTCACGTCACGGGCGTCGCCCCGCACCTTTCCCGCGATCGCCAGCAGAGCCCGCATCCGCTCGCTCACCGGCGCCGTCGCCGGATCCCGCTGCACGGCCTCGACCAGCGCGTAGTCACCACCGAACGCGTGCGCGGCGGCGGCCGTGTGCGACCCCGTGCAGTAACGGGTGCCATTGCGGTACGACACGTACGCGGCGATCAGCTCCCGCTCGGCCACGCTCAGCGGCGAGGCGGCCCGCAGCAGCTGCTCGGCGAGCTCGCTGAGCCTGCGCCCCGAGGCCGGCTTCGCGGCCATCAGCCCCCGGATCCCCGGCACCGGCGCGGGTACGGCGATGTGCGGCATGTCCCGTTCCCCCGGCCTACTTGTTGAACCAGGGAGTCGACGTCGGGTCCGTCGACAGCTGGTTCAGAACCATGTTCGCGACCTTCTGCTCACCGCTCGCGGACGGGTGCACCCTGTCGGACTCCAGGTCCGAGCACGCCCACTCCAGACCGTCGCTGCGTCCCGGCGTGCCACCGGCCACACCGTCCGCGCCCAGACCGTCGGCCCACATGTACGGGCCCCACGACAGCCACGGCGCGACGCCGCCCGCACCGTACGTCAGGTCCGAGGCGCCGTTGATCTGGTCCTGGATCAGCTTCTTCACCGCCCAGCCCTGCTGGTAGGCACCCGCGCTGCGCGCCGGGTCGTAGGTGTAGATGCGGCTCGCGACATAGCCGAGCGCCAGGTTCGGGTACTTCGCGCGCGCGTTGCGCGAGATCGCGGCGAGGGAGTCACGCAGGTTCTGCGCACCCTGCGGGAACGCACCCAGGTTGTCCCCGAGGTACTGCTCCTTGAGCCACATCGCCTGCACCTGAGCCGGAGTCACCCCGGCGCTCGACAGCCGGGAGGCGAGCACGGACCAGGTGGCGTCCGCCGGGTTCGCCCAGGTGCTGGCGTCCTTGCCGCCCTGCGCGCCGTCGACGATCACGAGCTTGTCGTTGAGGTTCGCGTACGCCTGCGTCGTCGCGATGAACTTCTGGAACTCCTGCGTGGTGTTGGACATGCCGATCGAGATCAGCACCACCTTGCCGTTCACCAGGTCCACCTGCCCGGAGGCGTTGCGTGGCAGCACCTGGTTCTGCGCGATGTCCACGCCGGCGTTCGTGTGCGCCGTCGGGCGGACGTTGCTGCCGCCCGGGTACAGACCGCCGGTCAGACCGTTGTACGTGCCCGTGCCCAGGTCGTTCAGCGGCACCTGCCCACTCTTCGTGTACGAGCAGTCCGTCGTGGCGGCGGCCGAGGGCTGCGGGATCAGGGCGACACCGAGAACGGTGGCGGCGGCGGTCAGGTAGATGCCGAGACGTCCGGTCTTCATGGCCTCTCCTCCAGAGGTGTGGCGATCGTCGGGCCGGTGGACCCGAGAGCCGATGCTCGCCACCCCGCCACCCCACCCGCACCTCCTGCCGTGCCCTCCTGGCAGTCCTGGACAGACTTCGCAACCTCACACGGTCGGTCCCGTGTAGTGGGACTCGACGACGCCGTTGGCGAAGCTGCGCGTGGACACCAGGCCCATGGGAATCCGCTCGCCGCCGGCGAGGGTCCGGCCCGCACCGGCGATGACGGGCGCGATGTGCAGGTAGAGGTCGTCCAGCAGACCGTTGGACAGGAGCCACTGGACGAGGGTGATGCTGCCGCCGACGTTGATGTTGCCGCCGGGCTGCCGCTTGAGCGCCTGGATCTGGCCGCGGATGTCGTCGCCGGTGATCAGACGGCTGTCGTGCCACTCCTCGGCGGTGGTGAGCGTGGTGGAGACGACGTACTTGGGGGCGGCGTTCAACCAGTCGGCGGTGGGCACCTGCTCGCTGGTGACGTTCGGGAAGAACGAGCTCCACATCTGGTAGGTGCTGCGCCCCATCAGGGCGGTGTCGGCGTCGTCGTAGAGCTTCATCACGGCCTCGGCCGCCTCGCCGGTGTTGTAGGGCATGCCCCACTTCTCCGGAGCTTCGACGACGCCGTCCAGTGAGACGAACAGACCCGCGACGATCTTCCTCATGATGTCCCCGTCCTTGCAGCGTCCCGGCTCGTCCGGAACTGGACGGTACAGTACCCATGAGGGTACTAGACTGTCCAGTACTGCCATCGAGAGGGGACGCCATGGAAGCGAACGAGCAAGGCAGGTCGGCACGGAAGCGCCACGCGATCATGGAAGCCGCGACCCAGGTGTTCCTGGACAAGGGCTACGCCGGCGCGAGCATGGACGACATCGCGAAACTGGCCGCGGTGTCCAAGCAGACCGTCTACAAGCACTTCTCCGACAAGGAGACGCTGTTTCACGAGATCGTCCTGGCCACCAACGACCGGATCGACGGAAGCGCCGGCCTGGTGGCCGACTTCCCGGCCGACGCCTCCACCCTGGAGGAGAACCTGACCCGCCTGGCCCGCCGATTCCTGACCGGGCTCACCCAGCCCCGGGTACTTCAGCTACGCCGCCTGATCATCGCCAACGCCGACGTGTTCCCCGCGCTGGGCGCCGCCTGGTACGAGCAAGGCTTCGAGCGGGGCCTCACCACTCTGGCGGCCACCTTCCGGAGGCTCGCCGACCACGGACTGCTCAGGACGGACGACCCCACCCTGGCAGCGGACCACTTCGCCGGCCTGCTGCTGTGGGTCCCGATGAACAAGGCCATGTTCCACGGCGGTCTCCAGCACACCGAGGCCGAGCTCGACCACTACGCCACCACCGGCGTCCGCACGTTCCTCGCCGCCTACGCCACGGAGCCGACCGAGAGCTGAGGCGCCCACCGGCGACGGGCCCTGACCGAAGGGGGCGAACCACAGACCGCCGCCGGTTCTCGTTGCGCCACACACCCGGCTATCGTCCGCTTCTCGTAGAGCACGTCGCCCAGGACCAGGAAATCCAAGTCCATCTCCCGGAAGGCGCGCAGCGCGTCGTACGACGTGTTCACGAGCGGTTCGCCGCGCCCGTTGAACGAGGTGTTGAGGAGCACCGCCGGACGGACCGGCGCCGACAGCCCGTCCAGCACGGCGCCCACGACCGGCGCCCCGTCCCCCTCCAGAACCTGCGGGCGGGTGGTGCCGTCGACGCGCACGACGCCGTACGCGGCCAGCCAGGGCTCCTGTGTCGGTGGGGTGAGACTTCGACACCTCCACCAACGGCACGGGAGCCTTGTCCGTTGCGGGCCCCCACCTCAGCCTTACCGGCGCCACCCGATCAATGGCCACGCCGAAAACGCTCACTGACAGCAGCGTCGCTCGCAGCAGGTGGCCAGCCCGAGCCCCGCCGATGAGCCTGCTGCCCAACTCATCTGCTCCCTGACGGAAACGACTACAGCGCCCTCCTGGCAGAGGGCGCTGTAGTGGGGCGGTAGTTCAGCCGGCCAGCCGGAGGGCGGGCCGGGCCTCGGGGGCCGGGGCGTCTTCGCCACCGTCCGGGTCGGGGTCGAAGTCGGTGCCGGTGCGGGCGTCTCGGGCTCGTGGGGGGCGGACGTCGCCGGTGGGGAAGTTCAGCGGCCACACGAACGTGTCGGGGTCCTTGAGGTGGTTGACCATGTGGGAGAACGACTCATAGCCGGCCAGGAGCGGGTGGATGAGCACGGTGCCCTTGCGCTGCCGCTCGCTGAGGATGCCCTTGTCCCGCAGCTGGCCGATCGCGCGCGACACCTTCGACTGCGAGCACCCGAACTTGGCGGCGAGGCCGCTCTGGGTCAGCTCTACCAGCGCCTGATCATCGTGGTGGGTCTTCAGGTGGTCCAGGACGTTGCGGGACATCGTGGTGAGGTCGAACTTCCAGAGGTTGTCCTCGATGATCTGGGCCATGCTCAGGTGCTGGGTGCCGTAGAAGACGTACGGCTTGACCTCGGGGTTCGTGCTGAAGGTGCCGCCCTTTTGGGCGAGCTTCTTGAACCGCTTCAGCAGATCCCGCGCCGACTCCATGCCGTTGACGGCATCTGAGGGCGGGGGCGCGGGGGCCAGCCGTGACGCCTCCGCGCTGCGCCCCAAGATCCATGCATGCGGCGGGCGTGTCTCTGGACAGGAACGATCTATTCACCTACGTGCATGCATCTCGCCGTCCGCGACCAGGATCTATGCACCCTGGGTGCATGCATCGTCCGCGTTTTCGCAGGTCAGCGCGTTGCTCCTATCTGATCTTTAGAGGCGCGCCCCCTGCGGCTTCGCGCCGCGTCCTCCAACCACTGCATGCAACGGCGCGACTGCGGCCAGGCGGGCCAGGCCGCGGATCCATCCGCCGGCTGCCCGCAGCTGCTGCGCCTCGGTCCCCGTCCTGGGCTGAGGCGGCTTCGCGTGCTGCTCTGTGGTCTTGTGCGGACCGTAGGCGGCACGAGCGTTGCTGCGTCTCGGGTGGTACCGGCCGTGACGCTC
>NZ_JBWKFA010000016.1:54647-131930 GCF_056435185.1 Streptomyces sp. NPDC044003 | reverse complement strand
CCCTGACCTGCCACGTCGAGGTCGTCATGAACTGCTGCAACTGCTGGTGATCGACACCGAGCCGTTCAGCCATCGGCTGCATCGACTTCCTGCGGGCGTCCAGCAGTAGCCCCCGCAGATACAAGGCACCCTTCGCCCGCTGGTCCCGACGCACCAACGGCGCGAACACCTCCGCCGCGAACTCCTCCAACCGGCCCCGCACCCCAGCAAGCTCCCCAACCCTCATACAGCCAGCGAACTACCAACCACCCACCACGACAAGACACCTAACAAAGCACTACTAGGGCCTGTCCGGCGGATCTTGGTGACGCGCCCTGCCTCATGGAGCATCGTTCTGTTGGTGGGGCGGGGAGATCTGACGGACGACGAGTGGGCTCGGTTGGCAAGGCATCTGCCGAAGCCGGGTGGCAGGGGTGGGCGGTGGTGTGATCACCGGACGGTGATCAACGGGGTCCTGTTCCGGATCCGCACCGGCGTCCCGTGGCGGGACCTGCCGGAGAGGTTCGGCAGCTGGAAAACCGTGTACGAGCGTCACCGTCGCTGGTCAGCGGACGGTACTTGGGAGCGGATTCTCGATGCGGTTCTGGCGGATGCCGACGCCGCCGGGCGGATCGACTGGAGCATGGTGAGCGTGGACTCCACATCGTGCCGGGCCCATCAGCACGCGGCCGGGGCGCCGCGCAGAACGCCCCGGGTTCCCCGGCGGAGAGCGATACCTCGCCGGCACCGGGCTGACGAGGGGTTGGGCCGTTCGCGGGGCGGTCTGACCTGCAAAATTCACCTGGCCGGGGAGGGCGGCTGCCGGCCACTGGCCTTGTTGATCACGCCGGGGCAGTGGGGCGACAGCCCGCAGCTGATCCCGGTGCTGGAACGCATCAAGGTGAAGCGCGCCGGGGGCGGACGTCCGCGTACGCGTCCCGATCACCTGGGCGGAGATAAGGCGTACAGCTCGCGCCGTAACCGCCGCTATCTGCGTCGGCGGCAGATCAAGCACACCATCCCCGAGCGGCGGGACCAGCGGGCCCACCGCCGGCGCCGCGGCAGCGCAGGAGGCCGACCGGCCGGCTTCGACCGGCAGATGTACAGGCGCCGCAACGAGGTCGAGCGGACGATCAACTGCCTGAAGCACTCACGCGGTGTGGCCACGCGCTACGACAAGCGCGCCTACGTCTTCCACGGCACGGTCGTCGTGGCTTCGATCCGCCTCTGGCTCAGGTCGTAATCAGCCGATGAGCAGGGCATCGGTCCACTTGCGTGGGACAGTGCAGTCACTACCACTGGCTGTCATCGCGCTGCCCAACCGCAGAGCGGCCAGGCGATCCCGGCAGAAAACAGTCGCCGTGTACTTGGTCTTCCTGATTACGATCAGGATGTGACCACGTTGTTTCTGACGATCGGCCTGCCCGGGGCCGGCAAGACCACGAGGGCTCGGCAACTCGCCGAGGAGCACAACGCCCTGCGGCTGACGCCGGATGAATGGATGATTCCGCTGTTCGGCGAGCCGGAGGCGAATGGGAAGCGCGACGTGCTGGAAGGACGGCTCCTCTGGCTCGGTCTGGAGGCGCTCACGCTTGGAACCAACGTGGTCTTGGACTTCGGATGCTGGTCCCGTGACGAAAGGTCCGCGATCCGCTGGTTGGTGAAGTCTGCGGGGGCATCCTGCCGCCTTGTGTACGTGCCGGTGGACCATGAGACCCAACGTGCTCGAATCGCCCGCCGCCAGTCGGCCACCCCGAATCAGACCTTCCCGATGAACGAAGCGGACCTCGTGCACTGGAGGACGCTGTTCGAGGAGCCCGACGCCGCCGAACTCGAAGGGCATGAGATCGGAGCTCCGCCTCCTGGATGGTCGGGATGGCCGGAGTGGGCTGCCGATCGGTGGCCGTCGCTCGCCTGAAACCCAACCTTGACGCGACCCAACGCCGGGAGCGGCAACCTTGGGCACACTCGGGGATCAGCCCACGAAGTCGTGCCAGGCGTGCCGAGCCGAAAGATTCGCCGGACAGGCTCTAGCTCCGCAGTTCCTCCGGGCAGGCCGTGCCCCGCGACAGCTTGTACGGGGCGCCCAGGCGGTACACGCCCGCCTTCGGGGCGACGAGTTCCGTCCACTCGTCGCCCTCGATGTCCGCCTCCGCCTTGAAGAGGCAGCCCTTCTCGTTGGCGAAGACCTTGGGGAGTTCGGTCTCCGCATCCTCGCGGGCCAGTTTCGAGGCCTCCGTCTCCTGCGGCGGTTCGATCTTGCCGCCGTTCTCGTCCATGAGCGCCAGCCACGGCGAGTACGGGACGCGGATGAGGACCCGGCCGGGGCGGTCGACCCGGATCACGACCTCGTTCTCCTCCGCGCTCTGCACCTGGGCGGGCGGGTCCGCCAGCGGAGTCGGGTTCTCGACCTCGTACAGCCGCCAGTTCTCGTCCGACCAGACCTGGTTCAGGTACGGCAGGCCCTCGCGGACCAGCTCCGCCTCCTGCTCGGCGCCCGAGTCCGGGGCGCCGGTGGGCAGGACCACGTAGTGGACGGCCCAGCGGTCGAGCCACTCCTGATAGTTCGCGGCGTTCAGCGTGTCGTCGTAGAAGAGCGGGTTGCGCTCCATGTCCGCCTGCCGGTTCCAGCCGCGCGCCAGGTTGATGTACGGGCTGAGCGCCGAGGACTCGCGGTGGCTGGACGCCGGCACGACCTCGACCCGCGCCTTGCCCGCGTCCCGCACCTGGAGCTGGTTGACGAGCGGTGCCAGCTCGCGTGCCCAGGACGCGTCGGGGGCGGTGCGGATGACGTCGTCGACGCCCTTGAAGCCGATCCAGAAGTTCAGTCCTGCGACGGCGAGCAGCAGCGCGTACCAGCGGCGTGAGCGCGGCGCCGTGTACGGCAGCGCCGCGAGCAGTACGACGCCCGCGAAGAGCATCGGCAGTCGGGAGATGTTCGAGCCGATCTGCGAGTCGATCAGCCAGGTCAGGAGCGTGCCGATGGAGTAGACGGCCGCGGCCGTGCGGACCGTGCGCCAGTCCTTCGGTACGAGGACGAGGACGAGGACGCCGAAGAGCAGCGGCAGCGCCGTCGAGCCGAAGGCCATCGGCTGGGTGCCCGAGAAGGGGAAGAGCCAGGAGGAGAGAGCGACCACCGCGACCGGCGCGAGCCCGAGTGCGTACGCGCCCGGGCGTCGCTTGTTCAGGAACAGTGCCGCGGCCGCGACCCCGAGGAACAGTCCGGCGACCGGGCTGCACGCCGTCGCCAGACCGGCCAGCGGTGCGGCGACCGCCGCCTTCGCCCAGCGTTTGAAGCGCCAGCGGTGCGGCCAGCAGAAGACGGCGGCGACCGCGCCGAGCGCGAACATCATGCCGAGGCCGAAGGTCACCCGGCCCGAGAGCGCGTTGCACAGGAACGCGAAGACGGCCGCGATCGAGCAGACCATCGGGTTACGGACCGCCCGCACCCGCACCAGGATCAGCGCGGTCAGCGCCGCCGACAGCGTCCCGGCGACCATCATCGTGCTGCGCACGCCGAGCACCGACATCAGGTACGGCGAGACCACGCTGTACGAGACGGGGTGCATCCCGCCGTACCAGGCGAGGTTGTACGCGGAGTCCGGGTGCCGTCCGACGAACTCGGCCCAGGCGTCCTGCGCGGCCAGGTCCCCACCGCTGTTCGCGAAGAGGAAGAACCACAGGACGTGCGTGAGGGCGGCGAGCCCGGTGGCCACCATGACCGGGTAACGGCGCTTGCGCCGCGGGGCGGCGACGGGTGCGGGGGCGGGCTGTGCCCGGGTGGGCGCCGGTGCGGGGGCGGGGGCGGGCCGCTGGGTCGGGAGCACTATTCGCGAGAGCGAATCGGATCCGATATCGGCGTGCGAGTCGCGGGCGATGTCCCCGGGGTCACGAGCGTCATGGCCATCACGGTAGACGTCGGGGTCGGACTCCGCGCGGTCGGCGCGTGTCGGCTCGGCGGTGGTCACTGCGGCCCTCTCCCGTGCTGCCGTCTCGCTTCTCGCGCGGTCACGCGTGCTTCTCGTCCCCCGGAAACGCTAACAGCCGGGCACTCCGGAGAACCGGGGTGCCCGGCTGTTGCGGGTGACCTCTCGGCCCGGACTCACGACCCGGACTCGGCCCGGACCCGGCCCGGACTCGGCCCGGACTCACGGCCGGAACCGACCCGGACTCACGCCCCGGACCGACCCGGACTCACGGCCCGGACCGGCTTGACTCTCGGCCCGGACCCGGCCCGGACACTCGGCCCGGGACCGACCCGGACTCAAGGCCCGGACCGACCCGGACTCAAGGCCCGGACCCGGCCCGGACTCACGGCCCGAACTCTCGCCCGCGCCGTCAGCCCACTCGGGTGAGCTTCTTGTCGAAGCCCGGCTCCACCAGGTCCGTCTGGAGGGCGACCGGGGAGCTGACCTTGCCGGCTCCCGTACCGATCGACACCTGGCCGACGATGTCGCCCGCCTTGCCGGAGTGCGGGACGGCCTTGCCGCCGTCGCCGAGGTCCAGCTCCACCTTGAGGCCCGGCCAGCCGACCGCCTTGAGCTCCTTGGTCGCGATCACCGGGGTGCGGCCGCCGAGACCGTCGTCCACGTAGCCGAGGACCTGGCCCTTCTTGACCACGGCCGCCGAGGTGACGTCCTTCTGCGCCTGCTGGATCAGCTTGAGGCTGTTGTCGATGGCGAGCTGCAGCTTGTCGATGAGCATCTTGGCGTTCTTCGCCCCCATGACGATGCCGAGGATGCGGCGGTTCTGGCCGTCGACGACGGTGTTCGCCGCCCAGAGCAGATTGCCGCCGGCCGGGGTGGACGAGCCGGTCTTGATGCCGCTGACACCGTCGTGGAGCAGGATGTTGTTGTTGTTCTCGATCCGGCCGGGGATGCCGTCGACCGTCACGTTCGGCATGTTCACGATCGTGCGGAACACGTCGTACTGCATGACCGCCTTCGCCAGCTTCAGCTGGTCCTGCGGGGTCGACATCGTGCTGTCGAGCAGACCGGACGGGTCCGTGTACGTGGACTGGGTCATGCCCAGCTCCTTCGCGGCGGCGTTCATCTTCTCGACGAACGCGGCCTCCGAACCGGCGTCCCAACGCGCGAGCAGCCGGGCCACGTTGTTCGCGGAGGGGATCATCAGGAGCTCCAGGAGCTCCCTCTCCGTGTAGGTCTGACCCTCCTGGACCGGCGCCGTCGACTCCGAATCGTGCTTCGCCTGGTCGGCGGCCTTCTTGTCGATCGTGATCTCGGGGCCCTGCTGCTTCCCCTTGATCGGGTGGTCGCGGAGGATCACGTACGCGGTCATCGTCTTGGTCACGGACGCGATCGGAGCCGGCTTCTGCGCTCCGTACTGGCCCATGGAACCGACGCCCTCGACCTCGACGGCGCCCTGGCCCTCGTTGGGCCACGGCATCTGCAGCTCGCCGCCCTCGAAGGTGAACGTCGGCTCGGCCGACAGGGTCAGCTCGGTCGGGGGCAGCGGGCGGACCATCTGCACGATCGCAAAGACGATCAGGAGCAGCAGGACCAGCGGCGTCCAGATCCGCACCCGGCGCAGGGTCGTGCGCACCGCGCTCGGCGGCGGGGGCGGCGTGTTCGTCAGCTCCGCGAGCAGGTCGAGCGGGGGCAGCGGGGGCAGCGGCTGCTGCCGGGTCCGCTCCGGCTCGGCGAGCGCCGCCGGCGTGGGTACGGGGGCGGGCGCGGCCGTCTGCTTGGGCGCGGGCGCCTTGGGCGCGGCCGGGGCCTCGGGGGCGGGAGCCGGGGCGGCGGAGGCCTTGGCGGCCTCCTGTGCCGCCTTCTCGGCCTTCTGGTCGGCCTTCTGGTCGGCCGGGATGTCGGGGCGCAGCGCGCGGAACACGCTGGTGCGCTCGCTGTCGGAGTCCGCGGTCAGGCTGGGCGGAAGCTTCAGGGCGGTGGTCGGCTGGTCCACGACGGGCGGACGGACCATCTTGAACATGGTCGTCGGCTGGTCGACCGGCGCCTCCGCCGGCTCCTCGGCCGGCGCCTCGTCCTCGGAGGAGTCGTCGGCCGCGTCGGAGGAGTCCGAGGACTCCTCGGGCTCCGCCGGCTTGTCGTCGGCGGAGGGCTTCTCGGCGGCGACCGGCTTCCGCGTGGCGAACCAGGACGCGGAGGGCGCCTTGTCGTCGACGGGCGCCTTGTCCTCGACCGACTCCTCGTCCGTCTCGTCGTCGGACTCCTCGTCCGCCTCCTCGGGCCCGTCCTCGGGCTCGTCGTCCGGCTCGTCGTCCTGCGGCTCGTCCTCGCCCTCGGCGTCGTCGGCCTCGGCCTCGTCCTCCGGCTCGGGCTCACCGTCTTCCTCGGGCTCCGGCTCCTCGACCGACGTCTCCGACGCCTCCGAGGTCTCCGACACCTCCGAGGCCTGCGACGCCTGCGGCTCCTCCGCCGTCGCGACCCAAGCCGCCACGGCCGCCTTCAGCCGGTCGCCCTCCGACTCCGACTCCGACCCGGACTCCGACTCCGACTCCGACCCGGACTCCGACTCCGACTCCGACCCGGACTCCGACTTCGGCTCCGACCCGGACTCCGACTCCGACTCCGACTCGGACTCCGACTCCGACTCCGACTCCGACTTCGGCTCAGCCGCCGCCTTCGGCTCGTCGTCCTCCGGCGTGCGCGGCGCCAGCGTCTTGAACACGGCCGTCGGCTGGTCGACCTGAACCGCCGCGGACGGCGAGGACTCTGACTCACGGAGCACGGAAAGCCGAGGATCCCGGCCGCCGCCGCCCGAGGCCGCCGTCTCCTGAGACGACCCCTGCTGCTCCGCCTTGTCGGGGGACTCGCCCGCCACCGTGCCTCCTCCATGCGTCATACGTACGTCCGAACCGTCTACCAGTGTCCTGTGTGAACCCCTTGGCTCCCGTGCTAGACGAGAACGACATACCTACTGGTTCCCGGATGAACCACCCAGGCACTCTCGACAGATGAATGTGAGAGGGGTCACCCTGTCATTCATCCACGCGGGGAGGCATGGATGGGCAGGAGCCGCAGAACTATTCCGGAAGAGCTTCTACTGCTCGCTCTGGACCCGACCACGGGTACCACAGCGCAGCCGCAGTCGCTCGACCTCGGTCTGGCCGGAGCACAGCTAGTGGAGCTGGCTCTGGCAGGCCGGATAGCCCCTGACGGGGATCGTATCGCCGTGGTGATGCCACGGCCGACCGGAGATCCGACACTGGACTCCGCACTGGAGCTGCTGCGCAGGCGTGGCAGCCCGGTTCGGGCCGTCCACTGGATCGGCGGGCCCCGGCTGGGGCTCCGTCAGACGTATCTCTCGCATCTGGAGCGATGCGGCATGGTGCATGCCGTGGAGGGCCAGATGTGCGGGGTGTTGCCGACGACTCGCTACCAGGCGACGGACACGGCGATCAGTCGGGAGATCCGTGCCCGACTGGACAGTGCGATCCGCACCGGCGTACCGCCGGACCCGCGGACCGCGGCGCTTGCCGCGCTGGCCCACGCGGTCGGTCTCGGGAAGCACCTGTACCCCGGCAACGAAGGACGGTCGTCGCGGTCCCGACTGCGCGATCTGATCCGGCACGACCCCATGGGCGGACTCGTGGCGCACGCCGTGATGGACGTCCAGAACGGTGCGGCGGCGCAGCCGCGACGGAGCGCCGCGGGCGTCCCGGCGCAGCCTCGCGGCAGCATGGCCCGCGCGGTCGCGCACTGAACCACCGCGCGTACTGACCCACCGCGCGCACGGAACCGCCGTACGTACGGAACCATCGTACGTACGGAACCACCGCACGTACGGAAACACCGCGCGTACGGGACCACCGGGCGTACGGAAACACGCACGACCGAGAACCACCCGGGAGCCGCACAGCTGTGCGGGGCGGTCTGGACGGCCGTCCCGCACATGTGCGCTGCCCCGCTTTCCCGTTGTCCGGGTTTCCCAGCGCACACCCGGCCATTGGTGGCAGTCTGCCAAGCGGTAGATACTCACAGCTACGCAGCAGACAGCCGGAGGTGCAGTTTCCGTGGCGTCCAACGTCAACCCCACCGTCAGGCGACGCCGATTGGGCCAGGAGCTGCGCAAGCTCCGCGAGGCGAAGAACATGACGGCCGAGCAGGTCGCCGAGCGCCTTCTCGTCTCCCAGTCCAAGATCAGCCGGCTGGAGAACGGCCGTCGCTCCATCAGCCAGCGTGACGTCCGGGACCTGTGCGGTGTGTACGAGGTCGAGGACGAGCGCATGGTCGACTCCCTCATGCAGATGGCCAAGGACTCGCGCCAGCAGGGCTGGTGGCACGCCTTCGGCGACATCCCGTACAGCGTCTACATCGGTCTGGAGACGGACGCGGAGAGCCTGCGGATGTACGAGTCGCAGATCATCCCCGGACTGCTGCAGACCCCGGCGTACGCGGAGGCCGTGATCTCCGGGGCGATGCCGGAGTCGACGGCGGCGGACATCGAGAAGCGGGTCACGGTGCGGACCCGCCGCCAGGAGCGGATCCGGGACGAGGAGCGTCCGCTGCGGCTGTGGGCCGTCATCGACGAGGGCGCGCTGCACCGGATCGTGGGCAGCCGGCAGCTGATGGTCGAACAGCTGGAGCACCTCATGGAGCAGTCGCACCTGCCGCACGTCACCGTGCAGGTGATCCCGTTCGAGATGGGCGCGCACCCGGGGATCAGCGGCCAGTACTCGATCCTGGAGTTCCCGGACACCTCGGATTCCAGCGTCGTCTACATCGAGGGCGTGACGAGCGATCTGTACCTGGAGAAGGCGCAGGACGTCGGCAAGTACTCCGTCATGTACGAGCACCTCAGGGCGCAGGCGCTGAACGTCGAGCAGACGCGGGAGTTCATCTCGAAGATGGCGAAGAAGCACGCCCAGGGGTGACCCTCCGGGGGCGGGGCAGGCACCATACACCTGGTGATCGCTCCCACGGAAGCGCCAGCTGAATATGCCACTCGGACGTGTGAACGCCGGTCCCGCCGCACGGGACCGGCGAGTAGCGTCGATCACGCCATCAAGAACGTTGGCGCGACACACTACTTGGCAGAACCGGAGTGAGCAGCATGGCGATTATTCAGGGTGGTACGGACACCTGGACGAAGTCCTCGTACTCGGGTGGGAACGGGGCCTGCGTCGAAGTGAAGTCCCCCGTCATGGCCGCGATCGCGGTGCGGGACTCCAAGGCACCCGAGGGTCCGTCGCTCTCTTTCGGACCGGGCTCGTGGAACGCCTTCGTCGGCGAGGTGAGCAACGGGGCCCTCTGAGCCCCGGTGCGCGCACGCCGTCACCAGCAGTACGTATGAGCCCTCTCGACCGGTCCGCCGTCCTGGCCGAGGGGGCTCGGCTCTTTTCCCGCGCGGTTCAGCGCAGCTCGTCCACGTACCGGTCCGTCCCCGGCACCGTCGGGATGAACGGCGCCACCAGCTCGACCCGGCCGAGCCCGCCCGCGTCGAGCCCGGTGAAACGCTCCTCCCAGCACTCCCGTGGGTCCGTCTCCAGGAACCAGAGCAGCGTGAGCCGGGTGTCGACCCCCTCGACCTGCTTCACATAGGTCATCCGGTCGCCGGGCAGCGGAGTCGGCCGGAAGACGGTCACCATCGCCGCCGGGGAGCCGGCGAGCCGGCGCGGCAGCTCCCGGGACCGCAGCCACTCCAGGACCTCGGCCCGCTTCCCCGCGTCCTCGGCGTCGATCACCTGCAGGACGAGTCCGCGGTAGGGGTGGTCCAGGGCGTGGAAGTCCCGGGGACCGGCGGCGCCGTCGCGGTAGACGGTGGCCTCGTGGTCCTGGAAGGACGTGAAGACGTGGGTCCGGGCCTGGTGGACCCGGGCGTCGCGGTTCAGCCGCTTGTTGATCCCGACCGTCCACTTCATGTGGTCGGCGTAGCGGCCCTCGGTGATCCAGTACGTGGAGATGTAGGCGCCGGCGGTGACCGGCTGGGCGACCGCGGACTTCTCCGGGTAGCGCAGCTCCTGGAGTTCGCGGGTGGCGACCCAGCGCCGGCCGGCGTACATCCAGGGCATGGCCATGGCGCCGGCGTAGTAGTGGTCGTCCTCGTACCAGCGGTTGTACGCGTACTCGTGGCCCGGATGCGGTTCCACCATGGTGATCAGCGCGTGGCCGGGACGCACGCCGTACGGACCGACGGCGGCCAGCTCCGCGTACGTCTCGCTGTGGGTCTCCTCGCTCACTCCCGTACCCCTTCCCGTGTCTTCCCTTGTTCTTCGCTTGTCTTCCCTTGTCGGTGACAGGCACCTACTCTGACGGGCCGTCAGATGATTGGCCAGGGTCGAGGAGGGTCCGGATGCTGCTCCAGGGGAAGACGGTCGTCGTGTCGGGGGTCGGTGCCGGGCTCGGGCACCGGATCGCGGAGACGGTGGTACGGGACGGGGGCAACACCGTCCTCGGCGCCCGCACCGAGGCGAACCTCGCCAAGTCCGCGGCGGAGATCGACCCGGAGGGTCGCCGTACCGCGTACCGGGTCACGGACATCACCGACGAGGAGCAGTGCGAGGCGCTCGCCGCGCTCGCCGTCGAGCGCTTCGGCGGGATCGACGCGGTGGTCCACGTCGCCGCCTGGGACTCCTACTTCGGGGGCCTGGAGGACGCGGACTTCGGGACCTGGCAGGGGGTCCTCGACGTGAACCTGCTCGGCACCCTGCGGATGACCCGGGCCTGCCTGCCGGCGCTGAAGGAGTGTGGGGGTTCGGTGGTCCTGATCGGGACACAGTCGGCGGTGGCGGCGCCCTCGCAGGTGCGGCAGGCGGCGTACGCGGCCTCGAAGGGAGCCCTGACCTCGGCGATGTACTCGCTCGCGCACGAGCTGGGGCCGCACCGGATCCGGGTCAACACCGTGCTCCCGGGCTGGATGTGGGGGCCGCCGGTCCAGGCGTACGTCCAGTTCGCCGCGCACACCGAGGCGGTGCCCGAGGCGGAGGTGCTCGCCCGGCTCACCGAGCGGATGGCGCTGCCGGAGCTGGCGACGGACGGGGACGTGGCGGAGGCGGCGGTGTTCCTCGCCTCGGACCGGGCGCGGGCGATCACGGGGCAGTCGCTGCTGGTCAACGCCGGGGAGCTGATGCGCTGACGTTCACACACATGAACAAGGGTCAGTAAGGAGAACGATTTTACTGCCCCTTGACCCTCCCCTGCATTGAAGCAGCCCACCAACTCCCCACACCATGAACCGCGTTCACAAGGCGGACCGGACCTCATGGAGGGGCGCAATGAACAGTCTCGACTGGGCCGTGCTCATCGGCTACTTCGGCGTCATGGTCGCGATCGGCGTCTGGTCCCACAAGCGCGTGGACACCGTCTCCGACTTCTTCACCGCCGGCGGCCGGATGCCCTGGTGGCTCTCCGGCATCTCGCACCACATGTCGGGCTACAGCGCGGTGATGTTCACCGGATACGCGGGCATCGCCTACACCTACGGCGTCACCTCCTACGTCACCTGGTCCTTCCCCATCGCCATCGGCATCGCCATCGGCGCCCACCTCTTCGCACCCCGCCTCAACCGGCTGCGCTCCCGCCTCCGGGTCGCCTCCCCGCTCGAATACCTCAAGGACCGCTACAACCTCCCCACCCAGCAGGCCCTCGCCTGGTCCGGCGTCCTCCTGAAGATCGTCGACGTCGGCGCCAAGTGGGCCGCGATCGCGACCCTGCTCTCCGTCTTCACCGGCATCTCCCTCAACCAGGGCATCCTCATCACCGGCGTCGTCACCGGGATCTACTGCACGGTCGGCGGGCTCTGGGCCGACGCCCTCACCGAACTCGGCCAGTTCGTGATCCAGCTCCTCGCGGGCGTGGCGATGCTCGTCGCGGTGCTGGGCAAGCTGGGCGGGGTGGAGGCCCTGTGGACGGTGTGGGACCGGCCCGAGCTCCAGGGGCACACCGCGCCCACGGCCGGCCCGTACACCCTGACCTTCCTCCTCGCCTACCTCTTCATCAAGACCTTCGAGTACAGCGGCGGCATGTGGAACCAGGCCCAGCGCTACATGGCCACCCCGTCCGCCCGCGAGGCCACCCGCTCCGGCCGGCTCTCCGCCGTCCTCTGGTTCGTCTGGCCGCTCGTCCTCTTCTTCCCCATGTGGTGCGCGCCGCTGCTCGTCCACCCCAACAAGCCCGACGGCTCCGACGCGTACGCCCTGATGACCGAGCAGCTGCTCCCGCACGGCCTCCTCGGACTCGTCGTCGTCGGCTTCTTCTCGCACACCATGGCCATGTGCTCCTCCGACGCCAACGCCATCGCGGCCGTCTTCACCCGGGACATCGCGCCCGTCCTCAGCAGGGCCGCGAGGAGCTGGTCGCAGCGGGCCGGACTCGTCGCCGCCCGCTGGTCGACCATCGCCTTCCTCGGCCTGTCGATGGCCGTCGCCACCCAGGTCAACTCCCCCACCTTCAAGGACATCATCACCGTCGTCATCAAGTGGGTCGCGGGACTCATGGGACCGATCGCGATCCCGTTCATGCTCGGCCTGCTGCGCCCCTTCCGGAAGTCGGGCCCCACCGCCGCCCTCGTCTCCTGGGCGGCCGGACTCTTCGTCTTCTGGCTCACCAACTACGGCCTCGACGGCATCGAGCTCCAGATCCAGATCGTCTCGCCGCTGGCGACCTCGCTCGTCCTGTACGTCCTCATCGGCTACGTGAAGCCCGAGGACACCCCGGAGCGGGACGCGCTGCTCGACCGGATCGGGTCGGACGGCGACGGCGCCGGCGTCCCCGCCCAGGCCGGCTCGCGGACCGATCAGCCCCTGGGATAGCGCGCCAGCCAGCCCGGCGCGGACTCCGCGGGACCGTGCAGGGCGGCGCCCTGGGTCATCTCCATCGCGAAGTCGTCCGCGAGCTCCAGGACCGTCGCACGGCCCTCCAGGTCGGCCAGCCAGGCCGGCGGGAGGGCCGTCTCGCCGTGCAGGGCGCCGAGCAGCGCGCCGGTGAGCGCGGCCGTCACCGCCGAGGGCCCGTCGTGGTTCACCGCGAGCCGCAGTCCGTGCCGTACGTCCTCGCCGACCAGGGCGCAGTAGACGGCCGCCGCCAGCTGCCCCTCGGCCCGGTCCTCCCCGGCCCCGAGGGCCGTCACCCGGTCCGCGTCCGGCGCCCCCTCCCGTACGGCGGTCAGCGCGGCCTTCAGCGCCTCGGTCACCGGCTCGTGACCGGGACGCACCGCCAGCTGCTCCAGGGCACGGGCCACCGCCGCCTCCACCGGTCCGCCGCGCGCGAGGCCGTGGACGGTGACCGCGAAGGCGCCCGCCGCGAGGCCGGCGGCCGGGGCGCCGTGCGTCTGCGCGGCGCACTCCACGGCGAGCTGGCAGACGAGCTGCGGCTCCCAGCCGACGAGCAGCCCGAACGGGGCCGAGCGGACGAGCGCGCCGGAGTCGCCGGCGTCCGGGTTCTTGGGCCTGTCGAGGGTGCCGAGGACGTCGTCCCCGAGGCCGGTGAGGCAGGCGCGGAGCGGGTTGCGGCGGGCGTAGAGCCACTCCTCGCGGGCGAGCCAGCCGTTGTCCTTGCGGCGCTCGTCGGGGCCCCAGTCGCGCTGGGTTGCGGCCCAGCGCAGATGGGCCCGGTGGACGTCGGTGGGCGGGTGCCAGGCACCGGTGTCGCGGCGGACCTGCGCGCGGATGAGGCCGTCGACGGTGAACAGGGACATCTGGGTGGCGGCGGTGACGGCGCCGCGACGGCCGAACGCGGGCACGGGGTCGGTGAGTCCGTCAGGTCCGTGCGCCTCGCGCAGCTCGGCGAGCGTCCGGCCCTCGGCCCCCGCCCCGAGCGCGTCCCCGAGGGCCCCGCCGAGCAGACAGCCCCGCACACGGGCCCGGAAGTCCTGCTGTTCGGCACGGCCCCACACGGCCGCGGCTGTCGTGGCCACGATGTGCCTCCCCCGGTCAACAGCTCCTGGTCCAGCACTGTAATAGACCGGATGTGCTCGTTCGGGGGTCGTTGCGTTATGTAATCCGACGCCCTTCAGTCCCCTTTTGACCGCCTTCCCCCACCACCTCGTTGTGGGCGATCGTCCCGCCCCAGCGGGACGATCGCCCACACCGCAGGTCACTCCTGGGGCAGGACCGGCAGCAGCTCCGGCAGGTGGCCGTCCGACGCGCGGGCCGTGCGCTGCCGCTCCTCCGGGACCTCGCCGTACAGCGTCGTGCGGGGCCGGGACGGGCGGCCCGCCGCCTCCGCAATCGCCTCCAGGTCGCGGATCGAGCGGTACGAGCCGTAACTCGACCCCGCCATACGGGAGATGGTCTCCTCCATCAGCGTCCCGCCCAGGTCGTTCGCGCCCGAGCGGAGCATCTCCGCCGCGCCCTCCGTGCCCAGCTTCACCCAGCTGGTCTGGATGTTGGGGATGTGGGGGTGGAGGAGGAGCCGGGCCATGGCGATGACCGCGCGGTTGTCGCGGGCGGTCGGGCCGGGGCGGGCGATGCCCGCGAGGTAGACGGGCGCGTTGGTGTGGATGAAGGGGAGCGTCACGAACTCGGTGAAGCCTTGCCGCCCTGAATCCAGTGCAGCCTGCTGGATGCGGGAGAGCGTGCGGAAGTGCCCGAGCCAGTGCCGGGGCTGGTCCACATGCCCGTACATCATCGTGGAGGAGGAGCGGATGCCCAGCTCGTGCGCGGTCTTGATGACCTCGATCCAGGTCGCCGTGGGCAGCTTGCCCTTCGTCAGCACCCAGCGCACCTCGTCGTCGAGGATCTCCGCCGCCGTGCCCGGGATCGAGTCGAGCCCGGCCTCCTTCGCCGCCGTCAGCCATTCACGGATGGACAGGCCCGTCCTCGTCGCGCCGTTGACCACCTCCATCGGCGAGAAGGCGTGGACGTGCATCCCCGGCACCCGCTTCTTCACCGCGCGCGCGATGTCGAAGTAGGCCGTTCCGGGCAGGTCCGGGTGGATGCCGCCCTGCATGCAGACCTCGACGGCGCCGACCTCCCAGGCCTGCTGGGCGCGGTCCGCGACCTGGTCCAGGGAGAGGGTGTACGCGTCGGCGTCGGTGCGGCGCTGGGCGAAGGCGCAGAAACGGCAGCCGGTGTAGCAGACGTTGGTGAAGTTGATGTTCCGCGTGACGATGTACGTGACCTCGTCGCCGACCACCGAGGCACGGACGTCGTCCGCGATGCGGGTCAGGGCGTCGAGGGCCGGGCCGTCCGCGTGCAGCAGGGCCAGCGCCTGGGCGTCGGTGAGCTTCGTCGGGTCGTCGGCGGCCACGGAGAGCGCCTCGCGGACGTCGCCGTCGACCCGCTCGGGCACCATCCCGGGCGCCGCGGCCTCCCGCAGCGCCTCCCAGTCCCCGTACACCTCGTCGAAGTCGTCGCGCCGGTCGCCCGTGCGGCCCTCGGTGTCGATGGTCGCGTGCAGATCCGTACGGCCGGTCGCGGTGAAGGCCTCGTCGGGCTCCTGCCAGGGCAGGCCGCGCACGGGCGCGTCGGGGTTCGCGAGGCCGGTCTCGGGGTCGGCGAGGGCGCGGACGTGCGGGAGGAGCCGGGGGTCGAGCCAGGGTTCGCCCCGGGTGACGAACTCGGGGTAGACGCAGAGCCGTTCGCGCAGCTCGAAGCCGACGGCCCGGGACCGGGCGGCCAGCTCCTCGATCTGCGGCCAGGGCCGCTCGGGGTTGACGTGGTCGATGGTGAGCGGGGAGACCCCGCCCCAGTCGTCGATGCCGGCGGCGATCAGCCGCTCGTACTCGGAGTCGACGAGGTTCGGCGGGGCCTGGAGGCAGGCGGAGGGGCCCATGATGAGCCGGGCGACGGCGACGGTGGCGACGAGGTCGTCGAGCTCGGCGTCCGGCATCCCGCGCATCGCCGTGTCCGGCTTGGCGCGGAAGTTCTGGATGATCAGCTCCTGGATGGAGTGGTACGCGCGTGCCACGCGCCGCAGCGCGAAGAGGGACTCGGCGCGCTCCTCCAGGGTCTCCCCGATGCCGAGCAGCAGCCCGGAGGTGAAGGGGACGGAGGACCGGCCGGCGTCCTCCAACACCCTGAGCCGCACGGCCGGTTCCTTGTCGGGGGACCCGTAGTGGGGGCCGCCGGGCTCGGACCACAGCCGGGTCGCGGTCGTCTCCAGCATCATGCCCATGGAGGGCGCGACGGGCTTGAGGCGCTGGAAGTCGGTCCAGGACAGGACGCCGGGGTTGAGGTGCGGGAGGAGCCCCGTCTCCTCCAGGATGCGGATCGCCATGGCCCGTACGTACGCGATGGTGTCGTCGTACCCGTGCGCGTCGAGCCACTCGCGGGCCTCGGGCCAGCGGTCCTCGGGCTTGTCGCCGAGGGTGATCAGGGCCTCCTTGCAGCCCATCTCGGCGCCGCGCCGGGCGATGTCGAGGACCTCGTCCGGGGACATGAACATCCCGTGCCCGTCCCGGCGGAGCTTCCCGGGGACGGTGACGAAGGTGCAGTAGTGGCACTTGTCCCGGCAGAGCCGGGTGAGCGGTATGAACACGCTCTTCGAGTACGTGACGACCCCGGGCCGCCCGGCCGCCTCGAGCCCGGCGTCGCGCACGCGTCCCGCGGACGCCACCAGGTCCGCGAGGTCCTCCCCCCGCGCCCGCAACAGCACGGCGGCCTCGGCGACATCGAGCGCGACCCCGTCCCTGGCCCGCTTGAGGGCACGGCGCATGGCGTTCGCGGTGGGTCGTCCTGCCTGGTGATCCGTCATGAACCGAGCATACGAGCGACCCCCGGACGGAGGGTTCGGGTCCCCGCAGGAACCCGGACCCGACCGCCCCTCAGAGGTACCGCGCGTACCCGTCGAGCACCTCCAGGACCTCCCGCTCGTCCCCCGGCGGCAGCTGCAGGACGACCTCCTCGCAGCCCAGTTCCTCGTAGTGGGCGAGCTTTCCGGGGTTCGGGAGCACCGCGTACGGGACGAGCTGGAGGGTCTCCGGGGCGCGGCCCGCCTTCTCCCAGGCCTCGCGGAGGACCGGGAGGGACTCCGTCAGACCGCGGCCGCCGATCGGCATCCAGCCGTCGGTCTGCGCGGCGATCTGCGCGAAGAGCTTCGGGCCCGCCGCGCCGCCCAGGAGGACCCGCGGGGCGCCGCCGGCCGGCTTGGGCCAGACCTCCGAGGCCCGGACGGAGCCGCCGTACTCCCCGTCGTACGCCGTCGGTTCAGGCGCCCACAGGGCCCGCATCAGGTCGAGGCGGTCGCGGCCGAGCTCGCGGCGGGTGGACCAGTCGACGCCGTGGTCGGCGGCCTCCTCCCGGTTCCATCCGAAGCCGACGCCCAGCGTGAACCGGCCCCCGGAGAGGTGGTCGAGCGTCGCGACCTGCTTGGCGAGCACGATCGGGTCGTGCTGGGCGATGAGGGTGATGCCGGTGCCGAGGCCGAGGCGTTCGGTGACGGCCGCGGCCTGCCCCAGGGCCACGAGCGGGTCGAGCGTCCGGGCGTACTCCCGGGGCAGCTCCCCGCCCGCCGGGTACGACGTCTCCCGGGAGACGGGGATGTGGGTGTGTTCGGGCAGGTAGAGCCCCGCGAAGCCGCGCTGTTCCAGCTCACGCGCGAGCCGTACGGGGCTGATGGTCTCGTCGGTCAGGAAGATCGTGGTCGAGATCCGCATAGCGGCACGGTAGGGGGTACGGCCCCGATTTCCGAGGCCCGCGGCAGGCTTCTCGCGCCACCCCGCTCAGGAAATCCACCTGTCCTTCCGCAGCCCGACTGCTTGGATGATCACGTGCTGACGCGAATCGAGACGTACTACGACGCCGTTCCCCGTTCCTCCGCCCGCGCCGAGGACTTCGGGCCCCTGACCCTGTTCGTGCAGGAGGGGCAGGGCTGGCCCTACTACGCCCGCCCGGCCCTCGGGCACGAGGGCGAGGTCGCCGTGGCGGCCGTGGAGAAGGTGCGGGCCCGGCAGCGGGAGCTGGGGGTGCCCGAGGCCTTCGAGTGGGTCGCGGAGACGACCCCGGGGCTGCGGGCCGCCGTGGAGGCGACCGGTCTCACCGTGCACGAGCACCCGCTGATGGTCCTGGAGGGCGCACCGCTCCCCGTACCGGAGCCCGAGGGCTTCACCGTACGGATCGTGGGCGCCGACGACTCCGCCCTGGAGACCGCCGTCGCCGCCCCGTACGCCGCCTTCGAGGCGGAGCCGCAGCCCGGCACCGCCGCGCGGATCGCCGACCGGATCACGGCAGGACTGACCCGGCTCGCGGCCGCCCTGGACACCACCGGGAGCGCCCTCGCGGCCGGCCAGCACCAGCCCGTCGGGGCCGTCTCCGAGGTCGTCGGCGTCGGCACCGTCCCGGCGGCCCGGCGGCAGGGCCTCGGGCTCGCGGTCACGGCCGCCCTCGTCGCGGACGCCCGCGCCCACGGGACGGAGCTCGTGTTCCTGACGGCCACGGACGCGGACGTGGCCCGCCTCTACGGACGGCTCGGCTTCCGCACCGTCGCGACCGCCCTCATCGCGGAGGCCTGAGCCACGGGGGCCTGAAAGGAAATCTCGAAAAAGTTCTCCCGCCGTGTCACATCCCCGGTGCGCGCTCCGTCAGTGCAGTGAAAGCAGCGAACGAGACGCAGACACCGAGGAGCGATCACCATGGCGCACCAGCCCGAGGCCCGTATGACCAACCCCGCCTACGTCCTTGCCGACGCCGGTCCGGCGATCCAGAACCTGCTGAAGGCCACCCGTCAGGGCGGGGTCGACGAGGCGATCCTGGAGCTGGTGCACCTGCGGGCCAGCCAGATCAACAACTGCGGCTTCTGCGTCGACTACGGCGCCAAGAGCGCCAGGAAGAGCGGCGTGAGCGACGAGAAGCTGTTCGCCGTCGCCGCCTGGCGCGAGGCGCCGTACTTCTCCGACGAGGAGCGGGCGGCCCTCGCCCTGGCCGAGGCGGCGACCCGGCTCGCGGACGCCTCGGACGCGGTGCCGGACGCGGTGTGGGACGCGGCCGCCGACCACTTCGACGAGAAGCAGCTCGCCGCGATCGTCCTGATGGTCGGCGTCACGAACCTGTTCAACCGGCTCAACGTCACCGTCCGGCAGCCGGCGGGCGTGGGTTTCTGACCATCACCACGTCCACCGGGTCCTCGGACTCGAACGTGAACCCCTCCCTCTCGTAGAGACGGCGGGCCGCGCTGCCCTGCAGGACCACGAGGCGTACGGGTACCCCCTCCGCGTCGGCCCGGTCGAGCAGCCCGCGCAGCACCGCCGTCCCGAGGCCCCGGCCCTGGGTCTCGGGGGCCAGGTAGAAGTGCTCCAGGTAGAGCCCTTCGCCGTCCTCGTACGGGCGCACCGTCACGCATCCGGCGAGCGCGCCGTCCCGTTCGATGACCGAGGTGTGCGCCGGGGAGAAGCCGTCCCGCAGCCGCTGGCGCACCCGGTGCTCGTCGTAGCGGCCGAGGCGCACGAGGTCCTCGCGCATGACCTCGGCCCGCAGCTCGGCGATCGGCTCGACGTCCTCCGCGCGGCCCGGGCGCAGCGCCCAGTTCGTTTCCCGATACATGCACGCATCCTAAGGAGCCCCCCCTGTGTCCGTACGCATGCCCAACCCCGCCTCCGTCCTGCCCGACGCCGGTCCGGCGATCTTCCAGCTGATCAAGGCCGTCCAGTCGGGCGGCGACGTGCCCGGCACCACCCTGGGCCTGGTCCACCTCCGGGTGAGCCAGATCAACGGCTGCGGGTACTGCGTGGTCGGAGGGGCCCTGACGGCGCAGAAGGAGGGCGAGACGGACACGCGGCTGCACGCCGTCGCGGCCTGGCGGGAGACGCCGTACTTCACGGACGAGGAGCGGGCGGCGCTTGCCCTCGCCGAGTACGCGACCCGGCTCGCGGACCGTCCGGACGCGGTGCCGGACGCGGTGTGGGAGGAGGCCGCCCGGTACTACGACGAGAAGCAGCTGGCCCAGATCGTGCTGTGGATCGGTGTCAGCAACCTCTTCAACCGGCTCAACGCGACGACCCGGCAGCCGGCCGGCGGGACCTGGTAGTCGTAACCGGACGCGGGCCGTCCGCGTTACGACGGGCATGAAGAGGATCCTCACCGCAACCGCCCTGACCGTCTTCGCCGCCGCGGGTGCCGCGGGCGCCGCCGCCGGAACCGCCGCCGCCGACGCGGGCGGCGTGAACCTGCCCTCGGTCGTCCCGCTCAGCGGCGTCCTGACCCCCAAGGCGAAGCCGGCCCACACCCCCGACCTCCCGCCCGCCAACGCGGCGGTGGAACGCCTGCTGCCCGGGCGGGGTTAGCAGAGCCAGACCTCCTGTCACCTCAGCAGCCTCTCCTGCGCCTCCTGCAGACCACACTCGGTCCGCGGGAGGCGTTCTGACGCTTGGACGTTCGGTGAAGTCGGCGCGTGCCTGGTGGTACTGGCCGGCGTCGGAGTACGTCCATCCGGTGCCAGGCCGAAGGACTGACCCTCCCTCGGCTTCACCCACACCACACGGTTGCAACCAAACGAAGGCGGCGGGACCGTTCCTACGAGCCGAGTGGCAGTGAGTCCTGTTGCCAGGAATCGTGCTCAGCCGGACGCCCCGAACGGTGTTGGGTGTCCTGGTCGACCGCGTTCGGCCCGTGTCCGGCGCGCACGGATCGTGTCCGTGGTCCGGGGATACGGGGGCGGTGTCCCTCACGTCCCCGGGTGCCTGGTCCGGCCTGGGCGGTCCGATGCCCGCGACGATCGCTCTGGTCGTCGCGGGGCGGTGCCGCCCGTCGCCTGATCCGGTGCCCGAGGGCGCGCCTTCCGATCGCCACCGCAGCGGCAGCGTGTCGGGAAGTCTGTCGTTCTGCACCGGCCATCGGCTTCTGCCAGTGCTCGGCTCCCCACTTCGAGGTGTAGGCCGGATCCACGGCGATCACGCCGATGCCGACCTCCGCGCACATGCTGACCAGACGCGCACGGAACTTCGCGGTAGGGATGTCTGAGACCAACCGCCGGAACTTCTTGCGTCGACCGTGCTTCTCTCGAGTCGTGGAGGCGGTGAAGTCGAGGTCTTCGATCGCGACCGCCAGAACTCCGGTGGCCATGGCCCAGTGCAGGAGGCGGGTGAGGGCATGGCGGAGCTGGGCATCACGGTGGCCGGCGGTGCCCGTCAGGTCGTAGTCGAAGCGGCGCGGCTCGCCGACCGGGTTGCCGTGGGTGTCCAGATGCCAGGCGGCGAGGTGGTCGGCGTTCATGTCCACCCCGATCACCCCGCCCGCCCTCAGCACCTCCAGGGACACGACGGGGAGGTCCTTACGGGTCCAGGAGGCATCCAGGTACCAGCGGCCGGAAGCGGTGTCGAGATGGACGCGGTACGCCACAGCCCGGTTGCCCGTGACACGGTCACGCCACTCCTCACCTCGATACGGAAAGGCCACGCGTGCGGTGAACACGTACCGACCGTGCTTCGCGTTGGCCAGACCGGCCAGCGGCACCGGGAGCTTGATGTCGATCTCGCCGTCGGGACTGACGCGGATGGTCTGGTTCCCGAATTTCTTCCCGGATTCACCGTCGGCGGTCAGGAACCAGCGGGCGGCCTCCCACTTCGCCCGCCACTGCTCCGGCGTCCTGCCGGCGGCGGGAAGGTGGTGGCGCTGGTTGAGCAGGCGCCTGCCGCCGCGCACCACAGACACCCGTCCGGCCTCACGCTCGGCACTGAGCCTCTCGTAACGACCTTCGAGAACCATCAACCGACGGGACTTCTGGAACCACTCACGGCAAGAACGGTAACCACCTGGCACGCCCCGGGACCCCTTCTCCCCGAGCGGCAGTGACAACCGGTGCCGGATCATCTGAATCCCGGCGTCCAAGGACTGAAGATGCGCATGCTGGGCACGGCGGGACAGACCCCACTGATCGTGGGTGTTCGCCGTGATCGACCCGGCCCACCGCGAGGACGAGACGGCGGTCAGCTCCCGCTTACGGGTAGCCCACATATCGGCGGAATGCCCAAGGCCGTCACGCACGCGCCGCGTGAGATCCCACGACGCCAGGCGCCCCAGGTGCGCACCCACGGCACGCAGGACCTCCTCGTCCTCGACCGTCACGCCTTTTAAGATCAGTTTTGTCTTTCCAAATGCACTTCACAACAAAAAGCAAGGGTGACGGGACCCCCCACGGGCCCGCCACCCTCGCGTTTCGGGGACGCCTCGGGAGGGCGTCAGTCGGCGACCACCAGGGACGGGGTCTCCTTCGTGAGGATCTCGCCGCGGAAGAACGCGGGGCTCTTCCGCTGCATGACCAGCATGATCACCACGCCGAGGAGCAGCAGTCCGACGCCGATCACGAAGACCGAGCCGACGCCGAAGACCGCGGAGCCGGAGCCGTACGCCGGGTCCCACATGTCGTAGAGCGTCTTGCCGAAGACGGCGGTCAGCATCAGGCCGCCGAGGAACGGGATCACGCCCTTGAAGGCGAGGTCGCGGGCGGAGCGGAAGAGCTCGGCGCGGAAGAACCAGACGCAGGCGAAGGCCGTGAGCGCGTAGTAGAAGCAGATCATCAGGCCGAGCGCGTAGATGGTGTCGACCAGGACGTTCTCGCTGACCAGGGTCATCACGGTGTAGAAGACGCCGGTCGCGACGCCGGCGACGATCGTGGCCTTGCCGGGGACCTTGAAGACGGGGTGGACCCGGGCGAAGGACGGCGGCAGCGCCTCGTAGCTGGACATGGCGAGGACCGTGCGGGCGACCGGGATGAAGGTGGTCTGCAGGCTGGCGGCGGCGGAGGCGAGGACGGCGACGAAGAGCGCGATGCCGAGGGCGGGGCCCATGACCGGGCCCGCGAGGGCGGCGAAGACGTTGTCGGAGGTCTCCGGGTTGGCGAGGCCGAGGCCCTGGTCGCCGGAGCCGACGACCATCTGGGCGGCGATGCCGGTGGCCAGGTAGGAGCCGACCAGGACGACCATCGAGATGAGCGCGGCGCGGCCCGGGGTCTTGTCGCTGTCGGTGGTCTCCTCGTTGGCCGTGAGGCAGGTGTCCCAGCCCCAGTACATGAAGATCGACAGCGAGAGGCCGGCGGTGAAGGCCGCGAAGGAGCCGACGGAGAAGGGGTTCAGCCAGGACCAGGAGAAGCTCGCCCCGGTCGGGAAGTCGACCGAGCCGGCCTTGGAGAAGGCCATGACGACGAAGACCAGGAGGACGGCCAGCTGGAGGCCGACCAGGGTGTACTGCACGCCCTTGGTGGCGGTCATGCCGCGGTAGCTGATCGCGGTCGCGGCGGCGATCAGGGTGAGGCAGGTGAGGATGTGGACGGCCTTGTTGTCGTCCAGGGCGGCGATCGAGTCGTTGCCGCTGATCTCACCGGCGAGCAGCCAGAAGTACGAGGTCGCGACGCCGGCCAGGTTGGACAGCACGATGATCGTCGCGATGACCAGGCCCCAGCCGCACATCCAGCCGACCTTGGGGCCGAAGGCCTTCACGGTCCAGGTGAAGGAGGTGCCGCAGTCGGGCATGCGCTTGTTGAGTTCGCGGTACGCGAACGCGACGAGCAGCATCGGCAGGAAGCCCGCGAGGAAGACGGCGGGCATCTGCAGTCCGACCTCGCCGGCGGTGGAGCCGAGCGTGGAGGTCAGGCAGTAGACGGGGGCGACGGTCGAGATGCCGATGACGGCGCTGCCGAGGAGGCCCACGGAGTTGCCGCCGAGGCCCTTGGTGCGCACGCCGGAGGCGCTGCCCGGGGCATCGGTGCCCCCTGCCGTGTCTCCGGCCTGCTGCCGTACATCCACCTGAGTCATGAATTCGACGTTAAATGCTGCGGTTTCCATATCCGGAGGACTGGACTCCGCTCACTTGATCGATCATGACCTTGCATTGCGAGGTCGAATCCGGACACCCGCCAATGATTGAAAGATCGACCAACTAGGCGAGCCGACCATCCGGTAGGTCCGGCGGCGAGTGTCCGATATGCGGGAACCGCAGCTGCACCCCAAATGTCCGGTTTCAAAATTTCCCGTGCGACTTTGGAGACGCTTCTCACCCCGGTCGTCCCGGGCTGTCACCCCGGCCAGACGACCGCCTGCAGCTCGCTGTACGCGTGCAGCGCGTACGAGCCCACGTCCCGCCCGACACCGCTCTTCTTGAAGCCGCCGAACGGCGCCTCCATGTTCCGGCCGATCGTGTTCACGCCCACCCCGCCGGCCCGCAGCCGGGCCGCGACACGGAAGGCGCGGGCCACGTCGCCGGACCACACGTAGTCGATCAGCCCGTAGTCGCTGTCGTTCGCGAGCGCGATCCCCTCCTCCTCGTCGTCGAAGGGCACGACCACCACGACCGGCCCGAAGATCTCCTCCCGGACCACCCGCATCTCGTTGGTGCAGTCGGCGAGCAGCGTCGGGGCCACGTAGAAGCCCCGGGCGAAGTCCGGGCGCTCGCCGCCCGCGACGACCCGGGCCCCCTCCTTCCTCCCCAGCTCGATGTACGACTCCACCCGGTCGCGGTGGGCCGCCGAGATCACCGGGCCGACCACCGTCCCCTGCTCCGCCGGGTCCCCCACCTTCATGAAGGCCAGATAGCCGGTGAGCCTCTCGATCAGCCGCTCGTAGATCCCGCGCTGGGCGAGGACCCGGGTCGGGGCGGTGCAGATCTGCCCGCTGTAGAAGGCGAAGGTCGTCCCGATGCCCATGACGGCCGCGTCCAGGTCGGCGTCGTCGAAGACGAGCGCGGCCCCCTTCCCGCCGAGCTCCATCAGCTGCCGCTTGAGCGAGCGGCCGCAGACCTCGCCGATCGCCTGCCCGACGGCCGTGGAGCCGGTGAAGGAGACCATGTCGACGTCCGGGGAGTCGACGGCCGCCTCGCCGACCGCCTGCGCGGAGCCGGTGACGACGTTCACCACGCCCGCCGGGACCCCGGCCTCCTCCAGGGCGCGGGTCATCGCGTACACGGAGAGCGGGTCCTGCGGGGCCGGCTTCACCACGACCGTGTTGCCCATGGCGAGCGCGGGGGCGATCTTGCCCGCCGGGTTGGCCCAGGGGTTGTTGTACGAGGTGATGCAGGTGACGACGCCGACCGGGCGCCGCACCGCCACCGCGCCGAACACCCCGGCCTTCCCCATCGGGCCGGCCTCGTTGATCTGCGGGGGCAGGGCCTGCTCGACCGGCTCCATCGCCCCGCGCGCGTACCGGCGGAAGCGGGAGGAGCCGACCGCGACCTGCATCCCGCGCGCGGTGCCGGTCGTGGCGCCCGTCTCGGCCCGGGCGAGGAGCGTGTTCGCCTCGGCGTCCCGGGCCATCAGGTCCGCGGCCCGGTCGAGGATCGCCGCCCGCTCCTCCGGTCTCGTACGGGACCAGGTCGCGAAGGCCTCGCGGGCGGCGGCGGCCGCCTCGTACACCTGGGCCCGGGAGGCCTCGGGCGCGAGGCCGACGACCTCCTCGGAGGCCGGGTCGATCACCTCGTAGTGGCCACCGTCGGGCTCGACCCACTCTCCCCCTATATAGAGGCGCTCGATCCGGGTCATCGTGTGCTCACCGTCCTCGTGTCGCGGCCCGAGCGCAGCACCTTCCCCGGTACCGCGCCGGTCACCTCGTCGTCCCGTACCGTCTCCACGCCGTTGACCCGTACCGACACGATCCCCACCGCGCGCGAGTCGAGGCGCGGGCTGTCCCCCGGCAGGTCGTGCACGAGGGTCGCCGGGCCCGCGTCGATCCGCTCCGGGTCGAAGAGGACCAGGTCGGCGTGGAAGCCCTCCGCGATCCGGCCGCGCTCCCGGAGCCCGAAGAGCCGGGCCGGGTCGTCGCTCAGCATCTTCACCGCCCGCTCCAGGGGGACCAGCTTCCGGCCGCGGAGGCAGTCGCCGAGGAAGCGGGTGGTGTACGGGGCGCCGCACATCCGGTCCAGGTGCGCGCCCGCGTCCGAGCCGCCGAGCAGGACGTCCTCGTGGTCCCAGGTCTCCCGGCGCAGCGCCCAGGAGGCCGGGTCGTTGTCGCTGGGCATCGGCCAGAGGACGGTCCTCAGGTCGTCGTTGGCGCAGATCTCGACGAGGGCCTGGAAGGGGTCCTGGCCGCGCTCGGCCGCGATGTCCCGCACGACCCGGCCGGTGAGGCCCTCGTTCTCCCGGCTGTACGTGTCGCCGATGACGTACCGGCCGAAGTGCGCGAGCCGCCGGAAGACCCCGGCCTCCTTCGAGTCCGCGCGCAGCAGCATCTCGGCCCGCACCTCGGGGTCGCGGAGCTTCGCGATCCGCTCGGGGACGGGGAGGGCGAGGATCTCGCCCCAGCCGGGGATGAGGTTGAGGGCGCAGAAGGTCCCGAGGGACATGTTCATGGGGGTGAGGATCGGCATCGTGAGGGCGACGATCCGGCCGCCGGACTTGCGGGCCCGCTCGGAGGCGGTGAGCTGGCGGGGGACGCGCTCGGGGACGGCGGCGTCGATGGTGAGGACGTTCCAGTTGAGGGGCCGCCCGGCGGCGGCGGTCATCTCGACGAACAGCTCGATCTCGTCGTCGGAGAACTGGTCGAGACACCCGGCGAGGATGGCCTCCAGCTGCGTGCCCTCGTGCTCGCCGACGGCCTTCGACAGGGCGATCAGCTCGGCGGGCGTGGCGTGCCGGGAGGCGACGGGGGCGCCGTCGCCGTCGGAGTGGGTGGAGGACTGGGTGGTGGAGAGCCCCCAGGCGCCGGCGTCCATGGCCTCCTTGAGGAGAGCCACCATCTGCGCGAGCTGTTCCTCCGTGGGCTGTCCGCCGACGGCGTCCGCGCCCATCACGTACCGGCGCAGGGCGCAGTGGCCGACCATGAAGCCGGCGTTGACGGCGATGCGGCCGTCGAGGGCGTCCAGGTACTCGGCGAAGGAGGACCAGCCCCAGTCGACGCCCTCCTCCAGGGCCTTGAGGGCCATGCCCTCGACCTTCGACATCATGCGGCGCGTGTAGTCGGCGTCCTCGGGCCGGTCCGGGTGGAGGGGCGCGAGGGTGAAGCCGCAGTTGCCGCCGGCGACGGTGGTCACGCCGTGGTTCATGGACGGGGTGGCGTACGGGTCCCAGAACAGCTGGGCGTCGTAGTGGGTGTGCGGGTCGACGAAGCCGGGCGCGAGGACGAGGCCGGTGGCGTCCTCGGTGGTACGGGCGGTGGCGCCGGGCCCGGGGAAGACGATCCGCCCGTCGCGTATGCCGACGTCGGCGACGTGGCCGGGGGCGCCCGTGCCGTCCACGACGGTGGCGCCCGTGATCAGGTGGTCGAGCATGACGGTCCCTCTCTGTCCGTGAACGTGGGTGTGCCCCGGACCGGGGCCGCCGCGGGGCCCCGGCCGGGGCCGGTACGGGGCGGCGGTCCGGGAAGACACCGCCCCGCGCTTCTGGACCTCCCGCCCGTTGCGGGCCCGCGCCCCCCGTTGTGGGCCCGCGCGCCCCGTTGTGGGCAGGCGTTCCGCAAGGGGCGGAACGGGTGGGCACAACGGAACGGCGCCCCTGCCGGCGCCCGAGGCTCCCGCGCCCTGACCCGCACCCCGTGTGCACCATCGCTGGTGGTGCGGGTCCAGGCACGAGACGCGGAGGCGCCGCTGAGGGCGCCGTCCCGTGTGCCCACCCGTCCCGCCCCAGCGGGACGATTGCCCACACGGGCGGGGGAGCCGCCCAGTCGCGCGCGGGCCCCACACGGGGGGCGGCGGCGTCAGGAACCCGACGACTGCCGCATGCGGGTCGTCCGGTGCACCGGGTCCGTGTCGATCTCCGGAATCACGTGCTCCCCGATCAGCTTGATCGAGTTCATCGTGTCCTCGTACGAGATCCCGATCGGGAGGCCGAAGGACAGCTGGTCGGCCCCGGCCTGCTCCCAGCGCTTGCACTGCGCGAGCACCTCGCTCGGGTCGCCGCAGATCATCAGCTCCTCCTGGATGAGGAGTTCGATGATCTCGGCCGAGTACTCGGGGAGGAGCTCGGGCCACTCGGGGATGCCCTCGGGCCGCGGGAAGGTGTCGTGGTAGCGGAAGAGGAGGGACTGGAGGTAGTTCAGTCCGCCGCCGACCGCGATCTCGACGGCCTTCTCGTGGGTCTCGGCGCAGATCGCGGTCGAGGTGACCATGACGTTGTCGTTGACGAAGTCGCCGACCGCCTTGGCCTCCTTGATCGCGTTCTTGTAGGACTCGACGACCCACTCCATGTCGGAGACCTTCTGGACGCTGAAGCCGAGGACGCCGAGGCCCATCTTCCCGGCCATGGCGTACGAGGAGGGGGACCCGGCCGCGTACCACATGGCGGGGTGGGACTTCCCGTACGGCTTGGGGAGGACCTTGCGGGGCGGCAGCGACCAGTGCTTGCCCTGGAAGCCCACGTACTCGTCCTGGAGCCACATCTTGGGGAACTCGGCGATGGTCTCCTCCCAGATCTCCTTCGTGTGGTTCATGTCGGTGATGCCCGGCATGAACCCGAGGATCTCGTGGGAGCCCGCCCCGCGCCCGGAGCCGAACTCGAAGCGGCCGCCGGAGAGGTGGTCGAGCATCGCGACCTTCTCGGCGACCTTGACCGGGTGGTTGACGGGGGCGAGGGGGTTGAAGATGCCCGAGCCGAGGTGGATCCGGTCGGTGGCGTGGGCGAGGTAGCCCAGGTAGACGTCGTTGGCGGAGAGGTGCGAGTACTCCTCCAGGAAGTGGTGCTCGGAGGCCCAGGCGTACTTGAAGCCGGACTTGTCGGCCTGGATGACGTACTCGGTCTCCTCCATGAGGGCCTTGTGCTCGGCTTCGGGATCGGTCTCGGCGCGCTTGCCGACGTATCCCTGTACGAAGATCCCGAATTCCAAGGGGGTTCACCGTCCTCATTGTTTCTGACGATCCGTCAGATTCCTTGATGTGCCCGACTCTCGCACCGCGGCGCAGGTGCGTCAATACCTGACGAGGCGTCAGAAGAGGCTCACGCCGGCCAGCCAGCCGCCGTCGATCACGAACGGCTGGCCCGTGATGTACGCCGATTCCTCCCCGGTCAGGAAGAGCGCGAGGGCCGCCACCTCCTCCGGCCGCCCGATCCGCCCGAGCGGCACGAGCTTGCGGTACAGCTCGGCCGTGGCCGCCGGATCCACGCCCTCCGGGTTGCTCATGGGGGTGTCGATCGCACCCGGGCAGACCGCGTTCACCCGGACACCCTTCGCGGCCAGCTCCAGGGCGGCGACCCGGGTGAGACCGAGAACGGCGTGCTTGGAGGCGGCGTAGGCGCCGACCCCGGCCATCCCCGTCAGACCGGTGTACGAGGCGGTGTTGACGATCGTCCCGCCGCCGGCCGCCGCGATCTCGGGCGCGACCGTGCGGATGCCCAGGAAGCAGCCGGTCTGGTTGACGGACACGATCGCCTGGAACTCCTCCAGGGGTGTCGCCACCAGCTCGTTGAAGCGGAGGATGCCCGCGTTGTTGACGAGCCCGTCGATCTTCCCGAACCGCTCCTTGGTCGCCGTCACGGCCGCCGTCCAGTCCTCCTCGCTCGTCACGTCCAGGTGGACGTACGCGGCCCGGTCCTCCCCCAGCTCCTTGGCCAGCGCCTCCCCCGCGTCGTCCAGGACGTCCCCGAGGACCACCTTCGCCCCCTCGGCGGCGAACAGCCGCGCCTCCTGCTCGCCCTGCCCGCGCGCCGCCCCGGTGACGAGGACGACCCGCCCGTCGAGCTTGCCCATGCCCGCACTCCTTAGAGATGAGGTGCGACCTCCGTGCCGAAGGCCGCCATCTGGTCGATGAGTTCGGTACGGCTCCGGGACCGGAACCGGACCTGGATCTGGTGCACGCCCATCTCCCCGTACGCGCGCAGGGAGGCGGCGAGCTCCTCCGGACGGCCGCTCAGGGTGCGCCTGCCGACCTCCCAGCCGGGCGCGCCGACGTACAGCGCCTCGGTGATCGCGCCGACGGTGACCGGCTCCGCGATCCCGGCCTCGGTACGGAGCCGCAGCAGCGTCGCGATCTGCCCGGCGAGCTTCTCGCGCGGGTCGCCCTGCGGCAGCCAGCCGTCGCCCTTGAGGGCGGCGCGGCGCACGGCGGCCGGCGAGGAGCCGCCCACCCAGAGCGGGACCCGCTCCTGCGCGGGCCGGGGCAGCTGCCCGAGGTCCTTGAAGGCGAACCGCTCCCCCAGGTGCTCCGGGTACTCCTCGGGCCCGAGGGCCGCCCGCAGCGCGTCGACGGTCTCGTCGAGCACGGCGCCCCGGCGGGCGAAGTCCACGCCGAGCACCTCGAACTCCTCCTGGACGTGCCCGGCACCGACCCCGAGGACGAGCCGGCCGCCCGAGAGGTGGTCGAGCGTCGCGTACGCCTTGGCCGTGACGAGCGGATGGCGCAGGCCGACGACGGCGACGTGCGAGAGGAGCCGGACCCGCTCGGTGGCGGCGGCGAGGAAGGAGAGCGTGGCGACCGGGTCGTACCAGACGGTGCTCATCGGCCCGGCGAGCCGGCGCGGGATGGCGACGTGGTCGCAGCTCGCGAGGTAGTCGAAGCCGTGGGCCTCGGCGGCCCGGGCGACGGCGAGCAGGTCCGCCGGGCCCGCGGCCGCCTCCCAGGGCTCGGCGTAGAGGGTGCTCTGCGACTGGACCGGCAGCTGCATGCCGTAGACCACCATGGGAAACCCCTTACCTGACGGACCGTCACTTCGGCGAGCAGGCCCATGCTCGTACCTGACGATCCATCAGGCAAGGGGTAGGAGGTTCCGGGTACCCGACACGCCCCCGCTCAGGCAGCGCGGAGCTGCCCGAGCGGGGGGAACCTTCGTCCTTCGGTGCGTCCTTCCGCGGGTCAGGCGCTGCCCGCCGCGCCGGTCGCCCTCGCGTGGCGCACCACGGCCGTGGCGGCCAGGCAGACGACGGCCACGGCGCTCAGGAGCGCCAGTGCCTTGGCCCAGGCGAAGGTGGTGCCGAGGCTGCCGCTCAGCAGCTCGACGGTGCGCGCGCCCGCCACTCCGTGGAGCGCGATCACGAAGACGGCGACACCCGCTGCGGCGGCCCAGGCGATCAGGGTGTCCCGGGCCGCGAGCCACACCGCGCACGCCAGGCAGAGCACGGTGACGACCACGGACAGCGCCTGCGCGTCACCGCCCGAGCGCAGGCCGTCGAGGTCCGTCGGCAGATGGACGAGGCCGCAGACGAACAGCGCGACCGCCGCGGGCCAGCGCAGCACCGACCGCAGCGCGGGAGAGGAGACGTGACTTCCGGGACCCGCGGCCAGTGCGCCGTCCAGCGCGGACTTCCGCCCCTTGGAGGCGCCGCCGGCCCGCTTGGGGACCGTGGCGACCAGTGCGGCTCCCCCGGGTTCGGCCTTCTGCGGTTCGTCCCCGCTCGTGGTGGACTGCCAGTCGCGACTGTCGGCACCGAGGATGCCGACGAGCTGGACCACGTCATCGACCGACCGGCCCACCGCCGCGGCGCGCAGCGTGGTCTCGGCCTGGTGGAGGTCGTATCCGGACGCGTTCAGCAGCGCGAGCAGTTGGCGCACCTCGTCCAGCGGGCGGGTGACGGCCGCCGCGCGGAGCGCCACGTCCGCGGGACTGGACAGCTCGCCGGTCTCCTGGAGGCGGGCCACGAGTGTGGCGACCTCCTCCACGGGCCGCTCGGTGGCGGCCGTCCGCAGCAGCATGTGGACGGCTTCGTCACCGGACTCGTCGGGGGCGGACTCGTCGTGGGTGGACGGCTCGAGGGTGGACGGCTCGTGGGCGGACGGCTCGGAGGTGGACGGCTCGGAGGTGGACGGCTCGAGGGTGGACGGCTCGGGGGTGGTGTCGGGCTGCGGGCCGACCAGGGACTCAGCGGTGGCCTGCGCCCCCGGGCCGGCCGGGGACTCCGGGTCGGCCGGGAGCGCCGCCGCGACCGGGAACTCCGTCACGACCGGACCGCCCGATACGGCGGGGGGCGCCGTCGGCCGGTCGGGGAAGGGAGGCGCGTCGAGTACCGGGGACGGGTCGAGCACCGGGGACGAGGAGACAACCGACTGGCGGGACGGCCCCGGGCGCGGCTCTGTGGGCTCTGCGGACTCTGTGGTCGGTTCTACGTCGTCGTCCGCCGGATGTATGTGTGGGAGGTCGGTGGTCATGTCGCAGGCTCCGTTCGTGAACGCCCCCGGGGGAGGTCCACCATGGCTGTCTCGTGATGTGCAAGAAACGCACACTTGACTACTATTTGCACGCAGTCCGTGACACTCCGCCATCAGGGGGCGGCCTCGTTGGGCCAATGGGGCGACAGACGGAAGCGGCCGGGCCCCCTGCGGAGGACCCGGCCGCGAGCCGATGACCAGGCCCTACGGCCGCCAGAGCCCTTCCGGGGACAGCCCGAGGAGGTCGATCGCGTTGCCGCGGACGATCCGCTCGACGACATCGGAGGGCAGGTGACCCATCTGGGCCTCCCCGACCTCCTTCGACTTGGGCCAGGTGGAGTCCGAGTGCGGGTAGTCCGTCTCGTACAGGACGTTCCCCGCCCCGATCGCATCGAGGTTGCGGAGCCCGAAGGCGTCGTCGAAGAAGCAGCCGAAGACGTGGTCCGCGAAGAGCTCGGACGGCGGGCGCGTGACCTTGTCGGCGACGCCGCCCCAGGCGCGGTTCTCCTCCCAGACGACGTCGGCGCGCTCCAGGATGTACGGGATCCAGCCGATCTGCCCCTCGGCGTACATGATCCTCAGGTTCGGGAAGCGCTCGAACTTGCCACTCATCAGCCAGTCGACCATCGAGAAGCAGCAGTTGGCGAAGGTGATGGTGGAGCCGACGGCCGGCGGGGCGTCGGCGGAGGTGGACGGCATGCGGCTGGAGGAGCCGATGTGCATGGCGATGACCGTGCCGGTCTCGTCGCAGGCGCGGAAGAAGGGGTCCCAGTGGTCCGTGTGGACCGAGGGGAGCCCGAGGTGCGGCGGGATCTCGGAGAAGGCGACGGCCCGGACCCCGCGTGCGGCGTTCCGCCGGACCTCGGCGGCGGCGAGCTCGGGGTCCCAGAGCGGGATGAGGGTGAGCGGGATGAGCCGCCCGTGCGCCTCGGGCCCGCACCACTCCTCGACCATCCAGTCGTTGTAGGCGCGGACGCAGAGGAGCCCGAGCTCGCGGTCGCTCGCCTCGGTGAAGGTCTGCCCGCAGAAGCGGGGGAAGGTGGGGAAGCAGAGGGCGGACTGGACGTGGTTGACGTCCATGTCGGCGAGCCGGTCCGGCACGGAGTGGGAGCCGGGCCGCATCTGCTCGTAGGTGATGACTTCGAGGCGTATCTCGTCCCGGTCGTAGCCGACGGCGGTGTCGAGCCGGGTGAGGGGCCGGTGGAGGTCCTCGTACACCCACCAGTCGCCGATCGGCCCGTCGTCTCCCTTGGCACCCATGACGGGGGCGAACTTGCCGCCGAGGAAGGTCATTTCCTTGAGCGGGGCGCGGACGATCCGGGGGCCGGTGTCGTGGTACCGGGACGGGAGCCGGTCCCGCCAGACGTGCGGGGGCTCCACGGTGTGGTCGTCCACCGAGATGATCTTCGGGAAGGTCTCCATGGGTTTCACGGTAGCGCCGATCTGACGGTCCGTCAGCTAGTGGGAGCCAGAACGGCCGTGCAACGGCTCCGCAACGGGCCGCACAACGGCCGACCCGATGCTGACGGACTCCCTCCGGACAAGGCAGACTGTCCTGGGCGAAACCAGCGGTAGGGGCAGGGGGAGCGATGGACCGTGAGAACGGGCCGCGAGTTCCGGCGCAGCGGGCTCCGAGGATGGGCTCGGCAGCCCCGGCGCACGAAGAGACGGGCACCGACACGAACGCGGGTACGGACATACGGCCCGGCACGAACGCGAACACGAACGCGGGTACAGACGCACGACCCGGCACCGAGACGCACGGGAACACGGGTACTGACGCACGACCCGGCACCGACACGAACGGGAACACCCCCGGCACGAAGGGAGACGCCTCCGGCGGGCTCCGCTTCGGCGTGCTCGGCCCCGTCCGCGCGTGGCGCGACGGCGAACCCGTCCCCACCGGTTCCCCGCAGCAGCGCGCCCTGCTCGCCGCGCTGCTCCTGCGCGGCGGCCGCACCGCCACCGCGCACGAGCTGATCGACGCGCTGTGGGGCGAGGAACCGCCCTCCCAGGCGCTCGCCGCGGTCCGTACGTACGCCTCCCGGCTCCGCAAGGCCCTCGACCCGAAGGTCCTGGTCAGCGAGTCCGGCGGGTACGCCCTGCGGACGACCGCGCTCGACGTGACCGAGGCGCAGGAGCTGGCCGCCGAGGCGGACAAGCTGCGCGCGGCCGGGGACCGGACGGCCGCGCGGGCGAAGCTCGCCGAGGCGCTGGACCTGTGGGACGGCGAGGTGCTGGCCTCTGTGCCCGGCCCGTACGCCGAGACGCAGCGGACCCGCCTGGAGGAGTGGCGGCTCACCCTCCTCGAAACCCGCCTGGACATCGACCTGGAGGTCGGCGCGCACGCGGAGGCCGTGTCCGAGCTGACCGCGCTGACCGCCGCGCACCCGCTGCGGGAGCGCCTGCGCGAGCTCCTGATGCTCGCGCTCTACCGCAGCGGCCGGCAGGCGGAAGCCCTCGCGGTGTACGCGGACACGCGCCGGCTCCTCGCGGACGAACTGGGAGTGGACCCGACCCCGGAGCTCTCCCGGCTCCAGCAGCGCATCCTCCAGGCCGACGCCGAACTCGCCCGCCCGGTCGAGGAGCCGGCGCCGACGGCGGCGCCGGTCGCCCGCCCGGCGCAGCTCCCGGCGACGGTCCCGGACTTCACGGGCCGGTCGTCCTTCGTACGGGAACTGGGCACGCGTCTCGCCACGGCCGAGGGATCGGTCATGGCGGTCTCGGCGCTCGCGGGCATCGGCGGCGTCGGCAAGACGACGCTCGCCGTGCATGTCGCCCACGAGGCCCGGCCGCACTTCCCGGACGGTCAGCTGTACGTGGACCTCCAGGGCGCGGGCAACCGCGCGGCCGCGCCCGAGACGGTGCTCGGTTCGTTCCTCCGGGCGCTCGGCACGGCGGACTCGGCGATCCCGGACTCGCTGGAGGACCGGGCGGCGCTGTACCGCTCGACGCTGGACGGCCGCCGGGTCCTGGTCCTGCTGGACAACGCCCGGGACGCGGCCCAGATCCGCCCCCTGCTGCCGGGTACGGCGGGCTGCGCGGCCCTGGTCACGAGCCGTATCCGGATGGTCGACCTGGCGGGGGCGCACCTGGTGGACCTGGACGTGATGTCCCCGGAGGAGGCGCTCCAGCTGTTCACCCGTATCGTCGGCGAGGAGCGGGTGGGAGCCGAACGGGAGTCGGCCCTGGACGTGGTCGCGGCGTGCGGCTTCCTCCCCCTGGCGATCCGCATCGCGGCCTCGCGCCTGGCGGCGCGCCGTACGTGGACGGTCTCGGTGCTCGCGGCGAAGCTGGCGGACGAACGTCGCCGGCTGGACGAGCTGCAGGCGGGCGACCTGGCGGTGAAGGCGACGTTCGAACTCGGCTACGGGCAGCTGGAACCGGCGCAGGCGAGGGCGTTCCGGCTCCTGGGCCTGGCGGACGGCCCGGACATCTCGCTGGCGGCAGCGGCGGCGGTCCTGGACCTCCCCCTGTGGGACACGGAGGACCTCCTGGAGGCCCTGGTGGACACGTCGCTGGTCGAATCGGCGGCGCCCGGCCGCTACCGGTACCACGACCTGGTCCGGCTCTACGCGCGTGCGTGCGCGGACCGCGACGAACAGCCCCCGTCGGAGAAGGAGGCGGCGCTCTCCCGGCTCCTGGACTTCTACCTGTCGACGGCGGCGAGGGTGTACGCGATCGAGCGCCCGGGCGACCGTCTGGTGGACCACCTGGAACCGACGTCGTACGAGGGCCTCACCTTCACGGACCGCCACGAGGCCCAGGACTGGCTGTACGCGGAGGCGAACTGTCTCCTGGCGTGCGTACGCCAGTCGGCTTCGTCACCGACGACCCTCCGCCGAGCGGTGGACCTCCTGTGGGCGTCCCTCGACCTGGCGGAGTCGGGCGCGAACTCGAAGGAGTACGAGGCGGTGGCGACGGTGCTGCGGGAGGCGGCGAACGGGGCGGGGGAAGTCCGTGCCGAGAGCCGCGCCGCGATCACGCTCGCGTACGTGCACCACGTCTCCGGCCGCTTCGAGCAGGCCGACGGAGAGGCCAGAGAGGCCATGCGCCTCGCGAACGGCGTCGACGACCGGCTCCCCCAGTGCTGGGCGGCCAACACGCTCGGCGTGATGGCCGTCTACCGCAACCGGTACGACGAGGGCGAGGAGTTCCTCAACCGTGCCATCGAGGCCTTCCGGGACTGCCAGGACGGTCCGGGCGAGGCCAGTGCCCTGTGCAATCTGTCCCGCATCCACCTGCTCACCGGCCGGACCACGAGCGCGGTCACGCTCGCCCGCCGGGGAGCAGACATGTACGACAGGATGGGCCACGCCCTCAAGGGCGCCAACGGCCGCTACGCCATGGGGGTCGCGCTCACCCAGAGCGGGCAGCTCGACGACGCGGCCGCGAGCCTGACAGAGGCCCTGGACGTCTTCCGGGACAGCCGCCAGCGGCTCTGGGAAGGCATGACCCTGTTCCGCATCGCGGAGGTCGACGTCGCATCCCACCGGTACGCCCAGGCCGCTTCCAAGGCCGAGACGGCGCTCACCGTCCTTCGTGACATCGGCGGCGAGTGGCGACGGGGCAATGTGCTGACCGTCCTCGGCCGGGCCCTCGCCGGGATCGGCCAGGGCGGCCGCGCCGCCGTCTGCTGGCGGGAGGCCCTCGGCATCTACGAGGAGCTGGGCTCGGCAGAGGCCGCGGAGGTACGGATGCTGCTGCGCCCGATCGCCGCCGCCTGACGCCTTCAGGAGGCCGGGACGCGGGCGTTCATCATTCGTTTATCGCCGCAAGCCATGCTCATCTCATCGATCCGTCGCGTCGGGGGGCAGACGGGTCGCTGGTAAGGCCGTCGCTCCGACGCACTAGGGTGAGCGGCCCTGCGAGGAGGTCCGTCCGCTCGCCCACGGGGGAGCGCGCGGGCGGACCTCGACGACCCAACTGACACCGCCACAACGGGAGATTGCGATGAGCGACGAGTCGAGCATCAAGCCGACGAACATCCACGTCACGGGCGAGCCGGCGCTTGCCGACCTGGAGACGAAGAACATCCACGTCACCGACGAGCCGGCCGCGGACGCGATCGCCGAGAAGATCGGTATCAAGAACATCCACGTGACCGACGAGCCGACGGCCGTCGACGGCGGCACGGCCACCCCGCTCGGCAACATCCACGTCACGACCGAGCCGGCCAACTAAGCCACTCCCGACGGGGAACGGCCGCGGCGGCGACTTCGGGGGAGCTGCCGGGGCCAGCCGGAGGAGGTCCGGTCGACGGGGGAGCACACGGGCTCGGGGGACGCCCGGCGGAACCAGGGGGGATCCGTCCGGGCAGGGCCCGTGCGCAACGCGATCGGACCACCGCACAAGGAGGGGCCGGGCAGCTGCCCGGCCCCTCCGGCGTGTGCGCTCACGCCCCCTCGCCGCAGCCCTCCGCCAGTGGGGCCGTCGCGCCGCGGGCCACGTAGGTGGTCCAGCGGGTGAGGGCCGAGTCGGGTTCCTGTTTCGCGTAGCGGGTGTAGCCGTCGCCGTAGGCGGGGTCCTGGGCGTAGCCGACGACGTAGGTGTGGCCGGGGACCAGGACCGGGTACAGGGGGTCGTGGCTCGTGTAGCGGCCCTGGGGGTCGCGGCCGACGCCCTGGCCGAGGGTGAGCGTGGTGGGGACCTCGCCCTTGAGGGGGTGGAGGACGCGGAGGCGGACGCGCTGGATGCCGCCGGGGCCGCCGTCGGTGTCCGGGTCGTAGCCGGTGATCTCCTCGACCGTGGCGTAGGCGAGGTGGCTCATCGCGGCCGGCACGTACTCGTCGTGCGAGAGGTCGGGGAGGCAGAGGGCGTGCACGGGGGTCGTGCGGGCGGTGAAGGCCTCCGTCGCGGCCCATGCGGTGGCGCCGAGGACGAGCGTCCCGGCGAGGACGAGACCGGCGATCCGCTTCCGTTCCATGGTCACTTCCAGAGTTTCCGGTAGTTCGCTTCGTCCCGGTGCGTGGGTTCCGTCGGCGGGTTGTCGACGACCTTCGTCCACATCACGGAGGCCCAGGTGTCCGGCTTGTGGCACAGGCCGAGGGCGTGGCCGAGCTCGTGGACGGCGACGTGCCGGCGGGAGTCGCGGTCCTTGTAGCGGCCGTCCAGGTAGTACGAGTTCAGGTAGATGTAGTCGACGCCGGGCTTGCCCTGCCAGTAGCCCCCGTGGCCGTCGGCCTTGGAGTAGTCGCGCCATTCCAGGTCGTTGACGCTTCCGGCGTCGTCGGGGGCGATCTTCACCAGCCCGAGGGACCAGACGCGGTGGGCCCAGGTCAGCGGGTCGTTGTACGTGCTGTCGTCCTCCCAGCGCAGCTCCTTCCCGTCCACGCTGGAGTCCCCGCGCGTCTCGGACTCGCCGCGTACGCACGGCGCCGGGTCGACGGCGGTGGCCGCCGCGCCGTGCGGGCTGAGCAGGAGGCCCGACGTCAGGATCGCGGCCGCCGTGAGGGAACCGGCTGCCTTCATGGGGTGCTCCTCGCGCCGTCGACGACCGGGCTTCGGAGCGTAACCGCAGGTCCGCGGCCGACCGGGCGGGATACGCCCGCAGTCACCCGGCCGGGCGAGCGCCCGCCGGGAAGCGCGCCACAAGCAGCGCCCCGCGCGCCGAGTCCTCGATCGTCAGGGTCCCCCCGTGGTGGTCGGCGATGTCGCGGGCGATGGGGAGGCCCAGGCCCGCGCCGCCCGAGGTGCGGGTGCGGGAGGCGTCGAGGCGGGTGAAGCGGTCGAAGACGCGGGCGCGGTCGGCGGGCGGGATGCCGGGGCCGTCGTCCGAGACCGTGAGCCTCACCGTGGGGCCTTCGGTGACGGCCTCCACCGTGACCTCCGTCTTCGCGTGGCGGCACGCGTTCGCCAGGAGGTTGCGGAGGAGGCGTTCCAGGCGGGTCGCGTCGCCGTGGACGAGGGCCTCCGCCGGGGCCTCGCACGTGAGGTGGAGGCCGACAGCGTCCGGGAGGTGCTGGTGTTCGCGGACGAGGTCCTCCGCGAGGCCGGCCAGGTCGACCGGTTCCCGTACCGGCGTCAGCGAACGGTGGCTCGCGAGGAGCAGCAGGTCGTCGGCGAGCGTCTGGAGGCGTACGACGTCGGCGGCGGCCTCTCGTACGACGGATGGCCAGTCGGTGACCGAGTCCGGGTGGCGGAGGGCCGTCTCCAGTTGCACGCGGAGGGCGGCGAGGGGGCTGCGGAGTTCGTGAGCCGCGTCGGCCGCGAACTCCTGCTGGCGGGCCGAGGCCTGTTCGAGGCGGTCCAGGGTGTCGTTCGTGGTGACGGCCAGGTGGGCGATCACGTCTCCGGTCGGCGGTACCGGGACCCGCCGGTCCAGCGACTGGCCCGTGATGTCGGCGAGTTCGCGCCGGATCGCCTCCACCGGGCGGAGGGACCGGACGGCGGCGAAGTGGACGAGCGCTCCCGTGAGCATGGCGACGAGCGGCGCCCCCGTGGTCAGCATGATCCCGTACACCGGGCCGTGGGGTTCGTCGTACGCCTGTCGCTGGACCTCGATCGCCGCCGCGAAGAGACCGCCGGTCGTGGCCGCCGCCGCCAGGACCGTACGGCTCCGGTACGGCAGCCGGACCGCGCCGCCGCCCACCGCCGCCCACACCACGGCCCCCGTCAGCAGGCCCGAGGACGGGCCGATGGACATCAGGCCCCAGCGGTACGCCTCCTTCGCGACGAGCCACGGCTGCTGCGTGTTCTCGTGGTGGAGCCACTGCGTGTACGTGAGGAAGAGGGCTCCGGAGGTCAGGCCGGCGATCACCGCCGTCCTCAGCCGGACCATCCGCACGTGCCCCCGCCCCGCGAACCAGGCGGCGGTCGCGACGAACAGCGCGCCGACGAGGAAGCCCGAGGAGGCCAGGGCCGTGATCTCCGGGCCCACCCGGTCGGTGGCGAGGACCTCGGGGATCACCCAGGGCAGCGCGCCCTTCGCCAGGTCCGCCGCCTGGAGCCGGATCACCGCCACCGCCACGACGCACCACGCGGCGATCCCGGCCGCCACCGCCTGCCCGTACCGTCGCCACCACTCAGCCACGGCTCCTCCCCGCCACCCGGTAGCCCGCGCCCCGTACCGTCTCGATCGTCTCCGTCCCGAACGGAGCGTCGATCTTCTTCCGCACCGCCCTGATGTAGACGTGCACGATGTTCGGGTCGCCCGTGAAGTCCGCCGACCACACCTCGTCGAGGATGTCGAGCGTCGGGACCACCTCGTCGAGGCGCAGCAGGAGGCAGTGGAGGACCGCGAACTCCTTGGGGGTGAGCGAGATCGTCTCCGCGCCCCGGCCGCAGGTCCTGCCGGCCGGATCCAGCCACAGGTCGCCGCACTCCAGGAGGGTGCGCGTGCGGGCGCCGCCCCGGCGGAGCAGGGCGCGGAGCCGGGCTTCGAGGACGACTCTCCTGCTGCCCACGCAGCCGCTCGCCGCCCTCGCCACCCCCGGTTTCTGGCAGGAGAGCCCCCGGGAGGCGGCCGCCCGCGCGGCCTTGGCCCTGATCCCCGACGGGGCCCGGGTCGCGGCGAGCAACAGCCTGGCCCCGCACCTGACCGACCGGGCGACGGTGCACCTGGTCGCGGACGGGGTCCTCGACCGGCGGCCGGCCGTGGGGTGGATGGTGGCCGACGTGCGGGAGTCCTGGCCGGAGGGGGCGGTCGAGCGGGTGCTTCGGCGGGCCCGGGAGCGGGGGTGGCGGGTGGTGCGCGAGGCGGACGGGATCGTGGTCCTGGCCCGTCAGCGGGCGTAGGAGCCGAGGCCGATGAGGCAGTAGACGTACTCGCTGACGGTCGTGCCGTTCATCGTGTAGCGGTGGGAGAAGGCGTACTCCGTCTTCGGGTTCGCGTTGCAGTTGTCCATGTCGGAGGTGAGGGGGAAGGTCTGGATGACCTTGTAGTGGGCGTCCGAGGCCGAGCACGACACCTCCTCGACGCCGCTGACGCTCTGCGCGGTCTCCGAGTTGGGGAGGGTGCCGTTGAGGCAGGTGCCGTTCTGGTAGGGGTCGGGTTCCTTCTCCGTGGGGGTCTCGCTGGGGAACGGTTCGGGCGAGTACGAGTAGGTCGAGGTGGGGGCGGGGCCCGCGGTGCCGGGGCTCTCGTCCTCGTTCTGGTTCAGGAGGTACGAGCCGCCCACCAGCGCGCCGATGACCAGGAGCGTGGCCAGGCAGCCGAGGCCACCGGACTTCTTCGGGGCCTGCGCGGCCCCGGCGACCGTGATGCGCAGGTGGACCGTGCCCTCGCCGAGCCGGGCCGCGACGAGTTCGCCGTGGCGGCAGGGGCGGACGGTGATGTGGGCGGGACCGGACGGCAGCTGGACGGTGAGGATCACGCCCTGGGCGGCCTGCTGCGGAGTGAGCGTGAGGGGGATCTCTTGCGTCGGCACCGGCTGCTCCTGAGGGGAGAAGGTACGTACACGAAGGCTTGCCCGTATGACGTGTACACGGAGGGAGTTGGTTGCGGCTCCGAGGCCGTCCCCCGTGCCGTGCCCCGTCAGGACGCCGCCCGTTCCCTCAGCTCTCCCTTCACCACCTTTCCGCTCGCGTTCCTCGGCAGCTCCGTCACGAACTCGACCTCCCTCGGGACCTTGTAGTTCGCCATCTCGCGGCGCGACCAGGCGATCAGGTCGTCCGCGGTGACCCTCGCCCCGGCCCGCCGTACCGCGAAGGCCTTGCCGACCTCGCCGAGGCGCGGGTCCGGGATGCCGATGACGGCGACGTCCGCGATGTCGGGGTGCAGGCCGAGGAGCTGTTCGATCTCGGCCGGATAGGCGTTGAAGCCGCCGACGATGAACATGTCCTTGAGGCGGTCGGTGATGCGGAGGTTGCCGGCCTCGTCCAGGACGCCGATGTCGCCCGTGTGCAGCCAGCCGTCCGCGTCGATCGTCGCCGCCGTCGCCTCCTCGTCCTCGAAGTAGCCCTTCATCACGTGGTGGCCCCGGACCAGGACCTCGCCCGTGTCCGAGAGGCGTACCTCCGTGCCGGGGATCGGGCGGCCCGAGGTGGTGGCGATCGTCTCGTCCGGGTCGTCGCGGCGGCACATCGTGACGATGCCGCTCGCCTCGGAGAGGCCGTACGCGGTGAGGACCGTGCCCACGCCCAGCTCGGAGCGGAGGCGTTCGACCAGCCGCAGCGGGACCACGGCCGCGCCCGTCACGACGAGACGGAGGGTGGCGAGGTCGGACGCGGGGCGGGCCGGGTGGTCCAGGAGGGACTGGTGGAGGGTGGGCGGGCCGGGGAGGACGGTGATGCGTTCGGCGGCGATGTTGGCGAGGACGGTGTCCACCGTGAACACGGACTGCGGGACGATCACCGCGCCCCGCATGAGGCAGGCGAGGATGCCGGCCTTGTAGCCGAAGGTGTGGAAGAAGGGGTTGACCACGAGGTAGCGGTCGCCCTCCGCCAGGCCCGCGAGCCCGGACCAGATCGCATAGCAGCGCAGGGACTGGGCGTGGCTGATGACGGCGCCCTTGGGGCGGCCGGTGGTGCCCGAGGTGTAGATGATGTCGGAGGGGGCGTCGGGGTCGATGCCGTCGGCGCGGGCGCGGACCCGGGCGGCCGGGACGGTGTCGCCCTCCGCGAGGAAGGCCTTCAGGGTGGTCCAGCCCGCCTCGTCGGGGGCGGTGTCCCCGAGGACCACCACCCGTTCCAGGTCGGGGAGTCGGATGCCCGAGCGGCGCAGGGAGGCCACGTACGAGGTGCCGAGGAAGGTGCCGGTGACGAAGAGGAGCCTGGCGCGGGAGCGCCGGAGGACGTCGGCGGCCTCGGTGCCCTTGAAGCGGGTGTTCAGGGGGACGAGGACGGCGCCGGCGGTGACGGCGCCGAGGGCGGAGACGATCCAGTCGAGGGTGTTGGGGGCCCAGATCGCGACCCGGTCCCCGGTGCGTATGCCGGTGGCGAGGCAGGCGGCCGCCGCCCGTTCGACGCGCGTCCCGAGTTCGGCGTAGGTGACGCGGACGCGGCCGTCGACGACGGCCTCCCGCGGCCCGTACCGCTCGGCCGCCGCCCGTACGAGGCCGGGGATCGTGCCCCACTCCAGGTCGCCGCGCAGGTCCCTGCCCGTGTCCGCACCCACGTCCATGCCCAACCTCCCTGTAGCTGACTATCCGTCAGATTAGTTGTAGCCTGACGCGCTGTCAGCAGTGCTGCCCCATGAGGAGGTTCGGTGCTCAAGGACGCCACGGCCATCGTCGGGATAGGACAGACCGCCTTCGCGAAACAGCTCCACGAGACCGAGAAGACCCTCGCCTGCCGGGCGATCCTCGCCGCTCTCGACGACGCCGGGATCGACCCGTCCGAGGTCGACGCCTTCGCCTCGTACACGATGGAGGAGACCGACGAGGTCGAGGTGGCGAAGGCCATCGGGGCCGGTGACGTCACCTTCTTCAGCAAGGTGGGGTACGGAGGAGGCGGGTCCTGCGCCACCGTCGGGCACCTCGCCGCCGCCGTCGCCACCGGGCAGGCCTCCGTCGGCGTCGCCTGGCGGTCCCGGAAGCGCGGGTCCGGGCCCCGGCCCTGGAAGAACACCGCCGTCCAGTTGCCCACCCCCGGCCAGTGGACCCGCCCCTTCGGGCTGCTCCGCCCCGCCGACGAGATCGGCATGCTCACCCGCCGCTACATGCACGAGTACGGCGCCACCCGCGACCACCTCTTCAACGTCGCCCTGGCCTGCCGCAACCGCGCCAACCAGAACCCCGCCGCGATCATGTACGAGCGGCCGCTGACCCGCGAGATGTACATGACCGCCCGCTGGATCAGCGAACCCCTCTGCCTCTTCGACAACTGCCTGGAGACCGACGGCGCCCTCGCCTGCGTGATCGTCTCCGCCGAGCGCGCCCGCGACTGCCGGCAGAAGCCCGTGTACGTGCACTCCGCCGCCCAGGGCCTGCCCGCCCAGCACCACGGCATGGTCAACTACTGGAACGACGACCCGCTCTCCGGGCCCGCCTGGACCGCCGCCCGCCATCTGTGGAAGACCGCCGACTTCGGCCCGGACGACGTCGACGTCGCCCAGATCTACGACGCCTTCACCCCGCTCGTCCCGCTCTCCCTGGAGGGCTACGGCTTCTGCGGCAGAGGAGAAGGCGCCGCCTTCACCGAGGGGGGCGCCCTGGAGATCGGCGGCCGGCTGCCGCTCAACACCGGTGGCGGCGGACTCTCCGAGGCGTACGTGCACGGCTTCAACCTCATCAACGAGGGCGTGAAGCAGCTCCGCGGCACCTCCACCGCCCAGGTCCCCGACGCGGCCACCTGCCTGGTCACGGCCGGCGAGGGCGTCCCCACATCGGCCGTCCTCCTCAGGAGCTGATCACCGTGCTGAACCCCGTCATCGACGAAGACGGCGCCCCCTTCTGGGAGTACGCCGCCCGCGGTGAACTCCGCGTCCAGGCCTGCGCCGCCTGCGGCGAGCTCCGCTTCCCGCCCCGCCCCTGCTGCCCGCACTGCCGGTCCTTCGACAGCGAGTGGCGGCTCATGTCCGGACGCGGCCGGATCTGGTCGTACGTCCTCCCCCACCCGCCGCTCCTGCCCGACTACGCCGCCCAGGCCCCGTACAACGCGGTCCTCGTCGAACTCGCCGACGCCCCCCGCATCCGCCTCGCCGGCAACGTCGTCGCCGCCCCCGACGCCCCCCTGAACTCGGTCGACCCGGCCCGGCTCCGCATCGGCGCCCCCGTCCGGGTCGCCTTCACCGAGGTCGACGGCATCGCCGTCCCCCGCTGGCTCCTGGAGCGCGCATGAGCATCCGGGTCGAGCGCGACAAGGAGACCGGGGTCGCGGTCGTCACCCTCGACCGGCCCGGGAAACACAACTCCGTCACCCTGGAGATGGCCCGCGAGCTCACCGCCGTCTGGCGGGGCTTCCGGTACGAGGACGAGGTCCGCGCGATCGTCGTCACCGGGGCCGGCGGGCGGGCCTTCTGCACCGGGATCGACCGCGAGGACGCCGGACGGATCCCGCAGCCCTCCTCCCCGTACACGATCGACGACCCGCTCCTCGCCATCGGCCCCAAGGCGAACGACCTGTGGAAACCGGTGATCGCCGCCGTCGAGGGCATGGCCTGCGGCGGGGCCTTCTACCTGCTCGGCGAGGCGGAGTTCCTGATCGCGGGCGAGAGCGCCACCTTCTTCGACCCGCACACCACGTACGGGATGGTCAGCGCCTTCGAGACCGTCCACATGGCGCAGAAGATGCCGTACGGAGAAATCGCCCGGATGGCCCTCATGGGCACCGCCGAACGGGTCTCCGCCCGCCGCGCGTACGAGACGGGCCTGGTCAGCGAGGTGACGGAGCCCGGCGAAGCCCTTGCGGCCGCCGTCCGGGCCGCCGCCGTCATCGCCTCGTACCCGACCGGGGCCGTCCAGGGCACGGTCCGGGCCCTCTGGTCCACCAGGGACGCCTCCCGCACCCCGGCCCTCGCGCACGCCCCGCACCTGGTGACGCTCGGAAACCTGCCGGCGGACCGGCAGACGGAACTGTTCACCCGGAGGAGCGGCGACCACCGGCTCCGGTAGCGGACGGGTCGGTCCCCGCCGCTGCTACTTCTTCCGCACGTCGTACACCCAGCAGTTCTTGACCGAGGAGACCACCCTCGGGGTCTTCATCGCGACCTCGAAGGTCTTCTCCTCGTAGGCCCCGACGGTGACGACGGCCGTGGTCGAGTCGACCGCCGAACCCGTGACCCCCTTGAACTCCAGGGTCACCTCGTACGTGCCCGCCAGCGCGTCGTGCGAGGTGATCTTCAGGGTCGACGTGGTGTCCGCCTTGCGGGCGGGCCTGCCCTTGCGCTTCTTCTGCGCGGGCTTCACGCAGTCGACGACCACGACCTCGACCGTGGCGGAGCTGGGGGAAGGGCTGATGCTGGGCGTCGAACCACCGGAGCCGCCCGAGCCGCTGTAGTCGTCGTTGCCCTGCTCGTCGCTGGAGCAGCCGCCGCCCGAATCGTCGTCGTCGGAGCCCGAGTGGCTCCGGCTCTTGCTCTTGCCGCTCTTGCTCTTCCCGCTGCCGCCACTGCTTCCGTGGCCGCCCTTGCCGGTGTGGAAACCGGTCAGCGCGAGGACCACCACCGTGAGCGTCGCCGCGAGCTTCAGGCGTGTCCGTACCATCGCCGCCGTCCCCTCCTGCGTGTCGTGTCCGCGCCACCCTAGCGTCGGCTTCGTGCCACGTGGCGGGGGCCCCTCACCCGGCGTAGCGTCGGGAACGAGAGCGGGACCGCCGAGGAGGCCGCATCGATGATCCGCAACATCGCCGGCTCGGTCCTGGCTCTCGCCGGAGCGACGGCCGCCGTCTGGAGCCCCTTCCGTGCCTGGTACGACGGCCGTCACGGGCGCGACTACGCCATCGGGGAGCTGTTCACCGGCGTCACCGACGCGAAGGCCGACGTCCTGGGCTCGATCCTGCTGCCCTTGGCCTTCGCGGCCCTCGTCGCCCTCGTCGGCGTAGTGCTCCGCTCCCGGCTGCTCGTCGCCCTCGCCGGGCTCGTCGTCCTCGGCTTCACGATCCTGTGGATGGTGCGGGTCGGCGAGGCGGAGGGCAGCCTCACCATCGACGCCGACGGCACGGGGCTCGGTGAGGGTGTCGCGATCGCCTTCGGCGGCGGGATCCTGATGCTCCTGGGCGCGCTCGTCATGTCGGGCCGGAGCCATACGCACCGGGTGGACCGGGCGCCACGGCACGGCCGCCGACCGCCGGCCGGTCCTCCGCCGGCGCCTCCCACGGACCGGATGCCCACGGACCAGCCCCCGACAGACCGGACACCGGACCGCTACCCGGCGGACCCGAGCCTGTCGGAGCAGACGCTGACGTGGCCCCCGGAGGAGCCGCCCACGAAGGACGGCTCCCGGTGGCCGGACGGGCCCTAGGCCCGGGGCGCGGCCGCGCCCCGGCCGGTCGCCGTGCCCTTGACCGCGTCGAGCGCGTACACGCAGCGGTCCTTGCTGCACGCGTACACGACCCCGCCCTTCGCCACCGGCGAGCCGGTGATCTCGCCGCCGGTCGCGAGCTTCCAGCGGAGCTGCCCGCCGGTCGCGTCCAGGGTGTACAGGACGTGGTCGGCCGAGCCGAAGTGCACCCGGCCGTCGGCGACGACCGGGGAGCCGACCAGCTCGCCGCCCGCCGCGAACCGCCACCGGGGGGTGCCGGTGACCGCGTCGAGCGTGTAGAGCGCGCTGCCGCTGCCGACGTGGACGTTGCCGTCGGCGACGAGCACCGGCTCGGCGGACTGGCGCGGCTCGGTCGCGATCCGCCAGCGGTCCTGCCCGGTGGTGGCGTCGAGCGCGTACACCGTGCCGAGGTGGTCCGAGAGGTACACCCCGCCGCCCGTGACGGCCGGTCCCGGCGCGAACGTGGGCGGGGAGAGGAAGACGGCCGGCGCCTCGAAGTGCCAGCGGACGTGACCCGCGGCGATGTCGATCGACAGGACCCGGGTCCCGGCGGAGACGTACACGCAGCCGTCCTCGGCCGGGGCCACCCGGACCGGCACGTTGCCGCAGGAGGCGGCGTCGCCGATCGGGTACGACCAGCGCTCCACGCCCGTGCGGGCGTCGAGGGCCTGGAGCCGGGCGTCCCGCCACACGTACACGGTGTCGCCGTGCACGGCGGGCCCCGCCTCCGGGGTCTCGAAGTCGGTCTGGGCGCCGGTGAGCTCCCACAGCTTGGCGCCGTTGGAGGCCTCCCAGCCCTGGACGCCGCCGCCGCGCGTACCGGTGACGACGGTGCCCCGGTCGACCTGGAGCGAGTACACCCAGGCGTCCGTGTGCAGCCGCCAGCGCTCGCTGCCGTCGCCGGCGTCGAGGGCGTACAGGGTGGGGCCGTCGGAGGCGTGGATACGGCCCGAGGAGACCGCCATCGACCAGGCGACGTCCCGGGTCTTGAACTGGCGCCGGCCACTCCCCGTGTCCAGGGCGTGCACCTCGAAGGAGGTCACGTACAGCAGGTCGCCGTCGACGACCGGGGTGCCCCAGACGTCGTTCGACATCCGGAAGCGCCAGGGCCGCCAGTGGCCGGGCTCCGGCGGGGGCTGCGCTGCCGCCTGGTCGGTGCCGCCCTGCGGGGGCACGGACACCGGGCGGGAGCCGTGCTGCGGGGCCTGCTCGGCGCCGTGCGGGCCGCCGCCGGGCGGGCGGATCCAGCCGGTCGCGGGGCCCGCGTCGGCGCCCCGGCCGACAGCGAGCGCCGCCCGGGTGTCGGCGACCCGGGGGCCGGGGCCGATCGGCACCGTCGCGCCGCCGAGGCGCACGGGACCGCCCGCGCTCTCGGCGGGACCGGCGTGCCGGCCGCCGACGGGCGCGTGGTCCTGCCGCTCGGGCGCGTGGTCCGGGAAGCGGGGGTCGGAGCGGGGGCCCGGCGGGTCCGCCGGGGGCCGGGGCGGCGCGGTCGGGGCGGGCAGCTGGCGGCCGCCGCCGCGGCGCCGCTCGATCATGGCGGTGGCGCTCAGGGGCAGCCACGCGGAGGCGGTGCCGCTGTCGTCGCTGCCGGGCCCGAAGAGGTGCGGGGCGAGCTGCGCCTGGAGGTCGGCCGGGGTGGGCCGGCGGGTGACGTCCATCTGCATGCAGGAGTCGATGAGGGGCCGCAGCTCGTCCGGGAGGCCCTCCAGGTCCGGGCCCTCGCGGAGCAGCATGAAGACGGTCTCGACCGGGTTGGCGCCGTGGAAGGGCGCGTGCCCGGTGGCGGCGAAGACCAGCATCGAGCCCAGCGAGAAGACGTCGCTGGCGCCGGTGACGCTGCGCGAGTCGCGGGCCTGCTCGGGCGACATGTAGGCCGGGGTGCCGACGGCGACATTGGTCATGGTCAGGCGCGTGTTGGAGACGCCCGACGCGATGCCGAAGTCGATCACCCGGGGGCCGTCCTCGACGACGAGGACGTTGGAGGGCTTGAGGTCGCGGTGGACCAGGCCCGCGCCGTGGATGGACTGCAAGGCCTCGGCGACGCCCGCCGCGAGCCAGCGGACGGCCTGGGCCGGGAGCGGCCCGCACTCGTTCACTATCTCTTCGAGGGAGGGCGCCGGGACGTAGGCGGTGGCCAGCCAGGGCACGGCGGCGCGCGGGTCGGCATCGACGACGGCGGCCGTGTAGAAGCCGGAGACCGCCCGGGCGGCCTCCACCTCCCGGGTGAAGCGGACCCGGAACAGCTGGTCCTCCGCGAGCTCCGTGCGCACGGTCTTGATCGCCACGCGCCGGCCCGAGGCCGAGCGCGCGAGATAGACCAGGCCCATTCCGCCCGCGCCGAGCCGGCCCAGCACCTCGAAGGGCCCGATACGTCTCGGGTCGTGCTGCGTCAGCTGTTCCACTTGCCTGCCACCTCCCCGTTGGGGCCATGAGGGTACGGCCCCGTGGCCCCTGATTCTTCCTGTCCGAGGGCCCGGTTGCGAACCCGGGGGCGGATCGGGGTGTCACAGGTCATAAGCACCGGGCAGCGCAGGCACGGACGGATCAGTCCGTAGTGGACGGTTTCGGTTCCGCGAGGACGGCGAAGCGGGCGCCCTGGTTGTCGTGGAGGACGGCGATGCGGCCGTGCGGGGTGTCGAAGGGCGGGGTGGCGATCCGGCCGCCGAGCCGGACGGTGGTCTCGCAGGCCTCGTCGCAGTCGGCGACGGCGAAGTACACGAGGACGTGGCCGGGCATCTCCGCGGGGAACGCATCGGTGATGACGGCCCGTCCGCCGAAGGCGCTCTCGTCGCCGGGCCGGGAGCCCGGAGGCGACCAGACGCGGTAGTCGAAGCCGCTCTCCCGGCCCTCCTCCTCGGGGTCGGCCTGGCGGCCGAGGTAGCCGAAGACGGTGGCGTAGAAGGTGTCGACCTTCTCCGGACTGCGGGTGTAGACCTCCATCCAGCAGAAGGCGCCGGGCTCGTTCGTGACCTCGAAGCCGTCGTCGTCGCCCTCCTGGCGGAGGCCGAAGACCGCGCCGCCGGGGTCGGCGGCGAGGGCGTACACGCCGAAGCGGCCGACGGGGTAGGGGTCCATGACCATCCGCCCGCCGGCCTCCCTGACCCGGGCGGCGAGGGTGCCCGCGTTCTCGGTGGCGAGGTAGACGGTCCAGGTGGTGGGCATGCGCCCGTCGCGCTTGGGGAGCAGCCCGGCGACCCGGCGGCCGTCGAGGAGGGCCTCGTCGCGGTCGGGGTCGAAGGTCCAGCCGAAGAGCTCGCCGTAGAAGCGCTTGCCCGCTTCGAGGTCGGGGAGCTGTGCCTCCACCCAGCAGGGGGTGCCCTCAGTACGTACGGCCATGTCCACACGCTAGGACGGCGGAGACGGTCCCGCACGCCCCGACATGCGAACAAAGAGGCGATTTATCGGGGTGGAACCCTTGCGGTGACGGGGTTGTCCACCGAAGTTGTCCACAGCCTGTTCATAAGCCTATTCGGGTACGGGGGTCTCCCGGCCGGCTCCGAAGTGGCTCGAACCCGCCCCTGCACTCCCGCGCCGGACCCGTGCCGACCTCGCGGAACGGGCGTGCACCCCATTTGCAGTCGGCCGAATCGCGCGCCGACCCCCCCTCGGTAAGCTGACGGCATGACAGGACAAGTACGCACCGTCGACGGCCGCGTGGCCGGACGACGCGGTCAGGCGACGCGGCAGAAGCTGCTCGACTGCCTCGGTGAGATGCTCAGCTCCTCGCCCTACCGGGACGTCAAGGTCATCGATGTGGCCCGGAAGGCGGGTACTTCACCCGCGACGTTCTATCAGTACTTCCCGGACGTCGAGGGAGCGGTCCTCGAGATCGCGGAGGAAATGGCCAAGGAGGGCGCCGCGTTGACCGAGCTGGTCTCCGGCCGCTCCTGGGTCGGCAAGGCCGGCTGGCAGACCTCGGAGGAACTCGTCGAGGGCTTCCTGGACTTCTGGCGGAAGCACGACGCGATCCTGCGGGTCGTGGACCTCGGCGCCGCCGAGGGCGACAAGCGGTTCTACAAGATCCGCATGAAGATCCTGAACTCGGTCACCAACTCCCTCACGGACGCGGTGAAGGAGCTCCAGGCCAAGGGCAAGGTCGACAAGGACGTCAGCCCCGCCGCGATGGCCGGCTCCCTGGTGGCGATGCTGGCCTCGGTCGCCGGGCACCAGAAGGGCTTCCAGACCTGGGGCGTGAAGCAGGCCGAACTCAAGCCGAACCTCGCCCTGTTGGTACACCTGGGCATCACCGGCAAGAAGCCGACCAGATAGCCCGAGACCCCTCTCCTTCACCCGTCCTGTCGCCGACGCCGACGGCGGCCCGCTCCCCCGAACCGGAGCGGGACCACCGTCGGCGTCGCCGTGTCCGGGGCCGGCGCGGGCCGCCGTATCCGACGCCGACGCCGGCGCGGGACCACCGTCGCAGCCGCCGTCGGGTCCGGAGCCGCACTGCCGTCGGCGCCGCCGCGTCCGGGCCGGTGCTCATCTCCGGGTCAGCCGGAAGAGCCGGATCTCGCGTTCGATCCGCGCCTGGTACGTGGCGTACGGCGGCCAGAACTCGAGCGCCGCCTTCCAGGCCGCCTCCCGCTCCTCGCCCGTGAGCAGCTCCGCCCGTACGGGCACGTCCTCGCCCCGCCAGTTGACCTCGACGTCCGGATGGGCGAGCAGGTTCGCGGTCCAGGCCGGGTGGCCCGGGCGGCCGAAGTTGGAGCCGATCAGGAGCCAGCGGCCGTCCCCCTCCGGCATGCAGGCGAGCGGGGTGACCCGCGGCTGCCCGCTCTTCGCGCCCCGGGCGGTGAGGATCACCCCGGGCAGCATCCGTGCGCTGAGCAGCACTTTTCCCCCGGTCAGCCGGTGCACGGCCCGGTCCATGGCCGGAATGAGGTGCGGGGCGACCTTGGCGAAGGTCCTGGTCGAGGACACCTTCTGCACGAGCTTCCGTCCGGCGGGCATCTACGCCGCCTCCTCTCCGAAGAGTCCGGTCCGTTCCGCGGCGCGGGCGCGCAGCCGGCGGGCGGGGCCGAAGAGCAGTTCGTCGGAGGCGGCCCGCCTGAAGCAGAGGTGCGCCTCGCCCTCCCAGGCGTGGGACTCCCCCGCGGTGGCGCGCAGGGCCTCCAGGGCGTGGGCGAGGGCGAGCGGCCCGCCGTCGGGTCCGGGGCCGGGTTCGCGGGCCGCGCAGTACGTCAGCGAGCGGGCCGCCTCGACCTGGACGTACAGCTCGGCGAGGCGGTGTCTGGCCGCGCCCTCCCGGGCGCCGAGGTGCTCGACCGCGCGGTCGAGGGCGGCCCCGGCGGTGCCGACGGCCTCGGCGGCGAGCATCACGGCGGCGGCGCGGCCGGTGGCGGCGAGGGCGCCGAGGACGTCGGCGGGTTCTTCGCCGAGGAGTTCGGCCGCGGTGTCCCGGAACTGGACGGTGGCCCGGGTCCGGGTGACGTCGAGGGCGGGCTCCCGGGTCCGTACGAGCCCGGGGGCGTCCGCGGGGACGAGGAAGAGGAGCGTCCGGCTGCGGGCGAAGCCGCCGGCGTGGGCGGCGACGAGGAGCAGTCCGGCGCTGTGTCCGTCGATGACCTGCGCGGCCTCGCCGTAGAGGCGCCAGCCGCCGTCCGCGGCGCGCGCGGCCTGGATGCCGCCGGCCCGGCCGCCGCCGGACCAGTCCCCGGCGGTGTTGTCGCCGGTGAGGCCGAGCGCGAGGGCGAGGGCGGTGGGGACGGCGAGGGCGCAGGTCAGGCCGCCTGCGGCGATCCGTGGGAGGAGTGCGGCGCGCTGGGCTGGGGTGCCGAGGGCGGCGAGCAGCGGGGCGGTGAGGACGGTGGTGGCGAGCAGCGGGGAAGGGGCGAGGGCGCGGCCGGTCTCCTCGCAGGCGAGGGCGAGTTCGGCGGCGGCGCGGCCGGCGCCTCCGTACTCCTCGGGGAGGGTGAGTCCGGCGAGGCCGTGGGTGGCGGACAGGTGGGCCCAGAGCGCGGTGTCGTAGCCCTCGGGGGTGGTGGTGGCCGCGCGGTGCGCGGGCGGTCCGGCCCGTTCGGCGAGCAGCTCGCGCAGGGTGCGGCGGATCTCCTGCTGCTCCTGGGTGAGCGGGACGGTGAGCGGTTCCGCCGGCGGGGCGGATGGCGAGGTGTCCATGGAGCTCCCTCCGTATCTGACAGTCCGTCATGCTAGGGCGGTGCGGGGCCGGTTGCCCAGAGAAGCGCCGGTCCCGATTCAGAGAATCTGATGTACCGTCAGATTCATGCCCACCACCACACGCAGCTCCCGCCGCGTCGCCGTCGTCGGCGTCTCCCTCTCCGACTGCGGCCGGGTCGACGAGGCCACTCCCTACGCCCTGCACGCCCAGGCCGCCCGGCGCGCCCTCGCGGACAGCGGGCTCGACCGCTCTCTGATCGACGGCCTGGCCTCGGCGGGCCTCGGCACGCTCGCCCCGGTCGAGGTCGCCGAGTATCTGGGCCTGCGCCCCCGCTGGGTGGACTCGACCGCCGTCGGCGGCGCCACCTGGGAGGTCATGGCCGCGCACGCCGCCGACGCGATCGCCGCCGGCCACGCGAACGCGGTCCTGCTCGTGTACGGCTCCACCGCCCGCGCCGACATCCGGGCCCGGCGCCGCACCGCGAACCTCTCCTTCGGCTCGCGCGGCCCGCTCCAGTTCGAGGTCCCGTACGGGCACACCCTGATCGCCAAGTACGCGATGGCCGCCCGCCGTCACATGCACGAGTACGGCACGACCCTGGAGCAGCTCGCGGAGGTGGCGGTCCGGGCGCGGGCGAACGCGGCGCTCAACCCGGAGGCGATGTTCCGCGAGCCGATCACCGTCGACGACGTCCTGGACGGGCCGATGATCGCGGACCCGTTCACCAAGCTGCACTGCTGCATCCGCAGCGACGGCGGCTGCGCGGTGCTGCTCGTGGCCGAGGAGTACGTCCAGGACTGCCGCACGGCCCCGGTGTGGGTGCTCGGCACGGGCGAACACGTCTCGCACACCACGATGTCCGAGTGGGAGGACTTCACGGTCTCCCCGGCGGCGGTCAGCGGCCGGCTCGCCTTCGAGCGGGCGGGCGTGCGGCCGGCCGACATCGACGTCGCCGAGATCTACGACGCCTTCACCTACATGACCCTGGTGACCCTGGAGGACCTGGGCTTCTGCACGAAGGGCGAGGGCGGGGCCTTCGTCCAGGAGAAGGACGGCCTCCCGGTGAACACGGACGGCGGCGGGCTCTCGGCCTGCCATCCGGGGATGCGGGGCCTGTTCCTGCTGGTGGAGGCGGTGCGCCAACTCCGCGGAGAGGCACCGGGACTTCAGGTCCGACGGCCGGACGGTTCCCTGCCGGAGCTGGCGGTGGCCTCGGGGACGGGGGGCTGGTTCTGCTCCTCGGGGACGGTGGTCCTCGGCCGCGGCTGACCCCGCGCAGAGGACCCCGCCAAGAATCTATACAAGCGTCATAGACAAGCGTGTAGGACATCCGTATAGTCATGTCTGCGGGCAGGGGAACGGCCCGCAGACACCCGACAAGGAGTCCTGACATGACCAGCACCACGAAGACCGCCAAGACCGTCCTGATCTCCGGCGCCTCGATCGCCGGCCCCGCCCTCGCCCTCTGGCTGCACCGCTACGGCTTCGCCCCCACCGTCGTCGAGCGCGCCCCCGAACTGCGCACCGGCGGCTACAAGGTCGACATCCGCGGCACCGCGATCGAGGTCTGCCGCCGGATGGGGATCCTCGACGAGATCCGCGCCAAGTCCACCGACATGCGCGGCGGTTCGTACGTCGACGACGCCGGCCGCACCATCGGCGAGCTGCCCGCCGACATCTTCGGCGGCCGCGTCGAGGAGGACGACGAGATCATGCGCGGCGAGCTCGCCCGCATCCTGTACGACCGGACCCGCGAGGACGTCGAGTACGTCTTCGGCGACTCGATCGCCGCCCTGGCGGAGGACGCCGACGGCGTCACCGTCACCTTCGAGAGCGGCACCGTCCGCCGCTTCGACCTGGTCGTCGGCGCCGACGGCCTCCACTCGAACACCCGGAAGCTCGCCTTCGGCCCGGAGGAGCGGTTCAAGCGCCACCTCGGCGCGTACATCTCCATCTTCACGGCCCCCAACCACCTGGGCCTGGACCGCTGGGAGACCTACCACGCGCTCCCCGGGAAGCTGGTCTGCGTCTACAGCTCGTCCGGCGAGGCCGACGCCAAGAACCTCTTCATCTTCTCCTCGGACCAGGAACTCCCCGAGGACCACCGGGACGTCGCCGCCCACAAGCGCCTGCTCACCGACACCTTCACGGGTGACGGCTGGGAGATCCCCCGGCTCCTCGGACACGCCGCCGAGGCCGACGACTTCTACCTCGACTCCATGTCCCTCGTCGAGATGGACAGCTGGTCCCGCGGCCGCGTCGTCCTCCTCGGCGACGCCGCCCACTGCTCCTCCCCCGCCTCCGGCCAGGGCACCGGCCTCGCCCTCATCGGCGCCTACGTCCTGGCGGGCGAACTGGCCCGCGCCGGCGGCGACCACACCGTGGCCTTCGCCCGCTACGAGCAGCACATGCGGCCGGGCGTCGCGCAGAACCAGAAGATGGCCGAGGGCTTCGTCAAGGAGATGACCGTCGGCTCGAAGTGGAAGATCGCCCTGCGCATGTTCATGGTCCGGACGCTGCCGAAGACCCCGTGGAAGAACCTCATCGCGAAGAAGATCCGCGACGGCATCCAGTCCGCGGCCAACGCGGTCCCGCTGGTCGACTACACGGCACCGGGCGCCGCCGGCACCACCGCACGCCCTACCGTGACCGCATGACCGACTTCCACAGCGCCCTCCGCTCCCTCCGGGTCTGGGACACCGAACTGCCGTCCTTCGACCCGGCGAGCGCCCCGCCCGAGCCGCTCCCCCTCTTCCACGACTGGTTCACGGCGGCGGTCGCGGCCGGCCAGACCGAGCCGCACACCCTCTCCCTGGCCACCGCGGACGAGGACGGCAGGCCCGATGTCCGTACGGTGATGCTGCACGACGCCGACGCGCGCGGCTGGCACTTCGCCTCGCACGCCGGCAGCGCCAAGGGCCGCCAGCTCGCCGCCCGCCCCGAGGCCGCGCTCGGCTTCTACTGGCCGGTCCAGGCCCGCCAGGTCCGCATCCGGGGCCACGTCACCACCGGGACCCCCGAGGAGGCGTACGAGGACCTCCACGCCCGCACCACCGGCGCCCTCGCCGCGGCGCTCGTGGGCCGGCAGAGCGAGGTCCTCGACTCCCCCGGGACCCTCGCCGAGGCGAGCGAGGCGGCCTGGCGCCGGGCCGAGGCGGAACCGGACGCAGCCGCCCCCAGCTGGACCCTGTACGTGGTCGAACCGGCCGAGGTCGAGTTCTTCCAGGGCGACGCCCGCCGCCGCCACGTCCGCCTCCGCTACCGCCGCACCCCGGACGGGGACTGGACCCGCGAACTCCTCTGGCCGTGAGCCCTATTCGGCCCCCGTCCCGTACATCTCCTCGATGTCCCGGGCGAAGTCCCGCAGCACCGCTCGCCGTTTGAGCTTCAGGGAGGGCGTCAGATGTCCGGAGGTCTCCGAGAACTCGGTGGTCAGGACCCGGAAGGCGCGGATCGACTCGGCCCGCGAGACCAGCCGGTTGGCATCGTCCACCCCCCGCTGGAGCGCGGCCAGCAGCTCCGGGTCCCGGGCCAGCTCCCAGAGCGCCAGATGGTCCTTGTGCCGCATCCGCCGCCAGTGCGTCAGGCCCTCGTGGTCCAGGGTGATCAGCGCCGTGACGTACGGGCGGTCGTCGCCGAGCACCATGCACTGGGCGACCAGCGGGTGGGCGCGCAGCCAGTCCTCCAGCGGGGCCGGGGCCACGTTCTTGCCGGCCGAGGTGATGAGGATGTCCTTCTTCCGGCCGGTGATCCGCAGATAGCCGTCGTCGTCGAGCGAGCCGAGGTCCCCGGTGGGGAACCAGCCCTCGTCGGTGTACGGCAGGGCCGCTCCGCGCTGTGCGTCCCAGTAGCCGGCGAAGACGTGGCCGCCCTTGAGCCAGACCTCGCCGTCGCCGGCGATCCGGACGGCGGTGCCCGGCAGCGGCCAGCCGACGGTCCCGGTGCGCGGCCGGCGCGGCGGGGTGACCGTCGAGGCGGCGGTGGTCTCCGTCAGGCCGTACCCCTCGAAGACCTCGACGCCGGCGCCCGCGAAGAACTCGGCGAGCGGGGCGCCGAGCGGGGAGCCGCCGCAGATCACGTACTTCACGCGGCCGCCGAGCGCGGTGCGGATGCGCCGGTAGACGAGCGGGTCGTAGAGCGCCCGCGCGGCCCGCAGGGAGAGCGAGGGCGAGGCCTGCCGCCCGTACCGGCGGGCGATCTTCGCGGCCCGGTCGAAGGCGGCGGCCTTCCCGCCGCGTTCGGCGGTGGCGCGGGCCTTGTTGAAGACCTTCTCCAGGACGTACGGGATCGCGAGGAGGAAGGTGGGCCGGAAGGCGGCGAGGTCGGTGAGGAGCTCCTCGCCCTCGACGGAGGGCGCGTGCCCGACGCGGACGCGGGCGCGGACGCAGCCGACGGCGACCATCCGGCCGAAGACGTGGGAGAGCGGCAGGAAGAGGAGGGTGGCGGCGGGCTCCTTGCTCTCCGAGACGAAGACGGGGTGGAGGAGCCGGACGGCGTTGTCGACCTCGGCGAAGAAGTTGGCGTGGGTGAGGGCGCAGCCCTTGGGCCGACCGGTGGTGCCGGAGGTGTAGATGAGGGTGGCGAGGGTCTCGGGCGTGAGCAGCCCCCGGCGGGCGGTCACGGCCTCGTCGGCGACCCGGGCACCCGCCTTCCGCAGCTGGTCGACGGCGCCGGTCCCGATCACCCACAGATGGGCGAGGCCGGGCAGCTGCCGCCGCTCGGCGGAGACGAGCCGCGCCTGCTCGGCGTCCTCGACGACACAGGCCGTGGCGCCGGAGTCCTGGAGGATCCAGCGGGTCTGGAAGGCGGAGGAGGTGGGGTAGACGGGGACGGTGACGAGTCCGGCGGCCCAGGCGGCGAAGTCGATCAGGGTCCACTCGTAGGTGGTGCGGGCCATCAGGGCGAGCCGGTCGCCGGGGCGCAGGCCGTGGGCGATGAGACCCTTGGCGACGGAGTGCACCTCGGCGGCGAACCGGGCGGCGGTGACGTCGCGCCACTCCCCTCCCGCGTCCTTCCGGGAGAAGAGGACGGCCTCGGGGGCCTGCCGGGCGTTGTCGTACGGCAGGTCGGCGAGCGAACCGCGGGCGACCCGGGGCACGAGGGCGGGGGCGGAGACCTCCCGGACCCGGCCGTCCACCACGACCTTGTGCGGCTCGACGGGCTCGGTCCCGGCTGCGGCGGTGACGACGGACACGGGCGGCTCCTCGGTCTGCGCGATGAACTGAGGTCGTGCGTCGGTGCGTTGAGCCCTGCGGTGCCTTGACTGCCTTGACTAGCCGGTAACCTTACTGTGGGGTAAGCCTCAACGGGGAGACCAGCGCTCGCTTTTCATGAGGTTTCCGAGCCCCGCCCAGGCGAAGCTCATCAGCGTCGCGGCGGCTTCCTTCGCCGTCACCCCGGGGGTCTCGTTCGCCCAGCCGGCCAAGGACTCGGCGGCCCCCACCAGGGCCTGCGCCAGCGCGTCGGCGTCCCGCGCGGTGACACCCGCCTCCCCCGCGGCCTCCCCGATCAGCCCGGCCGCGAAGCCCACGATCCCGTCCCGCATCCGCGCGACCTCCCCGGCGAACGGCTCCCCGTGCGTCCGCGCCTGCCGGCTCAGCACCACCCACGCGTCCGGGTGCTCGGCGGCGTACGTGAAGAAGGCGAGCAGCCCCGCCCAGAGCCGCTCGTCGGGCGGCGCCTCCGGCCCCCCCGAACCCGGCGGCCACGGCCGCGAGCAGCGCCCCGGCCTCCCGCCGGATGACGGTGGTGAACAGCTCCTCCTTGGAGCCGACGTACAGATAGACCAAGGGCTTGGAGACCCCGGCGAGTTCGGCGATCCCGTCCATGGACGCCGCCTGGTACCCCTGCCGCGCGAAGCACCGCACGGCCGCGTCCACCATCTGCCGTTCCCGCACCACCCGCGGCAGACGCCGCGCCTTCGCCCCACCGGCCACGGCGTCCAACCTTCCCGAGTACTCTCTCCGCCAGCCTACAAAGCTCCTAGACTCGGCCTGGATCGCAGCGAGACCGGGGATACGGGGGCACGCCACATGCAGGTCCGGATCACGAGCGGTGGGGCATGACACCGGCCCGCACCTCCCGCGCGGTCCTGTTCGGCGTCCACGCCTACCGGCACCTCGCCGCCCTCGACGGCGTACGGCACAACGCCCCCGCCTTACGCTCCCTGCTCGTCGCGGACGACCTCGGCGGCCTCGACCCGGCCCACTGCGTCACGGTCCCGCCCGACAGCACCGCCGCCGGCTTCCTCGACGCCGTCCAGGACGCGGCCGACGAGGCGGGCGACCTGCTCCTCGTCTACTACGCCGGACACGGCCACGTCGGCCGGGACGACAAGCAGTTGCTGCTCAGCACCCGGGAGTCCCGGAAGGCACGGCCCTTCCATTCGGTCCCGTACGACGAGGTGCGCGCGATCGTGGCCGCCTCCCGGGCCCAGCGCAAGATCGTGATCGTCGACTCCTGCTTCAGCGGCGGCGCCCTCCACATGGCCGCCGACTCCTCTGTCGCCGAAGGGGACTTCGAGATCGAGGGCGCCTGTGTCCTCACCTCCGCCGCCCAGACCGAGCGCTCCCTCTGCCTCACCGACGGCAGCGTCTTCACCCTCGAACTGCTCGCCGTCCTCGCGGGCGGCCTCCCCGCCGTCCTGCCCGACGGCCGGCGCGGCGACCAGCAGCCCGCCCTCACCATGGCCGATCTGTACGACACGCTGTGCGCCCGGCTCGACGGCCGCGTCATCGACGGCCACGCGATCCCGAAGCCGCGCATGAGCACCCGCGACAACGGCCACCGCATCCGCCTCGCGGCGAACCGCTCCTTCGCCACGCCGGTTCCCGCGTTCCAGCCCGGCCGCGGAGCCTCCCTGGACCGGCCGGGCGAGATGGGCCCGGGCCGCCCCCGCACCGCCTCGTCCCTCGCGCCCCGCACCCAGCTCGCCCCCACCAAGTACTTCACCGGCCGCGCGGAGGAAGTCGCACAGCTGGAGGCGATGGCGGCGGACGCCCCCGCCGTCTGCCTGATCCACGGCCGCGGCGGCCTGGGCAAGTCCGAACTGCTCCGGACCGTCGCCGCCCGCGTCTCCGAGCGGTTCCCCGGCGGCTGCCTGGAGATCGACCTGCGCGGCTGGACACCCGGCGAGACGCCCCGCAGCCCCGACGCCGTGATCGCCGAACAGCTCCTCCACCTCGGGCACGCGGCCCAGGACATCCCGTCCGACCCCGTCGCACGCGCCGAGTCCTGGCGCCTGTCCCTGGAGCGGAAGGCGGTCCTCCTCATCCTGGACAACGCCCGCGACGCCGCCCAGCTCGCCCCGCTCCTCCCCGGAGCCGGCTCGCGGAGCCTCGTCCTGGTCTCCAGCCGCTCGGCGCTCACCGACCTGACCTGGGACTGGAGCCACGAGCTGAAGCCCCTGAGCAAGGCCGAGTGCGCCGACGCCTGGCACCGGATGGGCGTCCCCGAATCCACCACCGGACTCGACGAGATCGCCGACCGCGTCCACGGCAGCCCCCTCGCCGTCCGCGCCCTCAGCACCCGCCTGCGCCGTGGAGCCCCGCCCGAGGCCGTGCTCGCCTCCCTCGCCGACTCCTCCCCGTACCGCGCGTTCCCCGACATCGACGCCGCCGAACGGGCCGCCTTCACCAGCGCCTACGACGCCCTCGACCCGGAGCTGCGCACCCTCGTCCGCCACGCGGCGGTCCACCCGGGCCCGGACTTCGGCGCGGACTCGCTCGCGGCCATGAGCGGCCTTCCGGAGCACGTGACCCAGCTGCGCCTCACCGAGATCGAGCAGCTCCTCACCCACCGCGAGGGCCGCTACGGCTTCCACGACCTGAGCCTGGGATACGCGAGGGAGCGCGCGGCCCAGGACGCCCCGGACGAGGCGGAGCCGAGCCGGAACCGTCTGTACGCCTCTCTCCTCGCCCGCCTGGAGCGGGAGCGGGAGACCCTGCGCAGCAGCCCCGCGGACGACGACGAGCCGATCCGCCGGGCCCGGCGCTGGCTGGACGCCCACGCCCAGGAGTTGAGCGCGGCGGCCCGCGCGTCGGCCGTCGGCGGCTGGGAGGACGCGCCCGCCTTCCTGCGCGCGGTCGGCCGGCTCTGCAGCCGCGAGTCCCGGGTCGTGGAGGCCCAGGGACTGTTCGACCTGCTGCTCGGCCTCGCGGCGGAGGGATCCCTGGAGCACGCCCACGCGCTGAACGGCCTGGGCCGGACGTACCGTCTGCAGGAGCGTCACACGGAGGGCATGGAACGGCAGCGCGAGGCCCTCGCCCTCTACGAGACCCACGGCGACGTCGGCGGCATGGCCGATGCCGTTCTCGAGATCGCCACGATCGACTACCTGAGCGAGCGGAGTGACACGGCGGCCGAGGGATTCGCGCGGGCCCGCGCCCTGTACGTCTCCGCCGGGAACGGGCACGGCCAGGCCGAAGCGCTGCTGCGCCTGGGCGACACCCGCCGGTACCAGCACCGGCCCGACGAGGCCGAGGAGCACTACCGGCAGGCCCTGGAGGTCTACCGGAAGCTCGGGAACCGCGGCGGCCAGGCCAAGGTGGGCATGGGCTACGGAAGCATCCTCCGGTACCAGCAGCAGTACGCGGAGGCCACCGGGATGTTCGAGGAGTCGTACCGCCTCTTCGACTCCCTGGGCGACCAGGGGGGCCGGGCGGACACGCTCGCGATCCTGGCCCTGGCCCACCTGGACCAGGACCACCTGGCCGAGGCGCAGGCCAAGGCCCAGGAGGCCCTCGACATCTACACGGCCCTCGGCGACCTCCGCGGCCAGGGGATCGGGCTCAGCGGCCTGGCCCATGTCAGCCGGGCGCGGGGACGGCCCGAGGAGGCCCTGCGCTTCCACACGAGGGCGTACGGGCTCCACCGCGAGATCGGTGACCGGCGGGGACAGGCGATCGAGCTCCTCGGCATGGCCTATGTCCACCTCGGCAACAGGGACTTCGACGCGGCGGGCACGGCCCTGAACGAGTCCCTGGGTCTCTGGCGGGACATCGACGACCCGGGCGGCGAAGGGGACGCGCTGTGCGGTCTGGCGCGGCTCGAACTCGACCTCGGGCTGCACGGGGCGGCGGCGGCCACCTGCCGGGAGGCGCTGGACCGCTACGAGACCATGGGGACCCGGCTCAACCAGGCGTACGCCCTGGCCCTCCTGGCCGGCATCGCCGCCGAGGACCCCGACCAGGGCGACCCCGCCGAGCTGTACCGGTCCGCGGCCGGCATCTACGGCGAGCTCGGCAAGGAGGAGAGCGCGGAGTGGTGCCGCAACCGCATCGCCGAACTCGGCCCCTGACGCACGCGTGCCCCGGGCCGGGGAGGTCCGGGGCACGAAGGCGCTGCGCGGGAAGGGTCAGGCGGCAGCCGTGACCGCGACCTTCTCGTCCTTCTCGCCGATCGCGGCCAGGTCGTCGATCGGGGAGGCCGAGGCGTGCTCGTACGCGGTGTGGTCGAGGATCTTCTCGCGGGCGGAGACGAGCACCGGGACCAGGGCCTGGCCCGCCACGTTCGTGGCCGTGCGCATCATGTCGAGGATCGGGTCGATCGCCATGAGGAGGCCGACGCCCTCCAGGGGGAGGCCCAGGGTGGAGAGGGTCAGGGTGAGCATGACCGTCGCGCCGGTGAGGCCGGCGGTGGCCGCCGAGCCGATGACGGAGACGAAGGCGATCAGCAGGTAGTCACCGATGCCGAGCTGCACGTCGAAGATCTGCGCGATGAAGATCGCGGCGAGCGCCGGGTAGATCGCGGCGCAGCCGTCCATCTTGGTGGTGGCGCCGAACGGGACGGCGAAGGAGGCGTACTCCTTCGGGACGCCGAGGCGCTCGGTGACCTTCTGGGTGACCGGCATGGTGCCGACCGAGGAGCGGGAGACGAAGGCCAGCTGGATGGCCGGCCAGGCGCCCTTGAAGAAGTGGAGCGGGTTGACCTTGGCGACCGTGGCGAGCAGCGTCGGGTAGACGACGAAGAGGACCAGGGCGCAGCCGACGTAGATGTCGGCGGTGAAGGTGGCGTACTTGCCGATCAGGTCCCAGCCGTAGTCGGCGATGGCGAAGCCGATGAGGCCGACGGTGCCGAGCGGGGCGAGGCGGATGACCCACCACAGGGCCTTCTGGAGGAGCTCCAGGACCGACTCGGAGAGGGTGAGGATCGGCTTGGCGCGGTCGCCGAGCTTGAGGGCGGCGATGCCGGCGACGGCGGCCATGAAGACGATCTGAAGGACGTTCAGCTCGGTGAAGGGCGTGATGACGTCCGTCGGGATGATGCCGGTGAGGAAGTCGATCCAGGAGCCCTCGCGCTTGGGCAGCTTGCCGTCCTGCGGGGTGAGGCCGGTGCCGGCGCCCGGGTTGGTGATCAGGCCGATGGCGAGGCCGATGCCGACCGCGATCAGCGAGGTGATCATGAACCAGAGGAGGGTGCGGGTGGCGAGCCGGGCGGCGTTGTTCACCTTCCGCAGGTTGGTGATCGAGACCAGGATCGCGAAGAAGACGAGCGGCGCGACGGCCAGCTTGAGCAGCTGGACGAAGATGTCGCCGATCTGGCCGAGGGTCTCCTTCAGCCAGGAGACGTCCTGGCTGCGGGCGACCCAGCCGAGCAGGGCGCCGAGGGCCAGACCGGCGATGATCTGGGCCCAGAAGGGGACCTTGGGTATCCGGGACGGCTTGGACTCGGTCGCGGAAGCGGACGAGGACACGGGCACACTCCACAGGTGCGTATCGGGGGAATACGGGACGGGGGTGCGGCGCACACGCGCTCGGGCGCGGGCCGCTGCATGATGCCGGATCAGGAGGCGCGGCAACAGACCGCGGACATACAGCGGCAGAGATCGACGTGCAGGCGCGCCACGAGCGGGGTGCTCGCGGCATCGGTCAGGCGCACTGTCGTCATCACGTCCAGCACGTTAACACTTGAACTTTGAGAACCTCAAAGCCATTCTTTGGGTTGCGGAGAGCCCCATTCGCCTCCGAAACGCAGAACACCCCAGGCCGGAGCCTTGGAAGGCCCTGCCCGGGGTGGATGTCTGTGAGGAAGCTTACGCAGCCCTTATACGGCTACAGCGCGTCCTCCTGGGACCGGTTCGCGTCGAGACGGCCCTTCGCGCGGTCGACCTTCGCCACGATCTCGGCGCTCGCCTCGTCCCGCACCTTGCGCAGGAGGACGAAGCTCAGCGGGGCGGAGATGACGATGGAGAGGACGAGGACCCAGAGGAGGTTCGAGTCGCCCAGGCCGCGCGGCAGCACGCCGACGTAGACGAGACCCCACAGGGCGAGGAAGCACCCGGCGAAGATCCCGAGCCGCATCAGCGTGTAGCGGAGCATGTCAGTCCACTCTTCCGTTCCGAAAGATCCCAAAGTTCCCATGCGGGACGAGCGCCTCCCAGTGAAGCACGCGGCGAGGGCGCCCCCGGGACCGGGCCTCTTGAGCACAGCAAGAGTAATAGATAATCTGCATCCATGACCCTTACCTTCGAGGTGGACCCGGCAGTCGACCCGGCCCTGCGCGACGGCGTGCTCTCCCTCTGGGCCGACGTCTCCAACGCGGGCGGCGCCGTCGGCTTCGTACCCCCCGTGACCCCCGACGCGATACGCCCCGAGCTGCTCAAGCACCTCGTCGCGATGACCGAGGGCGGCACGCGCCTGCTCGTCGGCCGGGACGAGGAGGGCAGGGTCGCCGCCACCGCCTTCTTCACCTTCAACAAGCACCGCCTGATGACCCACTGGGTGTGGCTCTACACCGTGATGGTCCACCCCCGGTACCAGGGCAAGGGGTACGGCCGCGACCTCATGGCGGCGGTCGAGCACACCGCCCGTACCGCCGAGGGCTTCGAGGCGATCGAGGCGATCCGGCTGACCTGCCGCGGCGGCACCGGCGTCGACGGCTTCTACGCCAAGTCCGGCTACAAGGAGGTCGGCCGCGTCCCCGACGCGATCCGGGTCGCCCCCGGGGACGACCGCGACGACATCATCATGCTGCTGCCGCTGACCTGAGACGACGAAGGGCCGGCGGGGTCGCCCCGCCGGCCCTTCGTCACGACCGCGTCAGAACCGCATGGACTGCGGCGACTCGCGCCGGTCCGCGTCCGGACCCGGGTACTCGCGGATGATCTCGTACCGCGTGTTCCGCTCGACCGGCCGGAAGCCCGCGTCACGGATCAGTTCGAGCAGGTCCTCGCGGCCCAGCTTGTTCGGCGTGCCGTAGTTGTCGGCGTCGTGCGTGATCTTGTACTCGACGACCGAGCCGTCCATGTCGTCGGCGCCGTGCTGGAGCGCCAGCTGCGCCGTCTGGACGCCGTGCATGACCCAGAAGACCTTGACGTGCGGCACGTTGTCGAAGAGCAGCCGGGAGACCGCGAAGGTCTTCAGGGCCTCGGCGCCGGTCGCCATCGTGGTGCGCGCCTGGAGCTTGTTGCGGACCTTGCCGTCCTGCATGTCGACGAAGTCGTGCTGGTAGCGCAGCGGGATGAAGACCTGGAAGCCGCCGGTCTCGTCCTGGAGCTCACGGAGCCGCAGCACGTGGTCCACGCGGTGGCGCGGCTCCTCGATGTGCCCGTAGAGCATGGTCGAGGGGGTCTTGAGCCCCTTCTCGTGGGCGAGCCGGTGGATCCGGGACCAGTCCTCCCAGTGGGTGCGGTGGTCCACGATGTGCTGCCGGACCTCCCAGTCGAAGATCTCGGCGCCGCCGCCGGTCAGCGACTCCAGGCCGGCCTCGATGAGCTCGTCGAGGATCTCGGAGGCGGAGAGGCCGGAGATCGTCTCGAAGTGGTGGATCTCGGTGGCCGTGAACGCCTTGAGGGAGACGTTCGGCAGGGCCTTCTTGAGCTCGGAGAGGGAGCGCGGGTAGTAGCGCCAGGGCAGGTTGGGGTGCAGCCCGTTGACGATGTGGAGCTCGGTGAGGTTCTCGTTCTCCATCGCCTTCGCGAGGCGCACGGCCTCCTCGATGCGCATGGTGTACGCGTCCTTCTCGCCCGGCTTGCGCTGGAAGGAGCAGTAGGCGCAGGAGGCGGTGCAGACGTTGGTCATGTTCAGATGCCGGTTGACATTGAAGTGGACCACGTCGCCGTTCTTGCGGGTCCGGACCTCGTGGGCCAGACCGCCGAGCCAGGCGAGGTCGTCGGACTCGTACAGGGCGATGCCGTCCTCACGGCTCAGCCGCTCACCGTCCCGGACCTTCTGCTCAAGTTCGCGCTTGAGTCCCGCGTCCATGTACGGCCGCCTCCCTTTATCTCCGAATTCAGGCTTGACCACCGTACTCTCAGCCCTCTTCGGGCAGCTCTCCGACCCGGTTCTCCCACTTGGTGGAGAGCACGATCGTCGTACGGGTGCGGGAGACGCCCTTGGTGCCGGAGAGCCGGCGGATCGTCTTCTCCAGGCCGTCGACGTCGTTAGCGCGCACCTTGAGCATGAAGGAGTCGTCGCCGGCGATGAACCAGCAGTCCTCGATCTCGGCGAGGTCCTTGAGGCGGCGGGCCACGTCCTCGTGGTCGGCGGCGTCCGAGAGGGAGATGCCGATGAGGGCCGTGACGCCGAGGCCGAGCGAGGCGGCGTCGACGGTGGCGCGGTAGCCGGTGATGACCCCGGCGGCCTCAAGACGGTTGATGCGGTCGGTGACGGAGGGGCCGGAGAGCCCGACGAGCCGGCCGAGCTCGGCGTACGAGGCGCGGCCGTTTTCGCGCAGAGCCTGGATGAGCTGCCTGTCCACGGCGTCCATAGGTATGAAGCCTTCCATTGTCCAGCGATACCGCGAGTTTAGGTATAGAATCTAAGGTACACAGGGGCGACACCCTGTGAATCTTTCAGCAGATCAAAGACGATCTTTCAGGAGTGGTGTTCACCGTGTACACGATCGAGATGGCCTACGCACGCATGCGCGAGCTGCAGGACCTGGCCAACCGCTCGCGTGCCCACCAGCCGACCGCCGCCTCGAAGCGCGCCGAGAAGAAGCACGCCAAGAAGCGCTAATCAGCCTGGAGAGCCGCACCGAGCTCTCCTTCCCACCGGCGGTACAGCTGGTGCGGCACTCCCGCCGCGTCCAGCACCCGCCCGGCGACGAAGTCCACCAGATCCTGGATGTGCGTCGCCCCCGCGTAGAACGCCGGAGAGGCGGGCAGCACCACGGCGCCCGCCTCGTCCAGCGCCACCATGTGCTTGAGCGTCTGTCCGTTCAGCGGAGTCTCCCGCACCGCGACCACCAGCGGACGCCGCTCCTTCAGCGTCACGCTCGCGACCCGCTGCAGCAGGTCCTTCGAGAGCCCGAGTGCCACTCCCGCCACAGCCGCGGTCGAGGCCGGCACCACCAGCATCCCCTTCGCCGGGTACGAGCCGGAGGACGGCCCCGCGGCCAGATCCCCGGCAGCCCAGTACCGCACGTCGTCGAGCCGGTCCGACACGTCGAAGGTGTCCGGCTTCCCGTCCGCCCCCCGCGCCAGCCACGCCGCCAGGTCCTCGCGCCAGTGCGCGTCCCGGAAGGCGATCCCCGTCTCGTCGAGCAGCGTCAGCCGCGAGGCCCGCGACACGACGAGGTCGACACTCTCCCCCGCGTCGAGCAGCCCCCTCAGCACGGCGGCGGCGTACGGCGTACCCGACGCCCCGGAAACCCCCACGATCCAGGGGGTGCGCTTGCCGTCGTTCATGCCGTCGAGCCTATCCGTCCTCGCACCGGGCTACGGGGTGAGCCCGCGGACCAGCAGATCGAGCAGCGCGCACACGAACAGGCTGATCCCGATGAAGCCGTTCGTCGTGAAGAACGCCCTGTTCAGACGGGACAGGTCGTGCGGCTTCACGATCGTGTGCTCGTAGCCGAAGGCCACGATCACGATCACCAGGCCGACCCAGAAGAAGAGGCCCGCGTCCGTCGCCAGGGCGTACCAGACGAGGAGGCCCGTCGTCACGACCGCCGAGGCGCGGGCGCCCCACAGTGCGGCCGGCACGCCGAAGCGGGCCGGGACCGACATGACGCCGTGCGCCCGGTCCGCCTGCACGTCCTGACAGGCGAAGATCAGGTCGAAGCCGCCGATCCAGATGCCGACCGCGAGGCCCAGGATGACCGCGTCCCAGGACCACTCCCCGGTCACGGCGAGCCAGGCGCCGATCGGCCCGATGGACTGCGCGAGACCGAGAATCGCGTGCGGGAAGTTGGTGAACCTCTTCCCGTACGGATAGACGACCATCGGGATGACGGCGAGCGGGGCGAGCGCCAGGCAGAGCGGGTTCAGGAGGGCGGCGGCGCCGAGGAAGACGACGACGGCGATCCCGGCCCCGGTCCACGCCGAACGCACGGACACCGCGCCGGTCACGAGCTCCCGGTTCGCGGTCCGCGGATTACGCGCGTCGATCTCGCGGTCGATGATCCGGTTGCAGGCCATGGCGAAGGTCCGCAGGCCCACCATGCAGACGGTGACGAGGAAGAGCGTCCACCAGTGGATGTTCCGGTCGAGCTGGAACATCGCGGTGAGGGAGGCGATGTAGGCGAAGGGCAGCGCGAAGACCGAGTGCTCGATCATCACCAGCCGCAGGAACGCCTTGGTACGCCCGGGCTCGGCGCCCGGGACGGCGGCCGTGGTCATCACAGCCCGTACTCCTTCCAGCGGCGGTCCACCAGGGCCGCGGTCGCCGGGTCCGACTCCACCATGTCCGGCCAGCCGCCGTCCCGGGTGTAGCCCTCCTCGGGCAGCTTCTTCGTGGCGTCGATACCGGCCTTGCCGCCCCAGAACTGCTGGTAGGAGGCATGGTCGAGATGATCCACCGGACCCTCGACCACCGTCAGGTCCCGCGCGTAGTCGGTGTTCCCGAGCGCCCGCCAGGACACCTCGTGCAGATCGTGCACGTCGCAGTCCTTGTCGACCACGATGATCAGCTTGGTCAGCGACATCATGTGCGCGCCCCAGATGGCGTGCATGACCTTCTGCGCGTGCTTCGGGTACTTCTTGTCGATCGAGACGATCGCGCAGTTGTGGAAGCCGCCCGACTCCGGCAGGTGGTAGTCGACGATGTCCGGAACGATGATCTTGAGGAGCGGCAGGAAGAAACGCTCCGTCGCCCGCCCGAGCGGCCCGTCCTCGGTCGGCGGCCGGCCGACGACGATCGACTGGAGCAGCGGACGCTTCCGCATCGTGATGCAGTCGATCTTCAGGGCGGGGAAGGGCTCCTGCGGGGTGTAGAAGCCGGTGTGGTCGCCGAAGGGACCCTCCGGAAGCATCTCGCCGGGCTCCAGCCAGCCCTCGACGACGACCTCGGCGTTGGCCGGGACCTGCAGCGGGACGGTCTTGCAGTCGACCATCTCGATCCGCTTGCCCTGCACGAAGCCGGCGAAGAGGTACTCGTCGATGTCGCCGGGCAGCGGCGCCGTCGAGGCGTACGTGACGGCCGGCGGGCAGCCGAAGGCGATCGCGACCGGCAGCCGCTCGCCGCGCTCGGCGGCGACCGCGTAGTGGTTGCGGCTGTCCTTGTGGATCTGCCAGTGCATGCCGATGGTGCGCTTGTCGTGCCGCTGGAGCCGGTAGAGCCCCAGGTTCCGCACCCCGGTCTCGGGATGCTTGGTGTGGGTGAGGCCCAGGTTGAAGAAGGAGCCGCCGTCCTTGGGCCAGGTGAACAGCGCGGGAAGGAGGTCGAGGTCGACGTCGTCCCCGGTGAGGACGACCTCCTGGACCGGAGCCTCCTTGACCTTCTTCGGCGGCACGTGGACCATCGAGCCCAGCTTGCCGAAGGCCTCCCGGACCCCGACGAAACCGTGCGGCAGCTCCGGCTTGAGGAGCCCGCCGATCTTCTCGCTGATCTCGCCGTACGACTTCAGACCGAGGGCCTTGAGCAGCCGGCGGTCCGTGCCGAAGACGTTCATCGCGAGGGGCATCGAGGAGCCCTTGACGTTCTCGAAGAGAAGCGCGGGACCTCCCGCCTTGTTCACCCGGTCGACGATCTCCCCGACCTCCAGGTACGGGTCGACTTCGGCCTTGATGCGCTTGAGGTCGCCTTCGCGCTCCAGGGCCCTGAGCAGCGAGCGGAGATCGTCGTAAGCCATAGGGGTCAGTATCCGCCACGGGCTAGGCTTGACCTGTCACCGGGGCCGCTGAAACGCGCCCCCGCCACCGCTTCCAGGGGGCCGCACCACATGCTCAGGGCGCTGATGTACATCCTGCCGCTGGCGCTGACGATCTATGCCTTCATCGACTGCCTGAACACCCCCGAGGACGAGGTCAAGCACCTGCCGAAGGTGGTCTGGGTCATCATCATCCTGCTGTTCTGGATCGTGGGCCCGATCGTGTGGTTCGCCGCCGGCAAGCTGCGCCGCGCCCCCGCCGGAGGCCGTACGCCCTCCGAGTGGCACCGCGACCACCGTCACGAGTGGGTCGCCCCGGACGACAACCCGGAGTTCCTCAAGTCCCTCCGCGAGGAGAACAAGAAAGACGAGTCCCTCCTCAAGGACTGGGAGGCGGACCTGCGCCGCCGCGAGGAAGAGCTGAAGAAGCGCGAGCGCGGCGAGGACACGGGGACCGAGGGCTGATGGAGCTGCGGCTCCTGGCCACCTTCGAGAAGGTGGCCGACGTCCTCTCCTTCACCAGGGCCGCGGCGGAACTCGGCTACGCCCAGTCGAGCGTCACGAGCCAGATCCGCTCCCTGGAGTCCTCGCTCGGGGTCGATCTCTTCGAGCGCCTCGGCTCCCGCATCCGCCTGACGGAGGCCGGTGAACGGCTCCTCCCGTACGCCCGCCGGATGGCGGACCTGGCGGAGGAGGCCCGTACCGCCGTCGCGACCACGGCGGAGCCCTCGGGCCCGATCGCGATCGGCACCATGGAGTCCCTCACCTCCTACCGGCTGCCGCCCCTCCTGGAGTACTTCCACCACCGCTACCCGAAGGTGCGGCTGACGCTCCGCCCCACGCTCGGCGACGAGACCCGGCAGGCGCTGCGGCAGGGCACGTACGACGTCGGCTTCCTGATGGAGCCGGAGACGGAACACGAGGGCCTGGAGTCGGAGATCCTCGCGCCGGAGCCCCTGGTCCTGGTGGCGGGCCCGGGCCATCCCCTGGTCGGCCGTACGGAGCTGACGAGCGCGGACCTGGCCGGTGCCCAGCTGGTGGGCACCGAGCCGGGCTGCCCGTACCGCGACCTGTTCGAGGCGGAGCTGCGGGAGTGGGCGCCGCCGTTCATGGAGTTCGGCACGATCGAGGCGACCAAGCGGGGGGTGGCGGCGGGCCTGGGGGTGGCGCTGCTCCCGAGGGTGGCGGTCGAGCGGGAACTGGCGGGCGGGACGCTGGTTCCGCTCCCCTGGGAGGCCCCGTTCACCCTGTTCACGCAGCTCGCGTGGCGGCGGGGGAAGCGGCTTCCGGCGCACGTGCGGCTGTTCGTGGAGCAGGCGCGGCGGCTGGTGTCCGAGCAGTGAGGGTGACCCTGAGGCTGGCGAGCACGATCAGCGGGACGCCGAGCGCCTGGACGAGCCCGATGTGATGCCCGTACACCGCCCAGTCGACGCCCATGGCGACGGCGGGGTAGGTGAAGGCGAGGACGGCGATCTTGGCGGTGGGCAGCTTGGCGTAGGCGGCGTACATGAGCACGTACATGAGCCCGGTGTGGATGAACCCGAGGCCGACGAGCCAGCCCCAGCCACCGCCGCCGACGCCCCCGAAGTCGACGAAGGGCAGCAGCAGCGGCATCCCGACGAGCACCTGCACCAGGGCGATGAGATGGGGCCGCACCCCCGTGATCCGCTTGGTGACGAAGGTGGCGAGGGCGTAGAGCACGGCGGCGGCGAGCGCGAACCCGAGCCCCTTGAGGGAGGCGGTGTCACCGGGCCGTACGCCGGACACGAGCACCAGTCCGACGAAGGCGAGGGCGAGCCACCCCAGCTTGGATCCGGGAATCCGCTCCCGCAGGACGACGGCCCCGAGCAGCACGAGGAAGAACGGCTGCGTGTGGTAGACGACGGTGGCGAGGGAGATGGAGCTGGCCTCGTACGCCTCGAACAGGAACACCCAGTTGAAGACGATGAAGACGCCGCCGAGCGCGGCGAGCCCCAGCTTCTTCGCGGTGAACCCGTGCCCGGTGAAGAACCCCCGGACGAGGCTGTAGGCCCCGAGGGCGAGGGCCCCGAAGAGGCAGCGGAAGAACACCACCTCGAAGGGCGAGGCGCCGGACTCGACGACGAAGACGCCGAGGGTGCCGGAGAGCACCATGGCGAGGGTGAGTTCGACGGTTCCCCTGGTCTCGTTTCTCATGACGACGACGCTACGAACGCGGACCGGGGGCGGTCCACGGGCCAGTGGGGCGTCCTGCCGATGGGCCCGATCGGCTCGGCCGATGGAGCCCGGAATACCTTCGGGGAGACGGGAGTTGGCAACGGGACACCCCCCGAGAGCCGGAGCAGAGATGACCCTCGACACCGCACGTGGCACGGACCGCTCGTTCCTCTTCGTCCTCGGCAGCTCGCGCTCCGACGGAAACACCGAGATCCTCGCCCGCGCCGCCGCCGCGCAACTTCCCGCCGACGTGCCGCAGCGCTGGGTGGACCTGAACGAGCTGACCCTGCCCGACTTCCAGGACGGACGGCACGAGTCGGCGGACCGGCAGGACGAGGAGAACGAGGAGCTGCTGCGGCAGGCCACGCTGGACGCCACCGACATCGTCATCGCCTCGCCGCTGTACTGGTACACCCTCTCCGCGCAGACCAAGCGCTACCTCGACTACTGGTCGGGCTGGCTGAACGTGCCCGACTCGGACTTCAAGGAGCGCATGGCGGGCGGCACGCTGTGGGGGGTGACGGCGATGGCGCACGACGAGCACGAGGTCGCGGACGGCCTGGTGACGGCCCTGAACCACTCGGCGGCCTATCTGGGGATGCGCTTCGGCGGCGTCCTGACCGGCACCGCGTCCCGCCCCGGCCGCATCCACGCCGACGAAGAGGCGATGACCCGCGCCAAGACCTTCTTCCAGAACGAGACCCCGCTCGCCCGCTTCCCCTACGAGGGGTAGCCCGTCCGACGTTCCCCGTGTGAGGCCGGCCCCCTGCCCGGGAAGGCTCCCGGTATGGATCTGGAACTGGCACGGCGGTGGCTCGGTACCGCGCTCGACGAGGCCCGGACCGGGCTCGCCGAGGGTGGGATTCCGATCGGGGCCGCGCTCTACGGGGCCGACGGGAAGCTGCTCGGGCGCGGGCACAACCGGCGGGTGCAGGACGGGGACCCGTCCCTGCATGCCGAGACCGCCGCCTTCCGGGACGCCGGCCGGCAGCGCTCGTACCGGGGGACGACGATGGTCACGACCCTCTCGCCCTGCTGGTACTGCTCCGGGCTCGTGCGGCAGTTCGGGATCTCCCGGGTGGTCGTCGGGGAGGCCGAGACCTTCCACGGCGGGCAGGAGTGGCTCGCGGAGCACGGGGTCGAGATCGTCGTGCTCGGTGATGCCGCCTGCGTCGGCCTGATGCGGGATTTCATCGACAAGAACCCGGCCCTGTGGAACGAGGACATCGGCGATGAGTGAAGCGAGTCTGCCCACGATCGATCTGGGGCGCGATCCGGGCCCCCAGCTGCCCGCCGTCGACCGGGCCCTGCGCGAGGCCGGGTTCCTGCTGGTCACCGGGCACGGTGTCGACGCGGGACTGCGGGCGGAGATCCGGGCCGTCGCCCGGCGGTTCTTCCATCTGCCCGCCGCCGTCAAGGAGCCGTACGCCGTGCGGGTCGGGGGGCGGGGGTGGCTCGGGCCGGGGGCGGAGGCCAACGGGTACGCGGAGGGCACGGCGACCCCGCCCGACCTGAAGGAGTCGCTCTCCTTCGCGGCCGATGAGCCGACCGGGGACCCGGTCGTGGACGCGGAGTGGTTCCTGCCCAATACGTGGCCCGCCGAGGTGCCTGAGCTCAGGCCGCTCGTGGAGACCTACCTGGTGGCCATGAAGTCGCTTTCCGATCGGGTTCTCGATCTGCTGGGTGTCGCGCTCGGCGAGGAGCGGGACTTCTTCACCCGGCACACCGGGCATCCCACCTTCGGTTTCAACGTCAACTGGTATCCGGGGCGGGAGCGGACCGGCGATCCGGAGCCCGGGCAGTTCCGTATCGGGCCGCACACGGACTTCGGCACGGTCACCGTGCTCGACCGGGAGGCGGGCAAGGGCGGGCTTCAGGTGTTCACCGACGCCCGGGGCTGGCAGGACGCTCCGTACGATCCGGCCGCGTTCACCGTCAACATCGGCGATCTGATGGCGGGCTGGACGGGAGGGCGGTGGCGTTCAGGGCGGCATCGGGTGCTGCCGCCGCCGGCGGACGCGCCCGCCGAGGAACTGATGTCGCTGGTCTACTTCTACGAGTGCACGCCGGGGACGACCATCCACGGCATCGAGTCGCACGCGTATCTGCGGGGTCAGCTCGATGCCATCGCCACCGAGTGACGCTCCCCGGCCTACTGCCAGCCGAAGTCGTCGGTGCCGGTGCCGGTGCCGGTGTCGCCGGTGGCGGGCTGCGCCGACGCCTCGATCTGGGCGACGGGCTGGTCCTGGGCGGCCTGCGCGGCCACCGAGGGGAGCAGGAGGGCGGCGAGGGAGCAGACGACGACCGCGGTGGTCCGGGCGATACGGGTGCTGATCATGGGAGGAGCCTTTCGGGACTGCAGAAGTGGGAACGGGTCCGGCCTCGTACCCCGCGGTGGTGCGGGCCGGTGTCGCCTCCGGAGCTCCTCGCCCCTTCGGCACGTCCTACTCTGCTCGCCCGGCGGGACCCCCGGTAGGCCTGCCGGGTGGCCCCAAGAGGCCATGACCCAATGGGGCCAGGAAGGCCGCTTCCGCCCGCCGCAGCGACCAGCCGGTGAAGCCCGGGTGCCGGGTCAGCAGCCGCTCGCAGAGGGCCGCCGTACGGGCCTCCGCCTGGGCCAGTGAGTCCGCGAGGAGATAGACCCCGAGGACGGGGCCACGGGGCCCGTTCGCATGGGCGCTGACGTGCTCGACGCCCTCGTCGGGACGGGCGAGCCCCAGAGCCTTGGTGGCGGCGTCGCAGGGCATCAACATTCCTGCGGGTGAGGCGAGTTGGGCGTGGATCAGGTACATGGGATCCAGAGTGTCAAGCCGGGACGCCATTCCACGACAACTCCCGGTGGCCCCTTGATGCCTTGGACTGAAACGGCCAACCTCCCCTCCGGCGGTCCATGATCACCGACGTCGTGCGACGATCCCTGTGATCAACCATCGTGCGAGGGGGGGCCTCCAGGATGCTCACGCTGTTGGGACTGGACCAGAGGACCGAGTCCGTCTACCGCGCCATGCTGGCGTATCCGGGCGACGGGGTCGTCGCGCTCGGGACACGGATCGGGTTCGCGGAGGAGGAGGTGCGAGGAGCGCTCGACCGGCTCAGCGAGATCGGCCTGGTCCGCTCCTCGTACGACTCTCCCGGGACGCTGCGGGCGGTGAGCCCGGACGTCGGGATGGAGCTGCTGCTCGCCCGGCAGCAGGCCGAGCTCCTCGCCCAGCAGCAGCGGGTGGAGGAGAGCCGCGCCGCCGCCGCGCAGCTCATCGCCGAGTACACGCAGCTGCGTCCGCAGACCCCCGAACCGGGGGTCGAGCACCTGATCGGTCTGGACGAGATCCGCGACCGCCTCGCCTCGCTGCACCGGCAGGTCCGGGAGGAGGTGATGATCTTCTCCCCCGACGGGGCGCAGTCGCAGGACAACCTGGAGGCCTCGAAGCCGCTGGACCTCGCCCTGCTGGAGCGCGGGATCCGGATGCGGACCGTCTATCTGGACAGCGTCCGCAACAGCCCGCACACCATGGCGTACGCCGAGTGGCTCGGCAGTCTCGGCCGGCAGGCCCGTACCGTCGCCACCCTGCCCGTGCGGCTGATCATCATCGACCGTGCGACCGCCGTGATGCCGGTCAGCAGTGACGATTCGGCGGCCGGTGCGGTGGTGATCACCGGCCAGGGCACCGTCACCGCGCTCTGCGCCCTCTTCGAGACGGTGTGGGAGGGCGCGAAGCCGCTGGGCGAGCCGGTGACCGAGGAGGACGGCGAGCTCACCGACACCGAGGCCACCACGCTGCGGCTGCTCGCCAGCGGTCTCACCGACGAGGCGATCGCCAAGCGCCTCGGCGTCTCCCACCGGACCGCCCGCCGGACGGCGACCCTGCTCATGGAACGCCTGGGCGCGCGCAGCCGCTTCGAGGCGGGCGTGCGCGCGGTGCAGCGGGGGTGGCTGTCCTGACCGCCGCTGCGGCGCCGGGGCGATGCCCGGCGCCGCAGCGGTAGGTCCTACTTGCCGTCCCAGTCGCCGGCGACCGGGATCATTCCGTCGCCGCCGAAGTTGAACTCGTAGTCGGCGTCGTTGTTCGTGTTCTGGTTGTTGATCGAGAAGACGTGGCTGCTCGGCATCCACACCGCGACCGTGTCCTTGCCGTCCCGGTCGAAGTCGCCGACGACCGGCTTGTGGCCGACGGTGCCGTACACGAACTCGTAGTCGTTGCCGCCGGAGTTCGGCGCGTTGCGGAGGTAGACCTTGCGGGTCGACGGGTCGTACATGCCGATGCCGCTTCCGCCGATGCCGTCCCAGTCGCCGGCCAGCGGGATCATGCCGTCGTCGCCGTAGACGAAGACCTTCTCCGCCGCACCGGCGGTGTTGGAGTTGCGCAGGTAGAAGGTGTGGTTCGAGGGGCGCCACACGCCGATGGTGTCGGTGCCGTTGCCGTCCCAGTCGCCGACGACCGGGACGTCGCCGAGGCTGCCGAAGCTGATCTCGTAGCTGTTGGCGCCCTGGTTGGGCGAGTTGCGCAGGTAGAAGGTGTGCGTGGCCGGGTCCCACATGCCGACGCCGTCGCCGCCTGCGCCGTCCCAGTTGCCGGTCAGCGGCTTCATCCCCGTACCGCCGTAGACGAAGTCACCGGCGTCGTTGCCGCCCGCGTTCGCCGTGTTCCGCAGGTGGAAGTAGTGGTTGTACGGGTCCCACATGCCGATGCCGTCCTGGCGGGCGAAGACCGGGTCGTACGGGTCGGAGCCGAGTCCCACCTGGGGGCCGCAGACCGGCCACTGGTTCTCGCCGTAGGTGTCGAGGAGCTTCTCGCCGACGAGGATCTGCTCCTCCCTGGTCGCCTGGTTCGGGTACGCGGCGTACTGGGTGCCGCCCATGGCCTGCCAGGTGCTCAGGCTGAACTGGATGCCGCCGTAGTAGCCGTTGCCGGTGTTGAGGGACCAGTTGCCGCCGCTCTCGCACTGGGCGAGCTTGTCCCAGGTGGCGACGGAGGCGGCGGTGGCCTGCCCGGCGCCGAGCGTGAGGGAGGCGAGGAGGGTGCCCGCGGCGAGGGCGAGCGTGGACAGGCGGGAGGACAGGGAGCGCATGACGAGACCTCGGTACGGGGGAGTGGGGAAGGGGCCGGGCGCGGGGCGGCGGCGCCGGGGCGGGTGCCCGGCGCCGCCGCGTGGGGGTCCTACTTGCCGTCCCAGTCGCCGGCGACCGGGATCATTCCGTCGCCGCCGAAGTTGAACTCGTAGTCGGCGTCGTTGTTCGTGTTCTGGTTGTT
>NZ_JBWKFA010000016.1:0-54551 GCF_056435185.1 Streptomyces sp. NPDC044003 | reverse complement strand
TGTTGATCGAGAAGACGTGGCTGCTCGGCATCCACACCGCGACCGTGTCCTTGCCGTCGCCGTCGAAGTCGCCCACGACCGGCTTGTGGCCGAAGGTCCCGTAGACGAACTCGAAGTCGTTGCCGCCCGCGCTGGTGGCGTTGCGCAGGTAGACCTTGCGGGTGGCGGGGTCGTACATGCCGATGCCGTCCGCCCCGACGCCGTCCCAGTCGCCGGCCAGCGGGATCATGCCGTCGTCGCCGTAGACGAAGGACTTGTCCGCCACACCGCTGGTGTTGGAGTTCTTCAGGTAGAAGGTGTGGTTCGAGGGGCGCCACACGCCGACGGTGACCGTGCCGTTGCCGTCCCAGTCGCCCATGACCGGGATGTCGCCGATGCTGCCGAAGTTGACCTCGTAGCTGTTGCCGCCGGCGTTGGCCGAGTTGCGCAGGTAGAACATGTGGTTCGAGGGGTCGTACATGCCGACGCCGTCGGTGCCGATGCCGTCCCAGTCGCCGGAGAGCGGGACCATGCCCGTGGCGCCGAAGACGAAGTCACCCGCGTCGTTGCCGCCCGCGTTCGCGGCGTTGCGCAGGTGGAAGTAGTGGTTGGACGGGTCCCACATGCCGATGCCGTCGGTGCCGCCGTCGATGGCCTTCTTGTAACGGAGCGCCTTGTAGTCGCCGTTGGGGTGGCCGTCGATGGTGGAGGCGTTGATGGACATGCCGGTGATGTGCTTCACCGGGGTCGAGCCGAAGCTGTAGTACGAGAACGTGGTGTGCGCGGCGTCGTCCCACTTGTCGAAGAGGATGACGTGGTCGTAGTAGCTGTTGAGGACGTCACCGGCCTTCAGCTGACTGCGGGAGATCTCGTACGTGTCGGCGCTGTCGCCGATGCCGACGGTGTTGAGGCTGGTGGTCAGGTGCCAGGCCATCGACACGTAGCCGGAGCAGTCCGTGCGGTAGTACTTGCCGTCGGAGTCGGGGTACGAGCCGCCCTGGTTGTACGTGAGGTTCTTGCCGAGCCAGTACTTGGCGCGCTCGATGATCTCGCTTCTGGTGATGTAGCCACCGGCCGTCGAGGACGAGACCGTGGCGGCCGCGAGGGTCGTGGTCATGGCGGGCGCGGCGGCCTGGGCGGGGGTCGCGACGGCGGCGGTGCCGGCGAGACCGGCGACGGCGAGGGTGGCGGCGGCGCGGACGACGGAACGCTGGATGGACATGGCTGTCTCCTGTGAGGTGGGTGAAGAGGGGGCTGATCCGCTCGGGATCACTTGTCGAGCTGTGCGCCGAGGGTCCGCAGGACGGCGGTGTCGCCTCGGAAGTCGTAGGACGGGGCGGCGGACGCGGAGGCCACCTCGTCGTAGTGGAGGAGCGCGAGGACGTTGCCCCGCTGGACGGCGTAGACGTGGTTCGCCTGGTCGCCGGGGGAGGACAGGCCCTGGACGCCGGTCCAGCGGCGCTGCCAGGAGGTGCCGTTCTCGGTGGTGGCGGTCTGCCGGACGGTGGCGTCCTGGGGCAGGTCGTACTTCTTCTGGAGCTCCCGGCTGGTCGCCTGGCAGTCCTTCATGGCCCCGACGGTCGTGCGGTACGCGGCGGCGGCCGTGGCCTCGTCGGGGAAGGTGAGGGTGTCCTGGACGGCGATGATGTCGCGGGTCGAGCCGAGGAAGCCCTGCTGGTGCCAGGCGGTGGCCTGCGTGAGGCTGACGCACTCGTTGAGCTGGAAGGTGCCGCCGAGGGGGAGGGCCTTGACCTCGCCCATGGGCTTCCACTGCTGGCGGTCGCTGTCCGGGAGTTCGGCGGGCTTGATCGGGGCGGGGGCGGCGGGTGCGGTGGCGGGCTTCCCGGTCGTCCCGCCGGTGGGCCCGGTGGCCGGGGCGGTGGCGCGGGCCGGGGCGCCGGCCGTACGGGACGGGGCCGGGGCCTTCGTCGGGGCCTGGGCCTTCGTCGGGGCCGCGGTCGGGGCCGCTGTCGGCGACGTGGCCGTGGGGGCGGCCGGGGCGGCGGCGGTCGGTACCGGAGCCTGGGCGTCGGTGTCGGTCGCGGAGGCGCTGGCCTGCTGGCTCACGCCGTAGACGGCGAGGGCCGCGAGGAGGCCCGTGCCGGCGAGGACGGCGTTGCGGGAGCGGCGCTTCCTTGACATAGACATGACAGAACTCCGGTCAGGTGGGTGCGCGGATCAGGTGGATCTGACGAAACGGGTGGATCAGATGGATCGGGCGGACCAGGTGGCCCGACCGACGTCCGGCGGCCTCCCGGCCCCCGTCCGTTCCGCCCGGTCCCCCCGGCGGTGATCACTATCTTGCCGAGCCCCGACCCCCCTCGGAAGAGCTTTCCGCTGGACCCAACGGGCCATGACCCCTTCCGTCCCCACGCCCCGCCGGAAGGCCCGCCCGCAAACCCCCTCCCGAATGATTGAGCGACACCAACACCCGGTAGATATCCTGAACTTGACGATGTGAAGGGGCACATCTCGTGGGGGAGCAGGGGGCGACGGGACGTGGAAAGGGAGTTGTACGGCCGCGAGGCGGTGCTGGACGACGGCGGGCTCGTCGCCCGGCTCGTCGGGCTCACCGCCAAGGGGGCCGCGCGCGTCGCGTACGAGCACGGGGACGACCCGCCGGTCACGGTCTTCACCGGCGGGCGCGGCATGGGGAAGACCGCCCTGCTCAAGGAGGTCCGCAACCGCTACAAGGGCTACACCCCGCTCGCGCTCCTCGACTGCGGCCACATCGAACCGCCCGCCGACCACGGCCCCGGCTGGACCCCGGTCACCGGCGCCCTCTCCGAGCTGGCCGTGCAGCTGTCGCCGAAGGTGATCGGCGCCCGGCCCGTACGGTTCCCCCGGCTCTCACTCGGCCTGGTCGCGGTCGCCGCGCTCGGCTGGTCCCAGGAGGACGACGAGCGGGCCCGGCGCGACCTCCAGCGGCTCGGGCCGCTCCTCGCCACCGTCGACGCGGCCCGCGGCGCCGCCGCCAACTGGGTCGGCAAGGTCCTCGCCAAGCTCGCCGCCACCTTCGCCGACGCCGCCGCCCCGCTCGCCGGGCTGCTCGCCGAGGCGACCGTGGAGACCGTTCTGGAGGAGGTGTTCGGCAAGTTCCAGCACAAGGCCGAGAACTGGTACGGCAGCTACCGCAACGCCGGCGGGCGCGCCAAGGCCGGACTCCAGCAGCTCGCCGTCGACTTCGAGCAGGGCGGCAGACGGCGCGGCGAGGCCGAGGCCTTCCTCGTCGGCGCCCTCACCGAGGACCTGCTGACCGCCTACACCGGGCTCCGCCGCGGCAGCCGCGTCGGCCGGCCCCTGCTCCTCCTCGACAACGCCCACGAGCCGCTCGGCCGGCAGCTCGTCGAGCCGATCCTGCGCGCCCGCGCCGCCGAGGGCCGCCGCGACAAGGTCGTCGTCCTCGCCGGCTCCCGGGTCCGCGACCACGAGGGCCTGCGCCAGGCCACCCGCACCAAGGTGCCGGAGACCGCGCACCGGGCGCCCTGCCCGCGCGGGACGAGCGTCGGCTCCGGCATCCTCGCCGTCGAGCTGACCCCGCTCTCCCCCGCCCAGACCCGGTCCGCCTTCGACCAGCACGACCCGGCGGGCCGCACCCCCGCCGAACTCGCCCGCTCCGTCCACCGGCTGACCGGCGGGCGTCCCCTCGGTGTGGCCCTCCTCGGCCGGGCCGTCCGCCAGACCCCCGCCGCGCAGCGGGCCGGCCTCACCCCGGGCGGGCTCCTCGACCTCACCGTGGAGCTGCGCGAGGACGCCCCGCCGGTGCCCGTCGCCCCCACGCTCCTCGCCGAACTCCTGCCGGTGCGCCGACCGGGACCGTACGCCGTCCTCGCCGCGACCCACGACGAGGAGTCCGCCCGGATGCTCGCCCACGCCCGGCTCCAGGCCGAGTCCCTGGACGGGGACGTGGCCCTGCGGGTCCGCGACCAGCTGCGCGCCGAGGACTGGGGCGAGGGCCCCGCCCACTTCGTCGCCGACCCGCTGCTGCGCGCCCTGCTCCTGTACCGGCTCCGCTTCGAGGACGGCGACCATCCGCGGTACGCCGCCTGGCACGCCGTCCACGAGACGCTCTACCGGCACTACGGACCGGCCCCCGGCCCGTACCGCCTCCACCACGCGCTCGCCCTCGGCCGCGCCGAGGAGGCCGTCACACACCTGCGGGAGACCTTCCCCGGGCAGGACGTCCTCGGCTGGCTCGGCCGGCTCCGGTTCATCGCCGCCGCCCCCTACCCCCGCGAGCGGAACCGGCCGGGCCCCGACCCGCGCCGCGCGGTCGCCCTCGGCGAGGAGCCGGCCGGCGCCCTCCCCGACGGCCTCGACCCCGACACCACCGCGCTCCACCTCTCCGTACGGCGCCTGCTGCACGCCGTATGGCTGCTCACCGACCCGCTCGCACTGCCCGACGACGAGGTCGCCGACCTGCTCGCGCACGAACTGCGCAGGCTCTCCGGCCGCCATCTGACGGGCAGCGGTTCACTCTGGGACGCGGCGGGCCAGTGGCCGCGCGACATCCGTGCCTGGCGGGAGCTGTCGCTGCCGCCGGCCCGTGAGAACGGAGTCTGACGCCATGCCCGACCCCTTCACCATCCGGCTGCGCCGGCGGGTCCGCACCCCCCGCCAGAAGCTCGTCGCCTCCCTCGTCACCGCCGCCGTCGTCCTCGGCCTCGGCGGTTACGGCTTCGCCCGGCTCACCCAGCCGGAAAACCGTTCCTGCGCCCCCGGGGTGGCCCGCCCCGCCGACAGCGCGGAATGCGTCGGAGTCAACGGCACCGGCCACGACTTCGGCTTCGCCGACCTCAAGGACATCGCCGAGACCATCCGCGCCGAGAACGCCACGCTGAAGGACGGCGAGTACGTCACCGTCGCCGTCCTCCTCCCCCTGACCTCCACCGACGCCGGCATGCGGATCAAGGTCCTGCACGAGGTCCAGGGCGCGTACGCCTACCAGCGCCGGGCCAACCAGGAATCCAACGGCCGGCGGCCCACCATCCGCCTCGTCCTCGCCAACACCGGCCAGGGCAACGCCCACTGGCGCACCACCGTCGACCAGCTCGTCGCCATGGCCGACGGCCCCGAACGGCTGCGGGCCGTCTCCGGCATCGCCACCTCCTCCACCGAGATGCGCGAGGCCGTCACCGCCCTCACCGCCGCCGAGGTCGCCGTCGTCGGCACCACCATCACCGCCGACGACATCGCCAACGGCCCCGGCCGCAAGCCCTACCCCGGCCTCGCCCGCGTCTCCCCCACCAACGGCGACGAGGCCAAGGCGCTCGCCCACTTCGGCCGGGTCGACGCGGCGAAGGCGCTCCTCGTCCAGGACACCCGCAGCGGCGACCACTACGTCGACACCCTGAAGGCCGCCTTCGCCGCGTCCCTCAAGAACGCACCCCTGGAGCCGCAGGAGTTCACCTCCGCCCCCGACTCCACCCAGGAGGGCACGACCGCCAACACCTTCACCAACATCACCCACCTGATCTGCGACACCCGCGCCGAGACCGTCTTCTTCGCGGGCCGCCACACCCAGCTGCGCCAGTTCATCAACGCGCTCGGCGACCGCGGCTGCGTCGACCGCGCCTTCACCGTCCTCACCGGCGACGAGGGCTCGTACCTGGGCGCGGACGCGAAACTCGACCGGAAGGCCCTCAAGGGCAGGCTGACCGTGCGGTACGCGGCGCTCGCCCACCCCGACGCCTGGAAGCCGGCGCCCGGTCGGACGGTCCCCCGGACGGGCGGCTCCGAGCAGGCGTACGCGGACTTCGTGCGGGACATCGCGAAGGCCGCCCCGAAGGACCGGCCGGTGGCGCTCGCGGACGGCCAGGCGATCATCGCGTACGACGCGATGGCGACGGCGGTCCACGCGATCCGCCAGGCCACCCCGGAGGGCGCGCCCTACCCGTCGAAGGAGGACGTCGGCACGCAGTGGCCGCAGGTCAAGGGCTCACTGCGGGTGCAGGGCGCGAGCGGCTGGATCTGCCTGGACAACTACGGAAACCCGTACAACAAGGCGGTCCCGATCGTGGAACTGACCCAGGACGGCACCCAGCGCTTCGTCCAGATGGCCTGGCCGGAGGGCAGACCCCCGACGGACACGTGCCTGCCGCCGAAGCGGGGGTGAGTGCCTACGGCTCCCACTTGGGCCAGGGCTCCTCGTCGCGCTCGTACAGCTCCCGCAGGTGCCGCCAGCGCTCAGGAGTCCAGTCCCGCCAGTCCGTGGGGTGACCGGAAAGCGCCGCGGCGAGCCGCTCGAAGTGGTCGTGCCACCCGGCGAGACAGTCCAGCCGGTACTCCGACGACCCACGGAACTCGTTCGTGAAACGCAGCACGGTCGACCCGCCGCCGCCGGACCCCGGTTCCAGATGGAACCGCATCCGTCCGTGCGTCGCCGGATCGACCGTGTACTCGGCCACCACGTCGGGGTCCCAGGCGGTCACCCGCCCCGAGACCTCGGTGTCACTGTTCAGCCAGCGGAGGGTGACCTTCCCGCCGAGCCGCGGCTCCAGCGGATCCGCCTCGCAGAGCCAGCCCGGCATGCCCTCGGGCGAGGCGACGGCCGCCCAGACCATCGGTACCGGATGCGGAAGGTCCACCACGAACCGCAGCAGGTGCGCGTCGCCGTCGTGGGTCTCGCTCCTGCCCCGGGGGATCTCGCTCATACCTCCAGCGTCACCCCGGGACAGGCCCGGTGCCAGCGCAGGACCGGCTCAGACGCCCGCGTACGAGTGCTTGCTGCTGACGAAGATGTTGACGCCGTAGTAGTTGAAGAGGAAGCAGGCGAAGGCGATGAGCGCGATGTACGCGGCCTTCCGCCCCTTCCACCCGGCCGTCGCGCGCGCGTGCAGGTACGCCGCGTAACCGACCCAGGTGATGAAGGACCAGACCTCCTTGGCGTCCCAGCCCCAGTAGCGGCCCCACGCGTCGCCGGCCCAGATCGCGCCGGCGATGATCGTGAAGGTCCAGAGCGGGAAGACGGCCGCGTTGACCCGGTAGGCGAACTTGTCGAGCGAGGCCGCGGCGGGCAGCCGCTCCAGGACGGAGCGGGCGAAGGAGCCGGGGTTCCCGCCGGTCGCGAGCTTGTTCTCGTACGAGTCGCGGAACAGGTACAGCAGGGTCGCGACCGCGCCGATGTAGAACACCGCGCCGCAGAAGATCGCGGTGGAGACGTGGATCCACAGCCAGTACGAGTCGAGCGCCGGGACCAGCTGGTCGCTGGGGGTCTTCAGCCAGGTGACGGCCATGCCCAGGTCGAGCAGGACGGTGGTGACCAGCGGGAGGCCGATCCAGCGGACGTTCTTCTTCGCGAGGAGGAAGCCGAGGTACGCGCCGACCGCCACCGTCGAGAAGGTGGTGGAGAACTCGTACATGTTGCCCCAGGGGGCCCGCTGCACGGAGAGCGCCCGGCTGACCACGCCCGCCGCCTCGATCGCGAAGGCGAGGACGGTGAGCGAGACGGCGATACGGCCGTACAGATCGCCCTTGACCGTGCCGCCGGCCGCGCCGGGACCGTCCGGCACGTCACGGGTGCCGGCCGAGGAGCGGGTGACGACCTTCGGCTTGTCGAGGACGGCGGTGCCGCCGGCCTGCTTGACCTGCACGGTCACGGCGGCGGCCGGGGCCTGCTGGGTGAGCGCGGCGGCCGTGCGGCCGACCTTGCTGCGGCTGCCGAGCACCCACTCGGCGATGTGGGCGAAGAAGGCCAGGGTGTAGACGGCCATCGAGGAGTAGACGAGCAGGTCGCTCATCTGCGCCAGGCTCTCGTTGGTCGTCGTGGCGGCGAGGATCACTTGTCGGCCTCTCCAGAAGGGGCAGGGTCTTCTGCGGGTTCTTCCGCGGGTTCCGGTACTGAGGCCGTCGGCGGGGCCTGTGCCGTGAGGGCGAGGGCGAGGTCACCCAGCTCCTCCGGCAGCTTGGCGGACTCGCTCCGGCCGAGCCCGGCCATCTCGACGACGGTCACGCCGTCCTCACCGCGCACGGCCCGGACCCAGACCCGGCGGCGCTGGATGAAGAGCGAACCGGTCAGGCCGGCGATCGCGGCGATCGCGCCCGTGAGGGCGAGCCCGTTGCCGGGCTGCTGCGAGATCTGGAAGCTCGCCCACTCCTTGATGTCCTTCTCGAAGGTGATCGAGCCGGCACCGTCGGGGAGCGGCATGGTCTCGCCGGGCAGGAGGCGGTTGGCCTTGCCGGTACCGCCCGTGACGGCGAACTGCTTCATCTTGGTGGTGTCGAGCTGGTACACGTTCTGCGGCAGACCGGAGTTCACCCGCAGGTCGCCGTGGTAGCCGGTGAGTGCCATGACCGGGAAGTCGAGTGCCGGGAACTGCGAGAACATCGTGCCCCTGCCCTCGCCCGCGAACGTCGGCACGAAGAAGGCCTGGAAGCCCAGCTGCTCCTTCTTGCCGTTCTTGTCGCGGTAGCCGTCCATGACCTTGATCGCGCCGGTCGACGTGATGTTGTTGTCGATCGGCAGCAGCGGCACCGCGCCGTGGAAGACGGTCTTGCCGCGGCCGTCCTTGACGGTGACGACGGGCGCGTACCCGTGGGCGATCAGATAGACCTTGGAATCGCCCACCTTCAGCGGCTCGTTGACCCGGATGACCGCCTTCTTGTCGGCGCCGCCCTGCGAGTAGTTGACGGCCGCCTCGAAGGTGCGCGGGGTGCCGCGCTGGGGGCCGTTCTTCTCGTACGTGCCGTTGAAGGACTCCAGCTTGAAGCTGAACGGCTCCAGTTCGTCGGTGCCGAACTGGGAGCCGGACTTGAAGTCGTCGTACTGGGTGAGCGTGTTGGAGAAGCCGTCGCCCTCGACGATCAGCTTGCCGCCCTCGGACTTGAAGAGCTGGCCCCAGGCGAAGGCGACGAGCATCACGATCAGGGCGACGTGGAAGGCCAGGTTCCCGGCCTCACGGAGGTAGCCCTTCTCGGCGGCGACGGCGTTCCCGGCGGGGTTCGCGCGGAAGCGGCGCCCCTTGAGGAGGGCGAGCGCGGCCTCGTGGACCTGCTCGGGCTCGGCCTCGGTGCGCCAGGTGGTGTACGCGGGGAGCCGGTCGAGGCGCCGGGGGGCGCCCGGCGGGCGGCTGCGGAGCTGGCCGACGAACTGCCAGGTGCGCGGCAGGATGCAGCCGATGAGGGAGACGAACAGCAGGATGTAGATCGCGGAGAACCACACCGAGCTGTAGACGTCGAAGAACTGGAGCTTCTCGTACAGCGGGGTGAGCGTCTCGTGGGCGTCCTTGAAGGCCCGCACCTTCAGCTCGTCCGCGCTGGTCTGCGGGATGAGAGAGCCCGGGACGGCACCCAGGGAGAGCATGAACAGCAGGATCAGCGCGACCCGCATCGAGGTCAGCTGCCGCCAGAACCAGCGGATCCAGCCGACGACCCCGAGGGTGGGGCCGCCGACGGCGGTGTCCTCCTGGGGGGCGGTGGACAGCTGGGCCCCGGCGCTGCCGAGGTTCTCCTGCTGCTCCGTCGTATCGGTCTTGCTCATGGAACTCAGATCCCCACCGTGAAACCGCTGGACCAGCCCTGCATCGTGGCCACCATGCTGTCCCACGCGCCCGTCAGGAGCAGCACACCGGTGACGAGCATCATGCCGCCGCCGATCCGCATGACCCACACATAGTGCTTCTTCACCCAGCCGAACGCGCCGAGCGCCTTGCGGAAGGCGATGGCGGCGAGCACGAACGGTACGCCGAGGCCGAGGCAGTACGCGAAGGCGAGGATCGCCCCGCGTCCGGCGCTGGCCTGCTCCAGGGCGAGGGCGTTGACGGAGGCGAGGGTCGGGCCGATGCACGGGGTCCAGCCGATGCCGAAGAGCGCGCCGAGGAGCGGGGCGCCGACGAGTCCGGCGACGGGCTTCTTGTGGAAGCGGAACTCCCGCTGGGTGAACCAGGGCATCAGGCCCATGAAGAACACGCCCATGAGGATCATGAGCACGCCGAGGACCGTGGTGAGCGTCTCGCGGTACTCCTGGAGCGTCGACCCGAAGTAGCCGAAGAGCGCGCCGCCGGAGACGAACACGGCGGTGAAGCCGAGGACGAACAGGACGGCACCGGCGGTCATCCGGCCGCGGCGGCTCTCGGCGAGGTCGGTGCCGGTGACCCCCGTCACGTACGACAGGTAGCCGGGCACGAGCGGGAGCACGCACGGCGAGAAGAAGGAGACGAGGCCGCCGAGCACCGCGAGGGGCAGGGCGAGCAGCAGGGCTCCGCTGGTGACCGTCTCGTTCACGGGCTCACTTCTCCTTGAGGAGAGGCTCGATCATCGACCGGAGCTTCTCCTCGTCGAGCGCCATGAGGGAACGGGCGGCGATCTTCCCCTCCTTGTCGAGGACGACGGTGGAGGGGATGCCCTGGAGGCTGAGGGTGCCCTTGGGGAAGCCGAAGAGGATCAGCTTGCCCTGCGGGTCGTAGAGGCTCGGGTAGGGAATCCCGTAGTCCTCTTCGAAGGCGATCGCCGGCTGCTTGTTGGGGTCGCGCGTGTTGAGGCCGACGAACTCGACGCCCTTGCCCTTGAGGTCCTTGGCGACCTTCGCGAAGTGGGGGGCCTCGGCGCGGCAGGGGCTGCACCAGGAGCCCCAGGCGTTGAGGACGACGACCTTGCCCTTGAGGTCGGCGACGTCGAGCTGCTTGCCGTCGAGGGTCTCGCCCGCGAGCTTTCCGGTGGCCGCCCGCTTGCCCTGGGCGGCGGTGGAGATGCCACCCGTGTTGGTCACGAAGTTGGTCTGGCCACCGCCGCCGGACTTGCCGTTGTCGTCGCCGCCGCAGGCCGACAGCGTGAGGGCGGCGGCGGACAGCATTCCGACGGCGACCAGGGTGCGCCGGGTGCGTCGAGGGGCACGGCTAAGGCTCATGTGAAAAGTTTCGCATGGGCGTTTGGGGGATCTTGGGCACCCCCCTACGTGCCCGTAAAGCCCCTTGTCAAGATCGCCTAAGCGGTGGGGGTCGGCGAGGCGCCGACCTTGAGGAACTCATTCCATCCGCCGGCCGGCCGCTGACCGACTTCCAGACTGCGCAGCTTGTCGAGAATCCGCGGGTCCTGGACGTCGAGCCAGTCGACGAACTGCTTGAAGGAGACGAGCCGTACGTCCTTCTTTCCGGCCATTCCCTTGAGCGCCTCTTCGACGGCGTCCATGTAGATGCCGCCGTTCCACTGCTCGAAGTGGTTGCCGACGAAGAAAGGCGCGCGATTCGACTCGTACGCGCGCGTGAAGCCGGAAAGGTACGCCTCGGCCGCCTGCTTGCGCCAGCCCGGATAGCGCGAGGGCATGCCCTTGGTCGTGTTCTTCGACTGGTTGGCGAGCATGTTGTAGTCCATGGAGAGGACCTCGAAGGAGTGCCCGGGGAACGGCACGGCCTGCAGCGGCAGGTCCCAGATGCCCTGGCGCTTGGTGGGCCACATCTGGCGGCCGCCGGGCGAGCTGGCGTCGTAGCGCCAGCCGAGGCGCTTGGCGGTGGGGAGCAGGTTGTCCTGGCCGAGGAGGCAGGGGGTGCGGCCGCCGACGAGCTCCTTGGAGTAGTCGAAGGGCAGCGGGTCGAGGTCGGTCCAGCCGCTGTTGGTCTTCCACTCGGTGACGAACTTCGTCGCCTGGTCGATCTCGCTCTGCCACTGGGCCGGGGTCCAGTTGCCGACGGAGCCGGAGCCGCCGCAGAAGTGCCCGTTGAAGTGGGTGCCGATCTCGTGGCCTTCGAGCCAGGCCTGCCGGACGTACTTCAGGGTCTCCTTGATGTGCCCGTCGGTGAGGTAGCCGATGTCGGAGGCGCCGACGCGGTTGTTCGGCGGGCGGTAGAGGTCCTTCTTGGACTCGGGGAGGAGGTAGATCCCGGAGAGGAAGAAGGTCATCGCCGCGTCGTTGTTCTTGGCGAGTTCGAGGAAGCGCGGGAAGAGGCCGTTGCCGACCTCGCCGGCGCCGTCCCAGGAGAAGATCACGAACTGGGGCGGGGTCTGGCCGGGTTCGAGCGGGACGGGGGTGTCGGGCTGGTGCGGCTGCTTGCCGGTGTCGGCTGTGGAACCGTCACCGATGAGCCGGGCGTCGTCCTTGGTCGGGGTGGGCGTGCCCGGGTCCGCCGAGACGTCACCCCCCTTGCCGGGTCCAGAACGTCCCGGCTTGTCCCGATCAGGGGTACTGCATGCGGCGAGCCCCATCGCCGCGGCGGCCCCAACGCCCGCCCCGAGCAGCCCCCTTCGACTGATCCCGCTGATCCCGCGCATGCCATCCCCATTCGCGCTGACGTATAACCCGAAACGTCATCCAAACCGACAATGAGTGAGATGTCGGGAGGAACACGGAGGTTCCGGAAAATCGCACAAAAATTTAAGGGCGATCGGATGACATGAACATCAACATCCGATCGCCCTGAACTGTGGCCCTCCGGTGCGGCGCTGTCCAGTGCGGCGCAGGGGCTCTCCTCGCGCGCTACGCGCCGAAGGCCTTCGACTTCCCCTTCACCGGCTTCGCGCCCGCGAGGAGATGCGCCGGGACCAGGTCCCGGGCCGGCTCGCTGTACCCGACCGAGACGATCTTGTCGCCGCGGTACGTGAACGAGGTCAGCGAGGCCAGCGTGCACTGCCGGCGCCGCGGGTCGTGCCAGAGCCGCCGCTTCTCCACGAAGCTCCGGACGATCCAGATCGGCAGCTGATGGCTGACGCAGACCGCCTCGTGCCCGCGGGCCGCGTCCTTCGCCGCGTCCAGCGCGCCCATCATCCGCACGACCTGCTCGACGTACGGCTCGCCCCAGGACGGCTGGAACGGGTTGGTGAGGTGCTTCCAGTTCGCCGGCTTGCGCAGCGCCCCGTCACCGACACCGAAGGTCTTGCCCTCGAAGACGTTCTCCGCCTCGATCAGCCGCTCGTCACTGGCCAGATCGAGACCGTGCGTCTTCGCGACCGGCGTCGCCGTCTCCTGCGCCCGCTCCAGCGGGGACGCCACGACGTACGTGATGTCGCGGCCGGCCAGGTGCTCGGCGACCCGGTCCGCCATCTGCCGGCCCAGCTCGGAGAGGTGGTAGCCGGCGCGGCGCCCGTACAGCACACCGTCGGGGTTGTGGACCTCGCCGTGGCGCATCAGGTGGACGACGGTGATGTCCTGATCGCGGGTGTTCTCGCTCATGCCGTGGCCTCCGCGGCGGCGCGGGCCGCGCCCGGCAGGGCGGCCGCGATGCGCTCGATCGCCCGCTCGTCGTGCGCGGTCGACACGAACCAGGACTCGAACGCGGACGGCGGCAGGTACACGCCGTCGGCCAGCATCGAGTGGAAGAAGGCGTTGAAGCGGAACGCCTCCTGCTTCTTCGCGTCGTCGTAGTTCCGCACCTCGTCCTCGGTGAAGAACACCGAGAACATGTTGGAGGCGGTCTGCAGCCGGTGCGCCACGCCCTCCTTGGCCAGCGCGCCCGTGACCAGGCCCTGGATCTCCTTCGAGACCGCGTTCACCTTGTCGTACGCGGCCTCGTCGAGCAGCCGCAGCTGCGCGAGGCCGGCGGCGGTGGCGACCGGGTTACCGGAGAGGGTGCCCGCCTGGTAGACCGGACCGGCCGGCGCCAGGTGCCCCATGACGTCCGCGCGGCCACCGAACGCGGCCGCCGGGAAGCCGCCGCCCATGACCTTGCCGAAGGTCATCAGGTCGGGCTTCACGCCGTCGACGCCGTACCAGCCGGCCCGGCTCGTACGGAAACCGGTCATCACCTCGTCGGAGATGTACAGCGCGCCGTTCTCCCGGCACAGGTCCGCGAGCCCCTGGTTGAAGCCGGCCACCGGCGGGACGACGCCCATGTTGCCCGGCGAGGCCTCGGTGATCACACAGGCGATCTCGCCCGGGTGCGCGGCGAACGCCGCCCGCACCGCGTCCAGGTCGTTGTACGGCAGCACGATCGTGTCACCGGCCTGCGCGCCGGTCACACCGGGCGTGTCCGGGAGGCCGAAGGTCGCCAGACCGGAACCGGCCGCGGCGAGCAGCGCGTCCACGTGGCCGTGGTAGCAGCCCGCGAACTTCACGACCTTCGCCCGCCCGGTGAACCCGCGGGCGAGCCGGATCGCGGACATGGTCGCCTCGGTGCCCGAGGAGACCAGACGCACCTGCTCGACCGGCTCGATCCGGGCCACGATCTCCTCGCCGAGCGCGACCTCGCCCTCACCGGGCGTGCCGAAGGAGGTGCCGCGCGCCACGGCCGCCTGCACCGCGGCGGTGACCTCGGGGTGCGCATGGCCGAGAATCATCGGCCCCCACGAGCAGACCAGGTCGACGTACTCACGACCGTCCGCGTCGGTGAGGTACGGACCGGAACCGGACACCATGAACCGGGGCGTTCCGCCCACGGCCCGGAAGGCACGCACCGGTGAGTTCACGCCGCCGGGCGTCACGAGGGAAGCGCGGTCGAAAAGCGTCTGTGAGACTGGGGCTTCGTATGAATACGGCACTGTGATCCTGACCTGCGAGAACGACTTCGGGCACGACATCGGGAACGGAAAGACGGCGGTGAGCATCCTGTCTGTTACGCCGAGGCGCTCCCCGTCCGCGTCTGCGAAACTGGGGCGTCATAGGGATGGCTCACGGAATCCATGGTGTCAGAGGCCACGGCGTTCTTGCGGACAGGTGTTTCACCGTACGAACGCGGGGGAGGTCACTGACACGATGATCGGGTTGCGCGGCGGGGTCGTGTTGCCGAGAAAAAGCAGTCGGGTGGAGATATGCATCGCGGTGGCGGACCGGGCGAGGGGACGGGCGACCTGGGTCCGGAGTCTGCCCGGCGGGGGAGGCACCGGCGCCGGCGTGCGGAGGAACCCACCGCCGCGGAGGGCCGGCCCAAGCCGGAGCCCGCTGCGGAACCACCCCCTGCGACCGGGGGCCGGAGCTTGGGGGTGACGTACAAGTACTTCGGCGCGCCCAACAGCGCCACGGCGGCCCAGGTCCCGATCTCGATGCGCCCCGAGGAGCTCGGCGGGGACGAGCTCGGCATGGGCGGCATGTTCACCAAGATCAAGCCCGAGACGATAGCGGCCATGGTCCTGACCGGCATCCAGGGCATGCCCCTGCACAAGGTGCCGCCCCTTGAGCTGGTGGTGCTCCACCCCGACTACGCGGTGGTGAAGCTGCCGATGACCGTGGTCGACCCGCTGCGCGGGATCGGCGAGGAGTCGGTCGGCGCGGCCGCCTTCATCTGGTCGACGGTCCCGGACCGCGGCGGCCCGCGCGACGCCTTCGACGTCTACCAGCTCCTCCACGAGTGGCAGGACTTCTCGGTCCGCCTCCACGAGGCGGGACACCAGCCGTACTGTCTGGTCTGGCCCTGAGCCCTGACATGGGGTTCTACCGGCGCGCGGTCGATCCCGCGCGCTCGGCGGCCAGCTCGCGGGCGGAGGCGAGCCGGTAGGGGACGTCGATGATCACGACGTTCTTCATGAACAGCAGCCGGGTCTTCAGACGCAGCGCGCTCTGGTTGTGCAGCGGCTGCTCCCACCAGCGCCCCACCACGTATTCGGGGATGACCACCGAGATCGCCGATTCCCCCGTGCGCTCGGGCGCGTCCCGGATGTGCCGCATGACGGGCTGGACGATCGAGCGGTACGGGGAGCTGAGCACCCGCAGCGGTACGTCGATGCCGTGCGCCTCCCAGGTCGCGCGGAGCACCTCCGCCTCCGCCGGGTCCTCGGCGACGGTGACGGCGGTGAGCGAGTCGGGGCGCAGGGTCTTCGCGTACGACAGCGCCCGCAGGCTCGGCGCGTTGACGGAGGCCACGAGGACGAGGACGTGGTTCGCGGCGAGGGTGTGGGGCCGGTCGCCCGGGGCCACGGCGACCTCGGCGGCGACGGTGTCGTAGTGCCGCCGCACCCCCTTCATGCCGGCGTAGAGCACGGGCATCGCGATGACGACCAGCCAGGCGCCGTGGGTGAACTTGGTGATGAGGACGATGACGAGGACGACCGCCGTCAGGCAGGCGCCGAAGGCGTTGATCGCGAGGCGGCGCCGGATGGTGTGACGGTCGGCGGCCCCGGCGGGCGTGGCTCGGGCCGGCGTGGCTCGGGCCGGCGTGGCTCGGGCCGGCGTGGCTCGGGTCGGCGTGACTCGGGCCACCGTGGCTCCGGCGGGCGTGGCGAGTTCTCGCCGCCAGTGCTTGACCATGCCGGCCTGGGAAAGGGTGAAGGAGACGAAGACGCCGATGATGTACAGCTGGATGAGGCGGGTCAGCTGCGCGTCGAAGGCCACGATCAGGGCGATCGCGGCGAGCGCGAGGAGGACGATGCCGTTGGAGTAGACGAGCCGGTCGCCGCGGTGGACGAGCTGCCGGGGTGCGTAGCGGTCCCGGCCGAGGACCGAGGCGAGCATCGGGAAGCCGTTGAAGGCGGTGTTGGCCGCCAGGACCAGGACGCCCGCGGTGACGGCCTGGAGCGCGTAGAAGAGGACGTGCCAGTCGCCGAAGGTGGCCCGGCCGATCTGCGCGAGCGCGGTGGACATCGGGGTGCCGGGAGGCAGTCCGAGCTCCGTGGGGTCCTCCGCGACGTGGACCTCGTAGACCATGGCGAGCACCGTGATCCCGAAGAACATGGTCGCGGAGAGCACGCCCATGATCGCGAGCGTCATGGCCGCGTTGCGGCTCTTGGGCTTCGCGAAGGCGGGGACGCCGTTGCTGACGGCCTCGACGCCGGTCAGCGCGGTGCAGCCGGAGGCGAAGGCCCGCAGGGCGAGCAGCACGAGCGCGATCCCCGAGTAGGTGGAGACCTTCTCCACGGGCAGGTCCGCGGACTCGGCGCGGATCGTCGCGCCGGTCGCCATGCGCACGGCCGCCACGGCGAACATCAGGTAGATGACGGCGATGAAGGCGTAGGTGGGGACGGCGAACCAGCGCCCCGACTCACGGACCCCGCGCAGGTTCATCCAGGCGAGCAGGGCGACGAAGAACACCGACAGGGCCACGGCGTGCCCGTCGAGCGAGGGGACGGCGGAGGTGATGGCGGCGACTCCGGAGACGACGGAGACGGCGACGGTCATCACGTAGTCGATGAGCAGCGCGGAGGCGGCGGTGAGTGCCGCCCGCTGCCCGAGGTTCTCGGCGGAGACGACATAGGCCCCGCCGCCGCCCGGGTAGGCGTAGCAGGTCTGCCGGTAGGAGGCGACGACGACCAGGAGCAGGACGACGATGCCGACCGCCGCGTACCAGGCCAGATGGAGCACGGCGAGGCCGCCGAGAGCCAGGACGAGGAGGATCTCCTCGGTGGCGTAGGCGACCGAGGAGAGCGGGTCGCTGCAGAAGATCGGGAGGGCGACCCGCTTGGGCAGCAGGGTCTCGCCCAGCCGTCCGCTGTCCAACGGACGACCTACCAGCAGGCGTTTCGCCGCACTTCCAGCTCTCATAAGTGCTGAAGTTAGGACGAATGGTATGTAATGCGCGGAAGCCGCGCCCTGCGGAAGGACCTGACGCGTGAGCGGAGTACGTATGACCGGCCGGCCGATGCAGATCGGCGAGGTCGCCGCACGGACCGAACTGCCGCTGCGGACCATCCGGCAGTACGAGGACAGCGGTCTGGTCGTACCGTCCGCGGCCTCGCCGGGCGGCTTCCCCCTCTACACGGACGCGGACGTGTCCCGGCTGATGGTGGTCCGCCGGATGAAGCCGCTCGGTTTCAGCCTCGACGAGACCCGCGAACTCCTCACGGCCGTGGACCGGCTGTCCGCCGACCGCCCGGGCACGGCCACCGAACTCGAACCGGGCGAGCGGGCGGCCCTGGTGGCCCGCGTCGGCCGCTACGAGGCGGCCGCGGCGGAGCGGGTCGCCGAACTGCGCGCCCAGCTGGCCCGCGCCGAGGAGTTCGCCGCCTCCCTCCGCACGCGGCTCGGCGCCGCTTAGGGCAGCGCCTCGCGGCTCGGGCCAGCGCCTCCGCGGCTCAGGCCAGCGCTTCGCGGCGCAGGTCAACGCCCTGCGGCTCAGGCCAGTACCCCGCGGCTCGGGCCAGCGCCTCGCCGCCCAGGCCAGCGCCTCATGGCTCAGGTCAGCGTCTCCGCGGCTCAGGTCAGTGCCTCCGTGAGGACGCGGAAGAAGCGGGCGTACGCGGCGGGGCTGGGCGGGGTCTCGGGGCTCCAGGGCGTCAGCCGGACCCCCGCGGGGAGCTCGTACGGCGGGGTCGCGTGCTCCCGCTCGTCGAAGAGGACCAGGCCGGGGCGGAGCTCGACCGCCCGGTCCCAGTCGCCGGTGAGCCAGTTGGCGCCGGGCCCGGGGCCGGGGTCGAGCAGCCGGACGCCGAGACCGGCGAGGTGCGCGAGCTCGGGCCAGGCCTGCGGACGGGCCAGGTGCACCTGCTCGGGCCCGGCCCCGGAGAGCGCGAGCACGCCGAGCCCGGACCGGGCGGCGACACCCCGGAGCGCGGCCTCGGCGGAGGCCAGTTCGCGGGCGGCTTCCCGGTCCGCCACAGGGTCCGCCCCGAGCGTGGCGGCCAGCGCGGCGAATCGGCCGAGGATGGCCGGCAGGGCGAGCTCGTTGCCGACGGACAGCGCGACGAGCGGAACCCCGAGCCGCTCGGCAAGTGCCTCGTCGAGCGCGTACGGGCTCTTGCCGTCGTACGTCACGTCGACGACCACGTCCGGGCGCAGTTCCCGCAGCAGCCCCTCGTCCAGCGCGCGCCCCGGCCCGACGTACGGCACACCGGCCGCCGCGAGCCCGCCCGACTTGGCCGGATCGAGCCCCTCACCGTCGTGCCCGGAGCCGTACACCGCGACCGGCACCACCCCCAGGTCGAGCAGTGCCGCACCCGCCCGCACATACGCGACCACCCGCAGCGGCACGCGGGCCGCCCCCAGCTCCGTACCTCTGTCGTCCGTGAATCCCCATGCCTGCGCTCCGGACATGCGGCTGCTCCCTCCCCGGCCGGAATCTCCCTCGCCCGTCACCTTGGAGGCGTTCCCGGGTCCGCACAAGAGGGCCTTCGAGGCGGTGCGGTCCGGGACTTCGGTCCCCGGCCCCCCTGCCGAAAGACCCCCAGGGTGGTGTTAACTGAACGGGTCGGGAGGAAGTAGTAGGAATCGCCGGTGCCGTCGTGCACGCGTGCGCCACCCGCCGGGGCGCGCCGGACACGGGCGGCCCTCAGGCCCCTGGAGTGAGCCATGTCCTTGCCCGGCCAGTTCTCGGACCCCCGTGTGATCACGCTCTTCGGCCTGCTCGCCGTCTCGACGGTGGTGTGGCTGACGCTGAACCTGCGCGCCCGGGCCGCCGCTCGCCGCGAGCCGGAGGGCACCCCGCTGGAGCGCGTCTGGCATCCGCAGGAGTCGGTGGAACTGACGCCCGCGGAGGAGCACGCCTTCGGCCAGGTCGTCTCCCGACTCACCCTGGGCCAGCCGGGCCGCCTGCGCTGACGGGCTGCGACCGCGGCCGGGCGGTGTCAGTGCGCTGCCCTACCGTACGGACATGACTGACGACACCTCGCGGGTACGCCTCGAAGCTTGGTCCGAGGAGGACGCGGGCCTGCTGCGCGCGCTGAACGCACCGGAGCTGATGGACCACCTCGGCGGCCCGGAGACCGAGGAGCAGCTCGTCCGGCGGCACCGGCGGTACGTGGACCTGAGCGCCGACGACACGGGCGCGGGGCGCATGTTCCGGATCGTGCTGCTGCCGGAGGAGGCCGTGGTGGGCAGCATCGGTTTCTGGGCGCGGACCTGGGAGGGCGAGCCGGTGTACGAGACGGGGTGGGCGGTGCTGCCGGGCTTCCAGGGCCGGGGGGTGGCCACGTCCGCCACGCGCGCGGTGATCGCCGAGGCCCGGGCCGCGGGGCTGCACCGCCGGCTGCACGCGTTCCCGTCGGCGGACAACGCCGCGTCGAACGCGGTGTGCCGCAAGGCCGGGTTCGAGCTGCTCGGCGAGCGGGACTTCGAGTACCCGCCGGGGCGCCCGATGAGCTGCAACGACTGGCGCTTCGACCTCTAGCCGGCGTCCGGGGCGGTGAGCGGCCGGGTGAAGTGGAAGGCCACGATGTCGAAGCGCTCGCGCAGATAGAAGCGGTGGGCGCCGGTGCGGTGGGTGCCGGAGTCCAGGTTGAGCTCATGGCAGCCGGCCGCGCGGGCGTGGCCCTCCAGGTGGGCGATGAGCGCGTGCCCGACGCCGGTGGAGCGGTCGGCGGCGCCGGTCACCAGGTCGTCCACGTAGAGCTTGCGCAGCGAACTGGTGTTGTTGATGATCCGCCACCCGGCCGCACCGACACAGCGGCCTTCGTCCGTGTAGGCGGCACTGAACCGCAGCCCCTCGGGGTGCCCGGCCTCGTAGACCTCGCGGAAGAGGTCCGGGGTGAGGTGGGGGCGGAGCTCGGAGAGGACGGGCAGGAGATCGCTCTCCAGCCGGGGGTCGCCGGGCGCGAGGTCGATGATCTTCATGCGGGGACCGTACCCCAGGTTTTTTCAGGGTTGACGAGCAAGGCGGAGTCACGGATATTTATCTGCACAGCGCAGATGATGCGCAACGCAGTTATCCGAAGGGAATTTCGATGACCGTTCTCGTCACCGGCAGCCGTGGCCGCGTCGCTTCGACCCTGCTCGGCCTTCTCGACGCCGCGGGCGTCAAGGCCAGGGCCGGCTCCAAGAACCCCACGGACCTGTCCCCACCGCCGCACGTGGACACCGTGCGCTGCGACCTCTCGGACCCGGCGACCTTCGAAGCCGCCCTGAAGGGCGTCGACTCGGTCTTCCTGTACGCCGAGGCCGCGCACGTCGGCGCGTTCGCCGACCGGGCCCGCGCGGCCGGCGTCGAGCACATCGCCCTGCTCTCCTCCAGCTCCGTCCTCGACCCGGACGCCGCCGAGAACCCGATCGCGGCCTCCCACCTCGCGGCCGAGCGCGCCCTGTCTGCCGCCGCGGAATCCGGCGCCTTCGAGGCCACGCACCTCCGGCCGGGCGCCTTCGCCACCAACGCCCTGCAGTGGGCGGGGGCGCTCAAGGCCGGTCAGGGACCGGCCCTGCCGTACCCGCACGCCTACGGCGACCCGATCCACGAGCGCGATGTCGCCGAGGCCGCCTTCGCGGTACTCACCGAGCCCCGACTGCGCGGCTCCTCGTACGTGCTGACGGGCCCGGAGTCGCTGGACTTCACGGAGCAGCTGGCGATCCTGGCCGAGGTGACGGGCCGCCCCGCGCCGTACACGACGGTCACCCCGGAGGAGTGGAAGAAGTCGGTCGCCCCCTTCATCCCGGAGCCGTTCGCGGACGCCCTCCTCTCCTACTGGTCCTCCCACGACGGCCGCCCGACCCCCCTGACCAGAACGGTCGAGACCCTGTGCGGCCACCCGGCCCGCACCTTCACCACCTGGGCACAGGACCACGCGCGGACCTTCCGTCCCTGACCGTCGCGGGCCGAATTCCCTGGCCCCCCACCGGCGCCCGATGCCATCCTGTCCCCGTGAACGGACCGGAGATCCAGATCAGCTTCGCCCCCGGCCTGCGCCTCTTCGTCTCGGCGGAGCGGCGCGCGGGCCACACCCCCCTGACCACCGACGGCACCTCCTCACTCGGGCACGTCGTGGAGTCGCTGGGCGTGCCGCTCACGGAGGCCGGGCGGCTCCTGGTCGACGGCCGGCCCGTGGACGCCTCGCACATCCCCTCCGCGGGCGAGACCGTGGACGTGGAGGACGTCGTCCGCCCGCAGCCGGCACCGGCCGGCGCACCCCTCCGGTTCCTGCTCGACGTGCACCTCGGCACGCTGGCCCGGCGGCTGCGACTGCTCGGCGTGGACGCGGCGTACGAGAGCGAGGACATCGGCGACCCGGCCCTCGCCGCGCTCTCCGCGCGCGAGCGGCGCGTGATGCTCTCGAGGGACCGCGGCCTGCTGCGCCGCCGGGAACTGTGGGCGGGAGCCTATGTCTACAGCGACCGGCCGGAGGATCAGCTCCGGGACGTACTGGAGCGGTTCGCGCCGCCACTCGCGCCGTGGACCCGCTGCACGGCGTGCAACGGGGAGCTGAGCGACGCCGACAAGGACACGGTGCGCGAGCAGCTGGAGCAGGGCACGGAGAAGACCTACGACGTGTTCGCGCAGTGCGTGGAGTGCGGCAGGGTCTACTGGCGCGGCGCCCACCACGCGCGCCTGGAGGCGATCGTCTCGGACGCGGTACGAGAGTTCGGCGAGCCGGCGACCCGTTAGGCCGTGTCAGGCGTCGCGGGCCAGGCGGGACTTTCCGGACACGGCCCAGGGCCCGCCCGCCCCTTCGCGTCGGATCAGGCCCTGGGGGCCACCGGTCCCACCCCCGCACGAAGGTCAGTCCAGGTCACCGCCCCGGAGCCGCTCGATCTGCGCGGCGCTGACCTCGACGGTGCGCCGCATATGGGCGATGAGCAGTGCGAGCTCGGCGTCGCTGTAGACGTCGAACATCGTGCCCCAGGTGCTGTTGAGCTTCCGCCAGAGGCCGCCGAGCTCCGCCATCCGCTCGGGGACGAGCGCCACGAGGACCCGGCGGCGGTCCTCGGTGGAGCGCTCGCGGGTCACGTAACCGGAGCGTTCGAGCCGGTCGACGAGCCGGGTCGCGGAGCCGGTGGTGAGCCCGGTCAGCTCGGCGACGCGCCCGGTGGTCACCGGCCCTTCCTCCAGGCTGAGGAGGTTCAGGCACTGCACATCGGTCGGGTGGAGCCCCAGGTGGTCGGCGACGGCCTGGTTGAACAGGGCGTAGGCGGCCATGTAGCGGCGGGCCTCCCCGTACAGCTCGGTCATGAGCGCCTCGCGCCGCACGGAACTCTTCTGCGTCATGCAGAGATTGTACGGTTCAGGCACCGCGCGGTCACGCCCCGGGCCGGGACGGTTCAGGGCGCCTCGGCGGTCAGATAGCGCTGCACGGTGGGCCCCAGCCAGGCGACGACGTCCTCGGTGGACATCTCGACGACCGGCGGCAGGCGCAGCACATAGCGTGCGAACGCCATGCCCAGGATCTGGGAGGCGACGAGCGCCGCCCGTCGGGGGGCGTCCGCCGGATCGGGGCAGACGCTCCGGGCGATCGGCCCGACCTGCCGGGCGAAGATCTCCTGCATGCGCGCGGCCCCGGCCTCGTTGGTGACGCCCACCCGCAGCATCGCGGTGAGCACGTCGTCGCGCTCCCAGCGCTCCAGGAAGTGCGCGACCAGGACGGCCCCGATGTGCCGCGCGGGCAGCGCCCCCAGATCGGGCAGGCCGATCTCGACCTCGGAGGCGGCGGCGAAGAGCCCCTCCTTGTTGCCGTAGTAGCGCATCACCATCGACGGGTCGATCCCGGCGTCGCGGGCGATGGCCCGGATGGTGGCGCGCTCGTACCCGTCGGAGGCGAAGCGCTCGCGCGCGGCCTCCAGGATGGCGGCCCGGGTGGCGTCGGAGCGGCGGACGGTCGTCATATCAACAACTGTAGGCCAACGGGCGTTGACACACCATCCGGGCCGCCCTACCGTTACCAACAAGCGTTGACCAACAACCGTTGGCCAACACTTGTGGGCAAACGATCGCGGGCACCCCGGAGGCAGCCATGAGCACCAGCACCACGGACACCGACGTACTCGTCATCGGCGCGGGGCCCACCGGCCTCCTGCTCGCCGGCGACCTCGCCACCGCAGGCATCGACGTCACCCTCGTCGAGCGCCGCCCCCACGGCCTCGGCAACATGACCCGCGCCTTCGGCGTCCACGCCCGCACCCTGGAGCAGCTCGACGCCCGCGGTCTCGCGGACGAACTCCTCACCACCGGCACCACGCTCACCACGGCCCGGCTCTTCGGCCGCCTCGACCTGGACCTGACCCGCCTGCCCAGCCGCTTCAACCACCTCCTCGTCACCCCGCAGTACGAGGTCGAGCGCCTCCTCGAGCGCCGGGCGGTCGCGGCGGGCGTCACCTTCCGGTACGGCACGGAGCTGCGCGGACTGCGCCAGGACGCCGCCGGCGTCACCGCGGAGCTCGCCGACCCCGACGGCACCCCGCTCACCCTCCGCGCCCAGTACCTCGTCGGCACGGACGGCCACCGCAGCTCCGTCCGCACCGCCCTCGGCCTGCCCTTCCCCGGCCACTCCGTGATCCGCTCCATCGTCCTCGCCGACGTCCGCCTCGCCGAGCAGCCCGACGACTCGTTCAGCGTCCGCGGCTCCGGAGACAGCTTCGCCTTCCTCGCCCCCTTCGGCGACGGCTGGTACCGCGTCATGGGCTGGACCCGCACCCGCCAGGTCGCCGACAGCGAGCCCGTCGACCTCGACGAGGTCCGCGAGATCGCCCGCAAAGCCCTCGGCACCGACTACGGCATGCACGACCCCCGCTGGATCTCCCGCTTCCACAGCGACGAGCGCCAGGCCCCCGCCTACCGCGTCGGCCGCGCCTTCCTCGCCGGAGACGCCGCCCATGTCCACTCCCCCGCCGGCGGCCAGGGCATGAACACCGGCCTCCAGGACGCCGCCAACCTCTCCTGGAAGCTCACCGCCGCACTCCGCGGCGAGGCACCCGACCCCGAGGCCCTCCTCGACAGCTACCAGTCCGAGCGCCACCCCGTGGGCGCCATGGTGCTCCGCAGCAGCGGCGCGATCGTCCGCCTCGCGATGGCCCACACCCCGCTCACCCGCGCCACCCGCTCCCTCGCCGCCCGCTTCCTGAACGCGGTCCGACCCGCCTCGGCCCGCGCCATGGGCATGCTCAGCGGCATCGGCATCTCCTACGCCCCCGCACCGGGCGCCGGCCGCCCCTCGGGCCGCCGCGCCCCCGACGTGCAGCTGCGCGAAGGACGGCTCTACGAACTGCTCCGCCGGGGCGAGTTCGTCCTGGTCACCCCGGAGGGAGCGACCCCGGCGCTGCCGACGACGGCCCCCGTCACCCCGAAGCACCTGGTACGAGCCACCTGGACGGACCCGGCGAAGACCGCGGTGGCACTGATCCGCCCCGACGGCTACGTCCACTGGGCAACCCGCTGAACGACTCAGAAGACGTAGGGATCCCCGGTGGCCAGCACCAGCACACGATGCCGGTCGTTCCGCGGATTGCGGTCGGCGATCCCGTCGCGCCAGGCCGTGGAGATCTCGACCGTCATCTCGTCCGGGAGGGCCGCGGTCCGCAGGTCGAGCGCCAGCTCACCGGTACCCCCCGCGGCCCGGAGCGCACCCGTCCGGCAGGACACCACCCGGTCACTGCTCCACAGACAGGCCGGCGGCAGCTCCTGGCCGCCCGCCATCGGCGCGGAGAAGGCGAGCCGGACCGTCGCCTGGGAGACATCGGAGGGCCCGTGGTTCTCACTGACCAGCCAGACACCGACCCGCCCGTCCCAGAGGGAGATCTGACCGTGATGGGACAGATCCGCCTCGACCCCGGCCACCGGCCCGACAGCACCGGCGCTCACACCGGCACCCAGCACCGTCACGGCCGCGAGAACGACCCCGAAGACACCCTTCCGCAATCCACACATAACCCCAAAATACCGACAGTCGATAACATCTTCTGACAACTCATCAGCCCGCGTGTCCCATGGCACCCTGCCCCCATGTCGATCGCCCGCTCCATCGCCCTGTTCGTCCTCGCCGCCCTCTTCGAGATCGGCGGCGCCTGGCTCGTCTGGCAAGGCGTCCGGGAACACCGCGGCTGGATCTGGATCGGCACGGGAGTCCTCGCCCTCGGCATCTACGGCTTCGTCGCCACCCTCCAGCCCGACGCCGAGTTCGGCCGCGTCCTCGCCGCCTACGGCGGAGTCTTCGTCGCCGGCTCCCTCGCCTGGGGCATGGCCGCCGACGGCTACCGCCCCGACCGCTGGGACGTCATCGGCGCCCTGATCTGCATCGCCGGCATGGCCGTGATCATGTACGCCCCGCGAGGCCGCTGACCACGGCCCGCCTATCCTGACCGGGCGATCCACCCGCAATCGACCACACGCGCGAGGAGCACGTCATGACTGCCGCCGGCACCCCCATCGCCGTCATCACCGGAGCGAGCAGCGGAATCGGCGCCGCCACCGCCCGGCAGCTGGCCGCCGCCGGCTACCGAGTGGTCCTCACCGCCCGCCGCAAGGACCGCATCGAGGCCCTCGCCGCCGAGATCAACGAAGCCGGCCACCAGGCCACCGCCTACGCCCTCGACGTCACCGACCGCGCCGCCGTCGACGACTTCGCCACCGCCTTCCGCACCCTCGCCGTCCTGGTCAACAACGCCGGCGGCGCCCTCGGCGCCGACCCCGTCGCCACCGGCGACCCCGAGGACTGGCGCCGGATGTACGAGGTCAACGTCCTCGGCACCCTCCACATGACCCAGGCCCTGCTGCCCGCCCTCACGGCGAGCGGCGACGGCACGGTGGTCGTCCTCTCCTCCACCGCCGGCCACTCCACCTACGAGGGCGGCGCCGGCTACGTCGCCGCCAAGAACGGCGCCCGCGTCCTCGCCGAAACCCTCCGCCTGGAGATCGTCGGCACCCCGGTCCGCGTCATCGAGATCGCCCCCGGCATGGTCAAGACCGACGAGTTCGCCACGACCCGCTTCGGCGGCGACACGGAGAAGGCGGCCAAGGTCTACGCGGGCGTCGCCGAGCCCCTCACCGCGGACGACGTGGCCGACACCATCACCTGGGCCTGCACCCGCCCCCCACACGTCAACATCGACCTCCTGGTCGTCCGCCCCCGCGCCCAGGCCTCCAACACCAAGGTCCACCGCGAGCTGTAACACGACCGGGTGAACCACCCAGAACACCCCACGCCGCGCCGCCCTTCATGGACCTGGAGAACGCCGAGTACGCCTACATGTTCGGCTTTCTTCAAGCCGACGGGCACCTCAGCGAGCAGACGCGTCAGAGGGGTCGGCTGAGCGTCGAACTCAACGCGCGGGACATCCACATCCTCCGCGAATTCCAGCGCCTGACCCCCTACAACAGCAGCATCAGGGAACGCACCCGGTCCACCAACTTCTCGACGAGCCACCACTCGGCCACCTGGGCCCTGTCCGCGCTGGAAGCACGCACCATCCTCAACCAGCTCGGTCTGCCTTACGGCAGGAAGTCAAAGAAGATCACGCCACCCCGCGTGCCCTTCTCCCGCCGTGACTACCTCCGCGGCGTGATCGATGCGGACGGCTCGGTCGGCTTCACCGGCCAAGGCCTCCCGTTCGTCTCTCTCACCACAGCAAGCACCGCTATCGGCGCGTACCTGTGCCACTACGCAAAGAACGTCACCGGCGCCGAACGTCAAATCAAGCGGAACGCACGTGACGGGATCTACAACATCCTGTACACCACGGAGGCGGCCGTTCAGCTGGCCGCGCACCTCTACTACCCCGGCTGCATCGCCCTGGAGCGCAAGAACAGTTCCGCCCGTTCCCTCGCCGACTGGGTACGTCCGCCCGAGATGAAGGTTCGACCCCCGCGGAAGCCTTGGACCGCCGAAGCAGACCGCATCCTGCTCGCGGCACCCACTCTGGCTCACGCGGCCGCGGAACTGGGCCGCTCCCAGAGCAGCTGCCAGGTGCGACGTTGGCGCCTGGTCAACGGCATCGAGAGCTAGACCATTGACGAAAGGCCCCCGGCACGATGTGTCGGGGGCCTTGCCGTTCTCCGTTTCTCGGGCGTCAGCCCTTCACACAGATGACCTGCTTCAGCTTGGCGACGACCTCCACCAGATCCCGCTGCTGCTCCATCACCTTCTCGATCGACTTGTAGGCACCCGGGATCTCGTCCACGACGCCGGAGTCCTTCCGGCACTCCACGCCCCGCGTCTGCTCCTCCAGGTCCCTCGTCGAGAAGCGCCGCTTCGCCGCGCTCCGGCTCATCTTCCGGCCGGCTCCGTGCGAGGCGGAGTTGAACGACGCCGCGTTCCCCAGGCCCTTCACGATGTACGAGCCCGTGCCCATCGAGCCGGGGATGATCCCGAACTCTCCGGAGCCCGCCCGGATCGCACCCTTCCGCGTGACCAGCATGTCCATGCCCTCGTACCGCTCCTCCGCCACGTAGTTGTGGTGGCAGGAGATCACCGGCTCGAAGGCCACCTTCGCCTTGCGGAACTCCCGACGGATGACCTCCTGGAAGAGCGCCATCATGATCGCGCGGTTGTACTTCGCATACTCTTGCGCCCAGAACAGGTCGTTCCGATACGCCGCCATCTGCGGAGTGTCCGCGACGAACACCGCCAGGTCGCGGTCCACAAGACCCTGATTATGCGGCAGCTTCTGGGCTTCACCGATGTGAAACTCGGCGAGCTCCTTGCCGATGTTGCGCGAACCAGAGTGCAACATGAGCCACACACAGCCCTGCATATCTATGCAGACTTCCGTAAAGTGATTCCCCGATCCGAGGGTCCCCATCTGCTTCTCGGCCCGCTCCCGGCGGAACTTCACCGGATCAGCGACCGTGTCGAACCGCGACCACAGGTCGCCGAACCCCGCCGTGGGGAACTGGTAGAGCCGCCCCGGGTCCACCATCTCCCTGTGCATCCCCCGGCCCACCGGGATCGCCTGCTCGATCTTCGACCGCAGCCGCGAAAGGTCACCCGGCAGGTCGTTCGCCGTCAGGGACGTCTTGACCGCCGACATCCCGCAGCCGATGTCCACACCGACCGCCGCCGGACAGACCGCACCCTGCATCGCGATCACCGAACCGACGGTCGCGCCCTTGCCGTAGTGCACGTCCGGCATCACGGCGAGGCCCTTGATCCACGGCAGCGTCGCCACGTTCTGCAGCTGCTGCATGGCGCCGCCCTCCACCGAGGCGGGGTCGGCCCACATCCTGATCGGTACTTTCGCGCCCGGCACCTCAACGTACGACATACTTCCTCGATTCCCCCGAAAAGTCTGATAACGCAAAAACCGGAGCCAAAGCCCGTACAGGTGACAGCGGACCGGCATCAACAGCTGCGTGTGCGATAGACATTGTGTCCACCGGCCGGGTTCGCGCGGCAAACAGTTTTCGGGAAAGACTTCGGGTGAAGGGAGCCTGGGACCGTGCAGCGAAAGAGGTACGCACCCGGTCGCACCGGGTCCGCGGCTCGCACCGCCGTCGTCCTCGCACTCGGCCTGGGCCTGGGGGCCGGTCTCACCGCGTGCTCCGCCGGCGCCCCTGCGGACGACGTCGCCGTCGACGCCAAGGCCGGCCAGGCCGCCGCCCCCGTCGCGCCGCCCGGCCGCTACCGCACCCTCTTCGAGCCCTGTGGCGCCGTATCGCAGGCCACCCTCAAGGACCTGCTCCCGGGCGCCGCCGCGCTGCCCGACCCCGAGCGCGAGCAGGCGTACCGGGGCGTCGCGGCGGTCACGTACGACACCGACCGGCGTGTCGGCTGCACCTGGAAGGCCGACACCCCGGACGCCTCGCACCGGCTCTCCCTGGACATCGAGCGGGTGGTGTCGTACGACGCGGCCGTCAGCGACGACGACCGGGCGCAGGAGGTGTACGTCCGCAAGCAGCTGGCGGCGGGCATCCCGGTGCCGGCCACGGCCATGCCCACGGCCTCGCCGACCCCCACGGGAACGCCCTCCGCGACGGGTAAGCCCACCGCGGCCACCAGCGCGGCCACCTCGGCCACCACCGCGCCGAGCAAGCCGCCCACGGGCTCCCCCGACCCCGCCACCACCGGCCTGGAACCCCGCGTCCTCGACGGCCTCGGGGAGGTCGCGTACGTCGACGACGTGCTCAGCACGGTCGGCGCGAGCAGTCATCAGCGTGCCGTCAGCGTGGTGTTCCGCACATCGAATGTGATCGTGACGGTCTCCTACCGGGAGCAGACCACGGGTTCCACCGAGGCTCCGGACAGCGCGGAACTGCAGGAAAAGGCCCGGAATCTGGCCCGGCAGCTCGCGGAGCGGCTGGAGGAGTAGCCGTTCGCATCCGCTCCGTGAGCGGAGGGCGACCACGTAACGTGTCGGCCGGACCGTACGACAAGCGACTGAAGGAACCATGCAGCGATCAGCTCAGCGAACGCGACTCTCCCGCATACTCGCCTGCGCCGCCGTCCCGGTGATGCTCGTCGCCGCGGGGTGCTCCTCGGACTCCGGTGAATCGGGCAAGAAGGAGGGCGGGGGGCAGGACAAGACGTCGGCGTCGGCGTCCGCGACGCCTTCGCCGTCGCAGTCGACGAAGGCGGTCGAGCCGGCGAAGTTCGCGAAGCTGCCCGAGGTCTGCAAGGCGATCTCCGCGAAGACGACGGCGTCGCTCGTGCCGAAGGCGAAGACGAAGAACGGCACGCCGGCCCAGTCCAGTGACCTGACCAGCCGTGGTGGCTGCTCGTGGAACGGTCTGGACGACAAGGGCGTGAAGGGTTCGCAGTACCGCTGGCTGGACGTGTCGTTCTACCGGTACGACTCCGATGCGGCGCTGGGCAGCGGCCAGGAGCGTGCGCAGGAGAACCTCGCGAAGGAGCTCGCGAAGGTCCAGGGGACCGAGGGCGCGAAGAAGCTCCGCACGTTCACGGCTTCGGGCATCGGCGACGAGGCGAAGACGGTCACGTACCAGCTGAAGAAGACGAACGAGGACTTCGTGTACGCGTCGATCGTGGCGCGTACGGGCAATGTGCTGGTTCTGCTGTCGTACAACGGTGCCGGTTACGCGGGCGCCGACGCTCCTTCGGAGCGGACCATTGTGGACGGCGCGGCCAAGGCGGCCAAGGAGGCGGTCGCGGCGGTCGCGGCAGCCAACAAGTAGTCACAAAACAGCACAGACTGATCGGTTCGTGTGGAGCCCGTCCCTCCCCCGAGGGCCGGGCTTCGCGCACATGTGCCAGTCTGTGCGCGCCGGATGTCGATTGACGGGAGGGGATCGCGGGTGGCCGCGATGCAGCTGACACGCACACACCGAATACTCATCGGCCTCGTCATCGGCGGCGCGCTGATCATCGCGGGGATCGGTTTCGCGGGTTCGTACGCCGCCGTGCGCGAGCTCGCTCTGCAGAAGGGCTTCGGTACCTTCTCGTACTTCTTCCCGATCGGCATCGACGCGGGCATCTGTGTGCTGCTCGCTCTGGATCTGCTGCTGACCTGGCTGCGGATCCCGTTCCCGCTGTTGCGCCAGACGGCCTGGGTGCTGACGGCGGCGACGATCGCGTTCAACGGTGCGGCGGCCTGGCCGGACCCGCTGGGTGTGGGCATGCACGCGGTGATCCCGGTGCTGTTCGTGGTGGCCGTGGAGGCTGCGCGGCACGCCGTGGGGCGGATCGCGGACATCACGGCCGACAAGCACATGGAGGGCGTGCGGATCACTCGCTGGCTGCTGTCGCCGGTGCCGACGTTCCGGTTGTGGCGGCGGATGAAGCTGTGGGAGCTGCGTTCGTACGAGCAGGTCATCAAGCTGGAGCAGGAGCGGCTGATCTATCAGGCTCGGCTGCAGGCGCGTTTCGGGCGGGGGTGGCGGCGCAAGGCTCCGGTGGAGGCGTTGATGCCGCTGCGTCTGGCCCGGTACGGGGTGCCGCTGGCGGAGACGTCTCCGGCGGGTCTGGCCGCGGCGGGTATCGAGCCGGCGGTCCTTCCTGCGGAGCCCCTGTCCCCGTCCCAGCTTCAGCAGGTCGCGCCTGCGCTGCCCCAGCCGGCGGCGCTGCCGGCGCAGGCGCGGGTTCCGGTCGAGGGCCAGGCGCAGGTGCCGCACCAGGCGCAGGCCCCGGTCCCGGTGGGGCCGCACGGGCCGGTGGGGCCGCAGGGGCCCGTTGGGCCGATGGGGCCGCAGCAGGGGCCGGTGAATCACGAGAGCCACTGGTTCGACGCCTCGCAGGTCACCGCGGAGTCGTACGAGGGCAGCTACAACCCGCAGATCGTGGAGGGCCTGGAGCCCATGCCGGTCCCGGTCCCGCAGGGGCCGGAGGACGTGCCTCCGGCGGGTCCGGAGGAGTTCGTGGAGTACCCGGAGTACGTGGAGCAGCCGGAGCCGCGGAACGACGAGTTCGAGGACGTCGTCTACAAGGTCATGAGTTCGTACGTGCTGGAGCACGAGCGGTTCCCGGCCGAGGCCGAGCTGGCGCGGCTGGTGGCCGAGCAGTACGGCCTGCCGGAGTTCCCGGCGTCCGACATCGATCTGCTGCGGCAGGCGGTGCCGGCCGCGCAGGAGCGGGTCCAGCAGGCGAGGGCCGACGTGGACACCCCGTAGGGCGTGTGTGACATGTGAGAGGGGCCGCCACCCGGATCCGGGTGGCGGCCCCTCTCACATGCCCAGGTCGGCGGCTCAGGCGCCGAGCAGCTTGCGCACCCGCTCGGCCCCCACCGCGAGCAGCAGCGTCGGCAGACGCGGGCCGGACCCCTCCCCCCACGCCGCCCTCGCACCGCTCGGCCCCAGGGGGCCTCTCGGGCTTCGACCAGCTGCGCCGGACTCCGTCCGCCGACCTGTGGCCTGGCCCCGAACCTCCGGTGCTACGCGCCGAGCAGCTTGCGCACCCGCTCGGCCCCCACCGCGAGCAGCAGCGTCGGCAGACGCGGGCCGGTCTCGCGGCTGACGAGGAGCTTGTAGAGCAGGGCGAAGAAGGCTCGCTGGGCGAGCTTCAGCTCGGGCGTGGGCTTGGCCTCGGGGTCGAGGCCGGCCATGATCTTCGGGACGCCGTAGACGAGGGTGGTGAGCCCGTCGAGCGACCAGTGGGTGTCGAGGCCGTCCAGGAGGAGGCGGAGCGACTCGCGGCCTTCGTCGTCGAGGGAGCCGAGGAGTTCGGTGTCGGGCTCGTCGCGGACGATGGTGCGCTGGTCGGCCGGGACCTGGTTGGTGATCCAGTTCTCGGCGCGGTCGAGGCGCGGCCGGACCTCGTCGAGGGTGGTGACGGGGTTCTCGGGGTCGAGTTCGGTCAGGATCCGCAGGGTCTGCTCGTCGTGTCCGGCCGTGATGTCCATGACCGAGGCGAGCGTGCGGTACGGGAGCGGGCGCGGGGTGCGCGGCAGCTCACCGGCGGCCGTGCGGGCGGCACGGGCGTGCGCCGCCGCGTCCGCCGGCAGGACGGAGCCGTCGGCGACCTTGGCCTCCAGCTTGTCCCACTCGTCGTAGAGCCGCTGGATCTCCTGGTCGAAGGCGATCTTGAAGGACTGGTTGGGCCTGCGGCGGGCGTAGAGCCAGCGCAGGAGCTGGGGCTCCATGATCTTCAGCGCGTCGGCCGCGGTGGGCACGCCGCCCTTCGAGGAGGACATCTTGGCCATGCCGCTGATGCCGACGAAGGCGTACATGGGGCCGATGGGCTGGACGCCGTCGAAGATGCGGACGATCTGGCCGCCGACCTGGAAGGACGAGCCGGGCGAGGAGTGGTCGACGCCGGAGGGCTCGAAGATGACGCCCTCGTAGGCCCAGCGCATGGGCCAGTCGACCTTCCACACCAGCTTGCCGCGGTTGAACTCGCTGAGCTTGACGGTCTCGGCGAAGCCGCAGCTGGTGCAGGTGTAGGCCAGCTCGGTGGTCTCGTCGTCGTACGAGGTGACCGTCGTCAGGTCCTTCTCGCACCGGCCGCAGTACGGCTTGTACGGGAAGTAGCCCGAGGCGCCGCCGGAGCCGTCGTCCTCGGCGGCGGCGCCGGAGCCTTCCTCGGCCTCCAGCTCGGCCTCGTCGAGGGGCTTCTGGGACTGCTTCTTCGGGGCCTTCTTCGTCCGGTACTGGTCGAGGATGGCGTCGATGTCGCCGCGGTGCTTCATGGCGTGCAGGATCTGCTCGCGGTAGGTGCCCGCCGTGTACTGCTCGGTCTGGCTGATCGGGTCGTACTCGACGCCCAGCTCGGCGAGGGACTCGACCATGGCGGCCTTGAAGTGCTCGGCCCAGTTCGGGTGGGGCGAGCCGGCGGGGGCCGGGACGGAGGTCAGCGGCTTGCCGATGTGCTCGGCCCAGGACGCGTCGATGCCCTCGATGCCGTTGGGCACCTTGCGGTAGCGGTCGTAGTCGTCCCAGGAGATGAGGTGCCGGACCTCGTACCCGCGGCGGCGGATCTCGTCGGCGACCAGGTGCGGGGTCATGACCTCGCGGAGGTTGCCGAGGTGGATCGGGCCGGAGGGGGAGAGGCCGGAGGCGACGACGACCGGTTTGCCAGGCGCACGTCGCTCCGACTCGGCGATGACCTCGTCCGCGAAACGGGAGACCCAGTCGGTCTCGGTGCTGCTCTGAGCCACGGTCGGTACGTCCTTCTTCCTGAGGGGTGCTGCCTGACAAGCTCTACGTGAGCCATTCTCCCAGACGGAACGACACTCTCCGAGGTTGTCCACAGGCGGGGAAATCACGTTGCGCCGCCATGGGACACTTGACAAGCGATTTAGACCCATCGATCTCGACAGGAACGGAAGCTCATGGCCTCGGTCCCTTCCCTCGCTTCGACCGTGCAGCAGCGCCTCGCGGACGGCCTCTCGGCGGCTCTGCCGGATGCCGCGTCCGCCGACCCGCTGCTCCGACGAAGCGACCGGGCCGACTTCCAGGCCAACGGCATCCTGGCGCTGGCCAAGCAGCTCAAGGGCAATCCGCGTGAGCTGGCGGCGAAGGTCGTCGAGGCGATCCCGGCGAACGACGTGCTGAAGGAGATCGAGGTCTCGGGCCCCGGCTTCCTGAACATCACGGTGACGGACGCGGCGATCATCGACACCCTCGCGGCCCGTGCGGCGGACGCGCGTCTCGGCGTGCCGTTCAGCGAGTCGGCGGGCACGACGGTCATCGACTACGCCCAGCCGAACGTGGCGAAGGAGATGCACGTCGGCCATCTGCGGTCGGCGGTGATCGGCGCGGCGATGGTGGAGATCCTGGAGTTCACCGGTGAGACGGTGGTCCGGCGCCACCACATCGGCGACTGGGGCACCCAGTTCGGCATGCTGATCCAGTACCTGATCGAGCACCCGCACGAGCTGGACCACTCCTCGGAGGCGGAGGTCTCCGGCGAGGAGGCCATGTCCAACCTGAACCGGCTGTACAAGGCCTCGCGGGCGCTGTTCGACTCCGACGAGGAGTTCAAGACGCGGGCGCGTGCCCGGGTCGTGGACCTCCAGGCGGGCGACGAGGAGACCCTGGCGCTCTGGCAGCGGTTCGTCGACGAGTCGAAGATCTACTTCTACTCGGTCTTCGACAAGCTGGACATGGACATCCGGGACGGCGACGTCGTCGGCGAGTCCGGTTACAACGACATGCTGGTGGAGACCTGCCGCATCCTGGAGGAGTCGGGCGTCGCGGTCCGCTCCGAGGGCGCGCTGTGCGTGTTCTTCGACGACGTGAAGGGCCCGGACGGCAACCCGGTGCCGCTGATCGTGCAGAAGTCCGACGGCGGCTTCGGGTACGCGGCGACGGACCTGTCGGCGATCCGGGACCGCGTGCAGAACCTGAAGGCGACGTCGCTGCTGTACGTGGTGGACGCCCGCCAGTCGCTGCACTTCAAGATGGTCTTCGAGACGGCCCGCCGCGCCGGCTGGCTGAACGACGAGGTGAAGGCCGTCCAGCTGGCCTTCGGCACGGTCCTGGGCAAGGACGGCAAGCCGTTCAAGACCCGTGAGGGCGAGACGGTGCGGCTGGTGGATCTGCTGGACGAGGCGATCGACCGTGCCTCGGCCGTGGTCCGGGAGAAGGCCCAGGACCTCACGGAGACGGAGATCGCCGAGCGTGGTGCGCAGGTGGGCATCGGCGCGGTGAAGTACGCGGACCTGTCGACGTCGGCGGCCCGTGACTACAAGTTCGACCTGGACCAGATGGTCTCGCTGAACGGCGACACCTCGGTGTACCTGCAGTACGCGTACGCCCGTATCCAGTCGATCCTGCGGAAGGCGGGCGACGCGAAGCCGGCCGCGCACCGGGAGCTGGACCTCGCGCCCTCGGAGCGGGCGCTCGGTCTGCACCTGGACGGCTTCGGCGAGCTGATCGCCGAGACGGCCGCGGAGTACGCGCCGCACAAGCTGGCGGCGTACCTGTACCAGCTGGCCTCGCACTACACGACGTTCTACTCGGAGTGCCCGGTCCTGAAGGCGGACACCCCGGAGCAGGTCGAGAACCGTCTCTTCCTGTGCGACCTCACCGCGCGCACGCTGCACCAGGGCATGGCGCTGCTGGGCATCCGGACGCCCGAGCGTCTCTGACGCTCCGGAGTGAAGCCCCCGGTACGGATCGCCGTGCCGGGGGCTTCGTCGTCAGCGGATGGCGTGCGAGGTCCGGCCGGACACCTCGTCGATCTCCTTGTGGGCCTTCTGGAGCAGCTGCGAGGCGAGGTCCATCAGGGCCCGTGCACCGGCGATCTCCTCGCCCACGCGCAGCTGGTCCGGATCGGACGGGTGCCGGTTCGCGGTGCCGTGGGCCCGGAACTCGGTGCCGTCGGTGAGCCGGACCATGGCCGCGGCCCGCGTCCGGTCACCCTCCTCCTTGAACTCCATCTCCACATGCCATCCGACAAGCGTGTGCATCATGAGGACCACCTCCACCGAGGTACCTGTCGGCTACTTCTCCAGAGTGCGCCGTACGGTGCGCCCCCACCACTCGCCCCGGGCCCGTTGTCAGTGGTGCCCCGTACGTTCTGATCATGGCGATGATCCCGAACCAGCTGCCGAAGCTCGCGTCCGATCCGTCGGGCCGTTCCCTCGGCCTCGACCTGCCGCCGGGTACGGTCACGGGCCCGGCGGACGCCCCGTACCTCTGGTCGGGAAACGACCCGGCGGGCCCGGCCACATGGGCGGCGCTGCGCCCGGCGGCGCGTACGGCGGGGCTGCTGCCGGTGCTGCTGGGCGGGTCTTGCGACATGGACGGGTGGCAGTTGATGCCGGAGATGATGAGCGACCCGGCGGACCACGACGCCGAGGAGGTGCTCGCCGAGTTCTGGGACGGCTACGCGGCCGAGGAGATACCCGAGGAGGACCGGGACCCGCGGGTGACCGCGGCCGTGGAGGAGCTGTTCGGCGAGCAACCGGGGTACGAGGAGGTCGTGGCCCCGTTCGCCGCGGGTTGGCCGGGCCTGGCTCCGGCTCTGCCCTTGCGCACCGACCCGGACCGGGCGGCGGCCGAGATCGCCGAGGCGCTGACGGAGCCGGGCACCTGGCCGGCGGAGGCACACCCGGCCCTGGTCCGGGCGCGGCGCAGTGCCGACATACCGGCGGTCATCGGCTGGACGGGGCCGTTGAACCACGAGAACGACGTGGCGCGCCTGTGCGCGGTGCTGCGCTCCTGGGAGGACCGTTTCGGTGCCCGGGTCGTGGCGCTCACCCACGGGGAACTGCTGCTCTCGGTCGCGGCACCGCCCCGGACTCCGGAGGAGGCCGAGGCGGTGGCGGCGGAGCACTTCGCGTTCTGCCCGGACAACATCACGCAGGGGAACTACGACACCCTGCGCGAGTACGCCCGGGAGAACCTCGTCGACATCCCGGTGTGGCGCTTCTGGTGGGACTAGCGTCCGGCGGACAGCTTCTGCGCGACCTCGGTCGCCCAGTACGTCAGGATCAGCTGCGCGCCGGCGCGCCGGATGCCGGTGAGGGTCTCGAAGATCGCCTTGTCGCGGTCGATCCAGCCCTTCTCGGCGGCGGCCTCGACCATCGAGTACTCACCGCTGATCTGGTAGGCGGCGACGGGCACGTCCACGGCTTCGGCGACCTTGGCGACCACGTCGAGGTACGGCCCGGCGGGCTTGACCATGACCATGTCGGCGCCCTCCTCCAGGTCGAGCGCGAGCTCGCGCATCGACTCGCGGAGGTTGGCGGGGTCCTGCTGGTAGGTCTTGCGGTCGCCCTGGAGGGAGGAGCCGACGGCCTCGCGGAAGGGCCCGTAGAAGGCGGACGAGTACTTGGCCGTATAGGCCAGGATCGACACCTCCTCCTTGCCGATGGTGTCGAGGGCGTCGCGGACGACTCCGACCTGTCCGTCCATCATCCCGGAGGGGCCCACGACGTGGACGCCGGCGTCGGCCTGGACCTGGGCCATCTCGGCGTACCGCTCCAGGGTGGCGTCGTTGTCGACGCGGCCTTCGGAGTCGAGGACGCCGCAGTGTCCGTGGTCGGTGAACTCGTCGAGGCAGAGGTCGGACATGATGACGAGCTCGTCGCCGACCTCGGCCTTCACGTCGCGGATGGCGACCTGGAGGATCCCGTCCGGGTCGGTCCCGGCGGTGCCGGCGGCGTCCTTCTTCGCGTCCTCGGGCACGCCGAAGAGCATGATCCCGGAGACCCCGGCCTCCAGCGCCTCGACGGCGGCCTTCCGCAGGGTGTCCCGCGTGTGCTGGACGACTCCGGGCATGGCCTGGATCGGCACGGGCTCGGTGATCCCCTCGCGCACGAACGCGGGCAGGATCAGGTCGGCGGGATGGAGCCGCGTCTCGGCGACCATCCGGCGCATGGCGGGAGTCGTCCGCAGCCGCCGCGGCCGCGCCCCGGGAAAGGATCCGTACGAGTTCATAAACCGAGGCTACGCCCGCGGCTCCCATGCCCTTACAGACACGTTGTGGGCATACCCGCACCCACCCGCCCGTGTGGGCACCGCCCCGACGGAACGCATGCCCACAACGAGGTGGGGTGCGGGCCCGTGAACCGGACCCGCACCCCATGGAACCGCTACGTCGTCCGACGCCTCCGCGCCCCCGGCCTCCGCTCCGACGGCCGCGTCACCGGATCCCCCGCCTCGAGCGCGGACTCCCGCCGCCGGAGGCCGAAGTCCGCGAGGGCCTCGGCGAGCTTGTGGACGGACGGCTCGGGCGAGAGCACGTCGACCCGCAGCCCGTGCTCCTCGGCCGTCTTGGCCGTGGCGGGCCCGATGCAGGCGATGACGGTCACGTTGTGCGGCTTGCCGGCGATGCCGACGAGGTTCCGCACGGTGGAGGACGACGTGAAGAGCACCGCGTCGAACCCGCCGCCCTTGATCGCCTCCCGCGTGTCCGCCGGCGGCGGCGAGGCTCGTACGGTCCGGTAGGCGGTGACGTCGTCGACCTCCCAGCCGAGCTCGATGAGCCCCGCGACCAGCGTCTCGGTCGCGATGTCGGCGCGCGGCAGGAAGACGCGGTCGATCGGGTCGAAGACCGGGTCGTACGGCGGCCAGTCCTCGAGGAGACCTGCCGCGGACTGCTCGCCCGACGGCACGAGGTCCGGCTTCACACCGAAGTCGACGAGCGCCGCGGCGGTCTGCTCGCCCACCGCCGCGACCTTGATCCCGGCGAAGGCGCGGGCGTCGAGCCCGTACTCCTCGAACTTCTCCCGTACGGCCTTGACCGCGTTCACCGAGGTGAAGGCGATCCACTCGTACCGTCCGGTGACGAGCCCCTTGACCGCCCGCTCCATCTGCTGCGGGGTGCGCGGCGGCTCGACGGCGATGGTCGGCACCTCGTGCGGCACGGCGCCGTACGAACGGAGCTGGTCGGAGAGCGACGCGGCCTGTTCCTTGGTGCGCGGCACGAGGACCCGCCACCCGAAGAGCGGCTTGGACTCGAACCACGACAGCTGGTCCCGCTGCGCCGGGGCGCTGCGCTCGCCGACCACGGCTATGACCGGCCGGTGGCCCTCGGGCGAGGGGAGGACCTTGCCCTGCTTGAAGACCTGGGCGATGGTGCCGAGCGTCGCGTTCCAGGTGCGCTGGCGGGTCGTCGTACCGGCGATGGTCACGGTGAGCGGGGTGTCCGGCTTACGGCCAGCCGCCACCAGCTCACCGGCCGCCGCGGCGACCGAGTCCAAGGACGTGGAGACGACGACGGTCCCGTCCGAGGCACCGACCTCGGCCCAGCACCGCTCGTCGGCGGTGCGGGCGTCGACGAAGCGCACGTCGGTGCCCTGGGCGTCGCGCAGCGGCACACCGGCGTACGCGGGCACGCCGACGGCGGTGGCGACGCCGGGGACGACCTCGAAGGGGATGCCCTCGGCGGCGCAGGCGAGCATCTCGGCTCCGGCGTTCCCGTCGAGGCCGGGGTCGCCGGTCACCGCACGGACGACCCGCCTGCCGCCCCGCGCGGCCTCCATGACAAGATTGGCCGCATCCCTCAACACGGGGACACCGGCGGTTGTTGACGCCTCGTCAACAACCGTCAGCTCAGGCGTGCTCACCCCCGCGCGCGCATGGCCGCGAACGACCTCGAGCACCTCCGGCTCGGCGATCAGGACGTCCGCCCCCGCGAGGGCCTCGACGGCCCTGAGGGTCAGGAGTCCGGGGTCGCCCGGGCCTGCGCCGAGGAACGTGACGTGCCCATGGCCCGCGAAGGCCGGGGACAGGGGGCTGATGGTCGGGCTGGTGGGGCTCAAAGTGCTCGCTCCCCCATAAGACCGGCCGCACCCTTGGCGAGCATCTCGTCCGCGAGTTCGCGTCCGAGCGCCAGGGCCTCGTCGTGCGAGGTGGGTACGGGTCCGGTGGTGGACAGCTGCACCAGCGTCGAGCCGTCGGTGGTGCCGACGACGCCGCGCAGGCGCATTTCGGTGACAACCTGCCCGTGACCGGGGTCGTCGGCCAGCAGGTCGGCCAGCGCACCCACAGGTGCGGAGCAGCCGGCCTCCAGGGCGGCGAGCAGGGATCGCTCGGCGGTCACGGCGGCCCGCGTGTGCGGGTCGTCGAGCGGCGCGAGCGCGGCGACGAGTTCGGTGTTCGACGCCAGGCATTCGACGGCCAGGGCCCCCTGGCCGGGGGCGGGCAGGACGGTGTCGACGGCCAGCGGCTCGGCGGTCAGGCCGCCGAGGAGCTCGTCGGTCCCGCCGATGCGGTTGAGTCCGGCCGCGGCCAGGACGACCGCGTCCAGCTCGCCCTTGCGGACGTAGCCGACACGGGTGTCGACGTTGCCGCGGATGGGGACGCAGGTGATGTCCAGGCCGTGGTTGCGTGCGTACGCGTGGAGCTGGGCCATCCGCCGCGGGGAGCCGGTGCCGACCCGGGCGCCCTGGGGCAGCCGGTCCAGCGTCAGGCCCTCGCGGGCGATCAGTACGTCGCGCGGGTCCTCGCGCAGCGGGATCGCGGCCAGCACCAGGTCGGGGTGCTGTGCGGTCGGCAGGTCCTTCAGGGAGTGCACGGCGAAGTCCACCTCGCCGGCGAGCAGCGCGTCGCGCAGGGCGGCGACGAAGACGCCGGTGCCGCCGATCTGCGCCAGGTGCTCCCGGGAGGTGTCCCCGTACGTCGTGATCTCCACGAGCTCGACGGGCCGGCCGGTCAGCTGCCGGACGGCGTCGGCCACGTGCCCGGACTGGGCCATGGCGAGCTTGCTGCGCCTGGTCCCGAGCCTCAGTGCCCTCTCGGTCATACTCGCCCTCGGTTCTTGACGTCGGCGTCATTCAGGTCGGCCCGGCTGACAGAAGCCACCGTCTCCGGGTCGAGGTCGAAGAGTGTCCGCAGCGCGTCCGCGTACCCGGCGCCGCCGGGCTCGCTGGCCAGCTGCTTGACCCGCACGGTCGGCGCGTGCAGGAGCTTGTCGACGACGCGCCGCACGGTCTGGGTGATCTCGGCGCGCTGCTTGTCGTCGAGGCCGGGGAGGCGGCCTTCGAGGCGGGCGACCTCGCCCGCGACCACCTCGGCGGCCATCGTGCGCAGGGCGACGACGGTCGGGGTGATGTGGGCGGCGCGCTGGGCGGCGCCGAAGGCGGCGACCTCGTCGGAGACGATGCCCCGGACCTGGTCGACGTCGGCGGCCATGGGCGCGTCGGCGGAGGCCTCGGCGAGCGACTCGATGTCGACGAGCCGGACACCGGGGATGCGGTGGGCGGCGGCGTCGATGTCGCGGGGCATCGCGAGGTCGAGGAGGTGGAGCGGGGTCTCGCGGCCCTGTACGGCGTCCTCGACGGCCTCGCCGGTGAGGACGAGTCCGGTGGCGCCGGTGCAGGAGACGACGACGTCGGCACGTGTCAGTTCGTCGCCGACGGCAACCATCTCGACCGCGCGTGCGGCCACTCCCGTGCCCCCGGCCTCGCCCAGGATCTGCGCGAGCCGCTCGGCGCGGGCCAGGGTGCGGTTGGCGATGACGATCTCGGAGACGCCGGAGCGCGCGAGGGTGGCGGCGGCGAGCGAGGACATCGAGCCGGCGCCGATGACGAGGGCCTTCTTGCCCTTGGCCCAGGTGTCGACGTCCGTGCCCTGGGCGAGCTGCTCGAGACCGAAGGTGACGAGCGACTGCCCGGCCCGGTCGATCCCGGTCTCGCTGTGGGCGCGCTTGCCGACCCTCAGGGCCTGCTGGAACAGGTCGTTGAGGAGCCGGCCGGCGGTGTGGAGGTCTTGGCCGAGGGCGAGGGTGTCCTTGATCTGGCCGAGGATCTGGCCCTCGCCGACGACCATGGAGTCGAGGCCGCAGGCCACCGAGAAGAGGTGGTGGACGGCCCGGTCCTCGTAGTGCACATAGAGATAAGGAGTGAGCTCGTCCAGGCCGACGCCGCTGTGCTGCGCGAGCAGCGTGGACAGCTCGGCGACCCCGGCGTGGAACTTGTCCACGTCGGCGTAGAGCTCGATGCGGTTGCAGGTGGCCAGGACGGTGGCCTCGGCGGCCGGTTCGGCGGCGAGGGTGTCCTGGAGGAGCTTGGCCTGGGTGTCCGCCGACAGCGAGGCCCGCTCCAGGATGGAGACCGGGGCGCTGCGGTGGCTCAGTCCGACGACGAGAAGGCTCATGCCGGCATCACCGCGGGAACGTCCCCGTCGGGTCCCTTGCGGCCGGTGCCGCCCGTGGCGCCGCGGGGGGCCGGCGGCACGGCGGCCGCGGCGGCCTCGGGCTCGGCGCCCGCGTCGGGGCCCTCCTCGACGCCCGTCTCCTCGCCGGCCTTGCGCTGCTCGTGGAAGGCGAGGATCTGCAGCTCGATGGAGAGGTCGACCTTGCGCACGTCCACGCCGTCGGGCACGGAGAGCACGGTCGGGGCGAAGTTCAGGATGGAGGTGACTCCGGCGGCGACGAGCCGGTCGCAGACCTGCTGGGCGACGCCGGCCGGGGTCGCGATGACGCCGATGGAGACGCCGTCCTCGCTGATGATCTTCTCCAGGTCGTCGCTGTGCTGGACGGGGATCCCGGCGACCGGCTTGCCGGTCATGGCGGGGTCGGCGTCGATCAGCGCGGCGACGCGGAAGCCTCGGGAGGCGAAGCCGCCGTAGCCGGCGAGGGCCGCGCCGAGGTTACCGATGCCGACGATGACCACGGGCCAGTCCTGGGTGAGCCCCAGCTCGCGGGAGATCTGGTAGACGAGGTACTCGACGTCGTAGCCGACACCGCGGGTGCCGTACGAGCCGAGGTAGCTGAAGTCCTTGCGCAGCTTCGCGGAGTTGACCCCCGCCGCGGCCGCGAGCTCCTCGGAGGAGACCGTGGGTACGGAGCGCTCCGAGAGCGCGGTGAGTGCGCGCAGATACAGCGGAAGCCGGGCGACGGTGGCCTCGGGAATTCCTCGGCTACGGGTCGCCGGTCGGTGAGTTCGGCCAGTTGCCACGGTGCTCCTGCGGGATGAGCGGGGCTGCAGGCGGCCATATGTCCCAAGACCGCCCCGTCGAATGCAGGCTATGTCTTTGTGAACGCGTGCACAAAGATGGTGTCCGTTTTGTCTGCCCAAAGTGACCGGGGTCACGCGGCCGGTTCGTATCGTCCCGGAACCGCGGCGTGCGTCAGAGCGTTGAGATCCCGAAGGGGGCAAAGCCGCACACTCTCCTCACGATGCCGCCCCCGAAACCCAACAAAACGTCCACGATGGTAACCGCCTTTCGGTCAGGCACCCAGTTCGCGCCGAAGCCGTCCTGCGTCCACGCGCCAGAAGGTGTGCTGCTCGCCGTCGACGAGGACCACGGGAATCTGCTCCCAGTACGCCCGGTGAAGCTCCTCGTCCAGGGTGATGTCCTTCTCCTCCCAGGATGCTCCGGTCTCCGCGCACACGGCCTCGATCACCGCGCGGGCGTCGTCGCAGAGATGACATCCCGGCTTGCCGATCAACGTCACGGTGCGCGACGCGGGATCGCTCTTCGCTCCGGCGTCCTTCTTCTTCGTACGTCCGAACATGGCGTCCATTCTGGCGCCGGGTAACAGTGGAGTCCCCCACTGTTCACACGGCGGCATCCTCACAAGTCGGGAAGTACCGAACAGACTGGCTATGCTCAACGACATGGCCGCTCTGGGATGGCTCACCCCCCGTAGGCGCTCCGCCACCGCGCGCAGCGTCCTGGCAGGCGAGGCCGCCGCCGAGGCGGCGCGCAAGTCCTCGCTCCAGCTGGAACTGGAGCGCGAGGAGTCCGCCGCCGCCGAACCCGAGGCCGCGGAGCCCGAGTTCCCGGTCGTCGGGGACGTGCGGGCCGCCGCCTTCTTCGACCTCGACAACACCGTGATGCAGGGCGCCGCGATCTTCCACTTCGGCCGCGGCCTGTACAAGCGGAAGTTCTTCCAGCGCCGCGAACTCGCGCGCTTCGCCTGGCAGCAGGCCTGGTTCCGGCTCGCCGGCGTCGAGGACCCCGAGCACATGCAGGACGCCCGCGACAGCGCCCTGTCCATCGTCAAGGGCCACCGCGTCTCCGAACTGATGTCGATCGGCGAGGAGATCTACGACGAGTACATGGCCGACCGCATCTGGCCCGGCACCCGCGGCCTCGCCCAGGCGCACCTGGACGCGGGCCAGAAGGTCTGGCTGGTCACGGCCGCCCCGGTCGAGACGGCCACGATCATCGCCCGCCGGCTCGGCCTGACCGGCGCGCTCGGCACCGTCGCCGAGTCGGTCGACGGCGTCTACACGGGCAAGCTGGTCGGCGAGCCCCTGCACGGACCGGCGAAGGCCGAGGCGGTACGGGCTCTCGCCGCCGCCGAGGGCCTCGACCTGGGCCGCTGCGCCGCGTACAGCGACTCGCACAACGACATCCCGATGCTGTCGCTGGTGGGACACCCGTACGCGATCAACCCGGACACCAAGCTCCGCAAGCACGCGAAGGCCCGGGACTGGCGGCTGCGCGACTACCGGACGGGCCGCAAGGCCGCCAAGGTCGGCATCCCCGCGGCCGCGGGCCTGGGTGCGCTGGCCGGCGGCACGGCCGCCGCGGTCGCCCTGCACCGCCGCCGCCACTGACGCCGCCCCTCCCTGAAGGGTCCTGCCGATACGTTTCGGCTGCGATCATCTGCGACAACCCCGGACCAGGCGCGCTCACCCGTCCGTGGTCGAACAGCACCGCACAGGTCGACTCCCGGGCATTCCGCCCTCCTTACCCCGCAGCGGCCCCGTTCACTCACCCACCCCGCACTTGAGCACAACGCAACGCGCGCGCAGTCACACTCGGAAGCAAACCGATCAACAACTGGTCATGAACTGCGCCTTGATGCGACTACAAGCAGTAACAGAAACAACGGAACCGGTGATTTGAGCAACTGGGTGTAGCGCTGCCTGTACGAAGCGTTATTCTCCTCAGACGCACAAAGGACCCCTCACGTCGCCACGACGGGTGAACGGTCCCGCACTGCACGTGATGGAAGCTCTGCCTCTGGGAGTCCCGTGTACCCACACGTCGGGGTTGACACCTCGGGCCTGGCTACGCTGCGCGCAACGGTCCTCGACCACTTGCGCGGCTTCGTCCCCACCGCGTACGCCGGCCCTGTCCCCGCCTTCGCCTTCGCCGCACCGGCACCCGCCGGCCCTTGCTACGCCCTGGCCGACGGCGGCGCCGCCGTGAGCAGACGGGGCGCACGCTCCGGCTCCGGAACCTCGACCACCGCCCGCCGCCCCACCGCCGACAGCGACAGCGCCCGCATGATGGACCTGGTCGAGCGCGCCCAGGCGGGCGAGGCCGAGGCCTTCGGCCGCCTGTACGACCAGTACAGCGACACGGTCTACCGCTACATCTACTACCGCGTCGGCGGGAAGGCGACGGCGGAGGACCTCACCAGCGAGACCTTCCTGCGCGCCCTGCGCCGGATCTCCACCTTCACCTGGCAGGGCCGCGACTTCGGCGCCTGGCTGGTCACGATCGCGCGGAACCTGGTCGCCGACCACTTCAAGTCCAGCCGCTTCCGGCTCGAAGTCACCACCGGCGAGATGCTCGACGCCAACGAGGTCGAGCGCAGCCCCGAGGACTCCGTCCTGGAGTCCCTCTCCAACGCCGCGCTCCTCGACGCCGTCCGCCGCCTCAACCCCCAGCAGCAGGAGTGCGTGACCCTTCGCTTCCTGCAGGGCCTCTCGGTCGCCGAGACCGCCCGGGTCATGGGCAAGAACGAGGGCGCGATCAAGACCCTCCAGTACCGGGCCGTCCGCACCCTGGCCCGCCTCCTTCCGGACGACGCCCGCTGACCGGTCCGCGCCCCCCACACGCGCCCCTCTGTCCCGGTCCGCGCCCCCATGCCCACATCTCCCCCCATGTCCCCACTACCCCCGCCCAACTCACAGTCGGTGACGACTCGATGACGCACTGGTCCGATCATCTTTCGCGCGTAACCCAAGTGCCGCGCCGCTCGTTGTGCGGGATGCAGGCTCCCTGTGGTCACACCATGTCCACAGCCACTCACTCTTTCGTGTGGATGTGCTCAAGGTGTGCAACCTTCCGGACACCCCGGGGAGTCGACCGTCATGACGAGAGGAGGTGCCGCCAGTGATCGCGAACGTGCACCGGCGGGCGAACGCCTTCGCCCAGGCCCTGGAGGACCGGGCGTCCGAGGACGCGGCGGCCGAGCAGCCGGAGTCCCCGGCGGAACCGGTCGAACCCGCTGAGCAGGGGCGACTGTTGGCCTTGGCGAACGGCCTCGGCGAGCTGCCGAAGCCACAGCTCGACCCCGAGGTCAAGGTGGTGCAGCGAGCACAGCTCGTCGCCGCCATGGAAGCAATGCTCATGGAGGGGAGTGCCGCCGCGGGCCCTATGGTGCCGGAGCAGCGGACATCCAGCGGCAAGGGAGCCCACCGGGCGTCCCCGCTCCGGAAACTGCGCCCACGGTCCCGCTGGACCAAGGGCCTCGCCGCCGGCGGCCTCACGGTCGGTGTGGCCGCGGGCGCCTTCGGCGGAGTGGCCGCTGCCAGTTCCGACGCACTGCCCGGTGACTCGCTCTACGGACTCAAGCGAGGCATGGAGGACATCAAGCTGAGCATGGCGGATGACGTCGCGGACCGCGGCGGCATCTACCTCGACCAGGCCTCCACCCGTCTCAGCGAGGCCCGTCGGCTCATGGAGCGCGGCCGCGCCGGCGATCTCGACCACGAGTCCCTGGCCGAGATCCGCCGCGTCCTGGGCGGAATGAAGCACGACGCGTCCGAGGGCCACCGGCTCCTGCGCGAGGCGTACGAGCGGGACGGAGAGATCGGCCCGATGGCCCGGCTCAACTCCTTCGCCCAGGCCCACCGGGACACCTGGAACGGCCTCCGCGACCGGCTCCCCGTCCAGCTGGCGGACGTCGGCAGCGAGGTGACGGACGTCTTCGACGCCATAGACGAAGACGTAGAGCCGCTCCAGTCGGTGCTGCCCCGCACCCCGGAGAGGGGCGCGATCGGCTCCGAGGGCCCGAGCAGCAGGCCCGGCGCGCCGAAGGGCACCCAGGGCACGGGCAGCCAGCGGCCGCCGTCCGGCCAGGGGACGTCTCCCTCGGGCAGCCACTCCGCCCCGTCCCAGTCGTCCGGCCCCAGCACGGGTACCAGCCCGAGCACGGGCAGCGGCACCGGCTCGTCCGAGGACGACGGGCTCCTCGGCGGCAGCGCCGGCGGACTGCTCAAGCCCTCCCCGACCGGCACACCGACGGCCCCGACGGAGGGCCAGTCGACCCCGGACGTGCCGGACGTGACGCTTCCGCCACTCCTGCCGGGCCTGCTTCCGGGCCTCGGCATCGACAGCGAGGACGCTCGCTGACAAGAAGAAAGGGGCGCCCCCACGGACGGGGGGCGCCCCTTTCTTCTGTGCGACGGGTCAGAAGAACACCGACCGCCGCTCCGCCGCTCAGAAGAACACCGACCGCCTCTGCACCAGCAACTTGTACAGCGTGTGCTGGATCTGCTCCCGCACCTGGTCCGTCAGGTTGAACATCAGCATCGGGTCCTCCGCCGCCTCCGGCGCGAACGAGTCCGTCGGGATCGGCTCGCCGAACTGGATCGTCCACTTCGTCGGCAGCGGCAGCGCCCCGAGCGGCCCCAGCCACGGGAAGGTCGGGGTGAGCGGGAAGTACGGGAACCCCAGCACCCGCGCCAGGGTCTTCGCGTTCCCGAGCATCGGGTATATCTCCTCCGCGCCCACGATCGAGCACGGCACGATCGGCACCCCGGCCCGCAGCGCCGTCGAGACGAAACCGCCCCGCCCGAACCGCTGGAGCTTGTACCGCTCCCCGAAGGGCTTCCCGATCCCCTTGAAGCCCTCCGGCATCACCCCGACGATCTCGCCGGACCGCAGCAGCCGCTCCGCGTCCTCCGCGCAGGCCAGGGTGTGCCCCGCCTTGCGGGCCAGCTCGTTCACGACGGGCAGCACGAAGACCAGGTCCGCCGCGAGCAGCCGCAGGTGCCGCCCGGCCGGATGCTGGTCGTGAACGGCGACCTGCATCATCAGGCCGTCCAGCGGCAGGGTCCCGGAGTGGTTGGCGACGATCAGCGCCCCGCCCTCGGCCGGGATGTTCTCGACGCCCTTCACCTCCACCCGGAAGTACTTCTCGTACAGCGGGCGAAGGAGTGACATCAGGACCTGGTCGGTGAGCTCCTCGTCGTAGCCGAACTCGTCGACCTCGTACTCGCCGGTGACCCGCCGCCGCAGGAACGCGAGCCCACCCGCGAGCCGCCGCTCCCAGCCGCTCCCGCCACCCGCCGCGGGCTCCGGGTCCGGCTCCGGCTCCGGGGACGCCCCACCGGAAGCCCCGGGGCCCCCGGACACCCCTTCCGGCTCCCCCGGCTCCCCCGGCGCCTCCTTGGGCCCCGGCAGGGCCCGTACGGCCGCCGCCTCGCCCTCGGCCCTGGCGGGCCGCCGGCGGGCCCGTGAGCGGTCGTCGTCGAACGGAATGACCTTGGCGTCCGCCATCGCAGTCGGGTCTCCTCAGGCGCCGTGGTGAACGGTGGAAGCTTCGGGGGAGGAAGCGGCCGGCGGAGCGGGGCTCCCGGCGGCCGCCGACGGGGCCAGGCGCCCGGCGAGCCGGTCCACCGCCCCGGCGAGCAGCTCGGGCGGCAGCAGCCCCGGTCCCCGCCCCCGCGCGAAGTCCGCGAGCGCCTCCGCCGTCGAGTAGCGCGGCGAGAAGCCGAGGACCTCCCGCGTCTGGACGGTCGAGACGACCCGGCCGTGGGTGAGCAGCCGGATCTGCTCGGGCGCGAAGTCGGTGATGCCGACCGTACGAAGGGCGGTGCCCACCCAGGTGACCGCGGGCAGCAGCACCGGCACCGTCGGCCGCCCGAGCCGCCGCGCGCACTGGGAGAGCAGCAGCACCCCGTCCCCGGCCACGTTGAACGTGCCGCTGTTCTGGGTCGCCCTGCGGGGCTCGTGCGCCGCCAGGCGCAGGACGTCGATCACGTCGTCCTCGTGGACGAACTGCAGCCGCGGGTCGTAGCCGAGGACGGTCGGCAGCACCGGCAGCGCCAGGTACTCGGCGAGCGGGGAGTCGATCCGGGGCCCGAGGATGTTCGCGAACCGCAGCACGCACACCGCCACGTCCGGCCGCCGCCGGGCGAAGCCCCGGACGTACCCCTCGACCTCGACGGCGTCCTTCGCGAAGCCGCCGCTCGGCAGGGACTTCGCGGGCGTCGTCTCGGTGAAGACGGCCGGGTCCCGGGGCGCGGAGCCGTAGACGCTCGTACTGGACTTGATCACCAGGCGCCGGATCCGCGGCGACTTCTGGCAGGCGCCGAGCAGCTGCATGGTGCCGATGACGTTGGTCTCCTTGACCGACGTCCGGCCGCCGCCGCCGAGCGCCGTACCGGTGACGTCCAGATGGACCACCGTGTCGACGTCGTGCTCGGCGAGGACCTTGGCGATCTCGGGCCGGCGGATGTCCGCCCGTACGAATTCGGCGGCGCCGAGCTGGTGCGCGGGGTCGACCGCGTCCACGGCGATCACCCGCTCCACTTCCGGGTCCCGCTGGATCCGCCGCACGAAGCGGCCGGCCAGATGCCGGGCGGCACCGGTGACGAGCACGACCTTGCCCAAAGCAGCGCCTTCCGTCCGTCACTCCCGTTGGTCGACACCGTAGCGCCTCGACATTTCCACGGGATAAAAGCGTGGCCCTTCACCGCGAACGGTGAAGGGCCACGCCTGACGCACAAACGCTGCGAAGCAGCTGTCGCCTTACTTCTTGTTGCGACGCTGAACGCGCGTGCGCTTGAGCAGCTTGCGGTGCTTCTTCTTCGCCATCCGCTTGCGCCGCTTCTTGATAACAGAGCCCACGACTACCCTCGCTCACTTCTCGGAACATCCCCGCCTCGGCGGGGATCGGTGCGGGGCGTCTGGGCCCACACGACCTACGTCGGCCTAGCCTACCGTCCCGAGGACCGCGCTTGTAATCCGAGGGCCATACGGAGCTTTCCCGACTTTTGAGGCCGCGCGCTCGCTACGCGGTCCCCACCCCCACGAAGGACTCCCGCAGGTACTCGTGAACCGCCTGTTCCGGCACCCGGAAGGACCTGCCCACCCGGATCGCCGGCAGATGACCGCTGTGCACCAAGCGGTACACGGTCATCTTCGAGACGCGCATCACCGAGGCGACTTCCGCCACGGTCAGAAACTTGACCTCGTTGAGAGGTCGTTCGCCAGCAGCCATGACCCACCTGTACCTTCCGCCGCGACGCCCACCGGCTTCCCCTCCGGTGACTCTTCGTCGCCGAGCGCTCACTCTCCAGACTAGGGGCGGGTGGTACGAGTGGGGAAGAGGAGCTGCCATCGGCCGTTTACCGTGACAGACACGCTCGATTGAGTACATAGCGCGTCAGCGGGAGGTACGAGGCGGAGCGCACGCCGTCATCAAGCGGAACGGCCACCGACACCTGTCCCTCCGCCTCACCGACGAACAGCGCCGGATCATCCGTATCGGCGAGACCGATGGCCTCGATACCCAGCTGACCTGCCCCGCAGACCCATCCGTGGTCCCCCACCACGAGCTCCGGCAGCGGCCCGCCGCACTCCGCCGCGCTCTCCAGAGCGGCCCTAACCGGCAGCGGCGAGTGGGAGTGCGCCCCCGGCGCGCGCCCGTCCCCGGACGGTCCGGGTTCCCGTACCAGGGCGACCCCGCGTACGTAGTCGAGGAGGTACGTGCGTACGCCGAACCGGGTCGTTATGTCGACACATCGCCCCTGCGCCGGTGTGAGGACAAGACATCCCGCCGCCGACAAGGCGTCTGCGAGAGCGACGTAGAAACCGAGCAGACGGTGCGGATGACCCGTCCCGAGGAGCACCGGAACCCGCCGCGCGGCCGCCGCGCCCAGGCGCGCCGCGAAGGCGTCGAGCCCCCGCACCGTACGCTCCGGATCGATGACGTCCGACCCCGACCGGTGCGCCGGATCCCCCGACACCCCGCACTTGTCGGCCATCAGCCGCAGCAGACCGGCCTCGTCCCACCCCCAGGCGGGGTCGAGCCCGAGCAGCACCCGAGGATCACGCGCGGCGAAGAGCCGATAGCTCCGCAGGTTCTCCTCCCGCGAGGTCGCCACCGTGCCCGCCAACCCCGCGTCCAACAGATGCGCCCGCAGCGCCCCGGTACTCAACACCCGTCCGATGCTGCCGGAACACCACCGGCCGGGGATCCAAACCTCCCGGACACCCCACAGTCGGCGTAACGCCCAGGAGAACGTTCTAGACCGCCTAGGCCAGCAGCCCCCGCAGCGGAAAAGCCGCCTTCCGCGTCGCCAGCACCGCCTGGTCGAGCCGGTCCGCCGGGTCGTACCCCTCGGCCCAGTCCCGGAAGCCCACCGGCCACCGCCCGTCCGTCATCCGCGCCGGCCCCAGCTGCCGGGTCCGCGCGTACACCTCGTCCCGCCAGGACGCCGGGATCACCGACTCCGGATCCACCGGAGCGTGCGCCGCGATCCCCACCAGATGCGTCCACGACCGCGGTACGACATCCACCACCGCGTACCCGCCACCGCCGAGCGCCAGCCAGCGCCCCTCGGCGTACTCGTGCGCCAGCTCGTGACACGCCTCCTGCACGGCCCGCTGCGCGTCCAGCGACACCGCCAGATGCGCCAGCGGATCCTCGAAGTGCGTGTCCGCCCCGTGCTGTGTCACGAGCACCTGCGGCCGGAAGTCCGCGATCAGCTCCGGTACGACCGCGTGGAAGGCCCGCAGCCACCCCGCGTCGCCCGTCCCCGCCGGCAGCGCCACGTTCACGGCCCCGCCCTCACCGGCCCCCGGCGCGCCCGTCTCCTCCGGCCATCCCGTCTGCGGGAACAGCGTCCGCGGATGCTCGTGCAGCGAGACCGTCAGAACCCGCGGGTCCTCCCAGAACGCCGCCTGCACCCCGTCCCCGTGGTGCACGTCCACGTCCACGTACGCGACCCGCTCCGCACCCAGTTCGAGCAGCCGGGCGATCGCCAGCGAGGCGTCGTTGTAGATACAGAACCCGGACGCGCTCCCCGGCATGGCGTGGTGCAGCCCGCCCGCGAAGTTCACCGCGTGCGCGGCCTCCCCGCGCCAGATGGCCTCCGCCGCCCCCACCGACTGCCCGGCGATCAGCGCGGACACCTCGTGCATCCCGGCGAACGCCGGATCGTCGACCGTGCCGAGCCCGTACGACTGGTCGGCGTGGCGCGGATCCGCCGAGGCCGCCCGCACCGCCGCCACATAGTCCTCGCGGTGCACGAGCCGCAGCGTCGAGTCGCCGGCCGGCTTCGCCGCCACCACGTCCGCCGCCCGGTCGAGCCCGTAGGCCCGCACCAGCGACATCGTCAGCGCGAGCCGTACCGGATCCATCGGATGCTCGGACCCGAAGTCGTACTGCGTGACAGCTTCATCCCACATCAACAGTGCGCGGCTGCTCATAGCCGCCACCGTATCGGGCCTCCCGCGAGCCGAACGACGTGGCATACACCACCGTCACCAGGACCAGCAGCATCGGCACCACCATGGCGCCGCGATAGCTCCACGCGTCCCCGAGCGCCCCCACCAAGGGGGACCCGACGAGGAAACCCACGTAGTTGAAGACATTGAGCCGGGCGACCGCCGCGTCACTGGCTCCCGGGAACAGCCGCCCCGCCGCGGCGAAGGTCTGCGGCACGATCACGCTCAGCCCGAGACCCAGCACCGTGAACCCGGCGATCCCCACCCAGGCGCCCGGAGCCATGGCGACCACCGCGAACCCGAGCCCCGCGAGCACCGCCCCCGCCCGCACGACCACGACGGCCCCGAGCCGCCGCACCCCCAAGTCACCGACGGCCCGCCCGAGCAGCGTCGTCACCATGTACGCGTTGTACGGCACGGTCGCCAGCTCCTCCGAGCTGTGCAGCACGTCCTGGAGGTACTTGGCACTCCAGTTGGAGACGGTCGAGTCCCCGATGTACGCGAAGGTCATCACGAGGCAGAGCGGCAGCAGCACCTTGAAGACGACACCGCTCCCCTTGGCGTCCCCCGCCTCGGCCGCCGCGGGCTCCCCGCCGGCCACGTACCACCGGCTGCCGACGAGCGCGACGGGCAGCAGCACGGCCACCACCGGCAGGTACGACACGAACAGCGACAGATGCCAGTGCGCCCCCACCCAGGCCAGCGAGGCCCCCGCGATCCCGCCGAGGCTGTACGAGGCGTGGAAGCCGAGCATGATGCTCCGCCCGTACGCCCGCTGGAGGCTCACCCCGAGCATGTTCATGGAGGCGTCCAGGGCGCCCACGGCAAGACCGAACAGCCCGAGGGCGATCGCGGCGTGCCAGAGCTCGGACCCCAGCCCCACGGCGAGGAGGGCCAGCAGCACGAAGGGCTGCGCCCACCGCAGGACCACCGCGGGACCGACCTTGGCGACGACCTTCTCGGTCACCACACTCGCCACACCCGCGAGGATCGGCACTGCCGCCAGGAAGGCCGGCAGCAGCCCGTCCGAGATGCCGTACTGGTCCTGGATCGCCGGTATTCGAGTCACGAGCAGGGCGAAGGTGACCCCCTGCACGAAGAAACTGACCGCCAGGGATCCCCGCCCACGCCTCAACCGCGCATCCGTCATGGCGGCACAGCGTACGGCCGGAACCTACCGCTGGGTAGATGGATCAGGACCCCAAAATCGCCAGAAGCTCGTCCATCTCCCGGAAGAACCCCTTGGCCCCGCTGAGCTTGGCCTCCGGCGTCATCGCGGTGAACCCGTACACGTCCATCCCGGCGGCCAGGGCGGCCTGCACACCGGGCCCGCTGTCCTCGACGACCACGCACCGCTCGGGAGCGACCCCCATCCGCTCGGCGGCGTGAAGGAACAGGTCGGGCCACGGCTTGCCCCGGCCGACGTCCTCGGCACTGAAGACGACCTCGTCCCTGAAGTGGACATCGAGCCCGGTCTTCCGGTGCCCCACCCTGATCCGCTCATGGCTCCCCGAGGAGGCCACACAGTACGGAACCCCGGCCGCGGCCAGCCCCTTGAGCACCTCCGCGGCCCCGGCCACGGCCTCCAACTCCGCCTGGAACGCGGCGAACACGCGCGCGTGAAAGACGTCGTCGAAGTCCTCGGGCAGCCTCCGCCCACTCCGCTCCTCGACCAGCTCATGGATCCGGTGCATGGCGGACCCCATGTAGTCCCGTACCGACTCCTCGTACGTGGTGGGATGCCCGAGCTCGGTGAGATAGCCGGCCAGCAGGGTGTTGGAGATCGGCTCGCTGTCCACGAGCACGCCGTCGTTGTCGAAGATGACCAAGTCGTATCGCATGACCACAGCGTAGAACGCAAAAAAGCCTCAACCCCCGGACAATGTCCGGGGGTTGAGGCTAATAATTGTTCGGCGGCGTCCTACTCTCCCACAGGGTCCCCCCTGC
>NZ_JBWKFA010000015.1:0-151903 GCF_056435185.1 Streptomyces sp. NPDC044003 | reverse complement strand
TCCTTCGTTCCTGTTTCCAGGCCCTCCGGGCGCTTCCTTCGTTTCCGACTCTATCAGATCTTTCCGATCCGATTTCCTCGGTGCTTTCCGGTCCCATTCGCTTTCGCTTTGGGGCCTTCCGGCGTGTCCACTACGTTAGCTGATTTCTTCGGCGACTCATAATCGAGCCGATCGAATTCGAATTCCGGCATGCCGAAATACGCCCCTGCTGGGGAGTCATCTTGAGTAGTGGGTGGCCGCTGCGGGGTGCTCGAACAAGCAGACCGTTTCCAGCGGCTCGGGCTACATTACGGGGTCCGATGGCCCGAGTCAAGGCGACGTTTGCGGGGCGTATGGGCGCGGTACGGGCTCACGGTCGGGTCCTCGGTGATCCAGAAACGCCAGGGGTGCGGGGCGCCGTCGCCGCCGACGCCCGTGCGGGGACCGCTGTCGATGCGGTCCGGGGCGGGGGGCGTGCCGGTGAGGAGGGCGAGCGGTCCGTCCTGACCTGCGCAGGTGTCCGTGCCGTTCAGGGAGAGGGCGATGTCGAGGGCGGTCGCCAGGCGGGCCGGGCCCTTCGCCAGCTCGTGGTCGGAGCGGGCCGAGCGGCGGCGCGGGCGGGCCTGCTCGGCGCCCTCGATGAATTCACCCGCACGCAGGAGGACCCCGCTCGCGTGTCCCTCGGGACCGCACACCAGGTTCAGGCAGTGCCACATGCCGTACGTGAAGTAGACGTACGCGTGTCCGGGGGGTCCGAACATGACGGCGTTGCGGTCGGTGCGGCCCCGGAAGGCGTGGGAGCCGGGGTCGATCGCGCCGGCGTACGCCTCCACCTCCGTGAGGCGCAGTTCCATCCGGCCTTCGTCCGTGTTGCGGACGAGCGTGCGGCCCAGGAGATCGGGGGCCACCTCCAGAACGGGGCGGTCGAAGAAGGCCCGCGGGAGCGGCGTACGGTCGGGGCTCTCGCTCATGGCGTCCGAGGGTAGTGGGGAACCGGCTACGGTCGTCGCGCGTATGTAGGGGTCAGGACCCGAGAAGGAGTGGAAGTCATGGGATTCAAGAAGCTGCTCGCGAGCCTGGGTGCCGGTGGGGCCACCGTGGAGACGGTGCTCACCGAGGAGAACGTCGTCCCGGGTGGGGTCGTCCAGGGCGAGGTGCGGATCCAGGGCGGCAGCGTCGACCAGCAGATCGAGGGGCTCTCCGTCGGGCTGCAGGCGCGTGTCGAGGTCGAGGGCGGCGACCAGGAGCACAGGCAGGACATCGAGTTCGTGAAGGTGCGTCTGGGCGGTGCCTTCGAGGTCAAGGCCGGCGCGGTGCACGTGGTGCCGTTCGGTCTGGAGATCCCGTGGGAGACGCCGGTCACCTCCGTCGCCGGGCAGCAGCTGCGCGGGATGAACATCGGGGTGACGACCGAGCTGGAGATCGCCCGGGCCGTGGACTCGGGTGACCTGGACCCGATCAACGTGCACCCGCTGCCGGCGCAGCAGGCGATCCTGGACGCCTTCATCCAGCTGGGCTTCCGCTTCAAGAGCGCGGACATGGAGCGCGGGCACATCCGGGGGACGCGGCAGAAGCTGCCCTTCTACCAGGAGATCGAGTTCTTCGCGCCGCAGCAGTACCGGGGTCTGAACCAGGTCGAGGTCAGCTTCGTCGCGGACGAGCGTGAGATGGACGTCGTCCTGGAGATGGACAAGAAGCCGGGTCTGTTCACCGAGGGCAGCGACTCGTTCCGCGCGTTCAAGGTGGGGCTGCACGACTTCCACGCCACCGACTGGTCGGCCTACCTGAACCAGTGGCTCGCCGAGGTCGGCGGCCGTCGCAACTGGCTCTAGGCTCGGCTCGTCAGCGTTGACGGACGATTCGGAGGTACTCGACGTGTCCGAGGGCAAGAGGGCGCCGCTCCCCCACGACTTCCATCCGCCGGTGGCGGCGTTCACCGTGGTGAGCGACGACGTCGCGCCGGGCGGGGTCCTGAAGGACGCTCAGGTGTACGCGGCGGGGAACACCTCGCCGCAGCTGAGCTGGGAGGGGTTCCCCGCGGAGACGAAGAGCTTCGCCGTGACCTGCTTCGACCCGGACGCCCCGACGGGCAGCGGGTTCTGGCACTGGGTGCTGTTCGACATACCGGTGTCGGTGACGGAGCTGCCGGTGGGTGCCGGTTCCGGGGCGTTCGAGGGGCTGCCGGCCGGTGCCGTCCACGCGCGGAACGACTACGGCTCGATGGACTTCGGCGGTGCCGCTCCGCCGAAGGGGGACGGGCCGCACCGGTACGTCTTCACGGTGTACGCGGTGGATCAGGAGAAGCTCGGTCCGGACGCCGACGCCTCGCCGGCGGCGGTCGGGTTCAATCTGCGCTTCCACACCCTCGGACGTGCCCAGCTCGTGGGTGAGTACGAGAATCCCGCGTAAGGCTGATCGTTCGTCAGTTGTTTGCCCGCTTCTGGTCTTGGAGAGATCAGAAGCGGGCATCTTTTGTTGCGCAGGAAATTGCGTTGTCCGACCCGGCCGGCCCGGCCATCGTTGATCCAGGCCCGAAGCCCCCTTCCCGGGGCTGGGGCCGGCACACGGGAGGTGGGCAACATGCGGGACACGCTGGTACTGAACGCGAGCTTCGAGCCGCTGTCGACGGTCACACTCAACCGTGCGGTGGTGCTTGTCCTGCAGGACAAGGCCGTCGTCGAGCAGGCCCATCCCGAGCTGAGAGTGCGGGGTGCCGCCGTCGATCTCCCGGTGCCCCGGGTGATCAGGCTCTGCAGGTACGTACGGGTGCCGTTCCGAAGACAGGCTCCGTGGTCGAGGAGGGGGGTGCTGGTCCGGGACCAGCACCGGTGCGCGTACTGCGGGCGGCGGGCGACGACGGTCGACCACGTGGTGCCGCGGGCGCAGGGTGGTGGGGACAGCTGGCTGAATACGGTCGCTTCCTGTGCCGAGGACAACCACCGCAAGGCCGACCGGACGCCGGAGCAGGCGGGGATGCCGCTGCTGCACCAGCCGTTCGAGCCGACCCCGGCGGACGCGATGCTGCTCGCGATGCGGGCGAGCGAGCGGTCGGAGCTGCCGGAGTGGCTGGCCAACTCGGCTGCGTAGACGTGTGATCCGTCGTCGGATCCGTCTTCGTGTCGTCTTCGTGTCGTCTTCGTACGGAAGGGCCCGTCTTCCCCGGTGGGGAGGCGGGCCCTTCCGCCTTCGGGTGTGCCGGGGGCTAGCCGAGGGTCAGCTGGAGGATGGCCACGATGCCGACGGCGATGATCACCCCGCGCAGGACCGTGGGGGGCAGTTTGCGGCCGACCTTGGCGCCGAGCTGGCCGCCGAGGGTGGAGCCGACGGCGATGAGCAGAACGGCGGTCCAGTCGAAGTCGGCGACGAAGAGGAAGAAGACGGCGGCGATTCCGTTGACCAGAGCGCCGAGGACGTTCTTGACGGCGTTGATGCGCTGCAGGTCGTCGTGGAGCAGCAGGCCCATGAGGGAGAGGTAGAGGACTCCCTGGGCGGCGCCGAAGTATCCGCCGTACATGCTGGCGAAGAAGAGGCCGATGAGGAGGACGGGGCCGCCGTCGGGGTGGGCCTCGGTGCCGGTCTGTTCGCGGCGGCGCTTCACGGCGGCGGCGATGCGGGGCTGGAGCAGGACGAGGACGAGCGCGAGGCCGATGAGGACCGGGACGATCGCGTCGAAGGCCTCGGACGGCAGGGCCAGGAGCAGGATGGCGCCGATGAGGCCGCCGGCGAGGGCGACGGCGCCGAGTCGCAGGACGCGGGACTTCTGGCCCTCGAGTTCGCGGCGGTAGCCGATGGCCCCGCTGATGGAGCCGGGGACGAGGCCGAGGGCGTTGGAGACGTTCGCGGTGATCGGGGGGAGTCCGGTCGCGAGGAGGACCGGGAACGTGATCAGCGTTCCCGATCCGACAATCGTGTTGATGGTGCCGGCGCCGATGCCGGCGGCGAAGACTGCCAGGGCTTCCCAGATGGACAACGCCATCTCCTTACATGGTCAGTGAGTCGCCTCCCCGCCCTGACGTCGTCAGGGTCGAGGGGCTCGCACTGATCATGCACGAATTACGTGTACGCGTCAGTCAACCGACGGTTCGTCTCGTCGTGCGGACGGCACGTCCTTGATGTTGAAGCCGGGGGTGCCGCCGCCGACGTTGCCGAAGGCGCCGGAGAGGCCCTTGAGGGCGTCGCCGATCTCGCTGGGCACGATCCAGAGCTTGTTGGCGTCGCCCTCGGCGATCTTCGGGAGCATCTGGAGGTACTGGTACGAGAGGAGCTTCTGGTCCGGGTCGCCCGCGTGGATGGCCTCGAAGACCGTGCGGACGGCCTGCGCCTCGCCCTCGGCCTTGAGGGCGGCGGCCTTGGCCTCACCCTCGGCGCGCAGGATCGCGGACTGCTTCTCGCCCTCGGCGGTGAGGATCGCGGACTGGCGCGTTCCCTCGGCGGTGAGGATCGCGGCGCGCTTGTCGCGCTCGGCGCGCATCTGCTTCTCCATCGAGTCCTGGATGGAGGTCGGCGGCTCGATGGCCTTGAGTTCGACGCGGTTGACGCGGATGCCCCACTTGCCGGTGGCCTCGTCGAGGACGCCGCGCAGGGCCGCGTTGATCTCCTCGCGGGAGGTGAGGGTCCGCTCCAGGTCCATGCCGCCGATGATGTTGCGCAGGGTGGTGACGGTGAGCTGCTCGATCGCCTGGATGTAGCTGGCGACCTCGTAGGTCGCGGCGCGGGCGTCGGTCACCTGGTAGTAGATGACCGTGTCGATGTTGACGACGAGGTTGTCCTGGGTGATCACCGGCTGCGGCGGGAACGGGACGACCTGTTCGCGGAGGTCGATCCGGTTGCGGATCGAGTCGATGAACGGGACGACGATGTTCAGTCCGGCGTTGAGCGTGCGGGTGTAGCGGCCGAAGCGCTCCACGATCGCCGCACTCGCCTGCGGGATGACCTGGATCGTCTTGATCAGGGCGATGAAGACGAGCACCACCAGAATGATCAGGACGATGATGACTGCTGACATCGTGTTCCCCGTGCCCTTCGCTGCCGGTTGTCTGCCGGGTTTCTTCCGATGATCGAGTTTCCCAGATGGCGGAGCGTCATGGGCGAGGTTCGGTCACATGACGTCACATGACCACGGCGGTCGCCCCGTCGATCTCCACGACATCGACCTGTTCGCCCGGTTCGAAGGTCTGGCCGGTGTCGAGCGTGCGCGCGGACCAGACCTCGCCGGCGAGCTTGATGCGGCCTCCGTGGCTGTCGACCCGTTCCAGGACGACGGCCTGACGGCCTTTCAGGGCGTCGACTCCGGTGGCGAGTTCGGGTCTGCCGTCGCGGTGGCGGACGGCGATCGGGCGTACCACCGCGATGAGCGCCACGGAGACGACGACGAAGACGAGTACCTGGGTGACGATGCCGAAGCCGAGGGCGGCGGTCACCGCCCCGGCGACCGCTCCGACGGAGAACATGCCGAACTCCGGCATCGCGGTCAGGACCAGCGGAATGCCGAGCCCCACCGCGCCGATCAGCCACCAGACCCACGCGTCGATGTCCACGTGGTCATGGTAGGGCGGTGGGGTCCTTCCGGGACAGGGCGCGGGCGGCTGTGCGGGACGCCGGTGCCCTCTCCGGTCACTTCAGGGGCAGGCCGTGGGCGGTCCAGCGGTCGCCGACGCGCTCGACGACGAGCGGCAGGCCGAAGCAGTGCGAGAGGTTGCGGGAGGTGAGCTCGGTCTCCACGGGTCCCGCGGCGAGGACCTTGCCCTGGCGGATCATCAGGACGTGGGTGAAGCCGGGGGCGATCTCCTCGACATGGTGGGTGACCATGATCATGGAGGGGGCGTACGGGTCGCGGGCGAGGCGGCCGAGGCGGCGGACCAGGTCCTCGCGGCCGCCGAGGTCGAGGCCGGCGGCGGGCTCGTCGAGGAGGAGGAGCTCCGGGTCGGTCATCATCGCGCGGGCGATCAGGGTCCGCTTGCGCTCGCCCTCGGAGAGGGTGCCGAACTTGCGGTCCAGGTAGTCGTTCATCCCGAGCCGGTCGAGGAAGGCCTTGGCGCGCTCCTCGTCGACCGGGTCGTAGTCCTCGTGCCAGGTGGCGGTCATGCCGTACGCGGCGGTGAGGACGGTCTGCAGGACGGTCTGGCGCTTGGGGAGCTTCTCCGCCATGGCGATGCCGGCCACACCGATGCGGGGGCGGAGCTCGAAGACGTCGGTGCCGACGCCGCCCAGCTGCTCGTCCAGGATGCGGGCGGTGCCCTTGGTGGGGAAGAGGTAGCTGGAGGCGATGTTCAGAAGGGTGGTCTTGCCGGCGCCGTTGGGTCCGAGGATCACCCAGCGCTCGCCCTCCTTGACCGACCAGGAGACCTCGTCCACCAGAGCCCGTCCGTCGCGGACCACGGATACGTCCACCAGCTCCAGTACATCGCTCATGAGCGCGTTGTCTCCCCTTGCGGTCGAGTCTTGTCGTCGCCTTGCGCCGATGGGCGCGGCGTCCAGGGGAAAACCTACGTTATCGACGGAGCGGACCGGTCCGTAGGGCGTCCTTTGAGTCCTTAGTCTGGGGGGATGCTTTCGGAACCACGCTCAGGACGTCTGGCCGCCTGGGGCAATGCCCTGCTGGCCGGGGCCGTGTCGCCCGACGAGGCGGCGACGGCGATTGTCGGGGAGGACGCGGTGCACCGCGTGGAGGGGCTGCCGGGTGAGGCGGGGCCGGTGGGGCTGACGCTCGCGCTGGGCCGGCTGCGGCGGCTCGGGGTGACCGGCTGGCGGGTCGCGCTGCCGGCGCCGGGGCATCCGCTGGGGTTGAGCGGGCCGCCGGACTTCAACGCGCGCGCCTTGGAGGCCGAGGAGGCGGTGGTGGGCTTCGGTGCGCCGTACGGTCTCGTGCCGGAGGTCTCCGAGGCGGGTCCCGCGGGTGATGTGCACGTCTCGGTGGTCTGGCAGTGCCTCGCCGTGCGGGAGGCTCCGCCGGCGGACGTGCCGTCCCTGGGCGAGGCGGAGCGGGAGCTGGCGGAGGCGCTGCGGGACGCGACGGCGGTGCTGACCCGGCTCGACGTGGCGGCCTCGGGTCCGGCGGCGGACGCGGCGCGCGAGGTGTACCGGGCGCGGGCGGAGGTGGGGCGCGAGGTGCTCGCCCCGGGCTATCCGCCGCGCGCGGTGCGGGTCCTGGAGCTGGCGCAGCGGATCGGCCTGCTGGTGAACCTGGCGTACGACCACGGGCACGGGGGTGCGGTGAGCGCCTCGGAGATGGCGGCGCGGGGGGCGGCGCTGCGGCCGGTGGAGCGGGTGGCTCGGCGCGCGCAGGTCGCGGCGTACAACGCGTATGTGGAGGAGCGGGAGCGGGAGCGGGGGTTCTGAGGCCGGCGCCTCGCCTCTGAGCCGGGGCTCTGGGGGGGCGGGTACGGGGGACGGGCGACGCCCTGGGGGGTTGTGCCCACCCTCCCCCAGACTCCGTCCGGGGGGACCCCCACGCCCTGCGGAACGATTGCCCACAACGGTTCGGCCCCCGGGGGGATCGTCCGGGGGCCGAGTCTTTTTCGGGGGGCGTCAGCCGTTGTAGGCGCCGTTGCCGAAGGCCGGGTTGAGCAGGCCGATCACATTGACCGTGTTGCCGGAGACGTTCACGGGGACGTGGACCGGGACCTGCACCAGGTTGCCGGAGGCGACGCCCGGCGAGTTGAGGGCCTCGCCCGTGGCCTCGGCGCCGTGGGCGGAGGCGACACCCGCACCGGCGGCGACGATGCCACCGGCGACCATGGTGAGAGCAGCGGCCTTCTTGAGGTTCTTCACTTGGTACATCCTCCTGGTCATCGCTGCGGCCGGTCCGCCGCAGCACGCCATGGAGAACGCCTCACCCCCCGCCGGGTTGCGCCGAACGGGGGATATACACACGACGGTATGACCTATTGAACGGTCGTGCGCCCGGCGCACCGGGGGGCGCGTCAGTTGGTGAGGCCGTGCCTGACCGCCCAGAGCGCCGCCTGGGTGCGGTCCGCGAGGTCGAGCTTCATCAGGATGTTCGAGACGTGCGTCTTGACCGTCTTCTCGGAGAGGACGAGGGCGCGGGCGATCTCGCGGTTGGACCGGCCGTCCGCGATCAGGCCGAGGACCTCGCGCTCCCGCTCCGTGAGGGACGGCCCCCGCCCCGTGCCCCCGTGGGAGTCCTCCTGGGCGAGGAGCGCGCCCGCGACCTCGGGCTGGAGCAGGACGTGCCCGGCGTGGACGGAGCGGATCGCGCCGGCCAGGGCGTCGGGGTCCACGTCCTTGTAGACGTATCCGGAGGCCCCGGCCCGGAGCGCGGGGACGACCGTCCGCTGCTCGGTGAAGCTGGTGACGATCAGGACCCTGGCGGGGTTGGCGAGCTCGCGGAGCCGCTTGAGCGCCTCGATGCCGTCCGTGCCCGGCATCTTCACGTCCATGAGGACCACGTCGGGGCGGAGCTCCTCGGCCCTCGCGACCCCTTCGTCGCCGTCGGAGGCCTCCCCCACGACCTCTATGTCGTCCTGCACCTCCAGGAAGGTGCGCAGGCCTCGGCGGACGACCTGGTGGTCGTCGACCAGCAGGACACGGATCGGCTTGTCAGCCACCGGGAACCTCCATCTCGATCGTGGTGCCCTCGCCCGGGGCCGAGGTCACGGTGAGCCGGCCGCCGACGCCGCCCGCACGGTCCCGCATGGAGACCAGGCCGAGGTGGCGGCCGGCCCTGCGGACCGTACGCGGGTCGAATCCCTTGCCGTCGTCGGTGACGGTGAGGCGCGCGCCCTGGCCGCTGCGGGTCAGGGAGACCGTGACGAGCTGCGCGTCCGCGTGCCGCAGGGCGTTGTGCAGGGCCTCCTGCGCGACCCGGAGGACGGCCTCCTCCTGGGCGGCCGGCAGGGCCCGGGTCCCGGGGCTCTCGAAGGTGACCCGGGCGGAGTGGGCGCGGTCGAGGACCTGGATCTGGGTGCGGAGCGTGTGCACGAGGCCGTCCTCGTCGAGGGCGGCGGGCCGGAGCTCGACGACGGCGGCGCGCAGCTCGTCGGCGGCCTCGGCGGCGAGCACGGCGACCTGCTGGAGCTCGCCCTTGGCGCGGGCCGGGTCGCGGTCGACGAGGGCGGCGGCGGCCTGGGCGGTCAGCCGGAGCGAGAACAGCTTCTGGCTGACGGCGTCGTGCAGCTCGTGGGCCAGGCGGGAGCGCTCCTCGGCGATGGTGAGCTCGCGGCTGCGCTCGTACAGGCGGGCGTTGGTGAGGGCGATGGCCGCGTGCTGGGCGAGGATCGAGAGGAGTGCCTCGTCCTCGGCGGTGAAGCCGCAGCCGCCGTCGGGCTTGGGGCAGCGCTTGTTGGCGAGGAAGAGGGCGCCGAGGATCTCGTCGCCGTCCCGGACGGGCAGGCCGAGGAAGTCGGACATCTCGGGGTGGGTGTCGGGCCAGCCCTCGAAGCGGGGGTCCTTGCGGACGTCGGCGAGCCGCTCGGGCTCGGCCTTGTGGAGCATCGAGGCGAGGATGCCGTGCTGGCGGGGCAGGGGGCCGATGGCCTTCCACTGCTCGTCGCTGACGCCGTCGACCACGAACTGGGCGAAGCCGCCGTGGTCGTCGGGGACGCCCAGGGCCGCGTACTCGGCGTCGAGCAGCTCGCGGGCGGAGGTCACGATCGTCTTGAGGACGTCGCGGACCTCCAGATGGCGGCTCATCGCCAGGAGGGCGGTGCTCACGGCGGCCAGGCCGGAGCTCGGTCGATGGCTCATGTGTTCACCGTACCGGCGGGGTGTGACGGTCCGTATCCGCCTGGGGACGAGGGCGGCGCAGGTCTCGGGACCTAGGTCGAAGTGCCCTCGGCGGTCCGGGCCCGGGGCCGAGGCGGTGGGCGGGGGTGCGGCCGGAGGCTTGAGCCATCCAGAAGGAAGAGGGGATGGACGTCATGGCTGTCGCGATCATCACGGGTGCGTCGAGGGGTCTTGGACGGGCGCTGGCCGCGGCGCTCGCCGGGCGGGGCTGGGATCTGGTGCTCGACGCCCGCAAGGCGGACGTACTGGAGGAGAGCGCGGAGGCGGCCCGCGCGCGTGGCGCCCGGGTGGTGGCGCTGGCGGGGGACGTGACGGACGCGGCGCACCGGCGGGAGCTGGTGGCGGCGGCGGGGGAGCTCGGGGGGCTCGATCTGGTGGTGAACAACGCGGGGATCCTGGGCGCCGAGCCGCTCGTGCCGCTCGACCGTCACTCGCTGGACGGGTTCCGGGCGGCCCTGGAGGTCAACGTGGTGGCTCCGCTGGGGCTCCTTCAGGAGGCGCTGCCCCTGCTGCGTACGTCGCCCGCCGGGGCGGTGGTCAATCTGAGTTCGGACGCGGCTGCGGAGGCGTACCGGACCTGGGGCGCGTACGGGGCGACGAAGGCGGCGCTCGACCAGCTGTCGGCGGTCCTGGCGGTGGAGGAGCCGGGGCTGCGGGTCTGGTGGGTGGACCCGGGCGGGATGCGGACGGACATGCTGGCGGCCGCGGAGCCCGGCGAGGACCTGTCGGGGACGCCGACCCCGGACGAGGTCGCCCCGGTCTTCCTGCGGCTGCTCGACGAGCGGCCGGCGAGCGGGCGGTACTCGGCGCCGGCCTTCCTGGAGACACGATGAGCCTCGCCGTACGGGTGCCGGCGGAGCTGTCGGCGCGGGTGCCGGCCGAGCAGCGGGGGCCCGGGCGGGGCCGGGACGACGTGCGGCTGCTCGTGTCGCGGGGCGAGGAGGTGTCGCACCACTCCTTCACGGAGCTGCCGGCGCTGCTGCGGGCCGGGGACGTGCTCGCCGTGAACACCTCGACGACGCTGGCGGCGGCCGTGGACGGCCGGCTGGCAGGACACCCCCCGGGGTCCGGGCCCGGCGGGGAGCCGGTGGTCGTCCACTTCTCCACCCGCGGGGACGACGGGCGGTGGGCCGTGGAGCTGCGGACGCCGGACGGGTCGGGCAGTACGCGCCCGCGTGGGGGCGGTCCGGCGGGGGCGGTCGTGCGGCTGCCCGGAGGGGCGCGGCTGGTGCTGGCGGAGCCGCTGGTGCCCGGGAGCGGGCGGCTGTGGTGGGCGCGGGCGGACGCGGACGTGCCGGGGCTGCTCGGGCGGTACGGGCGGGCCATCCGGTACGGGTACACGGAGCGGGACCAGCCCCTGTCGGCGTACCGGACGGTCTTCGCCCTCCCCTCCCCCGACGGGGCGGGCTCGGCGGAGATGCCGAGCGCGGGGCGGCCCTTCACGGCCCGGCTCGTGGCGGAGCTGGTCGACCGGGGCGTACGGATCGCCCCGCTGTCCCTTCATACGGGGGTGTCGTCTGCTGAGGCCCACGAGCCGCCGTACCCGGAACGCTTCGAGGTGCCGGCGGCGACGGCGGCCCTGGTGAACACGGCCCGGGCCGAGGGCGGCCGGGTGATCGCGGTGGGGACCACGGTGGTGCGGGCCCTGGAGTCGGCCGCGGTCGACGGGGTCGTGCGGGCCGTTCGGGGGTGGACCGGGCTCGTGGTGACGCCCGCGCGGGGGGTGCGGGTCGTGGACGGGCTGCTCACCGGCCTGCACGAGCCCGAGGCCTCGCATCTGCTGATGCTGGAGGCGGTCGCCGGGCGGCCCGCGCTGCGGAGCGCGTACGACGCCGCGGTACGGGGCCGCTACCTCTGGCACGAGTTCGGCGACGTCCATCTCCTCCTCCCGGAGGAGGAACCTCACCCTGCGCATTGCTGACGCAACGCCTGGTCAGTTTGTTACGTGCCCGATGTGAGGCCGCGCATAGGACCCACATCACTTACGAAGCCCCCTAGTGGACCCCACGACACCGGAAATCGGCGGAGGAAATGGGGCACAGGGGGCTTTGCGTGGCCCGTGCACAACCCCCTGATCCACTACCCGGGTTCGTACGTCACACCTTTGCCACAGGATTTTGCTGCCGCTAAGAATTGCCCCCGTCGCCGCCGAGCAGGCGCAGCGCCGCCCCGGCCGAGCGACCCCCAGCGATTCGAAGAGGTAGTCCTGCATGTCTGCGAACACCCCTGGCCACAGTCGTGGTCTGAAGAAGACCCACAAGGCCACGATCGCCGGCGTCGTCGCTCTGAGCGCCGCAGCCCTCACCTTCTCCCTCGTGCCCGGCAACGGCGGCACCGAGACCGAGCCGCAGGCCCTGTCCGGTACCCAGCAGGTCGCCTGGTCGTACGACGCGAACAGCCCGCAGGCCAAGGCGCTGGCCGCCAGCGTCAGCGAGCAGCAGACCACCATCGGTCTGAAGGCCAAGCAGGAGGCCGAGGCCAAGGCCAAGGCCGCCGCCGCCAAGGCGAAGGCCGACGCGAAGGCCAAGGCCGCCGCCAAGGCCAAGGCCGCCGCCAAGGCGAAGGCCGCCGCCAAGGCGAAGGCCGAGGCCAAGGCCAAGGCCGCCGCGAAGAAGCGCGCCGCCGAGAAGGCCGCCGCGAGCCGTTCCGTCGCCCGTACCCCGGTCTTCGCGAACAACCTCGACGGCTGGATCCGCGAGGCGCTCTACATCATGGACAAGCACAACATCCCGGGCACCTACAACGGCCTGCACCGGAACATCATGCGCGAGTCCAGCGGCAACCCGTACGCCATCAACAACTGGGACATCAACGCCATCAACGGCGTCCCGTCCAAGGGCCTGCTCCAGGTGATCTACCCGACCTTCAAGGCGTACCACATCGCCGGCACCAAGTTCGACCAGTACGACCCGGTCGCCAACATCGTCGCCGCCGCCAACTACGCGGCCGACCGCTACGGCTCGATCGACAACGTCAACAGCGCGTACTGATACGCGGAAGGGCGGCACCCCGGAGAGGGGTGCCGCCCTTCGGCGTGGCGTCGCGAGGGTTACTTGCGCATGACCTCGGGCTCGTGGCGGCGCAGCAGCCGCGCCACGAGGACGCAGCAGACGGTCGCCATGAACAGCTGGATGCCGAGGTCGAGGCTCCACTGGCCGACCGTGTGCTCCCACAGCGGGTCGGTGTTCGTGGGGTCCTTGTGGTCCCACGGCGGCATCAGGTGCGCCAGGTCCAGGGTGGTGCCGGCGCCGGCGATGCCCCAGCGGGAGGGCATGAGCCAGGCGAACTGCTCCAGGCCGGGCGAGCCGTACACCTGGAAGAGGATGCCGGTGAACACGACCTGGATGATCGCGAACATGACGAGCAGCGGCATGGTCTTCTCGGCGGTCTTCACCAGCGCGGAGATGACCAGGCCGACCATCATCGAGGTCAGGCCGAGCGCGATGACCTGGATGCACAGCTCGGCGGCCGGCGGCATGAACAGGCCCTCTTCGGGCAGCGCGCGCGTGGAGAAGCCGATGCCGCAGATGATCACGCCCTGGAAGGCCGTGATCAGGCCGAGGACGATGACCTTGGACATCAGGTACGCGGAACGGGACAGGCCGACGGCGCGCTCCCGCTCGTAGATGACGCGTTCCTTGATCAGCTCTCGGACGGAGTTGGCCGCGCCGGAGAAGCACATGCCGACCGCGAGGATCAGCATGATCGTGCCGGCGTCGCCGTTGAAGCGGGACGGCGGCGTGGGCTTCCCGAGGCCGAAGTCGGCGGGGATGACGACGGACACCGCGCCGAGGACGGCCGGCAGGATCACCATCAGGGCCATGAAGCCCTTGTCGGAGGCGATCACCGACACGTAGCGGCGGATCAGGGTCAACAGCTGCGAGCCCCAGCCCTGCGGCTTCGGCGGGCGGGCCATGGCCTGCTGCGGCATCTGGACGGGCTGCGCGGCGACGGCGTCGATGTCCGCGGCGTACATCTGGTAGTGCTGCGAGCCCTTCCAGCGGCCCGCCCAGTCGTAGTCGCGGTAGTTCTCGAAGGCGGAGAAGACGTCGGCCCAGGTGGAGTAGCCGAAGAAGTTCAGCGCCTCCTCCGGCGGGCCGAAGTACGCCACGGAGCCGCCGGGCGCCATCACGAGCAGCTTGTCGCAGAGGCCCAGCTCGGCCACCGAGTGGGTGACGACGAGGACCGTGCGGCCGTCGTCCGCGAGGCCGCGGAGCAGCTGCATGACATCGCGGTCCATGCCCGGGTCGAGGCCGGAGGTCGGCTCGTCCAGGAAGATCAGCGAGGGCTTGGTGAGGAGCTCCAGGGCGACGGAGACGCGCTTGCGCTGGCCACCGGAGAGGGAGGTGACCTTCTTCTCCTTGTGGATGTCGAGCTTGAGCTCGCGCAGCACCTCGTCGATGCGGGCCTCGCGCTCGGCCGTGGCGGTGTCGCCGGGGAAGCGGAGCTTGGCCGCGTAGCGCAGCGCCTTCTGGACGGTCAGCTCCTTGTGCAGGATGTCGTCCTGCGGGACCAGACCGATGCGCTGGCGCAGCTCGGCGAACTGCTTGTAGAGGCTGCGGTTGTCGTAGAGGACATCGCCCTCGTTGGCCGGGCGGTAGCCGGTCAGCGCCTTGAGCAGGGTGGACTTGCCGGAGCCGGACGGGCCGATGACGCCGATCAGCGACTTCTCCGGGACGCCGAAGGTGACGTCCTTGAGGATCTGCTTGCCGCCGTCGACCGTGACCGTGAGGTGGCGGGCCGAGAAGGAGACCGAGCCGGTGTCGACGAACTCTTCCAGCTGGCCGCCGACGATGCGGAAGGTCGAGTGACCGACGCCGACGATGTCCTGCGGGCCGAGGAGGGCCGTGCCGCCCTTGGCGATCGGCTGACCGTTGACGTACGTGCCGTTGTGCGAGCCGAGGTCGCGGATCTCGAAGCGGCCGTCGGGCGTCGCGTGGAACTCGGCGTGGTGCCGCGAGACCTGGAGGTCGGAGACGACCAGTTCGTTCTCGAGGGCACGGCCGATCCGCATCACGCGGCCGAGGTCCAGCTGGTAGAAGGTCGTCGGGCTGCGGTGGTCGCCGTAGGGCGACGGCGCCCCCGCGGAGCCGCCGGGGTGCCCCTGGGCGGGTCCCTGCTGGTGCGGGACCGGCTGGTGGACGGGCGGCTGTTGGGCCGGCTGCTGCCAGCCCTGCTGCTGCGGCGGCGCCTGGTGCGTGGCCCAGTCGGCCTGGGCTGCGGCGGCGCCGGCCGCGTGGTGCGCGGGGGCCTGCTGGGCAGGGGCCTGCTGCTGGGGCACCTGCTGCTGCGGTGCCTGCTGCTGAGGCGCGGCGTCCGCGCCGGCGGCGAGATTCAGCCGCGGGCCGTCGGTGGCGTTGCCGAGGTTGACGGCCGAACCGGGGCCGATCTCCACCTGGTGGATCCTCTGGCCCTGGAGGAAGGTGCCGTTGGTGGAGCCGTGGTCCTCGATGACCCAGCTCCGGCCGCCCCAGCTGATGGTGGCGTGGCGCCACGAGACCCTGGCATCGTCGATGACCAGGTCACCCTGAGGGTCCCTGCCCAGGGTGTACGACCGGGACGGATCGAGCGTCCAGGTCCTGCCGTTCAATTCCAGTACGAGTTCTGGCACTCCATGCCCCACTACTTGTCCCCCGATGTACCCCCGTCTTCGGGAGTCCAGGGATGGCGAATCATCCTGGGGAACTATTTCAGGCCCGGTCCCGTCTCGGAAAGTCGGGCCGCGTGAAGACCTTCGGGGCAAGCCCCGGGCAAGTCCTGGACCACTCGGGTGTCCGCAGGGCGGGACGGGCGCTCGGGCGGCACACGGTGCCCGATACGGTGGAACCACCATGAGCGCATCGCAGACCTCAGACGTTCCCACCCTTCTCGTCAAGATCTTCGGGAAGGACCGTCCCGGGATCACCGCGGGACTCTTCGACACCCTCGCCGCCTACTCCGTCGACGTCGTGGACATCGAGCAGGTGGTCTCCCGGGGCCGCCTCGTCCTGTGCGCGCTCGTCACCGAGCCGACCGTCGCCTCGCAGGGCGAGCTCCGGGCCACCATCCACAGCTGGGCCGAGTCGATGAAGCTCCAGGCCGAGATCATCTCCGGCACGGGCGACAACCGTCCCCGTGGCGAGGGACGCTCGCACGTCACCGTGCTCGGCCACCCGCTCACCGCCGAGCAGACGGCGGCCATAGCGGCCAGGATCGCGGAGACCGGCGGCAACATCGACCGTATCTTCCGCCTCGCGAAGTACCCGGTGACGGCGGTCGAGTTCGCCGTCTCGGGCTGCGAGACCGAACCGCTGCGGACCGCCCTCGCCACCGAGGCGCACTCCGTCGGCGTCGACGTGGCCGTGGTCTCCGCCGGTCTGCACCGGCGGGCCCAGCGGCTGGTCGTCATGGACGTCGACTCGACCCTGATCCAGGACGAGGTGATCGAGCTCTTCGCCGCGCACGCGGGCTGCGAGGACAAGGTCGCCGAGGTGACGGCGGCGGCGATGCGCGGCGAGCTGGACTTCGAGCAGTCGCTGCACGCGCGCGTGGAGCTGCTCGCGGGCCTCGACGCCTCGGTGGTCGACAAGGTCCGCGCCGAGGTGCGGCTGACGCCCGGCGCCCGGACCCTGATCCGTACGCTCAAGCGGCTCGGCTACCAGGTGGGTGTCGTCTCCGGCGGGTTCACGCAGGTCACCGACGATCTGAAGGAGCGGCTCGGCCTCGACTTCGCCTCGGCCAACACCCTGGAGATCGTGGACGGGAAGCTCACCGGCCGGGTGACCGGCGAGATCGTCGACCGGGCGGGCAAGGCGCGGCTGCTGCGCCGGTTCGCCACGGAGGCGGGGGTGCCGCTGGCGCAGACCGTGGCGATCGGCGACGGGGCCAACGACCTGGACATGCTGAACGCGGCCGGGCTCGGGGTGGCGTTCAACGCGAAGCCGGTGGTGCGTCAGGCGGCCCACACGGCGGTGAACGTGCCGTTCCTGGACACCGTGCTGTACCTGCTGGGCATCACGCGCGAAGAGGTCGAGGCCGCGGACGTCGGCGAGGAGGACCTGCCGCACTGAGCGGTGGGGGTACGGAGAAGGGCCCGGGCGTCGGTCGACGCCCGGGCCCTTCCGCGTACGGGATCAGGCGTACGGGATCACACGTACGGGGTCAGGCGTGCGGGGTCCAGAAGTCGACGAGCTTGCCGACGCCGTGCTCCACGGACTTCCAGGAGCCGTTGAAGGTGACGACGGCGTAGGCGGAGGCCGGGAAGCCGCTGTGGCTCATGCGGGCGAGGGTGTCGCCCTCGGCCTCGCCGGCGAGGGCGTCGGCGAGGGCGTGCATGCCGGGGTTGTGGCCGATGAGCAGGAGGTTGTTCACGGCGTCCGGGGTCTCGTTCACCAGGGCGATGAGCTCGCCGAGGGAGGCCTCGTACATGCGGTCCTCGTACACCGTCTTGGGGCGCACGGGCAGCTCGTGGACGGCCAGCTTCCAGGTCTCGCGGGTGCGGAGGGCGGTCGAACAGAGGGCCAGGTCGAAGGCGATGCCGCTGTCGGCGAGCTTGCGGCCGGCCACCGGGGCGTCCTTGCGGCCTCGGTCGGCGAGCGGTCGCTCATGGTCGGAAGAGTCGTTCCAGTCTGCCTTCGCGTGCCGGAGGAGCACGATGCTGCGGGGTGTATCGACGCTCATGGTCCACAGCTTCGCACGAAACAGGCCACTCCGACTCAGGGAGAGAGCGTTTGCCAGACCTGCTCCAGGACCCGCCCGACCGCAGGGTCACCCGTGGTCGCCCGGGCCTCACCCGACCCGGCCATGAGGACCAGGAGGGCGAGGAAGGCGGCTGCGGGGAGGGCGAGGGCCCACCAGGGCAGCCGGGTGTCGACGCCGGTGGTCGTGGTCCGGATGCCGGGGTGCGTGGGGGCCGACATGGCCGCCTCCGTGGGTGAGTTCCGCGCTTTCGCCGTTGTCACCAACGTACGGATCGCGCGTCCGCCGGCACATCCGGTGATCCACCCACTTCACCCTGAGACCCGCCCCCTAGGGGATGCGGGGGCTACCCCCACCTCACGGGGAGACCCAGGGGAAGACCCACGGGGAGACCCGGGGGAAGCCCCAGGGGGAGACTCACGGGGAGGCGAAGGAGGCGATGACGGCGATGACGACCGTGATGCCGAGCATCGCGCCGAGCACGACGAGCAGCTTCTTCTGGCCGTTCTGGGGGTTGGGTTCGAGGACTGGCATGGGAACAGTCTTACATCTCAGCATTCGTCCTCGACCGTCCGGTCCCTGCCCGCCAGGGTTCCGACGATCATCTGCGGGACCATCAGTCCGCCCATGAGGGCGACGGGCAGTCCCCAGCCGCCGCTGTGCTGGTAGAGCACGCCGACGAGGAGGGGGCCGGGGATCGAGATCAGGTAGCCGACGCTCTGCGCGAAGGCGGAGAGCCGGACGACGCCGGCGCCGGTGCGCGAGCGCATGCCGATCATCGTGAGGGCGAGCGGGAAGGAGCAGTTCGAGATGCCGAGGAGCACCGCCCAGACCCAGGCTCCGGCGGCGGGGGCCAGGAAGAGTCCGGTGTAGCCGGTGAGTCCGCACAGGCCGAGGGCGACGACGATCGGGCCCTGGTTCTTCATCCGGGTCGCGAGGCGGGGGATGACGAAGGCGAGCGGGACGCCCATGACCATGGTGACGGCGAGGAGCACGCCCGCGGTGGTGGCGGGGACGCCGGAGTCGCGGAAGATCTGCGGCATCCAGCCCATGGTGATGTAGGCGCCGGTGGCCTGGAGGCCGAAGAAGACGCCGAGCGCCCAGGCGGTGCGGCTGCGGGTGATGCGGGGCGCGGCCGCCTGCGGTGCCGCCGCGGGGACTGCGGGACGTACCGCGTCCGCGCCCCGGTCACGCAGGAGCGGGAGCCAGGGCAGCACGGCGAGCGCGGCGAGCACAGCCCAGACGCCCAGGCCGAGGCGCCAGCCGCCGCCGAGAGCGTCGGTCATGGGGACGGTCGCGGCCGCCGCGACCGAGGTGCCCAGGGCGAGCGCCATGGAGTAGAGGCCGGTCATGCTGCCGACGCGGTCGGGGAAGTACCGCTTGACGATGACGGGCATCAGGACGTTGCTGACGGCGATGCCCATGAGGGCGAGGGCGCTGGCGGCGAGGAAGGCGGCGGTGCCGGTCGCGAAGGGCCGCAGGACGAGGCCGGTGAAGATCGCGGCCATGCCCGCGCAGACGACGGCGGCGGGGCCGAAGCGGCGGGCGAGGCGGGGGGCGGTGATGCCGAAGACCGCGAAGCAGAGCGGGGGCACGGAGGTGAGGACACCGGCGACGCTGCCGCTCATGTGGAGGTCGTGGCTGACCTCTTCGAGGAGGGCGCCGAGGCTGGTGATGGCGGGGCGCAGGTTGAGCGCGGCCAGGACGAGTCCGACGGCGACGAGGCCGAGGGCCCAGCGGCGCGCCGGGGCGGCACGGTCCGGTGCGGGAGAGTCGCCGGCGGTGGCGGGCGTTCCGGACGGCGCGGTCGCGGCGGGGTCGAGGGTCTTCTGCTCGTCAGGCATGGGGCCATCATAGAATCATGGGATGATTGGTTGTCCAATCTCGAACGGTCCAGACTTGAACCAATGGGAAGGCGTTCCATGGCCCTCGGTCACCCCCGGCGCACCGGTCTCTCCGACCAGGTGATCGCCGAGCTGCGGAACCAGATCACCTCCGGCGAATGGCCGGTGGGTTCGCGTATCCCGACCGAACCCGAACTGGTCGAGCAGCTGGGCGTCGCCCGGAACACCGTGCGCGAGGCGGTCCGCGCGCTCGCGCACAACGGGCTGCTCGACATCCGCCAGGGCTCGGGGACGTACGTAGTCGCCACCAGCGAGCTGGCGGGCGTCATGCACCGGCGCTTCGCGGGCTCCGACCCCCGGCACGTGGCCGAGCTGCGCTCCACGCTGGAGTCCGCCGCCGCCCGGTTCGCGGCCGAACGGCGCACGGAGCGGGACCTGAAGCAGCTGGACGCCCTGCTCGGGCGCCGCGAGGAGGCGTGGGAGTCCGGGGACGCGGAGCGGTTCGTGACGGTCGACGCGGCCTTCCACCACGCCGTCGTCGCCGCGTCGGGCAACGAGGTCCTGACGGAGCTCTACGCGGACCTGGGCGACCTGCTGCGGGATTGGCTGCGCGACGACGTGGGGCAGGTGCTGCGGCCCGAGAACCACATGGACCACGCGCGCCTCGTGGACGCGATCCGCGAGGGCGATGCCGAGCGGGCCGGCACGGAGGCGGCCGGCTACCCCTTCATGTGCCTCAGGAACCCCGTACCGGAAGCGAGTCCGGAGCAGGAGCGGGAGCCGGATCCGCGGGCTGGTGCGTGACCCAGGCGGACCGGACCTCCTTCCAGCAACGGCCGGTGACCCGGGCGTAGTCGGCGGGTTCGACCTCCACGGGGGCGCTGTCGCTGTCGACGTCCCACCAGCGCTCGCACTCGACGTGGAGGCGGATCAGGTCGGTGCGGGGGTACGGGTTGCTGCAGTGCGCGGTGACACGGGAGCCCTCGACGACGGTGTGGCAGGAGGCCCCGAAGTTCTCCGGCTCCTCAGCCGCCGGGGCGGTGGCCGCGCGTTCCTCGGCCGGGGCGGGAGCGGCCCGCAGCTCGGTGGCCACGGCTGTCCCGGTGATCAGAACGGCGACGGAGGCGAACGCCCCGAAGCCCTGACGTATCGCGCGCATGCCCGTACCTCCTCCCCGTCAGCAGCAGAACATCACGCTCTGCCTCAGTCTGGGGTCATTCGGGCTACTTTTCGACCCGTGCAGGAGTTGCGGAACGGCGAGGGCCGTGTGTCCGCCACCTGGGCGGACACACGGCCCTCTACCTGCTGTGCTGCGCGGTTACGCGCCGATGGCGTGCAGACCGCCGTCCACGTGGATGATCTCGCCCGTGGTCATCGGGAACCAGTCCGAGAGCAGCGCGACGATGCCGCGGCCGGCCGGCTCCGGGTCCGCGAGGTCCCAGGTCAGCGGGGAGCGGGTGTCCCACACGGAGGCCAGGCCGTCGAAGCCCGGGATGGACTTGGCGGCCATGGAGCCGAGCGGGCCCGCCGAGATCAGGTTGCAGCGGATCTTCTGCTTGCCGAGGTCGCGCGCCATGTAGCGGCTGGTGGCCTCCAGGGCGGCCTTGGCCGGGCCCATCCAGTCGTACTGCGGCCAGGCGTACTGCGCGTCGAAGGTGAGGCCGACGACGGAACCGCCCTCGGACATCAGCGGCAGCAGCGCCATCGTCAGCGACTTCAGGGAGAAGGCGGAGACGTGCATGGCGGTGGCCACGGACTCGAACGGCGTGTTCAGGAAGTTGCCGCCGAGGGCGTCCTGCGGCGCGAAGCCGATGGAGTGCACGATGCCGTCGAGACGGTCGCCCAGGTGCTCACGGACCTGGCCCTCCAGGCGGGCGAGGTGCTCGTCGTTCGAGACGTCGAGCTCCAGGACCTTGACGTTCTCGGGCTTGGGGAGCTTCTTGGCGATGCGCTCGGTCAGCGACGGCCGGGGCCAGGCGGTGAGGATGATCTCCGCACCCTGCTCCTGGGCCAGCTTCGCGGCGTGGAAGGCGATGGAGGACTCCATCAGCACACCGGTGATGAGGATGCGCTTGCCCTCGAGAATTCCGCTCATGGTGATCAGTGACCCATGCCCAATCCGCCGTCAACCGGGATGACGGCTCCAGTGATGTACGAGGCGTCGTCGGAGGCGAGGAACTTCACCGCCGCGGCGATCTCCTCCGGCTGCGCGTAGCGGCCCAGCGGCACCTGCGACACGATGCCCGCGCGCTGCTCGTCGGTGAGCACCGCGGTCATGTCGGTGTCGACGAAGCCGGGGGCGACGACGTTGAAGGTGATGTTGCGCGAGCCCAGCTCACGCGCGAGGGAGCGGGCGAAGCCGACCAGGCCGGCCTTGGAGGCGGCGTAGTTGGCCTGGCCCGCGGAGCCCAGCAGACCGACGACCGAGGAGATCAGGACGACGCGGCCCTTCTTGGCGCGCAGCATCCCGCGGTTGGCGCGCTTGACCACCCGGAAGGTGCCGGTGAGGTTGGTGTCGAGGACGGACGTGAAGTCCTCCTCGGTCATGCGCATGAGGAGCTGGTCCTTCGTCACGCCGGCGTTGGCCACGAGGACCTCCACCGGACCGTGCTTCTCCTCGATCTCCTTGTAGGCCGTCTCCACCTGCTCCGCGTCGGTGATGTCGCACTTGACGGGAAGGCAGCCGAGCTCGACCAGGGCGGCCGGGGGCTCGCCGGAGCGGTACGTGATCGCGACCTTGTCGCCGGCCTCGGCGAACGCGCGGGCGATGGCGAGGCCGATGCCCCGGTTTCCTCCGGTGACGAGAACCGAGCGGCTCAACGGATCACCCTTTCGATAGCGGTCTGGTAGCCGAAAACCTATCGGTATCGCCCCCGACATGAGCAATCGACCTCCCACAGTGGCGTACGGGCGTCGCTGTCGGATCCCTACAGCTCGGGGGCCGTACGGGTCGGGTCGCCGCGCCGCGGAGGGACGGGTTCCACCGGGGGCGCTCCTCAATGCGCCGACTCGGCCGCCCGTCCCGTGATTGACTTCCGGGGCAGTTTCAGACCGCTGTCTTCCGATCGCCGAGAGCGAGGCCGCTCGTGGTCCATCAGATCGACCCTTCGTTCGTCGCGCTGCCGTTGCGGGCGCTCGCCGACGCGGCGCTCGCCCGAGCGCGCGCGCTCGGTGCCGAGCACGCGGACTTCCGCCTGGAGCGGGTGCGCAGCGCCTCGTGGCGGCTGCGCGACGCCAAACCGTCCGGGTCCTCGGACACCACGGACCTCGGCTACGCGGTGCGGGTGGTGCACGGCGGGGCCTGGGGCTTCGCGTCCGGCGTCGACCTGACGATGGACGGGGCCGCGCGGGTCGCCTCGCAGGCGGTCGCCATGGCCAAGCTGTCGGCGAAGGTGATCGCGGCGGCCGGCTCCGAGGAGCGCGTGGAGCTGGCGGAGGAGCCGGTGCACTCCGAGCGCACCTGGGTCTCCTCGTACGAGATCGACCCCTTCTCCGTCCCCGCCGAGGAGAAGAGCGCGCTGCTCGCCGACTGGAGCGCGCGGCTGCTCGGGGCGGAGGGCGTGGCGCACGTGGACGCCTCGCTGCTCACCGTCCACGAGAACAAGTTCTACGCGGACACGGCCGGCACCGTGACCACCCAGCAGCGCGTCCGGCTGCACCCGCAGCTCACGGCGGTCGCCGTGGACGAGACGACCGGCGAGTTCGACTCGATGCGGACGATCGCGCCGCCGGTCGGGCGGGGCTGGGAGTACCTGACGGGGACCGGCTGGGACTGGGACAAGGAGCTCGACGAGATCCCGGCGCTGCTCGCCGAGAAGATGCGGGCGCCGAGCGTGGAGGCGGGCCGGTACGACCTGGTCGTGGACCCGTCGAACCTGTGGCTGACGATCCACGAGTCCATCGGTCACGCCACCGAGCTGGACCGGGCGCTGGGCTACGAGGCGGCGTACGCGGGCACCTCGTTCGCCACCTTCGACCAGCTGGGCAAGCTGGCGTACGGCTCCTCGATCATGAACGTGACGGGTGACCGGACCGCCGAGCACGGTCTCGCCACCGTCGGCTTCGACGACGAGGGCGTCGAGGCGCAGAGCTGGGACCTGGTGAAGGACGGCACGCTCGTCGGCTACCAGCTGGACCGGCGGATCGCGAAGCTCACGGGCCTGGGCCGGTCGAACGGCTGCGCCTTCGCCGACTCCCCCGCGCACGTCCCGGTGCAGCGGATGGCGAACGTCTCGCTCCAGCCGGACCCGGGCGGTCTGTCGACGGAGGACCTGATCGGGGGCGTGGAGCGCGGCATCTACGTGGTGGGCGACCGGTCCTGGTCGATCGACATGCAGCGCTACAACTTCCAGTTCACCGGCCAGCGCTTCTTCCGCATCGAGAACGGCCGGCTCGCCGGGCAGCTGCGGGACGTGGCCTACCAGGCGACGACCACCGACTTCTGGGGCTCGATGGAGCAGGTCGGCGGCCCGCAGACGTACGTGCTCGGTGGCGCCTTCAACTGCGGCAAGGCCCAGCCGGGCCAGGTCGCCGCCGTCTCGCACGGCTGCCCGTCCGCCCTCTTCCGGGGCGTCAACATCCTGAACACGACGCAGGAGGCCGGTCGATGAGCCGCGTCAGCAAGCCGTACGAGATCGTCGAGCGGGCCCTTGAGCTGTCCCGCGCCGACGGGTGTGTCGTCATCGCCGACGAGGAGTCCTCGGCCAATCTGCGCTGGGCCGGGAACGCGCTCACCACGAACGGTGTGACGCGGGGCCGTACCCTCACGGTCATCGCGACCGTCGACGGCGCCCAGGGCACCGCCTCCGGTGTCGTCTCGCGGTCCGCCGTGACCGTCGACGACCTGGAGCCCCTGGTCCGGGCCGCCGAGGCCGCCGCCCGCGCCGCCGGGCCCGCCGAGGACGCCCAGCCGCTCGTGGAGGGCGTGCCCGCCTCGCCCGACTTCACGGACGCGCCGGCGGAGACCTCCTCCGCCGTCTTCACCGACTTCGCCCCGGCGCTCGGCGAGGCCTTCGCACGCGCGCGTGCCGGCGGCCGTGAGCTGTACGGCTTCGCCAACCACGAGCTGACCTCCACCTACCTGGGCACGTCCACGGGGCTGCGGCTCCGCCACGACCAGCCCAACGGGACCCTGGAGCTCAACGCCAAGTCCCCGGACCGCTCGCGTTCCGCCTGGGCCGGGCGCGCGACCCGGGACTTCAAGGACGTCGACCCGGGCGCGCTCGACGCCGAGCTCGCGACCCGTCTCGGCTGGGCGGAGCGGAGGATCGAGCTGCCCGCCGGCCGGTACGAGACGCTGCTGCCGCCGACCGCCGTGGCCGACCTGCTGATCTACCAGCTGTGGTCCTCGACGGCCCGGGACGCGGTGGAGGGCCGGACGGTCTTCTCCAAGCCCGGCGGCGGCACCCGGCTCGGCGAGGTCCTGTCGCCGCTGCCGCTCACGCTGCGCAGCGACCCGAACGAGCCGGGCCTGGAGTCCTCGCCGTTCGTGATCGCGCACTCCTCGGGCGACGACTCCTCCGTCTTCGACAACGGTCTGCCGGTCGGGCCGGTCGACTGGGTGAAGGCCGGCAGCCTGGCGCACCTGATCACCACCCGGCACACGGCGGCGCTTACTCGGTTGCCCGTGGCGCCGGGAGCCGGGAACCTGATCCTGGACGGCGGCGGCGAGCGCTCCCTGGAGGAGATGGTGGCCTCGACGGAGCGTGGCCTGCTGCTGACCTGCCTCTGGTACATCCGCGAGGTCGACCCGGCGACGCTGCTGCTGACCGGGCTGACCCGGGACGGCGTCTACCTCGTCGAGAACGGCGAGGTGGTCGGCGAGGTGAACAACTTCCGGTTCAACGAGTCGCCGGTGGACCTGCTGTCGCGGGCCTCGGAGGCGGGTCGTACGGAGAAGACGCTGCCGCGCGAGTGGAGCGACTGGTTCACACGGGCCGCGATGCCGGCCCTGCGAGTGCCGGACTTCAACATGAGCTCGGTCAGCAAGGGGGTCTGACCCCCATAGACTGATCGCGACAACTGGTTCCCCTGAGCATCACGAGGAGACGGACGACGTGACGGACATCGTCGACGAGCTGAAGTGGCGCGGGCTCTTCGCCCAGTCCACCGATGAGGACGCACTGCGCAAGGCTCTCGCGGACGGCCCCGTCACGTTCTATTGCGGTTTCGACCCGACCGCGGCCAGCCTCCACGTCGGCCACCTGGTCCAGGTCCTCACCGTCCGCCGGCTCCAGCAGGCCGGGCACCGGCCGCTGGCGCTGGTCGGCGGGGCCACCGGGCAGATCGGTGACCCGCGGCCGACGGCCGAGCGCACCCTGAACGACCCCGAGACGGTGGCGAACTGGGTGAACCGGCTGCGCTCGCAGATCGAGCCCTTCCTCTCCTTCGAGGGGGAGAACGCGGCGGTCATGGTGAACAACCTGGACTGGACCGCCGGGATGTCGGCGATCGAGTTCCTGCGGGACATCGGCAAGCACTTCCGGGTCAACAAGATGCTGACCAAGGACTCCGTCGCCCGGCGCCTGGAGTCCGAGCAGGGCATCAGCTACACGGAGTTCAGCTACCAGCTGCTCCAGGGCATGGACTTCCTCGAGCTGTACCGCCGCTACGGCTGCACGCTCCAGCAGGGCGGCTCGGACCAGTGGGGCAACCTGGTGGCCGGCCTCGACCTGATCCACCGCCTGGAGCCGGGTGCCGAGGCGCACGCGCTGGCGACCCCGCTGATGGTCAAGGCGGACGGCACCAAGTTCGGCAAGACCGAGGGCGGGGCCGTCTGGCTGGACCCGGAGATGACCACGCCGTACGCGTTCTACCAGTTCTGGCTGAACGTGGACGACCGGGACATCTCGACGTACATGCGGATCCTGTCCTTCAAGTCCCGCGAGGAGCTGGAGGAGCTGGAGGCGCAGACCGCCGAGCGGCCGCAGGCGCGCGCCGCCCAGCGTGCGCTGGCGGAGGAGCTCACCACCCTGGTGCACGGCGCCGATCAGTGCGCGGCCGTCATCAACGCCTCCAAGGCGCTGTTCGGGCAGGGCGACCTGGCCGAGCTGGACGAGCCGACGCTCGCCGCCGCGCTGTCCGAGCTGCCGCACGCGCGCGTGTCCGAGCTCGGCCAGGTCGTGGACCTGTTCGCCGAGGTCGGTCTCGTGGCGAGCAAGTCGGCGGCGCGCCGCACGGTGAAGGAGGGCGGGGCCTACGTGAACAACGCGAAGGTGACCGCCGAGGACGCCGTGGTGTCGGCGGAGGAGCTGCTGCACGGCCGCTGGCTGGTGCTGCGGCGCGGCAAGAAGAACCTGGCGGCGATCGAGTTCGCCGGCTAGCGGGACCATGGGAAGAGGCCCGGTACGTGCGCTGTGCGCCGTACCGGGCCTCTTCTCGTGTCTCAGGCGCGCTGCTTGCTGCCCTTGATCGAGGCCCACAGCATGTCGCCCACTCCGACGACGGCGACGGCGCCGATCAGCTGGAGCAGGTGCCGGGTCCAGTCGATGCCCCGGGTGTCCTCGACTCCGATCCAGCCCGCGACCGCGTTGCCGAGCACGCTGCCGAGAATGCCGAACACGGTCGTCAGCCACAACGGGATCTGCTGCTTCCCGGGAAGGATCGCCTTCGCGATCAGACCGAGGACGAATCCCACGATGATCGCCCACAACCAACTCATCGCCGCCTCCTAGTGCACCTGTGGGCCCAGTCTCGGCCCATCGGCCATACGGCGCATGTCGGACAGCGCCGTACGCGCCCCGGTCTCGTCGGCCCGGCGGGGCGGGCGTACGGTGGAGCGAGGTCCGGACCGGGGAGGGTCCGGCACGACCGTTGGGTGGTGGAGGGCGATGCCGAAGCGTGGCCAGGCCGAGGTCTTCCGGATCACGGGGGCGCGACAGGGGCTCGCCGACGACGTCCGGGGACGGCAGCGGCGCTATGTCATCTCGATGACGGTGCGGACGCTCTCCGTGATCGCCGCGGCGGTCCTGTGGAACGTCGAGCGGCACGTGGCCTTCGTGGCGCTGGGCCTGGGCATCCTGCTCCCGTACATCGCCGTGGTGATCGCCAACGCGGGACGCGAGACCGCTCCGTCCCTTCCCTCCACCTTCGTCCCGACCCCGGTACGCCCCGCGCTCGACGCCCCGAACCTCAAGAAAAGCTCAGATCAATCATGACGATCCGGTGCACCGCACCCCAGGTGCCGTGACATACTGCCTACGCGCTCCGCATCCCCCGTCGGAGCGACGGACCGATGCCGGGCAGCTCCCCCCGTGGCTGCCCGGCATCGCTGTTGCTGGACAATGATCGGGTGATCAATGGTCCAGTGAGCGAAGAGAAGCCGATCTGTTCCGCCAAGGGGTGCCGCGCCGACGCCGTCTGGGTCCTCGCGTGGAACAACCCCAAGCTGCACACGCCGGAGCGGCGCAAGACCTGGCTCGCGTGCGAGGAGCACCGCGAGCACCTCTCCCAGTTCCTGGGGGTACGGGGCTTCCTGAAGGACGTCGTGCCCCTCGCCGAGTGGGACTCAGCCGCCGATAGCTGACATCGGGCGCTCGGGCTGGAGGAAGCTCGGGTCGTCGAGGCCCGAGCCGGCCTTCTTGCCCCACATGGCCTTCTTCCAGAGCTCCGCGACCGTCTCGTCCGGGGCGTCCGAGCGGAGCGCCGCCCGCAGGTCCGTCTCCTCGGTGGCGAAGAGACAGGTGCGCACCTGTCCGTCGGCGGTGAGCCGGGTGCGGTCGCAGGCCCGGCAGAACGGGCGGGTGACGGAGGCGATGACGCCGACCGTGTGCGCTCCGCCGTCGACGACCCAGCGCTCGGCGGGGGCCGAGCCGCGCTCCTCGGAGCCTTCGGGCGTCAGGGTGAAGCGGGTGCGCAGGGACTCCAGGATGTCCCCGGCGGTGATCATGCCGTCGCGCTTCCAGCCGTGCTGGGCGTCCAGCGGCATCTGCTCGATGAAGCGGAGCTCGTAGTGGTTCTCGACCGCCCAGGCGAGGAGGTCGGGGGCCTCGTCGGCGTTGAGCCCGGGCATCAGGACGGCGTTGACCTTGACCGGGGTGAGGCCGGCCTCGCGGGCGGCGGCCATGCCGTCGAGGACGTCCTGGTGACGGTCGCGCCGGGTGAGGGTCTTGAAGACCTCGGGGCGCAGGGTGTCGAGGGAGACGTTGACCCGGTCGAGGCCGGCCGCCTTGAGGGCGGCGGCGGTGCGCTTGAGTCCGATGCCGTTGGTCGTGAGGGACATCCGGGGGCGGGGCTCCAGGGCGGCGCAGCGCTCGACGATCCCGACGAGGCCGGGGCGGAGCAGCGGCTCACCGCCGGTGAAGCGGACCTCGGTGACGCCGAGGTCGGTGACCGCGATGCGGATCAGCCGGACGATCTCGTCGTCGGTGAGGAGGTCCGGCTTGGCGAGCCACTGGAGGCCCTCTTCGGGCATGCAGTAGGTACAGCGCAGATTGCATCGGTCCGTGAGCGAGACGCGCAGGTCAGTGGCCACACGGCCGTAGGTGTCGATGAGCACTGTGGGCCCCCTCCCCGTTGTCCGGATGCGTGTGTTCCGAGCCTACGCGAGTGCACGGACAACGAGCAGGGCAGATTGTCACGAGGACCGACGCGGCCGCGTCGTAGAACTCTACGACGCGGCCGTCCGGCGGTGGCGGAACGTATACGGTTCAGTGCGCTCCGACTCCGGTGAGGGACTTGACCTCCAGCTCCGCGTACTTGCCCTTGTCCGGCTCCTCCTTGGAGAGGATCGAGCCGAGCCAGCCGAGCAGGAAGCCGAGCGGGATGGAGACGAGGCCGGGGTTCTCCAGCGGGAACCAGTAGAAGTCCACCGTCTTGAACATCGACGTCGGCTTGCCGGAGACGACCGGCGAGAAGAGGACGAGGACGACGGCGGAGATCAGACCGCCGTAGATCGACCAGAGCGCGCCCTGGGTGGTGAACCGCTTCCAGAAGAGCGAGTAGAGGATCGTCGGCAGGTTGGCCGAGGCGGCGACCGCGAAGGCGAGGGCGACGAGACCGGCGACGTTGAGGTCGCGGGCGAGGGCGCCGAGCGCGATGGAGACGATGCCGATGAAGACGGTCGCCCAGCGGGCGGCCTTCACCTCCTCCTTCTCGGTGGCCTGTCCGCGCCGGATGACGTTGGCGTAGATGTCGTGCGCGAAGGACGAGGAGGAGGCCAGGGTCAGGCCCGCGACGACGGCGAGGATGGTCGCGAAGGCGACGGCGGAGATGACGGCGAGGAGGATCGCGCCGCCGGTGGAGTCGGCTCCGCCGCCGATCTCCAGGGCCGCGAGCGGGGCGGCCGTGTTGCCGGCCTTGTTGGAGGCGACGATGTCGCTGTTCTTGAGGAGGGCGGCGGCGCCGAAGCCGAGGACGATCGTCATCAGGTAGAAGGCGCCGATGATGCCGATGGCCCAGTTGACGGACTTACGGGCGGCCTTGGCGGTCGGCACCGTGTAGAAGCGGATCAGGATGTGGGGCAGGCCGGCCGTGCCGAGGACGAGCGCGATGCCGAGCGAGAGGAAGTCCAGCTTGGAGGTGGCGGTGGCGCCGTACTTGAGGCCGGGCTCCAGGAAGGCGTCGCCCTTGCCGCTGTTGGTGGCGGCCGCGCCGAGCAGCTCCGAGATGTTGAAGTGGAACTTGAGGAGGATGAGGAAGGTGATCAGGAGCGTGCCCGCGATGAGCAGGACCGCCTTGACCATCTGCACCCAGGTGGTGCCCTTCATGCCGCCGATCGTCACGTACACGATCATCAGCAGGCCGACCAGGGCGACGATCGCGATCTTGCCGCCGTCGCTGGTGATGCCGAGCAGGAGCGAGACGAGGACGCCCGCGCCCGCCATCTGGGCGAGCAGGTAGAAGATCGAGACGACGATCGTCGAGGTGCCGGCGGCGGTGCGGACGGGCCGCTGGCGCATCCGGTAGGCGAGGACGTCGCCCATGGTGAACCGGCCGGAGTTGCGCAGCGGTTCGGCGACCAGGAGCAGGGCGACGAGCCAGGCGACGAGGAAGCCGATCGAGTACAGGAAGCCGTCGTAGCCGAAGAGGGCGATGGCTCCGGCGATGCCGAGGAAGGACGCGGCGGACATGTAGTCGCCGGAGATCGCGAGACCGTTCTGGAAGCCGGTGAACTGGCGTCCGCCGGCGTAGAAGTCGGCGGCGCTGCGGGTCTGGCGGCCGGCCCAGACGGTGATGACGAGGGTGGCGACGACGAAGGCGCCGAACAGGGCGATGATCAGGGGCCGGTGCTCGGTGGTGGCGTTGCCGGCCGCGAGCAGGACGGGGGTGCTCATGCGTCGCCCTCCATACGGGTTCTGATGGCCTCGGCCTTGGGGTCGAGCCGGTTCGCCGCGTGCCGCGAGTAGAGCCAGGCGATGAGGAACGTGGTGAGGAACTGGCCGAGGCCGAGGACGAGGGCCACGTTGATGTTGCCGAAGAGCTTGGTGCCCATGAAGCCGCCCGCGTAGTTGGAGAGCAGCACGTACAGCAGGTACCAGGCGATGAAGGCCAGGGTGAGGGGGAAGGCGAAGGAGCGGTACGTACGGCGCAGTTCGCCGAACTCCGCACCCTCCTGCACCTCGACGAACTGCTCCGTCGTGGGTGACGCGGGACCGCGGTCGGTCTCCAGGCCCTTTCTGGGCGGCGGCGGTGCTTCGGTAGCCACGGAATCTCCTCGTGACGCGGGGGCGGACGGCTGGGTCAAGGGGGCCTCACCAGGGGTGCGGGAAGCGGGGCTCCGAGCGGAGCTCCTCCCCTGCCCAACGGCACGGAGGCGGAACCGAAGCGGTTCAAGCGGAGGAATTTCTTGAACAGATCTTCATGAAGTCTTCTCAACTCATTGAAGCTTCGGGAAGATCAGCGATAACTTCACTCGTCATGCACCTGCCCGAGCGCAAACCCGCGCGCGGGCAGTACATACGGATGATGTGGAGAACCCATGGCTCATCTGGGATCGAGGCGCGGCCGAGCTCTCGCTCTGCCGGTTGGTCTCGCGCTCACGGCCTCGCTCGGCTTCCTTGCCCCCGGCGCCGCCTCCGCCGCGGAACTGAGCGACGCTCCGGCCACCGTTGCCACCAACGGCCCGAAGCTTTCCTACGTCGTCAACGTCGAGGGTGGCCGCTGGACCGCCGCCTCGGTGAAGAAGGCGATCGCCGCCGCGGGCGGCGAGGTGGTCGTCTCGTACGACCAGATAGGCGTGATAGTCGTCCACTCGCAGAACCCCGAGTTCGCGAAGACGATCCGTCAGGCGCGTGGTGTGGTGTCGGCCGGTTCGACCCGTACCGCCCCGCTCTCCGTCCAGTCCGACGACTCCGTCGACGAGGGCGCGCAGACGCTGTCCCCCGCCGAGGCGAAGGCGGCCGCGGCCGCCGCCACGGATGGTCAGGACCCGCTGGAGCCCCTGCAGTGGGACCTCCCGGCGATCAAGGCTGACAAGGCCCACGAGAAGACGCTCGGCAGCAAGAACGTCACCGTCGGCATCATCGACACCGGTGTCGACGACACCCACCCGGACCTGGCGCCGAACTTCGACGCCGCCGCGTCCGCCAACTGCGTGTCCGGCAAGCCGGACACCACCGCCGGCTCGTGGCGTCCGATGAAGGGCGAGAGCGACCACGGCACGCACGTCGCCGGCACCATCGGCGCCGCCAAGAACGGCATCGGCGTCACCGGTGTCGCCCCGGGCGTGAAGCTCGCCGGCATCAAGGTGTCCACCCCGGACGGCTTCTTCTACACCGAGGCCGTGGTCTGTGGCTTCGTGTGGGCGGCCGAGCACGGCGTCGACATCACGAACAACAGCTACTACACCGACCCGTGGATGTTCGCCTGCAAGAACGACGAGGACCAGAAGGCCCTCATCGAGGCGGTCACCCGGGCCACCCGCTACGCGGAGAAGAAGGGCACGGTCAACGTCGCCGCGGCCGGCAACTCCAAGTTCGACCTGGCGGCCGACTCGATCCTCGACAACAGCAGCCCGAACGACACCACGCCGGGTGACCGGGTCATCGACCCGAAGGAGTGCTTCGACTACCCGGCCATGCTGCCGGGCGTCGTGACGGTCTCCGCGACCGGCGCCAAGGGCCTGAAGGCGTCGTACTCCAACTACGGAGCCGGTGTCATCGACATCGCCGCCCCGGGTGGCGACCGCACCGAGTACCAGACCCCGGACGCCCCGGCGGTCAACGGCCGCATCCTGTCGACCACGGTCGAGGGCGGCTACAACTACAAGGCCGGCACGTCGATGGCCTCGCCGCACGCGGCGGGTGTCCTGGCGCTCATCAAGTCGACGCACCCCTACGCGAGCCCGGCGGCGCTGAAGGCGCTGCTGTACGCGCAGGCGGACGACCACGCGTGCACCAACCCGTACGACATCAACGCCGACGGTGTCGTCGACGCGGTGTGCGAGGAAGGCGCCGACAAGAAGAACGGCTTCTACGGGGCCGGCATCATCAACGCGCTGAACGCCGTGAAGTAAGCGGTCCGGTCGGCTTCGGGAGGGCCCTGGTGTGGTGTGCCACACCAGGGCCCTCTTGCGTGGCACTCAGTGCCACACTGCTGGTCATGGACAACACAGTGCGTACGAGTACGGAGTTGCTGTGGTCGGCCCTGGGCGGCGATCCCGCCCTCGTCGACCGGGTGGAGTACGGCGGGGTGTCCGGGCTGCTGCCCGCGCGGCTTCCGGTGATGGACCTGGCGCGCGGCGCGGTCGCGGCCTGCTCGCTCGCCGCGGTGGAGCACGCGGGGCTTCCGGGGCCGGTGCGGGTGGACGACGGGGCGGTCGCCACCGCCTTCGTGAGCGAGCGTCATCTGCGGGTCGACGGGCGGGCTCCGGTGAACTTCGCGCCGCTCTCCCGGTTCTGGCGGTCGGCCGACGGGTGGGTCCGTACGCACGCCAACTATCCGCATCACAAGGCGGCGTTGCTCGCGGCGCTGGGTGTGGCGGACTCCGGCTCCGGCTCCGTCGAGGCCGTCGCGGCGGCGATCGGGGAGCGGAAGGCCGTCGAGGTCGAGACGGCGGTGTACGCGGCCGGGGGCCTGGCCGTCGCCCTGCGAACGCCCGAGGAGTGGGCGGCGACCGAGCAGGGCCGGGAGGTGGCGGCGCGGCCGCTGCTGACCCCGGAGCGGCTGGACGAGGCGGCGCCCAGGGCCCGGGGCGGGCGGCCGCTGCGGGTCCTCGACCTGACCCGGGTGATCGCCGGGCCGGTGGCGACCCGGACGCTCGCGCTGCTCGGCGCGGACGTGCTGCGGATCGACCCGCCGGGCAACCCCGAACTGCCGGACCAGCACGCGGACACGGGCGTGGGCAAGCGGACGGCGGCGCTGGATCTGGACCGCCCGTCGGACCGGCGCACCTTCGGCGAACTCCTCGACGCGGCCGATGTGCTGGTCGCCGGCTACCGGCCGGGCGCGCTCGACCGCTTCGACCTGGAGCGGCCGGGTCTGGTGACCGCCCGGCTCTCCGCCTGGGGCGACTACGGGCCGTGGGGCGGGCGGCGCGGCTTCGACTCCCTGGTGCAGGTGGCGACGGGGATCGCGGTGGCGGAGGGCTCGGTGGCGGAGCCGGGCGCGCTGCCGGCGCAGGCGCTGGACCACGGCACGGGGTATCTGCTGGCGGCGGCGGTGCTGCGGTCGCTGACGGAGCAGCGTGCGGAGGGCGGGAGCCGGCTCGTACGGCTTGCGCTGGCCCAGACGGGGCACTGGCTCACGCAGGAGCTGCCGCGGTACGAGCCGGAGCGCTACCTCGCGGAGTCGGAGGGGCCGCTGGGCAGGCTGCGGCACGCCTTGTCGCCGGTCGCGTACGAGGGCGGCCCGACGGGCTGGTCACGCCCGCCGGGCGTCGCGGGCACGGACGCGCCGGAGTGGCTCGGGGCCTGACGGGAGGGCGGCGGGCCGGGGCCGGCCCGCCGCCTGGCTCACGGCTTGACCAGGACCTTGAGGGCCGTGCGGTCGTCCATCGCCTTGTAGCCCGCCGGGACGCCGTCCAGGCCGACCGTCAGGTCGAAGACCGGGGACGGGTCGATGGTGCCGTCCAGGACGTCCGGGAGGAGCTCCGGGATGTAGGCGCGGACGGGGGCGACGCCGCCGCGGAGGGCGATGTTGCGGTCGAACATGACCGAGAGGTCGAGGCCGGTGCCGCTGCCGTGCGGGACGCCGACGTAGCCGATGGAGCCGCCGTCACGGGCGATCGCGACGGCCGTGCGCATCGACTGCTCGGTGCCGACGGCCTCGATGACGCCGTGGGCGCCCTGGCCGCCGGTGAGCTCGCGGACGGCGGCCTCGGCGGCCTCGCCGCGCTCGGCGACCACGTCGGTGGCACCGAACGCGCGGGCGATGTCGGTACGGGCGGTGTGCCGGCCCAGGGCGATGATCCGCTCGGCGCCGAGCCGCTTGGCGGCCAGGACGCCGCAGAGGCCGACGGCCCCGTCGCCGACGACGGCGACCGTGGAGCCCTTCGTGACGCCCGCGCCGAGGGCCGCGTGGTGGCCGGTGCCCAGGACGTCGGAGAGGGCGAGCAGGGCGGTCAGGAGCCGGTCGTCGGATGCGGCCTCGGCGGGGAGCTTGACGAGGGTGCCGTCGGCGAAGGGGACGCGGACGGCCTCGCCCTGGCCGCCGTCGGAGCCGACCGAGCCCCAGAAGCCGCCGCGCGGGCAGGAGGTCTGGAGGCCCTCGGCGCAGTACTCGCAGGTGCCGTCGGACCAGACGAAGGGGGCGACGACGAGGTCGCCGGCGGCGAAGCCGCTGACCTCGGAGCCGGCCGCCTCGACGATGCCGAGGAACTCGTGGCCGATGCGCTGGCCGGGCTGCCGGGCCGACTCGCCGCGGTAGGCCCACAGGTCGCTGCCGCAGATGCAGGCGCGCAGGACCCGCAGGACGACGTCCGTGGGCTCCTGGATCACCGGGTCGGGCACGTCCTCCACGCGCATGTCGAACGGGGCGTGGATGGTGGTGGCGCGCATGGGGGGTGGTCCTTGCTGTCAGGCGTTTGTACGACGTTCACCGTACATCGCGCGGAGCGTTCCCGCCGTCAGCAGGTACTGCGCCGCGATGTAGGTCAGCATGACCCAGAAGTCGGGCGCCGGCAGCTGGGGCCACTCGGCGACGCCGGTGGCGATCAGGGTGTCGGACAGCAGGAAGAGCGCGCCGCCGAGGCCCGCCAGGAGCCCGAGGGCGCTGGAACGGTAGGCCATCGCGGTGAGCAGCAGCGAGTATCCCGCGACCGGGATCCGCAGCTCGGCGGGCAGGTCGGGCCAGAGGAGCGCGACGGTGCCGGCGAGCGCGGCCGCGTACAGGACGCCGAGCGCCGGGGACGTACGCCTCCGTCCGAAGAGGACCAGGTAGCAGACGTGTCCGGCGGCGAAGGAGCCCATGCCGACGAGGAAGGCCCAGTCGGCGTCGGAGAGCAGGAGGACGTCGCCGCCCCAGCCGAAGAGGAGCGCGGCGGTGAGGAGCCTGGGGGCGCCCCTCGTGACGGCGTACGCGGCAAGCAGGGGCATGAGGAGCGGTTTGGCGATCTGGTGGCCGAGCTCGGCGCCGGCGAGCAGGGAGACGAGGTCGACGGCGGTCGCGAGCCCGAAGGCGGCGAGCAGGACGCGGGAGGAGGTCTTCACGCCGCGGCCTCCGGGGCGGCGGCGGGCGCGGTCTTCGGGGCGGCGGCGGGCGCGGCCTTCGAGGCCGGGGATGCCGGCTGCCAGCCCGGACCGCGGAAGACCCGTCCGGCCCGCTCGCGCCAGCCGTGCGCGGCGCGCAGGTCGCGGGCGATGGCGGCGTACTCGTGGGTGGCGACGCGCAGCGGGTTGTAGGTCTCGATGTTCTTGGTGAGCCCGTAGACGGGCCGCTCGGTCTCGCCGACCCAGGAACCGAACATCCGGTCCCAGATGATCAGGATGCCGCCGAAGTTCCGGTCCAGGTAGCCGCCCTGGGAGGCGTGGTGGACGCGGTGGTGCGAGGGGGTGTTGAGGACGTACTCGAAGGGGCGGGGCAGCTTGTCGATGCGCTCGGTGTGGATCCAGAACTGGTAGACGAGGTTGACCGAGTAGCAGAAGGCGACGGCCGCCGGGTGGACGCCGAGGGCGATGATCGGCAGGTAGAACGGCCAGCCCGTCAGTCCGGTCCACGGCTGGCGCAGGGCGGTGCTGAGGTTGAACTTCCGGCTGCTGTGGTGGACGACGTGGCAGGCCCAGAGGATGCGGACGACGTGGTGCCCGCGGTGCTGCCAGTAGTAGAAGAAGTCCTGCGCGAGCAGCATGAGCGGGATCGTCCACCAGAGGACGGGGACGCGGAGCGGGGTCAGCTCGTAGACGGCGGTGTAGATCGCGACGACGGGAATCTTCCACAGCGCGTCGAAGCCGAGGCTCCCCAGGCCCATGCCGATGCTGGTGGCGGCGTCCTTGGCCTCGTACCCGGCGGCGTCCTCGTCGGGGTGGATCCGGTGGCTGACCATCTCCAGGACGGTGAGCAGGACGAACGCCGGTATGGACCAGAGCACGACATCGGGCAGGTTCGGCATGCCGTCGACGGTAGAGGCGGCGGGCGGACGCGACTAGACGTGATTACTTACAAGTAAGTGAGACAGCTTGTCAGCAAGCTTTGGCACCTTCCGACAAGCCCGCACGTCGTACGATCGCAGGGGGCGGTGAGCAAGGGGGAGGAACTCCGTTGCAGGGTCTGGAAGTTGCGCTGCTGCGCTTGGCGGGGACGGCGCTGGGGGCGGTCGTGCGGTCCGTCGTCGCCCCGGGGAAGGGAGCGGGACTCGTCCCCTCCCCCGTCCGCCCGCTGCCGCGGCCGGCGAAGCCCGACCGTCTGGCGAAGGTCCTGGGCGGACGCCTCTCGGAGCACTACGGCACCCTGCCCGAGCACGAGCGGCTCGCGGCGGTCGACGGGGTGCGGGACGCCTTCGCCGCGGCGGGCCCGCTCGACGCGGACCGGCTGTTCGCCGCCGGCCTCGACCCCGTGCGGCTGCGCGACGAACTGCGCTCCCCCGACCGCGGGCTGTCCGGACGGACCCTGGATCTCTACGACGACCTGCTCGGACTGTGCTGCGCCCACCTCGTGGAGCAGCTCACGGCCGAACCGTCCTTCCCCGCACGGGCCGCGGTGGAGCAGGTGCGCACAGCCGACCGGACCCGCGACGCGGTGGCGTCCCTGGCCGCCGACCGGCCGAGCCCTGAAGCGGAGGCCCTCGCCTTCGAGGAGCGGTACGCGCGGTACGTGGCCCAGACGCACGGCCGGCTCGAACTGTTCGGCCTCACCCTCGGGCGCTCGGCTCGCGAGTGGCCGCTGGACACCGCGTACATCACCCTCGCGGTGAGCGGCGACCGCGAGGCCGTCCACGGACTCGCGCCCACGGGACCGGCCACCGTGAGCACCGAGGTGGCGCTCACGACGACGGACCGGCTGCTCCTGCACGGCCCGGCCGGCTCCGGCAAGAGCACGCTCGTCCAGTGGCTCGCCCTCAACGCCGCCAGGCGTTCCTTCGAGGGCGACCTCTCCGACTGGAACCGCTGTGTGCCGTTCGTCCTGCGGCTGCGCGCCTTCACCTCGTCGGACGCGCTGCCGGTGCCCGAGGACTTCCTCAGGGCCACGGGGGTGCCCCTGGCTCCCCCGGCCGGCTGGGTGGAGGACCTGCTCACGCGCGGGCGTGCGCTCGTCCTCGTCGACGGCGTGGACGAGGTGCCGGTACGGCTCCGGCAGCGGACCGAGACCTGGCTGAAGGGCCTCGTCACGGCCTTCCCCCAGGCCAGGTACGTGGTCACGACCCGGCCCTCGGCCGTCCCCGACGCCTGGCTCTCCCGGCAGGGCTTCGCCCCGCACACGCTGCTGCCGATGGACCGGAACGGGATCCGCGCCTTCCTCGCCCACTGGCACGACGCGGCGCGGCTGGAGGCCCCCGGGGACGAGACCCTCACCACCTACGAGCACGCCCTTCGGCAGGCCGTCGCCACGCGGCGGGACCTCGGCCGGCTCGCCACCAACCCGCTGATGTGCGCGCTGCTGTGCGCGCTGAACCGCGACCGGCGGATGCAGCTGCCGCGTGCCCGGAAGGAGCTCTACGACGCCGCGCTCGACATGCTGCTCGTACGGCGCGACACCGAGCGGGAGATCTGCGGGGTGGAAGGGGTCGACCTGACCCGGGAGGAGCAGACGGCCCTGCTCCAACGGCTGGCGTACTGGCTGATCCGCAACGGTCAGGTCGAGGCCGACCGCGACGAGGCGGAGGAGATGGTCGCGGAGTGGCTGGCCGCGATGCCGCAGGTCCGGGGGACGAGGGAACAGGTCTTCGCCCATCTGCTGATCCGCAGCGGTCTGCTGCGCGAACCGGCTCCCGGCTCGGTGGGATTCGTGCACCGCACCTTCCAGGACTACCTGGGCGCCAAGGCGGCGGTGGAGGCGCGCGACTTCGGGGTCCTCGTCAAGAACGCCCACGACGACACCTGGGACGACGTGGTGCAGATGGCCGTCGGCCACGCGCGCCTGGAGGAGCGGGCCCGCCTCCTGAAGAAGCTGCTGCGCCGCGCGGAGCGGGCACCCCGGCTGCGCGGCCGGCTGGTGCTGCTGGCGGCGGCATGTCTGGAGCACGCGCCGGAGCTGGAGCCGGGGGTACGGGCGGAGGTGGAACGCCAGGCGCGCGAGCTGATCCCTCCGCGCTCCCTGAAGGACGTGGACGACCTCGCGAAGGCGGGCGAGCTCGTCCTCGAGCTGCTGCCGGGCCCGGAGGACCTGGACGCCGACGGCGCGGCCGCGGTGGTGCGCACGGCGGCGCTGGTGACGGGGGACGCGGCCTTCGAGGTGGTGGCACGCTTCCGCGAGGACGAGCGGTTCAACGTCGCGGTCCAGCTGGGCGATGCGTGGGGCGCGTTCGACACCGAGCGGTACGCCCGCGAGGTGCTGTCGGCGAGCACCTGGGAAGAGGTCTCCCTCAATGTGCAGTCCCGGGAGCAGTTGGCGGCCCTCCGCCTCCTGCCGAGGACCCGGGGGGTCCGTCTCGGCAGCCTCGACGTCGACCTGACGGCCCTGCACGTCCTGGACGGCCTGCAAAGGGTCTTCGTCTACGAGAACCCTTCGCTCGCCGACCTGTCACCGCTGCGGCACTTCCCGGAGCTGAAGAGCGTCGGCCTCAGCCGCTGCCCTCTGCTGAAGGACCTCTCGCCGCTCGCGCGTCCCGGCCTGGAGACACTCACCGTCTACGAGCTGCACCCCGAGCTGTCCGTCGAGCCGCTGCGTGACATGCCGGACCTCTCCTCTTTCAGTCTCGCGGTTCCTCTGTTGATGGAGCGGCTGGACGAACTCCCCATCGGCCCGACTCTCGGGTATCTCTCGCTGGGCGCGCAGGCCCGCTACGTCGACCTCGGCGGCATCGAGAAGTGGCCCCTGCTGGCCAACCTCTCCCTGCAGGGCCGTACGCAGACCGACCAGCTGCTCGCCCTGCGCACTCCTCCGAAGCTCACGACCCTGCAGCTCTCGGAGATCACCGTCCCCGACCTCACCGCGCTCGGCGGTCTGGAGGACCTGCGCGCGCTGTACCTCTTCCGCTGCGAGATCCCCGACCTCACGCCCCTGCGCGACCTCCCTTCGCTCGACCGCCTCCGCCTGTGGCAGTCCACGGGGCCGGGCGGCGGACCGATCGACATCACCCCGCTCGCTTCCCGGCACGGGCTCCGCATCTCGGTGAACGCCGACATCCCGCTCCTCGGCGAAGAGCACTTCGAGCCGGGCCGGATCGAACGCACCCCCTAGACCCCCGCCGCCCCCAGGAGCGAGCCGGCCGCATACGTGACGCCCATCGCCAGTGCCCCGCCCGCCACGTTGCGGAGGATCGCCGGGCCCGTGGGGGCGGCGCCCAGGCGGGCGCTCCACCAGCCGGTGAGGGCGAGCGCGGCGAGGACGGAGAGGACCGTGACCCAGAGGCGGGCGGAGGCCGGCGGGAGGACGATCGCGAGGAGCGGGAGCAGGGCGCCGACGGTGAAGGCGAGGAAGCTGGCGCCGGCCGCGTGCCAGGGGTTGGTGAGGGCGTCGGGGTCGATGCCGAGCTCCACGCGCGCGTGGGCGCGCAGCGCGTCGCGTGCGGTGAGCTGTTCGGCGGCCTCGCGGGCCACCTCCGGGGAGAGGCCGCGGGCGGCCAGCAGGCCGGTCAGTTCGGCGAGTTCGGCCTCGGGCCGCTCGCGCAGTTCGCGTTTCTCCTGGGCCAGCGCGGCCTTCTCGGAGTCGCGCTGGCTGGAGACCGAGACGTACTCCCCCGCCGCCATCGACATCGAGCCGGCGAGCAGCCCCGAGAGGCCGGCCGTGAGCAGGGCGGCCTGGGACTCGGTGGCGCCTGCGACGCCGACGACGAGGCCGGCGGTGGAGACGACGCCGTCGTTGGCTCCGAGCACGGCCGCCCGGAGCCAGTTGAGACGGGCGCCGAGGCCACCGCCGTGGGCCTCGTCGTGTGCGGGGGCTTCAGTCACCCCAGGAGGGTCGCACCCGGCGCCTCACCACACGCGGACCGACCCGCCCGGGGCGAAGGCCGGGCTGGTCGCCCCGTCGGGAACCTTCTCCAGGGGCCGGGCGATCTCCTCGACGGCCGGGCCGTGGACGGCGGCGAGGCGGTCGAGGAGGGCGAGGTCGAAGCCGTAGACGCGGGCGGCGTTCCCGCCGACCATGGCGGCGACCTCCTCCCTCGGGAGTCCCGCGTAGGCGATGCGGAGGCCTTCGCGGGAGTACGGGGTGGTGCCCTCGTCGTGCGGGTAGTCGCTGCCCCACATGATCTTGTCGAGGCCGATCCGGTCGCGCAGCGGCACCTCGTGGGGACGCATGAAGCTCGCGCCGACGAAGCAGTTGTCCCGCCAGACCTCGCCCGGGCCCTTGCCCATGGACTCCGCGAGGCCGGCGCCGAACTTGGACTCGGCGGTGGCGGCCCGCGTCGCGGCCGACACCAGGCGCCGGTGGTAGTAGTCCAGCATGTCGAGCACGCCGGGGATCCAGCCCGAGCCCTGCTCGGTCAGGACCAGTTTGAGCCCCAGGTGGCGCCGGAACGCGCCGCCGAAGATCAGGTGCCACAGGGCCCGGTGGGAGAACCAGGTGGTCTCCACCATGAACACCGCCCGGGCGGCCGGTTCGTCGCCGAGCGGCGGCGACGCGGAGCCGCCGTGGTGGTTGACCGGCACGTCGAGCTCGGCGCAGACGGCCCAGATCGGGTCGTACGTCTCCGAGTACAGCTCCGGGACGGGCGAGCCCGGCGGGACCCCGGGGAGCAGGATGCCGCCGGTCAGTCCGGCCTCGCGGGCGCGGCGGATCTCCGCGACCGCCGCGTCCACGTCGTTGAGGAGGATCTGTGCCACGCCCGCCCTGCGCCCCGGGGCGTCCGCGCAGAAGTCGGCCAGCCAGCGGTTGTGCGCCTGGAGGCCGGCCCAGCGCTGCTCGTACTCGGCGCGGGTGGGCGGCTGGGCCATCAGGGAGGCCTTGGGGAAGAACGGCGGGATGGTGTTGGGGAAGACGACCTCGGCGACGATGCCGTCCGCCTCCAGCTCGCGCAGCCGGCGCTGCGAGTTCCAGTTGCGGTCGGCGGTGTCGGCGAGGAGGTCCTCGTACGGGTTGACGTAGGTCGCCGCCCAGGCGTCGAAGTCGTCGTGGTGCTTCTTCTCCAGGTACGGCTTGTAGTCGAGGAGGTCGGCGCCCGCGTGGCAGTCGGCGGAGACGACGGTGTAGCGATCGGTCACGGATTCACCCCCAGGACCGGGAACTCGTGGTCCGTGAGCCAGTGCCGGCCCACCTCGCGCGAGCGGGCCCAGGAGGCCTCGACGGCGGCCTGGTCGGCGGGCTGGCCGAGGTCGGCGGGGGTGGGGCCGATCCGACGGGCTATCGGATCCAATATGTGGATATCGAATCCAAAGACCTCGGCGGCGGCGAGCCCCAGCATCCTCCGGGTCTCCTCGACCGGGATGTCGTGGAACGTCTTCCGCAGCCACGCGCGCGTGTCGGGCCAGGTCCCCTCCGGGTGCGGGAAGTCCGAGCCCCACAGGATGTTGTCGACGCCGATCTCGTACCGCTGGGCGAGCTCGCGCCGCTTGGTGTTGGTGGCGCAGATGAAGACCTGCCGGTCCAGGTACTCGCTCGGCGGCCGCTTCAGCTCGGCGAACGGGGACAGCTTCTTTCCGCCGTGCGCGCCCAGGTAGAGCCGGTCCATGAACCAGAGCAGGTTCGGCAGCCACCAGCAGCCGGACTCGGCGACCCCGAACCGCAGGCCCGGGTGGCGCTCGAAGACGCCCGACCAGAGCAGGAACCACAGTGGCCTGGCCGGCCACCAGGTGACCTCGGAGACGTAGATCCCGAGGTGGTCGCCGTACTCCTCGCGCGGCGCCGCCCCGGAGTGGGTGACGACCGGCATGCCGGTCTCGGCGGCCGCCGCCCACACCGGGTCGTAACGCCGGTCGTGGTAGGGGGCCTTGTCCACCCACATGGAGGGGATCATCAGCGCGCCGAGCCCGGACTCCTTGGCCCGGTGGATCTCGGCGACGACCTCGCGGACGTCGGCGGTGACGGGGAGGAGGGCGACCCCGCGGTGCCGGTCCGGGTTCGCGGAGACGAACTCGGCGAGCCAGCGGTTGTGGGCCTTCGCGCCCGCCATGCCGAGCTCCGGGTCCTGGTCGCCGGAGAGCCCGAGGCCGACGCCGAAGGGCGCGGCGGTCTGGCTGTCGACGGCGTCCGCGTCCGGGAAGACGACCTCGGCGGCCACCCCGTCGCCGTCGAGCTCCTTGATCCGCTGCGCGGGGTCCCAGCCGCCGCGCAGCCCTTCCTCGTTGTCGCGGAACCACTTGTCCGCGAAGGCCTCGTTGCGCACCCCGAGCCGGGTCATGGCCTCCCGGCGGGCCTCGCGCCCGGCGAGGAAGTCGTCGAAGTCCCGGTGGAAGCGGGGGTCGAGATAGGGCCGGTACTCCTCGGTGGGCAGCCCGGCATGACAGTCGGAGGAGATGATCAGATACGGGTCTTCGTACGTCACCACAAGTCCCCTCAGTCGAGGATGAAACTCTCCAGGTACGACGGGTTGGCGCGGTCGAGCATGGACCGGGAGCGCGCCTTGATCTGGCGGTCGCTGTGCTCGCTCTCCGGCAGCATCCAGAAGCGGTCGGCGCGGATGCCGTCGACGACGTGCTCGGCGACGTCCTCCACCGGCGTGAAGGTCACCTCGTGACCGGCTTCCTTCATCGCGGCCTCGTACTGGTCGAGGCTGCGGTACGGGGTCCTGCGCGGACGCTGCTTGGCGTACCGCTCGGGCCGGTTGCGGTGCGACTCCCACAGTCCGGTGCGGAGCATGTGCGGGCCCGGGAAGAGGACGGAGGCGCCCACGCGCGCGTGCTCGGCCTTCAGGTGCGCGTACAGGGACTCGGTCATGGTGACGACGGCCGCCTTGGTGACCGCGTACACGGAGGCGGTGGGCAGCGGGGCGATGCCGCCGTCGCCGGAGGAGGTGTTCACGACGTGGCCGGGTTCGCCGCCCGCGAGCATGCGCGGGACGAAGGCCTGGATGCCGTGGAAGACGCCCCAGACGTTGACGGAGAAGGCCCACTTCCAGTCGTTGGGCTCGTGCTCCCACATGCGGCCCTCGGCGCCGGAGCCGACGCCCGCGTTGTTGCAGAGGACGTGGACGGCGCCGAAGGTGTCGTACGCGGCGTCCGCGAACGCCCGTACCTCGTCGGGGTCGGAGACGTCGACCGTCCGGGCGAGGACCTGCGCCCCGCTCGCCATCAGCTCGTCGGCGGCCTCCTCCAGGGCGGCCCGCTCGACGTCCCCGAGGACGACGGCGAGGCCCTCGGCGGCGAAGCGGCGGGCCATCGCGAGGCCGATGCCGCTCGCCGCGCCGGTGACGACGGCGACCTGTCCCTCACGCAGCTCCATCAGGCACTTCCTTCCGGGGGTCCGTCGAGGATCTGGAGCGGGTCGTCGTACCGCTGGTGGACGAAGGGCAGCAGGTCCCGGGCGGAGACGCGCTCGGCGACGGTGCCCTTCTGGTCGGTGGTCTTCTCGCCGATCGTGATCTCGACGAGCCGGCGCACGGGCAGGTCGGCCACCGGGTCGTACATGGACTCGCGCAGGACCACGTCTCCGGTGATCCGCTCCAGCTTCCGCACCTTCTCGTTGCGGACGCAGTGGACGAGGACGGGGTCGGCGTCGAAGCCGGTGCCCTCCACGCCCGGCAGAAACTTGAAGTAGAAGTCGGTCTTCTCCACGGGCTCCGGCAGCGGCAGCGGCCCGGAGACCGCGCCGCGCACCTCCACGAAGGCGATGCCGTGCCGGGCGAGTGCGGCGCGCACGACGAGCCCCTCGCGCTCGACCGTGACCTCGCCCAGCTTCTTCGGCTCGCCGAAGACCTCGCGCCCGCCGATCAGGGCCCGCTCGTGGGTCATCGGCATCACCAGCGGGTACCAGCCCTCCCGGTCGCCGTGGGCGGCGGCCACGGCCACCGAGCCCGCGCCGAGCGGATAGCCGGGCAGGTCGACCTTGCTGATGTTGGCGCGCACGAGGGGGCGCGCGGTGGGTTTCAGCGGGGGCGGCAGGACCGCCGCCACGACGTCCGGGTCGGTCTCCCAGACGGCGACCACACCGGTGGACCAGATGTCGGGGAGCTTGGCGGACCGCTCGCGGGCCGCCGCCGCCTCCGCGTCGCTGCGTGCCCCGTACCGTACTCGTGCCATGACGTACCACCCTTCGGGATCGTCGGCCTGTAACACAGTTACACCGCTGCCGCCGAAGGGTAAAGAGGTCTGCACGCAGAGGAGTTGGGGGAACCGATGGCACGCTCCGCGCTGACCCGCGACGAGGTCCTGGACACCGCGGCCGCCCTGGTGAAGGAGCACGGCCCGGACGCGCTCACGATGCGCCGGCTCGCCGCCGAGCTCGGCACCGCGGTCACCTCGATCTACTGGCACGTCGGCAACCGGGAGTCGCTCCTCGACGCGCTCGTCGCCCGCACGGTGGCCGACCTCGGCACGATCCGGCCCCGGGGCGCGACCCCGGCCGAGCGGATCGTCTCGGTGGCCCGCGCGCTGCGCCGCGCGCTGCGCGAGCGGCCGCACCTGGTGGCGATGGTCCACGAGCGGGGGCTGACGGAGCGCATGTTCCTGCCGGCCCAGCGCGCCCTGGTCCACGAGGCGCACGCGGCGGGGCTGCGCGGGGCGCGGGCGGCCCGGGCCGTCCGGGCCGTGCAGTTCCAGGTCGTCGGCTACGTCCTGGTGGAGCGCAACCGGGAGCGGGCCCCCGCCCAGTCCCCCGCCGAGGAGGAGCTGTGGCGCGGAGAGGACGCCGAGGCGGACGGACCCCTCGCGCGCGCCCTGGCCGCACCGATCGACACCGAGCGGCTCTTCGCCGACTCCGTACGGGCGCTGGTGGACGGCCTCCTCGCGGGAGCCTCCAGTGACATAACGGACATTCAGGGCACCGGGGACGGGGCTGTCGGTCGCGGGCCGTATTCTCAGTGACCGTGCTTGACGACCGTACGACAGCAGCGATGTGGCCGGCCGCCTACCCACAGGGGTACGCGGTCGTCGACGTGGAGACCACCGGACTCGCCCGCGACGACCGGATAGTGTCGGCTGCCGTCTACCGGCTGGACGCCCAGGGGAACGTCGAGGACCACTGGTACACGCTCGTCAATCCCGAGCGCGACCCCGGTCCGGTCTGGATCCACGGGCTGACCAGCGACGTCCTGGAGGGCGCGCCGCTCTTCCCGGAGATCGCGGCGGAGTTCGCGGCCCGGCTCGACGGCCGGGTGCTCGTCGCGCACAACGCCATGTTCGACTGGCAGATGATCGCCCGGGAGTACGCGCGCGCGGAGTCCGCCGCGCCGGTGCGCCAGCGACTGTGCACGATCGCGCTCGCCAAGGAGCTGTCGCTGCCGCTGCCCAACCACAAGCTGGAGTCGCTCGCGGCGCACTTCGGTGTCGTGCAGCAGCGCGCACACAACGCGCTCGACGACGCGCGGGTGCTCGCCGAGGCGTTCCGGCCGAGCCTGCACGCGGCGGCCGAGCGGAACGTACGGCTGCCGCTCCTGGAGTGCCGGCCGCTGACCGAGTGGGCCTCGGGGCCCGCGCAGCCGCGGATCGGCCAGCAGTCCTCCTACCGGGCGGGCAGCTGGCGTCCCTCGCGGAAGCGCCCGCCGTGCCCGTACCCCAACCCCGGCCGGTACGAGTCGGACAGACCGCTCAAGCAGGGCATGCGGGTGGCCTTCTCCGGCGACACCTCCGTCGACCGCGAGCTCCTGGAGGACCGCACCGTCGAGGCCGGCCTCCACGTCGCCACCAGCGTCTCCCGGCTCACCAGCCTGCTCGTCACCAACGACCCGGACTCCGCCACCTCCAAGACGGTGAAGGCGAAGTCCTTCGGCACCCCGGTCGTCGACGAGGCCGCCTACACCCAGCTGCTGCGGGACGTGACCCCGGCAGACGGGTGACACCCCCGGTCCTGCGGGCGCGCCGAGCTGCGCGCGCCCGCCGGGCGCTCCACCCTGTGGCGCATGGCACGTTGTGAGGTCTGCGGAAACGATTACGGCATGTCCTTCGAGGTTCATGCACAGGGCGCGATTCACGTCTTCGACTGCTTCGCCTGCGCCATCCACCGCATGGCGCCCATCTGCGAGCACTGCCGGGTCCAGATCATCGGACAGGGCGTCGAGGTCGAGGGCAGCTGGTACTGCGGCGGCCACTGCGCCCGCGCGGAGGGAAAGGTGGGCATCGTCGACCGGGTGTGACCCGGGACCACTCCAGGCCCCCGCGACACCCGCCGGGGGACGTTCCAGGCCCCCTGCGGCACCCGCCGCAAGGGGGCCTTTCGCCGCAATGTACCGTCGACGGCGTGTACCGCTTCCTGTTGTCCCGGCAGTGGGTGATCCTCACCCTCGTCGCCCTCGTCCTCGTCCCCACGATGATCGAGCTGGGCTTCTGGCAGTTCCACCGGCACGAACACCGGGTCGCCCAGAACGCCCTGATCGCGGACAACCTCAAGGCGAAGCCGCTCCCGGTCGAGGAGCTCACCTCCCCCGGCCACACCGTCCCGCGCGCCGACTACTGGCGGACGGTGACCGCCACCGGCACCTTCGACACCGCCCACGAGGTGGTCGTCCGCCGCCGTACCTCCTCCGACGACCAGGTGGGCGTGCACGTCCTGACCCCGCTGGTCCTGCGCGACGGCCGGGTCGTCCTGGTGAACCGCGGCTGGATCCCGGCCGCCGCCGACCAGCACTCCTTCCCGCCGGTGCCGCCCGCCCCCAAGGGCGAGGTCACCGTCACCGGCCGGCTCAAGGCGGACGAGACGACGGGCGCCAGCGGGATCAAGGACCTGAAGGGCCTGCCGGACCGGCAGGTCATGCTCATCAGCAGCCGCCAGCAGGCCGAGCTCATCGGCCGCGAGGTGCTCGGCGGCTATCTGGAGCTGAGCGCGCCCGACCCGGCCGGCGGCACCCCCGAGATGATCGCCGAGCCGGACCACGACTCGATCGGCCCCCACATGGCGTACGCCGTGCAGTGGTGGCTCTTCGCCGCCGGGGTGCCCGTCGGCTGGGTGATCCTGGTCCGCCGGGAGAAGCGCGACCGCGCGGCCGGCACCGCCTCCGACGTCCAGGGATCCCCGGAGCCCGCCCCGGTCGAGGCGTAGGCCACTCCCTCCCTCTGATTGGCCGCCGCCGCTTCCGGGAACAGCCCAAAGCGTGACGCAACGTATCGACGACTACGCCCTCATCGGGGATCTCCAGACCGCCGCGCTCATCGGCCGCGACGGGTCGGTCGACTGGCTGTGTCTGCCCCGCTTCGACTCCGCCGCCTGCTTCGCCGCCCTCCTCGGCGACGAGAACAACGGCCACTGGACCATCGCGCCCAAGGGCGCCACGACCTGCACCGACCGCCGCTACGCCGAGGACTCGCTCGTCCTGGAGACGTACTGGGAGACCCGTACGGGCACCGTCAAGGTCGTCGACTTCATGCCGCAGCGGGACAGGGCCCCCGACCTGATGCGGATCGTGGAGGGGGTCAGCGGCACCGTCGAGATGACCTCCGTGCTGCGGCTCCGCTTCGACTACGGCTCGATCGTGCCCTGGGTCCGCAGGGCCGACGGCCACCGGGTCGCGATCGCCGGGCCGGACTCGGTCTGGCTGCGCAGCGTGCCGCCCGTGAAGACCTGGGGCCAGCAGTTCTCCACGCAGTCCTCCTTCACCGTCGGCGCCGGCGAGAAGGTGGCCTTCGTGCTGACCTGGCACCCCTCGCACGAGCCGCGCCCCGACCTCGTCGACCCCTTCGACGCCCTGGAGCAGTGCCTCGACGACTGGCGCGAGTGGACCGCCCGCTGCACCTACCGCGGCCCCTACCGGGAGACGGTGCTGCGCTCCCTGATCACCCTCAAGGCGCTCACGTACGGCCCCACCGGCGGCATCATGGCCGCCCCCACCACCTCCCTGCCGGAGGAGCTCGGCGGTGTGCGGAACTGGGACTACCGCGCCTGCTGGCTGCGCGACTCCTCCCTCACCCTGGGCGCGCTGCTCTCCGCCGGGTACGAGGAGGAGGCGTGCGCCTGGCGGGACTGGCTGCTGCGCTCGGTCGCCGGCGACCCCGCCGACCTGCAGATCATGTACGGCCCCGCCGGGGAGCGCCGGCTGCCGGAGACCAGCCTGCCGTGGCTGCGCGGCTACGCCGACTCGGCGCCGGTACGGACCGGGAACGCGGCGGTGGACCAGTTCCAGCTCGATGTGTACGGCGAGGTCATGGACTCCCTCCACCGCGCGCGTGAGGCCGGGATCCCGGCCGAGCGGCACGCGTGGAACCTGCAGCTGAGCCTGCTCGGCTTCCTGGAGTCCACCTGGCGGGAGCCCGACGAGGGCCTGTGGGAGGTCCGCGGGCCGCGCCGCCACTTCACCCACTCGAAAGTGATGGCCTGGGTCGCCGCCGACCGCGCGGTCCGCACCCTGGAGGCCGACCCCTCGCTGCCGGGGGACGCGGGCCGCTGGCGGACCATGCGGGACGAGATCCACGCCCAGGTGTGCGCGCGGGCGTACGACCCGGTGCGGAACACCTTCACCCAGGCGTACGGCTCGTCCGGGCTGGACGCCGCCACCCTCCTCATCCCGCGGGTCGGCTTCCTGCCACCGGACGACCCCCGGGTGGTGGGCACCGTGGACGCCGTACGGGACGAGCTGATGCACGGTGGCTTCCTGCGCCGGTACAGCCCCGACTCCACGTCCCTGGACGGACTCCCGGGCCAGGAGGGCACCTTCCTGGTCTGCTCGTTCTGGCTGGCGGACGCGCTGCTGCTGACCGGCCGCGCCGAGGAGGCCCGCGAGCTCTTCGAGCGGCTCGTCGCGCTCACCAACGACGTGGGGCTCCTCGCGGAGGAGTACGACCCGGTGGCGGGACGTCAGCTGGGCAACTTCCCGCAGGCGTTCAGCCACATCGGTCTCGTCGGGACCGCCTTGGCGCTCGCCGCCGGGGAGACGGCAGGATAGGGCCCATGGATCTGGGACTGAAGGACCGTGTGTACGTGGTGACCGGCGCGACGCGGGGGCTCGGCCGGGCCTCCGCCGAGGCGCTGCTCGCCGAGGGCGCGAAGGTGCTGATCACCGGGCGCGAGGAGAAGACGGTCGCCGACGCGGTGGCCGAGCTGGGCGAGGGCGCGGCCGGGATCGCCGCCGACAACACCGACCCGGGGACCCCGAACCGGCTGATCGCCGAGGCGCGGGCCCGGTTCGGCGGCTTCGACGGCATCCTGATCAGCGTCGGCGGCCCGGCGCCCGGCTTCGCGGCGGACAACACCGACGAGGAGTGGGCGGCCGCCTTCGACACGGTCTTCCTGGGGGCGGTACGGCTGGCCCGCGCAGCCTCCGAGACGCTCACCGAGGGCGGGGTCATCGGCTTCGTCCTGTCCGGCTCCGTCCACGAGCCGATCCCCGGCCTGACCATCTCCAACGGGCTGCGCCCGGGACTCGCCGGCTTCGCCAAGTCGCTCTCCAACGACCTGGGCCCGCGCGGGATCCGCGTCATCGGCCTGCTGCCGAGCCGGATCGACACCGACCGGGTCCGCTCCCTGGACGCGCTCTCCGGCGACGCGGACGCGTCCCGCGCGGCGAACGAGCTCACGATCCCGCTGCGCCGCTACGGCACCCCGGAGGAGTTCGGGCGCACGGCGGCCTTCCTGCTCTCGCCGGCCGCCTCGTACCTGACGGGCCTGATGCTGCCGGTGGACGGCGGGGCGCGCGGCGGATTCTGATGCTCAGGTGACCCTGCGGGCGCGGTGCTTCACCGCGCGCAGGCGCGCCTCGGTGGGCAGTGCCGGCAGGCCCGTCGACGTACGGGCGTGGGTGAGGGCCTCGGTGCTGAGGGTGGTCAGGGCGTCGCCCGGGGAGGCGTACGGCTCCAGGAGGAGCGCGATCCGGGTCCGGGGGGCGCCGCGGCGGCCCGTGAGGGAGACCTTGGCCCGGGCCACGCCCTCCTGCGCGGCGGCGTCCGCCTCCAGGACGCTCTCCAGGGCCCGGCCGCGCAGCACCGCCTCCTCGCCGTCGCCGGTGTCGACGAGGACCTCGGCGAGCCGGGCCCGCCGGAACTGGACGAGCAGCCACCACAGGGCGAGAAGGACGACGAGCCCGAGGACGGCGATGACCACCGGCCACCACCAGCTCTCCTCCCGCCAGTGCTGCCGCTGGGCGGTGGTGAGCAGGACGTCGGAGGGACCCGACCAGGGCCACCAGGACGGTACGGACAGGTCGGTGGCGGCCGCGAGGACGGCGCCGCCCCCGAGGACGAGGAGCATCCCGGCGAGCCCGAGCAGGACGCGGTTGACGCGCCGGAGGACGACGGTCACTTGGCCTTCCCTTCCTTCCGGGGCGGCCGGGCCACCCGAACCGACTGCGCGGGCGGATGGGCGAGGCCGAGCTCGTCGACGCCGCCGGCGAGCACCGTCTCCACGTCGGCCCGGACCTCGTCGAGGGCCCGGAAGTGGGACACCGCCCGGACGGCGACCTTGGCCCGGCCGACGCGCACCCGGACGGACTGCACCCCGGAGACCTCCATGACGCGGTCCCGCAGGGTGAGCGCGGCGGCCTCGCGGTCGAGGCCCGCCCGGACGTCGGTGTGCTCGCGGCGCATCGGGAGGACGGCGCGCAGCCCGGGGGTGGCGGCCAGGACGAGCAGCCAGACGCCGAGCACGACGGCGACGGCCGCGCCGACGACGATCGCCGTGTCGTCGAGCGGCCGGGTCGCGAGGGCGTCGGCGAGCTTGCGCCGCCAGGCCATCGCGGAGCGGTCGGCCCGTACGGACGCGACGTCGTAGAGGAGCAGCCCGGTGCCGCCGAGGACGACGGCGGCGAGCAGGGCGGCGGGGATGCGGCGGACGGACCAGAAGCGGCGGACGTGCGCCGCGGGGGCGCCCGCGCCGGGCACGGAGGTGCCTTCGGGGGGCGCGGGGTCCGGGGTGGCGGTCATGCGAGGCGGCCCCTCGGCTTGGCGTGGCGGGTCTGCGCGGAGTGGAGGCGCTCGACCTGGACGTCCACCTCGTGGACTTCCAGGCCGACGAGCTGCTCCACGCGCGCGCGTACCCGGCTCCGGACGGCGCCGCACTGCCGGCCGACGTCGGAGGGGTAGTCGAGTTCGAGGCTCACCGAGACGCGGGCGATCTCCCGGTGGACGACCACCGAGGCGTGCGGCTTCGATCCCCCTGCGGGGACGGCGTCGAGGCCCTCTCTGGCCGCCTGGGCGGCGATCTTCGCGACGACCCGGTCGGCGATGGTGGTCGCCCCCCGGTCCCGCACCCCGTCCCGTACCGGGTCGTCTGCCAGGTCCGTCACCACCCCGGGTCACCGCCGCCGGTCGCCGCGGTCGCGTCCCCGGAACAGATCGCCGGGTTCGAGGTCTCCGTCGAGGAACCGGCCGGCCACGAAGCCGATCGCGCCGAGAGCCGCGACCAGCAGAAACGCCCCGAAGCCACCGAAGTATCCGGCGAAGCCGAGAGCCATGCCGGCCACCAGGCCGACCACCGCCATGCTCATTCCGAGCCCCTTTCCTGCCCCCTGTCGCCGGGGTTCCGACGCCTACTGGAGCCGGGGCTCCGGCTCCTCTTCCTCTTCCTCGGGCAGCTTCACGTCGCTGACCGCGATGTTGACCTCGACGACTTCCAGGCCGGTCATCCGCTCCACGGCGGCGATGACGTTCTCCCGGACGTCGCCCGCGACGTCCGCGATGGAGACGCCGTAGTCGACGACGATCTCCAGGTCGAGCGCGGTCTGCACCTCGCCGACCTCGGCCTTGACCCCTCGGGTGACGTTCGACTTGGCGCCGCCGGTGCCGGGGACGCGGTCGCGGACGGCGCCGAAGGTGCGGGAGAGGCCGCTGCCCATGGCATGGACGCCGACGACGTCGCGTGCGGCGAGGCCGGCGATCTTCTCCACGACTCCGTCGGCGATCGTCGTCCGGCCCCGGGAGGCCGGTGCGCCGCCGCCGCGTTTGGTCACCGTGGTGCGGCGCGACTCGCGCGGATCGTCCGTCGCGGTGTCTCCGGTATGAGTGGTGTCCGTCATTATTCAGCCCCTTCTTTCATATTTCGGGGTTCTTCGCCCACATTAAGGGCGCTTGCCCAGATCCGCCCCGGGGATGCGGCAGGCTGGGGGAATGACGACGGCTGAGGGTTGGACGGCTGCGGTACGGGACCGCCTCGCGCCGGGCAGGCTGCTGCCGCTCGGGGCGCCCGGGGACGGCGCGTGGATCACCGAGCGCGCGGCGCGGGGCGTCCTCGACCCGGCCGCCGCGGCGGTACGGGGCGTGGTGCCGGGCGGCCTCCGGATCGGGCCCGACCCGGACGGCGAGGAGGCATCGGCCGATCCGCTCCCGGTGCCGCCGGGCGGGCTCGGGCCCGGGGCGCTGCGGATCGCCGCGGACTTCGGGGCGGTGGTGGGCCGTCCGCTGCCGGAGCTGGCCGAGGAGCTGCGGGCGGTCCTGCTGGGGGCGGCGCGCGACGGTCTCGGACTGCGGGTGACGGCCGTGGACCTGCGGGTGACGGAGCTGCTCGACACGGAGCCGCCCCCGGCGGGGCCGGCCGCTCCCCCGCCGGGGCGGCCCGCTCCGGCGACGGACGATCCGGTGGCCCTGGCGGTCCTGCGGGTCGAGGGCGTGGCGGGCGTGACGGACCTGTGGGGGCCGCCGGTGCGCAGGGGCCCCGATCAGGTGCGGGTGGAGCTGGCGGTGACGGCCGGTCACCGCCCGCTGGACGTGGCACGCGCCGCCCGGAGCGCCGCGACCGCGGCCGCCGAGGGGGCGACCGCGGTCACGGTGCTGGTGTCGGAACTGCGCTGAACGCGCGCGTGCCGCGCCGGTACGTCAGTCGCCGAGGCCCGCCAGGTCGCGCAGGCGGCGGGCCTGGGCGGCGCGCTCGGCGGCGCGCTGCTCCTCGTAGGAGCGGCCGGAGACGCCCTGGAGCAGCGCCTTGGTCTCGTTGACCGCGTCGCGGGGCGCCGCGAGCAGGGCGGCGCCGAGGTCCCGTACCGCCGCGTCGAGCTCGTCGGCGGGCACGGACAGGTTGGCGAGACCGATGCGCTCGGCCTCCTCCGCGTGCACGAAGCGGCCGGTGGCGCAGATCTCCAGCGCGCGGGCGTAGCCGACGAGCGAGACGAGCGGGTGCGTCCCGGTCAGGTCCGGGACGAGGCCCAGGCTGGTCTCGCGCATGGCGAACTGCACGTCCTCGGCGACGACCCGCAGGTCGCAGGCGAGGGCGAGCTGGAAGCCCGCGCCGATGGCGTGGCCCTGGACGGCCGCGATCGACACGAGGTCGCTGCGGCGCCACCAGGTGAACGCCTCCTGGTACTCGGCGATGACCGCGTCGAGGTCCGCGTCGGACCCGCGCGCCATCTCAAGGAAGGACGGCTCGCCGTCGAAGCCCTCGGGCGTGAACGCCTGCCGGTCGAGTCCGGCGGAGAAGGACTTGCCCTCGCCGCGCAGAACGACGACCCGCACGCTGCCGGGCAACGACCGGCCGGCTTCCGTCAACGCCCGCCACAGAGCGGGAGACTGGGCGTTGCGCTTCGCCGGATTGGTCAGGGTCACCGTGGCAACGGCGTCCTCGACGGTGAGCCGTACACCGTCCTTGTCGAATACGAGCTCAGAGTCGTCGAGCGTAGTCATGGGGCGCCTCCGGTTCCGGTGCAGCACTGCAGCGAGATGCTAAGTGACTGCACAGTAACCACCTGGCCGACCGCAGGGTCGACCGGGTGCCCACCGGGAGGTCCCGGTGGACCGGTCGAGCCGCCCCGATGTCAGGCCGAGGCCGCCTTCTTGCCCCGTGTCGCTCCGCCGCGTCCACGCAGCGTGACTCCGGACTCGCTCAGCATCCGGTGGACGAATCCGTAGGAGCGGCCGGTTTCCTCGGCCAGCGCCCGGATGCTCGCACCGGAGTCGTACTTTTTCTTCAGGTCTGCCGCGAGCTTGTCGCGCGCGGCGCCGGTCACCCGGCTGCCCTTCTTCAGAGTCTCGGCCACCCGTGCCTCCTCATGGGAAGTGCGCTCTGGACTTCTCATGATCACCCCTTACGTGCGTCCTGGCCACCCATTCGACAAGGTCCGTGCCGCCGGGTTTGTGGACGAGTACGCAGTCATCACGAACGGAACCTGATATTCCGCAGGGCCGAAAACGCGCCTACGGACCGCTCGGTACGGGAAGTGCCAGGTCAGCGCCGCAAGGGGAACACACGTACGGCGCGGGTCTGCCGGAAGGATTCGGCAGAGCACCGCGCCGGGATGTACGAGAGACCCTCACTCAGATGAAGGATCACCCATGAGCCGAATGATCCAGCCCGGGATGATCACCCGAGGGTTCCTGGGGCCCCGAGGGCCCCTCGGGGGTCAGGCGAGGGCCACCAGGTCCGCGTAGTCCGCGCCCCACAGGTCCTCGACACCGTCCGGGAGCAGGATGATCCGCTCCGGGTCGAGCGCCTCCACGGCGCCCTCGTCGTGGGTGACGAGGACGACGGCGCCCTTGTACGTGCGCAGCGCGCCGAGGATCTCCTCGCGGCTGGCCGGGTCCAGGTTGTTGGTCGGCTCGTCGAGGAGGAGCACGTTCGCCGAGGAGACGACGAGGGTCGCGAGCGCGAGCCGGGTCTTCTCGCCGCCGGAGAGCACGCCCGCCGGCTTGTCGACGTCGTCGCCGGAGAAGAGGAAGGAGCCGAGCGTCTTGCGCACGTCCACGAGGTCGAGGTCGGGCGCGGCCGAGCGCATGTTCTCCAGGACGGTCCGCTCGGGGTCGAGCGTCTCGTGCTCCTGGGCGTAGTAGCCGAGCTTCAGGCCGTGGCCGGGGGTGACCTCGCCCGTGTCGGGCTTCTCCACGCCGCCGAGGAGGCGCAGCAGGGTCGTCTTGCCCGCGCCGTTGAGGCCGAGGATGACGACGCGGGAGCCCTTGTCGATGGCCAGGTCCACGTCGGTGAAGATCTCCAGCGAGCCGTACGACTTGGAGAGCCCCTCGGCGGTCAGCGGGGTCTTGCCGCAGGGCGCGGGGTCCGGGAAGCGGAGCTTGGCGACCTTGTCGGAGGCGCGCACGGCCTCCAGGCCGGAGAGCAGCCGCTCGGCGCGCTTGGCCATGTTCTGCGCGGCGACGGTCTTGGTGGCCTTGGCGCGCATCTTGTCGGCCTGCGAGTTGAGCGCGGCGGCCTTCTTCTCGGCGTTCTGGCGCTCGCGCTTGCGGCGCTTCTCGTCGGCCTCGCGCTGCTGCTGGTAGAGCTTCCAGCCCATGTTGTAGACGTCGATGGTGGAGCGGTTGGCGTCCAGGTAGAAGACCTTGTTCACCACGGTCTCGACGAGGTCGACGTCGTGGGAGATGACGATGAAGCCGCCGCGGTAGGTCTTCAGGTAGTCGCGCAGCCAGACGATGGAGTCGGCGTCGAGGTGGTTCGTGGGCTCGTCGAGGAGCAGGGTGTCGGCGTCCGAGAAGAGGATCCGGGCGAGCTCGACGCGGCGGCGCTGACCACCGGAGAGGGTGTGCAGCGGCTGGCCCATGACCCGGTCGGGCAGGCCGAGGGCGGCGGCGATGGTGGAGGCCTCGGCCTCGGCGGCGTACCCGCCCTTGGTCAGGAACTCGGTCTCCTGGCGCTCGTACTGCCGCAGCGCCTTGTCGCGGGTGGCGCCGGCGCCCGTGGCGATGCGCTCCTCGTTCATCCGCATCTTCTTGATGAGGGTGTCGAGGCCGCGGGCGGACAGGATGCGGTCGCGGGCCAGGACGTCGAGGTCGCCGGTGCGCGGGTCCTGCGGGAGGTAGCCGACCTCGCCGGAGCGGGCGATGGAGCCGGCGGCCGGCTGGCCCTCGCCGGCGAGGCACTTGGTGAGGGTGGTCTTGCCCGCTCCGTTGCGGCCGACCAGGCCGATGCGGTCGCCCTTGGCGACGCGGAAGGAAGCGGATTCGATGAGGACTCGGGCGCCGGCGCGCAGCTCGATGCCGGAAGCGGTGATCACGGACAGACTCCAGGGCGGTGGGGAAACGGCGGAAGGACGACTGGTGGCGGGCTTCGACGCCGCTAATGCACCCAAAGGAGAATGGCCATGCGGCCAGTCTAACGGGCGTCTGCAACTGGTTTTCGGCCATGCGGGGGACGAGGGCACTTTCGGACTTTTCTCACATTCCCGCCGATGCTCTCCAAAAGGGGCGTCAGGTGAGAGATCGTCTGATACTCGGCGCAGGGCGGCGGCCACTGCCGCGGCAGTGACGCGGAGGGTGGTGGACCGTGCAGTTCGACGACGACGCCGACCTGGACACCTCGGAGGTGCGGGACGTCCGGAACAGCCGCATCCCGGGCGGCAGGGCGACCGTCGGCGGCGGCATCATCGGCCTCATCGCGCTGGTCCTCGGCATGCTCTTCGGGGTGGGCCCCGACCAGCTCGGGCTCTCCTCCGGCGGGGACGAGCCGGTCGCGTCCTCCTCGTACGCGGCCCAGGTGAACCAGGCCTGCAAGAAGGGCTCGGACGCCAACGCGCGCCAGGACTGCCGGATCGTCGCCGTCGTCAACAGCGTCCAGGACTACTGGCGGAGCGAGTACCCGCGCCGGGGCGGCACCTACGGGAACGCCGCCACCGTGATGTTCAGCCGACGCGTGGGCACCGCGTGCGGCCCGGCGACCTCGGCGGTCGGCCCCTTCTACTGCCCCGGAGACCGGCAGGTCTATCTGGACCTGGGCTTCTTCGACGAGCTGCGGACCACGTTCGGGGCGAGCGGCGGCCCCTTCGCCCAGGCGTACGTCGTGGCGCACGAGTACGGCCATCACGTCCAGAACCTCATGGGCACCCTGAGCCGCGCCCAGGACGGCCGGACCGGCGCGAACTCCAACGCCGTACGGGTCGAGCTGCAGGCCGACTGCTACGCCGGGGTCTGGGCGCGGCACGCGACGACCACTCCCGACGAGAAGACGGGCCGGCTGCTGCTGACCCGGCTCACCGACGCGGACATCCGGGACGGCCTGGACGCGGCGGCGGCCGTGGGCGACGACCGGATCCAGGAGAGGTTCCAGGGCCGGGTGACACCGGAGAGCTGGACGCACGGCTCGGCGGCGCAGCGCCGACAGTGGTTCTACGAGGGCTACCGGACCGGCGACATGGCCCGGTGCAACACCTTCCGCTGAGTTGTCGGTGGTGACTGCCAGACTGAGACCCGGGTCACATCGAGAGGAAGTGACGGGATGGCTGAGACACCCGACATCTGTCCGGCGCTGCGGTACGCGGACGCGAAGGCCGCGATCAAGCAGCTCACGGAGGGCTTCGGCTTCGGCGAGCACGCCGTGTACGAGGGCGAGGACGGCCGTGTGATGCACGCCGAGCTCACCTGCGGGAACGGCATGGTGATGCTGGGCAGCAAGGGCAGCGGCAGCGCCTTCGACAAGCTGATGGCCGACGGCGGACCGACCGCGGTGTACGTGCGCGTGGACGACGTCGACGAGCACCACGCCCGGGCGGTGGCGTACGGCATCGAGATCGTGATGCCGCCGACGGACCAGGAGTACGGCTCCCGGGACTACACGGCCCGGGACGCCGAGGGCAACGTATGGAGCTTCGGCACGTACGCCCCCGGCGCCGCCGGGTAGTTCTCGGGCTCGGGTGCCGCCGGTCAGGACCGGTCCGGCGGCTCAGGCCCCGCCGGTGTGGACCTGGAAGGCGGCCCGGCGGACCGCCTTGGCCAGGGCCGGGTCCGGGTGGGCCGCGGCCAGGGCGACCAGGACCTGGACCGTACGGGGGTGGCCGACGGCGCGGACCTCGTCGAGCAGCGCCGGGACGGTGCCCTGCACGGCCGAGTCGAGGTGGCGGACCAGCAGCTCGCTCTCGCCGTGGTCGGCGACGGCGGCGGCGGTGTCGACCCAGAGCCAGGTGGACTCCTCGCGGGTCAGCACCTCCTGGGCGTCGTCGGGGTCGGCCCCCTCGTACTCGGCGAGCCAGAGCAGCGCGTACGGCCGCAGCGAGGGCTCGGCGACGGTGGCCCGCACCTCGGCCTCGGCGGGCGCGCCGACGACGCGGAGCGCCTCGAAGGCGAGCCCGCGCAGGAGGGCGTCCTCGCCGCGGGCGACGGCGAGGAGTTCGCTCACGGCGCTGGACAGGGTGCGGGCGGCGAGCCAGGCGCGGTACTCGTCGCGGGCCGGCCCCGGGGTGAGCCGGGCGCAGCCGCGGAGCATGTCCTCGGCGGACTGCTCGATGTTGCCCGCGGGGCTCTGCGCGGCGACGCAGATCTGCTCCAGCTTGACCCAGACCGCCCAGTTGCCGAGCGGGGTCAGGGTGGCGTGGCGCTCGTCGGCGCCGGGGTCCAGGGTGAGCGCGCCGACGGCGGCCAGGCCCTCCAGGGCCCAGTCGAGGAGGGCGGGCAGCCCGTCCAGGGCTGGGGTGTCCGCGGCCTCGGGCGCCGGCTCGGCCGCGGGGACCTCGCAGCGCTCCTCGCGGAGCTCCTCGACGCGCTGGCCGAGGAGGTCGAGGAGGGCGGGGACGAGGACCGGGCCCTGGGAGAGCTGGAGCAGCGAGAGCACCTGCGGGACGGCCTCGACGACCTCGGCGACGGCGCTCGGCGCGACCCCTTCCGGAGCGGGGTGCACCAGGGACCAGGCGTCGAAGAGGGCGACCCAGCCGCGCAGGACGGCCGAGTCGTCGCGGTCCCAGGCGTGCAGCCGCCAGCCGGGGCGTGCGGTGTCGCCGTGCAGCTCGACGAGCCCGGCGAGCCGGGCGCGGTCCCAGCCGGCCCGGATCTGGCCGGGCGTCAGGTCCAGGGCGGCCGCGGCCCGTTCCTGGGTGGGGCCGGCTCCGGGGCCGGTGCGGGGTGCCGTGTCGGCGCCGTGCTCGACGGCGGCCCAGCGGGCGATCCGTACGGCGTCGGCGAGGACGTGCCGGGCCTGGCGGGCGAGCTCCGCGCGGGGCGGAGTGCCCTCGGGCGGCCGCGGCGCCGGCCGGGTGCGCCGGGTCGTCACGGCCCGTCGGGCGGTGGCCAGCGCCCGCGGGCGGACGAGTCGGAGTCTGGAGTTGCGCGCCAATGGTTCATCGGGCTTTCGAGACGTCACGGGGGCAGTCTTCCCGCTGACGGCCCGAAAGCCCAATCGGAATCGGACGCCCCGTCGGATCGGGCCTCGGAGCGGCCGTGGAGGCGCCGTCAGAACAGCGGGGTGAGGAAGCGGCGCAGTGACTCCTCGTAGCGGACGGGGTCGGCGTTCCACATCGCGGCGTGCGGGGCCTGCCGCACGGTCTGCAGGCTGACCCGGTCGGGGCGGCGGGCGGCGAGCTCGACGGAGGGTTCCCAGGGGGCGATCGTGTCGTCGGGGCCGTGGAAGAGGAGGACGGGGACGCGCAGGGCGTCCGGCTCGGAGGCCTCCTGGAGGAGGTCCTCGCGCGGGCTGGTCCTGCCCTGGGCGGCGCGGACGGCGAGCGGCAGCAGGGGGCCGGGGACGTGGTGGGCCGCCGCGAGGTTGCGGAGGGTGGCCGCCCAGTCGAGGACCGGGGAGTCGAGGACGAGGCCGGCGATCCGGTCGCGCACGCCCGATTCGGCGGCGGCGCGCAGGGCCATCGAGGCGCCGGTCCCCCAGCCGTGCAGGACGACCTTCCGGGCGCCCCGGCGGACGGCGTAGCGGATGGCGGCGTCGACGTCCCGCCACTCGGAGTCGCCGAGGTGGGCCAGGCCGTCCGGGGAGGCGGGGGCTCCTTCGTCGCCGCGGTAGGCGGGGACGAGGACGGGGATCTTGCGGTGGTGGAAGAAGGGGACGAGGTTCAGCGGGTGCTCGCGGGTGGTGCCGAGGCCGTGCAGGGCGATCACCCAGGTGGTGCGGGGGCCGGCCACGAGCCAGGCGGGCAGCGGGCCGAGTTCGCCGGGGATCTCGACGTCCTCGTGGGCGAGCCCGAGGGCGCTGATGGGGGTGCCCCGGTGCAGCTGGGGGGTGAGCCGGACGCGGGCGCCGGGCCCGAGGACGCCGAGCTCGACCCGCTCCAGGCGGCGGACGACGGTGTCGGCGGTGTGCGGGACCCGGTCGAGGACGGGGCCGAGGACGGCGTGCAGTCCGGGGGCCTCCATCCCGTAGGTGCCGGGGCGCAGTGAGGCGAGGCTGCGGGTGAGGGTGATCCGCTCGGGTCCCGTGGCGTGCACGGTGAGCCGGGGGTCTCCGGGCAGTGGTCGTTCGGACGGCGCCTTGAGGGCGACGTCGCTGGCGTACCGGCCGGCCGCGATCACGGCCGCGCCGACACCGATCAGGGTGGTGACGGCCGCTGCCGTCGCTGTAGCCGGGCGCACGCTCCCAGTCTCGGCAGGACGGGGTGGAGCTGCCACCGGACGGGGCCGGACGGACCCCGTCCTCGGCGAACCGGAAGGGTCGCTCCCGGGAGTGACATGGGTCTCGTCCGCGGGGTCCCCCGGTCGGATGGTCCTGTCCAGGGAGCGGAACGGGATGCCGGGGGAGGAAGTGGGACAGGTCGTATGTGCCCCGGGAGGACTGGGATGCCCGTGGTTCCGGGGTGACCGCATCGTGGACACCGGGCCCCCCGGGGCGAGAAGCGGAATCTCTTGACACCGGTTAGGGACACCACGTCGCCCGCCCCAGTTCATCTTCCGTTCACTCAGGTTGCCTACGTTCAACGAAACACTGACGTCGAACGATTGCCTGGGTAAATGGAACACATCACGCTGCTGCTCGCCATTGTGGTCGTGACAGCTCTCGTGTTCGATTTCACGAACGGTTTCCACGACACCGCCAACGCGATGGCCACGACCATCTCGACCGGTGCCCTCAAGCCGAAGACGGCGGTGGTCATGTCCGCCGTACTGAACCTCGTCGGCGCGTTCCTGTCCGTGGAGGTCGCCAAGACGATCTCCAAAGGACTGGTCAACGAGGACGGCATCCAGCCCGAAGTGATCCTCGCCGCGCTCGTCGGCGCGATCCTCTGGAATCTGGTGACCTGGCTGGTCGGACTGCCCTCCAGCTCCTCCCACGCCCTCATGGGCGGCCTCATCGGCGCGACCGTCGCCTCGATCGGCGTCAGCGGCGTCAACGGCGAGGTCGTCGTCAGCAAGGTCCTCATCCCGGCCGTCGCCGCGCCGATCGTCGCCGGCATCGCCGCGATGCTGGCCACGAAGCTGACGTACAGGATCGGCGCCAAGACCTCCGAGAAGGACACGGCCAAGGGCTACCGCGTCGGCCAGATCGCCTCCGCCGGTCTCGTCTCCCTCGCCCACGGCACCAACGACGCCCAGAAGACGATGGGCATCATCACCCTCGCCCTGGTCGCCGGCGGCTCCCTGCCCTCCGGCGCCAACCCGCCGGTCTGGGTCATCGTCTCCGCCGGTACGGCGATCGCGCTCGGCACGGCCCTCGGCGGCTGGCGCATCATCCGCACCATGGGCAAGGGCCTCACCGACCTCCAGCCGCAGCAGGGCTTCGCCGCCCAGACCAGCGCGGCCACCGTCATCCTGGCCTCCTCCCACCTGGGCTTCTCCCTCTCCACCACGCACTCCGTCTCCGGCGCCGTCATGGGTGCGGGTCTGGGCCGCAAGGGCGGTGTCGTCCGCTGGTCGACCGCCACCCGGATGTTCGTCGCCTGGGGCCTGACCCTGCCGGCCGCCGGCCTGGTCGCCGCCGGTGCCGAGTACGTCGCCCGTCAGGGCAACTGGGGCGTCTACGTCGTCGCGGCCTTCCTCGCCGCCTCCTGCCTCGGCATCTGGCTCGTCTCCCGCCGCCAGCCGGTCGACCACACCAACGTCAACGAGGTCGACACCGACGCCGAGCCCGAGGGCGTCGTGACCACCGCGATCGCGGCCGTCACCCCGCCGCCGGCCGGTACCGTCGCCGCCGTCGCGGACGAGGACCTGAAGACCACCATCCCCGCGCCGGTCCCCACGGACCCGGCCGCTCCCCCGGCCACCGCCGCGGTCTAAGGAACTGGAACCAAGCATGAAGATCGACTGGGCAGCCCTCGGCTCCGTCTTCGGAGTCAGCCTCGTGGCGACCGTCGCCCTCGTGGGCCTCTTCACCCTCGGTGTCATCGGCCTCTCCAAGCAGGAGCAGGCCGCCGCCCAGGGAGGCTCCGCCGCCCTGGCCCGCACCGGCGCCTACGCCTGCTTCGCCCTGTGCATGGCGGCCGTGGCGTACGGCATCTACCTGATCGTCGCCTGACGTATCGAGCATGACCGGCCGGGCGGTCCGCACCTTCGGGTGCGGGCCGCCCGGCCGCTTGTTTCCGCTGCCGTGTTTGTGGTGCTTCGCACAGTGACGCGGTGCAGGTCAAGGGTGAGTTGACGGCTGTTCTCGGGCCGTGGTGGACTGCCGAGGCCATTACGGCGGCAGTAGAGGAAGTCCGGTGCGATTCCGGCGCGGTCCCGCCACTGTGACCGGATCCGAGGGGTCCGGGAGTCAGGAACTCTCGCCGCCGGTCACGTCGATCCAGGGCGCGGACCCTGAGTGAGGACACATCGCCATGCCCGGCCGCAGCCCCACCTTCTCCAGAGCCACCGGTGTCTTCGCGTACGGCGCGGCGGCCGGACTCGCCGTCGACCTGCTCGTCGGCGATCCCCGCCGCGGACACCCCGTCGCCGCCTTCGGCCGGGCCGCGGGCAGGGTCGAGAAGGCCCTCTGGCACGACCACCGCGGCTGGGGCGCCCTGCACACCGCCGTCTGCGCCGGCGCCACCGTCGCGGCCAGCGCCCTCGCCGCCCGTACGGTACGGGGCAGCCGCGCCGCCTCCGTCGCCCTCACCGCCGCCTCGGTCTGGGCCGTCGTCGGCGGTACGACCCTGGGACGCGAGGCCCGCGCGATCGGCGGCGCCCTCGCCGCGGGGGACCTGGAGGTCGCCCGGGAACGGCTGCCTCACCTGTGCGGGCGCGACCCGCAGTCCCTCGACGGTCCCGCGATGGCCCGCGCGGTCGTCGAGTCCGTCGCCGAGAACACCTCCGACGCGGTCGTGGGCGCCCTCTTCTGGGGAGCGGTCGCGGGCGTGCCGGGCCTGGTCGGCTTCCGCGCGGTGAACACCCTCGACGCGATGGTCGGCCACAAGTCGCCCCGGTACCGCCGCTTCGGCTGGGCCTCGGCCCGCCTCGACGACGTGGCCGGCCGGCCCGGCGCCCGGCTGACCGCCGTGCTCGCGACCGTCGCCGGCGGGAACCCGCGCGGCGCCGTACGAGCCTGGCGGGCGGACGCCGCGAAGCACCCGAGCCCCAACGCGGGACCGGTCGAGGCCTCCTTCGCGGGCGCCCTCGGCGTACGGCTCGGGGGCACCCTCTCGTACGCCGGGCGGGTCGAGCACCGGCCCGTCCTCAACGAGGAGGGGCGGCCCGTCGAGGTCGCCGACATCGACCGCGCGGTCCGGCTCTCCCGCCGGATCACCGGACTGACCCTGGCCGCCTGCGTCGGCGGCCGCATGATCGCGAGCGCGCTGAAGCGGAGGAACGCATGAGGGGTGGGGGGCTGCTCGTCGCCGGGACCACGTCCGACGCGGGCAAGAGCGTCGTCACGGCCGGCATCTGCCGCTGGCTGGTCCGGCAGGGCGTCAAGGTGGCGCCGTTCAAGGGACAGAACATGTCCCTCAACTCCTTCGTCACCCGGGAGGGCGCCGAGATCGGCCGCGCGCAGGCCATGCAGGCGCAGGCCGCGCGGGTGGAGCCGACCGCCCTCATGAACCCGGTGCTGCTCAAGCCCGGCAGCGACCGCTCCAGCCAGGTCGTCCTCATGGGCAGGCCGGTCGGCGAGATGAGCGCCCGCGGCTACCACGGAGGCCGCCAGCAGACGCTCTTCGAGCCGGTCATGGCGTGCCTGGAGGAGCTGCGGGGCACGTATGACGCCGTGATCTGCGAAGGGGCGGGGAGTCCGGCCGAGATCAACCTGCGGCGCACGGACATCGTGAACATGGGCATCGCGCGCGCCGCGCAGCTGCCCGTGGTCGTCGTCGGGGACATCGACCGGGGCGGGGTCTTCGCCCAGTTCTTCGGGACGACGGCGCTGCTCGCGCCCGAGGACCAGTCGCTGATCGCGGGCTACCTGGTCAACAAGTTCCGGGGTGACGTGACCCTCCTGGAGCCGGGCCTGGACATGCTGCACGGGCTCACCGGGCGCCGGACGTTCGGTGTCCTGCCGTACGCGCACGGCCTCGGCATCGACGAGGAGGACGGCCTGCGGGTCTCCCTGCGGGGCACCGTCCGCGAGTCGGTCGTCGCGCCGCCCGTCGGCGCGGACGTGCTGCGGGTCGCCGTCTGCGCGGTGCCGCTGATGTCCAACTTCACGGACGTCGACGCGCTCGCCGCCGAACCGGGTGTCGTCGTCCGGTTCGTGGACCGGCCCGAGGAGCTCGTCGACGCCGACCTCGTCGTCGTGCCGGGCACCCGGGGCACGGTCAAGGCCCTCGCCTGGCTGCGGGAGCGGGGCCTCGCCGACGCCCTCGTCCGGCGCGCGGCCGAGGGCCGGCCGGTGCTCGGCATCTGCGGCGGCTTCCAGGCCCTGGCCGAGCGCATCGAGGACGAGGTCGAGTCGAAGGCGGGTCTCGTCGACGGACTCGGACTGCTGCCCGTACGGGTGCGGTTCGGGGTCGAGAAGACCCTCGACCGGCCGGTCGGCGAGGCGCTCGGCGAACGGGTCGAGGGGTACGAGATCCACCACGGCGTCGCCACCGTGGACGGCGGGGAACCGTTCCTGGACGGGTGCCGGGTCGGCTCCGTGTGGGGCACTCACTGGCACGGCTCGCTGGAGAGCGACGGCTTCCGCCGGGCGTTCCTCCGCGAGGTCGCGGCGGCGGCGGGTCGGCGGTTCGTGCCGGCCCCGGACACGAGCTTCGGCGCGCTGCGCGAGGAGCAGCTCGACCGCCTCGGCGACCTGATCGAGGAGCACGCCGACACGGACGCGCTGCTGCGGCTGATCGAGGAGGGAGCCCCGAAGGGGCTGCCGTTCGTACCGCCGGGGGCACCGTGAGCGCCCGCCCGGTCCAGACATCCGTACGCACCGAAGGAGCGAACCCCCGATGAGCACCCGCTATCCGTTCACCGCCGTCGTCGGCATGGACGACCTGCGGCTCGCGCTGCTGCTGAACGCCGTCAGCCCGGCCGTGGGCGGGGTGCTCGTGCGCGGCGAGAAGGGCACGGCGAAGTCCACCGCGGTCCGCGCCCTCGCCGAGCTGCTGCCTCCCGTGGCCGTCGTCGCGGGCTGCCGGTTCAGCTGTGACCCGGCCTCCCCCGACCCGGGCTGCCCGGACGGGCCGCACGACGACGCACCCGGCACCGCACGGGCCGCCCGGATGGTCGAGCTGCCCGTCGGCGCCTCCGAGGACCGGCTCGTCGGCTCGCTCGACATCGAGAAGGCCCTCGCCGAGGGCGTGAAGGCCTTCGAGCCGGGCCTCCTCGCCGCCGCGCACCGCGGGATCCTCTACGTCGACGAGGTCAATCTCCTCTCGGACCACCTCATCGACCACCTCCTCGACGCCGCCGCCATGGGCGCCTCCCACGTCGAACGCGAAGGCGTCTCCGTACGGCACGCCGCCCGCTTCCTGCTCGTCGGGACCATGAACCCCGAAGAGGGCGAGCTGCGGCCGCAGTTGCTCGACCGCTTCGGTCTCACCGTGGAGGTCGCCGCCTCGCGGGACCCGGAGCAGCGGGTCGAGGTCGTCCGGCGGCGGCTCGCGTTCGAGGACGACCCGGTCGCCTTCGCCGCCCGCTGGGCCGGCGAGGAAGCCGCCCTGCGGGAACGGATCGTCGCCGCCCGGGCGTTGCTGCCGCAGGTCGCCCTCGGCGACGCCGTGCTGCTCCAGATCGCCGCAACCTGCGCCGCCTTCGAGGTGGACGGCATGCGCGCCGACATCGTGATGGCCCGCACCGCGACCGCCCTCGCCGCCTGGGCCGGACGGACCGAGGTCACCTCGGAGGACGTGCGGCAGGCCGCGCTCCTGGCCCTCCCCCACCGCCGGCGCCGCTCGCCCTTCGACGCGCCCGGCCTCGACGAGGACAAGCTCGACGAGACCCTGGAGCAGTTCAAGGGGGACGCGCCGGACGACGATCCCGAGCCGGACGGGCCCGGTGACGGCGGTCCCGGCGGGGGTGGGGGTGTCCCGCCGCAGGGTGAGGGGCCCGAGGGTCCTGCGCCCGATTCCGCCGAGGCACCGGAGAGCGCGCCCGCCCCGCAGGGCTCCGGCGCCGGCGAGCGCGCCGCCGTCAAGGCCGGCGAGCCCTTCCGTACGAAGGTGCTGAGCGTTCCCGGTCTCGGCGAGGGCGCGGCCGGGCGCCGTTCCCGGGCCCGCACCGAGCACGGCCGTACCACCGGCTCCACCCGGCCCCGGGGCGCGCTGACCAAGCTGCACCTGGCCGCGACCGTCCAGGCCGCCGCCCCGCACCAGCGGGCGCGCGGCCGGTCCGGGCCCGGTCTGGTGGTCCGCCGCGACGACCTGCGGCAGGCGACCCGGGAGGGCCGGGAGGGGAACCTGGTGCTCTTCGCCGTGGACGCCTCCGGTTCCATGGCGGCGCGGCAGCGGATGAGCGCCGTGAAGGGCGCGGTGCTCTCGCTGCTGCTCGACGCCTACCAGCGGCGCGACAAGGTCGGTCTCGTCACCTTCCGGGGGCGGGACGCCGAGGTCGCGCTGCCGCCGACCTCCTCCGTGGACGCGGCCGCCGCCCGCCTGGAGAAGCTGCCGACCGGAGGCCGTACGCCGCTCTCCGCCGGGCTGCTCAAGGCCCATGACGTGCTGCGGGTCGAACGGCTGCGGGACCCCTCGCGCCGCCCGCTGCTCGTCGTCGTGACCGACGGGCGGGCGACCGGCGGCGGGGCCGACCCGGTGGCGCTCGCGGCCCGCGCGGCGCGGCTGCACGCCGCCGACGGCACGGCCTCGGTGGTCGTGGACTGCGAGACCGGCCCGGTGCGCCTCGGGCTCGCGGGGACCCTGGCGCGTGAACTCGGCGGCACCGCCGTCACCTTGGACGAGCTGCGCGCCGACTCGATCGCCGGCCTCGTCCGAGACGTACAGGCAGCAGGACAGACAACGCAGACAGCATGGAGGGCCGCTTAATGCCGCAGGGACAGCCGACCGTCGTGCCCGACGACGGTCTCACCACCCGTCAGCGCCGCAACCGGGCACTGGTGATGGTGCACACCGGCGTCGGCAAGGGGAAGTCGACCGCCGCCTTCGGCATGGCGCTGCGCGCCTGGAACCAGGGCTGGCCGATCGGGGTGTTCCAGTTCGTCAAGTCCGCCAAGTGGAAGGTCGGCGAGGAGAACGCCCTCAAGGCGCTCGGCGAGACCGGCAAGGGCGGCACGGTCACCTGGAACAAGATGGGCGAGGGCTGGTCCTGGATCCAGCGCGAGGTCGCCGAGGGCGAGCAGTCCCACGAGGAGAAGGCCCGCGAGGGCTGGGAGCAGGTCAAGCGGGACCTCGCCGAGGAGAAGTACAAGTTCTACGTCCTCGACGAGTTCGCCTACCTGCTGCACTGGGGCTGGATCGACGTCAAGGAGGTCGTCGAGGTGCTGCGCGACCGTCCCGGGCAGCAGCACGTCGTCATCACCGGCCGCAACGCGCCGCAGGAGCTCGTCGACTTCGCCGATCTCGTCACCGACATGTCCAAGGTCAAGCACCCGATGGACGCCGGTCAGAAGGGCCAGCGGGGCATCGAGTGGTAGCACGTCTCGTCATCGCCGCGCCGTCGTCCGGCGCGGGCAAGACCACGGTCGCGACGGGTCTGATGGCCGCGTTCGCCGGCCGTGGTCTGGCCGTCTCCCCGCACAAGGTCGGCCCCGACTACATCGACCCGGGCTACCACGCGCTCGCGACCGGCCGCCCGGGCCGCAACCTCGACGCGTACATGTGCGGTACGGGGCTGATCGCGCCGCTCTTCCTGCACGGGTCGCGCGGCTGCGACCTGGCCGTGGTCGAGGGGGTCATGGGCCTGTACGACGGGGCCGCCGACCAGGGCGAGCTGGCGTCCACCGCGCAGGTGGCGAAGCTGCTCAAGGCGCCGGTGGTGCTCGTCGTCGACGCGTCCTCGCAGTCGCGGTCGGTGGCGGCGCTGGTGCACGGCTTCGCGTCCTGGGACCCGGAGGTGCGGATCGGGGGCGTGATCCTCAACAAGGTCGCGACGGACCGGCACGAGCATCTGCTGCGGGAGGCGCTCGGGGAGTCGGGCGTGCCGGTCCTCGGCGTCCTGCGGCGGGCCCCTGCCGTCGCCACTCCGTCGCGGCACCTCGGGCTCGTGCCGGTCGCCGAGCGGCAGGCCCAGGCCGTGGAGGCGGTGGCCGCGCAGGCGGAGCAGGTTCTGGCCGGGTGCGACATGGAGGCGCTGCTCGCGCTCGCCCGGTCGGCGCCCTCGCTGGACGCCGAGGCCTGGGAGCCGCCCGGGTTGTGGGCAGGCGTTCCGCAGGGCGAGGGGGGCACCCCCGGACGGAGTCCGGGGGAGGGTGGGCACAACCCGACCACCGGGCCGCAGACGGCGAACAAGCCCGGCCGGAGGCCGGTCATCGCCGTCGCCGGCGGGGCGGCGTTCACGTTCTCGTACGCCGAGCACACCGAGCTGCTCCAGGCCGCCGGAGCGGAGGTCGTCACCTTCGACCCGCTCCGGGACGAAGCCCTCCCCGAGGGGACGAGCGGGCTCGTCATAGGCGGCGGCTTCCCCGAGATGTACGGCGAGCACCTGTCCGCCAACGAACCCCTCCGCAAGGCCGTGGCCGAGCTCGCCGCCTCCGGCGCGCCGGTCGCCGCCGAGTGCGCCGGGCTGCTGTACCTGGCGCGGTCTCTGGACGGGCACCCGATGTGCGGCGTGCTCGACGCCAACGCGCGGATGTCGGAGCGGCTCACGCTCGGCTACCGGGACGCCGTCGCCGTCAGCGACAGCGTCCTCGCGCCGGCCGGGGCGCGGCTGCGCGGCCACGAGTTCCACCGCACCGTGATCGAGCCGGGTGCCGGACCGCTGGCGGCCTGGGGCCTGCGGCAGCCGGAGCGGCGCGTGGAGGGCTTCGTGCAGGGCGGGGTGCACGCCAGCTATGTGCACACCCACTGGGCGGGCTCGCCCGAGGTCGCCGCGCGGTTCGTGGGGCACTGCGCGTGAGTTCAGCCGCCGGAGACGCCCACCACGAGCCAGATGAAGGCCACGCCCGCCACCGTGCACAGCACGGTGGAGCGGGCGGGGTGTTCGTGGTGGGCCTCCGGCAGGATCTCGGCGGCGGCGAGGTAGAGCAGGACGCCGCCGAAGAAGCCGAGATAGCAGCCGAGCAGTTCCTCCGGAAGGGTGAACAGGGTGGCGAGTCCGGCTCCGGCGACCGGGGCGACGGCGGCCGCGACGAGCATGGTGAGGGCTCTGCGGCGGGCGTTCCCGTAGAGGCTCGTGATCGTGTACGTGTTGAAGCCGTCGGCGAAGTCGTGGGCGATGACGGCGAGGGCGACGGTGGCGCCCATGCCGCCGCCGACCTGGAAGGCGGCGCCGAGCGCGATGCCGTCCATGAGGCTGTGGAGGATCATCGCCGCGGCGGCCGTCAGACCGACCTGGGGGACCCGCTCGTCGGCGTCGACGCCGTGCGCCGCACGGCGGACGGCGAGGAGCCGCTCGACGACGTGGGCGAAGAGGAAGCCGCCGACGAAGAGCAGCAGGGCCTCGGGGACGCCGAAGACCTTCTTCCCGGCGGCCTCCAGGGCCTCCGGCAGGAGGTCGAGTCCGACGACGCCGAGCATGAGTCCGCCGGCGAGGCCGAGGACGAGGTGGCGGCGGTCGGTGACGCGCCCGGCGACCCAGCCGCCGAAGAGCGTCATGAGGAACGCGCCGAGCGCGACGACTACAGCCATGGGCCTTTGCTATCCGATGGGACGGCGTCCGCGCACCTCGGCGTCGGGGCCCGGTCGGGCGTGCCGGTGGGCGAGGTCCTCGCGCTCGTGGACGCGGTCCTGCGGGAGGCGGGTCTGACGCGCGCGGAGGTGCGGTCGCTCGCCACGCTCGACGCGCGGGCGGCGGAGCCGGGGATCGTGGCGGCCGCCGCGGCGCTCGGGGTGCCGGTGCGCGGGTTCACGGCCGGGGAGCTGGCGGCCGTACCCGTACCGCATCCTTCGGCGCTGCCGCTGGCCGCGACGGGCACGGCGTCCGTGGCGGAGGCGGCGGCGCTGCTCGCGGCGGGGGCGGATGCGGGTACGGACACGGATACGGAGGCGGGCACGCGCGGGGGTGCGGAACCGGCCGTCGGCACGCGCATGGGGGTGGATCCCCGGGCGGGGTCCGTCGTGCCGCCCGTCGGTCGGGCCGTCGGTCGGGCCGGCGGTCGGGCCGGGGTCGTGCTGCTCGTGCCGAAGCGGAAATCCCGGCGCGTGACCTGCGCAATCGCCGCTTTTCTCCCGTTTCGTCCGAACGAAGTGACGTCCGTCGCACGGTTGTTGCCCTTGACGCACGGGTACATCGCTGGCGAGCCTGGCTCACCCCCCACCATCCCCACCCCCCACACGACGGCGGCCATGGACACGCATACCGACGCCCACGACCTGCGCCACCACGGTGACGACGAGGTCAGGGACGAGAAACTCATCGATCTGGCGGTCAACGTCCGGACGAACACCCCGCCGGACTGGCTGCGGAAGCGGATCGCCGACTCGCTGACCGGTCTGGCGGCCTATCCGGACGGCCGGGCCGCGCGGGCGGCGGTCGCCGAGCGGCACGACCTGCCGTCGAACCGGGTGCTCCTCACGGCAGGTGCGGCGGAGGCGTTCGTGCTGCTCGCGCGGGCGCTGCCGGTGCGGCGGCCGGTGGTGGTGCATCCGCAGTTCACCGAGCCGGAGGCGGCGCTGCGGGACGCCGGGCACGAGGTGGGCCGGGTGCTGCTGCGCGAGGAGGACGGCTTCCGGCTGGATCCGGCGGCGGTTCCGGAGGACGCGGACCTGGTGGTGATCGGGAACCCCACGAACCCGACCTCCGTGCTGCATCCGGCCGCCTCGATCGCCGCGCTCGCAAGGCCGGGGCGGATCCTGGTGGTGGACGAGGCGTTCATGGACGCGGTGCCGGGTGAGCGGGAGTCGCTGGCCGGGCGGACGGACGTGCCGGGGCTCGTGGTGCTGCGGAGCCTCACCAAGACCTGGGGGCTCGCCGGGCTGCGGATCGGGTACGTGCTGGCCGAGCCGGAGACGATCGCGGCTCTGGAGCGGACGCAGCCGCTGTGGCCGGTGTCGACGCCGGCCCTGGTGGCGGCGGAGGCGTGCATGTCGCGGGCGGCGCTCGCGGAGGCGGAGCACGCGGCGCACCGGATCGGGGTGGAGCGGGCCCATCTGCTCGCCGGGCTCGCGGAGTTCGACGAGGTGCGGACGGTGGCGGGGGCGGAGGGCCCCTTCGTACTGCTGCGGATCGACGGGGCGGACGTGGTGCGGGAGCGGCTGCGGGGGCTGGGGTTCGCGGCCCGCCGAGGCGACACGTTCCCGGGGCTCGACCGGAACTGGCTGCGGCTCGCGGTCCGGGACCGGGCGACGACGAACCGTTTCCTGCAGGCGCTCGACCAGGCGCTGCTGATCTGCGGCTGAGCCACAGCCCGGAGAGATGCGCGGAAGGGTCCGCGGAGGGCGGTGTCGTCACCACCGCCCTCCCCGGACCCTCGTTTCCCTCCCGGCGCCCCCCGACGCCTCCCCCTCGAGCCGTCAGCCGCGGTTGCGGGCGCGCGAGCGGGTCACGGCGAGGGCGCCGCCGCCGGCGACCAGGAGGGCGAGCGCTCCGGCCGCGATGTACGGGGTGGTGGAGCTGCCGCCGGTCTCGGCGAGGTTCTCGGTGGGCGTGGTGCCGCCGTTGTTGGTCTTGATGCCGCCGGCGTCGCTCGGCTTGACCGAGGGCTGCTGCGTGGGCTGCCCGGTCGGCTTCTCCGTGGGCTTCTCGGTGGGCCTGTCCGTGGGCTTCTGGGTCGGGGCCGTGCCCTTGGGCGTCTCGCAGGTGGCCTCGGCGAGGGTGACGGTTCCGTTGACCTCGGCGACGCCGAGCTTCAGCGGGTTGACCTCCACCTTGAGTTCGAGGGCCGTGGCCGCGGCGGTGCGGGAGGTCGTGGACGTACGGGACAGGTCCAGGGTGACCTCGCCGACCCCCGGCACCTCGACCTGGGTCCGGCCGGCCGCGGACAGGGTGGTCTTCTTGCCGAACACGGTCACGTGACCGAGGACGTTGGACTGGGCGACCGGCTTCTTCCCCACCTCGCACAGCGCCTTGGAGGTGACCTTCTCGACCTCGATGAGGGAGAGCAGCGGGATGCCGGGGACGTGGACCCGGGCCTTGACGAGGTTGACGTACCCCTCGGCCTTCTTCTCGTCCACGGTCGCGTCGGCGGTGGCGACGTCGGCCTTGAGGAGGTCGATCGGCTGCCCGCCCTCGGCTCCCTGCACCTTCACGGAGAGCGCGGTCTCGTTCTCGCTCTCGGGCGCCTTGACCTCGTTGAGGGAGGCCCGGACCGGCACGTTCACGGTCTTGCCGAGGAGGGAGACGTCGAGGCCGGCCCTCAGCACGACGGCGGTGGCGCGCCCTTCGCCGCCCGTGGCGTGCGCCGCCGGGGCCGCGAGGAGCACGGGGCCGACGGCCAGGGCGGCGACGGTCGCGGCTGCCGCGGAGCGGCGTACGGGCATGCGGAAGGTGTTGCTGTTCAAGATGGTGGAACCCCCACAAGAGACATGGCGTCGCCGGCCGTTCACCACGGGGACGGTGGGTCGGCACGGCCTCGGCGACTTGAGACACCGGAATCTTTACGCACGGAGAGTGAACCGACAGTCGCCTGGCGTGAGTTCACTCCAAAGGGGGGTTTCCGTGTTCATTTTCGATTTTTCTCGACACAACCGTTCCCGGATTCCCCGCGTGTTTCGTACGGGGCGGTCTGCGCGGAATCGGTGAGAACGATCCGCGGGGCGCCCGGGTCACGGATCGTCAACCCGGCGTACAGGACCTCTCCGGGACTCCTGTAGATTAATTTAGGCCAGCCTAACCTAAGAAGCTGGCGGGAACGGAACGACGGGATCGGGGTCTCCGTGAGCATCGAGGTCTACCGGGACGCCTGGGGCGTCCCCCATCTGCGCGCCGCGGACCCGGACGAACTCGCCTTCGCCCAGGGGCGGGTCACCGCCCGCGACCGCGCCTGGCAGCTGGAGGTCGAACGGCACCGGGCACAGGGCACCAGCGCCGCCTTCCTCGGCGCCGCCGAGCTCGGCTGGGACACCTTCGCCCGCCGGGCCCGGCTCGCCGACACCGCCCGCCGCTGCTTCGACCGGCTCCAGGAGACCGACGCGCCGACGGCCGCGTGGGTACGCGCGTACGTGGACGGGGTCAACGACGGTCTCGCCGAAGGCGCGGGCCGCGCACCCGAGTTCGCCGGGACCGGCCTCGCGCCCGGTCGCTGGGAGCCCTGGACGCCGCTCGCCGTCTGGCTCTCCACCCACATCCTCTTCGCCGGCTTCCCCACCAAGCTGTGGCGGGACGAGGTCGCCCGGCGCCTCGGCGAGGAGTGGACGGAGCTCTTCGCGACCGACGGACCCGGCACCGCCGGCTCCAACGGCTGGGTCGTGGCCGGCGGACGGACCGCGAGCGGGGCGGCCCTGGTGGCCGGCGACCCGCACCGGTTCATCGAGGCACCGGGCGTCTACCAGCAGATCCGGCTCGCCTGCCCCGCGTACGACGTGGTGGGCCTCGCCGTGCCCGGCGTCCCCGGACTCGCCCACTTCGGCCATACCGGGCCGGTGGCCTGGGCGATCACCAACGCGATGGCGGACTACCAGGACCTCTACCGGGAACGGCTCCGCCGGCTCCCCGACGGCACCGTGGAGGCCCTCGGCCCGGACGGCTGGACCCCGGCGGCCGCGCACCAGGAGACGATCGAGGTCGCGGGCGCGGACCCGGTGGAGATCGAGGTGATCGAGACGGCCCGGGGGCCGGTGATCATCGACACGGACGGGGGCGCGGCCGGGGTCCGGGAGGCCCTCGCCCTGCGGTACCCGCCCCGGGTCACCGGGGAGCTCGGCTTCGGGGTGCTGCCCGCGCTGCTGCGCGCCCGGACCGTCGCCGACGTGGACGCGGCCCTCGACGGCTGGGTCGAGCCGGTGAACGTCGTCCAGGCCGCCGACACCGAAGGCGGTCTGCTGCACCGGGTCGCCGGCCACGTCCCCGTACGGGACCGGGCCAACTCCCTGCGGATCGTTCCTGCCTGGGACCCGGCGCACGCCTGGGCCGACGCCCCGGCGCCGCTGCCCCGCGCCGAGGTCCGCGGCCACGCCGTGATGGCCAACGCCCGGGGCCTGGCCGCGCCCCTGGGCGTCGAGTTCGCCCCGCCGCACCGGGCGGCCCGGATCGACGCGCTGCTCGGCGCCTCGGCGGCCTGGACCCCGGAGACGACGGCCGCGATCCACTCGGACACCGACAACCCCTCGGCGGCCCGCCTCCTGGAAGCCGTACGCCGCGCGGGCGAGGGCCTCTCCCCCGCCGGCGCCGGCGTCCGGGAGCGGCTGCTCGCCTGGGACCGGCGGATGGACGCCGACAGCGTCGACGCCGGTCTCTACGCGGCCGTGCGCGGGGCCGTCGTCCGCCGCCTCGCCGCCCACGAGGCCTTCGCGGCGCTGCGCGAACCCGCCCCGTACCCCGAGCTCTTCCGGCCCTGGCTCGCGCTCGGGCCGCGGGTCGCCTTCGCCCTGGAGACGCTGCTCGTCGCCGGGCCCGTGCCCGCCGGGGACGTCGACCGGATCGTGCGCGAGGCGCTCGACGAGACCGGCGCCGGCGAGCCTCCCGCCGCCTGGGGCGTGACCCACCGGCTCGCGCCCTGGCAGGCGCTGCCCGACCCGGACGACGACCGGTGGCCGGGGCTCGGCGGGGACCACGACTGCGTGCTCTCCACGTCCAGCGTGCCCGGGTGGACCGACCGCAGCGCCCGCGCCTCCGCCGCGCGCTACGTCTGGGACCTCGCCGACCGGGAGCGGAGCCGCTGGATCGTGCCGTTCGGCGCGTCCGGAGTGCCCGGCGACCCGCACCACCACGACCAACTCCCCCTGTGGCTGCGGGGCGAGCTCGCCCCCGTCACCACCGACTGGCAGCACCTCACCGAGGAACCAAGGAGCAGGACATGACCACCGCCGTACACGTCCAGACCGTCGAGGGCTTCGGAACCGTCACGGTCCGGCCCGTCGACCCCGACGGCGACGCCCCGCTCCTGCACGGCTGGGTCAACGAGGAGCGGGCCCGCTTCTGGGGCATGGGCGGGACCACCGTCGAGCAGGTCCGGGAGATCTACGCGCACCTCGACTCGCTGACCACGCACCACGGTTACCTGGTCCGCCGGGACGGGGAGCCGGTCGCCCTCTTCCAGACGTACGACCCCGAGGCCGACCGGGTCGGCGAGTGCTACGAGGTGCGGCCGGGCGACATCGGCGTGCACCTGCTCGTCGCGCCGGGGCTCGCCCCGGAGCCGGGCTTCACCGGCCGGCTGCTCGTCGCGCTCGTCGACTTCGCGCTGACGGACCACGCCCGGATCGTCGTCGACCCGGACGCCGCGAACGAGAAGGCGATCGCCCGGCTCGTACGGGCCGGTTTCGCACTCGGCCCCGAGGTCCTGCTGCCGGAGGTCGACCTGCCGGAGGTCTTCATCCCGGAGAAGAGGGCCCGGCTCGGATTCCTGAGCCGCTGACGGGCCGGGACCCGGCCCGCCGGGGGCTCAGCCGACGACCCGCCCGTTGACGACGATCCGGCGCGGTGCCGCGAGGACGCGGACGTCCGCGCGCGGGTCCTCGCCGTAGACGACGAGGTCGGCCGGGGCGCCCTCCTCCAGGGAGGGGCGGCCCAGCCAGGCCCTGGCCCCCCAGGCGGTGGCGGCGAGCGCGTCGATCGGCGGGATACCGGCCTTGGTCAGCTCCTCGACCTCCTCGGCGACCAGGCCGTGGGCGAGGGAGCCGCCCGCGTCGGTGCCGACGAAGACGGGCACGCCCGCGTCGAAGGCCGCGCGGACCGTGTCGTACCGCCGCTCGTGGAGCCGGCGCATATGGGCCGACCAGCGGGGGAACTTCTCCTGGCCGCCGTCGGCGAGGTGCGGGAAGGTCGCGATGTTGACGAGGGTCGGGACGATGGCGACGCCCCGCTCGGCGAAGAGCGGGATGGTGTCCTCGGTGAGGCCCGTGGCGTGCTCGATGCAGTCGATGCCCGCCTCGACGAGGTCCCGGAGCGAGTCCTCGGCGAAGCAGTGCGCGGTGACGCGGGCGCCGAGCCGGTGCGCCTCCGCGATGGCCGCCTCGACCTCGGCGCGCGGCCAGCAGGCGGTGAGGTCGCCCGCCTCGCGGTCGATCCAGTCGCCGACGAGCTTGACCCAGCCGTCGCCGCGGCGGGCCTCCCGGCCGACGTACGCGACGAGGTCGGCGGGCTCGATCTCGTGGGCGTAGTTACGGATGTAGCGGCGGGTACGGGCGATGTGCCGGCCCGCCCGGATGATCTTCGGGAGGTCCTCGCGCTCGTCGATCCACCGGGTGTCGGAGGGCGAGCCCGCGTCCCGGATCAGCAGGGTGCCGGCGTCCCGGTCGGTGAGGGCCTGCTTCTCGCTGGTGACCTCGTCGACCGGGCCGTGCCGGTCGAGTCCGACGTGGCAGTGGGCGTCGACGAGACCGGGGAGCACCCAGCCCTCGACGGTCACGGCCTCGGCGGCGGGCCGCTCGAAGGTGATCCGCCCGTCGACGCACCACAGTTCGTCGCGGACGTCCTCCGGGCCGACGAGCACCCGCCCCTTCACGTGCAGCACCTCGTGATCGCTCATACCCGCACTCTACGAGCCGTGTCGAGCGGGCGGGTCACGGGCGCCAGTCGGCCTCCAGGTCGTGCGAGGCGGTCTTGGTGAGCTGCTTCAGGCCGGTGCCGTCGACCCGTACCAGGAAGAGGTTCTCGGGGTCCGCGTCGTCGGTGCCGCCCCGGGTGAAGACCAGGCGGCGGCCGTCCGGCGACCAGGAGGGGGACTTGTCGTTGGCCGGGCCCGTGGTGATCTGGTGCACCCCCGTGCCGTCGGGGCGGACGTCGTAGAGGTGGGCGAAGCCGGTGGCGTCCAGGCGGCTGAAGGCGATCCGGTTGCCGCGCGACCAGTCGGGACTCCAGTCCTGGGAGCCCGGCGGAGTGATCGGCGTCTGCGCCAGGGTGGACAGCTGGATCCGTACCAGCCTGCTGCCTCCGGAGGTGTCCGTGCGGCTGAACGCCAGGTTGGTGCCGTCCGGGGACCAGGTCGGGTGGGACTCGTCCGCCGTGGTGGTGGTGAGCCGGGTGGAGGGGGTGCCGTCGATGTCGGCCACGTAGATCTCGCGCTGGGAGTCGACCGGCCGGGAGTAGGCGATCCGCGTGCCGTCCGGAGACCATGCCGCGTCGGAGGCGCCCTTGGTGCCGGGCACCGACTTCAGGTCGCCACCCGCGGCGTTCATCGTCCAGATGCCGTCGATCGTGCCGTCGAGGCTGTACCGGAGGAACGCCACCCGCTTGCCGTCGGGGGACCAGCTGGGCATCACGTCGCTGACGGTGGGGGTGTGGGTGAGCTGGACGGCCCCGCCGCCGAGCGGGGACATGGCGTACAGGTCCTCGATGGAGTCCGTCGCGTCGTAGCGGGCGAAGACGATCGGGTGGCCGATCGCCGACCACGCGGCGCGGGCCGCGTCCGCAGCCGTGGCCGCCTCGGACGTCACTGCCGTCGCCGACGTCCCGGGCGCCTTCGCCGCCACTGCCGTCCCCGCCGCTCCCGCGTCCCCCGCGGCGCAGAGGGTCAGCGGTGCGGTGACGGCGAGCGTCGCGGCGGCCACCGCCGCCCGGCGCAGCAGCGCTCTGTCGTTCACGCCTGTTCTCGTGCTTCCGGCCATGGTGTCCACCCCGTTCCTCCCGGCGGCATCGTGCGGCGCCGCTCCGGCCCGCAACATCCCACCGACGGGGCGCCGGGGGAAGAGTCCGAGCCCGGCGGTACGAGCCCTGTGACACGTTCCGCACACCGCCGTGACGGCGTACGGGCCCGGCCCGTACGCGGCGGACGGAGCGCTTACGCTGGCACGAGCCGCATCCCGATGTAGGCGACACGCATCCGCCACCGACGAAGGAACCCCCGTGACCGTGACACATCCGCTGCTGGACCTGGCCCCGCTGACCGCCGCGCACTTCGCGTCGATCGAGCGCCGGGTCGCCGCGCTGCTCTCCACCGAGCAGGACGTGGTGATCACCCAGGGCGAGGCGCTGCTGCCCCTGGAGGGGTGCATCCGCAGCGGCGCGCGGGCCGGTTCGACCGCGCTGAACGTCGTCACCGGTCCGTACGGACAGACCTTCGGGAACTGGCTGCGGGACTGCGGGGCGACCGTGGTCGACCTGGAGGTGCCCTTCCACACGGCGGTGACGGCGGAGCAGGTGGAGCGGGCGCTCGCCGAGCACCCGGAGATCGACTTCGTGTCGCTGGTGCACGCGGAGGCGGCGACCGGCAACACCAACCCGGTGGCGGAGATCGGCGAGGTCGTGCGGGCGCACGGCGCGCTGTTCTACCTGGACGCGGTGGCGTCGATCGGCGCCGAACCGGTGCTGCCGGACGCCTGGGGCGTGGACATGTGCATCATCGGCGCACAGAAGGCGATGGGCGGCCCCGCGGGCGTGTCGGCGGTGTCGGTGAGCGCGCGGGCCTGGGAGCGGTTCGCCGCGAACCCGGCCGCGCCGCGCCGCTCGTACCTCTCCCTCCTGGACTGGAAGGAGCGCTGGATCGACGGCGGCCGCAAGGCGCTGCTGCACGCTCCGGCGCAGCTGGAGATGCTGGCCCTCGAGGCCTGTGTGGAGCGGATCGAGGCCGAGGGCCTGGACGCTCTGATGGCCCGGCACGCCTCGGCGGCGGCCGCGACCCGCGCGGGCGCGCTGGCCCTGGGCGGCGGCCTGGAGCCGTATGTGTACGAGGCGAACGACGCGGCCCCGGTGGCGACGACGCTGCGCGCGCCGGCGGGTCTCGACGCCTCCGAGCTGGTGGCGAAGGCGCTCGAAGCCGATCCGTCGCTGCCGCTGATCGCGGGCGGCGGGGCGCTGGCCAAGGAGATGATCCGGGTCAACCACTACGGGGTGGACGCGACGCCGGGGGCCGTGCAGTCCTCGCTCGCCGCCCTCGGCGCGGCGCTCGGCGAGTCGGGCCGCGCGGTGGACCTGGAGGGGGCGCGCCGGGCGGTCACGGAGGCCTGGTAGTCGATACGCGGAAGGGGCGGGGGTCCGGACCCCCGCCCCTTCCGCGTGTCCGCGAGTTACAGCGCGGGGTAGTCGATGTAGCCCTCGGGGCCGCCGGCGTACATGGTGGCGGGGTCCGCGGCGGCGTAGGGGCCGTCGGTCTTCAGACGGGCGGGCAGGTCGGGGTTGGCGATGAACAGCCTGCCGTACGCGACGAGGTCGGTGATGCCGTCCTCGATCAGGGCCAGGGACTCGGCGCCCGTCGGGTCGGCGCCGGTGGCCGGGTTGAGGATGAAGGTGCCGGCGAAGCGCTTGCGCAGGTCGAGGACGAGCGGGCGGCGCTCGGGGCCGGTCTCCAGGACGTGGAGGTAGGCGATGCCGACGGGCTCGATCGCGGCGAGGAGCTGGATGTAGAGCTCGTCGGTGTCGGTCTCGCTGATGTCGTTGAGGGTGTTGGCCGGGGAGATGCGCAGGCCGGTGCGCTCGGGGCCGATCTCGGCGGCGACGGCCTTCACGACCTCGACGGCGAAGCGGATGCGGTTCTCGACCGGGCCGCCCCACTCGTCGGTGCGGTGGTTGGAGCCGGAGGCGAGGAACTGCTGGATCAGGTAGCCGTTGGCGCCGTGGATCTCCACGCCGTCGAAGCCGGCCTCGACGGCGTTGCGGGCGGCGGAGACGAAGCCGGCGATCGCCTCGTGCACCTGGTCGCCGGTGAGCTCGCGCGGGGCGACGAAGTCCTTGGGGCCCTCGTGCGTGTAGACCTGGCCGGCGGCGGCGATCGGCGAGGGGCCGACGGGGTGGAGGTCGCCGTCGAGGAGGTCGGGGTGGCCGATCCGGCCGGAGTGCATGAGCTGGGCGAAGATCCGGCCGCCGCGCTCGTGGACGGCGGTGGTGACCTCGCGCCAGGCGGCGATCTGCTCGCGGCTGTGGAGTCCGGGGGTGTTGGGGTAGCCCTGACCCTCGGGGACGGGCTGGACGCCTTCGGTGATGATCAGGCCGGCGGAGGCGCGCTGGGCGTAGTACTCGGCGACGATCGCCGGCGGGGTGCCGTCCTGGCCGTTGGCGCGGCTGCGGGTCATGGGAGCCATCGCGATGCGGTTGGCGAGGCGGGTTCCGGCGAGGTCGATCGGGTCGAATGCAGTGGTCACGGCTGTCCCTCACATGAATATGTGGTCGGCCAACTAATTGGGCCGATTGCCACTGTAACCCATTCATTGGCCGACCAAGGTAATCTTGTGGGCAGAGCCGTCCCGAGGAGTCCGCATGTCAGGAACCGACCCCGTCTGTACCGCCCCGTCCGCCGGGCCGCAGCCCTCCGACGCCTGCGCCGGGACCGTCAGCCACACCCTGGCGTGGGTCGCGCGCCTCCACCGGATCGCCATGGGGCGGCGGCTGCGGGACCTCGGGCTCTACCCGGGCCAGGAGCTGATGATGATGCGCCTGTGGGACTGCGGGGCGGTCCGTCAGTCGGAGCTGATCCAGTCGCTCGGCCTGGACCCCTCCACGGTCACGAAGATGCTCCAGCGCATGGAGCAGTGCGGCTACGTCCGTCGCAGCCCGGACCCGGCCGACCGGCGCGCGGTCCTGGTCGAGGCGACGGAGAACGGCCTCGCCCTGCGCGCAGGGGTCGAGGGCGCCTGGGCCGACCTGGAGGAGACCACCCTGTCCGGGCTCGCCCCGGCCGACCGGGCGGAGCTCGCCCGGCTCCTCGGCCTCGCGGGCGAGAACCTGGCGAAGGAGGCAGGCGAGGAGGGCGAGGCGGGCGCCGTCTGCTGACCGCCGGCCCTTCAGCGGCCGCGCCGCCTACGGGCGGGCGCCGTCTGCCGCCCGCCCGCCCGGACCGGCCCGCCGTCGTCGGCGGTCAGCCCGCCAGGACCTCCAGGACGCGGTCCACGTCCGCCGCCGTGTTGTACAGGTGGAAGGACGCCCGCAGATTGCCCGCGCGGGCCGAGAGCAGGACGTCCGCCTCGCGCAGGGCGTCCGCCCGGTCCCCGAGGCCGGGGACGGCGACGACCGTCGAGTCGTCCATGACCGGGGCGTGCCCGAGGGCGAGGAGCCCGGAGCGGAAGCGGGCCGCGAGCCCCTTGTTGCGGGCCTCGATCCGCTCGATGCCGATCTCCTCCAGGAGGGCGAGCGAACGGGCCGCCCCGTGGTACGAGAGGAACGCCACGGGTTCGTCGAACCGGCGGGCGGAGCGGGCCAGTTCACGGACCGGGCCGTAGCTGTTGACCCACAGCTCCTCGCCCGTGACCCAGTTGGCGTGGATCGCGAGCAGCGAGTCCTGCGCCTCCTCCGTGACGGTCAGGAAGGACGCGCCGCGCGGGCAGAGCAGGTACTTGTAGCCGCCGGCGACGGTGTAGTCCCACTCCCCCGCGTTCAGCGGCAGCCAGCCCGCCGACTGGGTGGCGTCCAGGAGGGTGCGCGCGCCGTGGGCGGCCGCCGCCTCCCGTATCGCCGCGAAGTCGGCCGTGCGGCCGTCCGCCGACTGCACGGCGGAGAAGGCGACGAGCGCGGTCTCGGGACGGACGGATTCGGCCAGCCGCTCCAGGGGCGCGAAGCGGGTCTTGAGGTCGCCGCGGATCGTGAAGGGGGTGATGACGGAGGAGAAGTCGCCCTCGGGGAAGAGGACCTCGGACCCGGCGGGCAGCGACTGGGCGATCATCCCGCAGTGGACCGCCACCGAGCTGCCGACGGCGACGCGCTCGTGGGAGACGCCGACGATGCGGCCGAAGGCGGCACGGGCCTCGTCCACGAGGTCGAAGCTGCCGGCGCCGTCGGGGCGGCCGTCGGCGGTCTCCTCGGCGAGGAGGGTGATCGCCTCGATGGTCCGGCGGGGCAGCAGGCCGCAGGCGGAGGTGTTGAGGTAGGTCTTCTTGGGCGCGAACTCGGCGCCGCCGAGCGGCTGGTCAAGGGAATCCATGTCCCCACCCTGGATTCCCCGCGATCGCCCGTCAATGGCGTTTCGACCGCGGGGAATCCCCAAGCCGTACTTATCTCCGCAGGTCAGAGCCTCGGGTCAGAGACTCAGGTCGGAGACTCGGGTCAGAGACTCAGGTCAGAGACTCGGGTCAGAGACTCAGGCCTGCGGGACCTCGCAGGTGCCGTCCGGGCCGCAGACCTCCGCGTCGGTGCCGACGGGCTGGAGGACACGGCCCTGCCAGGCCTGCTCCAGGGCCTGGGTGAAGACCTCGGCGGGCTGGCCGCCGGAGACGCCGTAGCGGCGGTCGAGGACGAAGAACGGCACGCCGTTGGCGCCGAGTTCGGCGGCCTCGCGCTCGTCCTCCCGTACGGCCTCGGCGTAGGCGGTCTCGTCGGCGAGGACGGCACGGACCTCGGCCTCGTCGAGACCGGCCTCCACACCGAGGGTCACCAGGGTCTCGTCGTCGAAGACGGAGCGCTCCTCGGCGAAGTTGGCCCGGTAGGCCAGGTCCAGGAGTTCGCTCTGGCGGCCGCGCTCCTTGGCGAGGTGCAGCAGCCGGTGGATGTCGAAGGTGTTGCCGTGGTCACGGCCGTCGGTGAGGTACGCGAGGCCCTCGGAGTGGGCGTTCGACGCGACGTGCGCCTCCATGGCGCGGGCCTCGTCGAGGGTGCGGCCGTACTTCTTCGCCAGCATCTCCAGGACCGGGCCGGTGTCGCCCTTGGCGCGGTGCGGGTCGAGCTCGAAGGAGCGGTGCACGACCTCGACGTCGTCGCGGTGGGCGAAGGCCGCGAGCCCCTTCTCGAAGCGGGCCTTGCCGATGTAGCACCAGGGGCAGGCGATGTCGCTCCAGATCTCGACGCGCATGTGACTTCTCTCCGAGGGTTGCCGGTGGGGTGTACGGGGGTGTGTACCTCGTGGGGAACGCGCCCACCGGCCCGGTTCATTCCGTTTCCGGCCCCGGTGTGAGCCGGAGCACCCGGCCTCAGGCCGTTCCGGCGCCCGTCAGACGGCTGAAGGAGGACCGGTAGGCGCTGGGGGTGAGGCCGGTACGGCGCAGGAGGTGCCGGCGGAGGGAGTCCGCCGTGCCGAGGCCGCTCGCGCGGGCCAGCCGGTCCATGGGGAGCGAGGTCGTCTCCAGGAGTTCCTTCGCCCGCTCGACGCGCTGGTGGAGCAGCCACTGGAGCGGGCTGACGCCGGTCTCCGCGTGGAAGCGGCGGGAGAGCGTGCGGACGGAGACGCCGGCGTGCCGGGCGAGGTCGGTGAGGCCGAGGGGTTCGTCGAGGTGTTCCATCGCCCACGCGCGCGTGTCGGCGAAGGAGACCCCGCGCTCGGGCGGCAGCGGGGTCTGGGTGAACTGGGTCTGGCCGCCGGGCCGGACGGGCGCGACGAGGGCGAGCCGGGCGACGGCGTTGGCGACGGCGGCGCCGTGGTCGGTGCGGATGACGTGCAGGCAGAGGTCGATGCCCGCCGCGTATCCGGAGGAGGTGAGCACCGGACCGTCCTGGACGAAGAGGACGTCGTCCTGGAGGTCGACGGCGGGGTGCCGGGCGGCGAGCAGCGGCCGGTACGCCCAGTACGTCGTCGCCGCCCGGCCGTCGAGCAGTCCGGCCTCGGCGAGCGCGAAGGCGCCGGTGCAGATGGAGGCGATCCGCTTGCCCCCGACGGCGGAGGCGCGCAGGACGTCGAGGACGCGCGGGTCGGGGTCCTCGTACGCGCCGCTGCCCGCGAGGATCACCGTGTCGGCGCCCTCGACGGCTTCGAGTCCGTGCGGGACGACCAGGTCGAGGCCGCCGGTGGTGGTGACGGGCCCGGGGTCGGGGGCGCAGATGACCGTCTCGTACCCGGGTCCGCCGTCGATCTCGACCTTGCCGAAGAGCATCTCCGGGATGGCCAGGTTGAACATCGAGACGGGCGGGGCGGCGATCACGGCGACGCGCCGCACACGGGATGCGGAGGACGTGCCGGGCGCGGCGGGCGCGGGTGTCGTCGGCGGCATGGCCAGAACCTCCGGTCATATGGCATTCCAGCCACTACTGTACGGGCGCGCGGCTCACGAAGCTGGGCGCATGTCCTCAACAGTCCTCACCAAAGCCCCCGTTGACCGTCGCGAATCCCCCGGCTCCTCCCCCGGGCCCGCCCTCGCCGCGGCCATGCTCGGCTTCGCCCTCATCACCCTCGACACCTCCGTCGTGAACGTCGCCCTGCCCGCGATCGGCGCCGACCTGCGGGCCGGCATGACGGGCCTGCAGTGGGTGGTCGACTCGTACACGCTGGCCTTCGCCGCGCTGCTGCTCTCCAGCGGGGCGCTTGCCGACCGGGTCGGGGCGAGCCGGGCGTACGGGGCGGGGGTCGTCGTCTTCACCCTCGCCTCGGCCGCCTGCGGTCTGGCCCCCGGCCTCCCCGGGCTCCTGGCGGCCCGGACGGTGCAGGGCGCGGCGGCGGCCGTGATGCTGCCCGCCTCCCTCGCCCTCGTACGGGAGGCGTACGGCGATCCGGCGCGGCGGGCCCGTGCGGTGTCGCTGTGGGCGGCCGGCGGCACGGTCGCGGTGGCGCTCGGCCCGGTCGCGGGCGGGGCGCTGACCACGGCCTGGAGCTGGCGCGGGATCTTCTTCATCAACCTGCCCCTCGGGCTCCTCGCGCTCGTCCCGCTGACCCGGGTCGCCCGCTCGGAGCCCCGGCCTGCCCCGCTGGACCTGCCGGGGCAGCTGACGGCGATGACGGCGCTCGGGGCGCTGACCTTCGCCGCGATCGAGGGCGGCACGGAGGCCTGGTGGGCGCTGGGGGTCGCGGCGGTCTCCTTCGCCGCGTTCCTGCTGGTCGAGACGCGGCGGCGGCATCCGATGGTGCCGCTCGGGCTGTTCCGGAACACGACGGTCGCGGTCGCGGTGGCGGCCGGTTCGGCGAACAGCGTGGCCTTCTACGGCATGGTCTTCGTCTTCGGCCTCTTCTTCCAGCAGGTCCTCGGGCTCTCGGCGCTCGGCGCGGGGCTGATGTTCCTGCCGATGACGGGGCTGCTCGCCGGGGTGAACATCCTGTCGGCGCGGGTGGCCGCGCGGTACGGGGCGCGGCTGCCGATCGTCCTGGGCCAGACGGTCGCGGTGGCCGGGCTCCTCGGCCTGCTCACCGTGGACGCGGACTCCTCGCGGGTGGCCCAGGCCCTGCTCCTCGTGCCGCTCGCGCTGGGGGCCGGATTCTCCCTGCCGCCGCTGATCGCGGCGATGATGGAGGCCGTCCCGGCGGACCGGGCGGGCACGGCGGCGGGCCTGCTGAACGCGATCCGGCAGACGGCGGGCGCGCTCGCGATCGCGGTCTTCGGCTCCCTCGCGGCCCAGGACATGGCGACGGCGCTGCGCACGAGCCTCCTGATCAGCGCCGGTCTGCTGACCGTGACGACCCTGGTGTCGCTGCGGCTGCCGCGCCGCCGGAGCCGCTAGGCACCCTTCCGGTATTGGCCGGGGGCCACCCCGTACTCCCGCTTGAAGGCCTTGGCGAAGGCGAACTCCGAGGAGTATCCGGAGCGTTCGGCGACCGCGCGGAGGGGCAGGTCGTCGGAGCGGAGGAGGCGGCCGGCCGTGGTCATGCGCCACCAGGTGAGGTACGCGAGGGGCGGCCGTCCGACGAGGGCGGTGAAGCGGCGGGCGAAGGCGGCGCGGGAGAGGCCCCCGAGCGCGCCGAGCTCCTCGACCGTCCACGCCCGGGCGGGGTCGCCGTGCAGCGCGCGCAGGGCGCCCGCGACGGCCGGGTCGCTGAGCGCGGCCGACCAGCCGGTGGAGCGGTCGCCGCGTTCGGTGAGCCACCAGGCGCGCAGCAGGTACAGGAGCAGGGTGTCGAGGAGGGAGGGCACGACGGCGTCGGATCCCGGCTGGGGTTCGGCGAGTTCGGCGCCGAGCAGGTCGACGGCGGCACGCAGCCGGGGGTGGGCGCCGACCCGGGCGGGGAGGTGGACGTACGGCGGCAGTTCGGTGAGCAGGGGGTGGGCGCGGGCCCGGTTGAGCTGGTAGGCGCCGCAGAGCAGCAGGGTCTCCTCGGCGCCGACGGGTCCGCGGGCGGGCCGGGTGGGCCAGGAGCCGTCGGGGGTGGGCACGGCGTCGATCAGCGGGGTGTCGGGCCGGTCTGCGAGGCCGTGTCCGGTGGCGTGGGCGACGAGGACGATGTCGCCGGGGCCGAGCCGGACGGGGGCGCCGTCGTCCGGGGGCAGCAGCCAGGCGGTGCCCTGGAGGAGGACGTGGAATCCGGCGCCCATGCTCGGGGGGAAGCGGTAGCCCCAGGGGGCGAAGCGGACGGTGCGGGAGGAGTGCGGGCGCCCGGTGCGCATGGAGGCGATGGCATCGCTCAGTACGTCCATGGCCTGAACGGTAGCGGGCGAGACGATCGGACATGGTGGGAAGCCGGGGAGACATGGATCGTCTCTTCCGGCCCTCCTAGCGTCGAGGTCATGACGACAACAGACGTGACGACGACAGGCATCACGACAACAGACGTGACGACGACAGGCATCACGACGACAGGCACGACGACGAAGGCTGTTCTCTTCCACGAGCTCGGCGGACCCGAGGTGCTGAAGATCGAGGAGGTGCCGCTCCCGGACCCCGGTCCCGGAGAGGTGCTCGTCCGGGTCGAGGCGATCGGACTCAACCGCGCCGAGGCGCTGTTCCGTGCCGGCACCTACTACTACCCGGCGACGCTGCCGGGTTCGCGGCTCGGCTACGAGGCGGCGGGCGTGGTCGAGGCGGTCGGTGCGGGGGTCACCGCGTACGCCCCGGGCGACCCGGTGATGGCGGCGGCCAACTTCGAGTTCGGGACGTACGGCGTGTACGCGGAGCGGGTGGTGCTCCCCGAGGAGTACGTGGTGGCCCGGCCCGCGGGGGTGGACGCGGTGACGGCGGCGGCCGTGTGGCTGGGCTACTTCACCGCGTACGGCGGGATGGTCCTGACCGGCGGCCTGCGTCCCGGCGACCACGTGGTGATCACGGGCGCGTCGAGCGGGGTGGGGACGGCCGCGATCCAGACGGCGCTGCGGATCGGAGCCGTACCGATCGCCACCACCCGCGGCGAGGGCAAGCGGAAGCGGCTCCTGGAGCTGGGTGCCGCGCACGTGATCACCACGGACACCGAGGACCTGGTCGAGGAGGTGCGGCGGATCACCGGCGGGAGGGGTGCCGACCTGGCGTTCGACGCGATCGGCGGGCCCGGCTTCGCCCGCCTCGGGGACGCGCTGCGGACCGGTGGCACCGCCGTGCTGTACGGCTGGCTGGACCCGCGGCCGACCGAGCTGTCGCGGAACTGGCCGCTGACCACGCACGCGTACGCGAACGGGGCGCCGGCCAGGACCGAGGAGGGCCGCCGGCTCGCCGCGGGGTTCATCGGCTCGGGGCTGCGGGACGGCTCCCTGGCGCCGGTGATCGCCGAGACCTTCGACGGTCTGGAGCGGATCGCCGACGCCCATCGGCTGATGGAGTCGAACACGCACCTCGGAAAGATCGTGGTGCGGCTCGACTCCTAGGCGTCAGCGCCGGGGCAGTCCCAGCGGGTTGCCGTCCCGGAGTTCCGGCGGGAGGAGGTGGTCGGGCGTCGACTGGTACGTGACCGGGCGCAGCCAGCGCTCGATCGCGGTCGCGCCGACCGAGGTGGAGGTCGAGGTGGTGGCCGGGTAGGGGCCGCCGTGGTGCTGGGCGGACGCGACGGCGACGCCGGTGGGCCAGCCGTTGACGAGGACACGGCCGGCGAGGGGCGTGAGCTCGGCGAGCAGCGCGGCGGCAGCCTCGTCGTCCTCGGCGATGTGCAGCGTGGCGGTGAGGTTGCCCGGAAGCAGGCCGAGGACGGCGGTCACCTCCTCGCGGGTGGAGTAGCGGGCGACGACGGTGACCGGTCCGAAGCACTCCTCCAGGAGGAGGCGGTGGCCGTCCTCGGCGAGCGCGGCGGCGTCGACGGCGAGGACGCCGGCGCTGACGGTGTGGGCGCCGCCCGCGCCGGGGGTGACGGGGGTGTCGACCCCGGTCAGCGCGGCGCGCTCGGCGACCCCGGTGACAAAGGCGTCCCGCATCCGGTGGTCGAGCATGACGGCCGGTTCCGTCTCGCTGACGGCGGCGGTGAGGGCGTCGAGGAAGCGGTCGCCGTCCGCGCCCCGGGGGGCGAGGACGAAGCCGGGCTTGGTGCAGAACTGGCCGGCGCCCAGGGTCATGGAGCCGGCGAGACCGGCGCCGATCTCCTCCGCGCGCTCCGCGGCGGCGGCCTCGGTGACCACGACCGGGTTGAGGGAGCCGAGTTCGCCGTGGAAGGGGATGGGGACGGGCCGGGTGACGGCCGCGTCGAAGAGGGCCCGGCCGCCGCGGATCGAGCCGGTGAAGCCCGCCGCCGCGACGAGCGGGTGGCGGACGAGTTCCACGCCGGCGTCGAAGCCGTGGACGAGGACGACGACGTCCTCGGGGAGGCCGGCCTTGGCGGCGGCCCGGCGCAGCAGGGAGGCGCAGAGCTCGGAGGTGGCCGGGTGGTCGGGGTGGGCCTTGACGACCACGGGGCAGCCGGCCGCGAGGGCGCTCGCGGTGTCGCCGCCGGGGACGGAGAAGGCGAGCGGGAAGTTGCTGGCGGCGTAGACGGCGACGACGCCGAGCGGAATCTTCCAGCGGCGCAGGTCGCACCGGGGCGGGGTGGCCGTGGGATCGGGGAGGTCGATCCGGATGTCGAGGAAGGAGCCGTCCTCGACGACCTCCGCGAAGGCCCGCAACTGGGCGGTGGTGCGGGCGAGTTCGCCGGTGAGGCGGACGGGCCCGAGGGCGGTCTCGGCGTCGGCCGCCTCGACGACGTGCTCACCGGAGGCGTCGAGGAGGTCGGCGGCGGTACGGAGGAAGGCGGCCCGTACGGCCCGGTCGGCGAGGGCCTCGCGGGCGGCGTACGCGGACCTGACGGCGCGGTCGACCTCCTCGGCTGTGGCCTCCACCGCAACCTGCTCGCGCGGCTTCCCCGTCCGGGGGTCCACACTCCACACTGGTTCTGCCGCCACCGCCACGCCCCTGTTCGCTATTCTGAACACAGTTCCCGTAGATGAACGCATCTGGGTGGGACTCTATTGACGGCCCGGCCGTCTCCACAAGGCCCCCGTTCGGCCGGGGTGGCCGGTGGGCGGCCGGACAACGGAAAAGGGGCGAGGGCCATGGCGACTGCCGACGCGGGTGGGGCACAGGTGAAGTCCGCGGTGCGGACCGTGGAGCTGCTCGAGTACTTCGCGGGACGCCCCGGGATGCATTCGCTCGCCGCCGTCCAGGAGGCCGTCGGCTACCCCAAGTCCAGCCTGTACATGCTGCTGCGCACCCTGGTCGAGCTGGGCTGGGTGGAGACGGACGCCACGGGCACCCGGTACGGGATCGGGGTGCGGGCGCTGCTCGTCGGCACCTCGTACATCGACGGCGACGAGGTGGTGGCGGCCTCCCGGCCCACCCTGGACCGGCTCTCCGACGACACCACCGAGACCATCCACCTGGCGCGGCTCGACGGCACCAACGTCGTCTATCTGGCGACCCGTCAGTCCCAGCACTATCTGCGGCCGTTCACCCGGGTCGGGCGCCGGCTGCCCGCGCACTCGACCTCGCTCGGCAAGGCGCTGCTCGCCACCCACAGCGACGAGCAGGTGCGCAAGCTGCTCCCGGAGACGCTCCCGGCGCTGACCGAGCACACGATCACCGACCGCGAGAAGCTCATCGAGGAGCTGCACGTCATCCGCGAGCAGGGCTACTCGGTGGACCGCGAGGAGAACACCCTGGGGCTGCGCTGCTTCGGCGTCGCGATCCCCTACCGGACCCCGGCGCGGGACGCGATCAGCTGCTCGGTGCCGGTGGCGCGGCTCACCCCGGCCCACGAGCAGATGATCAAGGACGCGCTGTTCGACGCGCGGGACCGGCTGACGCTGGCGACCCGCCGCCTCTGAGCCGTCCGGTCAGGCACGGTCGGCGAGGGCCTGCTGCCACACCGGACTGTCGACGTAGTGGTTGTCGTACTGCTCCGAGGACGCCTTGATCTCCTCGAAGCTCGCCTCGCCCCGCATGACGCGGCCGAGGAGGCGCAGGTAGTCGAAGCGGGCCATGCCGGGCGTGAAGACGAAGAGGACGTCGGCCTCGGCGCCGGGCGCCGCCGCGAAGGCGTGCGGGGTGTGCGGCGGGACGAGGAGGAAGTCGCCCTGGTCCAGGACGGTCAGCTCCTCGCCGACCAGGACCTGGAGCGATCCGCCGAGCACGAAGAACATCTCCGAGGCCTTGGTGTGGAAGTGCGCCGGGGCGCCGACCGCGCCCTTCGCGAACGAGGAGCGGTAGCTGGTGAGCTGCCCGCCGGTGGTGTCGGAGTCGGCGAGCAGGGTCATCACGCTGCTCGGGTCGGCGGTGGTCTCGGCGGTGGCGGCGCGGGTGAGGAGCGGGGCGAAGGTCTCGATCTCGTTCATGATCACTACCCTAAGGCCCCATTGACCCCTGCCACAGGGGCAATCGATCATCGGAAACATGGGTCAATTCCGTCGGAGGGGAGCCACGGCGGAGGCCCCGGGAGGAGGGCTCCTCCCCCGTGCGGCGGAGGCGGTTCACCGCTCGGCAGGAGGTGGCGGCCGGGGCCGGCGCGGGAGCGTGGAGCCATGACACAGACCGCGCACCTCCCCGCCCCGGCGCCCGCCGCCGGCCACCGTCCGAGCGCCGCCCGCCGGGCGCTGCGCGCCCTCGCGATCCTCGCCTGCCTCCCGTACATCTCGCTCAAGGTCGTCTGGGTGGCGGGCAGCGAGATCGGCATCCCGGCCGGGAGCGCGCTCCTGGAGCACCGGCAGATGATGGTGATCGCCAACTCGGTCTCGGTGGTCGCCGACGTCCTCGTCGTCGTGCTCGCCCTGCTGCTCACCCAGGCCTGGGGCCGGCGGTTCCCCGCCGGGCTGCTCGCGCTCCCCATGTGGGCGGCGACGGGGCTGCTCACCCCGATCATGGCCGGCTACCCGGCGCAGCTCGCGGTCGCCCTCGTCACCGGCGACGAGAAGGCCGCCGCACCCAGCGAACCCTTCCTGGACGACTGGGTCTTCGGTGTCGTCTACGGCGGGTTCATCCTCCAGGGCCTCGCCCTCGGCACCCTCTTCGCCCTGTACGCCCGGGACCGCTGGGGCCAGGTGTGGCAGGGACGGCTCCGCGACCTGTCCGCCCGCACCTCCGGGCCCGGGGCGCGCGCCCTGGCCGTGGCCGGCGCGGTCGTCGCGCTCGTGCCCGCCGCGCTGCACCTGATGTGGGCGGCCGGCTCGACGACGGGCCTGTCCGCCCGGCGGATCGCCGAACGCGACTCCGACTTCTACGTCCTGGAGGCCGAGCGGCTCGGTTTCCTCGCCCTCGCCGTCGTCTTCACCCTCTTCCTGGTGCTGCGCCGGCCCGCCCGGCTCCGGGTGCGCACCACGCTCGCCCTGGCCTGGACGGGCTCGGCCGCCGTGGGCTCCTGGGGCGCCTACATGTCGCTCGTCGCGTTCCTTCCGGAGTCGGATCCGACCAAGTACGTCCCCGGACTCGTACAGCTGTCCTACGCTGGCGACATGATCACCGGGTTCCTTCTCGCCGCGTGCGTGGCGCTGTTCCTGCGGCGGCGGAGCGCCGGGGCGTGAGACCGGTGCGGGCCCTGTTCGGGCAGCGGGCCAGGCTGCGCTGGCTCCATCTGATCCTGGGCGGCGCGCTGTTCATGCCGTTCTGGCTGGTCGGCACCCTGGTCATGGGGCCGTTGCTCGACGACGGCGGCATGTTCGCCGGCGGCCTCGGGACGCAGTTCGGGGCGTACGGGGTGGGGCTGCCGCTCGCCGCGGTCGTCGCGCTCTTCCCGCTGGCCCGCCCGATGTCGGTGGCGGCGGCGCGGGCGCTGTGCGGGGTGCCGGCGGAACGGTTCGCGGACGGTCCGGCGCACGGCCGGGAGGCCAGGACCCGGACGGCCGGCTGGTTCACCCTGCACCTGGGCGCCGGGGCGCTGATCAGCGGGGCGACGCTCGCCCTGCCGCCGTTCGCCGTCGCGGTCCTCGCGCTGCCGTTCTCGCCGGGGCTCCGGGCGTCCGAACTCGGCCGGTTCTGGGGGCTCGACCAGAGCTGGTGGGTCTGGGCGGCGCTCCCGGCGGGCCTCCTGATGCTGCTCGCGCTCGCCGCCGTCGCCGCCGCGACCGGCGCCCTGCTCGCCCGGCAGGCGCCCCGGCTGCTCGGGCCCAGCCCGGCGGACCGGCTCGCGGCAGCCGAACGCCGGGCCGCCGAGGCCGAGTCCCGCAACCGGCTCGCCCGCGAACTGCACGACTCGGTCGGCCACGCCCTGAGCGCGGTCACCCTCCAGGCGGGCGCGGCCCGCCGGGTCCTGGACGGCGACGCGGCCGACCTGGAGTTCGTACGGGAGGCGCTGACCGCGATCGAGGAGACCACCCGGCGGACGGTCGGCGAACTGGACTGGGTCCTGGGCCTGCTGCGCCGGGGCGGGGAGGTCGAGGAGGGCGTGGGCCCGGGACTCGACGCCCTGGAGGCCCTGGTGCGGGGCGCGGGCCCACGGGTGGCGCTGACGGTGGACGGCGCCCTGGGCTCCGTACCGGAGGCGCTGTCCCGGGAGGCGTACCGGATCGTCCAGGAAGGGCTGACGAACGCGGCCCGGCACGCGGGCGGCGCGCCCGTCACCGTACGGCTCGACGCCCGTACCGAGGAGTTGGAGATCACCATGGAGAACCCCCTGCCCGACCGGCCCCCCGTCACCCGGCCCGACGGCGGCCGCGGCCTGCGCGGGATCGCCGAGCGGGCCCGGTTGCTCGGCGGCACCGCCGAGACGGGCCCGGCGGACGGCGTCTGGCGCCTCGCGGTCAGGATCCCCCGGTGACCGCCCCCATCAGGGTCGTCCTCGCCGACGACGAGCGGATGGTCCGGACGGCCCTGCGGGTCATCCTGGACGCGGAGCCCGGACTCGAGGTGGTCGGCGAGGCGTCCACGGGCGCCGAGGCGGTGTCGGTGGTGCGGGCGGAGCGGCCGGATGTCGTCCTCATGGACGTACGGATGCCGGAGATCGACGGGATCCGGGCCACCGAGCAGATCCTCGCCGGGATGGCGGAGCCGCCGCGGATCGTGGTGGTGACGACCTTCGAGAACGACTCCTATGTGTACGACGCGCTGCGCGTCGGCGCGGCCGGCTTCCTCCTGAAGCGGGCGGCGGCCGACGAGCTGGTGAGCGCGGTACGCCTGGTCGCGCGGAGCGACTCGCTGCTCTACCCGGCGGCGGTACGGGGCCTGGCCGCCGAGCACGCCCGCCACCGGCCACGGGTGGCACCGCCGTGGGTGGCACGGCTCACCGAACGGGAGGCGGAGGTGCTCCGCCTGGTGGCGACGGGCCTCACGAACGCCGAGATCGCCGACCGGATGGGCGTCGGCCCGGCGACGGTCAAGACCCACGTGGCGGCGATCCTGTCGAAACTGGGCGCCCGCGACCGCACCCAGGCGGTGATCCTGGCGTACGAGTCGGGGTTCGTGGGGGCGGGCTGAGCCGTGACGGCTCCCACGCGCGCGGGAGCCGTCACGGGCGCTCTACGAGCGCGTGGCGGTCGCGCAGCCGCCGTTGCCCTCGGTGATCGGGCCCGTGCGGTCGTACGGGTCGACCGTCGCGTCAGTCGTTCCGGCGGCCGGGCCTCCCCCGCCGAACTCCGGCCGGAAATAGCCGGTGGTGTCGTCACAGCCGCCGTTCGTCATGTCGGTCTTGTACGACAGGAGGCTGAAGGTCCCCTTCTCGGTGATCACCTTCGAAGGGTCGTCCCAGCTCACCACGGTCTCCCGCCGCACGATCACGCGCACGACCTCGTCGCCGCCGCCGGCCGGCGCGACCGGGTACACGTACGTGACGTCGGCCGTCACCTCCAGGGCCCCGAGCTTCCCCTCCCGGAAGCTCAGCCGGCCACGGGTCTTCACCACGCCCCCGACCGGGCGCGCCTGCGCCGGGTCGAAGCGGCTGAAGAGCATCAGCGGGTCGTGGTCCCTGCCCGGGGTCCGCAGCGAGGTCGTCACGAAGGTAATGACGTCCTGCTGGTGCGGGTTCATCAGGGCGATCGCCTTCGCCGGCCGTGTGCCGCGCAGCACCGCCGGGTCCAGGTTGGAGGCCGCGAGGAAGTCACGGGTCCGGGCGAGCGCCCGCCCCACCTCGGCCTTCGACATCCAGCCGGTCGCCCTGGCGTCGGGCACGGTGATGCCGGCCGTGCCGTCCGCCCAGCGGACCGCCGGGGAGCCCCGGAAGGGCTCGGCGAGAGTGGGCCGCCCGCCCGGCTCGGCAGGAGGCGCCTGGCCCGGCCGCTCCGACTCCTGCGCGAGGGGCTTCCCGGCCGTGTCCCCGTCGCCGGACCAGCCGACGAAGCCACCCGGATCCACCGCCACGACGAGCAGTACCAGCGAGGCCACGAGCCCCGCCACGTACCAGCCCTTCCTCCGCCGAGGCCGCGCCGCGGGCGAGTGCGCGCGCCACGGCGCCGGCTCCGCGGACCCGGCCCGCAGCCGGCCCGCGGCCTCGCGGGCCCGCGCGGACGGCTCCTTCGGCGCGTCACCCGCCCCCTCGACGGAGGTCCGGAGGAACTCCTCCCACACCTCGTCCGGCACGGACGAACCGTCCCGCTCCCCACCCGCGCTCACGCCGACTCCTCACCGCGTCCGTATCCGGCCCCTCCCCAGGGCCCCGGCATGATCGCACAGCGCGGTCCGGCCGACCGCTCGGTCCGGACATGAAGGTTCCCTGAGAAACCGGCCACATCCGGAACGTCCGGCACCGGGCTGTTCGTCCCCAGAAGTGCGATGAACAAGACGATCAGGCACACGTCGGTCTTCGTCCTGATCCTGGTGCTCGCCCTCCTCGGACGGGCCACCTGGGTGCAGGCGTACGAAGGCAAGGCGCTCGCGGACGACTCGAAGAACCGGCGGAAGACCATCGCGCAGTACGCGCAGCCGCTCGGGAACATCGTCGTGGCCGGCTCCCCGGTCACCGGCTCGAAGAAGACGGAGGGCTCGGATCTCGCGTACAAGCGCACCTACACGGACGGCGAGCTGTACGCGGCGGTCACCGGCTACAGCTCGCAGGCATACGGCGCGACCCAGCTGGAGGGCATCTACTCCCCTGTCCTCGACGGCACCGACGACCGGCTGAAGAACCCCCTGGACGCCGTCACACGCAAGCAGCAGGAGCCGGGCACGGTCGTCACCACGATCGACCCGGACGTGCAGAAGGCCGCCTACCGGGCGCTCGGGAGCAAGAAGGGCGCGGCCGTCGCGATCGACCCGGCGACCGGCCGGATCCTCGCCATGGTCTCGACCCCGTCCTACGACCCGTCGAAGATCGCGGGGACGAACGACGGCGACGTCTGGAAGGAGCTGACCACCGACGAGGACAAGCCGCTGGTGAACCGCGCGCTCCGGCAGCCGCTGCCGCCCGGCTCCACCTTCAAGCTGGTCGTCGCGGCCGCCGCCCTGGAGGACGGTCTCTACGGATCCGTGGACACGGCGACGAAGAGCCCCGACCCGTACACCCTGCCGGGCACCCGGACCGTGCTGAGGAACGAGAACGCCTCCGCGCCCTGCGAGAACGCCACGATCCGCACCGCACTCCAGTACTCCTGCAACAACGTCTTCGCCAAGATGGCCGCCGACCTGGGGCAGGACAAGGTGAAGGCGATGGCGGAGAAGTTCGGCTTCAACGACGACGAGCTGGACGTCCCGGTCCGCGCCTACGCGAGCGTGTACCCCTCCGGCATGGACAAGGCGCAGACGGCCCTGACCGGCATCGGCCAGTTCGACGTGACCGCCACCCCGCTGCAGATGGCCATGGTGTCGGCCGCCATCGCCAACGACGGCCTGCTCGCCGCCCCGCACATGGTCTCGCAGGTCGTCGACTCCGACGGCGACACGCTGAACTCGTACGAGGACGGGGACACCGAGCGGATCGTCTCCTCCTCGACCGCCGAGCAGCTGCGCAGCGCGATGGTGACCGTCGTGGAGAAGGGCACCGGCACCAACGCGGCCGTGGACGGCGCCGAGGTGGGCGGCAAGACCGGCACCGCGCAACACGGCGAGAACAACAGCAAGACGCCGTACGCCTGGTTCACCTCCTACGCCAAGGACGCCTCGACCGGGAAGCAGGTCGCCGTCGCGGTGATGATCGAGGACTCGGGCGCGGCCCGCTCCGAGGTCAGCGGCAACGGCCTGGCGGCCCCGGTGGCGCAGAAGATGATGGAGGCGGCGCTGAAGTGACAGGGGGCGGGGGCCGATTGGCCGTCGGACCCCGTCACACGATATGCAGGGGCACACCCCATGATCCGATTACACATTCGAATCATGGGGTGTGCCCCTGCTCTTCGCCCCACCTCTCGTCCCACGGAGGACCGCCGTGCGCCTGCCCCGATCCCTGTCCGGCTGGACCATGGCGGTCTTCGGCGTGCTCGCCGCCGCCCTGGGGGTGGTGGGCCTGGTCGCCCCGGACGCCCTGCTCACCGTCATGGGCTTCGAGCCGGTGCCCGCGGGCCGGCGCGCGGACGGGGACCACACCCTGGTCTTCCTGACGGCCTCCTCGATGGCCGCGCTCAACATGGGCGTCTACTACGTGCTCGCCGCCCTCGCCGACTGGAAGCCGTTCTTCCGCTGGACGGTCCCCTTCCGGCTGCTCACCTGCGCCGTCTTCACCCTCGCGGTCGTCGGCGGCCGCGCCCCGGCCGGCTTCCTCGGCGTGGGCCTGTGGGAGGGGCTCGGCGCGGTGGTGACGGGGCTCGCGCTGCGGTACGAGAAGCGGGCGGCGGCCCCGGCATGAACGACGGCATCCTGGGCGGGCCCGACCCGCTCGCCGGGCTCCACGCCATCGACTGGGCGTCCCACCGTCACGCGTACGGACCGGCGGCGGACGTCCCCGGGCTGCTCCGCGCCCTGTACCGGCCGGACGAGGCCGCCGACGCGGCCGACACGCTCTTCATGAACGTGCACCACCAGGGCGGTTGCGTCGAGTCGGCCGCCGTGGCCGCCCTCCCGTTCCTCGTCCGCGCTGCCGCCGACCCCGCCGTCGCGGCGACGGTACGGATGGACCTGATCGATCTGGTCGCCTGCGTCGCCGCCGAGGGCAACCGGGTCGAGCCCCGCTGGATCGCGCCCGGCTGGGCCGAGGCCTGGGACGCGGCGGTCCCTCTTCTGCTGCCGCTGCTCCACGACCCCGACGCCGGGGTACGGACGGCGACCGTCTCCGCCCTCGGCGAGGCACACGGTCGGGCCGACGAGGTCCTCGCCGCTCTCTGGGCCCGCCAAGACTCGGAGACCGTGTCCCAGGTCCTGTACGGGATCGTGGAGGCGGCGGGCGAACTGACCCCGCACGCCGAACGGCAGCCGGAGCGGTCCGTGGCCCGGCTCCGGGAACTGACCGGCCCAGCTGCCCGGCCCGGGGAACGGCTGCGGGCGGTGGAGGCACTGCGCGCCGCCGCCCCGGGTGACGACGGTCCCGGCCACGACGTCCCTGGCATCGACGGCCCCGGCAGCCCCGGAGGCCATGCTGCCGATCACGCGCGCGTGGTCACCGAGGTGCTTGAAGGCGGCGACCTGGGCGGGCGCTCGGTGACCCAGGCCCTCGACCTCCTCGGCGACGACCGGGCCACCCGCACCACCCTCGTCACCCGGCTGCTCGGGCACCCCGACGCCCCGGTCCGGCGCGGCGCCATGGAGGCGGCGGCCGGGGAGCTGAGCCGCCGGCGCTCGACCGTGCCGCTGCTGCTGCCCGTCGTGGCGGAACTGCTCGACGACCCCGAGCCCGACAACCGGCTCTTCGCCGCCCGGGTCCTCGGCATGTGCGGAACCGCCGCCCTGCCGTGGGCGGACCGGCTGGCGGCCATGACCGGCGACGAGGGCGAGCCGTACCTGCCCGCCCAGGACCACGCCCTCTGGGCGCTCTCCCGGACCGGCGACCCGCGCTGCGCGGAGCCCCTGGCCCGCCGCCTCGCCGGGGAGCGGCTCGGCTTCGCCCTGTACTCGGTGCACTGCGAGGGCTGGTGGACGCACGAACTGAGTCTCCACGAGACGCTCGGTCCGCTCGCCGCCCACGCCGGGCTGCTGCTGCCGCCGCTGCGGGCCGCGCTCGCCGACGCCGGCTCCCTCGACGCCCGGCGCGCCCTCTGCCAGGTCCTGACGGACTGGGGGCCGGCCGCCGCGCCGGCGATTCCCGAGCTGATCGGCCTGCTGGAGACCGACGGCGCCGTCTGGGCGCTGGACGCGCTCGCGGCGATCGGCCCGGAGGCCGCGGCGGCCGTGGACCGGGCGCGGCTGCGGATCCTGCTGCGCGTCCGGCCCCCGGGCCAGCCGTTCGCGCCGGCCGCGCTGGCCATGGCGTACGGACGGCTGACGGGTGACCGGGAGCCGGCCCGCACGCTGCTGCTCCCGAGGCTCGCGGAGCCGTACGGGCAGGACCAGGCCCTGGCCCTGCTCGCCGAACTCGGCGCGGCGGGAGCGCCGTACACGGAACGGCTGCGGGAGCTGGTCCACCAGGACGGCACCGGCTGGCTGCCGCTGCGCGCCGGCGAGGCTCTGTGGCGGGTCACCGGCCGGGCCGACGAGGTGGTGCCGGCGCTGGTGGCGGCGATCGAGCCGTACATCGGCGGGGGCGCCACCCGGGCGGTCACCGAGACGGTGCGGCTGCTCGGCCGGATCGGCCCGGCGGCTGCGCCCGCCGTACCCGCCCTGCGCGCCCTCCTCGACGCCGACGAGCGGCCGGTGGAGCACGGCAGCTGGCGGTCCGTGCCCGACGACGACGCGCTGTGCGCGGCGGCGCGTAGGACACTGGGCGCCGTCTCCGGGGAAACGATCTAGGGCAACCGACCGATCCGGCCGGCCCGCCTCAGACGGCAGCCTTCGGCCATGCGTTGGTATCTGACAGGTGTCGTCGTGTCCGGATTCGGAACGACGGCGATGTGGCTGGTCTCCGGAATCTGGGTCAAGTCCCTCACGGGCTCGGACAGTCTGGCGGCCCTGGCCGCCTTCGCCCTCTGGGCGCCCGTGCTCCTCGGGCCGCTGCTCGGCACGCTCGCCGACCGCGTGCGGCGCAGGCCGCTGCTCGTCGTCCTGAACCTGGCGATGGCGGGCCTGCTGCCCGTCCTGCTGTGGGTGGAGTCGGCGGACAGGGTGTGGCTGCTCTTCGCGGTCCTCGTGCTGTACGGGGCGCAGGGCTCCGTCCATGACGCGGCCGAGCAGGCGCTGGTGGCCTCCGTGGTCGACGAGAAGCGGCTCGGCACGTTCAACGGGCTGCGGATGACCGCGAACGAGTCCATGAAGCTGATCGCCCCGCTGGTCGCCGCGGGCCTCTTCGCCGCGTACGGGGGCGGGCCCGTCGCCCTCCTCGACGCGGCGAGCTTCGCGGCCGCCGCGGTCCTGTTCGCCCTCATGCCGGTCCGGGAGGCGCGCCCCGCCCGGCCGGAGACCCGGAACTGGTGGCGGGAGACCGCCGAGGGCGTGCGGCTGCTCCGGGCCTCCCGGGTACTGCGGCCGCTGGTGGCGACGGGGGCGTTCACGATGCTGCTCGCCGGGGTGAACGGGGCCGCGATCTACGCCGTGGTGGACCGGGGGCTCGGGCACGCGCCCGCGTACGCGGGAGTCCTCTACGCGGTCCAGGGCGTGGGCTCGGTCCTCGCGGGCCTGGTCACCGGCCCGCTGCTCCGCCGGATCCCGGAGCGGGCCCTGGCCGCCGCCGGCCTCGCGCTGTTCGCCCTCGCCGTGGGCGTGCGGGGAGCGCTGCCGTACGAGGCGACGGCCCTGGCGGCAAGCGCGGTCATCGGCCTGGGAATGCCGTGGGTCCTGATCGCGGTGATGACGGCGGTCCAGAAGGAGGCCCCGGCGGAGGCGGTCGGACGGATGGCGGCGACCGCGAACACCCTGGTCATGGCGCCGAACGCGCTGGCCATCGCGCTCGGCGCGGGCCTGGTCGCGGTCACCGACATCCGCGTCCTGCTGCCGCTCCTCGCGGTGGCGGGCCTCGCCTGGGCGACGACGCTGGTACCGGGGGCGCGGCGCGTGCTCTTGACACGCAGCGACGGCTGAGGACGAAGCCCCACGTCACGGCTCCCCCTCCGACCCCTCGCGCGGGCCCGCGCCGTGCAGGGCGGCGCCCCCGCCCGTGTGCGCCCGCGCCCCGGCGGGGCGATACCCCCGCCCACCCGCCGTGTGGGCAGTCGTCCCGCACCCCACCCCCCGTGTGGGCAATCGTCCCGCTGGGGCGGGACGGGTGGGCACACGGGACGGCGCCCTCTAGCGGCGCCTCCGCCTTCCGCGCCCGGACCCGCACCACGTCGTGCGCCGTACCTGCGGGGTGCGGGTCCAGGCTCGGGAGCCTCTGGCGCCGGCAGGGCGCGGGTCCGTTGTGCCCACCCGTTCCGCCCCAGCGGAACGATTGCCCACAACGGGGTGGGCGGGGGCACCGCCCCGGCGGAACGACTGCCCGCAACGGGGTGGGCGGCGCCCGGCGGAGTCACTGGTCACAAGGCCCGGCCTCGCGGTGCGGTGCAGCCGGTGGGCGGGGAGCATGGAGACAGGCGCGCGGCGCGGCGGGAGGAGGCAGTGTGACGGCCGGTTCGTTCCCGGGGACCGCGGGGCGGGTCGGTGTGCCCCTGGACGGCAAGGGACTCCTCGACGTGCTCGGCGTCGCGGCCGTCGTCGTGGACGCCCGCGGCCGCATCGTGCTGTGGAGCCCGCAGGCGGAGACCCTCTTCGGTTTCCGCGCCGACGAGGCCCTCGGCCGCTACGTGGCCCGGCTGATCGTCGGCGAGGATCACCGCGAGGAGGCGAAGCGCCTCTTCGGCGAGGTGCTGCGCGGCGGCCAGGCCTGGGCCGGCACCTTCCCCGTACGGCACAAGGACGGCTCGGTCCGGCGGGTGGAGTTCCGGAACATGCGGCTCACCGACGACCTGGGCGATATGTACGCCCTGGGGATCGCCGCCGACGCCGCCGCCGTCGAGCGGATCGAGACCGAGCTCGCGCTCTCCGACCGGCTGGTCTCCCAGTCGCCGATCGGCCTCGCCGTACTCGACACCGAGCTGCGCTACGTCCTGGTGAACCCCGCCCTGGAACGGATCAACGGCATCCCGGCGGCGGAGCACCTCGGTCGGCGGATCGCCGACATGCTCCCGCAGGTCGACGCCGAGGCCCTGGAGGCGGCGCTGCGCGGGGTGCTGGCCACCGGGACGCCCGTCCTCGACCACTCCGCGGTGGGCCGGACCCCGGCGGATCCGGAGCACGAGCACAACTGGTCGCTCTCCTTCTACCGCCTGGAGGGATCCGACGGCCGCGTCCAGGGCGTCGCGGCCTCGGTGATCGACGTGACGGAACGGCACCGCGCGGACGCGGACGCCGACCGGTCCCGGCGGCGGCTCGCGCTCATCGCGGACGCCTCGGCCCGGGTGGGCACCACCCTGGAGGTGGAGCGGACGGCCGACGAGCTGGCCTCGGTGGTGGTGCCGGAGCTCGCGGACATCGCCGCCGTCGACGTCCTCGACTCCGTCCTGGCGCTGCGCAGGCCGGGCGCGCCCGAGGAGGGACCGGAGCTGTTCCGGGCGCTCGCGGTGAAGGCCGAGGGCCGCACGGACGCGCTCCCGGCGGCGGACCCGCCGGGGGAGGTCGCGATGTACGGCGCGGACCGGCTCGTCACCCGGTGCGTGCACACGGGTCTGCCGGTCCTGGTGGAGCACGTGGGCCCCGGCGACCTGTCGCGGATCGCGCGCAGCCCCGAGGCCGCGGAGCTCCTCGCGCGCGCGGGGGTCCACTCGTACCTGGCGGTGCCGCTGATCGCGCGCGGCGAGGTGCTCGGCGCGCTCGACCTCAAGCGGGACCGCAACGCGCTGCCCTTCGACGGGGACGACGTCCTGCTGGCGACGGAGCTGGCGGCCCGCGCGGCCGTCAGCATCGACAACGCCCGCTGGTACCAGAGCGTGCGGAACTCGGCGGTGACGCTCCAGCGCAGCCTGCTGCCGGGGTCTCCGCCGCAGCGGGCGGGCCTGGAGGTCGCCGCCCGCTACCAGCCGGCGCACGCGTCGAGCGAGGTCGGCGGCGACTGGTACGACGTGATCGCGCTGCCCGACGACAAGACGGCGCTGGTCGTCGGGGACGTGATGGGCAGCGGGATCGACGCGGCGGCGACGATGGGCCGGCTGCGGACGGCGACCTGCGCGTTCGCGGACCTCGACCTGTCCCCGGCGCAGGTCCTGCGGCATCTGGACCGGATCACGGCGGGCCTGGAGCACTACATCGCGACCTGTCTCTTCGCCGTGCACGACCCCGTGCGGCAGCGGTGCCGGATCGCGAACGCGGGCCATCTGCCGCCCGTCCGGGTCCCGGCGGACGGACCGGCCGAGCTGGTGCGGCTCTCCACGGGGGTGCCGCTGGGGGTCGGCGGCGGCGTCTTCCGGACGGCCCGGGTGCCGTTCCGGCCCGGTGACCTGCTCGTGCTGTACACGGACGGTCTGATCGAGACGCGTACGGAGTCGATCGACGAGCGGCTCGCCCTGCTCGTAAGCCTCCTCGACGAGGAGCGCGGACCGCTCGAGGAGACCTGCGACCGGCTCCTCCGGGCGCTGCGCCGGCCGGGCGCGCCGGACGACGTGGCGCTCCTGATCGCCCGGAGCACGGGATGACGGCGCGCGACCGGGGAACGGGGCGGGGTCGGCCCCAGGCGCAGGGCAAGGGACGTCGTACGGGGACGGGGCTGCGGAGCGTCGCCGGGCAGGTGTTCGCCCTGGAGGCGCTGATCGCGCTCCTGGTGATCGCCGCGGCCGTGTTCGTGACCTTCCATCAGGCGAGCCGGGACACCGATCGGGACGCCCGGATCCGTTCGCTCGCGGTCGCGGAGGCCTTCGCCCACGCGCCCGGCGTCGACGACGCCCTGACCTCGTCCGATCCGACGGCGCAGCTCCAGAGCCGGGCGGAGGCGACCCGGAGGGCCACGGGCGTGGACTTCATCGCGGTCCTGAGCCCCTCCGGGGTGCGCTACACCGACTCGCAGCCGGAGCTGATCGGCCAGAAGGCGACCGGGGACCTCTCGCGGGCGGCCGTGGACGGCGAGGCGTTCACGGAGCTCTTCCACGGCGCGCCGAACGACGCGGTGCGGGCGGTGGTCCCGGTGTTCGACGACCGGGGCCGGCTCGTCGGCATGGTCAGCAGCGGCATCGAGGTGGAGAGCATCTCGCACGCGGTGCAGGGCCGGCTGCCGCTGCTCATCGGAGCGGCGGGCGGCGCCCTGGCGGCGGCCGTGGGCGGGGCCGCGCTGGTGAGTCGGCGGCTGCGGCGGCAGACCCACGGGCTCGGTCCCGCGGAGATGACCCGGATGAAGGAGCACCACGAGGCGGTGCTGCACGCGGTGCGCGAAGGGGTCCTCATCGTGGACGCCGACCACCGGCTGCTGCTCGCCAACGACGAGGCGCGCCGGCTGCTCGGTCTGACGGCGGAGGCGGAGCGGCGGCACGTCTCGGAGCTCGGCCTCGATCCGCGGACGGTGGAGCTCCTGGAGTCGGGGCGGGCGGCGACCGACGAGGTGCACCGGGCGGGCGACCGGCTGCTCGCGGTGAGCGTGCGGCCCACCCTGCAGCACGGCTCGGAGTCCGGGTGCGTGATGACGATGCGGGACACCACCGAGCTGGCGGCGGTGACGGGCCGGGCGGCGGTGGCCCGGGGCCGGCTCCAGCTGCTGTACGAGGCGGGGGTGCGGATCGGGACCACGCTGGAGGTCGTACGGACGGCGGAGGAGCTGGCGGAGGTGGCGGTCCCCCGGTTCGCGGACTTCGCGACGGTGGAGCTGCTCGAACCGGTGCTGCGCGGGGAGGAACCCCCGGAGACGGCGGCCACGTCCACGGAGATGCGGCGGACGGCGCTGAGCGGGCTGCGCCCGGACCAGCCGCTCCAGCCGGTCGGGGACACCGTCCACTTCCACGTCTCCAGCACCCCGATGGCGAAGGCCCTGCACGCGGGGCACGCGGTGGTGGAGCCGGTGCTCGCCGGGGCGGAGGGCTGGCGGGCGCAGGACCCGGAGGGGGCCGCGCAGGCCCTGGCGTACGGGATGCACTCGCTGCTCACGGTGCCGCTGCTCGCCCGTGGGGTGGTCCTCGGGATGGCCAACTTCTGGCGCGCGGACACCCCGGAGCCGTTCGGGGAGGAGGACCTGTCGTTCGCGGAGGAGCTGGCGGCGCGGGCGGCGGTCGCGATCGACAACGCGCGCCGGTTCACGCGGGAGCACGCGATGGCGGTGACGCTCCAGCGGAGCCTGCTGCCGAGGGCCCTGCCGGAGCAGAGCGCGGTGGAGGTGGCGTACCGCTATCTGCCGGCGAAGGCCGGGGTGGGCGGCGACTGGTTCGACGTGATCCCGCTGCCGGGGGCGCGGGTGGCGCTCGTGGTGGGCGACGTGGTGGGGCACGGCCTGCACGCGGCGGCGACCATGGGGCGGCTGCGGACGGCGGTGCACAACTTCTCGACCCTGGACGTGCCGCCGGACGAGCTGCTCGGCCATCTCGACGAGCTGACGGGTCGGATCGAGGACCGGGAGTCGGAGGGGGCGGACGGCGAGGTGCGGCGGCGGGACGAGGGCATCACCGGCGCGACCTGTCTGTACGCGATCTACGACCCGGCGTCCGGGCTCTGCCAGGTGGCGAGCGCGGGGCATCCCGGTCCGGCTCTGGTGGGTCCGGACGGAGGGGTGGAGTTCCCGGAGCTGTCGCCGGGGCTGCCGCTGGGGCTGGGTCTGGGGGATGTGCCCTTCGAGTCGACGGAGCTGCGGCTGCCGGAGGGCAGCAAGCTGGTGCTGTTCACGGACGGGCTCCTGGAGGACCACGGACGGGACCTGGACACGGGGCTCGGGCTGCTGCGGTCGACGCTCGCCCGGCCGGACCGGAGCCCGGAGCAGACCTGCGCGGACGTGCTCGCGACGCTCCTGTCGCCCGCGCCGCGCGACGACATCGCGCTGCTCGTGGCGCGGACCCGGCTGCTCGACCGGGACCGGATCGCCGAGTGGGAGGTGCCCCGGGACCCGTCGGCGGTGTCGCCGGTACGGAACGCGGCGGCGGAGAAGCTGTCGGAGTGGGGGCTCGACGGGCTGGCGTTCACGGCGGAGCTGATCCTCAGCGAGCTGATCACGAACGCGGTGCGGTACGGGGCGGATCCGGTGCGCGTACGGCTCCTCCACGACCGGACGCTGATCTGCGAGGTCTCGGACGGCAGCAGCACCTCGCCGCATCTGCGGCACGCGGCGACGACGGACGAGGGCGGGCGCGGGCTCTATCTGGTCGCGCAGTACGCGGAACGCTGGGGCACGAGGTACGCCCGGCGCGGCAAGACGATCTGGGCGGAACTCCGGGTAGGCGCGAACGACGAACCGGTGGCAATGGCGGTACCGGACCTGGACGCCTTGGAGGACCTGGCGTGGTGAGCCCCCCGTTGTGGGCAGTCGTTCCGCTGGGGCGATGGGGGTCCCCCTGCTCGAGCGAAGCCGAGAGCTTGGGGGAGGGTGGGCACAACGGAACGGCGCCCCCTTGCCGCGCCTAGGCCTCCGCGCCTGAACCCGCACCACCCGAGCGGCACATGGTATACCAAATGGAGCCCCAGTCGCCGCGCCCGAGGGAGACCCCGTGACCCCGCCGCCACCCCACCGCACCGCCACCCTGTTCCACGACGTCCGCCCCTTCGGCGGCCCGCCCCAGGACCTGGTCGCCGTGGACGGGCTCCTGACGGCCGAGGTCCCGCAAGACATCGAGGTCGACCGCATCGACGGCGCCGGCCGCCTGGCCCTGCCCACCCTGGTCGACGCGCACATCCACCCCGACAAGACCTCCTGGGGCGAGCCCTGGCACAGCCGCCGGCCCGCGCACGGCATCACCGAGTACGTCGCCGGGGACGTGGAGCTGGCCCGCGCCCTGCCGACCCCGGTGGCCGAGCGGGCGCTGCGGCTGATGTCGCACGCCGCCGCGCAGGGCACCCGGGCGGTGCGGGCCCACGCGGACGTGGCCCCGGCGTACGGGCTGAGCGGGATCGAGGGGGTCGCCGAGGCGGCCCGGAAGCTCGCCGCGATCGTCGACGTGGAGCTGGTCGCCTTCCCGCAGCACGGGGTGGTCCGCACCCCGGGGGTGGCCGAGCTCCTGGCGGAGGCCGCGGCGAGCGGGCTCGTCACCCACGTCGGCGGCATCGACCCGGCCGGTTTCGACGCGGAGGGCGGCCGGGAGGGCGACCAGCTCGGCACGGTCTTCGCGCTGGCCGAGAAGCACGGGCTCGGGCTCGACATCCACCTCCACGACCGGGGCGAGCGGGGTCTCGCGCCGCTGCGGGACATCGCGGCCCGCACGCGCGCGCTGGGGCTGCAGGGCCGGGTGAACGTGGGCCACGCCTTCGCGGTCGCGGCTCTCTCGGAACGCGAACTCGACGAGACGGCGGACCTCCTGGCGGAGGCCGGCATCTCGCTCACGACGGTCGCCCTCTCCGCGACGACGATCCTGCCGTTCCGGCGGCTCGCCGAGCGCGGGGTGACGGTCGGTCTCGGCTCGGACGGGGTCCGGGACAGCTGGAGCCCGTTCGGCAACGCGGACATGCTGCACCGCGCCTGGCTCGCGGCCTGGGCCCTGGACGCCCGGCTCGACTCGGACCTCGAGGCCTGCTTCCGGCTCGCGTCCGACGGCGGCGCGGACCTCCTGGGCCTCCCGAAGTCCGACCTCCTGCCGGGCTCCCCCGCCGACTTCATGCTCGTCGACGGCGAGTGCCTGCCACAGGCGGTGGTGGACCTGCCCCGCCGTGACCTGGTGGTCCGCGCGGGCCGGGTGGTGGCGCGGGACGGCCGTCTGGTGTGACGGCTCACGGGGCGGGGGCCGGCCCCCGCCCCGTAGGCGCGATCAGTCCCGCTCCACGTCCACCGTCGTGAGCGAGGCGTACCGCTCGGGATCCCGGCGCCGGATGCGGAGGGCCACGAGGAGGCCGGCCGCGAGGACCACCGGCAGCGGCACCAGGAGGGCCGTGTTCACGGCGCCGGTGCGGCCGGTGAGCAGGTCGAAGTGGACCACGGCGAGGACGGTGAGCAGGGCGAGGCCCGCGCAGGAGATCAGCGGCGCCCAGACGACCCGGGCGGCCGAGAGGCCCATCCGGTCGCGCCGGAAGTAGGCCCAGACGGCGAGCGCGGCGAGGGCCTGCATGCCCATGATGCCGAGGACGCCGACGCTGTTGGTCCAGAGGAAGACCTCGCCGTACGGGTCGGCGGCGAGGAGGGCCCCGGCGCCGACGACGGCCAGGTTGAAGCCGGTCTGGGCGACGACGGCGCCGCCGGGCGAGCCGTGCTTGCCGGAGACCGTGCCGAGGCGGCGGGGCAGCAGGCCCTCGCGTCCGAGGGCGTACAGGTAGCGGGCTCCGGCGTTGTGGAAGGCGAGGGTGGCGGCGAAGGCGCTGACGATGATGAGGCCGTGCATGGCGTCCGCGAGCCAGGGTCCCGCGTACAGTTCGGCGGCCTTGAAGGTGAGTTCGGGTCCGTCGGCGGCGCGGGCGAGCTCCACGGCCCTGTCGGTGCCGAAGGCGCCCATGATCAGCCAGCAGCCGAGGGAGTAGAAGACGGCGAGGAAGCCGATCGCGATGAAGGTGGCCCGGGGCACGGTCCTGCGGGGCTCGCGCACCTCCTCGGCGAAGATCGCGGTGGCCTCGAAGCCGGTGAAGGCGCCGATGACCAGGACGAACATGCCCGCGACGCCGCCCGCGGCGAGGGTGGAGGGGGCGAAGGACGCGGTGTCGAGGGCGGCGGTGCCGCGCTCGCCGAGGATGCCGCCGTCCATGACGACGAGCGAGAGGACCTCCAGGACCAGGGCGATGCCGAGGACCTTGGCGCTGAGCGTGACCTTCAGCCAGCCGAGCACGCCGACGGCGAGCACGCAGAGCCCGGAGAGCAGCCACCAGGGCACGTCGGCGCCGGTGGCGTCGCGTACGGATCCGGCGGCGAAGTAGCCGAAGGCGGCGGCGACTCCGGGGGTGACGAGGTTGTACGAGACGACGGCGACGTAGGCGGTGCCGACGCCGAGGGTGCGGCCGAGGCCGCGGGCGACGTACGCGTAGAAGGCCCCGGCGTTGCGGACGTGCAGGCTCATCGCGGTGAACCCGGCGGCGAAGAGGGCGAGCAGGGCGCCGGAGACGAGGTAGGCGAGCGGGGCGCCGGGGCCGCCGATGCCGATGGCGAAGGGGGCGACACCGGCGAGGACGGTGAGCGGCGCGGCGGCGGCCACGACGAAGAAGACGAGGTCGAAGGTGCCGATGCGGCCGGCGGCGAGCCGGCCCGCCGTCTCCTGTGCCGTTCCCGGCGTCGTACGAGGGGTGGTGTCGGTGGTCATGCGGGCGCTCCGGCGGACGGGACGAGCGTGGGGTACGTGTCGTCGGCGAAGGGTCCGACGACGTTTCCGGCGTGCAGCACGAGGAGCCGGCGGGGGTGGGCGGCGACGGCCTCGGGGACGGAACCGGCGGCGACGGCGACGAGGTCGGCGCGGGCGCCGGGGGTGATGCCGTAGTCGTCGAGGCCGAGGGCTGCGGCGGCCTCGCCGGTGACGAGGGAGGCGGCGAAGGACAGTTCGGGGTCGGTCATGAGCCCGGTCCTGAGGCCGATGATCGTGGCGCGTTCGAGCATGTCGGCGGTGCCGTAGGGCCACCAGGTGTCGCGGATGTTGTCGGAGCCCGCGAAGACCCGGACGCCGTGCTCGCGCAGCCGGTGGACGGGCGGTACGGGACCGCTCGGACCGTTGGTCATGATCGCGACGCCGGCGGCGGCGAGGGCGGTGGCGGTGCGGTCGAGTTCGGTGTCGTCGACGTCGCCGAGGGCGTAGGCGTGGCTGACGGCGACCTTGCCGCCGAGGCCGAGGGCGGCGGTGCGGGCGGCGATGTCCCGCAGCTGGGCGGTGCCGGTCTCGCCGCCGTCGTGGAGGTGCAGGTCGATGCCCTTGCCGTGGCGCTCGGCGAGGCCGAAGACGGTGTCGAGCTGGCCGGCGGCGTCGCCGTCGAAGCCCACCGGGTCGAGGCCGCCGACGAGGTCGGCGCCGTCGGCGAGGGCGGCGTCGAGGAGGTCGGCGACGCCGGGCGCGGTGACGACGCCGGACTGCGGGAAGGCGACGAGCTGGATGCCGAGCCGGTCGCGGAACTTCTCGCGGACGCCGAGGAGGGCGTGCAGGTGGTCGAGGCCCGTGTCGGGGTCGACGTCGACGTGGGAGCGGACGTGTCCGGTGCCGAGCGAGACCATCCGGCGGGCGAGGGCTGCGGCCCGCTCGGCGACGGGCACCTCTTCGGTGTGCCGGGAGGCGCGCTCGGCGGCGATCTGCTCGTGCAGGGTCGCGGTGGTCCGGTGCGGGCGCCAGGGGGCGCCGAGGAGGGTCTTGTCGAGGTGGGCGTGGCCGTCGACGAGGGCGGGCAGCAGCAGGGCGCCGCCGAGATGGAGCGCGCCGGGCGGGGTGGGGCGGTCCGGGACGTGCGCCTCGACGGCGCTCACCCGGCCGCCCTGGAGGTGGACGTCGGCGGTGCGGCCGTCGGGGAGGGTGGCCCCGAGGAGGGCGGTGGGCCTGGGCGGGGCGGAGGCCTCGCTCATGGTGTCTCCTTCGCGAAGTGCGGACGAGTGGCAGGGGCGCGCGTCGGGATCCCCCTGGTGACCGCGGTGTGGCGCAAAGGTAATTGGTATACCGAATACCAGGCAATGCCTGGAGGCACCTCAGTTCGGCACACGCCCGAACCGGTCTGCGAAGATCGGGGAACCACCACCGTCTCCGCCCTCCCGACTGGAGCCCGCCCGATGAGCACCCCCCGCCCCACCGGCCCCGGCACCGCCATCGGGGACACCCACCTGTCCCTGCGGGAGCGGGTGTACGTGGAGCTGCGCGAGCGGATCATCGAGGGCGACTACCCGTCGGGGCTCCGGCTCGTGGAGCGGGAGATCGCCGACGAGCTGCGGGTCTCCCGGGTGCCGGTGCGCGAGGCGATGCAGCGCCTGGAGTCGGAGGGCTTCCTCTCGGTGCAGCCGCGCCGGGGGTCGGTGGTGGCGGAGTTCGGCCCGGAGGACGCCGAGTACCTCTTCGACGTGCGGGAGAACCTGGAGGGCCTGGCCGCACGGCTCGCCGCCCGGCACGCGACCCCCGAGCGGCTGCGGGACCTGGAGCGGCTCCTGGCCCGGGGGCGGAAGGCGGCGGAGTCCGGGCGGCTCCGCGAGGCCGTCTCGCTCAACGCCGACTTCCACCGCCGGATCGTCGAACTCTCCGGGAACCCGCTCCTGGTGGACCTGATGACCCCGCTCGACTCCCGGCTGCGCCGTCTCTTCCGGCTCACCTCGGCACAGGCGGACGGCGAGCCGATGTGCGGTGCGCACGAGCGGCTCTACGAGGCCGTCCGCGACCGCGACGAGGACGGCGCGGAGGCCCTGGCCCGCGCCCACGTCGCCGACACCCGCGCCTCGACGCAGCGCCTCCTGGCGGCGCTGCCGGACGCTCCCCAGCCGCCGGACGCCCCCTAGGAGGGCTGCAGTTCCCGCAGGGCCGTCCGGACGGCTGCCAGGTCCTCGTCCGAGGCCAGGCCCGCGTGGTAGAGGCGGAGCTCGGTCGCGCCCGCCTCGCGCGCGTGCTCGGCGTCCCGGGCCAGCGACTCGGGGGCGCCGCCCATGCCGGCGACGATCGGGAGGTTGGCGGCGAGGACGGTCCCCGCGCGCGCGTGGCCGACGAAGTCGGCCAGCTTCGGCGGGCGGGCGACGACACCGTCCGCGAGGCCCAGGACGTGCGCAGGGTCGGTGCCGGCGTCGGCGCCGCAGCGGTACGGGTCGGGGTCGGCGTGCAGCAGAACGCGGAAGCCGGGCGGGGCTGCGGCGCGCACGGCGGCGACGGCGGCCTCCTGGAAGGCACGGGCGGTCCGCGCGCGCCAGGCGAGGGCGGGGGCCTCCAGGGCGCCGAGCCCGCCCGCCGGTCCCGCGCCGGTCCACACGGGCTCCAGCGCGGCGCGCACGGCGGCGGCCAGTTCACCGGGGTCGGCGCCCTCGTCCCCGTACCCCTCGCGACAGGAGGGGCAGAAGCAGAGCGACATCAGGAGCTGCTCGCGCTCCCCCAGGGCGATTCCGGCGGTCTTGTCGTGGGCGTGCAGGTGGGCGAGGCCGTACCAGCCGCAGGACTCCAGTTCCGTGCCGGCCGCGCCGGGCCGGACGGCGGCCTCGGCGGCGAGGTCGACGAGGAGGGCGCGGACCTCGGGGCGGGCGATGCAGGGGGCCCACGGGTAGCGGTCGCCGTGGGCGTTGACGACGGAGGTCTCGGGATGTTCGGCGCCGAGGCGGGAGTTGTGCGCGAGGACGACCCAGCTGTGCACCTCCAGGCCGGTGGCGGCGAGGGCCTCGGCGGCCCGTCCGTAGGCGTCGCCGGGGGCCCACTCCCCCGCCGGGTACGGGCGGAGCGCGCGGCCCGCCCAGCGGCCGGGGTCCGGCGGGTAGAGCACGGCGGCGTGTCCGGCGGTGACGATCCGGTGGGCCGGGTGACGGGGGCTCAGCGCCCGGGTGGAGTGGTAGGCGGCGGCGAGGGTGACCTGCGCGAGGCCGAGGTCGGCGAGGAGCCCGGGCGCGCCCGGGTCGCCGTCGACGTCCCAGGGGTAGAGGAAGGCCCCGGCTCTCATGCTTCCCGCGCTCCCGGCTCTCGTGCTCCCCGCGCTCCCGGGGCTCGTGCTTCCCGCGCTCCCGCGGCTCGTGCTCACGCGCCGAGCTCCTTCACCAGGGCGCGGCCGCGCTCGACGAGCCGGGCGAGCGCGTCGAGGTGCTCGGGGGCGGGCTCGCTGAGCGGGGGCCGCACCGGGCCGACGTCGAGGCCCTCCATCCGTACCGCCGCCTTGACGAGCGAGACGGCGTATCCCCTGCCCTGGGCACGGAGCTCGACGAACGGCCGGTAGAAGCCGTCGACGAGCAGGTTGACGGTGGTGTCGTCGCCCGAGGCGAGGGCGCGGTGGTAGGCGAGGGCGAGGTCGGGGGCGAAGCAGAAGACGGCGGAGGAGTAGAGGGTGACACCGATGCCCCGGTAGGCGGCGCCGGTGAGTTCGGCGGTCGGCAGGCCGTTGAAGTAGAGCAGGTCGAGCCCTTCGGCGCGGACGGCGCTGACGATCCGCTGCATGAGGCCGAGGTCGCCGAGGCCGTCCTTGAGGCCGATGATGCCGTCGGTGCGGGCGAGGGCGACGGCGGTGTCGGGGGTGAGGACCGCGTTGTCCCGCTGGTAGACGATGACGTCGAGCGAGGTGGCGGCGGCGAGTTCGGTGTAGTGGCGGAGCAGCCCGGCCTGGTCGGCGACGACGAGGTACGGGGGCATGGCGAGGAGCCCGTCGGCGCCGGCCTCCTCGGCCAGGCGCGCGTACCGGACGGCGAGGGCGGTGCCGTAGCCGGCGCCGGCGACGACGGGGACGCGTCCGGCGGTCTCCTCGACGGCGGCGGCGACGCAGTCCCGGAACTCCTCGGGGGTGAGGGCGTGGAACTCGCCGGTGCCGCAGCAGGCGAAGACGGCCGCGGCGCCCGCGTCGACGCCGGCGCGGACGTGGGCGCGGAAGGTGTCGAGATCGACGGAGCCGTCGGGTGCGAAGGCGGTGACGGGGAAGAACAGCAGGCCGTCGAGGCGGCCGGCGAGCGGGGCAGTGGTCACGGGCGCTCCCAGGAGTCCGTCGTGCACAGTTATGACTTTCATCCATATGCATGAACGCTGACCTCACGCACGCTAGAGCAGCGCCGATCGGCCGGTCAAGGCGATTGCCCACCTCCGTCAAGGATCTTGACGCTCCGTCGGACGCCTCCCTAGCGTGTCCACGGTTGTGAACGACACTCAAGTGACTGGTACTCGACGGAGGAGACCCGCTCCATGACCGCACCCCGCACCGTCCTGCTCACCGGCGCCGCCGGGGGCGTCGGCACGCTGATGCGGGAGCTGCTGCCCCCGTACGGCTACGAGCTCCGCCTCCTGGACGTCCAGCCCGTGCAGGGGGCTCCCGACGCGATCGTCGCCGACCTCGCGGACCGCGCCGCACTGCGCGAGGCGGTCCGGGGCGTCGACGCGATCGTGCACCTGGCGGGCATCTCCCTGGAGGCCGACTTCGAGAAGATCCTGGCCGCCAACATCACCGGCACGCACCACCTCTACGAGGCCGCCCGCGAGGAGGGCGTCCGGCGCGTCGTCTTCGCCTCCAGCAACCACGCCGTCGGCTTCACCCGGCGCCCGCGCGACGGCGAGCCGCCGATCCCGGTCGGCACCCCGCACCGGCCCGACACCTTCTACGGCCTCTCCAAGTGCTTCGGCGAGGACCTGGCCCAGCTCTACTGGGACCTGCACGGCGTCGAGACCGTCTCCCTCCGCATCGGCTCCTGCTTCCCGGAGCCCACCTCGGTACGGATGCTCTCGATGTGGCTCAGTCCCGCCGACTGCGCCCGCCTCCTGCACGCCGCGCTCACCGCCGAGGACGTGGCCCACACGGTCGTGTACGGCTCCTCCGCCAACACGCGCGCGTGGTGGGACCTCTCCACGGCCCGGGCGCTCGGCTACGCGCCGCAGGACGACTCGGAGGCGTACGCGGAGAAGCTGATCGCCGAGAAGGGCCTCCCGGCGGAGGGCAGCGCCGACGACCTCTACCTGGGCGGCCACTTCTGCGTGGACCCGCCCCGCTGGCCGCACTGAACGGGCCGCACCGCACTGGGGATACGCAGGACCCGGCCGGACTGATACGGGGGAGCCGGCCGGGGCCCGGGTCACCGTGCGCCTCGGCGCACGTGACCAGCTCACCGTAGGCGCGGCCGAAGATCATCGCGAGCCACGGAACGCGACACCTGTCCGGATTGCGCGGTGGGTTGGCGCAAAGAAGCGGGTGCAGACGCGCCCCCTGCGCCCCTCCCGGTGGGGCGCCCGCCCCCGTTCCCGGTCGGGCGCCCGCTTGCTGTTCCCGGTCAGGCGCCCGCTCTGAGCGTCCGGGACGGGGACTCGCCGAACTTCTCCCGGTAGCGGGCCGCGAACCGCCCCTGATGGGCGAAGCCCCAGCGCCAGGCCACCTCGCTCACGCTCACCTCGTCCGGCGCGGCCGCCCGCAGCTCCTCGCGGACCCGGTCGAGCCGCACCTCCCGCACGTACGCCATCGGCGACATCCCCACGTACTCCCGGAAGGACTCCTGGAGGCGGCGGACGCTCACCCGGCCCAGGGCGGCGAGTTCGGTGGTCGTGAACGGGTGCTCCGGGCGCTCCCGCACCGCGTCCATCGCGCGCTTGACCGGGGCCGGGCGCAGCGCCTCCCCCGGGTGGGCGAGCGCCTCGCGCCAGGGGTGCTCGGCGGCCAGGAGCAGCCCGTTGAGCAGCGCCTCCTGCAGGGGCCGCGCGACCAGCTCGTGCGTGGCGAGCCCCTCCCCGGCGAGCGCCTCGGCGGCGACCTGGCGGGCGAAGCGCACCCAGCTGAGGCCGGGGCCGCGCGTGATGTCCAGGTGGGGTGCGAAGACGAGCGGGCCGCGCGGCGCCCGGCCCATCAGCTGTTCGAGGCGCTCGCGCAGCTCGGCCGCCCCGACCTTCACGGACAGGCTCCGGCAGTCCCCGGTCCAGCGGTCGAGGAAGGTGTCCCCGGCCGGGTCGAGCAGCAGCGCCTCGCTCGCCGTCGCGACGATCGGGGAGCCGCCGCCCTGGCGGATCTCCATCCTCCCGCTCAGCGGCGCGTTCAGGTGGTACGCGCCGAGCTCGCCGAAGCTCATCCGCACATCGGCGCCGCAGCTGAGGTCGCCGATGACCAGCGGCCCGAGCGTCACGGTGTCGAAGCGGGCCGCGAAGGGCCGCCGCTCCCGGTCGACGACGGCCATGCGGTTCGCGTAGTACCGCGCGTCGAGCTCCTCGCGCGCCTCGTCCACGTCGTCCGTCCGGAACGAGTTCCCGCCCTCAGCACCCGCGCCGCGCGCGGCCCCCACACTCCCCATGGGCCACAAGAATATTCATATGACGGATCTGACCGGGAACGGCAGGATGCGCGGCATGCCACGACCCCATGGATTCGCCTACGAGCAGCGTCGCGACGGCTCCGTCGTCCTCACCCACCAGGGCCGCGCCGCGGGCGTGCTGCGCGGTGGGCGGGCCGGGAAGTTCCTGGCGGAGGTGGAGGCGGGCGACGCCCAGCTGGTCATGGCCCGCTGGACGGGCTCGTACCGCTTCGGGAACGAACGGCAGGCCAGGAGCCACCCGCGTAACCAGGGTGGCCGAACCGGTCGCGGGTAAGGGAACGGCAAAGGGGGCCGGATCGTTAGCCCTGGCATGACCGCTATGACCCCCGGCTCGAACATCCCTCTCACCGCCGCGCGCGTGGCGGTGGACGTGGCCGCCCCCGTGCGGCTCGACGTCTCGGGCCTGCTGCTCGGCGCCAACGGCAAGGTGCGCTCGGACGACGACTTCATCTTCTACAACCAGCCGGCCGGGCCCGGTGTCACCTACCGCTCCGGCGGCGGGGCCGCGCCCGACGCGATCCTGGTGGACACCGGCGCCCTGCCCGCCGGCATCGAGAGGATCGTCGTCACCGCGAGCCCGGACGCCGCCGGCCAGACCTTCCAGGGCATCGAGCCCACGGCCACCCTCCGCAACGCGGACGACGGCTCCGTGATCGCCACGTTCACGCCGCCGCAGCTGGCCACGGAGACGGCGCTCGTGGTCGTCGAGATCTATCTGCGCAACGGCGCGTGGAAGGCCCGCGCGGTGGGCCAGGGGTACGCGAACGGGCTCGCCGGCATCGCGACCGACTTCGGCGTCTCGGTGGACGACGAGCCCGCCGCCACCCCCGCCCCGGTCGCGCCGGCGCCGGTCGCCCCGGCCCCCGTCGCCCCGCCGGTGCCGCCCGCGCCGCCCGTCGCCCCGGTCGACCCGCGCATCGCGGCCCCGGTGCCGCCGGCCCCGGCCGCCGCCCCCGTCTCCACGGGCAAGATCAACCTCGACAAGGGCCGGGTCAGCCTCCAGAAGAACCAGACGGTGTCCCTGGTCAAGGGCGGCCGCCCGCTGCTCTCCCAGGTCAAGATGGGCCTCGGCTGGGAGCCCGCCTACCGGGGCAAGGACATCGACCTGGACGCCTCCGTCATCGCGTACGGTCCGCAGCGCAACCACCTGGACAGCTGCTACTTCGGCAAGCTGACCATCCTGGGCGGCTCGGTCAAGCACTCCGGCGACAACCTCACCGGCGAGGGCGCCGGCGACGACGAGGTGATCACGGTCGACCTCGGCCGGCTCCCCGCCGACGCCACCGGCCTGGTCTTCACGGTCAACTCCTTCTCCGGCCAGAAGTTCACCGAGGTCGCCAAGGCCTACTGCCGGCTGATCGACGCGGCGACGGGCGAGGAGCTGGTCCGCTTCGACCTCACCTCCGCCGAGCCCCAGACCGGCGTGATGATGGCCAAGCTGATCAAGCAGTTCTCCGGCGAGTGGGAGATGACGGCGATGGGCGAGTTCGTGAAGTCGCGGACCGTCCGGGGCATGGTGAAGCCGGCCGCCCAGGCGCTGTAGGCCTCGGAGAAGCGCGCGCTGCGGACCTCAGAACAGCGCGCTGTAGGCGTTGAGGGCGGGCTGGCCGCCGAGGTGGGCGTAGAGCACGGTCGAGTCCCGGCCGATCTCTCCCCGGCCCACCAGATCGACCAGACCCGCCATCGACTTCCCCTCGTAGACGGGGTCGGTGACCATGCCCTCGGTGCGGGCGGCGAGCCGCATCGCGTCGAGGGTGGTCTCGTCCGGGACGCCGTACACCCCGGCGTGGTAGCGCTCGTCCAGCTCGACGTCGGCCACCGTCACCTCGCGCTCGACGCCGATGAGGGCGGCGGTGTCCCGGGCGATCCGGGTGATCTGCTCGTGCGTCTGTACGGGCTTCGCCGAGGCGTCGATCCCGATGATCCGGCGGGCCGGGCCGCCCTCCTCGGCGAGCGCGGCGAAGCCCGCGACCATGCCGGCCTGAGTGGAGCCGGTCACCGAGCAGACGACGACCGTGTCGAAGAAGACGCCGAGCTCCCGCTCCTGCTCGGCCACCTCGTACGCCCAGTTCGCGAAGCCGAGGCCGCCGAGGCGGTGGTCGGAGGCGCCCGCCGGGATCGCGTACGGCTTCCCGCCGCCCTCCTCGACCTCCCGCAGGGCCTGCTCCCAGCTCTCCTTGAAGCCGATGCCGAATTCGGCCTTCACCAGGCGCACGTCGGCGCCCGCGAGGCGGCTGATGAGGATGTTTCCGACCTTGTCGTAGACGGAGTCGGGCCAGTCGACCCAGCTCTCCTGGACGAGGACGCACTTGAGGCCGGCGCGGGCGGCGACGGCGGCGACCTGGCGGGTGTGGTTGGACTGGACCCCGCCGATGGAGACGAGGGTGTCGCAGCCCTGCGCGAGGGCGTCGGCGACCAGGTACTCCAGCTTGCGGGTCTTGTTCCCGCCGTACGCGACACCGGAGTTGCAGTCCTCGCGCTTGGCCCAGAGGGCGGCGCCGCCGAGGTGATGGGTGAGCCGTTCGAGCGAGTGGACCGGGGAGGGCCCGAAGAGCAGCGGGTAGCGGTCGAAGTCGGTGATCGGCAAAGCGGCTCCCGGTGAGTGCGACGACGGTCGAAGATCCTGGACGCGCTGCGGACCTACGGAGCCGAGGGCTCCCCTGGTGCCGGCTCCACAGGCGCGGGCTCCACGTGCCCGGCCTCTACGGGCACGGGCTCCACGGGCGCGGGCTCCATGGGCACGGCCTCCCCGGGCGCAGGCTCCACGAGCACGGCCTCCTCTCCCGCCCGGTCCCCGGCTGCGGAGGGCTTCGCCTGCGCGGGCTCCCCGACGCCGGGCCCGCAGGCCCCGGAGGGCCTCCCGCCCGCGATCTCCCCGGCCCCCGAGGACGGCGCCGCAGGGATGCCGGTGACCTCGGCCACCTCGATGGCGTCGTCCGCGAGTTGCTCCAGGGCCGCCCAGATCTCCGTGGTGACCCGCACCGCCGCCTCCGCGTCCCCCGCCGCGCACGCCTCGATGAGCCGGGCGTGCAGTTCGGCCGATCCGCAGCTTCCGGCGTCGCCGAAGAGGCGCCGCTCGACGCGGCGGATCAGGGGGGTGTAGCGCGCGATCGTGGCGGCGGCGGCGTGGTTGCCGCTGGCGACGACGAGGACCTCGTGGAGCTCGTCGTCGGCGCGGAGCGCGGCCTCGACGTCGGAGGCGCGGACGGCCGCGGCGAAGCGCTCGTTGGCCTCGCGCATCGTCCGGATGCCCTCGGGGCCGAGCAGCGGGACGCCGGTCCTGGCGGCCAGCTCGTGCATCACCCGCACCACCGAGGCGGCGTCCCGGACGACCCGGCTGACGGGCCGGGTGACCCGGGTGTAGCTCTGGGGCTTGGACTCGACGAGCCCCTCGTCGCCGAGCCGGGCCAGGGCCTCGCGCACGGGTGCGCGCGAGAGCCCGAGGCGGTCGGCGAGATCGGCGTCCTTGAGCGAGGCGCCGGGCGCGAGGTCACCGCGCACGATGGCCTCGCGCAGCGCCTCGTACGCCCGGTCACGCAGCAGGGTCCGGCCCACGGGCCGCAGTGCGTCCATGGACTGACATGTTAGATGTCAGTCCATGGAGCTGACCAGAGATCAGTTTCGGCCTCAGCGGCCTCCCTTGGCTCAGCGACGGGGCTGGCGGCGCCAGGGGCCGGTGATCGCGACCATGATGCCCGGCGTCTGGATGTTGGCGAACAGCGTGTCGCCGTCGGGCGAGAAGACGACGCCGGTGAACTCGCTGTCGTTGAGGTCGTTGCGGGCGATCGGGTAGGTGCGGCCGGAGTCCGTCGCGCCGAAGAGGTGCTGGACGCCCTCGCCGTCCTCGGCGATGACGAGCCCGCCGTACGGGGAGACGGTGATGTTGTCGGGGCCGTCGAAGGCGCCGTCCTCGTCCGGGGCCGTGTTCACCCCGAGGAGCACCTTGAGGGTGAGGGTGCGGCGCTTGGGGTCGTAGAACCAGACCTGGCCGTCGTGCGCGGTGCCGGGGCTCTCCTCGCGCGCGTAGGAGGAGACGACGTAGGCGCCGCCGTCGGCCCACCACATGCCCTCCAGCTTGCGGGCGCGGGTGACCTGGCCGTCGGTGAACTGCTTGCGGACGGGGGTGGTGCGGGCGTCGCGGTCGGGGACGTCGACCCAGTCGACGCCGTAGACGGTGCCGATCCGGGTGGCGCGGGACAGGTCGTCCACGAAGCGGCCCGAGGCGTCGATGCACTTGAAGGCCTGGAGCACACCGGCGTCGTCGGCGAGGGTACGGAGCTTGCCGCGGCCGTGCTCGAAGTCCTGCGGCGGCACCCAGCGGAAGAGCAGCCCGTTGGGGCCGGAGGCGTCCTCGGTGAGGTAGGCGTGGCCGTGCTTGGGGTCGATCACGACGGCCTCGTGGGCGTACCGGCCGAAGGCCTTGACCGGCTTCGGGTCGAGGTTGGCGCGGACGTCGCGCGGGTCGACCTCGAAGATGTAGCCGTGGTCCTTGGTCATGCCGTTCTTGCCGGCCAGGTCCTCGGTCTCCTCGCCGGTCAGCCAGGTGCCCCAGGCGGTGCGGCCGCCGGCGCAGTTGGTGGAGGTGCCGGCGATGCCGACCCACTCGGCGACGGTGCCGTCGCGGTGCACCTCGACGACGGTGCAGCCGCCGGCCGCGGCCGGGTCGTAGACGAGGCCCTCGGCGAGCGGGACGGGGTGCTCCCACTTGGCGCGGGGGCCCTTGAGCTCGTGGTTGTTGACCAGGTACGTGGCGCCGCGCGGGCCGGCGAAGGCGGCGGTGCCGTCGTGGTTGGAGGGCGTGAACTCGCCGGACTCCAGGCGGGTCACGCCGCTGTGGGTGACGACGCGGTACGAGAACCCCTCGGGCAGGGCGAGCATGCCGTCGGGGTCGGCGACGAGCGGCCCGTACCCGAGCTCGTGGCCGTGCCCGTGGCCGGCCCCGAACGCCTCCGGCTCGTCGGAGGCGAGCGCCTCGGGAGCGGTGGCGAGAGCCCCGACGACACCGGTGAGGGCGAGGCCCGCACCGGCGACGGCGGACTGCTTGGTGAACTCTCTGCGGTTGAGCGGCATGGTGGTGGGGTCTCCCTGTGATGGCCGATTCTCGCGGGCCACCCTCCCGTGCCGCCGAGAACACCGCCTGAACACCACGGGAACACCACCGGGCATCCCGCACGAGGCGTGCCTGCCTGTCGCCCGGCGTCAGGCGCCTGCCGACCCCGCGCGGGGCGTCCCGGCCCGGCCACCCGGGGGCCCGATTCAGGCCGCGACGCCTCGCGGGAGCAGGCCCCGTCAGGCCCCAGCCGACCCCGCCCGGGAGCGTGCCTTGAAGGCCGCCTTGCGGGCCTCCTTCGCCGCCGCCTTGTCGCGGTGCAGGCGGCCCATCGCCTCCAGGACCTCCGCCGTCGCCGGGTGTTCCACCCGCCAGGCCGCCTCGAAGAAGCCGCTGTGGCGGCCGGCCAGGCCCTCGATCAGTTCCTGGAGCTCCTCCAGGTCCCCGTCCGAGTCGAGCTGGGCGGCGATCGTGTCGATGGCCAGCCAGAAGATCATCGACTCCGGCGGCGCGGGCACGTCCACCGCGCCGCGCTCCGCGAGCCAGACCCGGGCGAGGCCGCCGAGTTCCGCGTCGTCGAGGACCTCCCGGACGGCGGGCTCCGCCTCGGCGCCGACCAGGGAGAGCGTCTGCTGGCAGTGGAGGCGGCGGAGCGGGGAGCCCGCGTCGGAGCCCCGCGCGGCGTACAGCAGCTCGCGTGCCGCGCCGAGCGCGTCGCGGCCGGCCAGCCACGCGGCGGTCTCCTCGCGGGCCGCGGCGGCCGGGTAGCCGGCGATTCCGTCGAGGAGGGCGTCGGCGCCCTTGTCCGTCAGGTCGCCGACGGCGGGCGCGTCCACCCCCGCCTCCAGCATCCGGGCGCGGACGCCGTAGAGCCCGAGCGGGGTGAGCCGGACCATGCCGTAGCGGCTGACGTCCTCGTCGTCGACGGGCGGCGCGGGCTCCTCGCCCTCCTCGGCCATCAGGGCCTCGTCGACGGGCTGGTACTCGACGAGCCCGATCGGTTCGAGCAGCCGGAACTGCTCGTCGAGCCGCATCATCGCGTCCGAGACCTGCTCCAGGACGTCGTCGGTGGGCTCGCCCATGTCGTCGGGGACGACCATCGAGGCGGCGAGCGCGGGCAGCGGTACGGGGCCTTCGCCGGCGCCGCCCTCGCTGACGGTCAGGAGGTAGAGGTTGCCGAGGACGCCCTCCAGGAACTCGGCCTCCGCCTCGGGGTCCCAATCGAGCGCCTCGATGTCGATCTCGCCGTCCTCGCCGACGATCGCGTCCAGGTCGTCGAGCACGGGCGCGACGGCGTCGGCGAACACGGCGTCGAAGCCGTCCAGCCAGAGCGCGAGGACGTCCTGCGGCGAACCGCCCGTGACCAGCGCGAGGTTCTCCCCGGGCCCGGCCCGCCCGGGAAGGTCCTCGTTCTCGGCGCCCTCCGAGGCCTCCCCGTCCTCGACGGCGACGAGTCCGGTGTCGACGGCGAGCCGCCAGGCGTCGCCGGCCCACGTCTCGCCGTCCTCGTCGTCGGCGAGTCCCAGGAGCTCGGCGGCCTCGGGGAGTTGTTCGTCGACGAGTTCGCCGCCCGCGTCGACCCGGGTCTCGGGCCCGGCCCAGCGGGCGAGCCGTACGGCCTGGGCGAGGAGGGGGGCGGCCAGGGCGTCCCGCGCCAGCTCCGCGTCCGCACGCAGCCGAACGGGGGGAAGGGTGGGGTGCTCTGACATCTGGGGGGTCTCCTCGACGCGTACGTGGGTGAATCGGGTGAAGGTGAAGGGGCTCGGAGAGCGGTCCTCAGGGTAGACGCATCCGGGACCCCGTCCGCCGGTTCACGGATCCGTCAGCCTTCGTACACCCGTCGACTCTTGACAAGTGCACTGCTCGCACAAGAGATTGACGCGCGTAGATCCATCTGCCGATCCTCCAAGCACCCCCCGGAGCCTCTGATGTCTTCCTCCATACCGAGATCCGCCGCGGTCTCCGCCGTCGTCGCCGCCGCCCTCGCCTCCGGTCTGCTCGCGGGTTCGGCGAACGCCGCCGCGGAGGACGCCACCGCCGGCGTCCGCATCCACGACATCCAGGGCACGACGCGCGTCTCCCCCCTCGTCGGCAAGCAGGTCACCGGCGTCACGGGCATCGTCACCGGCGTCCGCACCTACGGATCGCGCGGATTCTGGATCCAGGACCCGCAGGCCGACGACGACGCGGCCACCAGCGAGGGCATCTTCGTCTTCACCAGCTCCGTCCCGACCGTCGCCGTCGGCGACGCGGTCAGCCTGAACGGCACGGTCACCGAGTACGTCCCCGGCGGCCTGAACTCCGGCAACCAGTCGCTGACCCAGATCTCCAAGCCCGTCGTCACCGTCGTCTCGAAGGGCAACCCCGTCCCGGCTCCGGTGACGATCTCCGGCTGGTCCGTCCCCGACGAGTACACCCCCGAGGGCGACCCGGCCGCCGGCGGCTCGATCAACGGCCTGGCCCTGGACCCCGAGACGTACGCCCTGGACTACTACGAGTCCCTGGAGGGCACGAACGTCCGGATCGACTCCTCGCGGGTGGTCGGGCGGACCGACGAGTACGCCGAGCTCTGGGTGACGGTGAAGCCCTGGGAGAACGACAACGAGCGCGGCGGCACGGTGTACGGCTCGTACGAGTCCCAGAACACCGGCCGGCTCCAGATCCAGTCGCTGACCCCGCTGGCCCAGCAGCCGTTCCCGAAGGCGAACGTGGGCGACCGGCTGACCGGCACCACCGAGGGCCCGCTCGACTTCAACCAGTTCGGCGGCTACACGCTGACCGCCCGCACCCTCGGCACGGTCGTCGACGAGGGCCTGGAGCGCGAGACCACGGACAGGCAGCACAAGAACGAGCTGGCCGTGGCGACGTACAACGTCGAGAACCTCGACCCGACCGACCCGCAGGAGAAGTTCGACTCGCTCGCGAAGGCGGTCGTCGAGAACCTCGCCTCGCCCGACATCGTCGCCCTGGAGGAGATCCAGGACAACAACGGCGCCAAGAACGACGGCACCGTCGCCGCCGACGTGACGGTGAAGAAGTTCACGGACGCGATCGTGGCGGCCGGCGGACCGGCGTACGAGTGGCGCTCGATCGACCCGCAGAACGGCAAGGACGGCGGCGAGCCCGGCGGCAACATCCGTCAGGTCTTCCTCTTCAACCCCGAGCGGGTCTCCTTCGTGGACCGCGCGGGCGGCGACGCGACCACCCCGGTCGCGGTCACCGGTGAGAAGGGCGACGCCCACCTCACCCTGTCCCCCGGCCGCATCGACCCGGCGAACTCCGCCTGGGAGAGCAGCCGCAAGCCGCTCGCGGGCGAGTTCCGCTTCCGCGGCCGCACGGTGATCGTGGTCGCGAACCACCTCACCTCGAAGGGCGGCGACGAGTCGATCGTCTCCCACCACCAGCCGCCGAACCGTTCCTCCGAGGCCAAGCGACTGCTCCAGGCGCAGGCCGTCAACGCCTTCGTCAAGGACATCGAGGCCGTCGACAAGCAGGCGGACGTGCTCGTGGTCGGCGACATGAACGACTTCGAGTTCTCCGGCACCACGCAGGCGATGACGGACGGCGGCGCGCTGTACCCGGCCGTGAAGTCGCTGCCGCTCAGCGAGCGCTACTCGTACGTGTACCAGGGCAACAGCCAGGTCCTCGACCAGATCCTGACCAGCCCGGGCGTCCACCACTTCGAGTACGACAGCGTCCACATCAACGCCGAGTTCGCCGACCAGGACAGCGACCACGACCCCCAGGTCCTGCGCTTCCGCCCCTGACGGCCCGCCGCGTCACACGCCCGCGCTCAGGCTGAGCGCGGGCGTGTACCGCCGCACCCGCCCGCCCACGAGCCGCGGGTCGTGCTGGACCCTCCTCCAGGCCTCGCTGAGCGGGGCGTCGTCCGCCAGCCAGTCCACATGGGCCTGCTCGCTCTCCCACTCGGCGTAGTTCAGGACCCGGCCGCCGTCGACGGACAGATGGAACTGGCCGCTGATCCCGCCGGGCGCCGGCCGCGTCGCCGCGTCCTCGTCCAGGGCGGCGAACACACCGTCCACCCAGTCCTCCCGGTGCCCCGCGTCGGACCCGGCCCCGTCGAAGTCCGCCTCGACGATGACGACGACACCGGGCAGCTCCCCCGTGCTCGTCGCGCCGCGGACGGTGGAGCGGTGGATCGGCCCGTAGCGGCGGAGTTCCACCCGCTCGATGCCGGGCACGGCGGCGTCGATCTCGGCGTTCCGGTCGTCGCGGTAGGTGCGGACGAAGTCGTCGTAGGCCTTCTGCCCGGTCCACTGCGAGTAGTGCAGCAGCGTGTCCCCGTCGGTCCCGGCGAGGACGCTGTACGAGAGCAGGCCGAGGTCCGGCCATGCGCGGCTCTCCCAGGCCGTCCGGATGGCCTCGACGGCGGCGCGCTGGCGCTCGGGGGTGCCGACCCTCCAGGTGCTGACGAGGACGGCGCCGACTCCGGGGCGGTGGAGGTCGGGGCGGGCATCGGGGTGCGCGACGGCGTTCATGGTGGGTCTCCTGTTCCTCGGGTGGTTCCACCGTCCTCCCTCAACCATGGTTGAGGTCAAGGGTCTTCTCCGTGGGAGACTTCGCGCCATGATCCTTCGCCCCGCCACCCGCGCCGAACTGCCCGCCGTCCTCGCCCTGCTCGCCGACGAGGACCGGGTCGTGGACCCCGCGTCGGTCCTCGTCACCGAGGCGTACGAGCGGGCCTTCGCGTCCATCGAGGGCGATCCGCGCAACGAGATGCTCGTCCTGGTGGACGGTGACCTCGTCCTGGGCTGCCTCCAGGCCACGTACATCCCGGGGCTCGGCAAGGGCGGCGCCGAGCGGGCCCTGATCGAGGCGGTCCGGATCAGGGCCGACCGGCGCGGCGGCGGGCTGGGCCGGGAGCTGATGGAGCGGGCCGTGGCGCGTGCGAAGGAGCGCGGCTGCGCGCTCGTCCAGCTGACCAGCAACAAGCAGCGGACGGAGGCCCACCGCTTCTACGCCTCGCTGGGCTTCGCGCGCAGCCACGACGGCTTCAAGCTGGCGCTCTAGCCGGTCTACCCGAGCAGGTGTCCGCCGCCGTCGACGAGGAGCACCTCGCCGGTGATGTACGAGGCGTGGGCGAGGTCGAAGACGGCCCCGGCGATGTCCTCGGGGCGGCCGACCCGGCGCAGCGGGACGACGCCGGCGACGTGCTCCTTGGCGGCGTCGGCGCCCGCCACCCCGTCGAACCAGGGGGTGTCGATGAGGCCGGGCGCGACCGCGTTGACGCGGATGTCGGGGCCGAGGGTCTTGGCGAGGAGCTTCGTCATGTGGTTGACGGCGGCCTTGGAGACGGAGTACGGGATGGAGCTGCCGCCCGGCCGGACGCCGGCCTGGGAGGAGATCGTCACGATGGTGCCGCGGGTCTTCCGCAGGTGCGGGACGGCGGCGGTGACGGTCTGCCAGACGCCGATGACGTTGACGTCGTAGAGGTGGCGCCAGACCTCGGGCGAGGCGGCTTCGAGGTCGTCGTGCGGGATGAAGCGGGTGGTGCCCGCGCAGTTGACGAGGAGGTCGAGGCGGCCGTAGGCCTCGACGGCGGCCGCGACGAGGGCTGCGGCCTGGGTCTCGTCGGAGACGTCGGCCTGTACGTAGACGGCGTCCGGCAGTTCGGCGGCGAGGGCCTCGCCCGCTTCGACCGACCGCCCGGAGTTGACGACGACCCGGTAGCCGGCCTCGGCGAGGCGGCGGGCGACGGCCGCCCCGATGCCCGAGGACGAGCCGGTGACGAGTGCGACGCGCTGTTCGGCGGCCGTGTGGTGTGCGCTCATGCTGTGCTGTTCTCCATGTCCCCCTGTCGCGCCCGGCCGATCATGCCAGACAGCCATCGTTCACAGAAACTGAATTCTCGAACCAAGCAGATCTAAGTGGACCTTCACGGTCGCTCGCGCACAGACTGCTCGGATGAACACTGGACGCCCCTTCGGCCGCGCTCTCTGCGCGATGGTCACCCCGTTCACCCCCGCCGGCGCGCTCGACCTCGACGCGGCGCGGAAGCTCGCCGTCCGGCTCGTCGGGGAGGGCTGCGACGGCCTGGTCCTCAACGGCACGACGGGCGAGTCCCCCACCACCGGCGACGCCGAGAAGGCCGCGCTCGTCCGCGCCGTCCGGGAGGCGGTCGGCCCCGGTCCCTCGGTCCTCGCGGGGGTGGGCACCGCCGACACCCTGCACACCGCGGAGCTCGCCCGGCAGGCCGAGGCGGCGGGGGCGGACGGGCTGCTCGTCGTCACCCCGTACTACAGCCGTCCCCCGCAGGCGGCCGTCGAGGCGCACTTCCTGAAGGTCGCGGACGCGACCGGTCTTCCGGTGATGGTGTACGACATCCCGGGCCGCACCGGCACCCGGGTCGAGCCCGCGACGATGCGGCGGCTCGCCCGGCACCCGCGGATCGTGGCGGTGAAGGACTGCTCGTACGACCTGCTCGGCTCGGCCCGGCTGATCGCGGAGACGGGGCTCGCGTACTACTCGGGCTGCGAGGAGCTGAACCTGCCGCTGTACGCGGTGGGCGGCGCCGGCTACGTCAGCACGGTGGCCAACGTGGTGCCCCGCGGGCTCCGGGCCGTCCTCGACGCCTTCGACGCGGGCGACACCGCGGGCGCGGCCCGGCTCAACGCCCTGGCGCTGCCGCTGGCCGAGCTGATGATGGCCTCGGGCCTGCCGGGCACGGTGACCGTGAAGGCGCTCCTCGGCGGCCCGGTGCGCGAACCGCTGCAGCCCGCCGACCGGGAGACGGCCGACGGGCTGCGGGCGGCGCACGAGGCGCTGGTCCGGGCGGACTCCGCGTTCCGCTGACGCGGAGTCACCGGCTCAGTTGTGGCTGTGCAGGATGTCGTTCAGGCCGCCCCAGACCGCGTTGTTCGGGCGGGCCTCGACGGCGCCGGTGACCGAGTTGCGGCGGAAGAGGATGTTCGAGGCGCCGGAGAGCTCGCGGGCCTTCACGATCTGGCCGTCGGGCAGGGTGACCCGGGTGCCGGCGGTGACGTAGAGACCGGCCTCGACGACGACCTCGTCGCCGAGCGCGATGCCGACGCCCGCCTCGGCGCCGATCAGGCAGCGCTCGCCGATGGAGATGACGACGTTGCCGCCGCCGGAGAGGGTGCCCATGGTGGAGGCGCCGCCGCCGATGTCGGAGCCGTTGCCGACGACGACGCCGGCCGAGATGCGGCCCTCGACCATCGAGGTGCCGAGGGTGCCGGCGTTGAAGTTGACGAAGCCCTCGTGCATGACGGTGGTGCCGGCGGCGAGGTGGGCGCCGAGGCGGACGCGGTCGGCGTCGGCGATGCGGACCCCGGCGGGCACGACGTAGTCGGTCATGCGGGGGAACTTGTCGATCGAGGTCACCTGGAGGTGCAGGCCCTCGGCGCGGGCGTTGAGCCGGACCTTCTCGATGTCGTCGACGGCGACCGGGCCGAACGAGGTCCAGGCGACGTTGGCGAGCAGGCCGAAGACGCCGTCCAGGCTCTGGCCGTGCGGCTTGACCAGCCGGTGGCTCAGCAGGTGGAGGCGGAGGTAGGCGTCGTGGGCGTCGAGCGGCTTCTCGTCGAGCGAGGCGATGACGGTGCGGACGGCGACCACCTCGACGCCACGGCGGGCGTCCACGCCGAGGGCCTTGGCGGCGCCTTCACCGAGGGCGTTGACGGCCTCGTCGGGGCTGAGACGCTCGGTGCCGGCGGGGCCGGCCGCTTCGGTGAGCTCGGGGGCGGGGAACCAGGTGTCGAGAACGGTGCCGTCGCCGGCGATGGTGGCGAGGCCGGCGGCGACGGCGCCGGTGGTGCGAGGAGCAGTGGTCATGACGGAAAACCTAACCGGCGGGCCCCCGCCCGGGCCAACCGGTCTCAGGTGTCGGTCGAGTCCGTCGGCGATTCCGACGAGGCCACGAGCGGCGGATTCGGTCCTTCGTTCAGGACCCGCGCGAGGATCACCCGCGCGAACTCCTCGTCGTAGGTGCCGTCGGTGAGCAGGACCTGGAGGCAGATGCCGTCCATGACGGCGACCAGGGCCCGGGCGCCGGCGGGGTCGGTGCGGTGGGCCAGGGCGGCGACGACGGACTCGGTCCACTCGGCGGCGACCGGGCGCAGGGCGGGGCGGCGCAGGGCGGCGAGGTAGAGCTCGTACTCCAGCTCCACGCGCGCGCGTTCGCCGCCCAGCCACTCCCCGAGGAGCCGGGCGACGGCGGTGGCGAGGCCGAGGTCCGGATCGGTGAGGGCGGGGTGCTCCCGGAGCAGCCGTCCGAAGCCCTCGTTGGCCTTGCGGAGCGCCGCGACGAGGAGTTCGTCGAGGGAGGCGAAGTGGTACGTGGTGGAGCCGAGCGGCACGTCGGCCTCGGCAGCCACCGTGCGGTGGCTCAGGCCCCCGATGCCGGCGCGCCCGACGACGGTGAGGGCGGCGTCGACGATCCGCTCGCGCCGGTCGGGGTCGTACCGCCGGGCCCGGGCCATCAGTGCGCGCCGCCGAGGTTGAGGACGGCGACGCCCGCGATGATGAGGACGATTCCGGCGATCTTGGCGGGGTTGAGGCTCTCGCCGAGGAAGAGGAAGCCGATGACGGCGACGGCGGCGGTGCCGACCCCGGACCAGATGGCGTAGGCGGTGCCGACCTGGAGGGTCTTGAGGGCCTGCGCGAGGAGCGCGAAGGCGATGAGATAGCCCGCGCCGGTGACGAGGGAGGGCCAGAGCCTGGTGAAGCCCTCGCTGTACTTCATCGAGGTGGTGGCGAGTATCTCCGCCGCGATGGCGCCCGCAAGGAGTCCGTAACCCATGCGTACGAGCGTACACACGGTTGCGTACGGGCGTACACATCGCTGCCCGATACGGTGTCCCGCATGACGTACCCCCCTGGTCCCCCGGGACCGCCCTACGGCTACGGCTACCCGCCGCCGCCCCCGCCGCCGAAGCCCGGCGTGATACCCCTGGCGCCGCTCGGTTTCAGCACGATCCTGACCGGCGCCTTCGCCACGCTCGGCCGCTACTGGAAGCAGCTGCTCGGGGTCGCGGGAGCCGTCTACGGCGGCGCGACCCTGATCGTCGGCGCGGCCGTCGGCATCGGATACGCGGCCGTCGGCGACCGCTTCCCCGCCGTGTTCGACCTGCCGGAGGGCCAGGAGCCCCCGTGGGAGGACGTCCGCCCGCTACTCGTCGCCTTCGTCTGCGTCTGGGCCGTCGCCATGATCACGATCATGGCCGCCACCATCGTGGTGGCGGCCGCCTGCCCGGCCGTGGTCCAGGAGGCGGTCCTCGGCCGGCCCACCACCTTCGGCGCGATCTGGCGCCGGTCCTGGTCCCGGGTGCCGGCCGTGTTCGGCACCGTGGTGCTGACCTCGCTGGCGCTGCTGCTCCCGGCCGCGCTCTTCCTGGGGGGATTCGTCGCCCTGACCGTGGCGCTGCTCGCGATGCGGACCGGCCCGCTGATCGCGCCGTTCCTGGCGCTCGCCGGTGCGACGGTCACCCTGCCGCTCGCGCTCTGGATCTGGGTGAAGTTCAGCCTGGCCCCGGCGGCGGCGGTGATCGAGGGCCAGGGCGCCCTCGCCTCGATGCGCCGCTCCTCGTCCCTCGTCCGGGGCGCCTGGTGGCGCACCTTCGGCTACCTGCTCGCCGCCGGCGCCCTGGCCTCCATGGTGAGCTGGCTGATCCAGCAGATCCTCTCCCTGGCGCTCTCGGCACCGCTGGCGACGACGGACTTCTCCGGCGACGATCCCAACGCCCTGATCGCCTCCTTCCTGGTCCTCTTCGGCGTCCTCGCCGTGGGCCAGCTGATCAGCCAGGGCATCGTCTCCGTCTTCCCGCCCCTGGTCACCGCCCTGCTCTACGTCGACCAGCGCATCCGCAAGGAGAACCTCGCCCCGGAACTGGCCCGCGCGGCAGGTCTGTACTGAGACGCGGCAGGTCTGCGCCGAGAGACGAGAACGGCCGCGCCCCGAAGGGCGCGGCCGTTCTCGTGTACTCCTGCGATCAGACGTTGAAGCCGAGCGCGCGAAGCTGCTCGCGGCCGTCGTCCGTGATCTTGTCCGGGCCCCACGGGGGCATCCAGACCCAGTTGATCTTCAGCTCGCTGACGATGCCGTCCGTCGCGGACTTCGCCTGGTCCTCGATCACATCGGTCAGCGGGCAGGCCGCCGACGTCAGGGTCATGTCCAGCGTCGCGACGTTCGAGTCGTCGATGTGGATGCCGTAGATCAGGCCCAGGTTGACGACGTCGATGCCCAGCTCGGGGTCGACGACGTCGTACAGGGCCTCACGGACTTCTTCCTCGGAGGCCGGCTTCATCGTGGCCTCGGCGTTCTCGGTCATGCCGACTTCCTCTCCGCGTCACCCAGCGCCTGGGCGGTCGCGTCCTTCCACGCCATCCAGCTGAGCAGCGCGCACTTCACACGGGCCGGGTACTTGGAGACCCCGGCGAACGCGACAGCGTCCTCCAGGATCTCCTCCATGGCGTCATCGGGCTCGATCTGACCCTTGGACTGCATCAGCTCCAGGAAGGTGCCCTGGATCTTCTGCGCCTCGGCCAGCTCCTTGCCGACGAGCAGCTCGTTGAGGACGGAGGCCGAGGCTTGGCTGATGGAGCAGCCCTGGCCCTCGTACGACACGTCCTCGATGCGCGAGCCGTCGTACTTCACGCGGAGCGTGATCTCGTCGCCGCACGTCGGGTTGACGTGGTGCACCTCGGCGTCGCCGTCCCGAAGACCGCGCCCGTGCGGGTGCTTGTAGTGGTCCAGGATGACGTCCTGGTACATCGAATCCAGCTTCACGAGCCGTTCCCCTAGCCGAAGAAGTTACGGACGTGCTCCAGCCCCTCGACCAGGGCGTCGACCTCGGCCGGAGTGGAGTACAGATAGAACGACGCTCGCGTGGTCGCGGGAATTCCGTACCGCAGGCAGACCGGCCGCGCGCAGTGGTGGCCGACCCGGACCGCGATGCCCTGCTCGTCGAGGACCTGGCCCACGTCGTGCGGGTGGATGTCGCCCAGCGTGAAGGAGATCGCCGCGCCGCGGTCCTCGGCCGTGGTGGGGCCGATGATCCGCAGGTCCGGGACCTCCTGGAGGCGCCGGACGGCGTACTCGGTGATCGCGTGCTCGTGGCGCGCGATGTTCTCCATGCCGATCGCCGACAGGTAGTCCACGGCCGCGCCGAGGCCGACGGCCTGGGCGATCGGGGGCGTACCCGCCTCGAACTTGTGCGGGGCCGGCGCGTACGTCGAGGAGTGCATCGAGACGGTCTCGATCATCTCGCCGCCGCCGAGGAAGGGCGGGAGGTCCTCCAGGAGCTCCTGCCGTCCCCACAGCACGCCGATGCCGGTCGGGCCGCACATCTTGTGGCCGGTGAAGGCCACGAAGTCGGCCTGGAGCGCCTGCACGTCCAGGACCATGTGCGGGGCCGCCTGGGAGGCGTCGATGCAGACGAGCGCACCGACCTCCTGGGCGCGGCGGATGATCGTCTCCACCGGGTTGATCGTGCCCAGCAGGTTCGAGACCAGCGTGAAGGAGACGATCTTCGTCTTCTCGGTGATGACCTCTTCGATGTTCGAGAGGTCGAGCCGGCCGTCGTCGGTGAGGCCGAACCACTTCAGCTTCGCGCCCGTGCGCTGCGAGAGCAGCTGCCACGGCACGATGTTGGAGTGGTGCTCCATCTCCGTGATGGCGATCTCGGTCTCGTGGTCCACGCGGTAGGGCTCGTCGGCCCAGCCCAGCATGTTGGCCACGAGGTTGAGCGACTCGGAGGCGTTCTTGGTGAAGATCACCTCGTCGCGGCTCGGCGCGTTGATGAAGGCCGCGACCTTGTCACGGGCGCCTTCGTACAGCGCCGTCGCCTCCTCGGCGACCGTGTAGACGCCGCGGTGGACATTGGCGTTGTGACGCTCGTAGTACTGGTTGAGCGCGTCGAGGACCTGGCGCGGCTTCTGGGAGGTCGCCGCGGAGTCGAGGTACACGATCTTCTTGCCGTCGTGGACCACGCGATCCAGGAGCGGGAAGTCCTTGCGGATCGCCTCGGTGTCGAGGAGGCCGGAGAGCCCCTGATGGGCAGAAGTCACGCGGATGCGCCACCCTTCACGTACTTGTCGTAGCCCTCGTTCTCCAGCTGGTCGGCGAGCTCGGCGCCGCCGGACTCGACGATGCGGCCGTTCGCGAACACGTGCACGAAGTCGGGCTTGATGTAGCGCAGGATGCGCGTGTAGTGGGTGATCAGCAGGGTGCCGACCTCACCGGTCTCGCGGACGCGGTTGACGCCCTCGGAGACGATGCGCAGGGCGTCGACGTCGAGACCGGAGTCGGTCTCGTCGAGGATCGCGATCTTCGGCTTGAGGAGCTCCAGCTGGAGGATCTCGTGGCGCTTCTTCTCACCGCCGGAGAAGCCCTCGTTGACGTTGCGCTCGGCGAAGGCCGGGTCCATCTGGAGCTGCTCCATCGCGGACTTGACCTCCTTCACCCAGGTGCGCAGCTTGGGCGCCTCGCCACGGACGGCGGTGGCGGAGGTGCGCAGGAAGTTGGAGACCGAGACGCCGGGGACCTCGACCGGGTACTGCATGGCGAGGAAGACGCCGGCGCGGGCGCGCTCGTCGACCGACATCTCCAGGACGTCCTCACCGTCGAGGGTGACGGTGCCGCCGGTGACCTTGTACTTCGGGTGACCGGCGAGGGAGTACGCCAGGGTCGACTTGCCGGAGCCGTTGGGGCCCATGACGGCGTGGGTCTCGCCCTGCTTGATGGTCAGGTCGACGCCCTTGAGGATCTCGCGGGGGCCGTTCTCCGCCTCGACGGAGACGTGCAGGTCGTGGATTTCAAGCGTAGCCATGGGTGACTCAGGACTCCTGGGTGACGGAGACGAGCACATCGTCCCCTTCGATCTTTACGGGGTATACGGGGACGGGGCGCGTCGCCGGAAGGCCGGAGGGCTTGCCGGTGCGCAGGTCGAAGCTGGAGCCGTGCAGCCAGCACTCGATCGCGCAGTCCTCGACCTCGCCCTCCGAGAGGGAGACGTTCGCGTGCGAGCAGATGTCGTTGATCGCGAACACCTCGCCCTCGGTGTGCACGACCGACACCGGCGTGCCGTCGACCTCGACCCGCTTCGGGGTGTCGGCCTCCAGCTCGCTCAGCGCGCAGACTCGGACGAAGGCCATCAGACGGAGGCCTCCAGCTCGGCCTCGATCTTGGCGAGGAGCCGCTCCTGGACGTCCGGCAGACCGATCTGCTGGACGAGCTCCGCGAAGAAGCCGCGGACGACGAGGCGGCGGGCCTCGGCCTCCGGGATGCCGCGGGCCATCAGGTAGAAGAGCTGCTCGTCGTCGAAGCGGCCGGTGGCCGAGGCGTGACCGGCGCCGGCGATCTCGCCGGTCTCGATCTCCAGGTTCGGCACGGAGTCGACCCGGGCGCCGTCCGTGAGGACCAGGTTCCGGTTGAGCTCGTACGTGTCGGTGCCCTCGGCGGCGGCCTGGATGAGCACGTCACCGATCCAGACGGCGTGCGCGTCCTGGCCCTGCAGCGCGCCCTTGTAGGCCACGTTGGACTTGCAGTGCGGGGTGTTGTGGTCGACGAAGAGACGGTGCTCCTGGTGCTGACCGGCGTCGGTGAAGTACAGACCGAACAGTTCGGCCTCGCCGCCGGGGCCCGCGTAGTCGACGCGCGGGTGGATGCGGACGACGTCGCCGCCGAAGGTGACGACGACCGACTTGAAGGAGGCGTCGCGGCCGACCAGCGCGTTGTGCTGGGCGACGTGGACGGCGTTCTCGTCCCAGTCCTGGACGGAGACGACGGTCAGCTTGGCGCCGTCGCCGAGGACGTAGTCCACGTTGACGGCGAGCACGGCGTCACCGGTGTGGTCGAGGACCACGACGGCCTCGGCGAAGGCGCCGAGCTCGATCACCTGGTGGCCGAAGGCGACGCCGCCCTGGCCGTGCACGGAGATGCGGATCGGCTCGGTGAGCACCGCCTCCTTGGCGACCGTGATGACGCCGGCCTTCTCGAAGGAGGAGTACGCCTGGGCGGCGACGCGGTCGACGGGCGTGCCGGCCCTGCCGAGGCGCTCGTCGTCGCGGCCGACGGTCTCCACGGTGACGCCCTCGGGGGCCTCGACCTCGACCTTGACGCCCTCGCCGGAGGCGACGGCGGTGCCGTCGTGGAGTCCGCGCAGTCGAGCCAGCGGGGTGAACCGCCACTCCTCCTCACGGCCGTGCGGGACGGGGAAGTCCGCGACGTCGAAGGACGGGGGCGCGCTCATGCGCGTGGCGACGGTGGACTCGGCGGCCACCGCGATCGAGCCGGCGGTGGTGGAGCCCGCCGGGATGTTCTGAGCCTCAGCCATGGCTGTCGTCTTGCTCTCTTCCTGCGTACGTAAAGAAAATCGGTCGCTGCGGGACGGTGCGGGGCCTTAGCCGACCGCACCCTCCATCTGCAGCTCGATCAGCCGGTTGAGCTCCAGGGCGTACTCCATGGGGAGCTCCTTGGCGATGGGCTCGACGAAGCCGCGGACGATCATCGCCATGGCCTCGAACTCGGTGAGGCCGCGGCTCATCAGGTAGAAGAGCTGGTCCTCGGAGACCTTGGAGACGGTGGCCTCGTGGCCCATGGAGACGTCGTCCTCGCGCACGTCCACGTAGGGGTACGTGTCGGAGCGGGAGATCGTGTCGACGAGCAGCGCGTCGCAGAGCACGTTGGACTTCGAGCCCGCGGCACCCTCGCCGATCTCGACCAGGCCGCGGTACGAGGTGCGGCCGCCGCCTCGCGCCACCGACTTGGAGATGATGTTCGAGGAGGTGTTCGGCGCCATGTGGACCATCTTGGAGCCGGCGTCCTGGTGCTGACCCTCGCCCGCGAAGGCGATGGACAGGGTCTCGCCCTTGGCGTGCTCGCCCATGAGGTAGACGGCCGGGTACTTCATGGTGACCTTGGAGCCGATGTTGCCGTCGACCCACTCCATGGTGGCGCCCTCGTAGGCGACGGCGCGCTTGGTCACCAGGTTGTAGACGTTGTTCGACCAGTTCTGGATGGTCGTGTAGCGGCAGCGGCCGCCCTTCTTCACGATGATCTCGACGACCGCGGAGTGCAGCGAGTCCGAGGAGTAGATCGGGGCGGTGCAGCCCTCGACGTAGTGGACGTAGGCGTCCTCGTCGACGACGATCAGCGTCCGCTCGAACTGGCCCATGTTCTCCGTGTTGATGCGGAAGTAGGCCTGGAGCGGGATCTCGACGTGCACGCCCTTCGGCACGTAGATGAACGAGCCGCCGGACCAGACGGCCGTGTTCAGGGAGGCGAACTTGTTGTCGCCGACCGGGATGACGGTGCCGAAGTACTCCTTGAAGAGCTCCTCGTGCTCCTTCAGCGCGGTGTCGGTGTCGACGAAGATGACGCCCTGCTCCTCCAGGTCCTCGCGGATCTGGTGGTAGACGACCTCGGACTCGTACTGGGCGGCGACACCGGCGACGAGGCGCTGCTTCTCCGCCTCCGGGATGCCGAGCTTGTCGTACGTGTTCTTGATGTCCTCCGGCAGGTCCTCCCAGGACTCGGCCTGCTTCTCGGTGGACCGCACGAAGTACTTGATGTTGTCGAAGTCGATGCCGGAGAGGTCGGAGCCCCAGGTCGGCATGGGCTTCTTGTCGAAGAGGCGCAGACCCTTGAGACGCAGCTTGAGCATCCACTCGGGCTCGTTCTTCTTCGAGGAGATGTCGCGGACGACGTCCTCGTTGAGTCCGCGCTTGGCGGCGGCACCGGCCGCGTCGGAGTCGGCCCAGCCGTACTCGTACCGACCCAGGCCCTCGAGCTCGGGGTGGCTGATCTCGGTGGTCATGCGGGGTTCCTCCCGGCCGTGCTTGCGGATGCTGATTCGATGGTCTGTGGGGCGCCGTGCGGGATGAACGTGGTGCAGACGCCGTCACCATGCGCGATGGTGGCCAGACGCTGGACGTGCGTTCCCAAGAGGCGGGAGAAGAACTCCGTCTCCGCCTCGCACAGCTGGGGGTACTGCTCGGCGACGTGGGCGACCGGGCAGTGGTGCTGGCAGAGCTGCTCGCCGACCGGCGCGTTCCGCGCAGTGGCAGCGTACCCGTCCGCCGTGAGGGCCTTGGCAAGCGCCTCGGTCCGCTGGGCGGGCTCGGCCGACTCGACGGCCTCCCGGTACGCCCCGGCCTGGGCCTCGATCCGGTCGCGGGCGAAGGCGGCGACGGCCGCCTCTCCGCCGGCGTTGCGCTCGATCCAGCGGAGCGCCTCGACGGCGAGCGAGTCGTACGACTGGTCGAAGGCGTCCCGGCCGCAGTCGGTGAGCGCGAAGACCTTCGCGGGGCGGCCACGGGTCCGGGTCCCGTAGACGCGCTTCTCGCGGGCTTCGACGACGTTCTCGGCGACCAGCGAGTCGAGGTGGCGGCGGACGGCCGCCTGGGTGAGGCGGAGCCGTTCGGCCAGGTCGGCGACGGTCGAGGGACCGTGATCCAGGATCGACCGCGCGACCCGGTTGCGCGTAGAACGCTCTCGGGTCGCGAGTTCCTCCACCGGAGCCGCGCCAACGTTTTTCACAACGCCATTGTTGCGTAATTAATCGCGAGGTGACAAGCGACGTCCGGGCCGGTCACGGTGCTGTGCATCACTCAGGTAAGGCTTACCTGACCTGCGGAAACGATCATTGGTGGGATGAATCCACCGCCCCGCGCACCGGGACCCCCGGCGGGCTCTCTAGACTTCCCGGCATGTCAATCGAGTCCGTCGGCAGCGTCGTCCAGGTACGCGGCCTGCTGAAGCGGTACGGAAACAAGACCGCCGTCGACGGCCTCGACCTCGACGTGCGCGCGGGCACCGTCACCGCCGTCCTCGGCCCCAACGGGGCCGGCAAGACCACCACCATCGAGACCTGCGAGGGCTACCGCAGGCCCGACGGCGGCACCGTCCGCGTCCTCGGTCTCGACCCGGTCGCCGACGCCGCGGCCCTGCGCCCCAGGATCGGCGTGATGCTCCAGTCCGGCGGCGTCTACTCCGGCGCCCGCGCCGACGAGATGCTCCGCCACATGGCCAAGCTGCACGCCCACCCGCTCGACGTGGACGCCCTGATCGAGCGGCTCGGCCTCGGCTCCTGCGGTCGCACCACCTACCGGCGCCTCTCCGGCGGCCAGCAGCAGCGCCTCGCGCTCGCCATGGCCGTCGTCGGCCGCCCCGAGCTCGTCTTCCTCGACGAGCCCACCGCCGGCCTGGACCCGCAGGCCCGCCGCGCCACCTGGGACCTGGTCCGCGAGCTGCGCGCCGACGGCGTCACCGTGGTCCTCACCACCCACTTCATGCAGGAGGCCGAGGAGCTCGCCGACGACGTCGCGATCGTCGACGCCGGGCGGGTCGCCGTCCAGGGCAGCCCCGAGGAGCTCTGCCGCGGCGGCGCCGAGAACACCCTGCGCTTCACCGGCCGCCCCGGCCTCGACCTCGGCTCCCTGCTCAAGGCGCTGCCGGACGGCTCGGCCGCCGCGGAACCGCTCCCCGGCACGTACCGGATCACCGGCACCGTCGACCCCCAGCTGCTCGCCACGGTCACCACCTGGTGCGCCCAGCACGGCGTCATGCCGGACGGCATCGCCGTCGAGCGCCACACCCTCGAAGACGTCTTTCTGGAACTGACGGGCAAGGAACTGCGGTCGTGAGCACTGGTACGTACGCCCCGAAGCCCGGAGCCGCCCCCGTCGGGCGGATGATCGCCGCGCAGACCGCCCTGGAGACCAGGATGCTGCTGCGCAACGGCGAGCAGCTGCTGCTGACGGTGATCATCCCCTCGCTGCTCCTGGTCCTGTTCTCCACGGTCGACATCGTCGATACGGGCACGGACAAGGCCGTCGACTTCCTCGCCCCCGGCGTCCTCGCGCTCGCCGTGCTCTCCACGGCCTTCACCGGCCAGGCCATCGCGACCGGTTTCGAGCGGCGGTACGGGGTGCTCAAGCGCCTCGGAGCCTCACCGCTCCCCCGCTGGGCGCTCATGACCGCCAAGACGCTCTCCGTCCTCGTCACCGAGATCCTGCAGATCGTGCTCCTGACGGCGATCGCCCTGGCCCTCGGCTGGTCCCCGCAGGGCAACCCCGCGTCGGTCCTGCTGCTCCTGGTCCTCGGCACGGCCGCCTTCTCCGGACTCGGCCTGCTGATGGCCGGCACCCTGAAGGCCGAGGCCACCCTGGCCGCCGCGAACCTGGTCTTCCTGCTGCTCCTGGTGGGCGGCGGGGTCATCGTCCCGCTGGAGAAGTTCGGCGCCGCGGGCGACGTGCTCGCGCTGCTCCCGATCTCGGCCCTCTCGGACGGGCTCCGGGACGTCCTCCGGGACGGGGCCGCCATGCCGTGGGGCGATGCGCTGATCCTGGCCGTCTGGGCGGTCCTGGGGCTCGGAGCGGCGGCGAAGTTCTTCCGCTGGGAGTAACCGTAAGGTTCCGTTCGGCCACATACGCCCCCCTCGTGAAAGCGCGCACAAGCACCGTCCTACGATAGGGCCCGTGCTGACCCCCCTCGCATACATCGCCCAGCGCTGGACCCCGTCCCCCCGGACGCTCCGGCGCGCCGCGCTCGCCGCCGTCGTGATGAGCGTGCTCATCATCGTCACCGGCGGCGCGGTCCGGCTGACCGGCTCCGGTCTCGGCTGCGACACCTGGCCGAAGTGCACGGACGACAGCCTCATCGTGACGCCCGAGCAGGGCTACCGCGGCGCGATCGAGTTCGGCAACCGGATGCTGACGTACGTCCTGTCGGCGGCGGTCGGCTGGGCGATCGTCTCCGCCCGCTCCACCAAGCCCTGGCGCCGCGGACTCACCCGGCTCGCCTGGGCCCAGTTCTGGATCGTGATGAGCAACGCCGTCATCGGCGGCATCACGGTCTGGATGGGCCTCAACCCGTGGACGGTGGCCGGCCACTTCCTCGCCGCGAACTCCCTGCTCACGGTCGCCGTCATCACCTGGCACCGCACCGGCGAGGGCGACACCGCCCCCCGCCCGCGCGTGCCGCGCCCGGTCCGCAAGCTGTCCTGGGCGATCACGATCGTCTCCGCGCTGCTGATCGTGCTCGGCACGACGGTCACCGGCGCCGGCAAGCACGCCGGCGACAGCAGCGACGTCCCGCGCATGCCGTGGGACTGGACGAACGCCGCCCACGTCCACGCGATCGCCGCCTGGGTGGTCTGCGCCCTCGCGCTGGCGATGTGGCTGGTCCTGCGCGTGGTGGACGCCCCGCTCGACACCCGGGCCCGCGCCCGCGACCTGCTGATCGTGCTGCTCGCGCAGGGTGCGATCGGTTACGTCCAGTACTTCACCGGGGTCCCCGAGCTCCTGGTCGCCGCGCACATGCTCGGCTCCTCGCTGATGTGGATCGCGGTCCTGCGCCTGGCCCTGAGCCTGCGCGAGCGCCCGCTCGCCACGCCCGGGATCCCGGCCCAGGCCGACCCGGAACTGGCGGCCACGGCCTGACGGCCTCTGGATCCAACATCCTGGATCCGAATCCACGATCCACGATCCACGATCCAGAATCCTGGATCCAGGATTCTGGATCGTGGATCGTGGATCGTGGATCCAGGATCCCGACGGGTCTACCTGCTCCCCGCGAGCCGGTAGACCCGTTTCGCGTTCTCCGCCGCGATCATCGTCGCCACCCGCTGCGCGTCCGTACGGGACCAGGCGCCGTCCATGACCCACTCGCCGAGCACCCGGCCGAGGGCGGACCGGAAGGTGCTCGCCGCGACCACGTGCAGCTCGGGCAGCCCCTGGGCACCGCTGGAGAACAGCAGCTTGCCGAACGGCGCGCGCTCCAGGACCTCGGCGAGGACGGCCGCCGCCCGGGCCCCCGTGTGGGCGAGGACGGGGCCGAGGTCGGCGTACACGTGCGGGTGAAGTCCGGTCAGGTGCGCGGCCGCGCGCTGGTGCGGGTAGCGGTGCAGCAGCACCAGGTCCGCGCCGAGCCCCGCGGTGGCGGCGGCGAAGCCGTGCAGGGCGGCCGGATCCTCCGTGTGCAGCTGGAGGGGGCGCCCGGCCGTGACCGCGATCCAGAGCAGATGACGCAGCAGGACGGGGTCGGTGACCGGGCCGCCGGCCGTGCGGTGGGCCAGCCAGCGTCCGGCGGCCCCGCGTACCTCTCCGGGGCCCGGCGGTTCGGGCAGGGCCGCGAGCCCGCCCCGTACCCCCGACGCCGAACTGAACGCGACCGCGCCGGCGGCGGCCCCGTGGACGGCCTCGGCGAGGTTGGCGAGGAAGGCCTCGGCGGTGCCCGAGGTGTCGGCGACCTGTTCGGCGAGGGGTTCGAGACGGACGATCTCGTGGGCCTCGGCGGCGCCCGCGGCGCCGAGCTCGGCGGGTCGGGTGAGGTCGCCGGGGAGCCCGGTGTCGACGAGATAGGTGGAGATCCCGGAGGCGCGCAGCAGCCGGCGGCCGGCCTCGGCGGCGCCGAGTTCCCGGCGGCGGGCGAGGTAGCGGGCGGGCGGGCAGTGCGGTTCGAGGCCGAGGAGCGGCGGGCACCAGCGGCGCACGGCGAAGCCGGTCTGGGTGTCGAAGAAGGTGGTGCCGGCGGCGGGCAGCACGGCGACACCGCCCGGATGGCCGCCCAGGTGGGCACCGAGGTGGGCCTCGAAGGTGCCGAGGCCGAGCTCCGTACGGAGCACCCCGTGGCAGTACTGGTCCACCAGGTGCGGCGTGTCGATCATCTCGGGGGGCTCCCTGTGTGGACGTGTCTCCACACGTCCTAACGGGTGAGCCCCGCGCGAGGTTGTTGCCTCAGCTGTTGGAGGGGCCGCCGATCTGGATACCGGCCATCCGGGTCCACTCGTACGGGCCGGTGGCGACCTTGGCGGCGAACTCGCCGTCGAACTCCTCGTGGAGGGTCAGACCGGCCTTCTCGGCGGCCTGCTGCGCGATCGCGTACGACTTCGCGACGAGGTCGCCCCAGCCGCCGTCCGTGCCGACCAGGACGATCCGGGTGCCCGCCTGGCCGATGTGCGCGAGGTGTCCCTCGGCGCCGCCGTGCGCCTTGGAGAAGGCCTTGATCTCCTTGGCGAGCCTGGCCGCCCTGCGCTCTTCCTGCTTCGTTTCTGCCATGACACGGATGCTACCGAGGGGTAGAACGAACGGCGACGGCCGGGTCACGTGGCCTATCCCACGTGACCCGGCCGTCGGACCGGTCTGATCATCTGAGCGCTAGCGGAGGAAGGGATCCACCGCGACCGCCACGAAGAGCAGCGAGACATAGGTGATGGACCAGTGGAAGAGGCGCATCTCCTTGAGCTTGGCGCCCGTCACCTCCGCCTTGGCGCGGTTGAGGAGCGCGTGCGCCTCCCACAGCCACCAGCCGCCGGTGACCAGCGCCACCGCGGTGTAGAACCAGCCGGTGTAGCCGAGCGGGGTCAGCAGCAGGGAGACGGCGACCATCACCCAGCTGTAGACGACGATCTGCTTGGCCACGACCTTGTTGGAGGCGAGGACCGGCAGCATGGGCACGCCCGCGCGTGCGTAGTCGTCCTTCACCTTCATCGACAGCGGCCAGTAGTGCGGCGGCGTCCAGAAGAAGATGACGAGGAAGAGGATGATCGCGGCCCACGACATCGAGTTGGTCACGGCCGACCAGCCGATGAGCACCGGCAGGCAGCCGGCGATGCCGCCCCAGACGATGTTCTGGGCGGTGCGCCGCTTCAGGATCATCGTGTAGACCACGACGTAGAAGAGGAGCGCACCGAGCGAGAGCGCGGCGGACAGCCAGTTGACCAGCAGGCCGAACCAGAGCGTGGAGACCACGGCGAGGGTGAGCCCGAAGACCAGGCCCTCGCGCGGGGTGAGGACGCCGGTGACGAGCGGACGCTGAGAGGTGCGGTCCATCAGGGCGTCGATGTCGCGGTCGATGTACATGTTCAGCGCGTTGGCGCCGCCCGCGGACAGGTAGCCGCCCAAGCAGGTGGCGAGCACCAGCCACAGGTCGGGCACGCCCTGCTCGGCGAGGAACATCACCGGAACGGTCGTGATGAGCAGCAGCTCGATGATTCGCGGCTTGGTCAGCGCCACGAATGCCTTGACGCGGGCCCCGAACGGCCGATGGCCCCCCGGGCTGGGAGTCAAGACGACCCCTGCGGGTCGGGACTCGACGGCCGTCACGCACACCCCTGACAGAGAAATTCCCAGCAAGCTCCCCGGGTGAAGACGGGGTAAAGCTTGCGCGTACCACGCCACTGTAGACGTTGCCCAGACGCCGATCTTCGCGGGGGTGGGGTCGTGTTGGTGCGGTACGTCCCAAGGGGTGGACACGTTCGGAGGCGGCTCCGGGCGTGGCTCGGGAGGCGAACTCCCACGACCACCGGCACTCTTGCTGTGTCCTTTCATTTCTCCGCTCATTTGAGGGGCATGGACACGAAAAGAGGGGCGTTCCGCGGGGGTAGGCTCGACAACGCCGGTACACCCTCAGTCACCGGCTTCAGACATGTGGAGAGGAGCCCTGACCCAGGGTGAGCACTAAGCCGACCACCACAGACCTCGAGTGGACCGAGTTGGACCAGCGGGCTGTCGACACCGCCCGCATCCTGGCCGCGGACGCCGTACAGAAGGTCGGCAACGGCCATCCCGGTACGGCGATGAGCCTGGCGCCCGCCGCGTACACCCTCTTCCAGAAGGTGATGCGGCACGACCCGGCCGACCCCGAGTGGGTCGGGCGCGACCGGTTCGTCCTCTCCGCGGGCCACTCGTCCCTGACCCTCTACACCCAGCTCTACCTGGGTGGCTTCGGTCTCGAGCTGGACGACCTCAAGACCTTCCGCACCTGGGGCTCGAAGACCCCCGGCCACCCGGAGTACGGCCACACCGCCGGCGTCGAGACCACCACGGGCCCGCTGGGCCAGGGTGTCGCCAACGCCGTGGGCATGGCGATGGCCGCCCGCTACGAGCGCGGTCTGTTCGACCCGGAGGCCGCCACCGGCGCCTCCCCGTTCGACCACCGGATCTACGTGATCGCCGGTGACGGCTGCCTCCAGGAGGGCATCTCCGCGGAGGCGTCCTCGCTCGCCGGCCACCAGAAGCTCGGCAACCTGATCCTGCTGTGGGACGACAACCACATCTCGATCGAGGGTGACACCGAGACGGCCGTGTCCGAGGACACGATGAAGCGGTACGAGGCGTACGGCTGGCACGTCCAGCGCGTCGAGCCGCAGGCCAACGGCGACCTGGACCCGGCCGCGCTGTACACGGCGATCAAGGCCGCCGAGGCCGAGACCGAGCGTCCGTCCTTCATCGCGATGCGCTCGATCATCGCCTGGCCCGCCCCGAACGCGCAGAACACCGAGGCCGCGCACGGCTCGGCCCTCGGCGACGAGGAGATCGCGGCCACCAAGCGCGTCCTGGGCTTCGACTCGGAGCAGACCTTCGAGGTCGGCGACGAGGTCATCGCGCACACCCGTGCGCTCGGCGACCGCGGCCGCGAGGCCCGCGCCGCGTGGGAGAAGCAGCTCGCCGAGTGGCGTACGGCCAACCCGGAGCGCGCCGCCGAGTTCGACCGCATCCAGGCGAACGAGCTGCCGGCCGGCTGGGCCGAGAAGCTCCCGGTCTTCGAGCCGGGCAAGGGTGTCGCCACCCGTGCCGCCTCGGGCCAGGTCCTCAAGGCGCTCGGCGCGGTCATCCCGGAGCTGTGGGGCGGCTCGGCCGACCTCGCCGGCTCGAACAACACGACGATCGACAAGGACTCGTCGTTCCTGCCCGAGGGCAACCCGCTGCCGGAGGCCGACAAGTACGGCCGCACGATCCACTTCGGCATCCGCGAGCACTCCATGGCCGCGGAGATGAACGGCATCGCGCTGCACGGCAACACGCGCATCTACGGCGGCACCTTCCTGGTGTTCTCCGACTACATGCGCAACGCGGTGCGTCTGTCGGCCCTCATGCACCTGCCCGTGACGTACGTCTGGACCCACGACTCGATCGGTCTGGGCGAGGACGGCCCGACGCACCAGCCGGTGGAGCACCTGGCCTCGCTGCGCGCGATCCCGGGTCTGAACATCGTCCGTCCGGCCGACGCCAACGAGACGGCCCTCGCCTGGCGCGAGATCATGCAGCGCCACACCAAGGTCTTCGGCAAGGGCGCCCCGCACGGTCTGGCGCTCACCCGCCAGGGCGTGCCGACGTACACCCCGAACGAGGACACGGTCAAGGGCGGCTACGTGCTGTTCGAGGCCGAGGGCGGCTCGCCCGAGGTCGTGCTGATCGGCACCGGTTCCGAGGTGCACCTGGCCGTCGAGGCCCGTGAGCAGCTCCAGGCCGCCGGCGTCCCGACCCGTGTGGTCTCGATGCCGTCCGTCGAGTGGTTCGAGGAGCAGGACCAGGCGTACAAGGACTCGGTCCTGCCGCCGTCGGTGAAGGCCCGGGTCGCGGTCGAGGCCGGCATCGGTCTCACCTGGCACAAGTACGTCGGTGACGCCGGCCGGATCGTCTCGCTGGAGCACTTCGGTGCCTCGGCGGACGCGAAGGTCCTCTTCCGCGAGTTCGGGTTCACGCCGGAGGCGATCGCCGCCGCCGCGCGGGAATCCATCGCCGCCGCCGCGCGCTGACGTCCATACGTACGACTTAATGGAGATGCAATTCTCATGACAGACGCTCTCAAGCGCCTCTCCGACGAAGGCGTCGCGATCTGGCTGGACGACCTCTCGCGCAAGCGGATCACGTCCGGCAACCTGGCCGAGCTCATCGACCAGAGCCACGTGGTCGGTGTGACCACGAACCCGTCGATCTTCCAGAAGGCCATCTCCTCGGGTGACGGTTACGAGCAGCAGCTCGTGGACCTCGCCGCCCGCAAGGTGACCGTCGACGAGGCCATCCGGATGATCACGACGGCGGACGTCCGCGACGCCGCCGACATCCTGCGCCCGGTCTTCGACGCGACGGACGGCCAGGACGGCCGGGTCTCCATCGAGGTCGACCCCCGTCTCGCCCACGAGACGGCCGCCACCATCGCCGAGGCCAAGCAGCTGGCCTGGCTGGTGGACCGCCCCAACACCCTGATCAAGATCCCGGCGACCAAGGCGGGTCTGCCGGCGATCACCGAGGTCATCGGCCTCGGCATCAGCGTCAACGTCACGCTGATCTTCTCGCTCGAGCGCTACCGCGCGGTCATGGACGCCTACCTGGCGGGTCTGGAGAAGGCCCGCGAGCGCGGCCTCGACCTGTCGAAGATCCACTCGGTGGCGTCCTTCTTCGTGTCCCGCGTGGACACGGAGATCGACAAGCGCCTGGACGGCATCGGCACCGACGAGGCCAAGGCGCTCAAGGGCAAGGCCGCCCTGGCCAACGCCCGTCTGGCCTACGAGGCGTACGAGGAGGTCTTCTCCTCGGACCGCTGGGCCGCCCTCGACAAGGCGCAGGCCAACAAGCAGCGTCCGCTGTGGGCCTCGACCGGCGTCAAGGACCCCGCCTACAAGGACACGCTGTACGTCGTGGACCTGGTCGCGCCCGGCACGGTGAACACCATGCCGGAGGCCACCATGGAGGCCACCGCCGACCACGGCGAGGTCACCGGTGACACCATCCGCGGCACGTACGAGCAGTCGCGGGCCGAGCTGGCGGCCGTCGAGAAGCTGGGCATCAGCTACGACGACGTCGTCCAGCTCCTGGAGGACGAGGGCGTCGAGAAGTTCGAGGCGTCCTGGAACGACCTGCTCAAGTCCACCGAGGCGGAGCTCGCGCGCCGCGGATCTTCGGAGGCGTAAGCACTTTGAGCGCAGTCCACGGAGCCAACCCGCTCCGTGACGCCGCAGACCGACGGCTCCCGCGCATCGCGGGGCCGTCGGGTCTGGTGATCTTCGGCGTCACGGGCGATTTGTCCCGTAAGAAGCTGATGCCTGCCGTCTACGACCTGGCCAACCGCGGCCTGCTGCCGCCGGGCTTCTCGCTCGTCGGCTTCGCCCGCCGCGAGTGGGCGGACGAGGACTTCGCGCAGGAGGTCTACGAGGCCGTCAAGCAGCACGCGCGCACCCCCTTCCGCGAGGAGGTGTGGCAGCAGCTCATCCAGGGCATGCGGTTCGTCCAGGGCGACTTCGACGACGACACGGCCTTCGAGCAGCTCAAGTCGACGATCGAGGAGCTGGACAAGGCGCAGGGCACGGGCGGCAACTTCGCCTTCTACCTGTCCGTGCCGCCGAAGTTCTTCCCCCTCGTCGTCCAGCAGCTCAAGAAGCACGGCCTGGCCGACCAGAAGGACGGCTCCTGGCGCCGCGCGGTCATCGAGAAGCCCTTCGGGCACGACCTGGTCTCCGCCAAGGAGCTCAACGAGGTCGTCCACGAGGTCTTCCCGCCGGATGCGGTCTTCCGCATCGACCACTACCTCGGCAAGGAGACCGTCCAGAACATCCTGGCGCTCCGCTTCGCCAACACCCTCTTCGAGCCGATCTGGAACCGGTCGTACGTCGACCACGTGCAGATCACCATGGCCGAGGACATCGGCATCGGCGGCCGCGCCGGCTACTACGACGGCATCGGCGCCGCCCGTGACGTCATCCAGAACCACCTGCTCCAGCTGCTCGCGCTGACCGCGATGGAGGAGCCCGCCTCCTTCGACGCCGACGCGCTGGCCGCCGAGAAGACCAAGGTCCTCGGCGCGGTGAAGCTGCCCAAGGACCTGGGCAAGTCCACGGTCCGCGGCCAGTACGCGGCCGGGTGGCAGGGCGGCGCCAAGGCCGTCGGCTACCTCCAGGAAGACGGCATCGACCCCCAGTCGAAGACCGACACCTACGCGGCCATCAAGCTGGAGATCGACAACCGCCGCTGGGCGGGCGTCCCGTTCTACCTGCGGACCGGCAAGCGCCTGGGCCGCCGCGTCACCGAGATCGCGGTCGTCTTCCAGCGCGCCCCGCACTCCCCCTTCGACCACACCGCGACCGAGGAGCTCGGCCGCAACGCCATCGTGATCCGGGTCCAGCCGGACGAGGGCGTGACGGTGCGGTTCGGCTCCAAGGTGCCCGGCACCCAGATGGAGATCCGGGACGTGTCGATGGACTTCGCGTACGGCGAGTCCTTCACGGAGTCCAGCCCCGAGGCGTACGAGCGGCTCATCCTCGACGTCCTGCTCGGCGACTCCAACCTCTTCCCGCGCGTCGAGGAGGTCGAGCTGTCCTGGAAGATCCTCGACCCGATCGAGCAGTTCTGGGACACGCACGGCAAGCCCGCGCAGTACCAGTCCGGGACCTGGGGTCCGGTCGAGGCGGACGAGATGCTCGCACGAGACGGCAGGAGCTGGCGCCGGCCATGAAGACCGACCTGACGGACACCACGTCCTCCAAGATCAACAAGGCGCTGGTGCTCGGGCGGCGGGCGATCGGCACGCCGGCCGTCGGCATGGTGCTCACCCTCGTGATCGTCACCGACGAGGAGAACGCCTACGACGCGCTGAAGGCGGCCAACGAGGCGTCCCGCGAGCACCCCTCGCGGACCCTCGTCGTCATCAAGAGGGTCTCGCGCTCGCCGCGGGACCGTGCCAAGGCACGGCTCGACGCCGAGGTCCGCCTCGGCGCCGACGCCAGCACCGGCGAGACGGTGGTGCTCCGGCTGTACGGCGAGGTCGTCGACCACGCCCAGTCGGTGGTGCTGCCGCTGCTCCTCCCGGACGCCCCCGTCGTCGTCTGGTGGCCGGTGAACGCGCCGTCCGACCCGGCGAACGACCCGCTGGGCGCGCTCGCCCAGCGCCGGGTGACCGACACGTACGCCGCCGAGCAGCCCATCCAGGAGCTGTCCGCGCGCGCGGACGCGTACACCCCCGGCGACACGGACCTCTCGTGGACCCGGATCACCCCGTGGCGTTCGATGCTGGCCGCCGCGCTCGACCAGGTCGTCTGCGAGGTCACCTCGGCCGAGGTCGAGGGCGAGGAGTTCAACCCGAGCGTCGAGCTGCTCGCGATGTGGCTGGCGGACCGGCTGAAGGTGCCGGTGCGGCGCGCGAAGTCGGCGGGCCCCGGTCTCACCTCCGTACGGATGGAGACCAACGCCGGACCGATCGTGCTCGACCGGCCGGACGGCTCGCTCGCGACGCTCTCCATAGAGGGTCAGCCGGACCGTGCGGTGGCGCTCAAGCGCCGCGACACGGCCGAGCTGATCGCGGAGGAGCTGCGCCGGCTCGACCCGGACGACACCTACGCGACGGCGCTCAAGTTCGGTCTGGAGCGGCTGGACGAGGAGGCGGCGGCGACCGCCCCGGAGCCCGTCGTGGAGACGGTCGTGGAGACGGTCGTGGAGACCGTGACGGAGACGGAGACGGAGGCGGTCGTGGAGACGGCCCCCGCCGCCAAGCCCGCCGCGAAGAAGACCCCGGCCAAGAAGGCGGCGGCCAAGTGAGCACCCCTCAGCTGGTCGTCCACCGCGACAAGGAGCTGATGGCCGAGGCCGCCGCGGCCCGGCTCATCACCCGGATCGTGGACGCCCAGGCCGCCCGTGGCTCCGCCTCGGTCGTGCTGACCGGCGGCCGCAACGGCAACGGCCTGCTCGCGGCGCTCGGTTCGGCGCCCGCGCGGGACGCGATCGACTGGTCGCGGCTCGACCTGTGGTGGGGCGACGAGCGGTACCTGCCCGAGGGCGACCCCGAGCGGAACGTCACCCAGGCCCGTGCGGCGCTGCTCGACGGGGTGCCGCTCGACCCGGCCCGGGTGCACGCCATGCCGGCCTCGGACGGGCCGTACGGCTCCGACGTCGACGCCGCGGCCGCCGCGTACGCGGAGGAGCTGGCCGCCGCCGCGGGTCCCGGTGACCACGGTGGGGTGCCGACCTTCGACGTGCTGATGCTGGGCGTCGGCCCGGACACGCACGTGGCCTCGCTCTTCCCGGAGCTGCCGGCGGTCCGTGAGACCGAGCGGACGGTGGTCGGGGTGCGCGGCGCTCCGAAGCCGCCGCCGGTCCGCGTCTCGCTGACGCTTCCGGCGATCCGGGCGGCGAAGGAGGTCTGGCTGCTCGCGGCCGGGGAGGACAAGGCGAAGGCCGCGGCGATCGCGCTGTCGGGCGCGGGCGAGGTGCAGGCCCCGGCGGCCGGTGCCTACGGCCGCTCGCGGACGCTGTGGCTGCTCGACGCGGCGGCCGCGTCGGAGCTGCCGCGGAGCCTGTATCCGCCGGCCTCGGCCTGACGCATCCGTACGGAGGCCCGGTTCACCTTGCGGTGGGCCGGGCCTCCGGCGTGTGTACGGGCTCCGCGGAAGGCTCCAGGAACGGCGCGAGGAGCCCCGGTACGGCCTCGGCGGCGAAGGTGAGACCCTGACTCTCGCCCGCGTCGAGGATGTCGTACGCGCCCGCTCCGGCCGCCGTGGTGGCGGTGATCGTGAGGATCCCGGCCCGGCGCTGGAAGTACGACTGCTTCACCGTCCAGCCGATGACCCCGGAGCGCTGGAGCGCCACGGTCGCGCGCCGGACGGTACCCGAACGGGTCACCAGGTAGGCGCCGCTGACGGCGTGTCCGAGGCCGCGGTAGGCGTCGCGGGCGAGCAGCGCGGCGACCGGGGTGAGGACGAGGGCGCAGCCGGCCGCCACGTACAGCAGTACGGGGGTGAGGAGGGCGCCGAGGAGGGCGAGGAGCGCCACGGGGCCGAGCACGCTCCACGCGGCCCAGCGCAGCCGTCGGGTGCGGGCGGCCCGGGGGTGGGCGGCGAGCGGTGCGGCCGTGGGCGGCTCCGGCTCGCGGAGCACCTGGGCGGCGACCCGGTCGGCGACCTCGCGGGGCACGGCCGGCAGCAGGTTCTTGAGGTCGGCGTGCTTGTCGTCGTCGTGCTCGGCGAGGCCGGTGGCGACGGCGTCGACGCGGGCGGCCCCGAACAGCCGCACCCCGAGGGGCTGGACCAGTTCGATCCCGCGCAGCCGGCGCTCCTCGATGGAGACCGAGCGGGCGGTGAACAGGCCGCGGCGGACGCGCAGGGTGCCGCCGGGCTCGCGCTCCAGGCGGTAGTTCCACCAGCCCTCGATCCAGAGGCCGAGCGCGCCGACCGCTCCGGCGGCGGTGGCGAGGAGGACGAGGTCGACGACTGTCCAGGTCAGGGAGGTGTCCTGGAAGCGGTCCCCTATCCAGTGGATGACCTCGCCCTGGGCGCCGAACCACTCGCTGACCTGGAAGACGGCTCCGACGGCGGCTCCGCCGAGGGCGGGGGCGAGGAAGGAGACGGGGGCGTAGCGGATCCAGCGCGGGTCGAGGCCGGCGAGGGCCCCGTCGTGTTCCTTCGCCGTGGCGCCGGCCCGGGTGAGGAGCTCCCGGCGGAGCCGCTCGCCCTCGGCGCGGGTGACCAGGTCGAGTGCGAGGGTGGACTCGCCGCCGGTGTGCTCGCCGGTGCCGATGCGGACCTTGACGAGGCCGAGGACGCGCTGGAGGGGGTTGGCGGTGAGGTCGACGCTGCGGATCCGCTCACGGGCCAGGGAACGGTGCTTGAGGAGCAGGAGCCCGGTGTGGAGGTCGACCTGCTCGGGGCCGACGCGGTAGCGGGTGCGGCGCAGCCGGACCCAGTCGGCGGCGGTGCCGGCGAGGACGAGCAGCACGGCGCCCGCGAGGACCCAGGCGACGGCCTGCCACAGGGGTCTGCCTCCGGAGAGGCCGGCCACGGCCGGGAGGGCCGCGCCGCCGGCCACCCCGCAGAGGACGGCGGCGCCGGCGACCAGAGTGCGGGGGTCGAGCCGCCGCCACTGCTCCTCCTCGCTCATGTGGCGTCTCCGGGGGTGGCCCGGGTGAGGAGGGTGAGCCGCTCGGCGAGTTCGGCGGCGAGCTCGTGGTCGAGGCCCTCGATGCGGATCGCCCCTTTGGAGGAGGCGGTGGTGACGGTGACGGTGGCGAGCCGGAAGGCCTGCTCCAGCGGGCCGCGTTCGGTGTCGACCGTCTGGATCCGGGACATCGGGGCGATCCGCCACTCCTGCCAGAGGGCGCCGGTGCGCACGTAGACGGCCTCGTCGGTGACCTCCCAGCGGTGCACCCGGAACCACCAGGCGGGGAGGAACGCGGTGCAGCCGAGGCCCAGGGCCGCCACGGCCCCGGCCGCGAGCAGCAGCCAGGACCTGGCCGGCCCGATCAGCGCGCCGAGCACGGCCAGGACCGCCACCGGCACGGCGGTGGCCACGAGCAGCCGGCCCCGCCACCAGGTGACGGCCCGTGCGTCGACGGCGTTCCTGGGCGGCCGCAGCCGCACCGCGTCCTCCCCCGTCATGCGGTCCTACCTTGTTCGCGGGTTGGACGGGCCGTCGTAAGGTCCAGAGGCCCAGAGACGCCGGGTATGGCTTTCATGCGGTTGCCCTC
>NZ_JBWKFA010000014.1:0-180401 GCF_056435185.1 Streptomyces sp. NPDC044003 | reverse complement strand
GCCGTCGGCGGTGATCAGCGTGGACAGGATCTTCACGGCCGTCGTCTTGCCCGCGCCGTTCGGGCCGAGCAGCGCGAAGATCGTGCCCTCGGGGACGGTCAGGTCGATGCCGTCGAGCACGGTCTTGTCGCCGTAGGACTTGCGCAGCCCGTTCGCCGCGATCGCCGGGGTGGTCATGGTGATGTGCTCCTCGAAGGCAGTGGGTTGGTCAGAGGCTGCGGGCGGCGATGTCGCCGTACGCCGTCGCGGCCTGGATGCTCAGGCCGGAAGTACCGTCGTTCTTCAGGGAGTTGCTGACGCGGCCGTAGGCGGTGCCGGCGTCCAGGGAGGCGGAGACTCCGGCCGCGGCGGCGACCGAGATGTCGCCCATCTGGGTGCTCAGGCTCACCGTGCCGCTCACGGCCTCGGCGATGCGGATGTCGCCCCGCGCGGTGCTGATCTCGGCCGAGCCGGTGATCCGGCCGACCTCGACGTCGCCGTCGGTCGCGGTGAGGCGGAGGTTCGCGGCCTCGTCGACCTTGATCTGCCGGTACGCGCCCTCGAAGCTGACGTCGCCCAGCCGGCCGACGGCGCGGAACTCGGCGGCGGCGGCCTGCGCCTCGACGCGGGAGCCGGCGGGCAGCTGGACCGTCACCTCGATGGAGCCGGTGTTGCCGAGGATGCCGTTCTTCGCCTTCGGGACCTCGATGCGCAGGACGCCGTCGGCGTAGGCGACTTCGGTCCGCTCGGCCGTCTTCACGTCACGGCCCTTGGAGGGGTCGGCCGGCAGGACCTCGACGGTGGTGTCGGTCCGATCGGCGGCGACGAGCCGGATACGTCCGGCGGGGACGGCGAGGATGGCGACGACGGCGGCGGCGGTGTCGAACTTCTGCATGGTGAGTCTCTCCCTCGTGTGAGCCGGCGCTTGTTCGCCGCGCTCTTTCCGATGAGGGAAAAGCTACGTTGCGTTCGACAACTCGGCAAGCAGTTCATTGCGAGAAAAGCCCATCACTGCAGGTCAGTTGTAGGATTTCATTGCAATGGTTCTGGATCTAATGCAACAACCCACCCAGGATTCGTTGCAATGAAATGGGAGTGAACGCTATGCTGGCGCCACGACAAGCCCCAGCGCCCACCCGCCCACGAAGGAGACCGCGATGCCGGGAGGCAGACTCACCCAGCCCGAACGCCAGCAGATCGCCCTGGGGTTGGCCGACGGCCTCGCCTACGCGGAGATCGCCCGGCGCCTCGAACGCCCGACCTCGACCATCACGCGGGAGGTCATGCGCAACGGCGGCCCCACCGGCTACCGCGCCGACCTCGCCCACCGCGCCACCGAGCACCGCGCCCACCGCCGCAAGCCGGCCACCCCGCGGGGAACCTCCGTCGCCCCGCAGCCGCACGGGCGCGACGCCGAGGCCGTGCGCGCGTACGAGGAGACGTTCACGACCGTCATGATGGCCTCGGGCATGCCCAAGATGATGGCCCGCGTCATGGCCGCCCTCACGCTCGCCGACGCGGGCAGCCTCACCGCGTCCGAGCTCGCCGAGCGCCTCCAGGTCAGCCCGGCGTCCATCTCCAAGGCCGTCTCGTTCCTCGACAGCCAGGACCTCATCCGCCGGGAGCGCGACGACCGCCGCCGCGAGCGCTACGCCGTCGACGACGACGTCTGGTACCAGTCGATGATGGCCTCCGCCCGCGCCCTGGCACAGATCGTCGACACCGCGCGCGAGGGCGTCACCGTCTTCGGCGCCCGGACCCCGACCGGCAACCGCCTGGAGAACGTCGCCCGCTTCCTCGACTTCGTCTCCGAGACGACGACCCGGGCCGCCGAACAGGCCCGGGCCATCCTCCACACGAAGGCCCCGACGACGGACGAGGCCTCCGACGAGACCGCTACAGCCCCAGGCGGTAGCGGATCTTCTTGACCAGCTCCGTCAGATCGGGCTGACGCAGCAGGCTGTAGTGGTCCGCGTCGAGCTCCACGACCGTCGGCGGCCGCGTCGACCAGCCCGTGGCGCCCTCCAGGAACGAGTAGTCGTCCCCCTCCGCCTTGAAGAGCGTCACCGGGCACGCCACCTGCCGCTCCCTCAACTCCCGGAAGGTGTACGTGAACTCGAAGGTCTCCTCGACGATCGAGACGATCCGGCCGATCAGGTCCGGATCCAGGGCCGGGAACCTCTCCGCGACGTACGCCACGAAGCCCTCCCGGCCATCCGCCGTCACGCTCGCGTCGATCACGCCCGCGAAGACCGAGTACAGGATCGTCACGAACGCCGGGTTGTCGTACGACGCTCCGCCGGTCTCCGACGACCGGACCTTCGGGGAGCCGGGGGCGATCAGGAAGAGGTTCTCCACCTGCTCCCCCGCCGCCTCAAGCAGGTGCGCCGACTCGAAGGCGACACGGGCACCGAAGGAGTAACCCCACAGGGTGTACGGGCCGGTGGGCTGGCGGCGGCGGATCGCGGCCACATCGGCGGCGGCCATCTCGCGGATCGTGGCGTAGGGCTCCTCGCCCCGGTTGATGCCGTGGGCCTGGACGCCGTAGAAGGGGCGGTCGACGCCGACCTCCTCCGCCAGGTGCCGCAGGTTCATCGTGTAGCCCCCGAGCCCCGGCCAGCAGTACACGGGCGACTGCGTGCCGGCCGCGTGGAGCCGTACGAGACGGGACGCGGGCGTCGCGGCGGCGCCGTCCAGCTGGTGGGCGAGCTTCTCGATCGTCGGCCGCTCGAAGAGGATCTGGAGCGGGAGCGAGGCGCCGAACGCACGGTTGACACGGGTGACCAGCGCGACCGCGATCAGCGAGTTCCCGCCGGACTCGAAGAAGTCGTCCAGGACGGAGACCGCCTCGACCTCCTCGTACTTGAGCGCCGCCGCCCAGATCTCCGCGAGCCTGCTCTCCGTACGCGTACGGGGCAGGACGTGCGGGCGGCCGTGCAGACCGGCATTCACCACGGCCAGATCGGCGAGCGCCTTCACGTCCACCTTGCCGTTCGCCGAAAGGGGCAGCCGGTCCAGGACCACGACCCGGTTCGGGATCATGTAGTCCGGCAGGTGCTGCGCCAGGTCGTCACGGATCATCTCCGCCGGGCCCCTCATGTGGACCGTGTCCTCGTACATGCCCTCGCTCAGCCGCTGCTCCTCGCTGACCCGGCCGCCGACGAAGAAGTACGAGGGGCCGGTCGGCCGCCCCGCCGCCGTCAGGACCTCGTCCACGCGCCGGGCGGCGGGAAGGGGGTGGCCGGACTCGGAGCTGTAGCCGGAGGACATGAACCCGAGGCCGTGGCCGCCGAGTTGGAACCGCTGGAGGGTGCGGCCGAGGTCGACGTACGCGCGGTCCGTCTCCGCCGTCCGGCTCACGACGGTGACGCCGAGCGAGGCCCGCTCGTACACCGCCTGGTTGATCGCGATGACGTGCTTCCTCTCGACGAGGGAGGCCGAGACCGGGACCAGGTCGCCGTCGGCGTGCACGTACTGGCCCTCCGGGAGACCGGTCACGCGGTCGCCGTGCGCCTGGACGTAGACGTCGACCTCGGGGTCGGTCCGCGCCCCCTCGTCGTACGGGATCACTTCCCAGAGCGCGCCCCCGCACGGCCTGACGTCGAGGCCGTACCCGGGCAGGATCTCCTCGAAGAGGCCGACCATGTGGCCGGTCTCGATCTCCAGGACCTCCTGGATGTTGTTCCGGTAGACGGGCTCGACGGCGGACCGCTTGCCGAGGAAGCGGAACCGGAGGGACGGTTCGCCGGCGTCCGGCAGCGGATCGGTCAGGTACAGGCGGTGGCGGACCGGGTGGTAGTAGTACGTGCCCGGGTCGAGACCCGCGATCCCGTGCGCCTCCACGAACAGCTGCGTCGCGTACAGCGCGCCCGGTGAGGCGTAGCCGTACTTCGGGAGGAGCCGCTCCTCGCTCGTGAACTGGCCGAACCAGCGCAGGAGTTCCCCGAGATCGGCCGCGGTGAGACTGCCGACGGCCCGGGAGCCGATCCCCTCGGGGCGGCGGGCCAGGGCCGCCAGGACGTCGGCGCGGGTGACCTCGCCGCCCTCGTAGAAGCGGTACGTCTTGCGGGCGAAGACCGTACGGCGCATCCGCTCGGTCGGCGTCGCGCCCGGGAGCTGGACCACCGGGCAGCCCGCGAGCTCGGCGTCCTCACGGGTGCCGGCGTTCGAGAGCTGGGCCTTGACCTGGAGCTTGGACTCCTTGGACTGGTGGTGGGCGCCGTGGTTGCCCTGATCCATCAGCGCCGCCTCCTTCGGCGACAGCTCCACGCAGGCGACCAGGTTCTGGAAGCCGGTGCGGGGCTCGTTCTTGACGATGACCGCCGCGTTCTTGACCCAGTCGTGGTTCTCGATGGCGAGCGCGATCTCGTCCAGCTCGACGCGGAAGCCGCGCAGCTTGATCTGGTTGTCGGCACGGCCGGCGAACTGGACGGTGCCGTCGTCGTTCCAGTGGGCGAGGTCGCCGGTGCGGTAGAGGCGTTCGCCGGTGTCGGTGAGGAGGAACCTCTCGGCAGTGAGCTCGGGACGGTCCAGGTACCCCCGCGCGACCTGGACCCCGCCGATGCACAGCTCGCCGTCACGTATGCGGAAGGTCGTGTCGTACGCCGGTCTGCCGATCGGTATCGCGGCCGGACCATCGGCGACCGTCGCACGGTCCACCGTGTACGAGGAGGCGTTGATGGTGCACTCGGTGGGGCCGTAGAGGTTGATCAGCTCGGCGGCCGGGAGCTCGGCGAGGAGCCGCACGGCGAGGTTCCGGGAGAGGATCTCGCCGCCCGAGTACACCCTCCGCAGGCTGCCGCAGGTACCGAGGCGCTCGGTGTCGACGAGGGCCTGGAGGAGGGTGGGCACGCCCTGGAGCAGGGTCGCGCCGTGCGCGCGGACGGCGTCGACCAGGCCCTCGGGGTCGCGGTAGACCCCGGGCGGACCGACGGCGACACGGGCGCCGACGGCCGGGGCGAGGATCTCCCACTGCGCGGCGTCGAAGCTCATGGGGGTCTTCTGGAGGACGACGGCATCCGGGCCGAGGCGATGCTCCGCCGCCATCCAGCGCATCTGGGCGACGATCGAACGGTGCTCGACCATGACGCCCTTGGGCCTGCCGGTGGAGCCGGAGGTGTAGATGACGTAGGCGAGGTCGCTCGCGCGGATCTCGTACGGGGCGGGTGCGGGTGCCGGTGCCGGTGCCGGTGCCGTCGGTATGTCCCCGAGCGTGACGACCGTCGTGCCGGGCGGGGCGAGGTCCGTGACGCGGTCCCGGAAGCGCGGCTGGGTGACGACGACCCGGGAGCCGCTGTCCTCGATCATGTAGCGCAGGCGCTCTTCGGGGTACTCGGGCGAGAGCGGGACGTACGCGCCGCCGGAGAGTACGACGCCCCAGACGCCGGTCATCAGGTCGAGCGACGGCTCGACGAAGACGCCTACGCGGGCGTCGGGACCGATGCCTAGGGCCCGGAGGTGGGCGGCGAGCCGGGCCGCGGCGTCGTACAACTCCCGTAAGGAGAGCGCCTCTTCGCCGAAGGCGACGGCGGGGGCGTCCGGTCGCACGGCGACGTGGGTACGGAGGAGCCGGTCGAGCGTGGACATGGGGTTCCCTTCGGACTCGGGCGGCGCCCGTTGCGGGCACACGTTCCACCGGGACGGCACCCACCCGCCCCCGTTGTGGGCATGCGCCCCGCCGTTGTGGGCAGGCGTTCCGCAAGGGGCGGAACGGGTGGGCACAACGGACCCGCGCCCTGCCGGCGCCCGAGGCTTCCGCGCCCTGACTCGCACCACGTTGTGCACCGCCGCTTGGGGTGCGGGTCCAGGCTCGGAACGCGGAGGCGCCGCTAGAGGGCGCCGTCCCGTGTGCCCACCCGTCCCGCCCCAGCGGGACGATTGCCCACACGGCGGGTGGGCACCGCCCAGCGCGGGCGCGGGTCCCACACGTGGGGGGGTGGGCGGAGGCGCCGTCCAGCGCAGGGCGCGGGCCCACACGGGGGGTGGGGGCACCGCCCAGCGCGGGCGCGGGTCCCCCACGTGGGGGGGCACCGCCCAGCGTGGGCGCGGGTCCCACACGGGCGGGGTGCCGTCCAGCCGGGCGCGGGTCCCACACGGGGCAGTCAGCGGTAGATGAGGAGTTCGTGTTCTGTCGCGCCGGTCAGTTCGTAGCGGGTGCGGACCAGCGGCCGCCCCGAGTAGATCCGGATCAGCGTCGCCGCGTCCCCGTGGAACCGCGCCGCCGGCCGGCCCTCGATCTCGTTGCCGAGGGCCACCGGGTGGTCGTCGCGGTCCGCGAGGACGCCGACGAGGCGCGGCGTCTCCCGGCGGCGGCTGGTCACCGACAGGAGCGGCAGCGCCAGGTCGAGCGCCGCGCCGCAGTACGCGCCGGGCTCGCCGAAGGCCTCCCGTACGTCTCCGGCGTGGACCCACTCCCCCAGCGCCACCGCGTCGAGCCGGCCGTCCTCGCGGGCCGCGATCACCGGGCCCGCCTCGGTGAGGCCGCGTTCCAGCTCGTCCAGGATCCGGTCGAGCGGCCAATCCTCCCGGTCCGCGACGTCGCAGGCGTTGGCCTCCGGCAGGAAGACGCCTTCCTCCAGGCGGTCCTCGACGATCCGGACGAGCGCCGCCCCGCAGTGGGCGAGGACCTGCCGGGCGGTCCAGCCGGGGCAAGCGGTGCGGAGCTCGTACGCCTCTTCCGGGGTCCGCCGGAGGAGCGGCATCAGCAGGTCCCGTTCCGTGCGGAGGAGCCGGTCCGGGAGCCACGGGTCACGTTCGGTACACATGCCGGCTCAGTAGCGGTAGTGGTCCGGCTTGTACGGGCCCTCCACCGGGACCCCGATGTACGACGCCTGCTCGGGGCGGAGGGTCGTCAGGCGGACGCCCAGGGCGTCGAGGTGGAGGCGGGCGACCTTCTCGTCCAGGTGCTTGGGGAGGGTGTACACGCCCACCGGGTACTCGGCCGTCTTCGTGAAGAGCTCGATCTGCGCCAGCGTCTGGTCCGCGAACGAGTTCGACATCACGAAGGACGGGTGCCCGGTCGCGTTGCCGAGGTTCAGGAGCCGGCCCTCGCTCAGCACGATGACGACCTTGCCGTCCTCGAACGTCCACGTGTGGACCTGCGGTTTCACCTCGTCCTTCACGATCCCCGGGATCTGCGCCAGGCCCGCCATGTCGATCTCGTTGTCGAAGTGCCCGATGTTCCCGACGATCGCCTGGTGCTTCATGCGGGCGATGTCGGACGCCATGATGATGTCCTTGTTGCCCGTGGTCGTGATGAAGATGTCGGCCGTCTCCACCACGTCCTCCAGCGTGGCGACCTGGTAGCCGTCCATCGCCGCCTGGAGCGCGCAGATCGGGTCGATCTCGGTGACGATGACGCGGGCGCCCTGGCCGCGCAGCGACTCCGCCGAGCCCTTGCCGACGTCGCCGTAGCCGCAGACGACGGCCGTCTTGCCGCCGATGAGGACGTCGGTGGCGCGGTTGATGCCGTCGACGAGGGAGTGCCGGCAGCCGTACTTGTTGTCGAACTTCGACTTCGTCACGGCGTCGTTCACGTTGATCGCCGGGAAGAGCAGCGCTCCCTCGCGGTGCATCTCGTACAGGCGGTGGACGCCCGTCGTCGTCTCCTCCGTGACGCCCCGGATGCCGGCCGCGATCGTCGACCAGTCCAGGGTCATGGTCTCCAGGAGGGCGCGTACGACCGCCAGCTCCTCGTTGGAGGCCTCGGGCAGCTCCCCCGTCTTCTGGTACTCCACACCCTTGTGGACGAGCAGCGTCGCGTCGCCGCCGTCGTCGAGGATCATGTTCGGGCCGTCGGCGCCCGGCCAGGTCAGGGCCTGCTCCGTGCACCACCAGTACTCCTCCAGGGTCTCGCCCTTCCAGGCGAAGACCGGGATCCCGGCGGCGGCGATCGCGGCGGCCGCGTGGTCCTGCGTCGAGTAGATGTTGCAGGACACCCAGCGGACCTCGGCGCCGAGCGCGACCAGGGTCTCGATGAGGACGGCCGTCTGCACCGTCATGTGGAGGGAGCCGGTGATACGGGCTCCCGCCAGCGGCTGCGTCTCCGCGTACTCGCGGCGGATCGCCATCAGGCCCGGCATCTCGTGCTCCGCGAGGGTGATCTCCTTGCGGCCGAACTCGGCCAGCGAGATGTCGGCGACCTTGTAGTCGGAAAACACAGTGTCAGAGAAATCAGTGACATCAGACATGCGCTGCAACTCTCCTTGCACTCAGGATGGTTCGGTGGATTTCCAGGGCCGCCGTCGACTTGTTGAGCGTGATGTAGTGCAGGCCGGGCGCGCCCTCGTCGAGCAGCCGCAGGCCCATCGCCGTCGCGTACTCGACCCCGATGCGGTACGAGGCCGCCGGGTCGTCCTTCGCCGCCTCCAGGCGGTGCGCCAGGTCCTCGGGGAAGGCCGCGTCGCTCAGCTCGGCGAAACGCCGGATCTGGCGTACGTCGGTGGCCGGCATGATCTCCGGGATGATCGGGGTGTCGCAGCCGGCGGCGGCGACCCGGTCCCGTAGCCGCAGGTAGTCCTCGGGGTCGAAGAACATCTGCGTGATGGCGTAGTCGGCGCCCGCCCTGCACTTCGCGAGGAAGTGCGCGAGGTCGCTCCTGGAGTCGGGAGACCTCGGATGACCTTCCGGGAAGGCCGCCACCCCGATGCGGAACTCGCCCAGCGAGCGCACCAGTTCCACGAGCTCGTACGCGTACGTGAAGCCCTGCGGGTGCGGCGTCCACGTGCCGCGCGGATCACCCGGCGGGTCGCCGCGCAGCACGAGCACGTCCCGGACGCCGGCGTCCGCGTACGCGCCGATGATGGCCCGCAGCTCGGCGACCGAGTGGCCGACGGCCGTCAGATGGGCGACGGGCCGCAGGGTGGTCTCGGTGACGATCCGCTTCGTGACGTCGATGGTCCGGTCGCGGGACGAGCCGCCCGCCCCGTACGTCACCGACACGAAGTCCGGTTTCAGGGCCTCGACCCGCCGGATCGCGTCCCACAGGGTCTGCTCGCCCCGGTCCGTCTTCGGCGGGAAGAACTCGAACGAATACGTGGGGGTCACAGGCGTCGGCCTCCCGCGTTGAAGTAGCTCGCCTCCGGGTGGTGGACGACGATCGCGTCCGTCGACTGCTCGGGATGCAGCTGGTACTCCTCCGACAGCACGACCCCGATCCGCTCCGGCCGGAGCAGCGCGGCGATCTTCGCCCGGTCCTCCAGGTCGGGGCAGGCCGGGTAGCCGAGGGAGTAGCGGCAGCCCTGGTACTCGGTGCGGAACATGCCCTCCATGCCGGCGGGGTCTCCCTCGCCGATGCCCCAGTCGGCGCGCACCCGCGCGTGCCAGTACTCGGCGAGCGCCTCCGCCAACTGGACGGAGAGGCCGTGGAGTTCGAGGTAGTCGCGGTAGGCGTCGGCGGCGAAGAGCCGGGCCGTCTCCTCCCCGATCCTCGATCCGACGGTGACGACCTGGAAGGCGACCGCGTCCACCTCGCCGGAGTCCTCGGCGCGGTGGAAGTCGGCCAGGCAGAGGCGGCGGCCCCGCTGCTGACGGGGGAAGGAGAAGCGGGTCCGCTCGCCTCCGTCCTCGTCCAGGACGATCAGGTCGTCGCCCTTGGACACACAGGGGAACCAGCCGTGGACGACGGCTGCCTCGACGAGGCCCTCGCGCTCGATCCGGTCGAGCAGGGCCCGCAGGCGCGGCCGGCCTTCCGTCTCGATGGTCGCGGCGTCCTTGAGTCCCCACTGGCCCTTGAAGAGGGCGGTCTCGTCGAGCCAGGGGGCGTACTCGGCGAGCGGGATGCCGGTGGTGACCCTGGTCCCGAGGAAGGGGGGCTCGGGTACGGGGTTGTCGGCGGCGACGTCGGAGCGGCCGGGCGGCTCGGGCTCCCGGGCCTCCTCCACCACCAGCGGTTTCCGGGCCACCCGCCGCTGCTTGAGCGGAGGCAGTACGGCTCCGGGGACGCCCCGCTTGACGCCCATGAGTGCGTCCATGAGGCGCAGGCCCTCGAAGGCGTCGCGGGCGTACCGGACCTCGCCCCGGTACAGCTCGTGGAGGTCCTGCTCGACGTAGGCCCTGGTCAGGGCCGCCCCGCCGAGGATCACGGGGTACTTGGCGGCCAGTCCGCGGCCGTTCAGCTCCTCCAGGTTCTCCTTCATGATGACCGTGGATTTCACCAGGAGGCCCGACATGCCGATGACGTCCGCCGCGTGCTCCTCGGCCGCCTCCAGGATCGCGGACACCGGCTGCTTGATGCCGATGTTGACGACGTTGTAGCCGTTGTTGGACAGGATGATGTCGACGAGGTTCTTGCCGATGTCGTGGACGTCGCCGCGGACGGTGGCGAGCACGATCGTGCCCTTGCCCTCCGCGTCCGACTTCTCCATGTGCGGCTCCAGATACGCCACCGCCGTCTTCATGACCTCGGCGGACTGGAGCACGAACGGCAGCTGCATCCGGCCGGAGCCGAAGAGCTCGCCGACCGTCTTCATGCCGTCCAGGAGCACGTCGTTGACGATCTCAAGGGCCGGCCGCTCACCCAGCGCCGCGTCCAGATCGGCCTCCAGGCCGTTCTTCTCGCCGTCGACGATCCGCCGCTTCAGGCGCTCCTCAAGCGGCAGCGCGAGGAGCTCCTCCGCCTTCCCCGCCTTGAGGGACTTCGCCGTCGCTCCCTCGAACAGCTCCAGGAGCCGCTGGAGCGGGTCGTAGCCCTCCCGCCGGCGGTCGTGGATCAGGTCGAGCGCGACCTCGACCTGCTCCGGCTCCAGGCGGGCGATCGGCAGGATCTTCGACGCGTGGACGATCGCCGAGTCCAGGCCCGCCTTGACGCACTCGTCGAGGAAGACCGAGTTGAGGACGATCCGCGCCGCCGGGTTGAGCCCGAAGGAGATGTTCGACAGACCCAGGGTCGTCTGGACGTCCGGGTGGCGGCGCTTCAGTTCGCGGATCGCCTCGATCGTGGCGATGCCGTCGCCCCGCGACTCCTCCTGGCCCGTGCAGATGGTGAAGGTGAGAGTGTCGATCAGGATGTCCGACTCCCTGATCCCCCAGGTGCCGGTGAGGTCCTCGATGAGCCGCTCGGCGATCGCGACCTTCGCCTCGACCGTCCGCGCCTGCCCCTCCTCGTCGATCGTCAGCGCCATCAGCGCCGCGCCGTGCTCCTTGGCGAGCGCCGTGACCTGTGCGAACCGCGACTCGGGTCCGTCGCCGTCCTCGTAGTTCACCGAGTTGACGACCGCCCGGCCGCCCAGCTTCTCCAGGCCGGCCCGCAGCACCCCCACCTCGGTGGAGTCGAGCACGATCGGCAGCGTCGACGCGGTCGCGAACCGCCCCGCCAGCTCCGTCATGTCCGCGGCGCCGTCCCGGCCCACGTAGTCGACGCACAGGTCGAGCATGTGCGCGCCCTCGCGGATCTGGTCGCGGGCCATCTCGACACAGTCGTCCCAGCGGCCCTCCAGCATGGCCTCGCGGAACTTCTTCGAGCCGTTGGCGTTGGTCCGCTCGCCGATCGCCAGGTACGCGGTGTCCTGGCGGAACGGCACATGGCTGTACAGGGACGACGCGCCGGGTTCGGCGACCGGTCGCCGGTCGAGGACGGCCGCGCCCCGCACCCGCTCCACGATCTCCCGCAGGTGCTCCGGGGTCGTACCGCAGCAGCCGCCGACCAGGACCGGGCCGTAGTCCCGTACGAACTGCTCCTGGGCGTCGGCCAGTTCGGTCGGCGACAGCGGGTAATGGGCGCCGTCGGAGGTCAGCACCGGCAGGCCCGCGTTCGGCATGACCGAGATCGGGATCCGGGCGTGCCGGGAGAGGTGCCGCAGATGCTCGGCCATCTCCACCGGGCCCGTCGCGCAGTTCAGACCGATCATGTCGATGCCGAGCGGCTCCAGGGCCGTCAGGGCGGCCCCGATCTCCGAGCCGAGCAGCATCGTGCCGGTCGTCTCCACCGTGACCTGCACGATGACCGGCAGGTCGACGCCGACCCAGTCCAGGGCCCGGCGGGCGCCGATGACGGCCGCCTTCGTCTGGAGCAGGTCCTGCGAGGTCTCGATGAGCAGGGCGTCGGCGCCGCCGCGGATCAGGCCCTCGGCGTTCTGCTGGAAGGCCTCGCGGAGGGGCTCGTACGTGACGTGGCCCAGGGTCGGCAGTTTCGTACCGGGCCCCATGGAGCCGAGGACCCAGCGGGGGCGGCCGTCGAGGGCCGTGTGGGCGTCGGCGGAGGCGCGGGCGATCCGGGCGCCGGCCTCGGACAGCTCGTACACCTGGTTCTCGATGCCGTACTCGGCGAGCGCGGCCAGGTTCGCGCCGAAGGTGTTGGTCTCGACGCAGTCCACGCCGACCGAGAAGTAGGCGTCGTGGACGGAGGCGACGATGTCGGGGCGGGTGAGGTTGAGGATCTCGTTGCAGCCCTCCAGCTGCCGGAAGTCCTCCATCGACGGATCGGCGGCCTGGAGCATGGTGCCCATCGCGCCGTCGGCGACGACGACCCGCCTGGCGAACTCCTCCCTCAGCGACGGCCTCATGCCGGCCCCCTCATGACAGCCCCCTCAGATGGGTGACGAGCGTCGCCGTGCAGCCGACGCCGTACGTCGTGCGGATCCGGTCCAGGAGGGAGTCCCGGTGCAGCCGGTACTCCTGCGTCCCCACGTAATCGAGGACGGTCGCCGCGACCGCGCAGCCCAGCTGCGCCGCGCACCGCTCCGGCACCCCCCACAGCCAGCCCGCGAGGAAGCCGGACCGGAAGGCGTCCCCGACACCGGTCGGGTCCACGACCGCCGGGACCTCGACGGCCGGCACGGCGAGCGGGTCGCGACCCTCGCCGCGGATGCGTACGCCGGCCTCGCCGTGGGTGGTGACCCAGGTGGTGACCCGGCGCAGCACCTCCGCCTCCGTCCACCCGGACTTCTCCAGGAGGAGAGCCGTCTCGTACTCGTTGGTGAACAGGAACCGGGCCCCGTCCACCAGCTCCCGCACCTGCTCCCCGTCGAGCCGCGCCAGCTGCTGCGACGGATCGGCGGCGAAGGGGATCCCCAGGTCACGGCAGGTGCGGGTGTGCCGGAGCATGGCCTCGGGGTCGTCCGGGGAGACCAGGACCAGCTCCAGGCGGCCGGTGCGCGCGACGACCTCGCGGAGGTCGATCTCGCGCGCCTCGGCCATCGCACCGGCGTAGAAGGTGGCGATCTGGTTCTGGGCCCGGTCGGTGGTACAGACGAAGCGGGCGGTGTGGAGCGACTCGCTGACGCGCACCGAGTCGGTGTCCACGCCGTGGTCCTTCAGCCAGACCCGGTACGGCTCGAAGTCGGAGCCGACCGCGCCCACGAGGGCGGGCCGCAGGCCGAGGACACCGAGTCCGAAGGCGATGTTCGCTGCCACTCCGCCGCGCCTGACCTCCAGGTTGTCGGCGAGGAACGACAGGGAGACCCGGTCGAGCCGGTCGGCGAGCAGCTGCTCGCTGAACCAGCCGGGGAAGGTCATCAGATGGTCGGTCGCGATGGATCCCGTGACAGCGATACGCATCTCCCTCAGACCCCCGCTGCCTTCTTCAACCGCTCCACGCGGTCCGTGCGCTCCCAGGTGAACTCGGGGAGCTCGCGGCCGAAGTGGCCGTACGCCGCCGTCGCCGCGTAGATCGGCCGCTTGAGGTCCAGGTCGCGGATGATCGCCGCCGGGCGGAGGTCGAAGACCTCGCTCACGGCCGCCTGGATCTTCTCGTCCGGGAGGGTGCCGGTGCCGAAGGTCTCCACGAAGAGGCCGACGGGCTCCGCCTTGCCGATCGCGTAGGCGACCTGCACCTCGCAGCGCTTCGCCAGGCCGGCCGCGACGACGTTCTTCGCGACCCAGCGCATCGCGTACGCCGCCGAGCGGTCCACCTTCGACGGGTCCTTGCCGGAGAAGGCGCCGCCGCCGTGCCGGGCCATCCCGCCGTACGTGTCGATGATGATCTTCCGGCCGGTGAGTCCGGCGTCGCCCATCGGGCCGCCGACCTCGAAGCGCCCGGTCGGGTTGACCAGGAGCCGGTAGCCGTCGGACTCCAGGCTGACGCCCTCCTCGACGAGCTGCTTGAGGACGTGCTCGACGACGTACTCGCGGACGTCCGGCGTCAGCAGGCCCTCCACGGAGATGTCCGCCGCGTGCTGCGAGGACACGACGACCGTGTCGAGGCGGACCGGGCGGTCCCCGTCGTACTCGATGGTGACCTGCGTCTTGCCGTCCGGGCGCAGGTACGGCACGGTCCCGTTCCTGCGGACCTCGGTGAGCCGGCGCGACAGGCGGTGGGCGAGCGCGATCGGCAGCGGCATCAGCTCGGCCGTGTCGTCGCAGGCGTAGCCGAACATCAGGCCCTGGTCGCCGGCGCCCTGGGCCGCCAGCTCGTCGTCCACGCCCTCGACGCGCGCCTCGTGCGCGGTGTCGACGCCCTGCGCGATGTCCGGCGACTGCGCCCCGATGGACACCGACACACCGCAGGAGGCGCCGTCGAAGCCCTTCGCGGAGGAGTCGTAGCCGATGTCGAGGACGGCGTCGCGCACCAGCTGGGCTATCGGCGCGTACGCGGAGGTGGTGACCTCGCCGGCGATGTGGACCTGACCGGTGGTGATCAGCGTCTCGACGGCGACCCGGGAGTGGGGGTCCTCGGCGAGCAGCGCGTCGAGGATGGTGTCGCTGATCCGGTCGGCGATCTTGTCGGGGTGGCCCTCGGTCACGGACTCCGAGGTGAAGAGGCGACGGCTCATGCCTGGGCCTCCGCCGGGGTCTTGAAGAAGTGCTGCTCGATGGCGCCGAGGGTCCGGATGGAGTCGACCTCCAGGGTCTCCATCTGGATGGCGGTGCCGCTCTCCTGCTCCAGGAGGAAGACGAACTCGACGAAGGACAGCGAGTCGATGAGCCGGTTCTCGATCAGGTCGAGGTCGGCGGCGATGTCGTCGCGCTCGGGGTGACGCTCGAGGATCCAGTTCTTCACCGTCTGCAGGCCGTCGGCCATGGTTGCTCTCCTTGTTCGCTACTGCTCGATTGAGGTGCTGGATACGGAAGGGGTGGGGGCGATGATCGGGGCGGCCACGGCCACCGCGTAGTCCACGTCGTGGCTGATGGACACGGTGATCTCGGTGATGCCGGACTCGGCGGCCATCTCGGCGGCCGCCCGGTGCAGCTCCACGAGCGGCCAGCCGCCCTCGGAGCGCCGCACGACGATGTCCGGCCACGGCAGGAACCTGCCTCGGACCCGTAAGGTCTTGAACGCCGCTTCCTTCGCCGCGATCCGCCCGCACAGGCTCAGGACGTCGAGCCCGGAGGAGGTGCGGCAGTCGGCGAGCTCGCCGGGAGTGAGCATCCGCTCGAAGAACCGCTCCCCGTACTGGGCGAGGAGCCTGCGGACACGGTTGACGGACACGATGTCCATGCCGAGGTTCGCCCACCCCAGGCCGCCCGCCGGCGGGGCGGCGGGACGGGCCGGCACGTCAGATCACCGGCCCGGCCGCGCCACTCGCACCGGCGTCGAGGACGGCCCGCTCGGCGGACTCCCAGCTGCCGTGGCGCCGGGTCAGCGCCGACAGCCAGCGCTCCAGGCCGAAGGCGACACAGCTGGTGAAGGCCGGTCCGCCGGTCGACGCCAGGGTGATGTCGCAGCGCTCGCCGAAGAAGTTCCGGTGCGTGTTGACCGAGGCGATCGCCAGGTCCTCGTACAGGAACTCGTACTTCACCGGGGTGAGCCGCTGGAGGACCGCCTTGGAGCTGCCCTTGTCGAAGAAGGGGTCGCAGGCGGCCTCCCTGCGCAGCGGCAGGTCGAGCGCCTTCGCGAAGGACTGGATGCGGGTGGTGAACTCGGCGAGGTGGTTCTCGGCGTGCTCACGGCCGCCGATGGCGACGATCTCCCGCATGCGGAAGCCGAGCTGGCGCCGCATGCCCTCGTAGTGCGTCTCCTTGCGGAAGCACCAGGAGCAGATCGTGACGAGGGTGTCGTCGGCGACCTGGGTGCCCTGGTGGGTCAGGTAGACGGCGTAGCAGGACGCCGAGGGCAGTCCGAGCGCGGCGGGTTCGAGTGCGTCGCTCGGAAAGCGGCCGGCGGTGGCGTCGAAGGGCGTGGTCGCGCGGCGCTCCAGGTCGAGCGGGGCGGCGACGACGGCCTGGTGGGGGAAGTTGTCGTAGTAGTCGAGCTTGGCCAGGTCGGCGGCCGGGAGGAGCGGGGGCATGGTCATGGGGCGGGCGCCCGCGGCCACCCCCCAGCCCTCGAAGGTGTCGTCGAGGAGCCGCAGCAGGCGGGTCCCCTCCGGGCCGAGCGAGGGCAGGCCCGTGGCGGACCCGACGCCTTTCTCGGTGGTCGTCAAGGTCATGGTCGGTGCACCTCTCGGGTGAGGGTGTCGCTCAGAGGACGGGCAGGGTGTCGTCGGAGAAGATGCCGGTCTTCAGGAAGAAGGAGAGCGGCTTGCGGATCGCCTTGCGCTCGTGGGCGCGTCGGGACTCGTCGGCGATCAGCGCGTTGCGCAGGCCGAGCGGGTCGGCGATGCCGACGTCCTTGTACACGTGGGGGTTGTAGAGGGAGTTGGTGCTGTAGACGACGTACCGCTTGAGGTACGCCTCGACCTCGCGGACCCGTTCGGCGCTCACGGCCTGGCACATCCGCTGGTACAGCAGGGAGACCAGCTCGCGCCCGAAGGCGATGTGGCGGGACTCGTCCTGGTGGTGGATGCGGTTGACCTCACGGATGGTGTGGCAGAGCGAAGGGTCCTTCGCCATCCGGGAGTTGTAGTGGTCGACGAGCTCCTCGAAGAAGAGGATGCGGGTGAAGACGAGGAAGTTCTCGACCTCGGGCTCCCAGGCGGCGTCGGCGCGCATGGCGGTGGAGCCGTAGATCTTGTGGCCGTAGCGCCGGCAGAACTCGGAGAAGAACCACATGTGTTCGTTCTCCTCGCCGATGAAGTGGTGGAAGAAGTCCGAGGGGACCTCGAAGCCGGGCATGTGGATGCGGCCGACGACCTCGATGAGGAGCTCGCGGATGCCGTGCACATTGAGGCTGTAGAAGTTGATGGACTCCCACTTCGACAGGCGCTGAAGCGTTTCCTCACCGAGGGTGTCGTAGTGCTCGGTGCCGTAGACGGTGAGCAGCTCCGGCGTCATCCAGAAGCGGTTCTCCTCCAGCGTCTCGGGCCACTGGAAGGTCTGGTACGGGTTGTAGTAGTCCTCGACCGAACGCTCGCTGAGGCGGCTGAGGACCTCCATGAAGCGGTCGGTGACGGGGAGGGGGGCTGTCACGCCCATGGTCTGGCTCCTTCGCGGGGGTTACGGGCGGACTTCGTAGACCGCGTTCACGGGGGTCTCGGTGGCGCGCCGCCAGCGGGTGAAGCCGGCCTCCTCGGCGATGGCACGGAAGGCCTTCTCGCCGGAGTGGTTGCCCAGCGCGTGCGGGCCGCGCTGCGCGACGGCGACGGGCAGGCACATCACGGCGGACAGGGCCATGAACATGCGGGCGGCGGGGGTCTGGGTGTCGATGTCCTGCGGGGAGACGTTGGACTCGACGAGCATCCAGGTGCCGTCCGCGTCGAGGGACTTGTGGACGTGCTGGGCGGCGGCGACCGGGTCGCCCATGTCGTGCAGGGCGTTGAAGAAGCACACCAGGTCGTAGCCGGAGCCGGGGTAGTCGTCGGCGGAGGCGACCTCGAAGACGACGCGGTCGGAGAGACCGGCCTCCTCGGCGAGCTCCCGCGCGATCGAGATGGCCTCCTCGGAGTAGTCGAAGCCGTGGACGGTGGCGTTCGGGAAGGCCTTCGCGATGAGGAGGGTGGTGTGGCCGACGCCGCAGCCGACGTCGGCGACGGTGCCGCCGGCGTCCAGCTTGCCGGTGACCTCGTGGAGGGCGGGCAGCCAGTCCGGGACGAGCTTGTGCTCGTAGGTGGGCTGGAAGAAGGAGCCCATGCCGGTGTCGAGGGCCGCGTCGTGCTCGGCCCAGCCGACGCCGTCGCCGGTGCGGTACGCCTCGACGAGCAGGTCCTCGGTGGCGTACAGCGCCTTGAGGGCGGTGAAGAACCCGGCGGCGTACGTCACGGCCTTCGGGTCGGCGAGGACCTCGACGTGGTCGGCGGGCAGGGTGTACGTGCGGGAGCTGGGGTGCCGCTCGACGTACCCGGCGGAGAGCTGGGCGTGCAGCCACTCCTCGATGTAGCGCTCGTTCGTGCCCGTCCTGTCGGCGAGGGCGGCGGCGGTGAGCGGGCCGTGCTCGGCGAGGGCCTTGTAGAGCCCGAGGCGCTCGCCGAGGGCGACGGTCAGGCCGCGGACGGCCGCGCCGGCGTCGGTGATGACCTTCTGGTGGAAGTCGTGGGCGCTCATGCGGCCTTCTCCTCCTCGTACGTCGGCAGGTCGCAGGTGAAGAGGAACGAGCGGGGGACGCGCGGCACGGAGCGGGCCGGCACCGGGTAGGGCCAGCGGTCGAAGTGGGCGCCTTCCTCACCGGGCTGCTTGACCTCCCGTACGGCCCAGCCGCAGTCGGCGAGCAGTTCCTCGGGCTCCTCGGTGCCGAAGAGCCACGGGTTGCCGTCCTCCTTGAGCGCGCTCATGAAGGTGCGGGCGAGGGGGTTCTCCAGGGCGGACTTCGAGATGACGTCGCCGAGCAGCACGGAGCCGGGCGCGGCGTGCGCGGAGAGGGTCGAGATCAGGGTCCGTACGGCCTGCTCGGGCAGGAAGAACAGCAGGCCCTCGACCACCCACAGGACGGGCTCCTCGCTCTTCCAGCCGGCCTCCTTCAGGGGGCCGGTCCAGTCCTGGGTGAGGTCCACGGGGACGGCGATCCGGGTGCGGCCCGCGGGCTGCGGCTCGTCCTTGAGCATCTCGGCCTTGGTCTCCAGGAGAGCCGGGCGGTCGAGCTCGTAGACGGTGACGCCGTCGGGCCAGGGCAGCCGGAAGAAGCGGGTGTCCATGCCGGCGGCGAGGAAGACGACCTGGCGGATGCCGCGCTCCTCCACCGCCTTCACGACGGCCCGGTCGAGGTAGGTGGTGCGGATGGCGAGGAACGGCACGATGCCGCCCCCGTCGTAGCGCGCGAGCAGTTCGAAGCCGGTCTCGTCGGCGACGGTGCGCGCGTAGGGATCGGCGAACAGCCGGTCCTCGCGCTCGGTCTCCAGGGCGCGCGCGGCGGCGGTCCACTGGGCGGTGCGGGATACGGCCTCCACAGGAGGTCCCCCTTCGGTTGGTGTCTGGTGATTCGGACGGCCGTGTTCAGGGCCCGACGGGTCGTGCGACGAAGGACGGTTCGTCGGACGGTCCGTCAGGCGCTCATGGCCGGGACACAGGTCTTGGCCGGTCGCACGCAGGCGACGGGGTCCTCGGCCGCGGGCATCGACGACAGATGGTCGGCCTCGGAGTCGGCGGGGCGCCGGCGGAAGATGCTGTGCAGGATCATGCTGAACACGGCCGTCCCGTCGGCGGCCACGAGCGTGCACCGCGGCTTGACGGTGCCGGTGGCGGGATGGAACGGCGACGGGGTGGAGCCGAGGATCTCGACGCGCGCGGTGAGGACGTCGCCCGGGCGGACGGGTCGCAGATAGCGGACCTCGTCAATGCCGGGCGAGCCCGTACAGGCGCTGTAGGCGAGCAGTCCGTCGACGTAGCGCCGCATGAACATCGCCTGGGTGTGGAACCCGCTCGCGATCAGGCCGCCGAACGGGGAGTCCTTGGCGAGCTCGGGGTCCGTGTGGAAGGGCTGCGGGTCGAAGCGCCTGCCGAACTCCAGCACCTCCTCCGCCGTGACGGTGACGGTGCCCAGCTCATGGATGTCGCCGGGCCGGAAGTCCTCGAAGTAGCGCATCACGCGCCCCCCTTGACCTAGGAGTCAACGTTTCCTGGCATCCCCCAATCTACGAATCGACCATTTATTTTGTCAACCCAAAAGAAGGACCCGAAGGGCCCTTCATCGCAAGGCTTGCTCCAGGTCGCCCCACAGGTCCTCTACGTCCTCGATCCCGACGGACATCCGTACGAGACCGGGGGCGATCCCGGCGGCCTCGAGGGCGTCCGCGTCCAGCTCGCGGTGGGAGGTGGACGCGGGATGGGCGACGAGCGTCTCCACACCGCCCAGCGACAGCGCGAGCTTCGCCAGCCGTACGCGTTCGATGAAGGCCCGGCCCGCCTCCCGGCCCCCGGCGAGCTCGAAGGAGAGCAGCCCGCCGCCGCCGGCGAGGACCTTCCGGGCGGTGTCGTACGAGGGGTGGTCCGGGCGCCAGGGATGGTGGACGGCCGTGACGCCGGCGTGGGCCGCGAGCAGCTCGGCGAGGGCGGCGGCGTTGGCGCAGTGCTCACGCATCCGCAGGGGCAGCGTGGGGATCCCGCGCAGGGTGAGCCAGGCGGCGAACGGGTCGGCGCAGGCGCCGAGTTCGACCGTGCGGGGCCAGACCCGGCGGCGCAGCGCGTCGTCGGCGAAGACGGCGGCGCCGCCGAGGACGTCGGAGTGCCCGGAGAGGTACTTGGTGGTGGAGTGCACGACGATGTCGGCGCCGAGCTCCAGGGGGCGGCACAGGACGGGTGAGGCGAGCGAGTTGTCGACCAGGCTCGTCACCCCGAGGGCGCGGGCCGCGGCGAGCAGGCCGGGGAGGTCCGGGACCCGGCCGGTGGGGTTGGCGATCGTCTCCAGGACGAGGAGCCGGGTGGCGGGGTGGACGGCGGCGGCCTCGAACTCGGCCGGGTCGTCGCCGGATATCCGTACGACCTCCATCCCGTACCGCTCGGCGAGGTCCGCCAGGACGGCGTGCGTACCCCCGTACAGACACCGCTGGGCGACGACCCGGTCACCGGGCTTGAGCAGGGCGAGGAGCACGCCGCTGACGGCGCCCATGCCGGAGGCGAAGGCGATGGCCCCGGCCCCCGATTCGAGCCCCGCGAGGGTCTGCTCCAGGGCGCGGACGGTCGGATTGCCGCGGCGGCTGTAGACGTACCGGCCGTCGGGGTCGGCCATGGCGTCGGCGAGCTCGGCGGCGGAGTCGAAGGCGAAGGCGGAGGACTGGACGAGGGGCACGGAGAGCGGCCGACTGCCGCTGGGGAACGGCTCGTTGACGACGTGCACGGCACGGGTGTTCAGTTCCACGACGCTGTTTCCTTTCCGGATACGGGAAAGGGGCCGCCCGACGTCCGGGGGCGGACATCGGGCGGCCCCTTCGGGGCGGGGATCAGGCGGAGACCTTCTCGCCCTGCGGCGCGGGGGCGGCGGCCTCGGCCGCGACCGCCTTGTCGCTCTTCATGACAAGGAGGGTGATGACACCGCCGACGGCGGCGATGATCGCGGCGCCGATGAAGGCGGAGGAGAAGCCGTCGGTCAGCTTCGGGAGGTTGCCGAGCTGGTCGGCGCCCTGGGACATGGCGACGGCGGTGAGCGCGGCGAGGCCGAGCGCGGAGCCGACGTTGTAGGTGGTGTTGACGATGCCGGAGGCGAGACCCGCCTGCTCCTGCGGGGCGCCGGACATCGCGCTCATCATCGTCGGGATGTAGGCGAGGGACATGCCGAGCGCGGCGACCAGCGAGGCCGGAAGGACGTCGACGAGGAAGGTGCCGGTGGGCTCGACGGCCGCGAGCCAGACCAGGCCGGCCGCGAGGACCAGCAGACCGCCCGCGATGAGCGGCTTGGCGCCGACCTTCATCATGAGCCGGGCCGTGATGGCCGTCATGAAGATCATGAGGAGCACGGTCATCGGGAGGAGCGCGGCACCGGACTCGAAGGCGCCGAAGCCCAGGACCTGCTGGAGGTACAGGTTGAGGAAGTACCACATCGGGATCCACGCGGCGCCGAGCAGCGTCATGGCCAGGTTGGCCGAGCCGAGGCGGGGGACCCGCCAGACGCTGAGCGGCATGAGCGGCTCGCGGATGCTCTTCTGGATGACGAGGAACAGGATCAGGAGCACGGCGGCGCCGACGAGCTCCAGGATGGTGGCGGTGGCGCCCCAGCCGACCTCGGGGGCGCGGACGACGGCGAAGACGGCGAGCGCGAGACCGGCGGTGACGGCGACGGCGCCGAGGATGTCGACGGAGCCGCGGCGGGACTCGACGTTCGGGAGGAGCTTGGTCGCGGCGAGGGTCGCGAGGCCGATCGGGATGTAGATGATGAAGACCCACTGCCAGCTCACCCACTCGGTGAAGACACCACCGAGGAACACGCCCGCGGTGCCGCCGGCGGGGGCCGCGGCGCCGTAGAGCGCCATCGCCTTGCCGAGCTCCTTCGGGTCGTGCATGAAGAGCATCATGAGCAGGGTCATGGCGGAGGGCGCGATGAGCGCGCCGCCGACGCCCTGGACGGCGCGGCCGACGATCTCGACCCAGGCGGTCTGCGCGGCGGCGGCCACGACCGAACCGGCGATCATGACGGCCCAGCCGGAGACGAAGATCTTGCGGGCTCCGACGAGGTCGGAGAGGCGTCCGCCGAGGAGCAGCAGGCCGCCGAAGACGATCACGTAGGCGTTGAAGATCCACTGGAGCTCGCTCTGCGAGAAGCCCAGGTCCTTCTGCATCTCGGGGAGCGCGACTCCGATGATCGAGGTGTCCATGATGACCATGAACTGAGCGGCGGCGAGCACGACAAGTGCCCACCAGCGCCGGGGATTGACGGTTGACATTGCCCTGACCCTTCACTCGCTGCTGCATACCCCTAGGGGGTACCTGTGCCGAGCACCGTAGCATACCCATGGGGGGTATGTAAGAGTGGGATGAGGGCGCGTGGGAAGCACTCCCTCCGCACCCCGGGCCGGGCAGAATGCCCCCATGACCGCCGAGGAAGAGCCGCAGCACGGGCCCACCGCCGACGAACAGCCGCAGCACGGGCCCACCGCCGACGAAGAGCGCGACCGGGATCTGCTCCGACGCTGGAACACCACGCTGCGCGCCGCCCGCGCCGGCCGGGAGGGCCCCGACCCCGCCCCGTACGGCCGGAACCTGCTGTCCCGCTGGGCCGAACCCCAGCGCCGCTACCACACGGTCACCCACCTGGCGGCGGTCCTCGACCGCATCGACGAGCTCGCCGACCAGGGCGGGGAGGGCGGCGAGCTGGAACTCGTACGGCTCGCGGCCTGGTTCCACGACGCCGTCTACCGCCCGGACCGCTCGGAGAACGAGGAACGCTCGGCGGCCCTGGCCGAAAAGGCCCTCGCCGAAGCGGGCCTCACCGCGCACGAGGTGACGGAGGTGGCCCGCCTGGTCCGCCTCACGATCACCCACGACCCGGCCACGGGCGACCTCAACGGCGAGACCCTCTGCGACGCGGACCTCGCGATCCTAGCCACCGCCCCGAATACCTACCAGGGGTATACGGCCGCGGTCCGCGAGGAGTACGCCTTCGTCCCGGAACCGGCCTTCCGCGAAGGCCGCGCCACCATCCTCCGCCACCTCCTGGGCCTCCCCCGCCTCTTCCGCACCCCGTACGGCGCGGCGGCCTGGGAGGAGAAGGCCCGCGAAAACCTGGAACGGGAACTGGCGGAGCTGACGGCCGGCCCGTGAGCCTCACATCCCGAGAAGTCGGCCGCTCATGGAATGACAGGCACAAACCGCAGGTTGACGCATGTCATGCCGTCTCCCTCAGCCGAGCACACGACATCCGCCGCCCTCACCCCCACGGAAGCAATACCCCCCACCCGTATGCCGCTGGCCGTCTACATCCTCGGTCTTTCGGTCTTCGCGCTCGGCACGAGCGAGTTCATGCTGTCCGGACTCCTGCCGCCCATCGCGGAGGACATGAACGTCTCCATCCCCCGCGCCGGGCTTCTCATCTCCGCGTTCGCGATCGGCATGGTCGTCGGCGCGCCGCTGCTCGCCGTCGCCACGCTCCGGCTGCCGCGCAAGACGACGCTGGTCGCGCTGATCACCGTCTTCGGGCTCGGGCAGGTCGCCGGTGCGCTCGCGCCGAACTACGCGGTGCTCTTCGTCTCCCGCGTGGTGAGCGCGCTCGCCTGCGCCGGGTTCTGGGCGGTCGGCGCGGCCGTCGCCATCGCGATGGTCCCGGTCGGCTCCCGGGCCAAGGCGATGGCCGTCATGATCGGCGGGCTCTCCATCGCCAACGTCCTCGGCGTCCCCGCCGGCGCGTTCCTCGGCGAGCACCTCGGCTGGCGCTCGGCGTTCTGGGCGGTCGGCGTGGCCTCCGCGATCGCGCTCGTCGGCGTCGTCACCCGCATCCCGCACATCCCGCTCCCCGCGACCAAGCCCCGGCTCAAGAGCGAGCTGGTCATCTACCGGGACCGGCAGGTGCTGCTCTCCGTCCTGATCACCGCGCTCGCCGCCGGCGGCGTCTTCTGCGCCTTCTCCTACCTCGCCCCGCTCCTCACCGACGTCTCCGGCCTCGACGAGAGCTGGGTCTCGGCCGTGCTCGGGCTCTTCGGCGTCGGCGCCCTGGTCGGTACGACGATCGGCGGCCGCGTCGCCGACGCCCACCTCTTCGGGGTGCTGCTCAGCGGCATCGCCGCCTCGACCGTGTTCCTGATCGTCCTGGCCGTCTTCGCGTCCAGCCCCGTCGTCACGGTCCTGCTCGCCTTCCTCCTCGGCGTCTCCGCCTTCTACACCGCCCCCGCCCTCAACGCCCGCATGTTCAACGTCGCCGGCGCCGCCCCCACCCTCGCGGGCGCCACCACCACCGCCGCCTTCAACCTCGGCAACACCGGCGGCCCGTGGCTCGGCGGCACGGTCATCGACGCCGACCTCGGCTACGCCTCCACGGCCTGGGCGGGCGCCGCCATGACGGCCCTGGGCCTGGCGACGGCGGCGGTGGCCCTCAGGCTCCACAAGTCCACGTCCCGCGTGGTCACTTCGGGCATACCGCAGGAGCAGAAGGTCGTATCGTCCCGCTGAGCAGTCCGTACACGACGACCAACGGGGGAAACCATGACCGCCGGCACCACCGCCATCACCCTCATCGCACGCCTCCGTGCCGCGGACGGCAAGGAGCAGGCCGTACGGGAGATGGCGCTGTCGCTCGTCGAGCCGACGCTGGCCGAGCCGGGATGCCTGTCGTACCGGCCGTACCAGGACCCGGTCGAGCCCGGGTCCTGGATCGTCGTCGAGGAATGGGCGGACCGGGAGGCCTTCGAGGCGCACCTGAGGAGCCCGCACCTCGCGGCGGCGATGGCCGCCGGGCCGGAGCTGCTCAGCGGGCCGCCCGAGGAGACGGTGCTCGTGCGGGTCGGTTGAAAATGCGGTGCGGGGCCCGGCCGAGCCGCCTAGGGTGGCGCGGTGACGACGCGGATGATCATCCTCAACGGTGGGTCCAGCTCGGGGAAGTCCGGGATCGTACGGTGCCTGCAGGCCGTACTCCCCGAGCCCTGGCTGGCGTTCGGCGTCGACTCGTTCGTCGACGCCCTGCCCGCGAAGATGCAGGACTCCGACGACGGGATCGTGTTCGACGCGGACGGCGGGGTCGGCGTCGGGGCCGGCTTCCGGGAGCTGGAGGCCGCCTGGGCCGGAGGGCTCGTGGCGATGGCCCGGGCCGGCGCCAGGATCGTCGTCGACGACGTCTTCCTCGGCGGCGCCGCCTCCCAGCAGCGCTGGCGCGAGGCCCTCGGCGACCTGCCCGTGCTCTGGGTCGCCGTCCGGTGCGAGAGCGCCGTCGCCGAGGGGCGGGAGATCGCCCGCGGCGACCGGACCGTCGGGATGGCCGCACAGCAGGCGGGGATCGTGCACGAGGGCGTGGAGTACGACCTGGAGGTCGACACGACCCGTACCGAATCCCTGGACTGCGCCCGCGCCATCGCCGCCCGGGTCACCCCCTAGCCCCCTGGCCCCCTGGCCCCTGCCCCCTAGGCGACCGGGCGGCCCTTCGGTCGCCTGAGGCCCGCCCCCGTGAGGTGGCGGAGGAGTTCCTTCGAGCCGACCTCGATCGCACCCGCCGCCACCGCGTCCGCGTACCGGTCGGAGGGGATGTCGTAGTGGTCCCGCTCGAAGGCCCGCGGCGGGGCTCCTATCGAGGCGGCGAAGGCGTGCAGCTCGTCGAAGGAGACGTCGCTCACCAGGTGCGACCACATGCGGCCGTGCCCCGGCCAGGTCGGCGGGTCGATGTAGAGGCTCACGCCGGCACTCCCGTCACGTCAGGCCGCCCACCGGGGCCACCACCACGCCCTGCTTGCCGCAGACCCAGTGCGGGTCCGGGCCGAGTTCCGGTTCCACGTCGAGGGCGTGCGGGTCGCCCGAGGCGCAGACGGGGCAGAGCGGCCAGCGTCCGTACCGTTCGAGCAGGGCGTCCTGCACGTCCTGGGCGACGAGCCCGGCGACGTACGACACCCCCTCGGGCCACTGCTCGACCCACCAGCGCCGGTGGGTCACCGCGTCCTCCACCATCGACACGACCTCTGCGGCGGCCACCTGCCGGGCCACCAGGTCGGCCAGAACCAGCGCGCGGGCGGCATGCAGCGCCTGCTCCACGGGGTCGATGTCGTCCATGCACTCATTGTCACCCGACCGGGGGGAAGGGCGAAGGCCCCCTCCGAAGGTCCCCTCCAGAGGCCCTCCGCAGGGCCATCCACAAGTACCTCCGTACGTCCCTTCTTTCCGGGAGCCACGGGGTCTTGTCGCCCCACCCCGCCGAAAGTATCTTTCACTTGTGACCAATGACGTGAAGGAAAGTTTCACCAGCGACGCGCCCCCCGCCCCCGCCGCCCTCGCCGCCAAGGTGCGCACCCTCGCACCGTCCATGACCCGCTCCATGCAGCGGGTCGCCGAGGCCGTCGCCGGAGACCCGGCCGGCTGCGCCGCGCTCACGGTCACCGGCCTCGCCGAGCTCACCGGCACCAGCGAGGCGACCGTCGTCCGCACCGCCCGGCTCCTCGGCTACCCCGGCTACCGCGACCTCCGCCTCGCCCTCGCCGGCCTCGCCGCCCAGCAGCAGTCCGGCCGCGCCCCCGCCGTCACCGCCGACATCGCCGTCGACGACCCGATCGCCGACGTCGTCGCCAAGCTGGCCTACGACGAGCAGCAGACCCTCGCCGACACCGCCGCCGGCCTCGACACCGTCCAGCTCGGCGCCGCCGTCGCCGCCCTCGCCACCGCCCGCCGTATCGACATCTACGGCGTCGGCGCCTCCGGCCTCGTCGCCCAGGACCTCGGCCAGAAGCTGCTCCGGATCGGCCTGATCGCGCACGCCCACAGCGACCCGCACCTCGCCGTCACCAACGCCGTGCAGCTCCGCTCCGGCGACGTCGCCATCGCCATCACCCACTCCGGCTCCACCGGCGACGTCATAGAACCGCTCCGGGTGGCCTTCGACCACGGCGCCACCACGGTCGCCATCACCGGCCGCCCGGACGGCCCCGTCACCCAGTACGCCGACCACGTACTGACCACCTCCACCGCCCGCGAGAGCGAACTTCGCCCCGCGGCCATGTCGTCCAGAACCAGCCAACTCCTGGTCGTGGACTGCCTGTTCACCTGCGTCACACAGCGCACGTACGAGACGGCGGCCCCTGCCCTCGCCGCCTCGTACGAAGCCCTCGCCCACCGCCACTCCCCCCGCACCCGCTGACCAACACCCGCCAGAACCGGCGCCGACGACGCCGCCGTCCCGAAAGAGCCCCTGTGTCCACCTCGTACTCCGAACTCCGCGCCCAGCTGGCCACCCTCACCACCGAGGCCTTCCGCCCCGAGCTCGCCGAGATCGACCAGCTGCCCACCCTGGACATCGCCCGCACCATGAACGGCGAGGACCGGACCGTTCCCGAGGCCGTCGCCCGGCAGCTCCCCGCCATCGCCGCCGCCATCGACGCCACCGCCGAGCGGATGGCCCGCGGCGGACGCCTCGTCTACATGGGCGCCGGCACCGCGGGCCGTCTCGGCGTCCTCGACGCCAGCGAATGCCCGCCCACCTTCAACACCGACCCTTCACAGGTCGTCGGCCTCATCGCGGGCGGTCCGACCGCCATGGTCCAGGCCGTCGAGGGCGCGGAGGACTCGCGCGAGCTCGCCGCCGCCGACCTGGACGCCCTCGGGCTCACCGCCGACGACACCGTCGTCGGCATCTCCGCCTCCGGCCGCACCCCGTACGCCATCGGTGCCGTCGAGCACGCCCGCGCCCTCGGCGCGCTCACCATCGGCCTCTCCTGCAACGAGGACAGCGCGCTCGCCGCCGCCGCCGAGCACGGCATCGAGGTCGTCCCCGGGCCCGAGTTCCTCACCGGCTCCACCCGGCTCAAGGCCGGCACCGCCCAGAAGCTCGTCCTCAACATGATCTCGACCATCACGATGATCCGCCTCGGCAAGACCTACGGAAACCTGATGGTCGACGTCCGCGCCTCCAACGAGAAGCTCCAGGCCCGCTCGCGGCGGATCGTCGCCCTGGCCACCGGCGCGCCGGACGAGCAGATCGAGACGGCGCTCGCCGCCGCCGACGGCGAGGTGAAGACCGCGATCCTGATGATCCTCGCCGACATCGATGCCAAGACCGCCGAGCAGCGGTTGACCGCGTCCCAGGGTCACCTGCGTACGGCGCTGCACGCGCCCGGGACCACCGCGTAGGGGTGCCCGCCGCAGACCTCGCGCGTGCGAGCTGTGGCCCATCACCGAGCCGGCCGGGCCCTTCAGCTCGTCGTCACCGGCAGAGGACGTCCGTCTCCGGCCGCACGCCCTCCGTGAGGAAGCGGGTCACGGCGCTGTCGCCGCACGCGTTCCCGTTGCCGAGGTAGACCCCGTGGCCGCCCTTGTCGACCGAGACGAGGCGCGCCCGGTCACCGAAGGCCTCGCGCATCTTCAGCCCGACGGAGAGCGGGGTCGAGGGGTCGCGCAGGTTCTGGATCATGAGGACGTTCGACGGCCCCCGGTCGGTGATCCGGGTCGGCTTCTCCACCGCGCCGCCCTTCCAGAAGGCGCAGGGCGTGATGTTGGCGGGCATGCCGGCGGTCAGCGGGTAGCGCTCCCGGTCGGCGGCGACGGCCCGCTCGTACGCCGGTACGGAACGGGGCCAGTCCACGTCGTTGCAGATCACGCCGACGCTGACGGTCGCCGCCTCGTCGGGCATGGGCCCGGCCAGCTCGGGCGGCAGCACGGGCACGCCGGCCGGGTCGAGGGCCTGGGACATGAGACGGGCGAGGGCCGGGAAGGAGGCGTCGGAGTAGAGGGCCTGCTGAAGGGCCTGGCGAAGGACCGTACCCGTCAGCGGCACACCGGAGGTGGCCGACGCCTTGGGCTCCCGGTCGAGCCGGGCGGCGAGGCCGAGGAACAAGGGCCGTACGTCCTCGGCGCTTTCGGCGAGGCGCAGCCCGTCCTTGGCGCGGTCCGGGTGGGCGGCCCAGGCGGCGAAGTCGGGGAAGCGGTCCTCGGCGCCGCGCGCCATGCCCGCGAGCCAGCCGCGGGCGACGCGCTTCGGGTCGGGGTCGGAGCTGCTGTCGAGGACCCAGCGGTCGGTGCGCTCCGGGAACTTCTGGGCGTAGACGGCGGCGACGTACGTGCCGTACGAGACGCTCCACGCGGACAGCTTCCGCTCGCCGAGCGCCTGCCGCAGCCGGTCGAGGTCCCGCACCTGGTTGGCGGTGGTCAGACTGCGCACCATCGCACCGCCGTTGCGCGCACAGGCCTCGGCCATCCGGCGCGAGCGGGCCACGTTCTCGCCGATGCCGCCGTCGGCGGCGGGCCAGGACCGCAGGGTCACGAGGCGCCGGTCGGCCTCGTCGAAGCCGCAGCGGGCCTTGGCGGAACCGCCGACGCCGCGCGGGTCGAAGGCGACGAGGTCGTAGGCGCCGTTCATCTCCTTCGCGAGGGCGGCCCCCTTCTGCCCGAGCCGCTGCACCCCGGAGCTCCCGGGCCCGCCGGGGATGACCATGAGCGTCCCGCGCCGCACCTCGGGCCGGGTGCTGGGCAGCCGGGCCACGGCGAGCCCGATCTGCTCGCCCTCGGGATCGGCGTAGTCGAGGGGCACGGAGAGCGTGGCGCACTGCTGGCCCGGCAGCGGCTTCACGGCGGGGTCGCAGTCGTGCCACCCGAGACCGGAGGCCGCGGCGGCGGGCGCGACGCCGCCTCCCACGAGTCCGACGCCGGCGACGGCGGCGACGGAGAGAGCGAGCATCAGGGCCTTGCGTCCACGATTCGTTGTCATGCGCACAGCCTCGCGGACCGGGGCTTCCCGCCCCATCCGGCAGGCGGGCGGGTCGGGGGTGGGGGCAACCCCCGTACGCCCGGGCCTGCTTGACTACCGGCATGAGCGCGCACGAGTCGTACGGGACCCACCCGGAGTACATCGCGGACGTCCTGGCCCTCCTGGCGAGGACGCCCTGCTCCTCTCATGCGAAGTGCAGCGCGCGTTCGCCCAGGTGAGCCTGAACCGGTTCGAGACCATCGGCCTGACGGGGGCACCTGAGAAATGGCCACCCGGTCATCACCCCACCTGCGCCGCTTGAACAGCCTGCATCGCTCGGGCGGTTGATGACTCAAAGCAGGAAGCGTAGGCGAAATCTCGCCACCCACAAACCTTTTCGCCGTAATCCCGCCCAGCTCCGGAATTGTGGCCTCCGCCACTGACAATGCCATCGGGTGAACGTCTAATGCCGCCGGGGCAAACACGGAACCCTGGGGGGAAGTCCATGCCAAGCGTAACCACTCTGCGCACCTCACTGATCGGGGCGCTCGCCGCGGCCACCCTGCTCGGCGCCGTACCGTCGGCCCAGGCAGCCGGCCCTCGTCCCGCCGGGAGTGACACGGCCACCGTCACCCCCAACGAGAAGGGCTTGTTTCGGCTCTACCCCACACCGGATTCGGGACAGGTCCGGCCCATGAATTGGGACGGTTCGGTCCTGGGCTGGGCACCCGGAAACTTCGAGTCCCGCCATTGGGAAGACAACGACTACACAGAGGTCCGGTTCACAGGGTGCACGTGGTCGGGTGCGCCAGTTACATCGATCGCGCTGAAGCTCTGGCAGGAAATCCCTTACCAGTTCGACAGAGACCTGGGGGTGAACACGCTCACCTACTGCCTCAAGGGCGCGAACAACACCTCGATCGGTGAGTGGAATGTGAACGTCCCCGGTGGCACGAAACGGTACTTCACCATCCCAGCACTGAACGGCTCGATCTACACCCAGTCCACCGTCACGGTGCGAGAGGTGTACGTAGACACCTCGGCTGCCGACTAGAACTCCGTCCGAAGTACGTGCGGGTCGGGAGGCGCACTTCGCCTCCCGACCCGCCTCATGCGAGATCGATCGGCGCTTCCTTGAATCTACGAGCCCTTCTCCGCTCCTCCTCCGCCCTGTGGACCGCTCCGGTCTGGGTGGGCATCGTCGTCTTCTACTTCTTCCAAGCCCTGCATCTCCAGCATCCGTACGCGGAAGTCATGGACGGGCCCCTATGGGCACCGCAACAAGTGACGATCTCCCTCTTGTACTTCCACGCCTTCGCCTACGCCATCACCCTCGGCCTCGCGACCTGGGACGGCGGACGGCTCAAGAAAGATCGGGTATCGGACCTCGCACCCAGCCGTTCCCGCTATCGCGTGGCCGCCCGTACCCTCGCCCCCGCCCTCGCCGCCGGATGGGCGATCCTGCTTCTGCCCGTGACCATGCGGATGATCGAGACACGGCTGGTCCCCACCCCGATGGCCCTTCTGCCGCTCTTCATGAGCATGGGCATCGTGTGCGCGTACGCCGTCGTCGGCTGCGCCCTCGGCCATATCGCCCCCCGGCTGATCGCCGCGCCCCTCTCCGCCGTCGCCGCGTTCTACGTGATCTCCAAGACCTTCACATACAGCGACCCCATCTGGCCCCGGCACGTGTCCGGGATGCTCGACACAGGCGTCACCTTCGGGGAGTACTACTCCGCCCCCACCGTTCTCGTCCCCTTTCTGTTCGCCGCCGCGTTCGCTCTGGCCGTCGCCGCGTGGTGGATCGGCGGCGCATACCGTCTGATGTGGCGGGCTGTCGCCGCCGGGACAGCAATCGCCGTCATGGCCGTGTGCGCACACACTGCTTCGGACTGGGGCGTCGGTGGCGGGCCGGTCACCGCCGGCCACGCCCCCGCCCTCTGCGTCGGCTCGGCGCCCAAGGTCTGCATGGCCAAGGCCGGAGGAGCGATCGAGAAGCTGGACGCCGTGCAGCGCGAGGTCGCAAACACCCTCCGGCGGCTCAAGGTCGCCGGTGTGGACGTGACCGTCCCGACAACCGTCACCGACGACGTGCTCTACGAGCGCGAGCTCACCCGCCCCCGGTCGACCGCCTCCACCTGGTGGCTGCCCCTGACAGCCCAGGCCGACCGGCCCGACAGCGATCTGACCGGCATCCGCTACGTCGTGATGCTCAACTCCATTACTTTCCCCTGTCAGTTCCCCACACGGTTCGTCCCCGGTGTCTCCGCCGACTGGGTCGTCAACCACGACGCGGCCGTCCTGTGGGCTGCGTACGAGGTGGACGCCCAGGAGCCCTACCTCACGTGGCGGAAGAGCGAGTATCTGCAGATCGCCAACAAGGACGCGGTCCTGGCGAAGGTGCGGGAGCGCGCCGCGAAGGGCCGTGCACTACCCACCGCCCAGCAGCGGACGGCCTGGTTCGAGCAGGAGAAGGTGAAGGCTTGCCATCTCGCACCCACGGCCCGGTCGGGTGGCTCGTGATCTGGTGGTTCAGAGGACGACGGGTCACCACCGTCGTCCTGCCCGGTCTCGCCGCGTTCGCCGCGATCACCGTCCTCGCCCACGACCAGGTCGTCGCGCTGCCTTCGCTGCTCGGCCCGGGCAGCAGCCTCCTCTTCCTCATGGAGATCGTGCCGCTGATCGTGACGGGCACGCTCACCCACTGCCTCACCCAGCGCCTTCCCGAGGCGGAAGACATGGGAGTACGGGCAGTCCATCGGTACGACATGGTCTTCGCGCTCCTCACCGTCACCGCGAGCGCGGCAATCGCCTGGGCTGTCGGGCTGCTCGCACATTCCCCGGCAGCGACCGCGGCGGGGCGCAACACCCTCTTCCTCGCGGGTCTCGCGCTACTGGGTGGTGCCATGAGCCCGCAGATTGCGACCGTCGCCCCCGTCGCCTGGGTGTTCCTGACCGCGTTCGCCGGCTACCGCGACTTCCGGCGGCCGTGGCCATGGGCGGTCACCCTCCACCCCGCCGGCTTCCTGCCCACGTTCCTCTTGTGTCTCGCGGTCTTCGCCGGCGGCCTGGCCGCGCTGACCCGTACCCGCCGCCCCGCTTGAAAGGCCGCCCGTGTCCCTCGCACTCGAAGCAGTCTCCTACGCGTACGGGCGCCGATCGCGCCGCATCCTCTCCGGCCTCGACTACACCGTCCCCGCAGGCTTCACGATCCTGCTCGGCCCCAACGGAGCGGGAAAGACGACCCTGTTGAAGCTCGCCGCCGGAGTGAACCAGCCCACGGCCGGCACAGTGCAGCTGGGTCGCCTGCCGTCCCGGTCGAAGGAGTACCGGAGGAAGGTGGCCTGGATGCCGCAGGCCATCACGGCTATGACCGGCCTGACGGCCCGGGAACAGGTCGCCTACACCGGCTGGTTGAAGGGCATGAACCGTCGTGACGCCTGGGACGCGGCCGCCGCCGCTCTCGCCCACGTGCGGATGGGCGAGCACGCCGACGTGCGGACGAAGCGGCTCTCCGGCGGGCAACTCCGTCGCGTGGGCGTCGCCTCCGCCCTCGTCCACGACGCCCGCGTACTCCTCCTCGACGAGCCCACCGCCGGAATGGACCCCACCCAGCGGCGCGTCTTCCGCGACCTGGTCCTCCGGCTCGCCACCGACGAGGTACGCGTTCTGCTGTCCACACACGATGTCGCCGACCTCGCCGAGGAGGCCGACCACGTCACCACCCTCGCCAACGGCAGAATCACCTTCTCAGGCTCCACGGGGGAGTTCCTCGGCCACGCCCCGTTCCAGGTTCCGGAGGGGCGGAAGGCCGAGGCCGCCTATACGGCGCTCACCTCGGAGCCCGGTACCCCCGCCTAGACTCCGCCCCATGACCACCACCCCGCCCCCCGCCGCCATCGCCGCCGACCTCGCGCCCGCCGGGGTCCTGCGGGCCTCGATCAATCTCGGGAATCCGGTGCTCGCGCAGGGCACGCCCGAGGCGCCGGCCGGGATCACCGTGGATCTGGCGCGGGAGATCGCGGCGCGGCTCGGCGTCGGCGTCGAGCTGCTCTGTTTCGACGCGGCGCGGAAGTCCTTCGACGCGATGGCGGACGGCCGGGCCGACCTCTGCTTCCTCGCCGTGGACCCGGCGCGGGAGACGGAGGTCGCGTTCACCGCCCCGTACGTCGTCATCGAGGGCGTGTACGCCGTGCCGCGCGGTTCGGCGCTCACCACCGTCGAGGAGGTGGACGCGCCGGGCGTGCGGATCGGGGTCAAGAAGGGTTCCGCGTACGACCTGTTCCTGTCGCGGAGCCTCGCCCACGCGACCGTGGTGCGGGGCGACGAGGGCGTCGACGTGTTCCGGGCCGAGGGCCTGGAGGTGGGCGCGGGGATCCGGCAGCCGCTCACCGCGTACGCCGCCGCGCACCCCGAAGTGCGGCTGATCGAGGGCCGGTTCATGGAGATCCGGCAGGCCGTCGGGACGACCGTCGGCCGCCGGCCCGAGACCGTCGCCTTCCTCCGCGACACGGTCGAGGAGCTGAAGGCGAACGGTTTCGTCGCGGAGTCGCTGCGGCGCGCGGGCCAGGACGCCGGTCTGCTCGCCCCGCCCGCGTGACGGCATGAACGCCCGAGGGCCCGGTCGGGAAGACCGGGCCCTCGGAGTCGCGAACGATCCGTACGCGAACGATCAGTACAGGCCCTTGAAGCCGTTCCAGCCGCCCGAGCCGATCATGACCCGCGTGCCGTAGAGCCCGGTACCGGTGCCGCTGTAGCGCCACAGCTTCCCCGCCGTGTCGCGGGCCACCAGGTCCGCGCGCCCGTCGCCGGAGAGGTCGCCGGTCCCGACCAGGGACGAGTAGACGCCCCAGCCGCCGCCGACCTGCACGCGCGCGGTGACGCCGCCGGTCGCCGTGCCGTAGTACCGCCACAGCACGCCCGAGGCGTCCACGCCGAGGAGGTCGCCGCGGCCGTCGCCGTTGAGGTCCCCGGCGCCGACGAGCTTCTTGTACAGCTTCCAGTTGGTGCCGATCCGCACGCGGGCCTTCACCCGGTGGTCGGCCGTGCCGCCGTAGAAGTACATGTCACCGGTGGACGCCTGACGGACGACCAGATCGGCGTACCCGTCGCCGTTGACGTCGCCCGGGGAGGTCAGCACGTCGTACTGTCCCCAGCCGGAGCCGACCAGCGTGTACGGCGAGGAGGCCGAGAGGACCTTGCCGCAGCCGGGCCGGTAGGCGCGCAGCTGGTCGCCGACGCGGACGTGGACGTCGGCGCACCGGTCGCCGTTCAGGTCGCCCGTCGGGACGAGGACGGAGGTCGTCGCGAACGCGGTCCCCGTACCGGCGATCCGCGCGGACAGCGCGCCCGTACCGGTCCCCCGGTACATCGACACGAGCCCGGCGGTGTCCATCACCAGCAGGTCCCCGAACCCGTCGTCCCCGACGAGGTCCCGCCAGACGGCGGCGCCGCCGGTGACGGAGACGGCCCCGGAGACGGCGAGGTCCGCGCCCTGGCCGTCGGCGGGCTTCACGGTCAGCGCCCAGGTGTGGGCCCCGTTCGCGACGAACTTCCCGGCCGCGTCCTTCCCGTCCCAGGAGGGCGCGACGACACCCCGGGCCTCACCACCGGTGAGGGTACGGACGACCTTTCCGGACGCCTTGTTCTTCAGGGTGAGCGACCACGTGCCGGGCTTGGAAAGCCACCAGCGGGGCTTCCAGGTGCCGGTCCGCAGGTTCACAGCGGTCTGTACGTCGGAGTCGTGCAGGGTGAGCGCGCTCGTCGTACCCCCGAGGCCGACGACGTGGATCCGCTGCTGGGCATCGGTGTACGCGACGCCGCCGCCGAAGCGGTCCACGGACCAGCCCTGTCCGATGTTGGGCACCTCGGACGCCACGGTGCCGAGGGAGCGGACCACCGGCACGCCGGAGCGGACGTCGACCACGCTCAGCCCGAGATCGATGTCCGTGTAGGCGAGGAAACCGTCACCGAGTTCCTGCTGCCCCGAGCGGGGCACCTGCACGGGGATCGAGGTCTTCGACTGCCGGTCGTACAGCGTCGCCGAGGTCCCGCCCTGGCAGAGGCGGTAGAGCCACCGTCCGGCGGCCTTGAAGTTGTAGACGGCACAGTCCGCCTTCAGGTCGGCCGTCTCGACCGTCGCGCCGGTGCGCAGGTCGATCGCCGTGGCGGTGGCGTCGGTCCGGGACGGAGCCCACAGGAGGCCGCCCGAGAGCGACTCGAGGGTGTCGGACGAGACCCGGGCGACCCTTCCTGTGTCGATGTCGGCGACGACGGAACGGTACGAGCCGTTCTCCTTGGCCAGGAAGTGCACGTACCGGCCGGAGGCGCTGGAGAAGCGGACGGGCGTGAGCCTGCGCGTGGTGTCCAGCGTGATCTTGCGGGCGGTCGCACCAGGTCCGGCCGATGTCACCTGCACCGTGGGAAGGCAGTAGACGCAGGGCGGTTCCGTGCGGGACGGCGGGAGGTCGTCCGCCCCGAGCATGACGAGGCGGCCGTCTCCGGTGTCGGCCCAACGGGCGCCGACGATCCCCGGACCGGCCGGCTCGGCACACGGCAGGGTGTCGGCGGAGGTCACGGCGCAGTTCCAGACCGGGACGGCGGTGCGGGGCTCGGTGAGGGTCAGGTCGTACCCCTGGAGCGTGCGCTGGGCGTCCTCCTGCTCCGTCGTGAGCCGGCCGTTCGCCAGGGTCAGACCGGTCCGCCGGACCGGATGGGGCGGGGTGCTCAGGACCTGGGCGGTGACGGGTGCGCCCTGCGCGTCCAGGGTCACGTGCCGGACGCCCCAGTGGCTGGAGTCGGTGCCGCCCACGACGTACAGGCTGCCGTCCGGAGCGGTCTTGGGTTCGGCGTCGGCGGCCGCGGAGACGCCCAGGTCGCGGGTGACGCCGCTGGTGAGCGAGGTGGCCTTGAGGGGGTGGGGCGTGTACTGGTCGCCGTAGTGGCCGACGATCCAGTCGCCGAGGAGGCCGAGGCGGCCGTCGAGGCTGTACGCGGTGTTCGGCAGCTTGACGGTCGCGCCGGGGCCCGCGGGGGTGGCACGGGGGACGACGAACGCCTCCGTCGTGCCGTACTGGCTGTAGAGGGCGATGTGGTCGCCGCTGAGCGCTGCCTTCGGATAGGTCGCGAGACCGGGCCCGACGGCCAGCGGGGTGAACACGCCGGTGGTGAAGTCCACGAGGCCGGCGGCCCGGCCGCCGGCCGCCCGCGTGTATCTGACGACGGCGCCCTTCGTGTCGAAGGCCATGACCTCGGGGCCGCCGATGATCTGCTCGGTGGTGGCGACGTCGACGTCCGCCGGGGCACCCTCACCGAGGCCCAGCAGATGGAGGCTCACGGCGCCCTCGGCGTCGGTGGTGTAGCTGAGCAGCCGGTCCGTGCCGAAGGCCCGCAGCCAGGTGTGGCCCTCGGGCGGCGTGCGGGTCAGGGTGGTGCCGGTGGTCCAGTCGTGGACCGTGGCGACCGCGTCGCCGAAGACGCCGAAGCACCCGAACCTGTCGCCGTGGAAGGCGATCCTGTCGACCGAGTCACAGGCGTTGTGGAAGGCCGGCGGCCCGTCCGCGAAGCTCTGCCAGCGAAGCTGTCCCGTCTCCGTGTCGATGTTCTGGAGGCCGGTTCCCGCGCCGAAGAGGGACTGGGACGGCGGGGCGATGCTCGGCGGCGCGGGGATCGTCACCTCGTACGGCGTGTCGGACGCCGCGGTGGCGGAAGGTGCGGCGGCCGTCAGGCCGGTGATGCCCAGGGCCGCGCTCAGTGCGAGCGCGACGGCTCTTCGGACGGACAAGTACGTGTCCCCTCGTACGGGTGTGCAGACGGGTACGACGAGGGAGGGCGGGCGCGCGGCAGACGGGACGGCAGGGCGGAGCGGACCGCGCGGCCGAGGGGCCGGCGGGACCCCCCCTGTCGGCAGGCGGATCGTACATTCAAGCGAATCGAACCCGCCAGAAAGATCGCCCGGCGGACCGCTGGAAGGCCCCTTCCCGGGCCTGGAGGCGCCCTTCCGGGGGGCCTTGCACCCACCCCCTCCCCCTCGGGTCCACGCCCCCGCCACGGGCCGCCCAGCCCCCGCACAGCAGATCCGCACACCAGCTCTGACCTGGGCTTTTGCCTCAACTCCCCTTATTCTTGAGGGACTCGGAGGGGAGATCCACATGAGCGAGACCGCCCGTACCATCCGCACCGTCGACGACGTCCTCAGCCTGCTCGACGGCCTGTTCTCACCCGCTGCCGACCGGTGGACCGAAAACGGCGCCGACTGGTGGGACGGGTTCTACGCCGACCGGGACAAGCCCGTGCCGTTCTTCGTCGCCAAGCCCGACGAGAACCTCGTCTCGTACGTCGAGCAGGGCCTGCTCCCGGCCGGCGGCAGGGTCCTCGACCTCGGCTGCGGGCCCGGCCGGAACGCCCTGTACCTCGCCTCGGCCGGCTTCGACGTGACCGCCGTCGACCTCTCTCCCACCGCCATCGCCTGGGCCGAGGAACGGGCCCGGGACACGGGCGCCACCGGCGTCCGGTTCCTGTGCGGGGACGCCTTCACGACCGCCCTCGACGGCCCGTACGACCTCGTCTACGACTCCGGCTGCTTCCACCACCTGCCCCCGCACCGCCGCATCAGCCACCTCGCCCTCCTCGACCGCGTCCTCGCTCCCGGCGGGCACTTCGCGCTCACCGCGTTCGCGGCCGGCGAGGGCGGCATGGGCTCCGAACTTCCGGACGCCGACTTCTACCGGGACGGCAAGCTGCACGGCGGGCTCGCCTACACCGACGCCTCCCTCCGCGCGGTCTTCGCCGACCTGACGGAGATCGAACTCCGCCGCATGCGCTCCCAGTCCGCCCCGTCCCCCGCCTTCGGCGAGTCCTTCCTCTGGACCGGTCTCTTCCGACGGTGAGAGATCCGACAGGAGGAAGGCGACTCACCGCATCCCCTCCAGATGCCGCGCCAGCCGGTCGTACTGCTCCCTCACCCCCGCCTCCATGCCCGCCGCCAGCGCCTGGTCCCTGATCTCGTTCGAGGGCCAGAGAGACGTGCTGGTCAGGGCCGTGCCGCCGTCCGGCGTCGCGTCGAAGGTGAGGGCCACATGGACCGGTTCGGCGTCCGGCATCTGCTCGAACACCTCCGTGTAGTCGAGCCGCTCCACCGGGACGACGTCCTCGTACGTGCCGGAGAAGACGATCTCCTGACCGTCCGGACCGGTCTGGCCCCAGCGCCACGCCCCGCCCGCCCTCAGGTCGATGTCGACGACGGACGTGGTCAGGCCGGCCACCCCGTACCACTCCCGTACGTGCTCGGGCCGCGTCCAGGCCTCCCAGACGCGGGCCGGCGGGGCGTGGAAGGTGCGGGTGATGACCAGTTCGCGGTCGGCCGGCGTCGTCAGGAGGGTGACCATGGCTCCGCTCCCTTCGCGAAGGGCCCATTCCAGGATCACCCCGGCGCCCCGCCCCGGCATCCCGCAAACTGAATGAACATGTTCAACAGGTGAGCGCTAAAGTTCTGCCACGCGGCCGCCCGGATGAGGGCGTGGCCGCGATCTCAGACCTGTGGGGGGTCCCTTTGCCGCGCTCAACGCGCAGGCTTCCGCACGCCTTTGTCCGTGTGGCCGCCGTCTTCGCTCTCTCGGCGGGCGTCATCGCGCCCGCCGTCGTCCACGCCCCGGCCGCGCACGCGGACACGGGCTCCGCCTACGACGCCACGCTCGACGACGGGCGCTACCGCGTCGGGATGCTCGGCGACGCGCTCTGGATGAAGGTCAGCGTGCTGGCCTCCACCGCCCCGGACGCGCCGGTGCTCGCCTCCACCGAGGAGCTCACCCAGCTCAACGGGTACTGGACCACCGACGCGCCGATCACCCTGCCCGCCGGCACCGCCCTCGGCGACTACCCGGTCCGCATCGACTACCGCGTGCCCGGCCGCACCACCACCTACCGCGCGGGCGCGCTCTACAGCCACAAGGCGCACGTCGGCGTCTCCAAGGTCACCGTCGACCGGACGACCACCAGCTGGGACCACCGCCAGGTCGTCCTCTCCGGCACCACGACCAGCTGGAACCCGGCCACCGGCGAGCGCTCGACCGCGCCCGCGGGCACCCAGGTGAAGTTCTGGTTCCAGATCTTCGCCGACAGCGGCTACACCGACCGGACGGGCACCGCGACCGTCGGCGCCGACGGCACCTTCTCGCTGCCGTTCACCCCGAACGGCCAGCTCGCCGGCGGAACGGCCACCATCGTCCAGGCCCCTGGCATCGACCCGGACGACCCGGCCCAGGTGCCGCGCGTGGACATCGAGCTGCTGAACTACCGGATCACCTCCGACGGCGACAAGTACCGCGTCCTCGCCAACACGGACCTCCGTGTCACCGGCACCGTCGAGCGGCTCACGGACGAGGGCTGGAAGCCCTTCCCGGGCGCGCCCGTCGTCGCCACGGCGACCCAGCCGGGGCCGTACGACACCAGCGCGGTCAACCTGCTCGGCTCGACCACCTCGTCGGCGACCGGCACCTTCGGCTTCCCCGCGCGCGTCCAGTACGCGACCGACTACGTCTACACCTCGTTGCAGCCGTCCCCGTACTTCGCGGCCACCACCACCCGGCCCTACGACAAGATCGACATCGCCGTCCCGCAGCCGTTCACGTACTCCCCGTACACGATCACCCTGGACGAGTTCGGGCGGCTCGTCGCCCAGGGCGGGCTCAGCAACTCGTACAGCTGCACGCCCCAGCCCGTGACGCTCCAAGCGTCCCTGGACAACGGACGCACCTGGCGCAACCTCCGCTCCGGCTGGACCGACACGTCCTGCCAGTACAAGTTCTCCCTCCAGGGCTACGAGTCCGCGTACTACCGCGTGTACCACCCGGTGACGAACCAGCTGGTCGCCAAGACCAGCACGGCCCTGAAGCGGGCCCGCACCGCCACCCGCTTCTCCGCCTTCAGCATCAGCCCCACCACGCCCGTGGTGAACGGCAGGATGACCGTCTCCGGCACCGTCCAGCGCAAGGTCGGCGGCGTCTGGAAGCCGCTCGCCGGAGCCAAGCTGACCCTGGTCTACAAGCCCAAGGGCGACACCCAGTGGTACTGGGTGTCCCAGAGCATCACCACCAACACCTACGGCAACTTCAGCTACCGCGCCACCGCATACGGCGACGGCTCCTGGGCGCTCTACCTCAACACGACGGGCAGCTACTTCTACAGCGAGACGAATGCGAAGTACATCGATGCGCGCTGACCTCCGCCCCTCCGCCCGCCTCCGCCTCTCCCTGACGGCGGCCGCCGCGGCCGTGGCCCTGGCCGCCGCGACCGCCCCGGCCCTCGCCGAGGACACTCCCGCCACCACCCCGACGGTCGGCATCGGCCGCGCGGTCACCGACGACACCCAGCGCGGCACCTTCAAGGTGACCGCCTGGACCGACGCGCCCCAGGCCGCCATCACCGCCGTCTCGGCCCAGGTCCGGCAGGGCGACACCGTCCTCGCCGACATCCCGGCGCTCGCCCCGGTGTCCGCCTGGGACCCGAACACGTTCCTGGTCCCCGCCGAGGCCACCCTGAAGCTCGTCGAGGACGGCGGTACGATCCCCGCCCTCGGCACCTACGCCATCGACGTCACGGCCACCGACTCGCTCGGCAACAAGCTGACCCGCACCGACGCCGGCCGCCTCGACTTCCGGCTGCGGCCCGAGTTCACCGCCTTCGGCGTCGGCATCCCCGCCTGGGACGACCGGAACGCCCGCCCCCAGGGCACCCTGAGCGGTGTCCAGCCCGGCTCCGGGGACGTGGTGCCGCTGACCGAACGCCAGGTCACCGTCCAGCGCGACGCCGCGGTCGACGAGACCCCGCGGACCCTCCTCACCTCCGCCACCGGCGACTTCACCGGGGAGCCGTACGCCGTCACCGGCACCGGCGACACGTTCAAGGCCTCGTTCGCCGAGGACAGCGCCGAGGTCCACGGCAGCGTGAGCAGCTCCCGCACGGTGTGGGAGTACAAGCCCCGCCTGGCGACGGCCACCGCCACCGCCGACAGGAAGCGGGCGTTCGACGGCGAGACCGTCACCGTCAGCGGCCGTCTGACCGACCCGGCCGCCGCGGGAGCGCCGCTCGCCGAGCAGCCCGTCCGGGTGGCCTTCGGCCCTAGGAGCAAGACCGTACTCACGGACGCGACCGGCAGGTTCAGCGCGCAGCTCCTCGCCTCGGCCGGAGCCGGCCAGTACGAGTGGGAGGTCACCTCGGCCGACCCGTTCCTGAGCTTCGCCCGGCTCTCGGGCCCGCTCGCCGTCCCCCTGGAGTCCCGTACCGACCTCCTGGCCGCCTCGCTCTCCGCCGACGGCAGCATCTCGGTGAGCGTCAACCTCCGCGCCGTGTACGCGCCGGACACGTACTTCTCGCAGAAGACCGTGCAGTTGGAGCAGTCCGTCGCGGGCGGCTGGCAGCGGGTCCCCCTCCGGGAGACGATCTCCTCCTGGGACGGAATCACGCTCAACGCGGGCGGCCGCGGCGGCTGGTACCGGGTCCGTCACCTGACGACGGACGAACTCGCCGAGTCCGCCACGTACTCCTTCCGGCTCGTCCGCTACGACACCCGGATCGTCTCCCTGAACGCCGGCCCCGAGCCGGTCGCCAAGGGCGGGTACCTGACCGTCACCGGCGGACTCCAGCACTACTGGAACGGGGCCTGGCAGGCGTACGGGAACGCGCCGGTCGTCCTGCAGTTCCAGCCGCGCGGCACCACCACCTGGAAGCAGATGGCGACGGGCCGGTCCAACGCGAGCGGCAACGTCTCCCTCAAGGTGAAGGCGACCGCCGACGGCACCTGGCGGATCCGCCACTACGCCGCCGACTACCGGCACTTCCACTCCCCGGCCTCGGCCGGCGGGGACTACGTCGACGTGCGCTGACCCCATCCCCCGTCCCGTACAACGCCCGAGGGCGGCACCCCCACGTGGGGGTGCCGCCCTCGTTCGCGTTCGCGAGATGCGCGTTCAGCGATGAACTGCCGATCCGTCAGGATCAGAAGTCCATGTCACCGCCCGGCATGCCGCCGCCGGCCGGCGCAGCGGCCTTCTCCGGCTTGTCGGCGATGACGGCCTCGGTGGTGAGGAACAGCGCGGCGATCGACGCGGCGTTCTGCAGCGCGGAGCGCGTGACCTTCGCCGGGTCGATGATGCCCTCGGCGATGAGGTCGACGTACTCGTTGGTCGCGGCGTTCAGGCCGTGGCCGACGGGCAGGTTGCGGACCTTCTCCGCCACGACGCCGCCCTCGAGACCGGCGTTGACGGCGATCTGCTTCAGCGGGGCCTCGAGCGCCAGCTTGACGATGTTGGCACCGGTGGCCTCGTCGCCCGACAGGTCGGCCTCGAGCTTCTCGAAGACGTTCGACGCCTGGAGCAGGGCCACGCCACCGCCGGCGACGATGCCCTCCTCGACGGCCGCCTTCGCGTTGCGAACGGCGTCCTCGATGCGGTGCTTGCGCTCCTTGAGCTCGACCTCGGTCGCGGCACCGGCCTTGATGACGGCCACGCCGCCGGCCAGCTTCGCGAGGCGCTCCTGGAGCTTCTCGCGGTCGTAGTCCGAGTCGGAGTTCTCGATCTCGGCGCGGATCTGGTTCACGCGACCCGCGACCTGCTCGCTGTCACCGGCACCGTCGACGATGGTGGTCTCGTCCTTGGTGATGACGACCTTGCGGGCGCGGCCGAGCAGGTCGAGGCCCGCGTTCTCGAGCTTGAGGCCGACCTCCTCGGAGATGACCGTGCCGCCCGTGAGGATGGCGATGTCGTTCAGCATGGCCTTGCGGCGGTCGCCGAAGCCCGGGGCCTTGACGGCGACGGACTTGAAGGTGCCGCGGATCTTGTTGACGACCAGGGTCGACAGGGCCTCGCCCTCGACGTCCTCGGCGATGATCAGCAGCGGCTTGCCCGACTGCATGACCTTCTCCAGGAGCGGAAGGAGGTCCTTCACGGAGGAGATCTTGGAGTTGACGATCAGGAGGTACGGGTCGTCGAGCGACGCCTCCATGCGCTCCATGTCGGTGGCGAAGTACGCCGAGATGTAGCCCTTGTCGAAGCGCATACCCTCGGTGAGCTCCAGCTCCAGACCGAAGGTCTGGGACTCCTCGACGGTGATGACGCCTTCCTTGCCGACCTTGTCCATCGCCTCGGCGATGAGCTCGCCGATCTGGGTGTCGGCGGCGGAGATGGAGGCCGTGGAAGCGATCTGCTCCTTGGTCTCGACATCCTTCGCCTGCTCGAGCAGGGCGCCGGAGACGGCCTCGACGGCCTTCTCGATGCCGCGCTTGAGGGCCATCGGGTTGGCACCGGCGGCGACGTTGCGGAGACCCTCGCGGACGAGCGCCTGGGCGAGGACGGTGGCGGTGGTCGTACCGTCGCCGGCGACGTCGTCCGTCTTCTTGGCGACTTCCTTGACCAGCTCGGCGCCGATCTTCTCGTACGGGTCCTCGAGCTCGATCTCCTTGGCGATGGAGACACCATCGTTGGTGATCGTGGGGGCGCCCCACTTCTTCTCGAGGACGACGTTGCGGCCCTTGGGGCCAAGGGTGACCTTGACGGCGTCAGCGAGCTGGTTCATGCCGCGCTCGAGACCGCGCCGGGCCTCCTCGTCGAACGCGATGATCTTGGCCATGTGAAGTGGTCCTCCCGGACATGGGGTGGATAACGCTCCAGGACCGCGCCGACGCCCGCGACGGACGGCCTGCGTGCCCTGTGGTTCCTTGCCCCACCTGGCCGCGGACCTCGTCTGCCCGATCCTCGTAAGCACTCTCACCTTCCGAGTGCTAACGCCAATGATTAGCACTCGCCCTAGGAGAGTGCAAGCGACTCTCGCGTTTCGGGAGGCGGATCAGGACGACGATCAGGACGGTCCCGGAACGCACGAGGGGTCCGCATCCCCTCAGGGATGCGGACCCCTCGACGGCGTTGCGTCGGTGGCCGATCGCGCCGCGCTCAGACGGCGAGCTTGACCATGTCCGCCTGCGGACCCTTCTGGCCCTGCGAGATCTCGAACTCGACCCGCTGGCCCTCTTCGAGGCTGCGGTAGCCATCCATCTGGATCGCGCTGTAGTGGACGAAAACATCCGCACCACCGTCTACCGCGATGAAGCCGTAGCCCTTCTCCGCGTTGAACCACTTGACGGTGCCCTGAGCCATGCCTAACTCCCCTATTACTGGCCCTTGCGCGGGACCGCACTTCGCGGACCCGGGTCAGACCCTGCGCCGGAACGCGTCGACCGCGGCTGAATGTATCTGCCCAACTGCCCTCTGCAACAGGTCATTCGACCGAGAATTCTGGGCGCCCTGGAAAGGGGAATTGGGGATAATCCCCTGGATGACGGGGCAAGTCGGGCCCGGCAAAGCGCGCAGAAGGTACACAACGCGCACACACTTTGGCTGCTTCTTGTCGTGCGGAGACGCATTCTCATATGCGCTCGGCATGAGCAGCGGAGGGGACTTCCCCAACTCTACCGCGCTCAACCATGCAGAATTGCCCCTTCCGCTTATCGCGCGGAAGGGGCAATTCGTACTGACCGGTAAGGCTCAGCCGCAGATCAGCCGCAGATCAGCAGCCGCCGGCGACGGCCGGAATGATCGAGACGCCCGCGCCGGCCGGGGTGGCCGTCTCCAGACCCTGCTCGAAGCGCACGTCGTCGTCGTTCACGTAGACGTTGACGAAGCGGCGCAGCTTGCCCTGGTCGTCCAGGACGCGGGCGGCGATACCCGTGTGGTTCTTCTCCAGGTCGGCGATGACCTCGGCGAGGGTCCCGCCCTCGGCCTGGACCTCGGCCTGGCCGCCCGTGTAGGTGCGGAGGATGGTGGGGATGCGGACGTTCACGGCCATGTCTTCGTTACCTTTCAGAGCGCCAGGCCGGCGTCGCGGAACGCGTCCAGGCTCGGGCGGATGGTGGCGGTCGCCTGAGAGGTGTCGGCCACCGCGTCCAGGGTCTTGAGTCCGTCGCCGGTGTTGAGGACGACGGTGGTGAGGTTCGGGTCGATGAGACCGGCCTCGACGAGCTTCTTCGTGACGCCGACGGTCACGCCGCCCGCGGTCTCGGCGAAGACGCCCTCGGTCTGCGCGAGGAGCTTGATGGCGTCGACGACCTGCTCGTCGTTGACGTCCTCCACGGCGCCGCCGGTCCGGCGGGCGATGTCGAGGACGTACGGGCCGTCGGCCGGGTTGCCGATCGCGAGGGACTTGGCGATGGTGTTCGGCTTCTGGGGCCGCACGACGTCGTGGCCGGCCTTGAAGGCCGCCGACACCGGGGAGCAGCCCTCCGCCTGGGCGCCGAAGATCTTGTACGGCTTGTCCTCGACGAGGCCCAGCTTGATGAGCTCCTGCAGACCCTTGTCGATCTTCGTGAGCTGCGAGCCGGAGGCGATCGGGATCACGAGCTGGTCGGGGAGGACCCAGCCGAGCTGCTCGCAGATCTCGTACGCGAGCGTCTTGGAGCCCTCGCCGTAGTACGGACGGAGGTTGACGTTCACGAAGCCCCAGCCCTCACCGAGCGGGTCGCCGATGAGCTCCGAGCAGAAGCGGTTGACGTCGTCGTAGTTGCCCTCGATGGCGACGAGGTCACCGCCGTAGACACCGGCCATGACGACCTTGCCCTGCTCCAGGTCGTGCGGGATGAACACGCAGGAGCGGAAGCCGGCGCGGGCGGCGGCGGCGCCGACGGCGCCGGCCAGGTTGCCGGTGGAGGAGCAGGAGAGGGTGGTGAAGCCGAAGGCCCGGGCGGCTTCGAGGGCCTGGGCGACGACCCGGTCCTTGAAGGAGTGGGTCGGGTTGCCGGAGTCGTCCTTGACGAAGAGCTTGCCGGGGGCGACGCCGATCTCGCGGGCCAGGTTGTCGGCCTGGATGAGCTTGGTCCAGCCGGGGTTCAGATTGGGCTTCTCGGCGACGTCGGCGGGGACGGGCAGGAGGGGGGCGTAGCGCCAGATGTTGGCGGGGCCGGCCTCGATCTGCTTGCGCAGCGCCTCGGGGTCACCGGTGGGAAGGTCGTACGCGACTTCGAGCGGTCCGAAACAGAGTTCACAGGCGAAGATCGGGCCGAGCGGGAAGCCTTCACCGCATTCGCGACAGGAAAGTCCGGACGCGGGACCGAGGTCGACGGTGGTGGGTGCGACGGTCTGAACAGCCATGGAGGCGAGGCCCTTTCTCCTCATCTTTCCCATGACGAATTTTTCGCCATGAGACGGATTTGGCACCTTCCCTAGCCGGGAGCCTCGCGCATTCAAGCTGCGCCCGTCAGGGCTCCACCTGGGGTGGTGGCCGGGAGACGGGTGGGCGAGTAACCGACTGGAGGGTTGCCGGGGCTTCAACGGGCCGTTTCCCTCTGCCCCTCTGGATGAGCGGTATTCGATTGTGAAGTGCGCTGGACTTTCGTTCCTGCACTCCGACGCGGGCGGCACCCCGACATGCATCGGGCATCCGCGTTGTTCAAGACTGTAACCGAAGGCCCGGGCGCTTGGACGGGCCGTCCGAACCGCGAGATGGAGATCAGGTGCTGGAAGAGGTGGAACGCTGGCTGGACCGGCGGTCCTGGTCCGTGACGGACCGGCCGCTGGAGCGGATCCTCGCCGCCAAGCGGAACACAAGGGTCAGCGTCGTCCTGCCTGCGCTGAACGAGGAGGCGACCGTCGGGGACATCGTCTCCGTGATCCGGCGCGAGCTGATGACCGAGTCCGTCCCCCTCGTGGACGAGCTGGTGGTGATCGACTCGGGCTCCACGGACCGTACGGCGGAGGTGGCGGCGGCGGCCGGCGCGCGGGTGGTCGCGCGGGACGCGATACTCCCCCGCATACCGGCGGTCCCCGGCAAGGGCGAGGTGCTCTGGCGGTCACTGATGGTGACGAGCGGGGACGTGGTCTGCTTCGTGGACGCGGACCTGCGGGACTTCTCGGCGGACTTCGTGACGGGGATCGTGGGCCCGCTGCTCACGGACCCGGACGTCGAGTTCGTCAAGGCGATGTACGACCGCCCGTTCGGTACTGAACTCGATGGGCTCGCCTCCGGCAAGACCCCCGGACAGGGCGGCAGGGTCACCGAACTGGTGGCGCGCCCCCTCCTCAATCTCCACTGGCCGCAGCTGGCCGGTTTCGTGCAGCCGCTGGGCGGCGAGTACGCGGCGCGGCGCTCGCTGCTCGAACGACTGCCGTTCCCGGTCGGTTACGGAGTGGAGCTGGGGCTGCTCGTGGACGCCCTGCACACGGTGGGCCTGGACGCGCTCGCACAGGTGGACGTGGGGGTGCGCAAGCACCGGCACCAGGACGAGCAGGCGCTGGGCCGGATGGCGGCGGCGATCTACCGGACGGCGCAGCTGCGGCTCTCGCGGGGACATCTGGTGCGGCCGCGGCTGACGCAGTTCGAGCGGGGCGAGAAGGGCTTCGAGCCGCGGACGTACGCGGTGGACACGGAGGAGCGGCCGCCGATGGTCGAGATCGCGGAGTACGCGCACCGCCGCGTGGCGTAACGGCTTTGCCCTTCTATGCGCTTCAGGCGACATCACCTGGGCAGGGTGCTCGCGGTCATGCGACTGACCTGCGGCAACTCCCTGTGGCCGAATCGGCTCGTCTCGTATACGTACGTTTGAGCGTTTACGGGACGGGCTAGGTTCGCCCCATGGCAACTGTGCTGGTGGCATCCAACCGGGGCCCGGTCTCGTACGTGCTGGGCGAGGACGGTTCGCTGGACGCCCGTAAGGGCGGCGGCGGCCTGGCGTCGGCCCTGAGCACCATCGACTCCCGGGAGAGCCTCTGGGTGTGCGCGGCGCTCGGCGCCGGCGACCGGGAGGCGGTGAGACGCGGGACGGGCGAGCCGGGCGTGCGGATGCTGGACATCGACCCGGGGATCTACGCGGACGCGTACAACGGCATCGCGAACTCGGTGCTGTGGTTCCTCCACCACCACCTGTACGACATCCCGCGCGAGCCGGTCTTCGACGCGGAGTTCCGCCGCCGCTGGGAGTCGTACCGGAGCTACAACCGCGCGTTCGCGGAGGCCCTGGCGGCGGAGGCGGCGGAGGGCGCGGCGGTCCTGGTGCAGGACTACCACCTGGCGCTGGTCCCGGGGCAGCTCCGGGACCTCCGCCCCGACCTGAGGATCGCCCACTTCACCCACACGCCCTGGGCGTCCCCGGAGTACCTCCGCATGCTCCCGGACGACATCCGCGAGGAGCTGCTGTGGGGGATGCTGGGCGCGGACGAGCTCGGCTTCCACACATGGAAGTGGGGCTTCGCCTTCATGTCGGGCGCGCACATCGACAACGAGACCGGCTCGGCGGTCCCCCTCTCCCCGACGGGCGACCCCTGGCGCGGCGTGGACCACCGGCGAGGGCCCGGACCGGGCCCGATCCGCAGCACCCGGATCCGGGCGTACGCCCTGGGAGTCGACGCCGACGACCTGCGGGCGCTGGCGTACCGGCCGGAGGTGGACGACCGCCTGGCCCGCCTCCGTCAGGAGATCGGCGACCGGAAGACCATCGTCCGCGTCGACCGCACCGAACTCTCGAAGAACATCCTGCGCGGCCTCCTCGCCTACCGCGAGCTCCTGACCACCCACCCCGAATGGCGGAACCGGGTGGTCCACCTGGCGTCCGCCTACCCCTCCCGGCAGGACCTGGAGTCGTACCGGACGTACACGGCGGCGGTGACGGAGTTGGCGGACGAGATCAACACCGCATTCGGCACGGCGGACTGGCAACCGGTCCTGGTCTCGGTGAAGGACGACTTCACCCGCTCCCTCGCCGCCTACCGCCTCGCGGACGTGGCCCTGGTGAACCCGGTGCGCGACGGCATGAACCTGGTCGCGAAGGAGATACCCGTCGTCTCGGAGGCGGGCTGCGCGCTCGTCCTGTCGACGGGCGCGGGCGCGTACGAGGAACTGAAGGAGGACGCCCTCACGGTGAACCCCTTCGACGTGACGGAGACGGCCGAGGCCCTGCACACGGCCCTGACGATGCCCCCGACGGAACGCGCGGACCGCACGAAACGCCTGGCGGCGGCGGCCACTGCCCTGCCCCCGCAGCGCTGGTTCCTGGACCAGCTGGAGGCGCTCAGAGGCTAGGAACCGCCTCAAGCAGTGACGCGGCCTGGTGATCGCCCACCAGGCCGCGTTTCACAGACCGCGTTTCACAGACCGCGATTCACCGTCTGTGTTTCACAGGCCTGCGGCGTCGATCACGGGGTGGTGAGGGTCGGGTTCTTGCGACCTTCGCGCAGGCCTCCCCCACCGGCCCGACCACGCCCGGCGGCCCCTGGGGGTTCACCACAGAAACGATCACGCTTAGCGCAGACAGCCCCCTCCTCAGCCGCGCGGGCGGCTCCTCCCCCACTCCGCCAGCGGTTCCAGGGCCTCGTTGAGGCGGATGCCGGACGGGGTCAGGGCGTACTCGACGCGGGGCGGGACCTCGTCGTAGGAGGCGCGGTCCACGATGCCGTCCGCTTCCATCTCGCGCAGGTGGGAGGCGAGGACCTTCTCCGTGATGCCCGGGATCAGGCGGCGGAGTTCACCGAAGCGGCCCACCGGCACGAAGTACGTCGGTGGGGACGCCGGATTCGCCGCCCTGCACGACGTGGCTCTGCTCAGCGGCATGTACGGGATGTTCGCGGGGGCGGCGCACGCCTTCGCCCTGATCCGGCGGGAGGACATCGATCCCGTGGCCTTCGCCCCGCTGCTCGCCGACTGGCTCGCCGCCATGGCCCAGGGGGTCCACGGGACCGCCGCCCGACTCAGGAGCGGCGACTACACGGAGGGCGTGGTCTCCAACCTCGCGATGCAGGTGGCCGGCACGCCGACGTTCCTGGCCACGGCCGAGGGGCAGGGTGTCAGCCCGGAGCTGATCCGGCCGTACTTCGAGCTGATGCGCCGCCGCCTCGACGTCGGCAGCGGCGGGGAGGACCTCACGGGGGTGGTCGATCTCCTGCTGCGGTGACCGTCGGTGGCCGGCGGCGGCGCGGGCCGGTCAGAAGCCGGCGAGGGCCTCGTCCACGGTGTCGAAGATCTCGAAGATCACGATGAGCTGGGTGATCACGAGCATGTCGTAGACCCTCGGGGGCACGGCGGCGAGCTTGAGCTTCTCGCCCCGGTTGGAGGCGGTGGTGTAGGAGCCGACCAGCTCGCCGATGCCGGCACTGTCGACGGAGAGGACGCCCTGCATGTTGAGCACGACGCCCTTCGCGTCGTCCTCCAGGGACTGCCTCACGGCCTCCCGGAGCTTGAAGTCGCCCACGCCGATGGTGAGCTTGCCGGCCAGGTCGAGCACGGTCACGCCGTTTTCGATGCGGCTGGTGATGTTCATGGCTCCACGTCCTTACCGAGGGGGGTGTCGTACGCCAGGACCACATCGGTCCCGGGCGGGTCGTCGCGGCGCGCGATCTCGTACGTGTCGGTGCAGTGCGCGATCAGGGTGAGTCCGCGGCCGGAGGCCGTCAGGTTCGGCCGGCCGGTCGCGGACGGCTCGGGGCGGTCGAAGCCGGGCCCCTCGTCGCCGACCGTCACCGTCAGCCGCCCGTGGGCCCGTGCCCAGCCGAGCCGCACGCGGGTGGCGGGGTCCCGGCGGTTGCCGTGGAGGACGGCGTTGGCGACGGCCTCCCGGACGGCCAGGCCGAGGCGGTACCGGTCGTCGTCTCCGAATCCGCAGGTCACGCCGAGTTCCTCGGCCCATGCCGCGGCCGTCTCGACGCTCGCCACCTCGGAGGGCAGTTCCAGGTCGCCCGGCTCCATCTCACCCCGACAGTCATCGCCACAGGTCTCACGCTCAGCGAACGCGCCGAGCCTAGGGCGGACCTGAGCGCCCGCCACGGAGGCGCGGGCCTCTCCGCCCGATCGAGTGAAGCCGGGCATCCCGGGCCCCGCGACCGCATCACCTGCGCCTCCTGTCGGTGCACGGAGACGAATTCACGGGATCAACCCCTCCTCTCCACCGGTCCTTTCGTGCGAGACTCTGCCGCGATCGTTCCCCCAGGCGATCCGTAAATCTCCTACGGAACCACGCGAACCATGCGTCACACGCATGTGAGCGAAGGGATCGCAAGTGAAGAAGATTGTCGTGGGCATGACCCTCGGGTCGGCGCTCACCGCACTCCTCGCCGCGGGGCTCACCCCCGCCGCCGCGCAGGAAGCCCGGGACGCCGCGCCGGCGGGTGCGAACGCGCACCGGCCCGACAACCGTCCCGGACCGCTCACCAAGCAGCGCACCCAGCTGCGCGAGCAGGCGATCGACCTGGTCGCCAAGGGCCAGGCCAAGGCGAACGCCAAGGGCGTCGTCGAGGTCGCGCCCGGCAAGTTCGCCGAGACCAAGACCAGCACCGCCACCCGCCAGGAGAAGATCTTCACGATCCTCTCCGAGTTCGGCGACCAGAGCTCCGGCAAGCTCGGCACCGTCCCCGGCCCGCTGCACAACCGGATACCCCAGCCGGACCGCAGCACCGACAACTCCAACGCCTGGACCGCGGACTTCTCCAAGGCCCACTACGAGGAACTCTTCAACGGCTCCGGCGAGTCCATGAAGACCTTCTACGAGAAGCTGTCCAGCGGCCAGTACTCGGTGACCAACACCGTCGAGGACTGGGTCAAGGTCCCCGGCAACGCCTCCACCTACGGCGACAACGCCGTCGAGGACACCGGCGGCTCCTGGGCCTTCATCCAGGACACCGGCGACGCCTGGTGGAACGCCCAGCTCGCGGCCGGCAAGACGCCCGCCGAGATCGACGCGTACCTCGCCCAGTTCGACGTCTGGGACCGCAACGACTGGGACCACGACGGCAACTTCGACGAGGCCGACGGCTACATCGACCACTTCCAGGCCGTGCACGCCGGCATGGGCGAGGACGCGGGCGGCGGCGCCCAGGGCGAGGACGCCATCTGGTCCCACCGCTGGTACGTCAACGGGGACGACTACGGGCTGACCGGCCCGGACGTCTCCGGTACGCAGAACAAGGCCGGCGGCGCCCGCATCGGCCAGTCCAAGTACTGGCTCGGCGACTACACCACCGAGGGCGAGAACGGCGGACTCGGCGTCTTCTGCCACGAGTTCGGCCACGACCTCGGCCTGCCGGACTTCTACGACACCGACGGCGGCGAGAACTCCACCGCCTTCTGGACCCTGATGAGCTCCGGCTCCTGGCTCGGCCACGGCGCCGCCGCCAACGCCGGCATCGGCACCCACCCGGGCCTCATGGGCGCCGAGGAGAAGCTCTTCCTCGGCTGGCTCAACTACACCGACGCACCGCTCGGCGCCACCGGCTCGTACACCCTGAGCCCGGCCGCGCTCCAGGTCCGCGGCAAGGCCCAGGCGGTCCGCGTCGCGCTCCCGGACAAGACGAGCAGCACCACCTACGCGACGCCCACCTCGGGCACCCACGCCTGGTGGACCGGCTCGGCCGACGGCCTCAACCAGTCCCTCACCCGCTCCGTCCCGGCCGCCCCGCGCGTGACCGTCAAGGCGAGCGCCTGGTACGAGATCGAGGCCGACTTCGACTACCTCTTCGCCGAGTACTCCCTCGACGGCGGCGCCACCTGGGCCCGCGCGGGTGAGTCCGTCTCCGGCTCCTCGGGCGGCAAGTGGACGACGCTGCGCTACTCGTACGACTCCGCCGGCAAGCCGTCCCTCTTCCGCTTCCGCTACCAGAGCGACGGCGGCGTGCACTTCGCCGGCGCGTTCCTGGACGACATCTCGCTGACCTCCGGCGGTACGACCCTGGCGGCGGACGACGTCGAGCAGGGCGTGGGCGGCTGGACCGCGCAGGGCCGCTGGAAGATCTCCACCGGCACCGAGACGGCCACCGCCCCGCGGTACTACCTCGTGGAGAACCGCGAGTACGTCGGCGCCGACGCGCTCCTCGCCGAGGGCCCGTACCAGTTCAGCAAGGGCATCACCGCCCCCGACTGGGTCGAGTTCTTCAAGTTCCAGAACGGCATGCTCGTCTGGTACGTCGACCGGTCCTTCGACGACAACAACGTCAGCAACCACCCCGGTGGCGGCTCGGCGATGGCCGTCGACGCCCGCCCGGCCCCCTTCCGGTACGCCGACGGCACCGCGCCCAGCAACCGGCGCCAGCCCTTCGACGCGACCTTCGGCCTGGAGGCCACCGACGCGACCTGCCTCCACAAGGAGGTCCTGACCGGCAAGGGCCCGAACCAGGCCGTCCAGACGCTGGCGGCCTGCGCCCCCTCCGTCCCGGGCATCCCGGTCTTCGACGACACCGACCCGAACGCCTACTGGGACGCCTCGGCGCCGCAGGCCAGCGCGAAGGTCGCCGGTCACGGTGTGCGCGTCACGGTCACCGGTGACGCCGGCGACGACCTGACGATCAGCGTCGCCAACCCGGCCGCGCACTGATCCGTACGGAAAGCAGCGGGGGCGGTACGGAGGGGCTCAGGCCTCCTCCGTACCGCCCCCGCGGCGTTTCCGGGGCCGCTCAGCCCTCCCGTACCGCCCTCGCCAGTTCCGTCAGGAACTCCACCACGCCCGGCGGGCCCGCCACCGAGAGGTCCGCACGGCCGGCCAGCTCCGGGACCTCCGTGGAACCGCTGCACACCAGGACGCCCGGGGTGCCGTCGGAGCGGAGCTTCTCGACCGCCGCGAAGGCCGGCAGGTCGCCCAGGTCGTCACCCGCGTACAGCACGGACCCGGCGCCCACCTCCCGTACGTACTCCGCGAGCGCCTTGCCCTTGTCCATGCCCGGAGGCCGCAGCTCCAGGACCATGCGGCCCGGCTCCAGGACGAGGCCGTGGGCGACGGCCAGCTCGCCGAGAGGACCGCGCAGGGCCTCGAAGGCGCGCTCCGGGTCCAGGGCGCGGCGGGTGTGGACGGCGACCGCGCGGCCCTTCTCCTCGATCCAGACGCCCGGCCAGGCCCCGGCCCGGTCGAGGAAACCGGGAAGCTCGGCGCGGACGGAGGCGACGCCCGGGTGCGGGGCGGCGGCCTGCACGGTGCCGGTGACGGCGTCCCAGCGTTCGGCGCCGTAGTGGCCGAGGACGACGAGGTGCTCCAGGCCGGGGACGCCGGCGAAGCCGCCGTAGCGGACGGCGACCCCGGCGGGGCGGCCGGTCACGACGGCGATCGAGGCGACCTGGGGGGCGAGGGCGGCGAGGGCGGCCACCGCGCCGGGGTGGGCGCGGGCCTGCTCGGGGTCGGGGACGATCTCGGCGAGGGTGCCGTCGAAGTCGAGGGCGACGACGGCCTGCGCGGGCCGCGCGAGGAGCGCGGCCAGGCCGTCGCGGCCGGCGGAATGGGGTCTCCCCTGCTCGAACAGGGTTGAGAGCTTGGGGAAGGTCGGGTGCGGAAGGCTGCTGACCATGCTTCCGACCCTACCGACGTACGGGGGTCACGTCAGCGTGGCCGGAGTCACTGGCCGGGGTCACCCTTCGCGGCGGCGCTGCTTCTCCTCGCGGACCCGGCGCAGCCGGTTGACCGTGACGGGGTCGTGGGCCAGGGCGCGCGGGTCGTCGAGGAGGGCGTTGAGGAGCTGGTAGTAGCGGGTCGGCGAGAGGCCGAGCCGCTCGCGGACGGCCCGCTCCTTGGCGCCGGGCCCGGGCCAGGAGCGCCGCTCGACGGCGAGAAGGGCCTGCTCGCGTTCCCCGAGGCCGCTCTCGCCGTCCACCGTCTCTTCGGTCATACGAACAACCTATTACTCGGCGTTCTCGGCCGCCGTCGCCTCCCGGCCGATCCGGCCGAGGACCTCGGACGGCTTGCCGCCGGGGGTGACGGCCTTGCCGATGTTCTGCTTGACGTTCTCGCTGACCTTGGCCCAGGAGGTCTTGCCGACCGGCGGGAGCTGGGCGTCGGGGAGGACCTTGAGGAAGACGCGCAGGTTGGCGTGGGCGGGGTCGGTCTCCATGCGGGTGGAGGCGGTGACGGTGACCGGCAGCAGGTCGTTGTCCCCGGCGAACTTCAGGACGTTCTCGTCGTTGAAGACGAAGTTGAGGAAGTCGCCGATCTCCTTGTGGTGGCCGTTCTGCTTGAAGCCCATGATCCAGTCGGCGACGCCCATGGAGGTCCTGGGCGTGCCCTCGGCGCCGGGGAGGGGGACCTGGCCGACCTGGACGCCCTTCTTCGCGGCCTCCTTGAGGAGCGAGGGGTGGCCGTTGAGCATGCCGACCTCGCCGTTCGCGAAGGCGGCGAAGGCGGCCTTGCGGTTGAGCTTGCCGGGGGCTGTCGGCCCGGTGAGGTCCTTGCCGACCAGCTGGGTGCGGAGCCACTCGAAGGTGCGCACGTTGGCTTCGGAGTCGACGGCGTAGCGGTCGGACGCGTCGGTCCAGCCGCCGCCGCCGCTGAGCAGCCACATGAGGGCCTCGGCCTGGGCCTCCTCGGGGCCGAGCGGCAGCGCGAAGGGGGTGGTGACGCCCTTGGCCTTGAGCTTCTCGGCGGCCTCGACGAGCTCGTCCCAGGTGGTGGGGGCCTTGGCGCCGGCCTCCTGGAAGAGGCCCTTGTTGTAGAAGAGCGGCCGGGTGGAGGCGACGAAGGGCATGCCGTACTGGGTGCGCTTGTACTCGCCGGCGGAGACGAGCGGGGCGAGGAAGTTGGCCTGGACGGGGATGGAGAGGAGCTCGTCGGCGGAGTAGAGCTGCCCGGCGGCCGCGTAGTCGGCGTAGGCGCCGATCTGCGCGATGTCGGGGGCCTGGCCGGCCTTGACCATCTCGGCGACCTTGCGGTCGACGTCGTCCCAGGACAGGACCTGGACCTCGACCTTGACCCCGGGGTGCTTCGCCTCGAAGGCGGCGACGAGGTCGGCCCAGTACTTCTTGGTGGTGTCGCCACCGTTGAGGTCGTAGTCGGCGGCGACCAGCTTCAGGGTCACGTCGCCGGAATCGCCTCCGAGGGTGCCGCAGCCGGCGACCGTCGTGGCCAGTCCGAGGGCGGCGGCGGCCGCGGTCAGTCCAAGGAATCGTCGCCGCTCCACGGCTTCATCCACCTTTTGCTCGTCGTTGAGCTGTCGTCTGTCTGCACTGAGCTGCGTGTTTGCACTTCTCAGGGCCGTAAGTCTGCCCCGCCCCCCGGCATGAGGTCTACACCACTCGGGTATCACTTCCGCAACTGCGACGGGACCATGGGCGCATGGTCGGCCCCGAATTTGTATCCGAGCGCAACAATCCTGCCCAGTGGACTAGACCTGTTAGGTCCTCCCGCGTCAGAATGTCCCCCGTGAGACACGTCATCGCCCTGGATGTGGGCGGCACCGGCATGAAGGCCGCCCTCGTCGGGGCGGACGGCACCCTGCTGCACGAGGCCCGCCGCGCCACCGGGCGCGAGCGCGGCCCCGAGGCCGTGGTGGAGACGATCCTCGGCTTCGCCGAAGAGCTCCGCGCCCTCGGCCAGGAGCGGTACGGAGAGCCCGCCGCCGCGGCCGGAGTCGCCGTCCCCGGCATCGTCGACGCGGAGAACGGCATCGCCGTCTACGCCGCCAACCTCGGCTGGCGCGACGTTCCCATGCGCGAACTCCTCAGCCGCCGGCTCGACGGCGTCCCCGTCGCCCTCGGCCACGACGTACGCACCGGCGGCCTCGCCGAAGGCCGTATCGGCGCGGGCAACGGCGCCGACCGCTTCCTCTTCGTACCCCTCGGCACCGGCATCGCCGGAGCCATCGGCATCGGCGACCGCATCGAGGCCGGCGCCCACGGCTACGCCGGCGAGATCGGCCACATCGTCGTCCGCCCCGGCGGCACCGACTGCGGCTGCGGCCAGCGCGGCTGCCTGGAGCGGTACGCCTCCGCCTCCGCCGTCTCCCTCGCCTGGGCCGAGGCCAGCGGCGACCCGGACGCGGACGCCGCCGACTGCGCCAAGGCCGTCGAGTCCGGCGACGAGACCGCCGTACGGGTCTGGCAGGACGCCGTCGACGCCCTCGCCGACGGGCTCGTCACCGCGCTCACCCTCCTCGACCCCCGCACGCTCATCATCGGTGGCGGTCTCGCCGAGGCCGGGGAAACCTTGTTCACACCACTCCGGGCCGCCGTGGAGGAACGCGTCACGTTCCAGAAGCTGCCCGCCATCGTCCCGGCGGCCCTCGGGGACACCGCCGGATGCCTGGGCGCGGGCCTCCTCGCCTGGGACCTTCTCTCCCTCGACTCGGAGGTTTCCGCCTGATGGCCGATCACCAGGTTCTCGCCGGCGCGCACGTCGTGCTGCCCACCGGAACGGTCGAGAACGGACGCGTGATCGTCGACGGCGACCGCATCGCGGGCTCAGCCCCCGAGAACGCCCCCACCATCGACCTCACCGGCCACTGGCTGGTCCCCGGCTTCGTCGACATGCACAACCACGGCGGCGGCGGCGCGTCCTTCACCTCCGGCACCGTCGACGAGGTCCTCAAGGGCGTCCACACCCACCGCCTGCACGGCACCACCACCGTCGTCGCCTCCTTCGTCACCGGCGACATGGACTTCCTCGGCCGCCGCGCCGGCCTGCTCTCCGAGCTCGCCGAGCAGGGCGAGATCGCCGGCCTCCACTTCGAGGGCCCGTTCATCTCCCCCTGCCGCAAGGGCGCCCACGACGAGACGCTGCTCCGCGACCCCGACCCCGCCGAGGTCCGCAAGCTGATCGACGCCGCCCGCGGCCAGGCCAGGATGGTCACCCTCGCCACCGAGCTGCCCGGCGGCCTCGACTCCGTACGGCTCCTCGCCGAGCACGGCGTGATCGCCGCCATCGGCCACACCGACGCCACGTACGAGCAGACGCAGGCGGCCATCGACGCGGGCGCCACCGTCGCCACCCACCTCTACAACGCCATGCCCGCACTCGGCCACCGCGCCCCCGGCCCGATCGCCGCGCTCCTGGAGGACGAGCGGATCACCGTCGAGCTCATCAACGACGGCACCCACCTCCACCCCGCCGCCCTGGAGCTCGCCTTCCACCACGCCGGACCCGAGCGCGTCGCCTTCATCACCGACGCCATGGACGCCGCCGGCTTCGGCGACGGCCGGTACATGCTCGGCCCGCTGGCCGTCGAGGTGAAGGACAGCGTCGCCCGGCTCGTCGAGGGCGGCTCCATCGCCGGCTCCACCCTCACCCTGGACCGCGCCTTCAAGCGCGCCGCCACCATCGACGGCCTCCCCGTCGAGTCGGTCGTCCAGGCCATCTCCGCCAACCCGGCCCGCCTGCTCGGCGTGTACGACCGGGTGGGCTCCCTGGAGCCCGGCAAGGACGCCGACATCGTCGTCCTCGACGAGGAGTTCGAGCTCAAGGGCGTCATGCGCAAGGGCGAGTGGATCGTCGACCCGACGGCGGACAAAGCCGCCTGATCAGGTGTCACTCTCGAAGGCGGTTGGCCGTGGGTCTGGGCCAACCGCCTTTCCTTTGGCATGATCGGTGCCCGTCGGAACGCGCGTTCCACAAGACTTCACACGGAGTACGGGGGGTGGACGGGTCTTGATCCTCACGGTCACCCTCAACACGGCACTGGACCTGACCTACCGGGTCCCCGCCCTCACCCCGCACGCCTCCCACCGCGTCACCCAGGTCATCGAGCGGCCCGGCGGTAAGGGACTCAACGTGGCCCGCGTCCTCGCCGCCCTCGGGTACGAGACGGTCGCCACGGGCTTCGCGGGCGGCGCGACGGGCGCGACGCTGCGGGACCAGCTCGCGTCGACGCCGGTCCGCGACGAGCTCGTCGAGACCGCCGGACCCACCCGCCGCACGGTCGCGATCGTCGACACGGCGAGCGGGGACACCACCCAGCTCAACGAACCGGGCCCGGCCGTCACCGCGGCCGAATGGGCCGCCTTCCGCACCCGCTTCACGGAACTCCTCGACGGGGCACGGGCGGTCGCCCTCTGCGGCAGCCTCCCGCCGGGCATCCACGTCGGCGCGTACGCGGAACTCGTCCGCCTCGCCCGCACGGCCGGGGTCCCCGTCCTCCTGGACACCAGCGGCGAACCCCTCCGCCGGGGCATCGCCGCCCGCCCCGACCTGGTCAAGCCGAACGCCGAGGAACTCGCCCAGCTGACGGGCGCCCGCGAACCCCACCGGGCCACCCGCGACGCGCGCCGCCGGGGCGCCCACGCGGTGATCTCCTCACTCGGCCCCGAGGGCCTGCTCGCCGCCACCCCGGAGGGCCTGTGGCGCGCGACCCCGCCGGCCACGGTGAAGGGCAACCCCACGGGTGCGGGCGACTCCGCCGTCGCCGGCCTGCTCTCGGGCCTGGTCGACGAGGTCCCCTGGCCGGACCGCCTCACCCGCGCGGTGGCCCTCTCGGCGGCGACGGTCCTGTCCCCGGTGGCCGGCGAGTTCGACGCGGCGGCGTACGAGGAGCTGCTGACGCGGGTGAAGGTGGCGGAGGAGACCCCCTGAGGGGTCAGCCCTTACCGGTGTGCCCGGCCTCCAGGTAGACCTGGTCGAGGATCGCCTCGCACGAGTCGCCCGCCTCGCAGGAGATCTTGAGCGCGTTCGATCCCTTGTTCAGGTTCACGTAGGAGTAGGTGTAGGTCCAGCCCTTCTCCCAGTCGCCCTCCGCGGCCTTCGCGAAGTTCCCCATGTTGATCTCGCGGGGCGCCTCGCCGTTGACCGTCAGGGAGGTCTTGGCGTCCTTGCCGGGCACGCTGTACGTGATGCGGAGCGTGTACTCGCCGGTGTCCGGGACGTCGACCGACCAGCTCGCGGAGCTGCCCACACCGGTCAGGGTCACGTAGGCGCCGTTCGTGCCCTTCGCGCCCTTCACGCCGGTCCCCGTGGTGGCCGAACCGCCCAGCGTCAGCGTCGCCGCGTCCTGCTTGGGGAGCTCCTCCGGGGTCTTCTCGGCGCTCGGCTCGGTGCTCGGCGTCTCCGAGACCTGGGACGGCGCGGTCGACGGGGTGTTCCCGCCGGCCTTGTCGTCCTTGTTCTTCTCGTTGCCCGAGTTGGAGATCACCGCGGCCGTGATGCCGATCACGACGACCGCCACGACGGCGACCGCGCCGATCAGGAGGCCCTTCGTGTTGGGCCCGCGGCCCGCGCCGCCGCGCTGGGGCGGGATCGCGCGGGTCTGCGGCTGGGCGCCGTAGGTCTCCGGCGCGGCGTACTGCGCCTGCGGCCGGCCGTACGGGGCCTGCTGCTGCGGCGGCACGTACGGCTGCTGCTGTTGGTGGCCGTACTTGCGCTCGCCGACCGTCCTGACCTGGTTGTACGAGGTCCGGGGCACGCCCGGCTGCGCGGGAGCGGGGCCGGGGTAGCCGTAGCCGCCGCCCTGCGGGGGCCGGGCACCCGCTGCCTGGCCGTCCTCGTAGAGGTAGCCGAACGGATCGTCGTCCTCGGGCGTGTTCGCGCCGTCGTTTCCGGCAGCCATCCGGGTCATCCTCTCCATGCTCGCCAGCCGTCGCCGACCGGCCGAGCCTACCCCGAACGGACCAGCGTGCGACTCAGCCCGCCCGCCGTTGGACCTTTGCGCGGGAACGCTTCTCCATGTACATCCGCTGGTCCGCCGAGTTCAGGACCTCTTCCACGGTCATCCCGCACTCGGCCCAGCCGATGCCGAAACTCGCGCCGACGCGGACCGCCCGCCCGTCCACCCGGATCGGCGGGATGATCGCGTTGCGCAGGCGTACGGCCAGGTCGGCGGCGTCGGCGGCGCCGAGGCCGTCGGCGAGGACGACGAACTCGTCACCGCCGAGCCGGGCGACGGTGTCGCCGTCCCGCACACCGGTGGTGAGCCGGCGCGCCACCTCGATGAGGACGGCGTCGCCGGTGTGGTGGCCGAAGCGGTCGTTGATCGATTTGAAGCCGTCGAGGTCGCAGAAGAGGACCGCGAGCCCCTTGGTGCCGTCGTCGACCTCACCGCCCGTGGGCGCCACGATGTGCACATGGTGGTCGTACGGGCCGGTGCCGCCCGCCGGCTCGAAACCGAAGCCGTGCTCGTGCTCGTGCTCGTACGACTGCGGCTCGTGACCGGAGTCGTACGCGGGGTCGTACGCGGGCTCGTAGCCGCCGCCGTCGTGGCCCGCTCCGTAGCCGCCGTCCCGCTGGGAGTCGTACGCCCCGTACGCGGCCTCGTCCCCCGGCGCCGCCGGGCGCTCGCAGAGCCGGGCGGAGAGCCGGGAGCGCAGCTCGGCGCTGTTGGGGAGGCCGGTGAGGGCGTCGTGCGAGGCGCGGTGGGCGAGCTGGAGCTCGTGCCGCTTGCGCTCCTCGATGTCCTCGACGTGGGTGAGGAGGAAGCGGGGCCCGTCGGCGGTGTCGGCGACCACCGAGTTGCGGAGGGAGACCCAGACGTACGTGCCGTCCCGGCGCCCGAGCCGCAGCTCGGCCCGGCCGCCCTCGGCGGAGGTCCGGAGCAGGGTGCCGATGTCCTCGGGGTGGACGAGGTCGGCGAAGGAGTAGCGCCGCATCACGGAGGCGGGGCGGCCGAGGAGCCGGCACAGGGCGTCGTTGGTGCGCAGGAGGCGGCCGTGCTGGTCGCCGCCCATCTCGGCGATGGCCATGCCGGAGGGGGCGTACTCGAAGGCCTGCCGGAAGGACTCCTCGGAGGCCCGCAGGGCCTGCTGCTCGCGCTCCAGGCGGACCAGGGCGCGCTGCATGTTGGAGCGGAGGCGGGCGTTGCTGATGGCGATCGCGGACTGCGAGGCGTACATCTGGAGCGCTTCCTGGCCCCAGGGGCCGGGGTGCCGGCCGTTGCGCGGGCGGTCGACGGATATGACGCCGAGGAGCTCACGGCCGGAGCCGGAGGCGTACATCGGGGCGTAGAGCCGGTCGTGCGGGTGCCACTCGTCCTCGAAGCGGGGCGCGGGCCCGTCGGTGTGCCACTGGGGGACGTCGTCCTCCATGAGGACCCAGCCCTCGGTGTGCGGGATGAACCGCAGGTCACCCCAGGGGACGCCCATGGACAGGCGCCGCTCCCACGAGGAGCGGGAGCCGACACGGCCGGTGATCAGGGCCTCCGCGGCGGAGCTTCCGGCGAAGGCGGCGACGACGAGGTCACCGTCGGGGCGGACGAGGTTGACGCAGGCCAGCTCGTAGTTGAGACCGGCGACCACACCGTCGGCGACGGTCTGCAGGGTGTCCGCCAGGCTGCGGGCAGTATTGAGGTCCGCCACGACCTGATGCAGCTGCCGCAGGGTCGAGAGACGGACGTAAGGCTCCGACTCGGTCTCCATCGCTCGCTCTCCCCGAGACCTCGACAGCAACTCCAGGGTTCTCATCGGCTTCGTGTTGCACTGTCACCGCCACTGAATCACAGCGAGCTGCGCCCCAGGTACACAGGGTCAGCAAATACTGCCCTCTGTGACTCAAGTCACAGCAGATGATGGCGGGTCGCGACGGCCAGGCGCATATGACAGGACCTAGGTCCGGCGGCCGTCACCGGCTGGTCCCCGGGCCCGATGCGGGGCGGGAGGAGCGCGGACTAGCGTGCAGGAGTGCTCCAGCAGACCCCAGCCTCGCCCCCCGTGTCCGATCTGGCCATCCCTCATGCTGAGGGGGTGAGCAACGACGAGTTCCGGGCGGCGATGTCCCGCCTCGCGGCGGGCGTGGTCCTGGTGACCGCGCACGACCCCGACGACGGCCCGCGCGGCGAGGACGTCGGCATGACGGCCACCGCCTTCATGTCGGTCTCCCTCGACCCGCCCCTGATCCTCGTCAGCCTCCGCAACGGCTCCCGCATGGACGACCTGCTCACCGACGTCCCGGTGTGGGCGGTGTCGATCCTCGCCCAGGACCAGCGGCACATCGCCGGGCGCTTCGCCATGAAGAACCGCGTCAGCGACCGGCTCCTCTTCGCCGACCTGCCGTACACGCGCGGCGAGGAGAGCGGCGCCCCGCTCATGGGCGGCGCGCTGTCGGTCCTGGAGTGCCGCACGGAGAGCCGGGTCGTGGCCGGCGACCACACGCTGGTGGTGGGCCGGGTCCTGACGGTCGGTCTGCGCTCCGGGGGCGGCGAGCCTCTGACGTACTACCAGGGGAAGTACCGGCACCTCGGCTGACCCGCGCCGGCTCCGAGCGCGGGACCGACCGGCACCCGAGCACGGGTCTGACCGGCACCTGGGCCGACCCGCGTCAGCTCCAGTCGGGCGGGACCGACCGGCACCTCCGCCGACGTGCGTCAGCCCCAGTCGCGGGACTGGCGGGTCCGCTTCGTCTCCGAGCGCTGCTTCTTCTCGCGCAGCCGGCGCTCGTTGATCCCGCGCGGGATCTTCGTCGGACGGCGGGGCTTCGGCGGTGGGGCCGTCGCCTCGGCGAGGAGGGCGGCCAGACGGACCGCGGCCGTCTCGCGGTTGCGCCACTGGGAGCGGTGCTCCGAGGCGCGGACCGTCACGACGCCGTTGACCAGGCGGGAGGCGAGCCGCTCCAGGGCGCGGGCCTTCCACACCTCGGGGAGCGCGTCGGTGGCCGCGAGGTCGAAGCGGAGCTCCACCTGGGAGTCGCTGGTGTTGACGTGCTGACCGCCCGGCCCCGACGACCGCGAGAAACGCCACTGGAGCTCGGCCTCGGGCAGCGAGACGGAGCCGCGGATGGGATACGGACCGGACATGCCTTCCATGTTCCCCGGAGGGGGCCGCGGGAGTCATCCTGTTTTCGCCCCGGAACCACCGGGAACCGCTGGAGGCACGCATGCGTTTCTTCAGGCGACGACAGAACGATGAAAGGGACTTTCCATGGCTGTGAGCCTGTCCAAGGGCGGCAACGTCTCCCTGACCAAGGAGGCCCCGGGCCTCGCCGCCGTCACCGTGGGCCTCGGCTGGGACGTCCGCACCACCACCGGCACCGACTTCGACCTCGACGCCTCGGCGATCGGCGTGGACGCCGCCGGCCGGGTCGCCTCGGACGCCCACTTCGTCTTCTTCAACAACAAGTCGACGCCGGACCAGACCATCGTGCACACCGGTGACAACCGCACCGGTGAGGGCGGCGGCGACGACGAGCAGATCAACGTCAACCTCGCGGGCCTCCCGGCGACCGTCGACAAGATCGTCTTCCCGGTCTCCATCTACGACGCGGTGTCCCGCTCGCAGAACTTCGGCCAGGTGCGCAACGCGTACATCCGCATCGTGAACCAGGCCGGCGGCACCGAGATCGCCCGCTACGACCTCTCCGAGGACGCCGCCGTCGAGACGGCCATGATCTTCGGCGAGCTGTACCGCAACGGCGCCGAGTGGAAGTTCCGCGCCGTGGGCCAGGGCTACGCCTCGGGCCTGGAGGGCATCGCCCGCGACTTCGGCGTCAACCTCTGACGGACGCCACGCACCACGTGGGGCCCCGGCGGGATCCGCGCCGGGGCCCTACCCTTTTCCGCGTGATCGTCGAACCCCTCCCGCGCACGGAAGCGCACGCCCTCCCCGGCGCGCTGCTCACCGAGCTCACCGCGCTGTACGCCTCCAACGAGGAGTTCCAGCAGCTCAGCGGTGACTTCCCGGATCCGTCCGACATCCGGCCCGAGCAGGTCGCCACCGCTCTCGCCGACGAACTCGCCCAGCCGACCGCCGAGGTGCTCCTCGCCCGCTCCGAGGGCCGGCTCGTCGCCGTCGCCATCACCCTCGGCCGCCACCCGGACCCGGCCGAGCCCGATCCGTGGCTGGGGCTGCTCATGGTCCACGCGGACGAGCGCCGCGCGGGGCACGGACGCCGGCTCGCCGCGTACGTCGAGGACCGTTTCCGCGCCGACGGCCGTACGGGGCTGCGGCTCGCCGTCCTGGAGAACAACCCGAAGGCGCTGGCCTTCTGGACCGCGCTCGGCTACGAGGAGACGGCCCGCCGCCCGGACCTCGCGCACGGCCGCGCGTGCATCGTGATGCGGAAGTCCCTGACCGGCCGGGGCCTGGCCCCGTAGCTCCGATCAGGCGGGCGAAGCCGACGACGTCCTCAGACCGGACGGGGCGGCGGCGAACGCCTGCTCCGCGTCGACTTCGTAGCAGACGTTGACGCTCGAATCTCCGAGGGTCTCGTCGGCGAAGCGCTGGACGTCCTCTACGGACTCGGTCTCCCAGAGGCACGTCACCGCGGAGCCGTCGACGTGCGGGTAGAACTGCAGCACCCGGCTGCCCTCAGGCGCTCCGACGCCGTCGATGAGGGCCTGACCGCGCGGAAACGCCGTCTCGGGGTTCAGGATCTTGTGCTGGACCACGACGTACATGGGAACCTCCTCGTCCCCCCTCCCCCTTACATTGTGGACCGGGAAGGTACCCCCCGCCTGAGCGGCCCGGACGCACCCTAGGGCTTGTCCGGCTTCCCGTCGCCGTACAGCCAGACGTCCCACAGCGCGTCGAGGTCGCGGCCCGCCACGCTCTCCGCGTAGGCCGTGAAGTCGTCCGTGGTGGCGTTGGCGTGGTGGTACTTCGCGGCCCAGCCGCGCAGGATCTCGTCGAAGACGCGGTCGCCGACCGTCTCGCGCAGCTTGTGCAGGACCATCGCGCCCCGCTGGTACACGGGCGGGTCGAAGAGGTTCTCGGCGGCCGGCGGGGCGGCGGGCGGGAAGGCCCAGTTGGCGTCCTGGGCGAAGGCGCGCGCGAAGTGGGTCGACGCCGGGACGTGCTCGTACTCCTCCGCGTACAGCCACTCCCCGTACGTCGCGAAGCCCTCGTTCAGCCAGATGTCCCGCCAGCTCTCGGGCGTCACCGAGTTCCCGAACCACTGGTGGGCCTGCTCGTGGAGGAGGGTCGACCGGTCGAAGGAGGCGGACGGGAAGACGGGCCGGGTCTGGGTCTCCAGGGCGTAGCCGAGGGTCCCGTCCTTGGTGACGACGGCCCCGGCGGCGGAGAAGGGGTACGGGCCGAAACGCTTCACCTGGCGGGCGAGGAGCTCGGGGATCTCGGCCCGCAGCGCGGCGCTGCCCGGCGCGACGGGGGCCTCGGCGGCGGTGAGGACGGGCACGGTGCCGAGGGCGGTCGCCGTCCCCGTCTCGTACCGGCCGATCGCGACCGTCGCGAGGTAGCTCGCCATGGGCTCGGCCGTGTGCCACACGGTGGTGACGCGTCCGTCCTGCTCCGTCCGCCGCTCGGTCCTGACGCCGTTCGAGAGGCCGTCGAGTCCGGCGGGGAGGGTGAGCGTGAGGGTGTAGGTGGCCTTGTCGGAGGGGTGGTTGTTGCCGGGGAACCAGGTCATGGAGCCGGCCGGTTCGCCGACCGCGATCGCCCCGTCGGCGGTGCGCAGCCAGCCCTCCTTGGAGCCGTCGGCGTCGGTGAGCGGCTCGGGCACGCCCGTGTAGGTGACGGTGGTCCTGAACTCCCTGCCCTTGGCGATCTCGTCGCGGGGGCGGAGGGTCAGCTCGTTCCCGGCGCGGTTGTGCGCGGCGGGGGCGCCGTCGACGGTGGCGCCGCGCACGGTGAGCCCGGCGAGGTCGAGGTTGAAGGCGCTGAGGTCCTGGGTGGCGCGGGCGGTGATCTCGGCGGTGCCGTCGAGGCGGCCGGTGGCCGGGTCGTAGGCGAGGGTGAGGTCGTAGTGCCCGACGTCGTAGCCGCCGTTGCCGAGCTTCGGGAAGAGCGGGTCGCGCAGCCCGGCCGCGCCGGGGGTGCCCCGGACGCCGCCGCCGGCCTCGGTGCAGCCGCCCGTCAGGAGTACGAGGGCGGCGAGGGCGAGGGCTCCGATCCGGCTGCGTTGTGACACGTACCGATCTTAAGAGGTCAAAAACGAAAAAAGGCGGTGGCGCCCGGTCGGGGGATCCGGGCGCCGCCGCCGGCTGGGGGACGTCAGTTCGCGAGCGCGGCGACGCCGGCCTGCGCGAACTTCTCGTCGAGGTCGCCCGAGGGAGCACCCGCGACACCGATGCCCGCGATCGGCGCGCCCTTGGCGGTGACCGGGGCGCCACCGGCGAGGAAGAGGGTGCCGGGGATGTCCTTCAGGGTCGGCGCGTTGGCGAGACGGCCGGCGAGGACGGAGGTCGGGGCGTTCCAGGAGACGGCGGTGTACGCCTTCTTCTCGGCCGACTCGTAGGACTGCGGGCCCGCGCCGTCGCCGCGCAGGGTGACGATGGTGTTGCCGTTGCGGTCGACGACCGCGACGGAGACACGCTGGTTCTCCTTCTCGGCGGCGTCCAGGGTCGCCTGCGCGGCCTTCGTGGCCGCCGCGATCGTCAGGTGCGTCGTCTCCATGGTGTTGCCGTTGTCCGCGTCGGCCATGACGGCGGCGGGAGCGGCGGCCGGGGCGGCGGCGTTCGCGGAGACCACGCCGAAGGTACCGGCGGCGACGACAGCGGCGGCGGTGGCACCGAGGAGGATCTTCTTCATGAGGGACTCCGTAGAGGTGAGGAGGAGAAGGGAGAGGAGAAGCCGTCGAGCGGTTCGTTCCTTCGCTCTGCCTCAATCCTCCGGCCGCAACCGCCGCCCACCGGTCCACGGTCCGGCTGCCCTCCGCGTGCACACCGGACGACGGGTCTGTCAGCCGATCGGTTGATGCCCCACTGGTCCCACCGGGTCACCATGGACAGATACACGCAGGTCAGCAAGGCAGGGAGGCGGCACGGTGACCCGGCCCACGGAACACGACCCGGACGCCCGCTGGCTGGCGCGGATCATGCACATCGCGTTCTTCCTGCTGCTCGGCGCCTCCCTCGCCCGCTTCCTGCTGCGGCACGACTGGGAGGCCCGCAGCCCCTGGATCATCGCCCTCACCGGCGCGCTCGCCTCCCTCTACCTGCTCGGTCCCGTGCTCGGCACCCGCGCCACCCCGCGCCGGATCACCTGGCTGGGCACGGTCGTCGCCGTCTGGGTCGTCCTCGTCGTCCTCGCGCCCAGCTTCGCCTGGTGCGCGGTACCGCTCTTCTACACGGGCCTGCGGACCCTCCCGCCGCGCGCCGCCCTCGGCCTGGTCGCCCTGCTCACCGCCTTCGTGGTCTTCGCGCAGGTCCAGCTCTCGCACGGCGGCTGGGACCCGAACCTGATCGTCGCCCCGCCGGCCGTCGCCGCCCTCGCCACCGGCGTCTTCGTGTACTCCGACCGGCAGGCCGCCCGCCAGCGGGCACTGATCGACGACCTGATCCGCACCCGGCGCGAACTCGCCGCGATCGAACGCCGCGAGGGCACCCTCGCCGAGCGCCAGCGGCTGTCCATGGAGATCCACGACACCCTCGCGCAGGGCCTGTCGAGCCAGCAGATGCTGCTCCAGGCCGCCGACCGCACCTGGGACAGCGACCCGGTCACCGCCCGCCGGCACGTCCGCACCGCCGAGTCCATCGCCGAACGCAACCTCGCCGAGGCCCGCCGCTTCGTGCAGGACCTCGCCCCCGCCGACCTCGCCGGGGACGGCGGCCTGGAGGAGGCCCTGCGGGGCCTCGCCGCCCGCGAGTCGGCGGCCTTCCGCGTCGACGGCATCGCGGTGCCGCTGCCCGACCGCGTGCAGGCGGCGCTGCTGCGGATCGCGCAGGGCGCCCTCGCCAACATCCGCGAGCACGCCGGCGCCGACTCCGCCGCCCTGACCCTCACCTACCTCGACGACCAGATCGTCCTGGACATCGCCGACGACGGCCGCGGCTTCGACCCGGCGCTCGCGCGCGAGCAGGCCGAACGCGGCCACGGTCTGCCGGCGATGCGGGTGCGCGCCCAGCAGCTCGGTGGCACCCTGACGGTCGAGTCCACCCCCGGCGAGGGCACGGTGCTCTCCGCCGCGATCCCGCTCTCCCTGGAGTCCTGATGTCCGTACGGATCCTCCTCTGCGACGACCACGTCGTCGTCCGCGCCGGCCTGCTCGCGCTGCTCGGCAGCACCCCCGACATCGAGGTGGTCGGCGAGGCGGGCAGCGGCGAGGAGGCCGTCGCCATGGCCGCGAAGCTGAAGCCGGACGTCGTCCTGATGGACCTCCAGCTCGGCGCGGGCATCGACGGCGTGGAGGCGACGCGGCGGATCGCGCCCACCGGCGTCCACGTCCTGGTCCTCACGACGTACGACACGGACGCGGACATCACGCGGGCGATCGAGGCGGGCGCGACGGGCTACCTCCTGAAAGCCGAGCGGCCCGAGGAGCTGTTCGCGGCGATCCACTCGGCCGCCCAGGGCCGCACGGCCCTGTCCCCGCCGGTCGCCAGCCGGGTCATGGACCGCATGCGGGGCGCCGCCGGTCCTTCGCTCACCGACCGGGAGCGGGACATCCTCGGCCAGCTGGGGCGCGGCCTCGGCAACCGGGAGATCGCGCGGGCGCTGTTCATCAGCGAGGCGACGGTGAAGACGCACCTGGGCCGGATCTACGCCAAGCTCGGCGTCGACACCCGCGCGGGCGCGGTGGCGGTGGCGAAGGAGCGACGGCTGCTGCCGTAGCCCGTTGGACTGGTCCCGGGTGCCGTTCCCCGGCGCCGAACCACCCCCACTGCTACCGTGCGTTGCCGTTCAACCGCACGGTGTCATGTCCCAGTGGGAGCGCATGTGAAGTTCGCGATCGTCGGCGGTGGCCCCGCCGGCCTCTACCTCTCGATCCTGCTGAAGCGGCAGGACCCGTCCCACGACATCGCCGTGTACGAGCGGAACCCCGAGGGCTCCACGTACGGCTGGGGCGTGACGTACTGGGCAGGGCTGCTCGACAAGCTGCGCGCGGGCGACCCCGAGTCCGCGGCGGCCGTCGCCGAGACCTCCGTGACCTGGACCGACGGGGTCGCCATCGTCCGCGACGAGCGGACCGTCCACCGCGGCGACGCGGGCTTCGGCATCGGACGGCGGCGGATGCTCGCGCTGCTCGCCGACCGCGCCGAAGAACTCGGCGTACGGGTCGAGTTCGAGCACGACATCCCGGGACCCGACGCGCCCGAGCTGGCCGGCGCGGACCTGGTCGTCGCCGCCGACGGCGTCAACAGCGTGCTCCGCGAGGCCCACCCCGACCGCTTCGGCAGCGAGGTCACCAGCGGCCGCAACCACTACATCTGGCTCGGCACCACCAAGGTCTTCGACTCCTTCAGCTTCGCCTTCAAGGAGACCGAGCGCGGCTGGATCTGGTGCTACGCCTACGGGTTCAGCGGTGAGCGCTCCACCTGTGTCGTCGAGTGCTCCCCGGAGACCTTCACCGGCCTCGGCCTCGACACGCTCGGCGAGGCCGACAGCCTGAACCTCCTGGAGAAGCTCTTCCACGACCTCCTCGACGGGCACGAGCTGATCGGCCGCGAGCGCGCCGACGGCACCGCCCAGTGGCTGACCTTCCGCACCCTCACCAACCGGGTCTGGCACCACGGCAACCTCGTCCTCCTCGGCGACGCCGCCCACACCACGCACTACTCGATCGGCGCGGGAACCACCCTCGCCCTGGAGGACGCGCTCGCCCTCGCCGACGCCCTGCGCGCCCCCGGCGACCTGGACGCCGCGCTCACCGCGTACGGGAAGCGGCGGCGCGCCGAGCTCGTCTCCGCGCAGAGCGCCGCCCGCTACAGCGCCCAGTGGTACGAGAACCTGCCGCGCTACATGAGCCTGGAGCCGGCCAAGATGTTCGCGCTCCTCGGCCAGCGCCACTCGCCGCTGCTTCCGCACGTCCCGCCGCAGTTGTACTACCGGATCGACCGGGCCGCCGAGCAGCTGGAGGCACTGCGGCGGCTCAAGCGCTGGCTCGGGCCGCGGGTGGCACGGGCGGTGCACGGCCGCCGCTGACTCCCGTGCGGGGGTTCACACGTCCCGGCGGTGGACGGCCGTGAAAGCCACCACCACGGCCCCCACCGCCCAGGCCGCGTACACCGTCCACGCCCCGCCCGCGGTCCACGGGTGGACCACCGGGACCGGCGACACCCCGACCTCCGTGAGCCGCTTCCACGCGCCCTGCGGCAGCGCGTGCAGAAGCGTCGCGCCCCAGCGGTTGCGCTCGTCCATCAGGGCCGGCAGCAGGAGCAGCACCCCGGTGAGGGAGACGATCGTCGTCGCGGTGTGCCGCAGCAGCGCCCCGAGACCGAAGCCGGCGAGCGCGCACACCGGCGCGAGGAGCGCCGACGCGGCGACGGCCCGGAGCACGCCCTCGTCGCCGATCGCCATGCCGACGCCCCGGCCGTCGAGCACGGCCTGCGTGGCGGCGAACGAGACCACGGCGACCAGCACCCCGTACACCAGCATCACGACGGCGAGGACGAGCGTCTTCGCGGCGACGACGGCCCGACGGGCCGGGACGGCGGCGAAGGTCGTACGGATCTGCCCCGTGCCGTACTCGCCGACGATCACCAGCGCGCCGATGGAACCGGTCGCGAGGATGAACACCATGGCCCCGCCGAGCGTGAACGCGTCCCGCATCGCCCAGATCGGCACGAAGAGTTCCTTGATGCCGTCCGGGTAGTTCGGGTAGTTGCGGTAGTCGGCGAGGGTCGCGTTGAGGTTGACGCCGAGGGCGGCGACCGCGCCGACGGCGAACGCCCAGGGCGTGGAGCGCAGCGACCACAGCTTCATCCACTCCGCGGCGAGCAGGTCACGAAAACGGGCCTTCGGCATCAGCGGTACTCCACACTGTCGGCGGTGAGCTCCATGAACGCCTCTTCGAGGGAGGAGGCGCGCGGCGTCAGTTCGGCGAGCGGGACGCCGCACCGGAAGGCGACGAGACCGATCCGGTCCGCGTCGATCCCGGTCACGACCAGCCCCCTCTCCTCCGTCCGTACGGTGGCCCCCTCGGCCCTCAGGGCATCGGCGAGGCCCGGGGCGGCGGCCGGCTCCGCGGCCCGCACGCGCACGCTCCGGCGGGTGCCGCGCGCGGCGAAGTCCGCCACGCTCTCGGCGGCGATGAGCCGGCCGCGGCCGATGACGACGAGGTCGTCGGCCGTGTGCTCCATCTCGCTCATCAGATGGCTGGAGACGAACACCGTGCGGCCCTCGGCGGCGAGCCGCCGGAACAACCCCCGCGCCCACAACACGCCCTCCGGGTCGAGGCCGTTGACCGGCTCGTCGAAGAGCAGCACGGGAGGGTCGCCGAGCAGCGCGGCGGCGATTCCGAGGCGCTGCTTCATCCCGAGCGAGTAGCCGCCGATCCGCCGCCGTCCCGCCCCGGCGAGGCCGACCTCCTCCAGGACCTCGACGGCCCGGCGGCGCGGGATGCCGTGGGTGCGGGCGAGCGCGGCGAGGTGCGCCTCGGCGGTCCGGCCGCCGTGCACGTCGTGCGCGTCGAGCAGCGCCCCGACGTCCCTCAACCCGCGCGGCAGGTCCCGGAACCGCCGCCCGCCGACGGTGGCGGTCCCGGAGGTCGGCTCGTTCAGCCCCAGGATCAGCCGCAGGGTCGTCGACTTCCCGGCCCCGTTGGGCCCGAGGAACCCGGTCACACGCCCGGGCCTCACGGCGAAGGTGAGGCGGTCGACGGCGGGGCGGTCGGAGGCGGAGCGGTCGACGGCAGGGCGGTCGGAGGCGGGGCCCGGGCCGGGCGCGGGGCGGCCGCCGGCGGAGACCGGGCCGGCCGGGGTACGGGCGGCGGAGCCCGCGCCCGCCGCGGCGCGGGCCTCGCCGTCGGCGTCATGGGCCGTACCGGCGGAGGGGCGGCCCTTGAGGCGGGACCGGGCCGGCAGGCGGGATGGGCCGAGCAGTCGGGACCGGGCCGGGCTTCGTCGTCCGTAGTGCTTGGTCAGTTCGTGGACTTCGATCATGCGCCCCACGGTCGCGGGCCCGCACCCCCCGGCACATCGGCTCGGCGGCCACAACCGGGGACCGGGGGTGGCCCGGGGGCGTACTCCCCCGGGCCGATGTCCCGCCACGCGGCCGCGCCTACGATCACGACCATGCCCGCCACCACCACCGACCGCCCGTCCCACGGGCGGACACCGGCGGTCCTCGCCTGGGGCGCGGCCGTCGTCCACCCCTTCCTCCTCCTCATGGCCCTGCGGACCGGCCCGTACCGCTCCACCGAGCTGCGGTTCTTCCTCACCTCCGTCACCGTGGGCCTCACCCTGCCCCTGGCGCGCCGCCACCCGCTCGCGGCCCTCGGACTGCTGCTCGCCGGGCTGTTCGCGGCGGCGACCACCCGGCCGGAAGCCGCGCTCCTGTACCTCCCCGTGCTCGCCGCCGACGCCGTCGTCGCCCTGATCGCCGCCACGCGCCCGCTCCGGGTCCTGCTGCCCGCGGCCCTCGGCGCGCTCACCGTGCAGATCGCGGCCGCGACGTACACCACCTCCGGACAGGACGTCTTCGTCAGCACGATCACGGCCCTCGCGCTCGCCCTGCTCACCGCCGGGCTCCTCGGCCGGTCCGTACGCGAACGGCGCAGCCACACGGCGGAGCTGCGGGCCGCGACCGCCGCCGAGGCCGTCGCCGCCGAACGGCTCCGGATCGCCCGCGAGCTGCACGACGTCGTCGCCCACAGCATCGGCGTCATCGCCATCCAGGCGGGCGTCGGCCGCCGGGTCATCGAGACCCAGCCCGCCGAGGCCCGCAACGCGCTCGCCACCATCGAGACCACCAGCCGGGAGACCCTCGCCGGCCTGCGCCGCACCCTGGGCGCGCTGCGGGGCGCCACCGACGACGGCCGTCCGGCACCGCGCGACCCGGCGCCGGGCCTCGCCGACCTGGAACGGCTCACCGCGTCGACGGCGGACGCGGGGGTACGGGTCGAACTGCGGCGCCTCGGCGACCCGGACGTCACGCTCCCGCCGGAGGTCGACCTCGCCGCGTACCGGATCGTGCAGGAGTCCCTCACCAACGTCGTCCGCCACGCGGCCACCCCCACCTGCCGGGTGACGGTGGAGCGGCGCACCGAGACGCTGCTCGTCGAGATCGCCGACGACGGCCGCGGCACGCCCGGCGCGGACCAGGGGGGCGGCTACGGCCTCGTCGGGATGCGCGAGCGCGCCGAGCTCCTCGGCGGCAGCCTCTCCGCGGGGCCCCGCCCCGGCGGCGGCTTCCACGTGACCGCGCTGCTGCCGCTGCCGGCCGGCGCCGCCCAGGAAGGAACCCCCACCGCATGAACCGCGCGATCCGCGTCCTCCTCGTGGACGACCAACCCCTCGTCCGGGCCGGTCTGCGCGTCCTGATGGCCGACAACCCCGACCTCACGGTCGTCGGCGAGGCGGGCACCGGCACGGAGGCGGTCGCCCTGGCCCGGGAGCTCGGGCCCGACGTGGTGGTGATGGACGTCCGGATGCCCGGCATGGACGGCATCGAGGCCACCCGGATCGTCACGGCGGGCCCCGGCGCGCCGCGGGTCCTCGTCCTCACGACCTTCGACGACGACGAGTACGTGTACGGGGCGCTGCGCTCCGGCGCGAGCGGCTTCCTCGTCAAGGACATGGCCCTCGACGACATCCTCGCCGCGATCCGGGTGGTGGCCTCCGGGGACGCCCTGATCGCCCCGGGCGTGACGCGCCGGCTGATCGAGGAGTTCGCGGCGCGCCCCGAGCCCGCGCGCCGACCCTCCCGCGGCCTCGACGGGGTCACCGAGCGCGAACGGGAGGTCCTCACCCTCGTCGGCCGGGGCCTGTCGAACGGCGAGATCGCGGAACGGCTCCACATCAGCACGGCGACCGCGAAGGCGCACGTGGCACGGCTCTTCACGAAGCTGAACGCGCGGGACCGGGTGCAGCTGGTGATCGTCGCGTACGAGACGGGCCTGGTGCCGTGACGCCATCGGCCGCCTGCCGTACGGCACCGGCCCGGCGCCGTGACACCATCACTCACGTGCTCGACATCGGCTACTCCCTCTCGCGTCGCTTCCCCGACCCTCCGCAGACCGACTACCGGCGCGCGGACGTCCACGCGCTGCGCCACGACCTGTTCTGCGGGGACGTGTACCTCGCCGACACCGAGGCGGACCGCGAGGTGTCCACAGCCTGGGGATGGGTGCCGGTGCTCGACTTCGCGTGGGCGCTGTGCGACATCGTCGAGCAGCTCGACCAGGACCCGCGCGGCAGCCGCGCCGCGCAGCCGCAGTACGCGGAGCTCGACTTCACCGAGTCCACGGACCGGATGCTCTTCGAGCGCCGCTTCGGGTGGGTGGACGTCGAGGCGGACTGGATGCCGGGGGACGAGCCGCCGGTCACGTTCAACCACGCGGAACTGCGGCGCGAGGCGCGGGACTTTCTGCACGACCTGATCGCGGACCTCACGGACATGCACGAGGGCCTGGCCGACAACCCGGCAATCTGGTCCCTCCAGTCCCGCTTCCCCCGAGTGCCGTAGGCCCGGCGCCCCCCGTTGTGGGCAGGCGTTCCGCAAGGGGCGGAACGGGTGGGCACAACGGACCCGCGCCCTGTCGGCGCCAGAGGCTTCCGCGCCCTGACCCGCACCCCGTGTGCACCGTCGCTGGTGGTGCGGGTTCAGGCGCGGAACGCGGAGGCGCCGCTAAGGGCGCCGTCCCGTGTGCCCACCCGTCCCGCCTCAGCGGGACGATTGCCCACACGGGGGTGGGCCGAGGCACGCCCTCCAGGGCGCGGGGCCACATGGGCGGGGGCCGGGGCGCCGCCCAGCCGGGCGCGGGCCCACACGGCAGGTGGGCACCGCCCAACGGGGGCGGGGGCACCGCCCCACCGGGTGCCGCCCCGCCCTCAGTCCTCCACCCGCACCCCCAACCGCGCCGCCAGCACCGGCGCCAGGTCCAGCAGCTGCCCCGTGGAGATCACCGCGCCCGACAGCGACTCCACACCCCCCGTGATCTCCAGCCGCTCGGCACCCCGCAGGTCCACGTCCGTGAGTCGCGCCCCCGTGAAGTCCACGCCCTTGAGCACGCAGTCCACGAACTCGACCCGCTGCAGGGTCGCGCCCCCGAAGTCCGGTTCGTTCAGGACGCAGCCCTCGAAGACGACGTCCTTCAGCCTCGCCCCCCGCAGGTTCAGGTAGTCGATCTTGCCGCCCTTGACGACGACCCTCTCCAGGACCGCCCCGTGCAGCTGCGTCCCGCCGAGCCGCGCCTCCAGGAGCACCACGTCCCGCAGCTGCGCCCCGGCGAGCTCCGTGCCCACCCCCCGTACCCCCGTGAGCACCGAGTCCAGGAACCGCGCCGCCGTGAGCCGTGCCCCGTCGAGCCCGCACTCGCGCAGCACGCAGTCCAGGAACCGGGCCCCCTCGCCCGACTGGCCCGTCAGGTCGAGCCCGGCCAGTTCGAGGCCGTCGTAGTCCCCGTCCGGTTCGAGCCCGCCCCCGTACGTCTCCAGCGGAGGCAGCCGCACCTCCGGCCGCCGCGCCCCCGCCACCTTCTTCTTCCGATTCCCGGTCGTCGCCATGCACCCCATCGTGACGTACGCCACTGACAACGCCTCCGATGTCACATCCGGCGGCCCGCTGCCCGTCCCCCGTACGAGACCTTCACGAAGGAGACGGACATGCGGAAGCTCACGATCATCGGCGGCGGTTTCGCCGGACTGACCGCCGCCATCACGGCCGCCGAGGCCGGCACCGAGGTGACCCTCCACGAGGCGCACCGGACGCTCGGCGGCCGGGCCCGCACGGCCGACGGCCCGTACCGCACGAACGAGGGCCCGCACGCCCTCTACAGCGGCGGCCCGCACTGGACCTGGCTGGAGCAGCGCGGCCTCATCGGCGCCCTCGCCTCGCTGCCGCCCGCCGAGGCCGTCCGGTTCCGCGTCCACCGCGACGGCGCCCTGCGCCGCACCCCGCCGCTGGGCCTGTTCCGTCAGGCCCGCCGTACCCCCGAACAGGCGCCCGTCGACGTCGACTTCCGCACCTGGGCCACGGGTCTGGCGGGCGAGCGCACCGCGCGCGTGGCCGCCGCGTACAGCGGGGTCGCGCTCTTCCACCACGACCCCGGCTCCCTCTCCGCCCGCTTCGTGCAGGAGCGACTGCACCGGTCCACCGCCCTGCCGCCCGAGGCGCACTACCCCCGGGGCGGCTGGGGGCAGCTGATCGACCGGATGGCCACGCGCGCGCGTGAGCTGGGCGTACGGATCGAGACCTCGTCCCGGATCGACACCCTGCCGGTGGGCGGCGGGCCGGTGATCGTCGCGACCGCGCTGCCCGCCGCCGCCCGGCTCCTCGGCGACCCGTCGCTGACCTGGGAGAGCGGCCGTACGGTCCTGTTCGACCTGGCGCTGCGCACGCGGAAGGGCGACCCGTTCGTGATCTCCGACCTGGACGTGCCCGGCTGGATCGAGCGGTACACGGCGCAGGACCCCTCGCTGGCCCCGGCCGGGCAGCAGCTGATCCAGGCGCAGCTGCCGATCGGCCCCGAGGCGTCGAAGGCGGACGGCGTCGCCCACGCCGAGCGGCTGCTCGACCTGGGCTTCCCCGGCTGGCGCGAGCGGGAGGTGTGGCGGCGGGAGTCCGTCTCCCAGGGCCGTACGGGCGCGGTGGACCGGCCGGGCACGACCTGGCGCGACCGGCCGGCCGTCGACCGGGGCGACGGGGTGTATCTGGTGGGCGATCAGGTGGCGGCGCCGGGCGTGCTGGCGGAGGTGTCGTTCACGAGCGCGGTGGAGGCGGTGTCGCTCGCCCTGCGCGCGACTCTCCGCAGCAAGGACCGGCTTGACCTCAAGCACGCTTGAGGTTGGAGGCTGGCCGCGTCACAGCGCTCGTCCGCCCGTCCGACGAACAGGGGAACCGTCATGCACGCCATCCGCCTCCACGCCTTCGGCCCCGCCGAGAACCTCACCTACGAGGAGACGCCCGACCCCGTGCCGGGCCCCGGCCAGGTCCGCGTCCGGGTCGCGGCGGCCGGTGTGCACCTCCTCGACACCGCCCTGCGCGAGGGCGCCACGGGCCCCTTCCCCGCGCCCACCGCGCTTCCGACGATCCCCGGCCGCGAGGTCGCCGGCACCGTCGACGCCCTCGGCGAGGGCACCGACCCGGTCTGGCTCGGCCGGCGGGTCGTCGCCCACCTCGGCATGAACCCCGGCGGCTACGCCGAACTCGCCGTCACCGACGCCGCCCGCCTCCATGCCCTGCCCGACCACCTCGGCGAGGCGGAGGCCGTCGCCATGATCGGCACCGGCCGCACCACCCTCGGCATCCTGGGCTTCACCGAGCTCGGCCCCGACTCGGTCGCGATCGTCCCGGCGGCCGCCGGCGGCATCGGCACCCTGCTCGTCCAGTACGCCAAGAACGCCGGCGCCACCGTGATCGGCCTGGCCGGCGGCCCCGCGAAGGTCGCCCTCGTCGAGGCGAACGGCGCGGACCTGGCCGTCGACTACAAGCGGCCCGACTGGCCGGAGAAGGTCCGCGCGTACCTGGGGAACCGCTCGGCGACCGTCGTCTTCGACTCGGTCGGCGGCGACACCGGGCGCGCCGCCGTCGACCTGCTCGGCAAGGGCGGACAGCACCTGGTCTTCGGCTGGTCCGGCGCCGGACTCCACGACGGCGAGCCGCTCGCCTTCACCGAGGAGGAGCTCACCGCTCGCGGGATCACCTCGGAGTCCGTCCTCGGCCCCGTCATGATCCAGAAGGCGGGCGGCGACATCCGTACGCTCGAACTCGCCGCCCTCGACGCGGCGGCCACCGGCACCCTCCGCCCGGCGCTCCACCGCTTCCCGCTCGCCGAGGCGGCGGAGGCCCACCGCGCCCTGGAGACCCGGGGCACGACGGGCAAGGTGGTCCTGGTCCCTTGAGGGGTCAGTGGTACTGGTCCCTTAAGGGGTCAGTGGTCCTGGTCCCCTAAGGGGTCAGACGCCGAGGACGTCCCAGGAGTGCGCCTTGAACTCCTTCGTGAAGTCGGGGTGGTCCTCCCACATCCGGGCGATGGAGCGCAGCACGTCCCAGTTGTGCTCCAGAGCCTGGTCGACGACCTGGCGCAGCTCCGGCGCCGTCTCCCGCTTCTCCACGAGCCCGTTCACCGCCGACGCGGCCTGCACGGTGTAGCGCAGGGCGCGCAGCGCCCGCGACGTGTCGTCCATGCCGAACCCGTGGTCGCTCCCGTTGGCGGGGTCGAAGAGCGGGGTCAGCCGCGCCTCGATGAAGCCGGTGATCCGCTGGAACCGCTGCTCAATGTCCATGCCCCTTTCCTACACCGTCGCCGCGCCCAGCTTCGCCAGGGCCCCGTCGGTCAGGCGGTACACGGTCCACTCGTCCTGCGGGCGGGCGCCCAGGGACTCGTAGAAGTCGATCGAGGGCCGGTTCCAGTTCAGGACCGACCACTCCAGGCGCTCGTAACCGCGCTCGACGCAGATGCGGGCCAGTTCGCGCAGCAGGGCCTTGCCGTGGCCGCCGCCCCGGGCCTCGGGGCGGACGTACAGGTCCTCGAGGTAGATGCCGTGGACTCCGCGCCAGGTCGAGAAGTTGAGGAACCAGAGCGCGAAGCCGACCGCCTCGCCCGTCTCCGTCTCGGCGATGTGCGCGAAGGCAGCGGGCCGCTCGCCGAACAGCGCCTCGTGGAGCATCTCGGGGGTCGCGCGGACCTCGTGGAGGGCCTTCTCGTACTCGGCGAGGTCGCGGATCAGGGCGTGGATGACGGGGACGTCGGCAGGCGTGGCAGTACGGATCATGGCCCCACCCTGCCCCGGATCAGACCCTCCTGGCCAGCAGGATCCGGGCGAGGGCGGCCTGCTCGGCGCCGAGCGCGGTCTCCCCGTCCGCGACGTCCCAGAGCCCGTTCTGAAGCACCCGCCCCAACGTCCACGCAGCCGCACGCCGCCGGTCCCCGACGACCTCGGCCAGCAGATCGAACCGCCACAGCACCTCGTCGGGATCGAGGTCCGGACCCAAGCGGTCCATCAGCGCCGGAAGCAGCTCGAACCCCGGGGCCCCCGCAAGCGGCTTCGGATCGATCGCCAGCCAGGGCTCCCGCTCGCCCGCCAGGACGTTCCCGAGGTGCAGGTCCCAGTGGAGCAGCCGGTCCCCCGGCTCGCCGGCCACGTCCCGTACGACCGCGGCGCAGTCCCGCAGCAGGGCCGCGTCGTCCGCGCCGAGCCGGTCCACCGCCGCGGGCACCCGGTCGAGCATCCGGGCCGCGATGTCACCGAGCGTCCGGAGCCCCTCCGGCGCGGGGACGGCGACGAGCCGGGCGAGCAGGCCCGCGACGATCCGGAGCGCCTCGCGGGTGTCCGCGACCGTGGACAACGGCCGGGCCTCGTCGAGCCGTTCGAGGAGCATCGTCCCGGTCGCGGCATCGTGATCGAGCAGCCGCACCACGCCGCCCCCGTCCCAGGCGCGCAGACCGAGAGGCTCCCCCTCCGTCTCGTCGTCGAGAAGCTGCAACTTCAGAGCGGCACGCGTACCGTCGGCGACCCGCTCGACGGGCAGCACCAGCGAGGCCACCCCGTGCATCGAGGACCCGGTGACCCGCAGCCCCCACCGCCCGAGAAACTCCTCGGCCCGCCCGGGCAGCCCGGCGACGAACGCCCGCCCGGCCTCGCCGTTGTACTTCGCCTGCGACTGGGCCAGTTCCTCCGGTACGTGAATCACCCGGCGAGCGTAGTGACCGGCGCCCGCCCCCGCCTCCGGGTTTCCCCTGTATCCACAGACCCCTGGCCAGGGGTCTTCAACTGCTGGTCTTCAAAGTCGAGTGAGTGAGCGTAACCATGCGTGAGTGAGTGTCGTCGGTCAGGTCATGAATCTCACGGAATGGGCGAAGACGCAGGGCGTGCATCCGCAGACCGCGTATCGCTGGTTCCGCGAGGGGACGCTGCCGGTACCAGCTCAGCGGGTTGGGCCGCGCACGATCCTGGTGAACATCGACGCCAACGCGGCACCGGAAGCCGTGGGTGGTCTGGGCCTGTACGCCCGTGTATCTGCCCACGACCAGAAGAACGACCTTGAGCGTCAGGTGGACCGACTGTCTGCGTGGGCGGCCAAGACCGGGAACAGGGTGGTGCGCATCGAAACCGAGATCGCATCCGGCATGAATGGTGCCCGTTCGAAAGCGCAGCGTCTGCTGGCCGACCCTGCGGTAACCACGGTCGTGGTCGAGCGCAAGGACCGGCTTGGCCGGATGAACGTCGAACTGGTCGAAGCCGCCCTGTCTGCCTCGGGCCGTCACCTGCTTGTTCTTGATGAGGGTGAAGTCGAAGACGACCTGCTGCAGGACATCATGGATGTACTGACATCGTTCTGCGCCCGTCTGCACGGACGCCGCTCCGCGAAGAACCGGGCGAAGAAGGCGCTGGAGGCAGCCCTGCATGGATGACCTCCGTCCGATCGGCGCTCCGTTCGTCGCGCCCGGACCATCCGGTGTGGCGATCCGCGACCGCCTGGAGGGCCTGATACCCGATGATGAGAAGGTGCTGCGCCTGGTGGGCGCTCTTCTCGGATCGCTCGCCTCCCGTGACCTCAGGGCGCGCTGCACCGACGGCCTGGAGCACTCCACCGAGACGTGGGCCTCCCGTAAACGGGAGTTGACGGCCGTGTCGTCGTCCCGCTGGGCTGGGGCGATCACGAAGGCGACGCACGATCAGTGGGCGCTAGCCCGGCGCGGGCAGGCCGCCCACATCCATGGCCTTGAGGCGGGTATCCGCACGATCGCGCACCGGTTGTCCCTCCCCATCGGCGAGAAAGGCAGGAAGCGGGCGCCTGGCGGATACGGCTCCACCCGCGAATGGTTTTACAAGACGCGCCGCCTCCACGTACTCGAAGACCGGCTCGCCGCTGTGCGGGCCGACCGTGAGGCAGGTGTCGTCCACGTGACACGGGGCGGTAAACATCTGGTCAACACCCGCCACAACCTCGACGCGGCGAAGCTGACCGAGGCCGAATGGCGTGAACGCTGGGAAGCAGAGCGCTGGTTCCTCCAGGCTGACGGCGAGTCCGGCAAGCGCTTCGGAAACGAGACGATCCGCGTCACTCCGGATGGCGAGGTGAGTATCAAGCTACCCGCGCACCTCGCCGAACACGCCAACAGCAAGCACGGCCGGTACGTGCTCGCCGCGAAGGTTCGCTTCCCGCACCGGGGGCAGGAGTGGGCCGACCGCGTCCAGGCCAACCGGGCGGTCGCCTACCGAATCCACCTGGACGTCACACGCGAGCGCTGGTATCTGACCGCTTCCTGGACCTTGCCCGTCACCAAGTCGATCCCGATCGAGACCGCACTTGCCGACGGCGTGATCGGCGTGGACACCAATGCGGATCACCTTGCCGCCTGGCGCTTGGACACACACGGCAACCCCGTCGGGCAGCCTCGAAGGTTCTCCTACGACCTCAGCGGGTCGGCCGACCACCGTGACGCGCAGGTACGCCACGCCCTGTCGCGGCTGCTGAACTGGGCCAAGACCTGCGGCGTCGCCGCTGTCGCGGTCGAAGACCTCGACTTCGCCACGGAGAAGACACGGGAGAAGCACGGCCGCAAGCGCCGGTTCAGGCAGCTCATCTCGGGGATGCCCACCAGCAGGCTCCGCGCCCGGCTGACTTCCATGGCCGACGCCACCAGCATCGCGATCATCGTCGTGGACCCGGCCTACACCTCGAAGTGGGGCGCCCAGCACTGGCAGAAACCCCTCACCTCGAAGAAGCGCAAGACCACCCGTCACGATGCGGCGAGCATCGCGATCGGGCGACGCGCCCAAGAGCATCCGATCCGGCGACGGACGGCACCGCCCCGCGACGACCAGAGCGATCGTCGCGGGCATCGGACCATCCAGGCCGGACCGCAGACTCCTGGGCGTGAGGAAACCCGCCCCCACATCCCCGGACCACGGACACGATCCGTACAGCCGGACGCGGCGCGTATGCGGGCGACCAGGACACCCAAAACCGTTCGGAGTGTCCGCAGTGATCAGGTATGGGTCCCATACTCACTCCCGCTCACTGATCAGGAACGGTAACCTCCGGCCACGCACCCGGAAGAGGGATAGAGATGAGCACGGTCAACGGCACCGTCAACGGCGGCATATCGTTCTGGTACGCGCAGGAGGGCGCCCCCGCGCCCCGCGAACCGCTCCCCGGCGACACCACCGCCGACGTCTGCATCGTCGGCGGCGGATACACCGGCCTGTGGACCGCCTACTACCTGAAGAAGGCCGTCCCCTTCCTCAACATCACCGTCCTCGAAGCCAAGTTCTGCGGGTACGGCGCCTCGGGCCGCAACGGCGGCTGGCTCTACAACGGCATCGCAGGCCGCGACCGCTACGCCAAGCTCCACGGCCACGAGGCCGCAGTCCGCCTCCAGCAGGCCATGAACGCCACGGTCACCGAGGTCGTCGACGTCTGCGAGCAGGAGAAGATCGACGCCGACGTCCACCGCGGCGGCGTCCTGGAGGTCGCCCTCTCCCCCGCCCAGCTCGCCCGCCTCAAGGCCTTCCACGCCGCCGAACTCGCCTTCGGCGAGACGGACCGGGAGCTGTACGGCGCCCGTGAGACGGCGGACCGCATCCGCGTCGCCGGAGCCGTCGGCTCCTCCTGGACCCCGCACGGCGCCCGCCTGCACCCGGTCAAGCTGGTCAAGGGCCTCGCGGCGGCCGTCGAGGCGCTCGGCGTCACCATCCACGAGTCGACGCCCGTCACGGAGATCAAGCCGAAGCACGCGATCACCCCGTACGGCACCGTCCGCGCCCCGTACGTGCTGCGCTGCACCGAGGGCTTCACGGCCTCCCTCGCCGGCCAGCGCCGCACCTGGCTCCCCATGAACTCCTCGATGATCGCCACCGAGCCCCTCACCGACGCCCAGTGGGAGTCCCTCGGCTGGGACGGCCGCGAGACCCTCGGCGACATGGCCCACGCCTACATGTACGCCCAGCGCACCGCCGACGGCCGCATCGCGCTGGGCGGCCGGGGCGTCCCGTACCGCTTCGGCTCGAAGACCGACAACGACGGCCGCACCCAGCCGCAGACGATCGAGGCCCTCCGCGAGATCCTGGTCCGCTTCTTCCCGCAGCTGGCGGGCGTACGGGTCGACCACGCCTGGTCCGGCGTCCTCGGCGTCCCCCGCGACTGGTGCGCCACCGTCACCCTCGACCGCTCCACCGGCCTCGGCTGGGCCGGCGGCTACGTCGGCTCCGGCGTCGCCACCGCCAACCTCGCTGCCCGCACCCTCCGCGACCTGATCCAACAGGACTCGGGCCAGTCGGGCCCCACGGACCTGACCGCCCTCCCCTGGGTGAACCACAAGGTCCGCAAGTGGGAACCGGAACCCCTCCGCTGGCTCGGCGTCCAGACGATGTACGCCGCCTTCCGAGGCGCCGACCGCCGCGAGGCCACCACCCACACCGCGAACACGGACCGCGTGGCCGTCCTGGCGAACCGCCTCAGCGGCCGCTGAGACGCCGACGGGGCCCGCCCCGGCGACAAGCGCCGGGACGGGCCCCGAGGAGCCGGACGAAAGGACCGGTCAGAACAGGTAGTTGTACGAGGTGCCCGGGGTGTCGCCCCAGCCCGTGCCGATCTTCACGCGGGTGGTGTACGGGGCCGTCGCGACGCCCGTGCCCTTGTACAGCCAGAACGCGCCGGCCGAGTCGCGGGCCACCAGGTCCGCCTTGCCGTCGTCGGTGAGGTCGCCCGGGCCGGTCAGCTGCGGGTAGCCGCCCCAGCCCGTGCCGATCTTGACGCGGGGCGCGAACGGCGCGGTCGCGTTGCCGGTGCCCTTGTACAGCCACAGCACACCGGCCGTGTCACGGGCGATCAGGTCCGCCTTGCGGTCGCCGGTGAAGTCGCCGGGGCCGGTGAGCTGGTTGTAGATGCCCCAGCCGGCGCCGATCTTCGTACGGGTGGCGAACGGCGCGGTCGTGCCGCCCGTGCCCTTGTACAGCCACAGCACGCCCGCCGTGTCACGGGCGATCAGGTCCGCCCGGGCGTCGCCGGTCACGTCGCCGACACCCGTCAGGTTGTTGTAGATGCCCCAGCCGGCGCCGACCTTGGTCCGCGCGGTGAGCGGCTGCCACTCGTCCCCGGTCGTCCGGTAGTACCAGAGGACACCGGCGGAGTCCCGGCCGACGACACCGCCGCCCTTGGCCTGGACCGTGATCGGCGAGAGCTTGGCGAGGGAGTTGTAGATGCCCCAGCCGTAGCCGACGTTCTCGGCCCAGTCCCGGAAGGGCGCCGTCGCCTTGCCGGTGCCGTGGTGCCACAGCAGGTTGCCGCTCTTGTCCCGGGCGAGCATCGCGTAGTGCGTGGGCACCGGGCGGGAGCTGACGATCGGGAAGGTCGCGGACTTCTCGGGGTTGCCGATGCCGAAGTCGTAGACCTCGTAGACGGCGTAGGCCTCGATGTTCCACGCGGCGGCGGTGGCGCCGGCGCTCAGGGTGTACGAGACGGTGACGTCGGTCGGCCCGGACTGGCCCGGGTCGATCTCGCAGTACACGCCGCCGTAGTCGAGGTCGGTGCTGTGGTCGCAGTCGGCGATCGGCGAGCTGGCGGTGACCCCGGTGATCGAGACCTGCGTCTCGCCCTCCTCCCAGTCCCGCATGCCCTCGGCCGGCATGAACGAGAGGTCGAGCGTGCCCTCGTCCACCACGTGCAGGGTGAGGGACTGGGTGACCGTGGAGCCCGCCGGCAGGGCCGGGGTGTTCAGGGTCAGCTTGTTCTGGGCGACGTGCTCCAGCGTCTTCGCCGTCACCGTACGGGCGGCGTGCTGGCCGTCCTCCGGCAGGCTGCCGACGATCTGCGCGTCCTTGACGCCCTTGGCGAGGTCCCCGCCCCGCGGGACGTAGACGGCCCCGTAGTGGAGCGTGGTGCCGTCGGCGGTCGACGCCGCGGCGTGGATGTTCAGCGAGGGGAACGGGTTGTCCTGGCTGATCGGGCAGGTGTAGACACCGACGACGCCCGCGCGGGCCGTGCAGGTGTCGGACGGCTCCAGGCTCAGCCCGCTGGGCAGACCCGCCTTCGTCCAGGCCGGGTCGGTCAGCGGGGCCTTGCTCAGGGCGTAGACCAGGGTGCCGTCGGGGATGCCCCCGAGGCTGGTCGGGGACAGCTCGGTCCAGCCCTCACCGGGCTGCAGCACCCGGTTCTCCAGCTCGAACTCGACCACTTCCTGACCGGCGGCGGAGGCCGCACCGGCCCCGGTCACCAGACCGGCCACCAGCAGGGCGGCCGTCCCCCCGAGCGCGACGATTCTTCGCACGAATGAAGTTCCTCTGTGCATTCCCGTACCGCCGCACGGCACGGGAGACCACGGGAGCGCACACGGGCGGCCGTCGACCCCCCGCGGCTACGCCAGGCAAAGACCCCTCCCCCCTGGGCGCCTGCGCAACGTACCCCACACCCCTGGTACGGGCGCATCCGGGTTTCCGGAGACGACGGAGGGCCCCGGACGCGTCATGCGTCCGGGGCCCTCCGACTTCCACAGAGCCGCCTGTCGGAATCGAACCGACGACCTCAAGATTACAAGTCAAGCGCTCTAGCCAACTGAGCTAAGGCGGCAGCGAGTGAAGTGTAACCAACCCGGCCCCGGCCACGGTCGGAAATCTCACGGGCCCGTGAGTGCTGACAGATCGGGCACCGCCGGGTAGCGTCACTTGCGGTTCACCCAGGTGGACTAGACCTCAATCCTTCCTTTACTCGGATCGTCCGGCACGTTCCTGCCGGTGAAGGGACACATCACCATGGCTTCCGTCACGTTCGACAAGGCCACCCGGGTCTACCCGGGTGCCACCAAGCCCTCCGTCGACCAGCTCGACATCGAGATCGCGGACGGCGAGTTCCTCGTCCTCGTCGGCCCCTCCGGCTGCGGCAAGTCGACCTCCCTGCGCATGCTCGCGGGTCTCGAGGACGTCAACGCCGGCTCCATCCGCATCGGCGACCGCGACGTCACGCACCTGCCGCCGAAAGACCGGGACATCGCGATGGTGTTCCAGAACTACGCGCTGTACCCGCACATGAGCGTCGCCGACAACATGGGCTTCGCCCTCAAGATCGCCGGCGTGAACAAGTCGGAGATCCGCGCCAAGGTCGAGGAGGCGGCGAAGATCCTCGACCTCACCGAGTACCTCGACCGCAAGCCGAAGGCGCTCTCCGGCGGTCAGCGCCAGCGCGTCGCCATGGGCCGCGCCATCGTCCGCGAGCCGCAGGTCTTCCTCATGGACGAGCCGCTGTCGAACCTCGACGCCAAGCTCCGCGTCTCGACCCGTACGCAGATCGCCGGCCTCCAGCGCCGTCTGGGCATCACCACGGTCTACGTCACCCACGACCAGACCGAGGCCCTCACCATGGGCGACCGGGTCGCCGTCCTGAAGGACGGTCTGCTCCAGCAGGTCGACTCGCCGCGCAACATGTACGACAAGCCCGCCAACCTCTTCGTCGCCGGCTTCATCGGCTCCCCGGCCATGAACCTGGTCGAGGTCCCGATCGTCGACGGCGGCGTGAAGTTCGGCACGAGCGTCGTCCCGGTGACCCGCGACGCCATCGCCGCCGCCTCCGCCGCCGGCGACACCACCGTCACCGTCGGCGTCCGCCCGGAGCACTTCGACGTGCAGAGCGCGACCTCGAAGGACGGCCTGGCCGTCACCGTCAACGTCGTCGAGGAGCTCGGCTCGGACGGCTTCGTGTACGGCTCCACCCGCGTCGGCGGCGAGGACAAGGACCTGGTGGTCCGCGTCGGCGGCCGTGACGTGCCCGCCAAGGGCTCCACGCTGCACGTCGTGCCGCGCGCCGACGAGCTGCACGTCTTCTCGACCTCCACGGGCGCCCGCCTCAGCGACTGAGACCCGCCCACGGGCGCGCGCCTCGACGACCGAGACCGCTCCCGAGCACTGCCGTACGGCCCCGCGTCTGTTGCAGACGCGGGGCCGTTCGTTTAAACGGGCGCGCCGCGGGCGTACAACGGGCTTACCCCGGAAAACCCCGGCATTCAGGGCCCCGCCCGAACCCCCGCGTCAACACGGGATTCGAAAAGACGCCTCGAACCATCCCTCGCGAGAGTGACTAAATGTCGCCATATCACTACCGGCCGCTACGCTCGCCTGCGTGACGCACACTGCCCGCCGAATCGGCCGCTCTCTCGCCCTCGTCCTGCCCGTCGTCCTGGTGCTCTCGGGAACGCTCGCGGTGTCCGCCGTTCCGTGGGCCGGCCAGGACTCCGGGACCCAGCTGACGGCGTCCTCCACGGACGTCTCCACCCGGGCCAAGTCCCGTGCCCCGCAGGATATTCTCCGCGACCAGCTCCTCGCAGAGCTTCAGGAGAAGGACCCCGGCACGGCCCTCACCCACCTCCAGCGCGAGGTGGAGAACCGGCCCTCCCTCGCCCAGCACTGCTTCTCCATCGCCCGCGCCCTCGGCCGCGCCGCCGTCGAGCACTACGGCCCCTCCCGCGCCCAGGCCTACTCCCGCCCGGTCTGCGACACCTCGTACGCGACCGGCGTGATGCGCGCGAGCTGAGCGTCGTCACGCACATCGGACATACGGGGCGCCTATCGTTCCCCGTATGCACACCTCTCCGACGCAGGCCGTGGTCCTGGCGGGCGGCCAGGGCACACGGCTCCGCCCGTACACCGACGACCGCCCCAAGCCGATGGTCGAGATCCCGGGCACCGGGACCCCGATCATCGGCCATCAGCTGTCCTGGCTGGCCGCCGAGGGCGTCACCGACGCCGTCGTCTCCTGCGGCCATCTCGCCGAGGTGCTCCAGGAGTGGCTGGCCTCCGCGAACCTGCCGCTGAAGGTGACGACGGTCGTCGAGACCGAGCCCCTCGGCCGCGGCGGCGGCCTCAAGTACGCCGCCTCGCACCTGCCGGCCCCGGACCAGCCCTGGTACGCCACGAACGGCGACATCTGGACCCGCTTCTCGCTGCGCGAGATGGCCGCCTTCCACACCGAGCGCGACGCCCTCGCGACGCTCGCCCTGGCCCGCCCCCGGATCCCGTGGGGCGCCGTCGAGACCGACACCTTCGGGAACGTCATCGACTTCATCGAGGCGCCGCCGTCGCCGTTCCTCATCAACGCCGGCGTGTACGTCTTCGCCGCGGCCTTCACGGAGCTCCTCCCCGACCTCGGCGACCACGAGCGCACCACCTTCCCCCGCCTCGCTCGCGAGCGGCGCCTGGCGGGCTTCCCGCTGCCCCACGGCGCGTACTGGAGGGCCATCGACACCGCCAAGGACCTGACGGAGGCCGCGAAGGAGCTGGCCGCCCAGAAGACCTGACGGGCGGGCCGACAGCACGAGAAGGGGCGGCACCGCATCCCGCGGTGCCGCCCCTTCCGTGTGCGTCCGTACGTCAGCCCAGCAGGCCGCCGATCGGGTTGTGCGCACCGCCCGACGTCGAGCCGCTCTCCGACGGGGTGCTGGTCGAGCCGGTCGAGCCGCCGCTCGACGTGCCGCCGCTGCTGCTCGGGCTGTCGCTGGTGGACGGCGGGGGCGCCGGCTTCGACTGCGTGGGCGTACGGCTGCTGGTGCCGGTGCTCGTGCCCTGGGTGGCGGTCGGGCGCTGCTCCTGGGTCCGGGTGGACTCGCGGGTCGTCTCGGTGGGCCGGGTGGCCTCCTCGGTCTTCTCGCTCCGGGCCGGGGCCTCGGTGGTCGCGGAGGGCTCGGGCGCCGTCGAGGCGGCCTTCGAGGGGGCGCTGCTCGTCGGCTCCTGCGGGAGCGGCTGGCCGGGGAGGTGGTTGATCGGGTCGTCGTTGGGGCCCGGGACGGTGACCATCTCGGTGGAGCGGACGGCGCCGCCGAGGACGGAGCCGACGAGGAGGGTGAGGCCGACGACGACGGCGGCGAGAAGGGTGCTGCGGCGGGTGACGCGGCGGCGGAGGTCCCAGAGTTCGGCGCGGGGGCCGAGGGTGCGCCAGGCCTCGCCGGCGAGGCGGCCGTCGAGGGAGTAGACGGGGGCGCCGGCGATGATCAGCGGGGACCAGGCGGCCAGGTAGATGATGTCGGCGGAGTCGTAGACCGGGACGGTCTTCCAGCTGACGGTCAGCAGGAGCGCGGCGGAGAGCAGGCCGCCGACGACCGCGGCGACGCGCTGCCAGAGTCCGAGGACGGTGAGGACGCCGACGACGACCTGGAGGAAGGCGACGGTGAGTCCGGCGCCGACGGGGTGCTGGAGGGCGAAGTCGCGCAGCGGTTCGGCGAGGGCCCAGGGGTGGAGGGAGTTGAGCCACTTCACCATGGAGCCGCGCTCGCCGCCGTCGAAGTAGACGGGGTCGCAGAGCTTGCCCATGCCCGCGTAGATGGAGATGAAGCCGAGGAAGACGCGGAGCGGGAGGAGGACCACGCCGAGGTTCATCCGGCGGCCGGGGTAGTAGGCGTGCCGGACGTTGTCCTGGCCGTGGCGCTGGGCGCCCCGGGCGTGCGGCGCGTCGTGCTCGTACGGCTCGGCGGGCTCGGGCCCGAGGTCGTACACCTCGTCGTAGGCGCCCTCGGCGCGGCGCATCGGCGGCAGCAGGGGCGTCTCGGCGGGCACCACGGGGGTGGGCATGGTGGTGTCGAGGCGCGGGATGGCCTGGGTGTCGCCGACGCCGTGCCCGCCGTGTCCGACGGGTTCGAGCGTGGAGACGGACGACTCGCGCACGGCCTGGAGGAGGCCGGTCGCGCCCGGCGCGGACTTTCCGGTCCACACGACGGGGCGACGGCGCGGGCCGCCCGCGCCCACTCCGGACAGGGCGGCCGTACGAGCCGCGAACTTCGGCTGCGGGGCCGGCGCGAGCCGCACACGGAAGCTGGCGTGGTTCACGATCACCTGGGCGGGATCGGAATCCACCTTGACCATGCTCAGCGCGGGCTGATCGTCGAACCCCGGCCGGGGCGTTCTGGTGTCCACACTCATCTAACCGAGTGATGTGCGGTTAGGACACTGCCTTGACGGTTGCCAAATGTCCGAGGCCCGTCAAGATCACGGCCGGGGTGGTTCCCTCGTTCGGGTCAGCCCATGCGGCGGCGGGCCGCCTCGTAGAGCACGACACCGGCGGCGACACCGGCGTTGAGCGACTCGGCGCCGCCCGGCATCGGGATGCGGACGCGGAAGTCGCAGGTCTCGCCGACGAGGCGGGACAGGCCCTTGCCCTCGGAGCCGACGACGATGACGACCGGGCCGGAGAGCGCCTCCAGCTCGTGCACCTCGTGGTCACCGTCGGCGGCGAGGCCGACGACCGTGATGCCGGCCTTCTGGTACTGCTCCAGGCAGCGGGTCAGGTTGGTGGCGCGGGCGACCGGGGTGCGGGCGGCGGTGCCGGCCGAGGTCTTCCAGGCACCGGCGGTCATGCCGGCGGCGCGACGCTCGGGGATGACCACGCCGTGGCCGCCGAAGGCGGCGACGGAGCGGACGACGGCGCCGAGGTTGCGCGGGTCGGTGATGCCGTCGAGGGCGACGATCAGCGGGTCCTCGTGGTCGTCGTACGCCGCCGCGGCGAGGTCCTCGGGGTGCGCGTACTCGTACGGCGGGACCTGGAGGACGAGGCCCTGGTGGTTCAGGCCGTTCGTCATCCGGTCGAGCTCGGGGCGCGGCGCCTCCATGATGTTGATGTTGCCGCGGCCGGTGGCGAGGTTCAGGGCCTCGCGCACGCGCTCGTCGTTGTCGATGAACTGCTGCACGTACAGCGTCGTGGCGGGCACGCCGTCGCGCAGGGCCTCGAAGACCGGGTTGCGGCCGACGACCATCTCGGACAGGCCCTTGCCGCCGCGGCGGGCGACGGGCTTGCGCTTGGCCGCGTTCCGGGCCATCGCGTTGGAGACGCGGAATGCCTTGTGGCCCTTGCGGTCCTCGGCCTTGGGCGTCGGGCCCTTGCCTTCCAGGCCCTTGCGCCGCTGGCCACCGCTGCCGACCGTCGCACCCTTCTTGTTGGACGTGCGACGGTTCCTGCGCTGGCTGTTCCCGGCCATGACTACTACCTGTTTCCTCTGCTGACGTACGAAGTCTGTAACTGAAGTGTGCCGCCCGGTGTCCCGAGCGGCACGTCTTCTAACGGTTGCCCAGCGTCCAGCGGGGGCCGTCGGGGCTGTCCTCGATGGCGAGGCCGGACTGGTTCAGGTGGTCGCGGATCGCGTCCGCGGTCGCCCAGTCCTTGCGCTCGCGCGCCGACTCGCGCTGCTGGAGCACGAGCCGTACGAGGGTGTCGACGACGCCGTGGAGCTCCTCGCCGCCACCGGTCTCCTCGGCCCAGTGCGGGTCGAGGGGGTCCAGGCCGAGGACGCCGAGCATGGCGCGGACCTCGGCGAGGCGGGCGATGGCCTCGTCCTTGTCGTCCGCGGCGAGGGCGCTGTTGCCCTGGCGGACGGTGGTGTGGATGATCGCCAGCGCGTGCGGGACGCCCAGGTCGTCGTCCATGGCCTCGGCGAAGGCCGGCGGCACCTCGGCGGCGGGGGCGACGGTCGTCCCGGCCTTCTCGGTGGCGCGCTGGACGAAGCCCTCGATGCGGGCGAACGCCGACTCGGCCTCGCGCAGGGACTCCTCGCTGTACTCGATCATCGAGCGGTAGTGCGGGGTGCCCAGGTAGTAGCGCAGGACGATGGGGCGCCAGTTCTTCACCATCTCGGACACCAGCACGCTGTTGCCGAGCGACTTCGACATCTTCTCGCCGCTCATGGTGACCCAGGCGTTGTGCACCCAGTACGAGGCGAACTCGTCGCCGAAGGCCTTGGCCTGGGCGATCTCGTTCTCGTGGTGCGGGAAGATCAGGTCGAGGCCGCCGCCGTGGATGTCGAAGGCGGAGCCCAGGTACTTGTGGGCCATGGCCGAGCACTCCAGGTGCCAGCCGGGACGGCCGCGGCCCCACGGAGTCTCCCAGTCGGGCTCACCCGGCTTGGTCGCCTTCCACATGGCGAAGTCGCGCGGGTCGCGCTTGCCGGTGATGCCGTCCTCGGCGGGCTGACGGAGGTCGTCGATGTCCTGGTTGGAGAGCTCCAGGTACCCCGGGAAGGAGCGCACGTCGAAGTAGACGCTGCCGTCCGCCTCGTAGGCGTGGCCGCGCTCGATCAGACCCCGCATCATCTCGATCATCTCGGGGACGTGACCGGTGGCGCGGGGCTCGTAGGTCGGCGGCAGGCAACCGAGGGCGTGGTAGCCGTCGTTGAACGCGCGCTCGTTCTCGTAGCCGATGGACCACCAGGGGCGGCCCTGCTCGGAGCCCTTCCTGATGATCTTGTCGTCGATGTCGGTGACGTTGCGGATGAACGTGACGTCGTAGCCGCGGTACGCGAACCAGCGGCGCATGATGTCGAAGTTCAGCCCCGACCGGATGTGGCCGATGTGCGGGGCCGCCTGCACGGTGGCACCACAGAGGTAGATCGAGACGCAGCCCGGCGTGAGCGGGGTGAAGTCACGGATCTGCCGGGCGCTGGTGTCGTACAGGCGAATAGTCACCACTCCAGGGTAGTGGGCGTGTGGTAGTGCCCCGATACCTGATCGGGGTCACCGATGACGTTTTTCACCGCTGCCGGGGGCTCATGGGCGGGTTAGGGCCTGTCCGGCGGGTCAGGGTCGGATGGGCCGCGGCGTCTGGTGCGGTGCATCGCAAGGCGCCGGAGCGCCTCGATAGCGGAGCTATTGGGGCGTTTCGGCAACGCGGCGAGGTGCCGTGCCAGGCGTCGCGGCCCCGGCCATGACCCGCCGGACAGGCCCTACGGGGTACACGAGGGCGGTCGCGAGGGCGGCGAGTCCCTCGGCGCGGCCGGTGAGGCCGAGTCCGTCCGTGGTGGTGCCGGAGACGGAGACGGGGGCGCCCGCCGCCTCGCTCAGCGCCTTCTGCGCCTCGTCGCGCCGCTTGCCGACCTTGGGGCGGACGCCGACGACCTGCACGGCGATGTTCCCGATCTCGTACCCCTCGGCCCGGACGATCCGGGCGGCCTCGGCGAGCAGGGTGACGCCGGAGGCGCCGGACCACTCGGGGCGCGAGGTGCCGAAGTGGGCGCCGAGGTCGCCGATGCCGGCGGCGGAGAAGAGCGCGTCGCAGGCGGCGTGGGCGGCGACGTCACCGTCGGAGTGCCCGGCGAGCCCGTACCCGTCACTGTCGGAGTCTTCCCAGAGCAGGCCGGCACACCACAGCTCGCGGCCCTTCTCGAAGGCGTGGACGTCGGTGCCGATGCCGGTACGGGGAATCAGGGGGAAATCAGAAGCCATCGTTGGCCCTCCTGCGGGCGAGTACGGCCTCGGCGAGGACGAGGTCGAGGGGGCGGGTCACCTTGAAGGCCTCTTCGTGGCCTGGCACGACGACGACGGGCGCGCCGAGCTTCTCGACCATGCCGGCGTCGTCGGTGGCGCCCTCGCCGGTGAGGGCGACGGTGGCGTGGGCGTTGACCAGGGTGTCGTGGTCGAAGCCCTGCGGGGTCTGGACGGCGCGGAGGCGGGCGCGGACCGGGGTGGCGACGACCTGCTCGGGGTCGCCGGGCTTCTCGGCCGGCTCGACCTCCTTGACGGTGTCGGCGACGGGCAGCGCGGGAACGACGGCGACGGCCCCGTCCCGTACGGCCTCGATGACGGCGTCCACGGTCTCGACGGGGACCAGGGGGCGGGCCGCGTCGTGGACGAGGACGGTGGTGACGCCCTCGGGGAGCGCCTTGAGGCCGAGGTGGACGGACTCCTGGCGGGTGTCGCCGCCGGGGACGACGAGGTAGTCGGTCCGCTCGGGCAGGGCGTGGGCGTCGAGGAGGTTCTTGACCTCGGCGGCGCCGTCGGAGGGCGCGACCACGACGACGAGCGAGACCGCGCGGGAGGCGGCCATCGCGCGGACGGCGTGGATGAGCATGGGGGTGCCGTTCAGCGCGCGGAGCGCCTTGGGGGCGCCCGGGCCGAGGCGTACGCCCCGCCCTGCGGCCGGGATCACCACGGCGGTACGACTGGGACGCACTTCGTCTGACATCGGTTGCACTCCGGCAGGTTTGTTTCCGCGGCCGACATGGGTATGGCCTCACCGTGCCGGACGCACCGCCTTGACCGGGCCCTTTCCGTGACGACGGTCGAGGCGTGGCCGCGTGGGCACAGGGGTTCGGGCGTAGAGAAGTTCAGGGGGTGCGGGTTACTTCAGCGGTGCGGTGACGCGTACGCCCCGCAAACGTACGCGAACATGAGACGCACGCGAACATGCCGCAGCGCCCGACGGCAGCACTGTGTGGATCACAGCACGCCAGCGGGCACCGCGGCATCGCTTCACTGCTTCACTTGGGCACGCGGCCTCAGGACGCGAGGACCTCGTCGAGGAGAGCCTCGGCCTTGTCCTCGTTCGTGTTCTCCGCGAGGGCCAGCTCGCTCACCAGGATCTGACGAGCCTTGGCGAGCATGCGCTTCTCACCTGCGGAAAGTCCGCGCTCGCGCTCACGACGCCACAGGTCGCGCACCACTTCGGCGACCTTGATGACATCGCCGGAGGCGAGCTTCTCGAGATTTGCCTTGTAGCGACGGGACCAGTTCGTCGGCTCTTCGGCGTACGGTGCACGCAGCACCTCGAAGACCCGGTCCAGCCCGTCCTGACCGACCACATCGCGAACACCGACGAACTCCGCATTGTCCGCCGGCACACGAACCGTCAGGTCGCCTTGCGCGACCTTGAGCACCAAGTAGGTCTTGTCCACGCCTTTGATCTGGCGAGTTTCGATGGCCTCGATCAGCGCGGCCCCGTGATGGGGATAGACCACGGTGTCGCCAACCTTGAACGTCATGTGACAGGTACCCCTTCCGTGGCTATCCAGGGTAACACGGATTCGGCTTCTTCTGAATGGCGTTTTCGCAGGTCAGGGCATATCTCGGGGCTTGACAACGGTGACACGAACGTGCTGCGGAGGGCTTCCGGAAGGCGGTATTCGCAGGTCGGAGCGGCTACATGGACGGAGAGAAACGCGCACGTTACACACACCTGGAGGCCCCCGAGGGAGGGGTGATGTCCGGTTTTGTCGGGTTCGGAGTGGCCTTCTTCGCCTAGTCCGTTCGAGGATCGGCCACTCGTACGGATGCATGCCGGGGTGATTCCCGAAATTGATCAATGGACATCAAGCGACATCGGTACGGGATTTTTCCGAGGTCCGTCTCGGGGGAATGCGGGGCCGCCGCCGAATTGATCAAGGCGGTTATGTGAACAACAGGTCAATGGGTCGTGATCCGGCCACGCGGGGTGACGTCCGAGGAGTGCGCGGCGCGCGACGGGAGGGGCGATGCGGCAGGTCCGGGGGACGGCTGTGACCGGTTAGGGGCGGGTCGGGTGCGGGACGCGGAGTGAGGCTCGGTAACCTAAGCGCGCTGACACACCTTTAGCTGTCCCTTAGTTCCACGCCTGTCCGTACGTCCTAGGAGATGCCGCCGCCGTGAGCCGCAGCCTTCGACGCGGCGCCCTCGCCGCCACCGCCATCGTGTTCTCCGTCGCCGCGCTGTCCGCCTGTGGTGCGGGCAACGACGCGCAGACGCTGGAGGTGCGGCCGGACAACGCCGCCGTCACGGTGGACGACGTCAAGATCCAGAACGCGCTGGTCATCACCCAGCCGCTGCCCGGCACCAAGGGCCCGGCCGCCGTCTCCGCCACCGTCTTCAACAACGGCGGCCTGCCGCAGACCATCGACGCGATCCGCCTGCCCGGCACGGCCGCCGTCGTGAAGCTGAAGGCCGCCGAGGGCGCCGGCCCGATCGTCGTCCCGGCCCACGGCTCCGTCGTCATCGGCGGCGAGGGCAACGCCTCCGCCATGATCGAGAACGGCTCCGAGGCCGCCCGTGACGGCGACGCGCAGAAGGTCGTCTTCAAGCTCAGCAAGACCGGCGACGTCAGCCTGAGCGCCTTCGTCGTCCCGTCGAAGAGCTACTTCAAGGAGTACGGCCCGACGGTCGTCCCGGCCCTCCCGGCGGAGGCGGCGACCGCCTCCCCGACCGCCTCCACGTCGCCCTCGGGCGAGGCCTCGCACGGCGCGGAGACCCCGGCCTCGGGCGAGCCGACGACGGCCGGCCACTGACGCCAGGCAGTCCTACGTGAAAGGGCGCCCCCTCAGGGGGGCGCCCCTTCACGCATTCACAGCTGCTGCCGACCGTTACGGCTCTTCACAGCTCTTCACAGCTTTACGGCTCTTTACGGCTCGAACTTGTAGCCCAGGCCGCGGACCGTCACCAGGTACCGGGGCGCGCCCGGGTCCGGCTCGATCTTGGCGCGGAGGCGCTTGACGTGGACGTCGAGGGTCTTGGTGTCGCCGACGTAGTCCGCGCCCCAGACCCGGTCGATGAGCTGCATACGGGTCAGCACGCGGCCCGCGTTGCGCAGCAGCATCTCCAGGAGGTCGAACTCCTTGAGCGGCAGGTCGACCTTGCCGCCGGAGACCGTCACCACGTGGCGGTCGACGTCCATGCGGACCGGGCCGGCCTCCAGGGCCGCCGGGGTGACCTCCTCCGGCTCGCCGCGACGACGCAGCACCGCGCGGATGCGGGCGACCAGCTCCCGCGAGGAGAAGGGCTTGGTCACGTAGTCGTCGGCTCCTATCTCCAGGCCGACGACCTTGTCGATCTCGCTGTCCTTGGCGGTCACCATGATCACCGGGACGTTCGAGCGGCCGCGCAGCTGGCGGCACACCTCGGTACCGGGCAGGCCCGGAAGCATCAGGTCGAGGAGGACGAGGTCGGCTCCGTTGCGCTCGAACTCGTCGAGGCCGTCGGGCCCGGTCGCCGCGACGGCGACCTCGAAGCCCTCCTTGCGGAGCATGTACGACAGGGCGTCGCTGAAGGATTCCTCATCCTCGACGACGAGCACTCGGGTCACGGAAGGACCTCCGGGGCGGGAAGCGGTTCGGTCATGAGATCTGGGGTGGAGGACGAGGCGGGCCGGCGGTCCCGTACGGCGCCCGCCTCGGGCAGCCGCAGGGTGAAGGTGGAGCCCTGGCCCTCGGTGCTCCAGACGGTGACCTCCCCGCCGTGCGAGGCGGCCACGTGCTTGACGATGGCCAGGCCGAGGCCCGTACCGCCGGTGGCACGGGAGCGTGCCGGGTCGACGCGGTAGAAGCGCTCGAAGACGCGCTCCTTGTCCTTGTCCGGGATGCCGATGCCCTGGTCGGTCACGGCTATCTCGATCACGTCGCCGGCGGGCGCGGCGACACGGCGGGCGGCGATGCCCACCCGCGTACGGGCCGGTGAGTAGTTGACGGCGTTCTCGACGAGGTTGCCGAGGGCCGCGGCGAGCTGGCCCCGACTCCCCCACACGTACAGATCGGCGGCGCCCCCGGAGACCATGGTGATCTGCTTGGTGGAGGCCGGCTGCCGGGAGCGGTCGATCGCCTCGGCGACGAGCTCGTCCACGGAGACCGGCTCGGAGTCCTCCAGCGGGTCGTCGTTCTGCACGCGGGAGAGGTCGATGAGCTCCTGTACGAGGTTGGTGAGGCGGGTCGCCTCGATCTGCATCCGGCCGGCGAAGCGGGTGACCGCCTCGGGGTCGTCCGAGGCGTCCATGACCGCCTCGGAGAGCAGGGAGAGTGCGCCGACGGGAGTCTTGAGCTCATGGCTCACGTTGGCGACGAAGTCGCGCCGTACCGCTTCGATACGACGGGCCTCGGTGAGGTCCTCGACCAGGAGCAGCACGAGCCGCGAGCCCAGCGGGGCGACCCGGGCGGAGACGGCGAGGGCCTCGCCGCGTCCGGTGCCGCGCCGGGCCAGGTCCAGCTCGACCTGCCGTATCTCCCCGTCGCGGCGGGTGTCACGGGCCATGTTGAGCATGGGTTCGATGGCCAGCTTGCCGCCCCGGACCAGGCCGAGCGCGTACGCCGCCGAGCTGGCCTTCACCACGGAGTCGCTCTCGTCGAGGACGACCGCGGAGGAGCGCAGCACGGACAGCACGGTGTCGACGCCGGGCGGGAGCACGGCGTCGGTGTGCAGCGAGGTACGGGTCGGTCGCGCCTGGTCGCGTTCGCTCCAGCGGAACGCCAGCATGGCGATCACGCCGGTGCACACGCCGGCGATCGCTGCCAATGCGGCGACCGCCGCGTTCACGTCCATGCCTCCAAGGTTATGCGGGTGCGCAGACACTCTCCCAGCCGTCCGAGTGGCTGCTCGAACAGTCGTCGCCCAGAGTTCACCGTGGAGATGCGGGTGGTTCATTTGCCCCGGGGGCCGGGGTGGCGCGTGTCGCCCAGAGTTCACCTGGGGGAAAGTGCCGGTTCACATCAGGGGGTGGAACCGGACGCGTAGGGGGCCGAACGTGGGAACGTGGGGGTCCGAGCCCCACCCGGACCCCGGAGTTTTGCGTAGAGAGGGACATCCATGCGGGACGCGTACCACGAGGAACTGGACTCGATCGGCGAGGGCCTGGTCGAGATGGCCCGGCTCGTCGGGTCGGCGATCGGGCGCGCCACGACGGCGATGCTCGACGCGGATCTCAAGCTCGCGGAGAGCGTGATCGCGGCGGACCAGAAGGTCGACGACCTCCAGCACGATCTGGAGGCGCGGGCGATAGCGCTGCTCGCCCGGCAGCAGCCAGTGGCGACGGACCTGCGGATCGTGGTGACCTCGCTGCGGATGAGCGCCGACCTGGAGCGCTCCGGCGACCTGGCGCAGCACGTGGCGAAGCTGGCGCGGCTGCGGTTCCCGGACACCGCGGTGCCGCGTGACCTGCACGCGACCATCCTGGAGATGGGTCAGCTGGCGCAGCGCCTGATGGCGAAGGCGGCCGAGGTCATCATCACGAAGGACGTCGACCTGGCGCTCCAGCTGGAGCAGGACGACGACGAGATGGACCTGCTGCACCGGACGCTCTTCCAGCACCTGATGGACGACCGCTGGAAGCACGGCATCGAGACGGCCGTGGACGTGACGCTGCTCGGCCGGTACTACGAGCGGTTCGCGGACCACGCGGTGTCGGTGGCGAAGCGTGTCGTGTACCTGGTGACGGGTGAGCACGCGGACGAGCTGCAGGCGGCCGACGCGCCGGTGGAGGGCGCATAGGCGCACGGGCTCCGATGCGCCGTTGATGCGCCGGTCCGGGTGGGCATGCAATGGGGGGAGGCGACAGTCGCCTCGAAAGGGAGGGACCCCATGGCCGAATCCCCCATGACGACGGACTCCGCGGCGGAGTCACCGCGTGAGGCGGTGTTCCTGCCCGTGCTCGGCGCCTGCGGCTGCGGCTCGGGCTGCGGCTGCGGCTGCCAGTCGGGCGGTTCATGCCAGTGCGGCGGCTGCTCGGGCTGACCGGTGAGGGGGTGGGGTGCGGTGTCCGCACCCCACCCCCTTCCCCTTTATATGTCGAGGACGCCGACGGTCTGGCCGCCGCTGACCTCACCGGTCGTACGGAATCCCAGCCGCTCGTAGAAGGCGCCGGGCCCGTCCTCGCCGGGCTCCCAGGTCACGTGGAAGCGCCGCTCGCCGCGTCGGCGCAGCTCGTCGCGTACGGCCTCGACGGCGAAGCGTCCGTACCCCTTGCCCTGTGCGTCGGCGGAGATGTTGAGCCGCCAGAGGCCGCTGCGCCGGTCGTCCGGGTCCTCCTCCTCGTTCCACGGGATGTCGAGGAAGGCCATCAGGAAGCCGACGAGTTCGTCGCCGTCGAAGATCAGCCGCGGCCAGGCGTTGTCCCCGAAGGCGTACGCCTCCGCGAGGGACTTCACGACGGGGGCGACGTTGCGCTCCTGATGGGGGTGGACGCGCAGGGCGAGTGCGGCGTCGACAGTGGCGGGGGTGACCCGCTCCAAGCGGAGTGACGTGCTCATGTTCTGGACAGTAACGATTGGTCGTGATCTCCGCCCGCGTTTATCGGGCGGACCCAGAATGACGCTCATGACGCCCACGACGCCCACGCTTCGGCCGCGCCGCACGCTCCTGACCGCCGTCGTCGCCCTCACCGCGCTGCTGCCGGCGCTCGCCGGCTGCACCGTCCCGGTCGCGGGCTTCACCGGTGTCACCGTGACCGCCGAGGGGGAGCCGCTGGGCGTGATCCTCGTGTGCCACGACCAGGTCGACGCGGCGGTGCTGTACCCGGACGAGCCGGTCACCGACCCGGACGCGGAGGCCACGGCGGACGCCGAGGAACCGGAGTACACGGACGGCTGGACCGCGGCCGTACCCGTCACCGGATACGCGACCTGGCCCCTGACCACCCCGCCCGGCTTCGACACCGCCACCAACTTCTGGACCCCCGACGCACCCCCGCACGCGCTGAAGCCGGGTCAGCTCTACACCCTCTACGGCGCGACCCGGGACAGCTCGTGGGCGACGGGCCATCACTCCTTCACCCTGGCGGACCTGAAGAAGCTCACGCCGGACCAGGTCTCGTACTCGGTCGGCGACACGGTCCGGACGACGACGGTGGCGGACTTCCGCGCGCACGCGTGCGAGGAGTTCTGAGCGGAAGCCCGCCGGGGCACGCTACGGCCGGGCGCGCTGCGGCCGTAGCGCTACGGGCGGCGCGCTGCGGCCGGTGCACTACGGGCGGCGCGCTACGGCCGGTGCACTACGACCGGCGCGCTACGGCCGGAAGAAGATCACCGAACGCAGCTTCAGCCGCTCGGTGGCCGGCCGGCCGTGGGGCCGGAGGGTCCAGGAGTCACCGGAGCAGTCGGTCTCGGTGAAGACCATCGCGTACTCGTCCGTGTCGTTGTGCGGCGCGAAGGCGGGCTCGGAGGCGTTCGGGTCGGCGGCCTCGGGGATCGTGAGGCACTCGCCGCTCGCCGGGTCCTGCAGCGTGGCCCGCTGTGTGTCGCCGCTGATGCCGACGAACGCGTAGCTGAAGTCGCCGGTGGCGGCGTGGGCGGGGGAGGCCAGGGCGGCGGTGAGGGCGAGGGCGCCGCAGACGGCGGCGACGGAGTGGCGGAGACGCACGGGGTTCTCGTTTCGGTGAAGACGACCAAGGTCACCCCACCCCTAACCCCGCGCTCCGCCCCGTAAGCGGCGCACCGCAGACGGAAGGATTCGCCCTCACCCGACCGGCCCACAGGGGCCCTACGGAGTGAAGACCTCTTCAAGGCGGTGGATCGCGCCGTCGTCCCCGGTCTCGTACCGGAAGACGAGCCCCGAGTCGGGGTGGGCGTTCACCCAGTCGATCAGCTCCTGCACGCCGATCCGCTGGTTCTCGGTGCTGGTGACGATGGGGTTGGTGGCGGTGACGTACGCGGCCTGGTCGAGGGCCCAGCGGCTCTCCTCGCCGGTGACGACGAACGGCCCTCCGTCGGAGTCGGGCGACCCGCAGCCCCAGGCGCCGTGCTGGACGACGAGGTTGACCTTCCCGGTGCTGCCGTCGAGCTCCTCGATCCGGTAGAGCGCGAACTCGTCGGGGTCGACGTCGTCGGGCCCCGGAGCCGAGTCGACACAGCCGGCGGGGGCGGGCGCGGCGGTGGGCTTCGGCTTGGGCGCGGACGTCTTCGGGGCGGAGGTCTTCGGGGCCGAGGGCTTCTTCACGGTGGGCACGGCGCTCGGAACATCGGCCGACCCGGGAGCGGCGCTGCTCGCCGCGGGAGCGCTCGGCGCGCTCGGCGTGCTCGGCGTGCTCGGCGTGCTCGGCGCGGCGGGCGCGGCGGGCGCGGCGGGCGCGGCGGCGGAACCCTTGTCCTGGCATCCGGTGAGCACGGCGGTCAGCGCGACGGCGGCGAGCGCGAGAGCAGCGGGTCTGAGACGGTCGGCGTTCATCGGGAAGTCCCCCTCTTCACGGGCGACCACCGCGGCCGCACCCCTGCCCCGGAACGTAGCAACGCCCCCACCACCGCGAAAGCGCGTGACCTGCCCTGTCACACATCTGGAACCCCCACAGGACACCACCCGAACAAGACGAAGCCCCCAACCCACCGGAAATCCGGCGGACAGGGGGCTCCTTGAGGCGCGGAGACTACTTCTTGCCCTGGTTCTTGCTCCGACCCTCGCCCTCCCACGGCCCAGACACGGCCCGGCGGCCGGCTACTTCTGTTTCTTCTTCGTCTTACGCTTCTGAACTTCGTAGGAGGACCACTCACCGCGGTGACGGTCGCACCTGGAGGCTCCGATCATGGCAAGGCGCTGACACCGAGTCCCCTTCTGCGTGAGCGCTCCGCACTTGGACTGCGTTCGAGCCACTACTCCCCCTGGTGTCATCAGACGGACAGACCAGCCGAGTGTGTCGAGCGCTCCTGGCTCTGCGGAAGGCGCATGCGGGCGCATGCCTCTTGCCCATGGAGGCACTGGGGCGCACGAGAGCTGAGAACACCGATCGGTCATGGGAGGTCACACAGGCTGCCGGGGAGCGTATGGGGTCAGCCTGGAACGCTGCCGGTTGTTGAGGTCGGTGGTCCGCCGGTGGACCGTGCGCGTATCGGTCAGAAGGGAGGTTCGAGATCGCCGCGGCCATCGCTGTGTGGCCCCCAGTCCCAGGGCTCCTCCCGGAAAGGTTCAGGATCGGGGACGTCGTGGCCCCATGCTTTGAGTGCCTTCCGGGCAACGCGCCGGTTGGGGTCGTCACTGCTGGTGTCCAGGATGTGGCGCGCGTGCACGGCGAGGTGATCGCGGTGCTCGGCGAGCGCGGGGTGCTCGGCGAGGATAAGCGCGGCGAGGACGGCGGCTTCGCGCACGTCCTCGTGGCTGTCCTGCAGGAAGGGCGCGACGGCCCGATAAAGCATCGTGCGCAGGTCTCGGAAGGCCGCCACGGCGGTGTCGTGGGTGAGGAAGCCAGGGAAGTACTGCTCGGTGCGGCCAACAATCTCGTCGGAGGCGTCGTAGGCCGTGGAAACCAGCCAGCTCAGCAGCGTCGCGCGGATGGGGACGTTGCGATAGGGCCGGAGGGTCATGGCCGCCGGGTGGGTGAGGATGCCGGCGACATACATAGCGACGGGGGCGGTGGCTTCGTAGATGGTGTTCTGGTGGCCGACCAGCTCACCCAGCTCCGACAAAGCGGTGACCTGAACCTTGGGATCGGGCTCCAACAGCCGCGCCAGGACTCCGGGAAGGTCCTCACCGTTCCCGAAAGCCGTCTGGAGCGAACCCCAATCAGTCTCCGCCAGGACTACCTGGTAGGGCGGCAAGTCAGCCTCGCGGGGCGCCCCGGCGTTGGAACGGCTGTGGTTCACAGGCCAAACCTAGACCAGACTTCTGACGCGATTCCTTTCCGGGTCAACTCGGTCTGCGGTCCTGCCGTAGGCGGCTGATCGGGCACGCATGGGGCACGGCTCGGGGTGCCGATCCGGCCTGACGTTGAGGGTGTACGCGCACCTCATGCCGAGCAGTGCGAGAGCACACCCGAAAAGCCGTGGCTGACGTCTTCCGGGGCACATACGCTTCCCCGTCACTGAAGAACCGGGGGACGAAATGGCTGACGCGGACGTCACCGAGTACTTCACGCTGATCTGCGACGACCCGTCCTACGCCGTCGTCCTCCTCGACTGCGGGCCGCGCGAGATGGACGTGGTGCGGGCCGTGCGTGAGGTGACCGGGCTGAGCCTCTGGCACAGCAGAGTGCTGACGAAGCGGGCCCCGGTCGCTGTCCTTGAGGACCGGCCCCAGGACATGGCCGACGACGCGGTCGCGGTGCTCCGGAGCGTCGGCGCCCTAGCAGAAGCGCGGCAGGAGCAGGATCCCGGACGTCCCGCGGCCCCGACTCTCTGACGGCCCACAAACGGCCCACGGGTACGAAGAAGCCCCCTCCCAGCGGAGAAACCGCAGGTCGGGGGCTCTTTCGTGGCTAAGGGCTACTTCTTGCCCTGGTTCTTGACGGCCTCGATGGCGGCCGCCGCGGCGTCCGGGTCGAGGTAGGTGCCGCCGGGGTTGAGGGGCTTGAAGTTCTCGTCCAGCTCGTAGGACAGCGGGATGCCCGTCGGGATGTTGAGGCCCGCGATGTCGGCGTCCGAGATGCCGTCCAGGTGCTTCACCAGGGCGCGGAGGCTGTTGCCGTGGGCGGCGATCAGGACCGTGCGGCCGGCGAGGAGGTCCGGGACGATGTTGTCGTACCAGTACGGGAGCATCCGCTCGACGACGTCCTTGAGGCACTCGGTCTGCGGGCGCAGCTCCGGCGGGATCGTCTGGTAGCGGGCGTCGTGGGCCTGCGAGTACTCGCTGTCGTCCGAGAGCGCCGGCGGCGGGGTGTCGTACGAGCGGCGCCACAGCATGAACTGCTCCTCGCCGAACTCGGCGAGGGTCTGCGCCTTGTCCTTGCCCTGGAGGGCGCCGTAGTGGCGCTCGTTCAGGCGCCACGAGCGGCTGACCGGGATCCAGTGGCGGTCGGCGGCCTCGAGGGCGAGCTGCGCGGTGCGGATGGCGCGCTTCTGGAGGGAGGTGTGGAGCACGTCGGGCAGCAGGCCGGCGTCCTTGAGCAGCTCGCCGCCGCGCGTCGCCTCCTTCTCGCCCTTGGCGGTGAGGTTCACGTCCACCCATCCGGTGAACAGATTCTTCTCGTTCCACTCGCTCTCGCCGTGGCGGAGGAGGATCAGCTTGTACGGTGCGTCGGCCATGCGTACGAGCCTAATCGACCGCTGACGATTGACGCGCGTCGTCAATTCGCTGGCGTCCGACGTATGAGATGCGTAAGTTACGAGAGCCGGAAGCAGGGCTTACGCACCACAGGGGGGCCGCCACACATGTCCATCGATTCGCTCAGACGATCAGCCCGCGAGACGGTCTCCGGCCTCCCCCCGGGTTTCTGGTGGCTCTGGCTGTCCACCCTGGTCAACCGGACCGGCGCCTTCGTCCTGACCTTCCTCTCCCTCTACCTGACCGTGGAGCTCGGGCACTCCGCCTGGTTCGCCGGACTCGTCGTCGCCCTCCACGGTCTCGGCGGTGTCGCCGGATCCCCGCTCGGCGGTCTGCTCACCGACCGCTGGGGCCGCCGCCCCACCATGGTCACCATGCACCTCGCGGCCGCCGGCTGTGCCGCCGCCCTCTCCGTCGTCACCAGTGCCTGGGGCATCGCCGCCGTCGTGCTCCTCATGGGCGTCGCGATGCAGGCCGTCCGCCCCTCCATCAACGCGACCATCGCCGACATGGTCCCCGCCCACGACGTGCGCCGGGCGTACGCCCTCAACTACTGGGCCCTCAACCTCGGCTTCGCCATCGCCTCCATCGGCGGCGGCGCCGCCGCCTTTCTCGGTTACCGCACCCTCTTCGTCGTCGACGCCGTCGCCACCACCCTCTGCGCCGTCATCGTCTTCCTCCGCCTCCCCGAGACCCGTCCCGAGGCCCGTGTCGGCAAGGCGGGCACGCCGGTCGTCGAGGAGAAGGTCAGCATGCTGACCGTGCTGCGCGACGCGCCCTTCCGCACGCTCGTCCTCCTCAACCTCCTCGTCTGCCTCGTCTTCACCGCCCCCTGGATCGGCCTGCCGCTCACCATGGCGAACCAGGGACTCTCCCCCTCCTCGTACGGCGTCGTCATCGCCGTCAACGGCATCGTGATCGTCGGCTTCCAGCTGCTCGTCAACAAGCTGACCGACAAGCGCTCCCCCGTCGTCCTCCTCACCCTCTCCGCCCTCCTCTTCGCCGTGGGCACCGGCGCCACCGCCCTCGCCGGCTCCCCCGTCGCCTTCGCCGCGACCGTGGTCGTCTGGACGGTCGGCGAGATGATCCACGTCCCGACGAACGCCGCCGCCACCGCCCGCCTCGCCCCCGAGCACGCCCGGGGCCGCTACCAGGGCGTGATGGGCATGTCCTGGGCGGTCGCCGGCTTCGTCGCCCCGATCGGCGCCGGCGCGATCGTCAGCGGGCCCGGGCCGGATGTGCTGTGGGCCGCGACGACGGCGATCGGTGCGATCGCCGCGGTCGGGTACTTCGTCCGCCTCCGGAAGGCCCTCGCCGACGAGTCCGGGGCGGCCGACGCGACCGGCGAGATCGGAGAGAGCGGAGAGAGCGGCGGAGGCACCCCCGTCGTCCCCGCCGCCGAACCTGTTACCGCCGAGGGCGCCTCGTCCTCCTCCGTCAGCGCCTGACCCCCTCCGGGCCGTCGTAGGCCGCCCACCGCACTGGCGCGAAACCCCTCCCGTCCCTGCGTACTTCCGCCGCTCCCGCCCCGGCGAAGTGCGCGGGGACGACCAGTTCCCGCTCGTCCGCCGCCCGTTCGAGGATCCGCCGGCGACTCGCCGCCGCACCCGCCGGATCCAGGCAGAAGCAGCTGGAGCAGCCGGGGGCGGCGAACTGCACCGGGCTGTGGAGGAGATCGCCGACGAAGACCGCGCGGTCGGTCCCCGAGGCGAGCCGCAGCACGCCGGAGCCGGGCGTGTGGCCGGGCGCGGACTCCAGGACGAGGTTCTCGTCGATGCGGTGCGACCCGTCCCAGAGCGTGACGAGCCCGGCGCGGTGCACGGGCGCCACGCTGTCCTCGTAGATCAGCCGGTCCTCCTCCTGGAGGCCGCCGCCGTACGCGTTCCCCGGGCCGAAGTGGGCATCGTCGGCGGCCGGCACGAGGTACTCGGCGTTCGGGAAGGCCGGCGCCCACTCCCCTCCCGCGTCGTACGTGTTCCAGCCGACGTGATCCGCGTGCAGATGGGTGTTCACGACGACGTCGACGTCCTCCGGGCGGATCCCGGCCCGCTCCAGGCGGCCGAGGAAACCGTCCTGCCGGTGGTGGAAGTGCGGCGAGTGCGGGCGCTCGCGCCCGTCGCCCACCCCCGTGTCGACCAGGACCGTCCGGCCCCCGCTGCGCAGCACCCAGCTCTGCAGCGCCATGACCGTGCTGTCGGCGTCCGGCGTCCAGTGGTCGGGCGCCAGCCACTCCTCGTTGTCCTTCCACAGCTCGGCCCCGGCGTCCGGGACGAGGGTGCCGGGCGGGCCGAACGGGCCCTGCCACTCCACGATCCGGACGATCTCGACGTCCCCCAGGACGATGCTCTGTGCGCTCTCGTTCGTCATGCCGTCGACGGTACGGAGGGGAGAGTGAGCCTCTCAATGCGTGATCGGCTCGTTCGGATACGCGGAAGGCTCACACGTCGGGAGTACGCTGCCGCCCCATGGACGTGGTGAGCGACGCGATCTCGACCGTACGTGCCGGGCAGCCATCCTCCGACCGGGTCAGGGTCGGCGGCCGCTGGTGCGCGCGGCTCGATCCGTACGACGGGGCGGGCTTCCACGTCGTCCTGCGCGGCAGCTGCTGGCTGCTGCCCGACGGCGGGGAGCCGGTCGCCCTCCGCGCCGGGGACGCGGTGCTGCTCCCGCACGGCACCGGGCACGTCATCGCCGACGCGCCCGCCGACGCGGAGCGGGTGGCGCGGGCGGTGCCCTTCGACCGGTGGGCCGACGGGACCCTGCCGCACCCTCCCCGTACCGAACCCGGCGAACCCGGCGAACCCGAGGTCGAGATGGTCTGCGGCAAGTACCGGCTCGACCGCAGCCACGTCCACCCGCTCCTCGCCGAGCTCCCGCCGCTCGTCCACCTGCCGGACCGGGCCGGCGGGCGGCCCGAGCTCCGCGCCGCGATCACCCTGCTCGGCGGCGAGCTGGACGAGCGGCGCCCCGGCGCCTGTGTCGCCCTGCCCAGCCTGCTCGACCTGCTGCTCGTCTACATGATCCGGTCCTGGCTGGCCGAGAGCACCGCCGGAGTCTGGCCGGCGGTCCTCGGGGACCCGGTGACCGCCGCCGCGCTGCGCGCGCTGCACTCCGACCCGGCCGCGCCGTGGACCGTCGACCGGCTCGCGGCCGAGGCGGGCGTCTCCCGGCCCACCCTCGCCCGCCGCTTCACCGCTCTCGTGGGCCGGCCCCCGATGGCGTACCTCACCTGGTGGCGGCTGACCCTCGCCGCCACCCTGCTCAGGGACACCGGCGACCCGCTGGCCGCCGTCGCCCGCCACGTCGGCTACGCCTCGCCGTACGCCCTGTCCCACGCCTTCCGCCGCGAGTTCGGCACGACACCGGGTCGGTACCGGAACGCCACCGTCACTCCGGGCTGAGCGCCCGCTGGGCCTCGTACAGGTTCCCGGGGCGGACAGTGTCCGAGGTGCCGTACGCCTCTGCGCGCGCGTGGAGGTCGCCCGTGAAGTCGGGGACGTCGGTCTGGTCGAACTCGCGGACCTCGCTGATGCCGACCGTGGCGCTGTACGGGGCGATGGTGTCGATCTTCACCAGGCCGGCCCGGCCGTTGGTGACCGTCACGTTCCAGTGGGTGAACCGGGCCCCGTAGAGCGGACCGGCGGAGGCGTCGCCGCCGTGGCGGCCGTTGTTCTCGACGGTGATCTCGGTGCGGACGTTGGCGAAGGGCATCCCCCGGTGGGTGTCGAAGGTGCCCATCTCCATGACCCCGCGCGACCAGACGTTGTGGCTGGACAGGCCCTCGACGTTGATGCCGTGGAGCTGGGTGCCGGCCGGCGCGGGGACGGTACGGGCGGCGATGCGGAAGTCCTCGACGAGGTTGTCGTGCGCCCCTTCCCGGCAGAAGTACGGGTGGTGGGAGCCGCGCCCCTCCACGCGCGTGCGGCGCAGGGTGCAGGCGGAGGCGGCGACGAGCCCGAAGCCGTTGTCGACGTGGCGGACGACCACGTCCTCCGCCCAGCAGTCGTACGCGCACTGGAAAGTGACGCCGTTGTAGCCCTTGTCGAGAAGGTGCGGGGACTGCGCGGCCGGCGGCGCTTCCAGGGTCAGACCGGCCACCCCCGCGTCGGTCAGCGGCTCGGCCCCCGAGATCAGTCGGGGGTCCCACTCCGGGCGGAGGTCCAGGGGCAGGGGGCGTTCGAGGGTGACCTCGCGGCCCCGGACCCCTGTGATCCGTACGGGCCACTCGTAGGGGACGTAGCTCGTCAGCTTCGTCTTGTCGTCCCAGGTGTACGCCTCCGGGCCAGGCCCGCCGCCCGCCATGTGCTCCAGGAGGGTGTGACCGGCGTCGTCGGCGAGGCGGAGGACGACCAGCCGGCCGCGCCGGAGCGCCGACGGGTCCTCGACCATGACGCAGCGGTCGCCCCGGCGGGCCGGGCGGACGGCGGTGAGCGTGGTCCACTCGTCGCGGCGGTTCCCGGTCCAGCCCTCGAAGGGCCAGGCCCGGTCGCGTATCGCGGCGGTGAGGGAGGCGTGCCGGGCGTGCGGGGAGAGCCAGATGAGGCCGCCGGCCCAGGACCAGGAGGACTTGTCGCCGCCGTAGCGGGAGCCGTACGGGCCGATCAGCTCGGTCAGGTTCCGGGTGGCGAGCAGGGTCGTACGGCCGGAGCCCGCGCCGCGCAGGACCACCCCGCTGTGGCCGATCCGGAGGTAGTCGTCGATCCGGTACGTCCCCGGCGGCAGCAGGACCGTTCCGCCGCCGCGCTCCCCCGCCTGCGCGAGAGCCCGGTTGATCGCGGGGGCGGAGTCCTGGGAGGCGTCCGGGGTCGCCCCGTAGGTGACGGCGTTCGCCACGACCGGGGGCCGGGGCGCACGGCGGGCACCCGCGTGGGCGCCGGCCCGGCCCACGTAGGGGATCTGGGGGTGGGTGTAGGGGGCGGCCTCGAACTCCCGCCAAAGTGCGGTGGGTTCAGTCGGTCCGGTGGGTTCAGTCAGTCCGGTGAGTTCGGTCGGTCCGGTGGGTTCGGTCGGTCCGGTGGAGGGGGCGAATCCCGCCGTGCCCGTCGCCGCCACGACCGCCACCGCGCCGCCGACGAACTGCCTTCTGCTGAGTGCCATGAACCTGAGCCCTTCACATATATGAACGGTGTTCAGATCTGCGTCGGGCGTGAGCATGGCAGCAGAAGGCCCCTACCGGAAGGGGTCAGGTCAGGGACTTCCGAGCGGGCTACCGCGTCGGCTACTTCGTCGGCTTCTGCGTCAGGTTCTTGAACGCGTCCAGGTTGCGGGTCGACTCGCCGCGCGAGACCCGCCACTCGTACTCCCGCCGGATCGCCGACGCGAAGCCCAGCTCCAGGAGGGTGTTGAAGTCACCGTCCGCCGCCTCCAGGACCGAGCCGAGCAGCCGGTCCAGCTCCTCCGGGGTGACGGCGGCCAGCGGAAGCTTGCCGGCGAGGTAGACGTCGCCGAGGGCGTCGACCGCGTAACTCACCCCGTACAGCTTGAGGTTGCGCTCCAGGAGCCAGCGGTGGACCCCCGCCTCGTTCTCGTCGGGGTGCCGGATGACGAAGGCGTTGAGGGAGACGGAGTGGCGGCCCACCCGCAGCGACAGGGTGGTGAACAGCTTCCGCGTGCCCGGGAGCTTCACGACGTACGAGCCGGGCTCCGGGGACTCCCAGTCCAGCTCCGCGTCCTTGAACGTGTCCTCGACGATCCGCCGGACGACCTCGGTCTCAGCCATGGTGCGAGCGTACGCGACGGCGGTTCTCCCGCAGCCGGTGGTCGTGCATCGCGGCCGTGTACACGTCCGCCGTGCCCGAGGCCGCCGTGTCCCAGCCGAAGGAGCCGGCGTGCAGCGCCGCCGCCTCGCCCATCCGCGCCGACAGCGACGGGTCCGCCACGAAGCGGCCGAGCGCCCGGGCGTAGTCCGCCGGGTCGTGCCCCTGCACGAGGAAACCGGTCACCTCGTCCCGTACGGCCACGGGCAGACCGCCGACCGCCGCCGCGACGACCGGGGTGCCCGCCGCCTGCGCCTCGATCGCGACCAGGCCGAAGGACTCGCTGTACGAGGGCATGACGAGCACGCTGGCCGCGCGGAACCAGTCCGCGAGACGGTCCTGCCCCACCGGCGGGTGGAAACGCACGACGTCCGAGATCCCCAGCCTGGCGGCGAGCTTCTGCAGCTGCTCCGGCTTGGCCAGGCCACTGCCGCTCGGGCCGCCGACCACCGGGACGACCATCCGGCCGCGGAGCGAGGGATCCTGCTCCAGGAGCCGCGCGGCGGCGCTGAGCAGGATGTCCGGGGCCTTCAGCGGCTGTATCCGGCCGGCGAAGACCGGTATGAACGCGTCCTGCGGCAGGCCGAGCCGGGCGCGGGCGGCCGCGCGGCCGTCGGCGGGGCGGAAGTGGTCGAGGTTGACGCCCGGGTGCACCACCGCGATCTTGCCGGGGTCCGCCTCGTAGAAACGGGCCAGCTCGTCGGCCTCCTCGGCCGTGTTCGCGATCAGCCGGTCGGCGGCCGCGACGATCTGCGTCTCGCCGATCACCCGGGCCGCGGGCTCGGGCGTGTCGCCCTCGGCGAGCGCCGCGTTCTTGACCTTCGCCATGGTGTGCATGGCGTGCACGAGTGGGACGCCCCAGCGCTCGGCGGCCAGCCAGCCGACGTGGCCGGAGAGCCAGTAGTGGGAGTGGACCAGGTCGTAGTGGCCGGGGCGGTGACCCGCCCACGCCTGCATCACGCCGTGCGTGAAGGCGCAGAGCTGCGCCGGCAGCTCCTCCTTCGCCAGACCCTCGTACGGGCCCGCGTCCACATGGCGTACGAGCACCCCCGGGGTGAGCTCCACGACCGGGGGGAGACCGCCGGTCGTGGCCCGGGTGAAGATCTCCACCTCGATGTCGATGGCGGCGAGTCGTTTCGCCAGCTCGACGATGTAGACGTTCATGCCGCCCGCGTCGCCCGTGCCGGGCTGGTGCAGCGGCGAGGTGTGGACGCTGAGCATGGCCACGCGCCGGGGGGTGCGGTGCCGGCCGGGGAGCCGGAGCCTGGCCGGCGCCGGGTGCCGGTGCCGGGTGCCGGCGAACCGGGACACGTACTGGCTCACGTCGGCGGTCCTTCCGCTCGGGGGTGGCTGAGCTGGGCGGCTGAGCCCGTCGGGCATGACTGCTGGAGGGCGTGGGACGTCCTCACGGCGTCACAACACCGGAATCCCCCCTTTCATTTCCGGTGGCGACGCCGCTTTGCCAATTCGTTGCCGGGGCCACCGGCCGGAGGAAGGCCGGAGGAGTACCGGAAGAGGGCCGGAGGAGCACCCCTGCCGCCGGGGCGCGGCCGCCTTTCGCACCCCTGCCTGCCGGGGCGGGGCCGCCTATCTCACCCCTTACGCTCATGACATGGCCCCGCGCACCACCCGCCCCGTCGGCACCCCGACCCGCGGGACCACCAACCCGAACCGGCTGCGCCGCATGGACCGCTGGATCGCCGCCGTCCACGGCCCCGCCCTGCGCCGCTCCCCCGAGCCGCCGCTCGCCGTCGACCTCGGGTACGGGGCCGCCCCCTGGACCGCTGTGGAGCTCCTGGCCCGGCTCCGCACCGCCGATCCCCGCACCCTCCTGTACGGGATCGAGATCGAGCCCGCCCGCGTCGAGGCCGCGAAGCCGTACGAGGCGGCGCACGAGGGCCTCGCCTTCCTGCACGGCGGCTTCGAGGTGCCGGTCCCCGGCCGGGTCGCCCTGATCCGGGCCGCGAACGTGCTGCGCCAGTACGACGAGGACCAGGTCGCCGCCGTCTGGGCGCGGCTCCGCGGGCGGCTCGCGCCCGGCGGGCTGCTGGTGGAGGGCACCTGCGACGAGATCGGGCGCCGGCACGTGTGGGTGGCGCTCGACGCGGACGGGCCGCGCACGGTGACCTTCGCGACCCGGCTCGGCTCGCTCGACCGGCCTTCGGACCTCGCGGAACGGCTTCCGAAGGCGCTGATCCACCGGAACGTGCCGGGCGAGCCGGTGCACGCCTTCCTGCGGGACTTCGACCGGGCATGGGCGGCGGCCGCCCCGTACGCCTCCCTGGGCGCCCGGCAGCGGTGGATCCGCTCCGTCCGCGACCTGGCGGCGGACTGGCCGCTGACGGACGGTCCGCGCCGGTGGCGCCAGGGCGAGGTGACGGTGCGGTGGGAGGCGCTGGCGCCGAGGACCTGACGGCGTGTCGGCCGGATCTTTCCCCCGGTTTCCGTAACTCCCCCTGAATTTCCGGTGCAGAGGGAACGTCACACGCACCTCACTCGTCCCCCGTGGGGGGAGCAGGCCCGACAGGCCCCGGTTTCCCCTGTCGTTTTCCGGTTTCGCATGGCACTATCGCCAAGGTCACCAGCAAGTTACTGACGGTAAATCAGATTTGGTCACTCGAGGGGGAGCTCGTGAACCGACGCCGCCACGCCACTGCCGCGATCACTGTGATCTGCGCCCTGACCGTGCTGGCCTCGCCCGCGCTGACCCTCCAGGCCGCCGCAGCGCCGCTCCCCCCTCCGCCGCCGAAGAAGAGCCTGGAGGAGGTGCGCCAGGAGATCGACGAGCTGTACCGGAAGGCCGCCGTCGCGACCGACGCGTACAACCTCGCCGAGGAGAAGACCAAGGAGCAGTCCGCCGAGATCGTCCGGCTCGCCCGGATGATCGTGGACGGCCGCGAGAAGATCGAGGACCTCAAGTCCAAGGCCGGCGCCCAGGCCCGCGCCCAGTACCGCAACGGCGGACTCCCGGACGGCGCGCAGCTCGTCCTCACGAACGACCCGCAGCTCTTCCTCGACGCCGCCGGACGGCTCAAGTCCGGGGCCAAGGCCACCACCGACCTCCTGGGCGAGATGACCCGCACCCAGGCCGAGTTGGACACGTACGCCAAGGACGCCAGCACCAACTGGACCAAGCTGGAAGCCATCCGCGTCAAGCAGGCCAAGGCGAAGAAGGAGATCAACGACAAGATCGCCGCCGCGAAGAAGCTGGAGTCGGAGCTCGCCGCCGAGGAGCGCGAGCGGCTGCGACTCCTGGAGGAGCAGGCCCAGCTCCGGGCCCAGACGACCTGGCTCGACACCGGCGTCCTCGACGGCCCGGCGGCGGGCGCGACCTCGGAGGGCAAGCGGGCGGTCGAGTTCGCGACGGCGCAGATCGGCAAGCCGTACGTCTGGGGCGCGGAGGGACCGCGCTCGTACGACTGCTCCGGGCTGACCCAGCGCGCCTGGGGCGCGGCCGGCCGGGGGATCCCGCGCACCTCGCAGGAGCAGTGGCGACTGCTTCCGCACGTGGACATCAAGGACATGCGGCCCGGCGACCTGATCGTCTACTTCAAGGACGCGAGCCACATCGGGATGTACGTCGGGAAGGGCATGATCGTGCACGCGCCGCGCCCGGGGCGGAACGTGACCCTCGCGGGCGCGGGCTCGATGGAGATCCTCGGAGTCGTCCGCCCTTCGTGACACGAGGCGAGCCGTCCGCCCTTCCTGAGAGAAGGGGCATGACCCGCCCTTCGTGACACAAGGCGAGTCGTCCGCTCTTCCTGACAGGAAGGGCATGGCCCGCCCTTCGTGACAGGAGGGGCGAGGCCCGCCCTTCCTGACACAACGGGCATGGGCCCGCCCTTCGTGACACGAGCCACTTTCCCGGCTGCGGGGGCGGTCCCGAGCGCGTGACGTTTCTCATGGGATCCGGACCCCCGTGCGGACCGTCCGGGGGCAAGTACCTCCCCTTCCGCGGCATATGCCAAGGGCGACGCGCGCTCTCACAGGCTGATCACCATTCCGCTGCGCACCGCCCTACCGCTATGGTCCGGGACGGGCGGGACGCCACCCGGCGCCCTGCGCACCCTCGGGGGGAGGGAAGGAAACCCGGACCGATGCCCGTATCCGTACCGCGCCAGAGAAACGTCTCTGCCGCTGCGGGGCCCGGCGAAGCCACCCCAATGGACGCCACTCCCATGACAGGCACAGTCACAGGAACCGACCGCACCGATCTCACTCTCCTGGTCGTCGAGGACGACCCGGCGGGCGCCTTCGCCGTACCCGAACTGCTCGACGCGGCGGACGCCGCCGGCACCCGGGTCCGCATCCGTACCGCCCGGAACCTCACCGAGGCCGAGCGGCTCCTCACCGACGACGTCCACTGCGTCCTCGTCGACCTGTCCCTGCCCGGCCCGCGCGCCGGGGCCGCCGGCGACGACCCGCTCGCCCCGCTGCGGCACATCCTGCGCCTCGCCCCGCGCCACGCGGTCCTCGCGCTGGCGGGCTCCGCCGACGCCGAGCTGGCGGCCGAGGCCGTACGCGTCGGGGCCCAGGACCACCTCTTCCGTGAGGAGCTCGACGGGCGGCTGCTCAGCCGGGCCATCCGGTACGCCGTCGAGCGCAAGCGGGCCGACGCCGTCCAGGTGAAGCTGGCCGAGTCCCGCCTCCGAGCCCAGGAGAACGCCCGCCTGGAACGCGGGCTGCTCCCCACGCCGCTCCTGGAGGGCTCCGACCTGCGGTTCGCCGCCCACTACCGGCCCGGCCGGTCCCGCGCCCTGCTCGGCGGCGACTTCTACGACGTCGTCCGCACCCCTGACGGCACCGTCCACGCCATGATCGGCGACGTCTGCGGCCACGGCCCCGACGAGGCCGCGCTCGGCGTCGAGCTGCGGATCGCCTGGCGGGCCCTGACCTTCGCGGGCCTCTGCGGGGACGAGCTGCTGTCCACGATGCAGCAGGTCCTGGAGCACGAGCGGGAGAGCGAGGAGATCTTCGCGACCCTCTGCACCGTCGACATCGCGCCCGACGGGCGCCGGGCGGGCCTCTGCCTGGCCGGGCACCCCTCGCCGCTGATCGCCCGGCAGGGGCGGACGGCGCGGCTCCTTCCGTACGAGGACGGCGGCCCGGCCCTCGGACTGCTTCCGCGCGCCCGCTGGCCGCGTCGGCAGGTCGAGCTGGGCGGGTCGTGGAGCCTGCTCATGTACACGGACGGGCTCATCGAGGGCCGCTCGGCGGGCCCCGACTCGCCGCGGCTCGGCCAGGACGGGATGGTCGAGATGATCAACCGCCAGCTGGCCTCGGGTCTGCGGGGCGAGGGTCTCCTGGAGGCGGCCGTGACCGAGGTCCGGTCGTTGAACGGCGGCGAGCTGACGGACGACGTCGCGGTCCTGGCCCTGGAAAGGGACAGGACCCGGGGGTAGTGCCCCGGGTCCTGTGATCGATGTGCGGTGCGGCTACCGGCCGCCGTTGTAGGGACCGTACGGTCCGTCGCTGCTGGAGCCGCCGCCTCGGCGGCCGCCCCGGCCTCCGCCGGAGACCTGCGCGAGCGCGGGGCGCACGTCCACCATGAAGACGATGGCGGCGATCAGCCCGGCGATCTGCAGGAAGAGCATCGGCAGCAGCAGGTTCAGGGCGAGGTTGATGCCCAGGATGATCAGCCAGAACTTCTTCGTCTGCTTCTCGGCGGCCCGGTAGGCGTCCTCGCGCGCCATGGCGGCGAAGACGAGCGCGGCGACGGCGAAGCCGGTGAAGACCAGGAAGATCACCAGGGAGAGAAGGGAGTCGAATCCCGCGCGCAACATGCTGAGCACCGCCTATGGGGATGGAGAAAGAGCGCCTCGCGGTCAAGGTACCCGGTACAACGCACCGGGTACCCGAATTGGTGCCCGGCCCTACTCCTTCTCGGCGGCGACCGTCTTCTTGGCGGGGGCCTTGCGGGCGGTGCTCTTCCGCGCGGGCGCCTTCTTGGCCTCGGGCTCGGCCTCGGCGGCCGGGGTCTCCGCCTCCTCGTCCGCCTTCGCCTCCGGCTCCGGCTCGACGACGACGGCGATCTCGGTGATCTCCTCGGCGACCTCGCCACGCCAGGCCCGGACGGCCTCCTCGCCGTGGGCGGCGACCTCCTCGTACTTCTCGCGCGCCTTGACCGCGTACTCGGCGGCGACGCCGACCCCGCGCAGGGCCAGGTCCTGGGCGGTCTCGCCGAGCTTCTTGAGGTCGGTGTCGAGGTTTCCGACGACCTCGGCGAGCTTCGACTGGACGGTGGCCTGGGCCTCCTTGGCCTGCGTGGACACCTTCTCCTGCACGGCCTTCGGGTCGGTCTTCCGCACGGCGTCGATGCGCGCGGGCGCCTCGGCCGCGAGCTGCTCGATCAGGCCGGGAACCTTCTTGGCCTGCTGGACGGCGAGGTCGGCGGTGCCGGCGGCGAAGTAGAGAGGGGTACGCAGTTCGTCGATGATGGCCATGCTGGTGTTCCTCCCGGACGTGACTACTGGCTCGAAGACGGTGTGGCGTCGGTGTCGGCTGCTGCGGCGGCGTCGGCGGCGTTCTCCTTGCGGAAGGAGTCGTAGATCTGGAGCAGCACCTGCTTCTGCCGCTCGTTGATCGAGGGATCGGCCAGGATGACGGCGCGCGTCTCCAGCTCCTCCCGCTCCTTCTCGTCGAGGATCCCGGCCCGTACGTAGAGCGTCTCGGCGGAGATCCGCAGCGCCTTCGCGACCTGCTGGAGGACCTCGGCGCTGGGCTTGCGCAGCCCGCGCTCGATCTGGCTGAGGTACGGGTTCGACACCCCGGCGGCGTCGGCGAGCTGCCGCAGGGAGAGCTGCGCGGTCCGCCGCTGTTCGCGGAGGTACTCGCCGAGATTGCCGACGTTGAGCGATGCCATGCCCCGACCATGCCAGCCTTTGCTAACTATTGCAAGCAGCTGCTTGCAATAGTCGCGCCCGGGGCGGGGCGTACCGTGCCATGCTGGGCCAGTGGACCTTGAGGACCTGAAACGACTGCGCCGCGCGCGGGACACCATGGACCGCGACTACGCCTCGCCGCTCGACGTACCGGCCCTGGCGAGGGTCGCACTGATGTCGACGGGGCACTTCGCCCGCAGCTTCCGCACCGCGTTCGGCGAGACGCCGTACAGCTATCTGATGACCCGTCGCGTCGAGCGGGCGAAGGCGCTGCTGCGGCGGGGGGACCTGAGCGTGACGGAGGTCTGCTTCGAGGTGGGCTGTACGTCGCTCGGCTCGTTCAGCTCGCGCTTCACGGAGCTGGTCGGCGAGACGCCGAGCGCGTACCGGGCGCGCAGCCACGAGGAGGGCGCGGCGATGCCGGCGTGCGTCGCGAAGGTGCTGACACGGCCGGTGAAGAACGGCGGGCCCGCCGGCGCCGCCGGCTCCGCCGAAGCGATCAGGATCGGAGAAGCGGGATCGAACGCCTCCCCGTAGCGTCGACGGCATGGACAACATCAAGCTCTCCCAGTGCTTCATCACCGTCGACGACGCCGACGCGGCGCTCGGTTTCTACCGCGACGCCCTCGGCCTGGAGGTCCGCAACGACGTCGGCTACGAGGGGATGCGCTGGGTGACCATGGGGTCGCCCGCGCAGCCGGAGGTGGCGGTCGTCCTGGAGACGCCGCTCCCCGACCCCAGCGCCTCGGCGGCCGACCGCGAGGCGGTCACGGACCTCCTCGGCAAGGGCCTGCTGCGCGGCGTGATCTTCTCGACGGAGGACGTCGACGCCACCTTCGAACGCGTCCGGGCGGCCGGCGCCGAGGTGCTCCAGGAGCCGGTCGACCAGCACTACGGCGTCCGCGACTGCGCGTTCCGCGACCCGGCCGGCAACATGATCCGCTTCGCCCAGCCGAAAGCCTGACACGATGGGCCGAAGGCCCAACGGGGAGGGACAGCATGACAGTTGACGAGGGGAACGACGTGGCGGCGCCCAGGCGGCGCGCGGATGTCCTCGACGAGGCGGGGGTCGCGGGGCCGGGGCGGTTCACCGGTCCCACGACGGGGGACGAGCTGCCGATGCTCGCCGGGTTCCTGGCGGACCAGCGGGCGACGCTCGCCCTGAAGTGCGCGGGCCTGGAGGAACAGCTGGCGGTCAGGTCCGTGGAACCGTCGACGCTGTCCCTCCTCGGCCTCGTCCGGCACCTGGCCGACGTCGAGCGCCACTGGTTCCGCGAGATCCTCGCCGGCCAGAAGGACGCGCGCCCTCTCTTCTCCTCCCCGGCCTCCCCCGACGGGGACTTCGACGAGGCCGCACCCGGCCCGGCGGCCGTCACGGAGGCCTGGGAGGCCTGGCGCGCGGCGGTGGACTTCGCGGACCGCTTCACGGCGGAGGCGCCGGACCTGGACGTCTCGGGCGAGGACGGGTGGCGCGGCACGGTGTCGCTCCGCTGGGTCCTGATCCACATGATCGAGGAGTACGCCCGCCACAACGGCCACGCGGACCTCATCCGGGAGCGCATCGACGGCGAGCGGGGGGTGTAATCACCCCCGCCCGCGCCTGTGCCCGTCGGCCTCGGCCCAGGCCGCCAGCGTCTCGAAGTCGGCGGTAGCGAGGCCGGTCCGGGCGTCCACCCGGTGGAGGAGCGCCCGGCCCGGGTGATGGGCGGCGACCCAGGCGCGGTCCGCCACGCCGATCTCGTCGTCCACCCAGGCGAAGGGCCGCCCGGCGGCCCATGCCACGAGGGCCGGCGTCTTCCAGTGGAGGCCGGGCTCCTCGGGGCCGTCGGGCCAGGGGACCAGTGGCAGGGCGGGCAGGCCGAGGCGCGGGGCGACCCAGGTGTTCGCGTCCGCCTCCCAGGTGGTCGCCCACACCAGGTCGTACGGCAGCGCCGCGAGCCGGGGCCCCTGCGCGGGATCGAGCCGCGCGAGGAGCGGACTCACCGACGAGGGCGGCGCAGGCGGGTACGTCGGGTACGCGCCGCCCTCCGCGCCGAAGGGGATCAGCGGTCCGTCCACATCCAGGAAGAGCAGCGCGGTCGTCATGCCTCCATCCTGACCACCCCGACACTCGTCCGCTTCTCGATAATCCGTGACGGATCGATGCTCGCTACCCTGGCAGGTATGACAGCCATGGCACCCACCCGCACCGAACCCGACCTCTCCTACCTCCTCGATCACACCAGCCACGTCCTGCGGACCCGGATGGCCGCCGCGCTCCACACCATCGGGCTCACCGCCCGGATGCACTGCGTGCTGGTGCACGCCCTGGAGGAGGAGCGGACGCAGGCGCAGCTCGCGGAGATCGGCGACATGGACAAGACCACCATGGTCGTGACCGTCGACGCCCTGGAGAAGGCCGGGCTCGCCGAGCGCAGGCCGTCCAGCACCGATCGGCGGGCGCGGATCATCGCGGTCACCGAGGCGGGGGCCGAGGTCGCCCGGCAGAGCCAGAAGATCGTCGACGACGTGCACCAGAGCGCCCTCTCCTCACTCCCCGACGAGGAGCGCACCGTCCTGCTGCGCGCCCTGAACCGGCTGGCCACCGGCCATCTGGAGACCCCCGCGGAGAGCCCGGCACCCGCCCGCCGGGCCCGTCAGCGCGGATAGGACCAGCCGTCAGCGCAGATAGGGCCGACCGTCAGCGCGGATAGGACCGGCCGTCGGCGCAGATAGGGCCGGCCGTCGGCGCAGACAGGGCCGGCCGTCGGCACGGACAGGACCCGGCCGTCACCACGGACAGGACTCGACAAAAGCCGTCCCGTAAAAAATAGTCTGCAACAAAACCATCTGCTAACGTCTCTCCTGTCGCCTCCGTCGAACAGGAGAGATCCCCATGTCTGCCACCAACCCCCGCCTCGCCCTCGGCGTCCTCGCCACCGGCATGCTGATGACCGTCCTCGACGGCAGCATCGTCACCGTCGCGATGCCCGCCATCCAGGGCGACCTCGGCTTCACCCCCGCCGGCCTCAGCTGGGTCGTCAACGCCTACCTCATCGCCTTCGGTTCGCTCCTCCTCCTCGCCGGCCGGCTCGGCGACCTCATCGGCCGCAAGCGGATGTTCCTCGCGGGCACCGCGGTCTTCACCGCCGCCTCCCTCCTCGCCGGCGTCGCCGCCTCCCCCGCCGTCCTCATCGCCGCCCGCTTCCTCCAGGGCGTCGGCAGCGCGATGTCCTCCGCCGTCGGCCTCGGCATCCTCGTCACCCTCTTCACCGCACCCCGCGAACGCGCCCGCGCCATCGCCGTGTTCAGCTTCACCGGCGCCGCCGGAGCCTCCCTCGGCCAGGTCCTCGGCGGTGTCCTCACCGACGCCCTCGCCTGGAACTGGATCTTCTTCATCAACCTGCCCATCGGCGTCGCCACCCTCCTCGTCGCCCTCCGCGCCCTCCCCGCCGACCGCGCCCTGGGCCTGAAGGCCGGCGCCGACGTCACCGGCGCGCTGCTCGTGACCAGCGGCCTGATGGCCGGCATCTACACCGTCGTCAAGATCGAGGAGTACGGGGCCGGTTCGGCGCACACCCTCGGCTTCGGGGCCCTCGCCCTCGCCCTCCTCGCCGGCTTCCTGCTCCGCCAGGCGAAGGCGGCGGTCCCCCTCATGCCGCTGCGGATCCTCCGCTCCCGCGCCGTCGCCGGTGCGAACGCCGTCCAGATGCTGATGGTCGCCGCGCTCTTCTCCTTCCAGGTCCTCGTCGCCCTCTACCTGCAGAAGGTCCTCGGGTACGGGGCCGCCGAGACCGGCTTCGCGATGCTGCCCGCCGCGCTGATCATCGGCGCCGTCTCCCTCGGCGTCTCGGCGCCCCTCATCGCCCGCTTCGGCGAGCGGAACGTCCTGCTCACCGGCCTCCTCCTGCTCGTCGGCGTCCTGGGCCTGCTGACCCGCGTCCCCGTCCACGCCTCGTACGCCACCGACCTGCTCCCCGTGATGCTGCTCGCCGCCGGCTTCGGCCTCGCGCTGCCCTCCCTCACCGCGCTCGCCATGTCCGGCGCGGAGGAGGCGGACGCGGGCCTGGCCTCCGGGCTCTTCAACACCACCCAGCAGATCGGCATGGCCCTCGGCGTCGCGGTCCTCTCCACCCTGGCCGCCGCCCGCACCGAGTCCCTCACGGCAGCCGGAAAGCCCGACGCCGAGGCGCTGACCGGCGGTTACCACCTCGCCTTCGGCGTCGGCGCCGGTCTCCTCCTCCTCGCCCTGACCGTCGCCCTCACCGTCCTGCGCCCGACCGCCACCACCACCAAGCCCCCGCAGATGACAATGGCGGCATGAGAGCCGACCGACTCGTCGCCGCCCTGCTCTTCCTCCAGACGACCCGGCGGCGGGTCACCGCCGCCGAACTCGCCGCCGAACTCGGCGTGTCCGAGCGCACGGCCCGCCGGGATCTCGAAGCGCTCGCGAGCGCCGGGATCCCGGTGTACTCCCAGGCCGGGCAGGGCGGCGGCTGGTCGCTCGTCGGCGGAGCCCGTACCGATCTGACCGGCCTGACGGCCCCCGAGATCCGCGAGCTGTTCCTCCTCACCGGACCGGACGCCGAGGCGAGCCCGCACACCCGGACCGCCCTCCGCAAGCTCGTACGGGCCCTCCCCGCACCCCTCCGCGAGGGCGCCGAGGCCGCCGCCCGCGCCGGGATCACCGACGGCACGGACTGGACGGGCGCGGAGCCCGAGGAAGCCCAACTGGCCGCGCTCCAGCGGGCGGTGGTCGAAGCCCGGGAGCTGCGCATCGGGTACGCCCGCCCCGGCCGCGCGCCGCGCGAGCGGACCGTCCAGCCGCTCGGCATCGCCGTGAAGTCCGGGGTCCGCTACCTCCTCGCGGACACGGCGGACGGCCTGCGCACCTACCGCGTCGCCCGCGTCACCTCGGTGACCGAGACCGGAGCCCCCGCCGTACGCCCCGAGGGCTTCGATCTCGCCACCGCCTGGCGCACGCTCGCCGCCCGCATGGAGGACCGGATGGTCGCCGCGACGGTCCGGGGCCGGGCCGCCCCCGGCACCGAGTCCGTCCTGGAGGGCCTCCTCGGAGGGCGGATACGGTACGGGGAGCGGGCCCCGGACGGCTGGACCTCCTTCGAGGCCGACGGCCCCTCCCCCGAGGTGCTCGCCGCCCGACTGGCCGGCCTCGGCGCCCGCCTGGAGCTCCTCGACCCGCCCGAGGCGCGCACGGCCCTGGCCCGGATCGGCGCCGAACTCACCGCGCTGTATCAGGGGCAAGCCACTCCGGCAGCTCCCGCTCGTGCACCAGCGCGAGGCGCGACACGGCCCGGGTGAGCACCACGTACAGCCGGTTCAGCCCGCGCGCCTCGGCCGCCACGATCGCCGCCGGTTCGACGACCACGACGTGGTCGAACTCCAGGCCCTTGACGACGGTCGCGGGCAGCACGGTCACCCGTTCCCCGTACCCCCTCACCTCCTCGGCCACCGCGTCGACGTGGTGGTCGGCCGTGATCACCCCCACCGAGCCCTCCGTCGCCAGCGCGGCCCGCACCGCCTCGCGCACCCCGGCGGCCAGGTCCGTCGTCCGGTGGACCGTCACCTCGCCGTCCCGGCGCACCGAACGCCCGGCGGGCACGTCGGCGCCGAGCCGCGGCAGGACCCGGTTGGCGAGGTCGACGATCGCCGCCGGCACCCGGTAGCCGAGGGTCAGCGGTACGACCGGCGTCCCGGGCTTGCCCAGGTGGGCCAGCTGCTCGTCCCAGTCGCGGGCCGCCCACGGCGTGGTGCCCTGGGCGAGGTCCCCGAGGACGGTGAGCGAGCCGAACTCGGTGCGGCGGGCGATGGCCCGGCACTGCATGGGCGAGAGGTCCTGGGCCTCGTCGACGACGACGTGCCCGTAGCTCTCGGGGCGTTCGATCAGGCCGGCGAGTTCGTCGAGGAGGACGAGGTCGGCGGCGGTCCACCGCGCCGAGCGGTACGAGCGGGGCGGCCGCGCCCAGCGGACGGCCGCGAGCTCCTCCCCGAACGCAGTAAGCCCGTCGCCGAGCGCCGCGGGATCCTCCCCGAACACCGCAAGCCCGTCCCCGAGCGCCGCGGAATCCTCCCCGAACACCGCAAGCCCGTCCCCGAGCGCCGCGGAATCCTCCCCGAACACCGCAAGCCCGTCGCCGAACGCCGCGAGATCCTCCCCGAACACCGCGAGGTCATCCCCGACCCCCGCAAGCCCCTCCCCGAACACCGCCGGATCCGTCAGGACCTCCGCGAGGACCTCCTCCGGCGTCGTCCTCGGCCAGCACCGGTCGAGGAACGCCGTCACCGCCCGCGCCCGCTCGATCTTCCGGACCCAGGCCGCGCCCATGGGCCCCGAGCGGCGTTCGGCCCGGAGCTGGAGGGCCCGGACGACCCGGGCGCGGACCCGCTCGCGGCCGGTCGCGTAGGGCGGCGCCTCCTCCCGTACCGCCGAGACGATCGCGGCGAGCTCCGCCGCCGGGAGCCGCCAGTGGTACGAGCCGTCCGGGACGGCCAGGTCCTCCGCGGGGGCCGGGTCGACCCTGCCGTACAGCGCGCGGTGCAGCACCTGCGCCATCCGGGCGTCGTGCTTGACCCGGGCCGCCGCCTCGCCGTCCTCGGCCCGGACCGGGTGGCGGGCGATCTCCTCGTCGAGGGTGGCCTGCCGGATGCCGGTCTCGCCGAGCGAGGGCAGCACCTCGGAGATGTACGAGAGGAAGGCCCGGTGGGGGCCGAGGACGAGGAGGCCGGAGCGGCGGATCCGCTGCGGATGCGTGTAGAGGAGGTACGCGGCGCGGTGCAGGCCCACCGCGGTCTTGCCGGTGCCGGGCGCGCCCTGCACGCAGAGGGAGGCGGCGGGCTCGGAGCGTACGAGGTCGTCCTGTTCGGGCTGGATCGTCGCGGCGATGTCCCGCATGGGGCCGACCCGGGGGCGCTCGATCTCCCCGGCGACCAGGGCGCTGACGGTCCCCGCCCCGCCGCCGTCCGTGAGGCGCTCGTCCTCCAGGGCGGTCAGGTCCTCGGTGGCGCCCTCGCTGTGCGGGGCCCAGCCGAAGCGGCGGCGCCGGAGGACGCCCTGCGGGTCGTGCGCGCCGGCCTGGTAGTAGGCGCGGGAGACGGGCGCGCGCCAGTCGACGACGAGCGGCGGGGCGGCCGGGTGCTCGGCGATCCGGCGGCGGCCGATGTGGTGGATCTGGCCGTCCTCGCGGTCGAGGCGGCCGAAGAACAGCGGTCCGGGCGGCTGTTCGCCCATCTCCTTGGCGCGGCTGCGCAGGTGGTGGCCGAGCGCCTCGGCGTCGGCGCCGGAGGCGGCGACGTCCTCGCCGATGACGACCTGATCGGCGACGTCCTCGGTCATGCGGATCAGGGCGGCGCGGCAGGCGTCGTGGTGGGAGCGTTCGCGGGCGAGCTCAAGGTCCAGTGACGTCATTCCGACAAGGCTAGCGGAAAACGTTACTGGGTTACATTTTTTACTTAGACACAGACGATCGGCCTCAGTACGGCAGCCCCTGCCGCAACGACCGGAACGCCGCCTCCACCCCCGCCACCGCGTCCCGCCCCACCTCCTCGATCGGATCGCCGGCCATCAACCGGGCCACGTTCTCGTTCGCCAGGATCCGCAGCACGGCCACGATCTGCCCGGCCGCGAGCCGCGCCACCAGCGGGTCGCCGCCCAGCGCCCGCGCGAGGACCTCCTCCGACCGCTGCTGGTAGCCGTGGATCGCGGCGAGCAGGGCGGGGGTCCCGTACAGCAGCCGGTGGTACGCGAGGACCGCCGGCACATCACACAGCCCGGTGACCGGATCACGCCGCTCCAGGCCTTCGAGGAGATGCGCGTACAGCGCGTCGAGCGGCGCCGCGCCCTGCGCACGCCCCGCCTCCACCACGCGCGCGGACTCGTCCTCGTGGTCGGCGAAGCGGTGGAGGACCAGGTCCTCCTTGGCGGGGAAGTACCGGAAGAGCGTCGGCTTCGACACCTCGGCGGCGGCGGCCACCTCCGCGACGGAGACCCCGTCGAAACCCTTCTCCATGAAGAGCGCGATGGCGGCGTCCGACAGGGCTTGCCGGGTGCGCGCCTTCTTCCGCTCACGCAACCCGGTCGGGTACTCCGGCTTCACGGGACATCTCCTTTGAGAGACGTCCATCCTAGTGAGGGCAGGACTCAGAAGATGTCCGGCGAGAAGGGCCGCAGCGGGGTGCGGAACAGCAGGTCGGCGCGGACGGCCGCACCGGTCGTCAGCTCCTCCACGCGCCCGAGGCGGGACAGCCGTACGGCCGACTCGTCACCGAACGCGAGCGTCCCCAACTCGGCGACGTCGAAGGCGAGATCGGCGGACTCGGTGGTACGGACACAGGCCGCGCCCGCCGCGGAGGCGTCCAGCCGGAACCGCCCGCCGGCGAGCCCGTCGGCATCCCGCACCTCCAGGACGAGGCTCTCCTCCACCGGATACGTCCGGCTCTCCAGGACCCGGACCACGTCCAGGACCCGGACCCACAGCATGTCCGCGTACGTCACCATCCTGGCCGCGCGCGGGTCGGGCAGGAGCAGCGGCAGCGGGTCGTCCGGCGCCCGGTAGCCCGAGCGGACCGTGGCGATCCAGTCGATCGAGCAGAGGTAGTGCCACAGGGCACGCTCGGCGGCCGGGGTCACCGCGACGAGGTCGCGCACGGTCGCCGTGTTCAGGGGCTGCTTCGCGTCGTCCCACTTGTCGTCGGCGGTGTACCCGACGTACCCCTCGACCTCACCGGAGGCCGACCGGTACAGGGCGTAATACGGCTCCCGCCACGGATCGCTCTGGTAACCGAGCCCGGTGCCGCGCTCCCAGTCCCGCTTGTCGCGGTTGGTCACGCCGGCGCGGACACCGGCCAGACGGCGGTGCAGCCCGGGCCCGACCCTGCGGATCTCGTCGCCGTCCGTCAGATCGATCCGGCCGCCGTCCTCCGGGCGGCCCGAGCGGCGCGGGTCGAGACCGGCCCGGCGCACGTCCACGCTCCACTCGGCGGTCCAGCTCGCCGCACCGAAACCGAACCGCCCGTAGATCGGGTACTCGGCGGCGATCAGGGTCGCGATCGCATCGCCCCGCTCCTTCGCGGCAGCGAGGTCGACGGCCATCATCCGGCTCAGCAGACCGCGCCTGCGGTGCGTCGGCGCGACCGTGACCTGAGTGATCGCGTCGGCGACGAGGCTGCCCCCGCCGACCGTGCTGACCTCCTGCCGGAAGGACCGGAACGTGGCGACGATCCGATCCCCGTCGAAGGCCCCGAGCGTCCGCGCGAGGTCCGCGTGGGCCAGCCGGTCGGCGAACTCCTCGTCGGAGACCACCGGCGTCCGGAGGAAGCCGGTGCGCAGCGCCCGCTGCCACTCCCGGAACTCGGACTCCGTCACGGCACGCACGTCGAAGGTCATCCTCCGACCCTACGACCGGCCCGTACGCCCCCGCACCCGACTTTCCCGGTGCTCAGGCCAGCAGGTCGTCGACCTGTGCCTCGCCCTCCCGGTAGCGGCGGGCGATCTCCGCGCTGCAGTCGTCGGCGGTCCGCTGGAGGCGCTGCCGGCGCCGCGAGATCTGCTGCTCGTACCCCGCCAGCCGCCCCATCGCCGCGTGCAGCTCGTCGTCCGTGCGGGCCGTCAGGTCCGAGAGCTCGACCTCCGACAGCATCTCGGTCGCGAGCCGCCGGTACTCCTCGCCGCGCGGCGTCGAAAGCGTCACGTGCCGCGCCGAACTGCGGTGCCGCGAAGGCACGTCGGCGAGGATCTCGGAGAGCCGGTCGAGGACCGGGGCCTCCGGATCGGTCCGTCGCGCCAGCTCGGCCCGCAGGATGTCGATCCGGCCCTGGAGCATCCGGCGTACATAACTCAGGTCGGCCTCGTCGCTCTGCGCGTCCCGGCGCAGCGCGCGCAGCTCGGGCAGCCGCAGGGCACCGAGGTCGGGCTGCGTACGGTCGGGCCGCAGTCGGTCAGTCTGCGTCCGGTCCGCCGGCTCGGCGGTCCGCTGCACGGGTGGGCGTGTCACGGGTCCTCCGCCCGGTCCTCCGCCGCGGGTTCCGGAGCGGATCAGCGGTACGGGCCCGGACGGCGTCGGCCCGGTGCCATGTGCACTCATGAGAATCGTCCCCTCGACCGGTGCTGGTCCCGCACCGCCTCCTCGCATGGTGCCACTCCTGCATGTGCACGTGCAGGCGCTCTGCACCCGTTCGGCCCTCTTCTGTACCGGGTCGGTAGGTTGGTGCGCATGCGAGCTGTGGTGCAGAGAGTCGACGGCGCGAGCGTCGTCGTCGCAGGGGAGACCGTCGGTGAGATCACCGGCGAGGGGCTGTGCGTCCTGGTCGGGGTGACCCACGACGACACCCCGGAGAAGGCCGCCCAATTGGCCAGAAAGCTCTGGTCCGTCCGGGTACTGGACGGCGAGAAGTCGTGCTCCGACGTGAACGCGCCGCTGCTCGTCATCTCCCAGTTCACCCTCTACGGAGACGCCCGCAAGGGCCGCCGCCCCACCTGGAACGCCGCGGCCCCCGGCCCGGTCGCCGAACCCCTCGTCGACGAGGTCGTCGCCCAGCTCCGCGCCCTCGGCGCCCACGTGGAGACGGGCCGCTTCGGAGCGGACATGCGCGTCTCGCTCACGAACCACGGCCCGTTCACAGTGCTGCTCGACGTGTGATCAGGGCTCGACGACGGTCTCCTGCGCGGCCGCCGTCGTCCCGGCGATCAGCGGGGCGTCCACCGGGACGTTCCGCTTGAGCAGGGCGAGGGCGATCGGCCCGAGCTCGTGGTGGCGGACGGCCGTCGTCACGAAGCCGAGCTGCCGGCCCTCCTCCCCGTCGGCCGCAAGCCGGATCGGGGTGCCGTGCGCGGGCAGCAGGACCTCGCTGCCGTCCAGGTGCAGGAAGACCAGACGGCGCGGCGGCTTCCCCAGGTTCTGCACCCGGGCGACGGTCTCCTGGCCCCGGTAGCAGCCCTTCTGGAGGTGGACGGCGCTGCCGATGAGGCCGACCTCGTGCGGGATCGTCCGGTGGTCGGTCTCGAAACCGAGCCGCGGCCGGTGCGCCTCGACCCGCAGCGCCTCGTACGCGAGGATCCCGGCGGCCGGCCCGTGCGAGGCCGCGAAGGACTCCAGGTCGGCGCGGGGCAGGAACAGATCGCGGCCGTGCGGGGTCTCCCGTACGACGACACCCTCGGGCACCTCGGCGATGGAACCGGCCGGCAGATGGACGACGGCGAAGTCCTCCGTCCGGTCGGCGACCTCCACCCGGTAGAAGAACTTCATCGACTCCAGGTACGCGACGAGCTCCTCGCACGTCCCCGGCTCGACGTGCGCCCACACCGTCTCGCCGTCGTCGACGAGGTACAGGGCGTGCTCGATGTGCCCGTTCGCGGACAGGATCAGCGCTTCGGTGGCCTGCCCGGGCGGCAGCTCGGTCATGTGCTGGGTGACGAGCAGGTGCAGCCAGCTCAGCCGGTCGTCACCGGAGACGGCGACGACGCCCCGGTGCGAGAGGTCGACGAAACCGTTGCCTTCGGAGAGGGCACGCTGCTCGCGGAAGAGGTCGCCGTAGTGCGCGGCGACGCCTTCGTCGCGGCCTTCGGCGGGGACGGCGCCGGGCAGGGACAACAGAGGGCTCTTCATGGTGAAAAGCCTACGACTCGGCGGCCGCGTCCTTGTTCGAGCAGTCCCGGCAGCGGCCGAAGATGGCGAAGTGCTTCATGTCCGTCTCGAACCCGAAGGTCTCACGGAGCTTCCCGGTGAACTCGGCCGCCACCTCGACGTCCGCCTCGATCACCTCGGAACAGTCCCGGCACACCAGGTGCAGATGGTGGTGCCGGTCGGCGAGGTGATAGGTCGGCGCCCCGTGCCCCAGATGCGCGTGCGAGACGAGCCCGAGCTCCTCGAGAAGCTCCAGGGTCCGGTACACGGTGGAGATGTTCACCCCGGAGGCCGTCCTGCGGACCTCGACGAGGATGTCGTCCGGGGTCGCGTGCTCCAGCTTGTCCACGGCTTCCAGGACAAGCTGACGCTGCGGCGTCAGCCGATAGCCACGCTGCCGCAGATCGCTCTTCCAGTCGGTGCTCACCACGCCCCCCAGTTTGACATCCTCCGCCCTCGAACGGGGCAGAGTCCCTTCTCAGGCCGCATGCAGCCCGGTGGGTGGTTGACGCTTCACAGACCGGGCATCCCCGAGGTCTCCACGTCCTGACACCGCCTGCCCGGCGGCGTGATCGATGTTGCGTCCCGCATTGGTGTCCGCGTTGGCCTCAAACCCGCAACCAGGGTTCTTGCACACGAAGCGGGCCTGGGTCTCCCGGCTGCCCGAGGTGACGCAGCCGCAGGCGGAGCAGCGGCGGGAGGTGTTCGGGGCGGGGACCTTGACCACGATGCCACCGCGCTCGGCGGCCTTGTACTCCAGCATCGCCACGGTCCGCCCCCACGCCTCTGCGGCAATCGCCCGGTTGAGCCCGGCCTTCTGGCGGACATTGGTGCCGGGGACTTCCACGCTTCCCCTGGCGGACCTGACCATGCCGGCGATGGCCAGGTCTTCCACCCCGATGCGTGAGAAGGTCTCGGCGATCCGGGTGGTGGTCTTGTGCTGCCAGTCGACCGCTCGGCGCTTGGCTGTCGCACGGAGCTGGGCGATCCGGTCATTTGTACGCGCCAGGCGACGCGAGTCCCTCTCGCCAGGCTTGCGAGCCCGGCGCCTCCGCTCTCTGGCCTTCTCCAGTCGGCGCAGCCGCCTCGTCTCACCCTCGGTGAGCCAGGCGCCGTGTTCGCGGAAGGTGCCGTCGGACAGGGCGAGGGGCTTGGCGATGCCCCGGTCGATGCCCACGCTCGGGCCGGTATGCCCGGCCGGTTCGGGTACCTCGCGCTGGACACGGAAGACGACGTACCAGCCGTCCGCCTCCTTCACCAGCCGGGCCCCGGAGACTCTGCTCTCCTTGTCGGCGCGCTTACCGACGGGGAGGTCCCTGGTCCAGCGGAACAGCACGTGCCCGATCTTCGGCGCCCACATTCGACCCCACCGCCGGTTCAGGCGCACGATCTGGAGATCGCGGCCCTGCGGAATGTCGATGGCCATGCGCGAGCGGAAACGGCCCTTGAAGGCCGGGCCTGGGCCCGGCCTTCCCAGCAGTTCCGCCACGCCTGAAAGTACGTCTTCAGCACGGCCTGCGCCGCCTGCGCGGGCAGGACACCGAGCCAGGGAAGATCCTTACGCCCCTGCCGGATCACCGCATCTGCGGCGGCAAGGCTACGGCGCTCTTGGGGAAGCATCGTCCACCAGTCGTGCACAAGGTTCCACAGGGCACGGGCGGCATGCCCCTGATCATCCGCCGCCGACGCTTGACTCGGGGTGAGGCAGAGCCGGGCCTTGTGACCACGGTGACGCTTCAACACCCCTCCCGATCCCACCCGGCGCCCATAAGGCATCGGCCGGGGCGCACCCCCGCCGACATCGTCTGCGACGCTACTCGGCCGCCCCGAACGTAGAGCCTCAATGACGGAGCTCTTCTCATACTGGCTGCAATCCGCACATTCATGCGGCTTTCTGCCATCAGTTCAGCACCGAGTGATCGCCAATGCCGACGTTCCACCAGCACAGTCGGGCGCGGGCAGGGCGTCTCGGAGAGGTACGCCGAGGGCCCACCGGCAGTGAGTCGGTGGGCCCTCGGGACGTGCGTGTCCTACTTGAAGAAGGCGATGCCGTCGTCCGGCATGTCGGGCAGGTTGCGGGCCATCTCCGCGACCTCCTCCGGCGTCACGACCTTCTTCAGGTGCGCCGACATGTACGGGCGGAGCGGGACCTCGGGGGTCGCCTTCTCGCCCACCCACATGAGGTCGCTGTTCACGTAGCCGTAGAGCCGCTTGCCACCGCTGTACGGGCCCGAGGCCGCGGTCCGGGCGACGGCGTCCGTCGCCAGGTCGATCTGCGGCTTCTGGTGGGCCAGCTCGCCGTACCAGATCTCGACGATGCCCTGGTCACGGACCATGACGATCTCGACCTTGCGGTCCTTGTCGATCCGCCAGTAGCCGCTCTCGCTCTCCAGCGGACGGACCTTGTTGCCCTCGTTGTCCAGGACCCAGGAGTGCGAGTGGTACTCGATGAAGTCCCGGCCGTCGTGGCTGAACGTCACGGACTGGCCGAAGTTGCACTTCTCGGCGCCGGGGAAGTCGGACACGCCCGCGCCCTCCCACGTACCGAGCAGGAACGCGAGGGGGACGAGGTCCGGGTTGAGGTCGGACGGGATCTCGATCATGAGCAGCTCTGGCGTTCTCTAGAAGTGGTTACCGCTGGCCCTGGTACAGCTTCTTCACGGTCAGACCGGCGAAGGCGATCACGCCGACGGCGACCAGGACCAGGAGAGTTTCGAAGAAAACGATCACGGGGTGCTCCTCGACTGAGCGGTGAAGGCGGAACGGGCCGGACCCCAGCTTAGTGGGCGGGGGTCCGGCCCACCCTGTGAGGTGGGTCTAGCGGTGTGTGACTAGCCGAGCAGCTGCGCCTGGAGCGCGACCGTCTGCTGGAACGGCACCGTGAGCGCCCCGCCCTTCCGGGTCTGGGTGACCACCGCGAAGGTGTCCCCGGCCTGGATGTAGGCCCAGCGGGTCTGCTCGGGGCCGTACGGCTCGTCCTCCGCGTACGCGTAGAGCGCCTGGTTCGGCACGTCGATGTCCTGTACCGAGGTGTCGATCTCCGACACCTCGACCCCGACGGGCAGCCGGCCGAACTGCGACACCTCCTCCATCGTCTTGTCCTTGAACGCCTCCGAGAACGCCACCGACGAGAACCGCAGCAGGTGGATCCGGGTGGTCGTGCCGTCCGGCGTGGTCCAGCCGCGGGCGGCGACGTGCCGGAGCGCCGAGTCGGTCAGCTCCGCCTTCACCTCGCCCCGGTCCTTCTCCTTGAGGAGCCCTAGGTAGGAGTCGAGCCCGACGAAGCCGCCGTTCAGCTTCGGGTCGACCGTGGCGCCCGCCGGGGCGGGCAGCAGGAGCTTCCGCAGGTCGGCGTGGTGGATCTCGCCGGCGTTGCCGTCGCTGTACGGACGCGGGGCCCCCTCCGGCAGCGCCGGGAGCGCGAGCTTCGGGTACTCCCAGCGCCCGTCGGACTCGGTCGCGAGCCCCGGCACGTCGGTGCGGTCCATGGCGGTGATCCCCATGGCCGTACCGGCGCCGACCCCGCCGCAGACGAGGACGGCGGCGGTCCAGCGGGCGATGCCCCAGAGCAGCGGCTTCCGGGACTTCTTGGGTACGGGGGGTGCGTCCAGCGGGGGTGCGTCCACGGGCTGCGTCTGCGCCGGGATCAGTGCCTCGGTCGGCGTGTGCGGCTGCGTTTCCGTCGGCATCTGCGTCTGCTCGGTCATACGTACTCCCCCGGGGATGCGATGTGGTCGAGCTGCCGCGTCAGCAGCTCGGCCACGGCCGCCTTGTCGAACGGCTTGGCACCCGCCGCCTTCATGGTGACGAGGACCTCGGAGTCGTACGCGAGGCAGATCATCTCCTCCAGCGCCACGGCCCGCTCCTTCTTGTCGAGCGAGTCGTTTACGGGAGCCAGGTAGCAGACCGCGTTCTTGTGGTCCTTGACCTTGGGTCCCTTCGGGAACTTCAGGACGTCCATGACCTCCTTGCGGATCCGGTAGCTGTTCCTGATCTGCTTCTTGTCCTTCATGCTCGCGAGCTCGAAGGTGACGACGACGTCGCTGTTCAGGTCGGCGAAGGAGCGGACCCCGATGCCCCGGATGCCGAGCTTCTCGACGTCCTTGTCGAACGCGCGCCGCTTCTTCCCGGAGAGCCCCTCGCCCGCCTGCTTCATCAGCGCGGTGGCCTCCGCGGCGCCGAGCTCGCCGTCGTTCCCGTACAGCTCCTCGTCGGGGCCGAACTCGTACCCCTCCGGCAGCGGCAGCAGCAGCTTGCTCAGGGGCGTGCCGGCCTTGCCGCGGGCCAGGGCGGCGGCCGGGTCCTCGTCGTCCTGCGCGTCCTCGTCCGTCTCGCCCCACACCTGCGTCGCCGCGGTGCGGTCGGCGGAGGAGACGGTGACGGCGGTGTACGTGACGCCGCCGCCGATCAGTCCGAGGACGAGCACGGAGGGGAGGACGACGCCGAGCAGGATCCGCCGCGCACCCCGCTTCTTCGGCTCCTGGTCCACCACGGGCTCGGTCACGTCGTTCCGGTCCTCACTCACAGGCGCCCCAGCTGTCGCTCGGCCAGCGAACGGATCTCCTTCTCGGAGATCTTCTTGGTGTCGCCGACGAAGATCTCGACGGCGATGTCACCGCGCTGGAAGTAGGCCCTGGCCTCGTAGTAGTCGAGGTAGCCGGCCTTCCGCTGCACGGGGAAGAGGTAGTAGCGGCCGTCGGACGAGCCCTTGAGCTCCTTGCCCTCGTTGTCGGCGTAGTCCTCGTCCGGCATGTAGCGCTGCTGGCTCTCGATGTGCTCCTGCGCGCCGATGGTGTCGCTCGCGCGGTACTGGACCAGCCGGATCTCGGTGGTCTTGTACTCGCCGACCTTCCAGGACTCGGCCGCGACGCGGCGGATCCCCATGTCCAGCTGGTCGTCGAGGGCGCCGCCGGGATTGTTGAACTCCGAGGCGAACTCGTACACCGGCATCCAGCCGTCACGGGGGCCGAACCCGGCCTTCTTCGCTCCGGCGGGCTTGGGCAGGAGCAGCTTCCGCAGGTCGCCCTGGGCCTTGGCCTGGCGGTCCTCGGACGCCGCGAGCGGCTTCGGCGTCTGCCCCTTGGGCAGCGGCTTCGCCGGGTACGCGAGGCCCGGCTGGTTCAGCGGCGGGAGCGCGGTGGGTTCGCGGTCGGCCTGGATGCCGTAGCCGACGGCGGTGCCGCCGACGAGGCCGATGACGGCGGCGACGGCGATGAGCCCGACGGTACGGAGGAGGCGGCGGCGCGGCTTCTGGACCGGAGGGGCGGTTTCCGTGGCCGACTCCGGTTCGGGCGGTGATGTTGTATCCGTATTTTGGATACTTTCTTCGATACTCAAGAGTCCCCCCACGAGACCTGAAGCGCGGATTCCGTCATCCGCGCACACAGCTGACACGTGAGAGGTGCATGAGGTTGCACCGCCCCGCATTACAGTTCGGTATATGGCGAAGAAGCTCGTGATCAAGGTGACCGCAGGGGCCGACGCCCCCGAACGCTGCTCCCAGGCCTTCACGGTGGCCGCCGTCGCCGTCGCCAGCGGCGTCGAGGTCTCGCTCTGGCTGACCGGCGAGTCGTCCTGGTTCGCCCTCCCCGGCCGCGCCGCGGAGTTCGACCTCCCGCACGCCGCGCCGCTGCCGGACCTGATCGACTCGATCCTGGCGGCCGGCCGCATCACGCTCTGCACGCAGTGCGCGGCCCGCCGCGAGATCACGGAGAAGGACGTCCTGGACGGCGTCCGCATCGCCGGCGCGCAGGTCTTCGTCCAGGAAGCGATGTCCGACGAGACCCAGGCCCTCGTCTACTGATCCACAGGATCTACGGCTCGCGGCGTTTCTTGCCGTCCAGCTCGTCCCACCACTCGTCCGACTTCGGGTCGCCCGAGGGATCGTCCCACCAGCGGTCCTCCGGGCCCCGGCGGTTCGCGACCATCGCGGCGAACGGGGGGATGACCATGGCGACGACGCACATGCCGATGGCGACCGGCATCGAGAACAGCCGCACGACGGCCCAGGCGCCCACGAAAAGCACCAGGCAGGCGCCCATCATCCAGAAGTAGACGTGGCGACGTCGTGCGTACACACCTTCAGCGTACGACCGCGTTCCCTGCGCGGACAGATTCCTTGTGCGGACAGATTCCTTGCGCGGACAGACCGGAGGGCCGTGCCTCAAGTCCTGGATTAGGCGTCCAACCCCCCAGGAGGCACGGCCCTCCGGCCGTTCGGGTGCGGTGTGTCACCGCGCTCGCAGATCAGACTGCGATGGCCACGTCCGTCAGGCTGCCGGCCTCGGTGACGACGACCTTGCGGTCGGCCTGGGCACCGGGGACCAGGGCGCGGAGGGTCCACTCGCCGGTCGCCGCGTAGAAGCGGAACTGGCCGGTGGCCGAGGTCGGGACCTCGGCGGTGAACTCGCCGGAGCCGTCGAGGAGGCGCACGTAACCGGTGACGGGCTCGCCGTCCTTGGTCACCTGGCCCTGGATGGCCGTCTCACCGGGCTTGAGCGTGCTGACGTCGGGGCCGCCGACCTGAGCTCCACACATGTTCTCTGTCCTGTCCTAGAGGTTTCGGGGGTCGCGCGACCGGATTACTTGTTGGCGCCGAGCTCGATCGGCACGCCGACGAGGGAGCCGTACTCGGTCCAGGAGCCGTCGTAGTTCTTGACGTTCGTGACCTCGAGGAGCTCGTGCAGGACGAACCAGGTCAGCGCGGAGCGCTCGCCGATGCGGCAGTACGCGATGGTGTCCTTCGCCAGGTCGACCTGCTCGTCCTCGTAGAGGGCCTTGAGCTCGTCGTCCGACTTGAAGGTGCCGTCGTCGTTGGCGTTCTTCGACCACGGGATGTTGCGGGCGCTCGGCACGTGGCCGGGGCGCTGCGACTGCTCCTGCGGGAGGTGCGCCGGGGCGAGCAGCTTGCCGGAGAACTCGTCGGGCGAGCGGACGTCGACCAGGTTCTGGGCGCCGATCGCGGCCACGACGTCGTCGCGGAAGGCGCGGATCGAGGCGTCCTGGGCCTTGGCCTTGTACTCGGTGGCCGGGCGGGCAGGTACGTCGGAACCGTCGACGAGGTCGCGGGAGTCGAGCTCCCACTTCTTGCGGCCGCCGTCGAGGAGCTTGACGTCCTGGTGGCCGTAGAGCTTGAAGTACCAGTAGGCGTAGGAGGCGAACCAGTTGTTGTTGCCGCCGTAGAGGACGACCGTGGTGTCGTTCGCGATGCCCTTGGCCGAGAGGAGCTTCTCGAAGCCCTCCTGGTCGATGAAGTCGCGGCGGACCGGGTCCTGCAGGTCCTTGGTCCAGTCGATACGGATGGCGTTGCGGATGTGGTTCTTCTCGTACGCCGAGGTGTCCTCGTCGACCTCGACGATGGCGACCTGCGGGTTGTCGAGGTTGGCCTCGACCCAGTCCGCGTCGACCAGGACGTCGCTGCGAGCCATGCTGTTCTCCTCCGGGGCAGTGTGCGGGGGTGTGCTGCGGTGGTGCGGGCGTGTGCTGCGGTACGCGTCGTCGCGGGCGTACGGAGATGCGGACGTGCGGACGGCGCTGCACAGGGGCGGCCCAGACGTCAGTCAACGGGCCTGAGGGATACGGGAGTTGGCGTCCCGCTCAGACTGAGCGACAGAGCATGGCGGCGACGCGGCACAGGTCTACTGCCCGCCGCTTCGTGAGATCCGCCTGTCGCTTCATGCCCTCGATCGTAGGGACGGACAGGCGGCCGTGTCACCGGTGTGTCGTATTTTGAGACGCGATCGTCCGAGATGCGAGACGTGATCAGGGTACGAGTCGGCTCCGGACGCCTCCGGGACGAGGTGTCCGCTTCGCCATCTGCGGATCGGACGGCCGTGTCTCAGCATGTGAAAAACGGCCCCGGACGGGCGGTGCTCAGCCCGCCAGGACGACGTCCTTGCCGGTCACCATGACCGCGAGGCCGTCCGGGCGCGGCTCGACCTTCTCCACCTTCATACCGGCGATCAGGCCGATCGGGCGCTCGAAGTCGGTGCGGGCCCGGACCAGGTCCTCCAGGCCCGGGATGCCGCCGCCCGGCACCTCGTCGGCGCGGACCTTGATGGTGTCGCCGTTGACGACGGTGACCGTGGAGAGGACCGAGCGGGTCAGGCTGCGGCCCATGATCTTCACGCTGCCGGTGACCTTCACCTTGCCGTTCCCGCCGTAGGCGACGGTGGCCTCGCGGTCGGAGGCGGCGGTGAGGTCCGCGTACGAGATGAGGGCCGTGCCGCTCGCGGAGCCCGCCTTCGCGCCCGCCCAGTCGCCGGTCACGGCCACGTCCCGCAGGGCCACGGTCAGCTCGCCGACCCGGATGTCCTTGTCGCCCGCCGTCGCCGTGACGCCGGTCGCCTTCACATCGACCTCGTCGAACCGCTTGTCCGCGACCTGGGTGAGGAACGGGAAGCCCTTGATGTCGACCTCGATGGAGTCGCTCTTCGCGGCCGAGAGCTTCACCCGGCTCGACGCCTCCGACTCGGCGTACGACACGGCCAGCCGGTCGATCCCGACGAGGATCCCGCCCAGCACGACGGCCACGATCAACAGAATCCGCAGTGCTCGCATGGGCTGAGCGTCCCCCCGTTTTCGTTCCACCAAAAGTTCCGGCCCCCCGACACGAAGATCGACGTGTCGGGGGGCCGGTTGGTTCCCGTACCCGGAGGCAGCAGGTCAGGCCAGGGCGCGGCCCAGCAGGTAGACGGCGGGCGCGGCGGCGGTGAGCGGCAGCGCGATGCCCGCGGTCATGTGTACGAAGCGCGAGGGGTAGTCGTAGCTGGCGACCCGCAGGCCGACCAGCGCGCAGACCCCGACGCCGAGGCCGAGGAGCGCCCCCGAGGTGCCCAGGTCGGTGAGGCTGCCGGCCGCGATCCCGGCGCCCGCCGAGGCGAGCAGCGCGGCGATCAGGGAGACCGGTCCGGGCAGCGGCAGCGCCCGGGCGAGGACGGTCGCGGCGACCGCGATCCCGCCGACGACCACCGCGTCCGGGGCGGCGCCGAGGTGTCCGGTGGCGACGACGGTCAGGGCGGCGGAGGCGATGGTGGCCATCAGGCCGTACATGCGCTCGTCGGGGTCGGCATGGCTGCGCAGCTGGAGGACGAGGCAGAGCAGCACCCAGACGCCGAGCGTGCCCAGGATCGCAGCGGGCGCGTGGTCGCGGCCGGTGGCGAGGAGGGCGGCGTCGGCGACGAGTCCGCCGAGGAAGGCGAGGGCGATGCCCTGCCGGGCGGGCCACATGCCGTTGAGCCGGAACCAGCCGGCGGCGGTGAGGCCCTGGAGCAGGACGAGCGGGACGAGCAGTCCGTACGAGCCGAGGGAGGCGCCGCCGGCGAGCAGCAGGCCGAGGACGGCGGTGAGGGCGGCGGGCTGCATCCCGGGCTCGATGATCGGCGAGCGGCCTTCGGCACGGGCCCGCTGGGCGTCGGTGATGCGGGCGTTCCCCGAGGTCGTGGGCGGGGAGTAGGCGGGCTCGGCCCCGGGAGCCGGAGCGGGGACCGCCGCGGCCAGGGGCTGGGCCACGGGCTCGGCCACGGGCTCCGCGTAGTACGCCTGCTCGTACGGCTGCTGGTAGCCCTCCTGCGTCCCGTAGGTCACGGGCGGCTGGGCCTGCGCCCGGGCGGCCTGGATCTGCTCGTACGAGACGGCCGGCTGGTACGAGGTGTCCCAGGTCTGGCCCTCCCACGTCTGCGTGACGTCGGCGGGGTTCTGCTGCCCGTTCGCGTTGGCGTTGGCGTACGGGTCGTACTGCTGCCCGCCGTAGTACTGGTCGTTGCTCATGCTCTGGGGTTCACCCTCCTGCGAACGGGGGGAGCACCTCGACCGTGCCGCCCTCGGCAAGCCGTACCGTCTCATGGCTCCGGGTCCCGACGGGGGCGCCGTCGACCAGGAACGAGCACCGCTTGAGCACCTGGACGAGCTCGCCCGGGTGCTTCGCGCGGACGGCGTCGAGGGCCTCGGCCAGGGTCCCGGCGGTGTACGGCTCCTCGGCGACACCGGCGGCGGCCTTGGCCGCGGCCCAGTAGCGGATGGTTCCCGCTGCCATAGCGGCGCTCCCTTCGTTCGTGTGCGCGCCGCCCCCCATCATGGGCTATGCGCGCGTGGGCCCGGTCCAGGGCCGGGCGCGCGTGGGCCCGGTCCAGGGCCGGGCGCGCGTGAGCCGGTCCCGGGCTACGCGCGCGTGAGCCAGTCCCCGAGGCGGGCGAGTAGTTCCTCGTCGGCGGCGTTCTCGGCGTGGCCCATGCCGCGCTCCAGCCAGAGTTCCGCCGGGCCCGCGGCGGCCAGCATGCGCGGGTGGTCGAGCGGGAAGTACGGGTCCCGGTCGCCGTGCACGATGAGGAGCGGGGTCGGCGCGATCAGCGGGACCGCCTCCACGGGAGACAGGGGCACGGGGTCCCAGGCCCTGCTGTCGATCCGGGTGCCGAGCCCGTACCGCCCGACGAGGCGGCCCGCCGGCCGGGTGACCACCCAGTGGACGCGGCGCATCGGGGCCGTACCCCGGTAGTACCAGCGGGCGGGCGCGGACACGGCGGCGACCGCGTCGGCGCGGCCCTCCGCCCCCCGCTCCAGGGCCGCGTGGCGCAGGACGACGGAGCCGCCCATGGAGAAGCCGACCGTCGCCACGCGCGCGTGGCCGAGCTCACGGGCCCAGCGGACGGCGGCGGTCAGATCGAGGACCTCCCGGTCGCCGACGGTGGAGCGGCCACCCGAGCGGCCGTGCCCGCGGAAGGAGAAGGTGACGACGGCCGCGCCGCGCTCCGCGAGGGCGTGGGCGGCGCGCCGGACGGCGGGCCGGTCGGCCGACCCGGTGAAGCCGTGGGCGAGGACGACCGCCGTATCGGTGACACTTGCCCGTGAGGGTTCGTAAACCGCCTCGATCCGGACACCGTCATCGGTACGCAACGTGGACCGCACGGGACCGGAAGTGAGCGAGGAAACATCCAGGATGTGAAATCGACCCTCTGCCTCGGAACTCATGTGGGCTATTCTGCTTGCCAGAGGATCCGGGCAACGCAGCCCCCGGGTCCTTTTGTGTTTTCCGACCGTTGTTACGGACGGATGAACAAAAGCTCTCAGGGCGCGAGAGCAACACGTGAGCACACATAGACGTCCTCGCAGGGACCGAGGAGGAACCGACGTCATGGACGAGCGAACGACGACGCACGACGGATCGACGACGACGCACGGATCGACGACGACTCAGGCAGGTGGGGTGCGATGAGCTCACTGCTGCTCCTGACCAACGCCCTCCAGCCGTCGACCGAGGTGCTGCCGGCACTCGGCCTGCTGCTGCACAACGTGCGCGTGGCCCCCGCAGAGGGCCCCGCGCTCGTCGACACCCCCGGCGCGGACGTGATCCTCGTCGACGGCCGGCGGGATCTCCCGCAGGTCCGCTCGCTCTGCCAGCTGCTCCGCTCCACGGGGCCCGGCTGTCCGCTGATCCTCGTCGTCACGGAGGGCGGTCTCGCGGCCGTCACCGCCGACTGGGGCATCGACGACGTCCTCCTCGACACGGCGGGTCCCGCCGAGGTCGAGGCGCGGCTCCGGCTGGCGATGGGCCGCCAGCAGATCGTCTCGGACGACTCCCCGATGGAGATCCGCAACGGCGACCTGTCGGTCGACGAGGCGACGTACAGCGCGAAGCTGAAGGGCCGGGTCCTGGACCTGACCTTCAAGGAGTTCGAGCTGCTCAAGTACCTGGCCCAGCATCCGGGCCGGGTCTTCACGCGCGCGCAGCTCCTCCAGGAGGTGTGGGGGTACGACTACTTCGGCGGCACCCGTACGGTCGACGTCCACGTACGGCGGCTGCGGGCCAAGCTCGGCCCCGAGCACGAGTCGCTCATCGGCACCGTCCGTAACGTCGGCTACCGCTTCGTCACGCCCGAGAAGGTGGAGCGGGCGGCGGAGGAGGCCCGCAAGGAGGAGGCCCGCGCGGGCGCCCGGGTCAAGGGAGCCACGGAGGACGTCACCCTGCCGGAGGACAGGAACGTGGCGGATGCCACAGTGCGACCTGCCGGTAGGTAGGTCCCCCCGCGTAGACTGCCGCGCGTGGCCAAGGTGACGCGGGATGACGTAGCGCGACTTGCAGGTACTTCTACCGCGGTCGTGAGCTACGTCATCAACAACGGACCCAGGCCGGTCGCCCCGGCCACGCGCGAGCGTGTCCTCGCCGCCATCAAGGAGCTGGGCTACCGGCCCGACCGGGTGGCCCAGGCGATGGCCTCCCGGCGCACCGACCTCATAGGCATGATCGTCCCGGACGCGCGGCAGCCGTTCTTCGCCGAGATGGCGCACGCGGTCGAGCAGGCCGCCGCCGAGCGCGGGAAGATGGTCCTCGTCGGGAACTCCGACTACCGGACCGAGCGCGAGGTCCACTACCTGCGGGCCTTCCTCGGGATGCGGGTCTCCGGGCTGATCCTGGTCAGCCAGGGCATGAGCGAGCAGGCCGCGAGCGAGATCGAGGCCTGGGACGCGCGCGTGGTGCTGCTGCACGAGCGGCCCGAGGCGATCGACGACGTGGCCGTCGTGACCGACGACATCGGCGGCGCCCAGCTCGCCACCCGGCACCTCCTGGAGCACGGCCACCCGTACGTGGCGTGCCTCGGCGGCATCCCGAACACCCCGGCCGTCGGCGACCCCGTCGCCGACCACGAGGAGGGCTGGCGGCGGGCCATGCTGGAAGCGGGCCTCTCGATCGAGGGCCGGCTCTTCCAGGCGCCGTACAACCGCTACGACGCCTACCAGGTCGCGCTGAAGCTGCTGTCCGGCCCCGACCGGCCGCCGGCCATCTTCTGCTCCACCGACGACCAGGCCTTCGGTGTCCTCCGCGCCGCCCGCGAGCTGCGCATCGAGGTGCCGACGGAGCTGGCGGTCGCGGGCTTCGACGACGTGAAGGAGGCGGCGCTCACCGATCCGCCGCTGACCACGGTCTCCTCGGACCGCCCCGCGATGGCCCGGGCGGCCGTGGACCTGGTCCTCGACGACTCGATCCGCGTGGCGGGCTCGCGCCGCGAGCGGGTGAAGCTCTTCCCGTCGGCGCTGGTCGTCCGCCGCTCCTGCGGTTGCCACGAGTAGACCCGCGAGACCCGTCTTTATACGGGACATACGGGGTTCTGTCGGGCTTCTCAGCCGCTCCTCAGACGGTTCTCATGTACGGCTCCGAGAGTCATAGCCATGACGGACTTCCAGGAGCAGCAGCCGCAGCAGCAGCCGTACTACCCGCCGAGGCCACCGTACGAGCCGACGCGGCCGGCGCAGGCGGCGCAGGCGGCGCAGGCGGCGCAGGGACCGTACGAGCAGACGCAGGCGGCGCAGGGACCGTACGGGCAGACGCAGCCGACGCAGGGACCGTACGAGCCCACCCAGCCGATCACCACCGAGCCGGGCACGACCATCTGGCCCTCCGGCGGTCACGTGCCGCCGCCGGTGGACCCGCCCCTCGTCGCCACCGTCCCCGCCCCCGCGCCCTCGCCCCGCCGCCGCGCCAAGCGCGGGGTCGGGCTCATGGCGGCCGTCGCCATCGCCGCCGCGGCGATCGGCGGCGGCGCGGCCACGCTGGTGCAGCAGCTCACCTCCGACTCGGTCGCGACCGCCTCCTCCCCCGTCGTGAGCGGCACCAACGTCTCCACCGGCAGCAAGGGCACGGTCGCCGGGGTCGCCGAGGCGGTCTCCCCCTCCATCGTGGAGATCTCCGCGACCTCGAACGCCGGCAAGTCCACCGGCTCGGGCGTGATCATCACCTCTGACGGCGAGATCGTCACCAACAACCACGTGATCTCCGGCGCCTCCTCGGTCACCGTCCAGCTCAGCAACGGCAAGACGTACGAGGCCGAGGTCGTCGGCACGGACCCCGACAAGGACCTCGCCCTGATCAAGCTCAGGGGCGCCTCCGGGCTCAAGGCCGCCACGCTCGGCGACTCCTCCAAGGTGAAGGTCGGCGAGGAGGTCGTCGCGATCGGCTCCCCCGAGGGCCTGACCGGCACCGTCACCAGCGGCATCGTGTCCGCGCTCGACCGGGACGTGACCGTCGCCAAGGACGACGACAGCCAGAACCAGCAGCAGGACCAGCAGCAGTACGACCCGCGACAGGGCTGGCCGTTCGAGTTCGGCGGACAGCAGTTCAACGGCGACACCGGCTCGTCGAAGACCACGTACAAGGCGATCCAGACCGACGCCTCGCTCAATCCGGGGAATTCCGGCGGCGCGTTGATCAATATGAACGGCGAGATCATCGCAATCAATTCGGCCATGTATTCGCCCAGTTCTTCGAGCGGCTCCACCGCCGGAAGCGTCGGCCTCGGATTCGCGATCCCGATCGACACCGTGAAGGCCGACCTGGACAGTCTCCGCTCGGGCGGCGACAACTGAGCACGTGGGACGCTGACCCCATGACGGGACAGTCTTTGCCGGGACAGCAGAACGAAGCCGAGCGCATCCTCATCGTCGACGACGAGCCCGCCGTGCGGGAGGCCCTGCGCCGCAGCCTCGCCTTCGAGGGGTACGCGACCAAGGACGCTGTCGACGGCCTCGACGCGCTCGCCGCGATGGAGACGTACGCCCCCGATCTCGTCGTCCTCGACGTCCAGATGCCCCGCATGGACGGGCTCACGGCGGCCCGCCGGATCCGGGCCGCCGGCTCGACCGTGCCGATCCTCATGCTCACCGCCCGCGACACGGTCGGCGACCGGGTCACCGGCCTCGACGCCGGCGCGGACGACTACCTGGTGAAGCCCTTCGAGCTGGACGAGCTGTTCGCCCGCATCCGGGCCCTGCTCCGCCGCAGCTCCTACGCCGCCGCGTCCGCCGCCGCCCCCGCCGAGGACGACGTCCTGGCCTTCGAGGACCTGCGGATGAACCTGGCCACGCGCGAGGTGACCCGGGGCGGGCGGACCGTGGAGCTGACCCGGACCGAGTTCACCCTCCTGGAGATGTTCCTCGCGCACCCGCGCCAGGTCCTCACCCGGGAGCAGATCCTGAAGGCCGTGTGGGGCTTCGACTTCGAGCCCAGTTCCAACTCGCTGGACGTGTACGTGATGTATCTGCGGCGCAAGACCGAGGCCGGCGGCGAACCGCGCCTCGTCCACACCGTACGGGGCGTGGGCTACGCGCTGCGTGGAGGAGGCGGGGAGTGACAGGCCCCTTGAGAACGGCCATCCCCTTGAGGAACTGGTTCCGCTCGCGACCGCTGCGCTCGCGGCTCGCGCTGCTGACCGCGGCCGCCGTGGCGTTCGCGGTGGCGGCCGTGTCGCTGGCCTGCTGGTTCGTGACGCGGGCCCAGCTGGAGGCCGAGCTGGACTCCTCGCTGCGCAGCACCCGCCTGGAAACGGACGGCGTGCAGGCCCTGCTCGCCCTGTGCCGCCAGGGCACGCCCCCGCCGCCCATGGCGGTCCCGTACACGGTGCAGATCGTCTTCGCCAACGGCAGCGTGTGCACCTCGGGCGAGGCCGCGATCCCCGTCGGATCCAGCGACCTCGCGGTGGCGCGCGGGCAGCTGGACGACGTCCTGCACACGGTGAAGGACGAAGCGGGCCGCGAGATGCGGGTCTACACCTACCCGCAGGGCGGCCCCGCCGGGCTCGCGGTCTCCCTCGCCCGCCCTCTCTCCGAGATCGACAACTCGATGTCCACCCTTCGCTGGGTGCTGCTCCTGGTCTCCGGGATCGGTGTCGTCGGCGCGGGCGCGGCCGGCCTGTGGGTCGCGCGGACAGGTCTGGAGCCGGTGAACCGGCTGACCGACGCTGTCGAGCACGTCGCCGCGACCGAGGACCTGACCGTCCGCATCCCGGTGGAGGGCGAGGACGAGATCGCCCGCCTGTCCCGCTCCTTCAACGCGATGACGGCGGCGCTCGCGAGCTCCCGGGACCGGCAGGCGCAGCTCATCGCGGACGCGGGCCACGAGCTGCGGACGCCGCTGACCTCCCTCCGTACCAACGTCGAGCTGCTCGCGCGCAGCGAGGAGACCGGCCGGGCGCTCCCGCCGGACGACCGGCGGGCCCTGATGGCCTCGGTGAAGGCGCAGATGACGGAGCTGGCCGCGCTGATCGGCGACCTCCAGGAGCTGGCCCGCCCGGACGCGGTGCAGCCGGGCCCGCTCGAAGTGGTGCCGCTGCACACGATCCTGCGGAACGCCCTGGACCGGGCGCGGCTGCGCGGCCCGGAGCTGACCTTCGTCACCGACCTCGCGCCCTGGTACGTACGGGGGGAGACGCCGGCGCTCGAACGGGCCCTGGTGAACGTCCTGGACAACGCGGTGAAGTTCTCGCCGCCCCGGGGCACGGTCGAGGTGACCCTGATGCGGGGCGAGCTGACCGTCCGCGACCAGGGCCCCGGCATCACCCCGGAGGAACTCCCGCACGTCTTCGACCGCTTCTGGCGCTCCCCGTCGGCCCGCAGCCTGCCGGGCTCGGGCCTGGGCCTGTCGATCGTGGCGCGTACGGTGCAGCAGGCGGGCGGCACGGTGTCGCTCGCCCCGGCGGAGGGCGGCGGCACGGTGGCGACGCTCCGGTTGCCGGGGGCGCCGACGCCACCGCCGGAGCTGTGAAAACGGGTTCGCCGTCGGGCGGCCCGGGGTCCAGGGTGGACCCATGGACGACGACCGCGGCCTGAACCCCGACGGAACGATCGCGCGCGAGGGCGCCCTGGACCGCGTACCGGCGGAGTTCGCGCCGGTCGTCGAGGCGGCGCGGGCCCGGATCCCTGAGGCGTTCGGCCCGGACCGGCTGCACAGCGCGTACCTGTACGGGAGCGTGCCCCGGGGCACGGCGGTGGCCGGCGTCTCCGACCTGGACGTGCAGCTGGCCCTGCACGGGGAGCCCACGGAGGCGGACCGTGCCGCCGCGCGGGAGGCGGAGGCGGCGCTCGACCGGGAGCTGCCGCAGATCGACGGGGTCGGGATCCTGCTGAGCAGCACCGGGACGCTCCTCAGCGAGCCGGAACGCCACGACCTGGGCTTCTTCGTGGCCTGCCTGTGCACCCCGCTCCTGGGCCCGGACCTGGCCGCCGAGCTGCCCCCGTACCGCCCCACGTCCCTGCTCGCACGCGAGACGAACGGCGATCTGGCGCTGCTCCTGCCGGGCTGGCGTGCACAGCCCGCAGACCGTGCCCTGGGCCGCAGGGTCGGCCGCCGCCTGGTCCGTACAGGCTTCACGCTGGTCATGCCGCGGTGGGGCGGGTGGACGAGCGACCTGGACCGCTCGGCGGCGGTCTTCGGCGCGTTCTACCCGGAGCGGGCGGAGCAGATGCGCCTGGCGGCGGAGGTGGGCAGGTCACCGTCCCCGGATCCGGCGGTCCTGGGGCTCCTGATCGAGGACCTGGCCCCGTGGCTGGCGGCCGAGTACACCGCCGTGCACGGCGCGAAGACTCCGCGCTAGTTGTGCCGGAGCAGCGCCTCCACCAGCCCCGCCCGGGTGTTGGGAAAGTCCATGGGCACGATCCCGAGCCCGGCCTTCCCGGCGAGCTCGGCGCTGTCGAGGAACCCGTGCACCCATGGGTTCAGCCGGTCGGAGTTCCAGCGGGGCGGGAGGTAGGCGGAGGTGCTGACGAAGTTCACGTAGAGCCGGCCGGGCTGGGAGACGGCGGCGCGGAAGTGGGCCTGGATCTTGGGGTACTTGGCGTCGGGGAGGGCGTTCCAGTCGTCCTGGACGGCGAAGACGGCGGGGTCGGCCCACCGGAGTCCGGGCAGCCCGCCGTTGTCGGCGAGCAGCACGACCCGCCCTCGGGCCTCGCCGAGCAGCGGCAGCGAGTCCCCGATCCGGAAGAGGGACCGCCAGCCGCGCCGGTCGAGGTAGTCGTCGAAGACGGCGCGGAAGGTGGCGTCGGACTCCTCGGAGTACTCCTGCTTGACGCGCATGAGGACGGTCTCGGAGGGGTGCGCGGCGAGGAAGTCCCGGCAGGCGACGAGTACGTCCCCGAACATCATGTTCTGGTAGGAGGCGCCGTGGTGGATGGCGAACGACCCGCCGGTCACCCGGCACCGCACGTCCAGGAATCGGACACCGCTGTCCAGCTGCTGGGCGATGGTGGTGTTCTGGCACTCGCTCCAGGCCCCGCCGAACCGGGCCCCTGAGTCATGGGTCCCGGGAATGGTCAGCCGCCGCAGATCGGTCCCGTCCCCCTGCGCCCCCATCCATGCGCGCACGTCCACGGCCGAGGCGGCGGGCGCTCCCACGAACAGAGCGGCACCGGCACCCGCGGCCCCCACGAGGAATCGTCGTCGGTCCATGGATCGGGACTATGACAGGTCCACAACAACATCACCAGGGCGCGAACACGACAGAAGGGGCGGCGGTCCGCCGAAGCGAACACGACAGAGGGGGCGGCGGTCCGCCGAAGCGGGACCGCCGCCCCCTCTCAGGAGCTACCGGGAGTTACTTCACGACCGTGATGCGGTCCGCGGCCGGGACCGGGAGCGGGTTGGCCGCCGAGGAGTGGGCCGCCAGGTAGGCGTTGAAGACGTCGAGGTCCGAGGCGCCGACCAGCTTGTTCGTGCCGGTGGCCAGGGCGCCGAAGCCGTCGCCGCCGCCCGCGAGGAACTCGTTCATCGCGACGCGGTAGGTCTTCGCCGGGTCGATCGCCTCGCCGTTCAGCTTGATCGTGCCGTCGACGACGCGGTCCGCGCCGGTCTTCGTCATGTCGAGCGTGTAGGTGAGGCCCTTCGAGACCTGGAGGATCTTGACCGAGTTCAGGTTCGAGCCGCTGACCTGCTGCTTCAGGGCGGTGATGAGGTTGGCGCCGGACAGGTCGACCACGTTCATCATGTTGGTGAAGGGCTGCACGGTGAAGGACTCGCCGTACGTCACCACACCGTCGCCCTCGGCGCCGGACTGCTTGTAGACGAGGTCGGCGCGGATGCCGCCCGGGTTCATCAGGGCCAGCTGCGCGCCGCCCTTGTCCGCCGGGGCCAGGCCCTCCAGCTGCGCGTCGGCGATCACGTCGCCGAGCGGCTTCTCGAACGCCGTGGAGCCGCGGCCGTTGATGTCGGCGGCGATGAAGCCCTGCGGGCGGTTCGCGACCGGGGCGGCGAGCGCCTTCCAGTCGGCGATGAGCTGCGAGATGTCCGCGGCCTTCGGCACGTCGCGCGAGACGACGTGGTTGGCGGAGGCGACGGCCGTGCGCACGATGTCCTTGGTGGCGCGGTCGTAGGTCAGCGTCGTGTCCGTGTACAGCTTGCCGAACGAGGACGCCGAGGTGACCAGGCGCGGGTTGCCCGCCGGGTCCGGGATGGAGCACACGTACGCCTGGTGCGTGTGACCCGTGACCAGCGCGTCGACCTGCGGGGAGACGTTCTTCGCGATGTCGACGATCGCGCCGGAGACGCCCTCGCCGTCACCGTCGCCGTCACCGTCGCAGTTGTAGTTGTACGAGGCGGAGGCCGGCATGCCGCCCTCGTGGACCAGGGCGACGATGGACTTGACGCCCTTGCGCTCCAGGATCTTCGTGTACTTGTTGATCGTCTCGACCTCGTCGCCGAACTTGAGGCCCTTGACGCCCTCGGCCGTGACGACGTTCGGGGTGCCCTCCAGGGTCACGCCGATGAAGCCGATCTTGACGCCGTCCTTCTCCCAGACGAAGTACGGGTCGAGCAGCGGCCTGCCGGTCTTCTCGTCCGTCACGTTGGCCGCGAGGTACGGGAAGTCGGCGCCCCCGAAGGTCTTGCCCTCGACGAAACATCCGGCGGTCGGGTGACAGCCGCCGTTCTGCATCCGGGCCAGCTCGCGCGCGCCCTCGTCGAACTCGTGGTTGCCGACCGAGGTGACGTCCAGGTCGAGGTCGTTCAGGGCCTCGATCGTCGGCTCGTCGTGGAAGAGGCCGGACAGCAGCGGCGAGGCACCGATCATGTCACCGGCCGCCGCCGTGATGGAGTAACGGTTCCCCTCACGCGCCTGGCGCAGGTGCGTCGCCAGGTACTCGACACCACCGGCGTCGACCTTCTCCGTCGTCCCGTCCGGCTTGGTCCGGGTGACCTGCCCGGACGAACCGGCCGGCGGCTCCAGGTTGCCGTGCAGGTCGTTGAAGGACAGCAGCTGGACGTCGACCATCCGGCCCCATCCCTTGCCGTTCGTCCCCTGCCCGACGGCGTACTCGTCCCCGGCCGCACCGGCCGACGGCATCGCGGCGACGAGCGCCCCGACGGTCGCAAGCCCCGCACCGGCGGCGAGAATTCGCCGTGCCGTCTTGTTCTTCCTCGGTGTCGCTGCCATCTCTCCCCTAGTCCCCTTGCCCCGTTTCGCGGCCTTGATCTACGCCCCCGTTGCGCGTGCAGCCTAGAGTCAACGCGCGTAGCGCAACAGGGGGTGGCCGGTTACAAGACAGTTGCCGATGGCTGACGAAGTGTCGCCGTAGGCTCGTAGCCATGACTTCCGACACGGCGCCGGCCCTCGAACCGGGACGGCAGATCCACACGTATGACGAGCTCACGCCCGAGCAGATCCAGGACGTACTGGAGCTGCTCGAGGCCGCCGACCACGCCGACGGCCTGCACGCCGTGTCCGAGCAGGGGCGGCTCTACCTGCGTCACGGCAGGCGCGAGGGCGTGCGTCACTTCCTTCTCACCGTCGGCTCCCACCTCTACGGCTACGCCCAGCTGGAGGAGACCGACCCGATCGAGGCCCCGGCCGCCGAGCTGGTCGTCCACCCCTCCCACCGGGGGCGCGGCCATGGCCGGGCGCTCGGCACCGCCCTGCTCGCCGCCTCCGGCAAGCGGCTGCGCGTCTGGGCGCACGGCGGCAAGTCGGCGGCCCGGCACCTCGCGCAGGTCCTCGGCCTGACGCTCTTCCGCGAGCTGCGCCAGCTGCGCCGGCCCCTGGTGCCGCTCGACATCCCGGAGCCGGTGCTGCCCGAGGGCGTCACCGTCCGGACCTTCACGCCCGGCGTCGACGACACGGCCTGGCTCGCCGTCAACGCCGCCGCGTTCGCGCACCACCCGGAGCAGGGCTCGCTCACGCAGCGGGATCTGGACGACCGGATCGCCGAGCCGTGGTTCGACCCGAAGGGCTTCTTCCTGGCGGAGAAGGACGGGCGCCTGATCGGCTTCCACTGGACGAAGACGCACGCCGAGGAGCAGCTCGGCGAGGTGTACGTGGTGGGCATCCTGCCGGACGCCCAGGGCGGCGGCCTCGGCAAGGCGCTGACGGCGATCGGCCTGCGGCACCTGGCGGCGCAGGGCCTGCCGACGGCGATGCTGTACGTGGACGCGGACAACACGGCGGCGGTGACGGTGTACGAGCGGCTCGGGTTCACGACGCACGAGGTGGACCTGATGTACCGCACGGAGTCCTGAACACGGAGATGACAGGGGGCGGTTGACACCGCCCCCTTCTTTCCACCACCCTTTCACTACTTGATTAGTGAAAGGGTGGTGGAAGGGATCGTGGTCGAGTACCGCATCGATCGGCGCAGTGGCGTCGCCACCTACCTCCAGATCGTCCAGCAGACGAAGCAGGCCCTCCGGATGGGCCTCCTGGAACCCGGCGACCGACTGCCCACCGCACGCGAGGTCGTCGAAGCGACGGCCATCAACCCCAACACGGTCCTCAAGGCCTACCGCGAGCTCGAACGCGAAGGCCTCGTCGAGGCCCGCCGCGGCCTCGGCACCTTCGTCCGCGCCACCCTCGGCACCGGCCCCGCCGACTCGCCCCTGCGCGGCGAACTCACCGACTGGGCCCGCCGGGCACGCGCCGCGGGACTCGAGCGGGAGGACGTGGCCGCGCTCTTCACATCCGTACTGAAGGAACACTTCGAGGGGGAAGACGACCGATGACGAAGGACACAGCCCTGGAGGCCCGCCTCCTGGGCAAGCGATACGGGGGAAGAGGGCGCGGCTGGGCCCTGCGGGAGTGCGACTTCGCCCTCCCCGCCGGCCGGATCTGCGCCCTCGTCGGGCCCAACGGCGCCGGCAAGTCCACCCTCCTCGCCCTCGCCGCCGGCTTGCTCCGCCCCACCGAGGGCACGATCCACGCCCCGGCCCGCGAGCACCTCGCGTACGTCGCCCAGGACAAGCCGCTCCACCCCCGGCTCAGCGTCGCCGACACCCTCCGCATGGGCCGCGAGCTCAACCCGGGGCGCTGGGACGAGGCCGTCGCCCGGCGGGTGATCGCCGATGAACTCGATCCGCGCGCCCTCGTACGCGAACTCTCCGGCGGTCAGCGCACCCGCGTCGCCCTCGCACTCGCCCTCGGCAAGCGGCCCGAACTGCTGCTCCTCGACGAGCCGATGGCCGACCTCGACCCGCTCGCCCGCCACCAGCTGATGGGCCTGCTCATGGCCGACGCCGCCGAAAACGGCACGACCGTCGTCATGTCCTCGCACATCCTCACCGAGCTGGAGGGCGCCTGCGACCACCTCCTCCTGCTCCACGGCGGCAAGGTCCGCCTCGACGGCCCCGTCGAGGACCTCCTCGCCGCCCACACCCTGCTCACCGGCCCGATCGCCGACCTCGCCCCGCACACGGTCGTCGAGTCCCGCACGACGGGCCGTCAGCTCACCGCCCTGGTACGCCACGAAGGCCCCGTCGAAGGCCCCTGGGACACCACGGCACCCTCCCTGGAGGACCTCCTCCTCGCCCACCTCCGCACCACCGAAGGAGCCCCGGCATGAGCACCATCACCCTGAAGGGCCCCTACTGGGTGACGGTCCGCCAGTACCGGCGGACGCTGTGGCTGGCGGTCGCGGCGGTGGCCGTGTCCCTCGCGGTGATCGGCGGGCTGCGGATCTGGGACGCGCAGACGCCGGACCGGTACCTCGCTGACGGACGGCGGTACTTCCCCGACGACAACTTCGCCTACGAGATGCTGCGCGTGGCCACCGAGTCCGGCGGCGGGTACCTGCTCTTCCTGCCGCTGCTCGCCGGGGCATTCGTCGCGGGCCCGCTCGTCGCCCGCGAGTTCGAGTCGGGGACGTTCAAGCTCTCCCTCACCCAGTCGGTGAACCCGGCGGCCTGGCTCCGCGCCAAGCTCCTCACCGCGAGCGCCGTCGCCCTGCTCACCACGCTCGCCCTCACGGGCGTCTTCCGGATCGGCTGGGTCCGCGTCTCCGGCAGCTACCGCCTCACCTGGGCCGACCCGGGCCCGTACGAGGCGACCGGCATCGTCCTCTTCGCGTACGTCCTCGCCGCGGTCGCCGTCGGCGCCCTCATCGGCCTGCTGATCCGCCGCACCCTCGTCGCGATGGCGGCCACGGGCCTGACCATGGGCGTGGTCCTGCTCGTCCTCGGCACGTACCGCTGGTCCTTCCTTCCGGTGAAGACGATCACGGGCCCCATGGACTTGGACAAGGGCCCCCTCTTCGTCCCGGGCAACGGGCTGATGATGGACACGGGGCTGCTCACCCGCGATGGGAGCCGCATCGCGGAGTGGTCCTGCTACGAGGAGGGCAAGAGCGTCCCGGAATGCCTCGCTGGGAAGAACGTCACCGGCCAGTACCTCGACTACCACCCGCAGTCCCACTTCTGGCCCACCCAGCTCATCGAGTCCGGCATCCTCCTCGCCCTCGCCGCCCTCGCGGCCCTCGCCGCCTTCCGCGTCCTGCGCGCCCGGCACCCGTAGGGCCGACCCGCGGAGGACACCGCGCCCGGCAGCCGTAGAGGACACCCGCGGACACGCGTAGACATACCGGGGGCGGGGCCCCGACAAGGGCCCCGCCCCCGATTCCCGTACGACATGTCGTCGTTACCGGCCATTCAGACGCGCTTGCGACGCTCACGCAATGAAGCGCTCCGTGTCCACACCCGGCAGGGTGGTCCTCCCCAAAGGGAGACTTCCTTCCCCCACGGCCCGCTCCGACGCGCCCGACCACCCCTTCGCGCGGAAGAATGGGGCCATGAGCCAGCAGCCCGCCGAGGTCCCGGTCCAGTCCTCCGCCACGCCGTCCGCCCCGTCGAACGGAACGTCGTCCTTCGGTTCCATAACCGCGCACCGCGCGCACGTGGTGAACGGGGCCGTCGTCACCGACATCGACGCCGATCTCGACGCGGATCCCGACACCTACAAGGACGACGGCGCGCTCGGCGACGAGCTGCCGCAGGGGCGTTTCCTCGACCGTGAGCGCAGCTGGCTCGCCTTCAACGAGCGCGTCCTCGAACTCGCCGAGGACCCGACGACCCCCCTCCTCGAACGGGCGAACTTCCTCGCGATCTTCGCCTCGAACCTCGACGAGTTCTTCATGGTCCGGGTCGCCGGCCTCAAGCGCCGCATCGCCACCGGCGTCGCCACCCGCTCCGCCTCCGGCCTCCAGCCGCGCGAGGTCCTGGAACTGATCTGGACGCGCTCGCGCGAGCTCATGGCCCGGCACGCCGCCTGCTACCAGCAGGACGTCGCCCCGGCCCTCGCCGACGAGGGCATCCACCTGATCCGCTGGCCCGAGCTCACCGAGAAGGAGCAGGCCCGGCTCTTCACCCTCTTCCGGCAGCAGATCTTCCCGGTCCTCACCCCGCTGGCCGTGGACCCGGCCCACCCCTTCCCGTACATCTCGGGACTCTCCCTCAACCTCGCCGTCGTCGTGCGCAACCCGGTCAGCGGCCACCGCCACTTCGCGCGCGTCAAGGTGCCGCCGCTGCTCTCCCGCTTCCTGGAGGCCTCCCCACAGCGGTACGTCCCCCTGGAGGACGTCATCGCCGCGCACCTGGAGGAGCTGTTCCCCGGCATGGAGGTGCTCGCGCACCACATGTTCCGGGTGACCAGGAACGAGGACCTGGAGGTCGAGGAGGACGACGCCGAGAACCTGCTCCAGGCGCTGGAGAAGGAGCTCATGCGGCGCCGCTTCGGGCCGCCGGTGCGCCTGGAGGTCGAGGAGTCCATCGACCCGTACGTCCTCGACCTGCTGGTCCGCGAGCTGAAGATCTCCGACGCCGAGGTGTACCCGCTGCCCGGCCCGCTCGACCTCACCGGGCTCTTCGGGATCGCCGGGCAGGACCGGCCGGAGCTGAAGTACCCGAAGTTCGTCGCCGGCACCCACCGGGACCTCGCCGAGGTCGAGTCGGCGTCCGCGCCCGACATCTTCGCGGCGCTGCGCGAGCGGGACGTGCTCCTGCACCACCCGTACGACTCGTTCTCGACGTCCGTGCAGGCCTTCCTGGAGCAGGCGGCCGCCGACCCGGACGTCCTCGCCATCAAGCAGACGCTGTACCGGACCTCCGGCGACTCCCCGATAGTGGACGCCCTCATCGACGCCGCCGAGTCCGGCAAGCAGGTCCTCGTCCTCGTCGAGATCAAGGCCCGCTTCGACGAGCAGGCCAACATCAAGTGGGCGCGGAAGCTGGAGGAGGCCGGCTGCCACGTCGTGTACGGCCTCGTCGGCCTGAAGACCCACTGCAAGCTGTCGCTCGTCGTACGGCAGGAGGGCGAGCTCCTCCGCCGGTACTCGCACGTCGGCACCGGCAACTACCACCCGAAGACGGCCCGGCTCTACGAGGACCTGGGCCTGCTCACCGCCGACCCGCAGGTCGGCGCGGACCTCTCCGACCTGTTCAACCGGCTCTCCGGCTACTCCCGCCGCGAGACGTACCGCCGCCTGCTCACCGCCCCGAAGTCGCTGCGCGACGGGCTGGTCTCCCGGATCACCAAGGAGATCGCGCACCACCGCGCAGGCCGGCCCGCGTACGTCCGCATCAAGGTCAACTCGATGGTCGACGAAGCGATCATCGACGCCTGCTACCAGGCCTCGCGGGCCGGCGTCCCGGTCGACATCTGGGTCCGCGGCATCTGCGCCGTACGCCCCGGGGTCACCGGCCTCTCGGAGAACATCCGGGTCCGCTCGATCCTCGGCCGCTTCCTGGAGCACTCCCGGATCTTCGCCTTCGGCAACGGCGGCGAACCCGAGGTCTGGCTCGGCAGCGCCGACATGATGCACCGCAACCTGGACCGCCGGATCGAGGCCCTCGTACGGGTCTCCGACCCGGCGCACCGGGCCGCTCTCACCCGGCTCCTGGAGACCGGGATGTCCGACACCACCTCCTCCTGGCACCTCGGCCCCGACGGGAACTGGACGCGGCACGCGACCGACCCCGAAGGCCGGCCCCTGCGGCACGTCCAGGAGATGCTCATCGACGCGCGGAGGCGCCGGCGTGCACAACCCTGACCACTCGCAGGACGTCACGGCGGGCGAGGTCCTGGCCCCCTACCTGCACGCCCGGGCCGCGGACTTCCTCCGCGGCCTGCGGCTGCACCGCGAGAGCGGCTCCGACACGGCCGGGGCGGAGGAGGCCGCCCGTACGCTGCGGGGCGCGGCCCGCCGGATCAGCGGCACCCTCCACACCTTCCGGCCGCTGCTCGACACGGCCTGGGCCGACCAGCTGCGCACCGAGCTCGCCTGGCTCTCGGGGACGCTGGCCCTCGAACAGGCCTGTACGTCCCGACTCGTCCGCCTGGTGGACGCGCTGTCCCGCCTGTCGAACACCAGCGGGCCGGTGCCGGCGGCCCGCGGCTCGGAGGGCGCCGGGCTCACGGTCGGCGCGGCCCGGGCGGGCGCCCTGCTGGAACGCCAGCTGACCCTGGCCCGTACGCGCGCCCACTCGGCCTCCCTCCAGGCGCTCGGCTCCGCCCGCTTCCACGCGGTCGCGGACGCCGTGGCGCTCCTGGCCTCCGAGGTGCCGCTCGGGCCGGCGGGCGCGGCCCCGGCCGTCGAGGTCATCGACGCCCCCGCCGAGCTCGCCGAGCGGCGCCTCCTCGACGCGGTGGCGGCGCTCCCCCTCACCCGGGCGGCCCACCCGTACAACGCGGACGCCCTCGCGCTCGCCGCCGCCGAGAGCCAGGACGCGCCCTGGCACCAGACACGGCTCCTGCTGCGGCTGCACCGGTACGCCACCGAGGCCCTGCACACCGGCGGCCAACCGGACTCCGTCCTGTACGAGGCGGCCAGGGCCCTGGACCGGCACCGCGACGCGGCCGAGGCCGCTTCTGCGGCCGCCACGGCGGCCCGCACGCCGCGCATCGCCCCGGCCACCGCCTACGCCCTGGGCGTCCTCCACGCCGACCAACGCCACGAGGTGGAGGCGGCACGCTTCGCCTTCCAGCGCGCGTGGCGGCCAACAACGGCCCCGGTCCCATGACCACCCCGATCCTGGCGGCGGGCTGCGTCCTGTGGCGCCCGGCGATTTCCGGCCACGGCGTCGAGATCGCCCTGGTCCACCGGCCGAAGTGGGACGACTGGTCGCACCCGAAGGGCAAGCGGAAGCGCGGCGAGACGGCGGAGGCGTGCGCGCTGCGCGAGGTCCTGGAGGAGACGGGCCGCCGCTGCGAACTCGGCCCCCGCCTGCCGACGGCCCACTACACGGTCGACGGCCGCCCCAAGGAGGTCGCGTACTGGGCGGCCCGTGCCCTGGAGGGCGGCTTCGTCCCCACGAGGGAGGTCGACGCCCTGCTCTGGCTCCCGCCGTCCTCGGCCCGCCACCGCCTGACCCAACCAAGAGACCGCGACCTCCTGGACGCAGCAATGGCAACCACCCACCCTTGACGAGCCCACCCGCCTTCCGCGTGGGCCCCGCCCGTGTGGGCCCGCGCCCGGCTGGGCGGCGCCCCCGCCCGTGTGGGCCCGCGCCCGGCTGGGCGGCGCCCCCGCCCGTGTGGGCAATCGTCCCGCAGGGCGGGACGGGTGGGCACACGGGACGGCGCCCTCCAGCGGCGCCTCCGCCTTCCGCGCCTGGACCCGCACCCCAGCGGCGGCGCACAACGTGGTGCGGGCCAGGGCACAGAAGCCTCCGGCGCCGGCAGGGCGCGGGTCCGTTGCGCCCACCCGTTCCGCCCCAGCGGAACGATTGCCCACAACGGGGGCGGAGCCGGGGCGCCGCCGGAAGCCTCGCCCCACAACGGCCGCCGTCCGCCCAAGGCCCCCGCACCCGGGCTTCCGGCACGGTTCACTTCCCGTTCACTCTCCCCCGCCGACGGCTTCACCTGTTCTGCCTAATTTCGGCCTTACACGGTGCACGGAGCACAGCGCGCACCCACCAACCGACACACGCCGCCGTAGAACGGTCAGGACAACACGGTCCGCGACAAGGCGGCTTCTGGAAGGAACACCCGAAAGTGAAGCTTTCGCGCAAGAACGGGCTTCGCGCCTCCGCGATCGGTGCCCTCGTCGTCTCCGGTGCGCTCGTCCTCTCGGCGTGTGGCTCGGACAACAACACGGAGACCCCGACCAAGGACGGCGGCAGCAAGACCTCCGCCGCCGCGTCGAACATCGCGTGTGACGGTGCCAAGGGCCAGCTCCTGGCCGCCGGTTCCAGCGCCCAGAAGAACGCGATGGACCTGTGGGTCAAGAACTTCCAGGCCGCGTGCTCCGGCGTCGAGGTCAACTACCAGGCCATCGGCTCGGGCGGCGGCATCACCAAGTTCAACCAGGGCCAGGTGACCTTCGCCGGCTCCGACTCCGCCCTCAAGGACGAAGAGGTCGCCGAGTCGCAGAAGATCTGCAAGGGCGGCAAGGGCGTCAACCTGCCCATGGTCGGCGGCCCGATCGCCATCGGCTATAAGCTGGACGGTGTGGACAATCTGGTCCTGGACGCCCCCACGCTGGCCAAGATCTTCGACACGAAGATCACCAAGTGGAACGACCCGGCCATCGTCAAGCTGAACCCGGGCGCCAAGCTCCCCGACACCACGATCCAGGCCTTCCACCGCTCGGACGAGTCGGGCACCACCCAGAACCTCGGCAAGTACCTCTCGGCCACCGCGAAGGCCGACTGGAAGTACGACCCGAAGACGAAGTCGTGGCCCGCCCCGGGTGGCCAGGCCGCCAACGGCTCCTCCGGTGTCGCCACCGCGGTCAAGGACGCCGAGGGCTCCATCGGCTACTTCGAGCTCTCCTACGCGACGGCCAACAAGATCTCCACGGTCAGCATCAACACCGGTGCCGCCGCCCCGGTCGCCGCCACCACCGAGAACGCCTCGAAGGCCATCGCCGCCGCCAAGGTCAAGGGCACCGGCAGCGACCTGGCCCTCTCCCTCGACTACACCACCAAGGCCGAGGGCGCCTACCCGATCACCCTGGTCACGTACGAGATCGCCTGCGACAAGGGCAACAAGGCGGAGACCCTGCCGACCCTGAAGGCCTTCCTCACCTACACCGCCAGCGAGGAGGGCCAGAAGGTCCTCTCCGACGCCGGCTACGCCCCGCTCCCGGCCGAGATCGCGGCCAAGGTCCGCGCGATCGTCCCCACCCTGTCCTGACCCCCGGCCGGGCCCGGCCCCTCACCTCCCGTGGAGGGGCCGGTCCCGGCATCCGGTGCACCGCCGCCAGGGACCCGTACTCCCCGTACAGGACCCGCAGACCGGAGAAAACCGATGGCTACCACCTCACCTGACATACAGAGGAGCCGGCGCGCCAAGAGCGCGACCCGCCCCGGGGACCGCATCTTCAGCGGCCTCTCCCGCGGCTCCGGCATCACCCTCCTCGTGATCATGGCCGCGATCGCGGTCTTCCTCACCTACCGCGCCGTCCTCGCCATCTCGAAGGACAGCACGAACTTCTTCACCACCTTCGAGTGGATGCCGGCGAACACCCCGCCGGTCTTCGGCATCGCCGTCCTCGCCTTCGGCACGATCGTCTCCTCGATCATCGCGATGCTCATCGCCGTGCCCGTCGCGATCGGCATCGCCCTCTTCATCTCGCACTACGCCCCGCGCAAGCTGGCCAAGCCGCTCGCGTACGTCGTCGACCTGCTCGCCGCCGTGCCCAGCATCATCTACGGCCTCTGGGGCGCGATCTTCCTCGTCCCGTACCTGGACGGCCTCAACAAGTGGCTCGACCAGTACCTGGGCTGGACGTACATCTTCGACAAGTCCAGCGACGGCGTCGCCCGCAACCTCTTCACCGTGGGCATCCTGCTGGCGATCATGATCCTTCCGATCATCACCAACGTGACCCGCGAGGTCTTCCTCCAGGTCCCGAAGATGCACGAGGAAGCCGCCCTCGCCCTCGGCGCCACGCGCTGGGAGGTCATCCGCATGTCGGTGCTGCCCTTCGGCCGCTCCGGCATCATCTCCGCCTCCATGCTGGGCCTCGGCCGCGCACTCGGCGAGACGATGGCCGTCGCCGTCGTCCTCTCCCCCAGCTTCGTCCTCTCGGGCCACCTGCTCGACCCGGGCGGCGGCACCTTCGCGCAGAACATCGCCGCCAAGTTCAACGAGGCCAACGAGTTCGGCCGGGACGCCCTGATCGCCTCCGGTCTCGTCCTCTTCGTCATCACCCTGCTGGTCAACGGCGCCGCCCGCTGGATCATCGGCCGCCGCAAGGAGTACTCGGGGGCCGCGGCATGAGCCACGCCATACAGGATCGTCCGGTCGCGGCTGCCCCGCGCCGCCAGCCCCTCTCCCACGCCCGGCTCCCGCGCTGGACCCCGGCCGCCGTCGCCGCAGGATCGATCGCCGGAGGCATCGGCATCGGCCTCGCCGCCGGCTGGCACAGCAAGGTCCAGTGGGGCCTGATCGCCGCGCTGCTCTTCGTCCTCGTCACCTTCGCCGTGACCACCAAGGTCGAGGGCCGGCGCCAGGCCAAGGACCGCGTCGCCACCAGCCTCGTCTGGGTCTGCTTCGTCCTCGCCGTCATCCCGCTGATCTCCCTGGCCTGGGTCACGATCAGCAAGGGCGCACAGGTCCTCGACGTCTACTTCCTGACCCACTCGATGAACGGCGTCCTCGACGCCGAGGCCGGCGGCGGCGTCTACCACGCGCTGCTCGGCACCATCGAGCAGGTCGGCATCGCGACCCTGATCGCCGCGCCCATCGGCCTGCTCACCGCGGTCTACCTCGTCGAGTACGGCGGCGGCAGCAGGCTCGCCAAGGCCGTCACCTTCTTCGTCGACGTCATGACGGGCATCCCGTCGATCGTCGCCGGCCTCTTCATCCTCGCCACCTGGAACCTGATCCTGGGCTTCGGCCCCTCCGGTTTCGCCGGCGCGATGGCCCTCGCCATCCTGATGATGCCGGTCGTGGTCCGCTCCACCGAGGAGATGCTCAAGCTCGTCCCGAACGAGCTCCGCGAGGCCTCCCTCGCCCTCGGCATCCCCAAGTGGCGCACCATCCTGAAGGTGGTCCTGCCCACCGCGATCGGCGGCATCACCACGGGCGTCATGCTCGCGGTCGCCCGCATCACCGGTGAGACGGCCCCGGTCCTGCTCCTCGTGTTCGGTACGAAGCTCATCAACCCGAACCCCTTCGAAGGCGCCCAGTCCTCCCTGCCGCTCTACGTGTACGAGCAGTACGCGGTCGGCACCGACGCCGCCGTGGCCCGCGCCTGGGCCGCCGCGCTCGTCCTGATCGCCTTCGTCATGATCCTCAACCTGGTGGCCCGCGGCATCGCCCGCTGGAAGGCCCCGAAGACCGGCCGCTGACCAGCGGCAATTGGAAGTGATTCACATGGCCAAGCGAATCGACGTCAGCGGCCTCTCCGCCTACTACGGCGCCCACAAGGCGATCGACGACATCTCGATGACCGTCGAGCCCCGCTCCGTGACGGCCTTCATCGGCCCCTCCGGCTGCGGCAAGTCCACCTTCCTGCGCACCCTGAACCGGATGCACGAGGTCACCCCCGGCGGCCGCGTCGAGGGCAAGGTGATGCTGGACGACGAGAACCTGTACGGCACGAACGTCGACCCGGTCGCCGTGCGCCGCACGGTCGGCATGGTCTTCCAGCGCCCCAACCCCTTCCCCACCATGTCGATCTTCGACAACGTGGCGGCGGGCCTGCGCCTCAACGGCAGCTACAAGAAGTCCCAGCTGAACGACATCGTCGAGCGGTCCCTCAAGGGCGCCAACCTCTGGAACGAGGTCAAGGACCGCCTGAACAAGCCGGGCTCCGGCCTCTCCGGCGGCCAGCAGCAGCGTCTGTGCATCGCCCGCGCGATCGCCGTCGAGCCCGACGTCCTGCTCATGGACGAGCCCTGCTCCGCCCTCGACCCGATCTCCACCCTCGCCATCGAGGACCTGATCGGCGAGCTGAAGGAGCGCTTCACCATCGTCATCGTGACGCACAACATGCAGCAGGCCGCCCGCGTCTCGGACCGTACGGCCTTCTTCAACCTGGCGGCCGTCGGCCAGCCGGGCAAGCTGATCGAGCTCGACGACACCGAGCGCATCTTCTCCAACCCGAGCGTCCAGGCGACCGAGGACTACATCTCCGGCCGCTTCGGATAAAGACCGTCCTGCGGTGCTGCATGGCGGTGCCACCGCACGACGAAGGGCCCGGCTCCCCCACAGGGGAGCCGGGCCCAACCATTTCGTACGAGCCTGCTCGGCTTCGTACGAGCCTGCTCAGCTTCGTACGAGCCTGCTCAGCCGAAGATCAACCGCACCACGTAATAGCTCGCCGCAGCGACGAGCGCGGCCGCCGGCATCGTGATGAACCAGCCCAGGATGATGTTCTTGGCGACGCCCCAGCGGACCGCGTTGACCCGCTTCGTCGCGCCGACGCCCATGATCGCGGAGGTGATGACGTGCGTCGTCGAGATCGGCGCCTTGAAGACGAACGCCGTCAGGAACATGATCGACGCACCGGTCGTCTCCGCCGCGAAGCCCTGCGGCGGGTCCAGCTCGATGATCTTGCGGCCGAGGGTCCGCATGATGCGCCAGCCGCCCGCGTACGTACCGAGCGAGAGCATCACGGCGCAGGCGATCTTCACCCACACCGGGATCGGCGCGTCCGCGCTCTGCACGTCACCGATGACCAGGGCCATCACCACGATGCCCATCGTCTTCTGGGCGTCCTGGAGGCCGTGGCCGAGCGCCATGCCGGCCGCCGACACGGTCTGCGCGATACGGAAGCCGCGCTTGGCCTTGTGCGGGTTCGCCTTGCGGAACATCCACAGGATCGCGGTCATCACCAGGTAACCGACGATGAGGCCGACGACCGGGGACAGGAACATCGGGATGACGATCTTCTCCAGGACACCCGACCAGATGACCTCCGTGCCACCCGCGAGCGCCGCGCCCACCATGCCGCCGAACAGCGCGTGCGAGGAGGACGAGGGAAGACCGAAGTACCAGGTGACCAGGTTCCAGACGATCGCGCCGAGCAGGGCGGCGAAGAGGATGCCCATCCCCTGGTCGCCGGTGGGCGTCTCGATGATGCCGCTGCTGACGGTGTGCGCGACCCCCTGGCCGAGGAAGGCACCGGCGAGGTTCATGACCGCGGCCATCGCGAGCGCGGCCCGGGGGGTCAGCGCACGGGTCGACACCGAGGTGGCGATGGCGTTGGCGGAATCGTGGAAGCCGTTCGTATACGTGAAGCCGAGCGCGACACCAATGGTCACGATCAGAGCGAAGGTGTCCACGAAGCTCAGGACTCCTTGACCGCGATGGTCTCCACGGTGTTCGCCACGTGCTCGAAGGCGTCGGCCGCCTCTTCCAGCACATCCACGACCTGCTTGAGCTTCAGCACCTCGATGGCGTCGTACTTGCCGTTGAAGAGGTGGGCGAGCAGCTTGCGGTGGATCTGGTCCGCCTGGTTCTCGAGACGGTTGACCTCGATCCAGTACTCCGTGAGGTTGGCCATCGTCCGCAGGTTCGGCATGGCCTCCGCCGTCAGCTCGGCCGCCCGGGCCAGGACCTCGATCTGCTGCTCGACACCCTTGGGGAGCTCTTCGATGTTGTAGAGGACGACCAGGTCGACGGCCTCCTCCATGAAGTCCATGATGTCGTCGAGGGACGAAGCGAGGGAGTAGATGTCCTCGCGGTCGAACGGCGTGATGAAGGAGGAGTTGAGCTGGTGGAAGATCGCGTGGGTGGCGTCGTCACCGGCGTGCTCCGCTGCCCGCATCCGCTCCGCGATCTCGGCCCGGGCGGAAGGCTCCGCTCCGAGCAGTTCCATCAGGAGCTTGGAGCCCGTGACGATGTTGTCCGCGGACGCGGCAAACATGTCGTAGAAGCTCGTCTCCCTGGGGGTCAGACGAAATCGCACGTGAGGTCCTCGGGGTGCTGGGTTTCGGTCAGGCTGATGCTAGGCGCATCATCCGGCCACGGCTAACCGGCGTATCTCAGTGTCGCCCATCAGGCACAGTGAACTGCACGGGCCCCCGCCCGGATCGGCGGGGATCGGTACCATATACCCACGAGGGGTATACACCCCCTTATTGGACAACGGGAGGACGCGATGACGACCACCGAGGCGGACCAGGTCACCCCCCAGGCCGTCGAGACCGCCGAGGCCGTCGAGGCGGCCGACCACGGGCACGGCGTGCACGGCTACCACAAGCAGAAGGACGAGCACCTCAAGCGGCTCCGCCGGATCGAGGGCCAGATCCGCGGTCTGCAGCGGATGGTCGACGAGGACGTCTACTGCATCGACATACTCACGCAGGTCTCCGCCTCGACGAAGGCGCTCCAGTCCTTCGCCCTCCAGCTCCTGGAGGAGCACCTGCGGCACTGCGTCGCGGACGCGGCGGCCACGGGCGCGGGCATCGACGAGAAGGTCGAGGAGGCCACGAAGGCCATCGCCCGCATGATGCGCACCTGACAGGCAGGGGTGGACCGGGCCTCCCTCTCAGAGGTCCGCCGCCACCCGCAGCACTTCGTCGATCCGGTCGGCGCTGAGCCGTTCCCCGTCCGCGGCCGACGCCGCGATGATCAGTTCGCCGCAGAGCTCGATCTCGGCGAGGGCGACACAGTCCGGGTCTGCGGGCACGGTTGCTGTACCGGGCGGGGCCACGCGCATCCACCTCTTCCTGCCGGCGTCGGTCTCCCAGCGGTCTCCCAGCGTAGGGACGGGGCCACGTATCGCGCATGACACGTCCGGACCATTTGCCGATGGTCCGCGCCGCCACCGGGCCGGGTCAGGCCTTGATCTTCCCGGTGTAGATGTCCCGGCGGTCCGGGAGCGTCACCTCGACGGGAACCCCGAAGCCGTACAGCAGGGTCGTCGAGGCGACCGCGACCGTCCGGCCCTGGTTGCTGAAGCTGAACTGGTGGCGCACCTTCCGCAGCCTCCCCTCCGCGTCGAGGTACGCGTCGAAGGGCACGGTGTCCTTGGCGAACCCTTTCGCCGCCGCGGCGAGCGCCCCGCGCAGCTGCGGCGAGGCGGCGCGGGCGGCGTGGGCGATGTCGGCGACTCCCCGGTAGTGGCCGACTTTCACCCCTGCGAGCTCGACCTCGCCGAGGTACGTGACCTCGCGGGCGCCCCGTAGCAGCTCGGCCGCGGCGGCCGGATCGGTGGCGCCGTTGGTGACGAGGTTCCCGTCGTCGAGGGTCGTCGTGTCGACCCGTACCCACTTGTCGGCGGGGACTCCGGCGCCCCGGTTCTTCATGTACAGCGCGCCGGGGGTGAGGAGCTCGGTGATCGGCCGGTGTTCGCTCGCCCCCGCCGGGTCCTTCGGCAGCAGCACCTGGAGGTGTCCGGTGCGGCGCCGGAAGTCGTAGCCGCCCTCGCCCCGGATGGTGACCCGGGTCCCGCCGGCGGCCATCTCCATGGAGGTGCTCGCCTTGGACGTGCCGGCCTTCGCGAGGGCGTCGGCGGCGTTCCGTACGGCGAGGGCGGGGTCGGCCGCCGGCTTCGGGTCGTCGGGGGCGGCGCACCCGGAGAGCGCGGCCGTCCCGACGAGGGAGCCGACCAGGACGACGGTGACGGTGACCGCCCCGCGACCGAGACCGTGCGGACGCCCGTACCGCTGCACCATCATCGCCGCCAACCCCCAACGCCTCACCGCTGTTTGCCCGGGACCCGCCCTTCCCCGGGCCCTCGGGCCCGGGGACACCCGATCCGCATAACGACGGTCGGGGCCTGTCGTCACGCGCAGTACGGTGGTGGGGTGCAGGCGCAGGGATCCCCCCACACCACGACGACGACGGAGCGCGGCTCGTTCGCGCTGGCACGGTGCAGCTGTGGCTGGACGGGCCCGGCCCGCAGATCCCGCGACAAGGCCCGTACGGACGCGGCGGAGCACCTCCGTACGAACGGCTCCTAGGCGGCCAGGTCGTTCTGGCCTGTACCGGCGCCGGGCCCGCCGAGGCGGGGCTCGGAGATGCCGACGGCCTCGGGGCGGCGCGCCGCGTCGGCCCGGCGGGAGCGGACGAGCCGGGCGCCGCGGCCGGAGCGGGCGACGGCGGAGACGACGGGCGTGAGCAGGGCGAGCGCGACGGGGGCGAGGAGCAGCGCCACGGCGGTGCCGAGGGCGAAGCCGCCGATCACGTCGGTCGGGTAGTGGACGCCCATGTAGACGCGGGCGAAACCCTCGCCGAGCGCGAGGGCGATGGCGGCGAGGCCGAACCTGCGGTGGGCGACGAAGAGGCCGACGCCGAGGGCCATCGCGAGGGTGGCGTGGTCGCTGACGAAGGAGAAGTCGGTCTTCCCGTCGACGAGGACTTCGAGTCCCTGATGGTCCTTGAAGGGTCTGGGGCGCTCGACGAAGCCGCGGATGGGGATGTTGACCAGCAGGGCGACGCCGGCGGCCAGCGGGGCCCAGACGAGTCCGGCGACGGCCGAGACGGAGTCGTTGAGGCTGCCGCGCCGGCGGACGCTCCACCAGCACCAGAGCACGACGAGGACCATGGCGAGCACGATCCCGTACTCGCCGACGAACTCCATGACGCGGTCGAACCACGGCGGAGCGGCCTTGGCCAGTCCGTTGATGTCGTAGAGCAGGCCGACATCGGGGTTCACGCCGTCCGATGCGAGTCCAGCCATCTGCTGCGGCCCCTTGCTCTCGTGTCTGGTTTCCAACCCCCGTGGTCAGAGTGGTCGGATCAGGGAACGAACCGCCTGAGGCGCACGTTCCGCTCTCTCCGGTGGATCACGCCGACGTTATCGAAGAGTGACGGTGCACCGCAGCTCAGGGCCTGTGCATGACGGAGAGTTCCAGCCATGCCCGATACGCCCCGAAGGCCCGCCCGACGGCCCGTCTGCTTCCCTCAGGACTGCGGAAGATGGGTGGGCAGCGCCGCCGCGCCCTCCTTGGTGACCCGGGTGGCGCCGAAGTAGTCGGGGGTGTCGATCCGGTCGAAGCGGATCACCGCGCCGGTGCGGGGGGCGTCGATCATGTAGCCGCCGCCGACGTAGATGCCGACGTGCCGGATGGCCCGCGAGTTGGTCAGGTCGTCCGAGAAGAACACGAGGTCGCCCGGGAGCAGCTCGCCGCGGCTCGGGTGCGGACCGGCGTTGTACTGGTCGTTGGCGACGCGCGGCAGCTGCACGCCGACGCTGTCGTACGCGGCCTGGGTGAGCCCGGAGCAGTCGAAGCGCCCGTTCTGCGCGGCCGTGCCCGTACCGCCCCAGAGATACGGGGTGCCCAGCTTCTCCTGCGCGTACGTGATGGCGGCGGCGGCCTGCTGCGAGGGCGCGACGCGGCCCACCGGCCGGGCGAAGCTCTTCTCCAGGGACCGGATGATGCGGACGTAGTTCTGCGTCTCGCTGATGGGCGGCACTCCGCCGTGCTTGATCACCCGGTACGCGCCCGCGTTGTACGCGGCCAGCATGTTGTTCGCCGGGTCGCCGGGCACGTCCTTGACGTATCCGGCGAGCTCGCAGTCGTACGAGGCGGCCGACGGAATGGCGTCCTGCGGGTCCCAGATGTCCCGGTCGCCGTCCCCATCACCGTCGATGCCGTGCCCGGCCCAGGTGCCGGGGATGAACTGGGCGATGCCCCGGGCATCGGCCGGGGAGATCGCCCGCGGGTTCCAGCCGCTCTCCTGGTAGAGCTGGGCGGCGAGCAGAGCCGGGTTGATGGCGGGGCACAGATTCCCCCACCGCTGCACGAGCCCCTGATAGAGCGCGGGGACGGCCCCCTTGGCGAGAGCGACGGCACCGCCCTGTGCACCGCTCGCACCGGCGATCCCGGCGGCCGCGGAGTACGTGCCGATGACGAGCAGTGCGACGAAGCCGAGACAGACCCCGAGGACCCCACCGGCCCACAGCCACGCCTTGCCAGCCCTACGCACCGTCAACCACCCCTCGGCTCATGGCAGTACGCCAGGGCCGCCAGTCTAGGTGCCACCTGACGCCGCCCCAAGAGTGCAACAACGACAATCATTGCCCGGAGTCACTCTCCGTGATACACAGAGTGACCATACGCTTCTTCGCATGGAAACCGGCCATACCGTCGCAGGTCAAGACGGTCAGATCGGTCAAGTGTGCGGGGATCGGGTAAAGAGAGCCGCCAAGCCGTCACACGTGAGCGGTTTCATCAGCGAAGATAGGGCGATGACCCATGCCGTCCGGCAGGGGGAACCAAGTACCCAACAGGGGCGGTGAGTTACATGTACCTGGCGGCCGAGAAGGGCGACATCACCACCATCATCGGTGGAATCGCCCCGAACTGGGGACCTTTCGGGAGCCTGGGCAACGAGGCCAAGGTGATGGTCGAGGTCGTGATGGCCGTGGCCATCCTGCTCTGCCTCGGCATCGCCATCTGGGGAGCGGCCAAGCAGCGCATCGGCGCGACCGCCCTCCGTGACACGTTCAGCGCGGAACAGGGCAAGGGCCTGATCGTCGCCGGTCTGACCGGCGTCTTCATCATCGGATCGCTGGGGACGCTGTTCACCATCGTGTACGGGATGGCCGTCTGATCTCCCGTCGGACCCGACCCTCCTGAGAATGCGTTCCCTGATGCCCAGTCATGTTGAAGCACGGCCGTACCCGCGAACGAGTGAGGGGGCGTACCCGGCATGAGTCCCGGCGACGAGCACGACAGCTTCGGCGGCGTGGGCGGCTCGGGCCAGACCCGGACCCGCCTGCCCGAGGGCAACAGCGGCGACGTCTACGGCGGCGCCCGCCGCCCCGTCCGCAGCTCCCGATCCCTCATCACGGTCGTGGGCGTGGTGGTCCTCCTCGTCGCCGCCATCGCCTTCGCCAACCGCGGCGGCGGCGAACCGGCCGACGCGTCCGGCGCCCGCGCCGGCACCCCGGGCAGAACGACCCCTACATCCGCGACGGGCGTCCGCCCGGTCACCGGCAAAAACGGCCAGATCCCCACGGGCTACGCCCACGACGACCAGGGCGCACAGAGCGCGGCGACGAACTACGCGGTGGCGCTGGGGTCGGTCGAGATGTTCCAGGCCGCTTCCAGGGAACAGATCGTCCGTACCACCCACGCCCCCGCGATCGTGGACGACCTCGTGAAGCGGCTGGACGCCTCGTACTCGGCCGACTTCCTCGCGAGCATCGGGCTCGACGCGAACGGCGCCGCCCCGTCCGGCATGACCTTCGTGTCCCGCACGATCCCGGTCGGCGCCAAGGTCCGGGACTACACGGACACGTCCGCGACCGTCGAGGTCTGGTGCGCCGGCCTGGTCGGCCTCGCCGGCCCGGGCTCGACCAAGCCCGTCACGTCCACCTGGTTCACCATCACGGAGAAGCTCACGTGGGTCGGGGGCGACTGGCGCGTGGAGTCCTCCACCCAGAACGAGGGCCCCACCCCGGTCAACGGGGACAACCGCGCCTCCATGGCCGACGAGATCGCCGCGGCCGTCGAGGGATACGGAGGGTTCACCTATGCCCGCTAGCCGAAGCCTGGCGGGTCGCGCGACGGCCACACTCGCCGTCGCCTTCCTCAGCGCACCGCTCCTGCTCGCCTCGAACGCCCAGGCGGCCCCCACACCGACCCCGTCGACGCCCACGCCGACCCCGAGCAGCACCGACAACCCCTGCGCCCTCATCGTGGGGCAGGCCCGCGAGTACTGCGAGAAGGGACAGGCCGGCGGCGCAGCCGACAAGGCTCCCGTCGCCGACCCCACCGCCCTCGACCCCCTCTCCTCCCTCGCCCGAGGCTTCGCCGACGCCGCCGTCGCGACCATCGACTACCTCTCCAAGGCCGTCAAAGAAACCGCCGACGTCGACTTCACCAACCTGCAGTTCCTCGGCCGCTACGCCATCGTCTTCGCCGCCGCCACCTTCCTCACCCTCCTCCTCTGGCTCCTCGCCGTCGCCAAGCGGGCCGTCCGTGGCGTCCCCCTCACCACGGCCCTCTCCGAGGCCATCGGCTTCCTCTGGCTGACGGTCCTCGCCTCCGCGTTCACGCCGCTGATCCTCTACACCGTCGTCAACGCCACCGACGCCATCACCGAGGTCATCGCCTCCGGCACCGGCAAACAGACCGACATCTTCTTCGGCAGCTTCAAGGAGGCCCTGCAGAAGGGCGACAGCATCGGTGGCGGCCCCATCATGCTGATCATCGTGTCCCTGGTGACCGTCCTCGCGGCCGGCGTGCTCTACCTGGAGCTGTTCCTCCGCGCCGTCCTGCTGTACGTCGGCGCCCTCCTCGGCGTCGTCGTCTACTCCGGCCTCGTCGACAAGAACATGTGGGGCCACGTCCGCCGCTGGGCCGGCATCATGATCGCGATCATCCTGGTCAAACCGGTCATCGTGATCGTCCTCGGCCTGGCCGGCGCGCTCTCCTCCGACGACGGCCCCGACTCCGTCTCCGCCGTCGTGTCCGGCCTCTCGATCATCCTGCTCGCCATCTTCGCGTCCGCAATGATCTACCGCTTCGTCCCCGGCTTCGGCGACGAGATCGCCGCCTCCCGCAACAACCGCCTCCACCGCGCCGGCGAGAACGCGGCCGCGGCCGTCATCTCCTCCCCCGCGTCCCTCGTCTCCCAGGGCATCAAGACCCACAGCACCCGCGACAGCGGCGGAGGCGGCTCCCAGGGCTCCGCGCCCCGCCCCGCCAACGCCGTGTCCGGCGGCATGGCCGCGCACAGCAGCCGCGGCGGAGGCGGCTCCACCGGCGGCTCGACGCCCCCGCCCCGTAGCAGCAGTCCCACCGCGGGTACCCCGCACAGCAACCGCAAGAACTCTGGAGGTGCAGGGCGTTGACGACCCAGTCCCAGCCGGTCGCGCCCCGCCGCACGTATCTCGTCGGCCGTGCCCGGCCGAACGCGATCGTCGGCAAGAACCGCGAGACCGGCGAGATCGCCCTGATCATCGTCGGCGCCTTCCTCGGCATGATGAGCGGACTCCTCGTCCCCGCCCTCCCCCTGCGGATCGCGCTCCTCGCGGGCCTGCCCATGCTCGCGATCGCCGCCGTGTACCTCCCGTACAAGCACCGCACGTTCTACAAGTGGTTCGAGATCAACCGCAGCTACAAGCGGATGCTCAAGCGCGGCACCGCCTACCGCTCCGTCGCCTACGAGGCCGGCACCCGCCTCGACGGCCGCGAGGTCGAGGTCGGCCCGCCCCCCGGCATCGGCCGCGTCGGCTGGCTCGCCGCCCCCTTCGGCCCGGACGAGATCGCCGTCCTCCTGCACGCCGACCGCCGCACCGTCACCGCCGCCATCGAGATCGAGGGCCCCGGTGTCGGCCTGCGCGACAGCGAGGACCAGGAGGCCCTGGTCGACCGCTTCGGCACCCTCCTGAAGCACGTCGCCAACGGCGACGGCTTCGTGACCCGCCTCCAGATGCTCGCCCGTACGCTCCCCGCCGACCCCGACGCGCACGCCAAGGACGTCGGCCAGCGCGGCGACCCGCACGCGCCCGCGTGGCTCCAGGAGTCCTACGACCAGCTCCAGTCGATGGTCTCCACCTCCAGCGAGCAGCACCGCGCCTACCTCGTCGCCTGCATGCACTACACCCGCGAGCTCGCCGCCGAGGCCAACGCCATGGCCCGCGCCGCCCGCCACGCCTCCGGCGCCCGCAAGCTCGACCGCGACGCCGGCCTCGCCGTCGTCATGGCCCGCGAGCTCACCGACATCTGCGCCCGCCTCGCCGAGGCGGACATCCGCGTCCGCCAGCCCCTCGGCCAGTCCCGCCTCGCGTCCCTCGTGCACTCCATGTACGACCCGGACCACCCCATCGACCACATCCAGGCCATGACGAAACGAAACGCTTGGCCGGCCGAACTCGACGCGATGGAACCGACGTACCTCCAGGCCAAGACCCGCGAGTCCTCCACCCGCGCCCCCTGGTGCCACGCCACCGCCTGGGTGAAGGAGTGGCCGATGACCCCGGTCGGCGTGAACTTCCTCGCCCCGCTCCTCGTCCACACCCCCGACGTCATCCGCACGGTCGCGGTCACCATGGACCTGGAGCCCACCGAGGTCGCCATCGAGCGCATGCTCACCGAGAAGACCAACGACGAGGCCGACGCCAGCCGCGCCGCCAAGATGAACCGCACGGTCGACCCGCGCGACATCGCCGCCCACGGCCGGCTCGACCAGCGGGGTGAAGATCTCGCCAGCGGCGCGGCAGGAGTGAACCTCGTCGGGTACATCACGGTGTCGTCGCGTTCGCCCGAGGCCCTCGCCCGGGACAAGCGCACGATCAGGGCCTCCGCCGGCAAGTCGTATCTGAAGCTGGAGTGGTGCGACCGCGAGCACCACCGGGCCTTTGTGAACACCCTGCCGTTCGCGACCGGCATCCGCCGCTAGGGCCGAAGGGGCACAGACCCATGCGAGATCCGCTGTCCGTCCTCACCGAAGCCTTCACCGCCTTCCTCTTCGGGAAGGTGGAGACGACCCGCCTGCCCGTCCGCACCTCCACCGGGCAGGCCCAGGCCGTCTACCTGCCGACCGCCGCGCCCGGACTCGGCGACTCCGGCGTCATCATCGGCCGCGAGGTCTACAGCGGCAAGGGCTACATCTACGACCCCTTCCAGCTGTACGGGCAGCAGCTCCCCGCCCCGCACTGGCTGGTCCTGGGCGAGTCCGGCAACGGAAAGTCGGCCCTCGAGAAGACGTACGTGCTCCGCCAGCTCCGCTTCCGCGACCGGCAGGTCGTCGTCCTCGACGCCCAGGGTGAGGACGGCGTCGGCGAATGGAACCTCATCGCCCAGGAGCTGGGGATAACTCCCATCCGCCTGGACCCGATGGTCGCCAACGACGCCGGGATCCGTCTCAACCCCCTGGACCCGTCGATCACCACGACGGGCCAGCTGGCCCTGCTCCGCACCATCATCGAGGTGGCGATGGGCCACGGCCTCGACGAGCGCGCCGGCTTCGCGCTCAAGGTCGCCCACGCCTACGTCACCGAGCACACCACCGACCGTCAGCCGATCCTCACCGACATCGTCGAGCGCCTGCGCCACCCGGAGGCCGAATCGGCGGAGGCGATGAACGTCGACATAGACGACGTACGGGCCTGGGGCCTCGACGTCGCGCTCGTCCTCGACCGCCTGGTGGACGGTGACCTGCGCGGCATGTTCGACGGCCCGACCACGGTCGGCATCGACCTGGACGCCCCGCTCATCGTCTTCGACCTGTCCCACATCGACCGCAACTCCATCGCCATGCCCATCCTCATGGCGATCGTCGGCGTCTGGCTGGAACACACCTGGATCCGCCCCGACCGGAAGAAGCGCATCTTCCTGGTCGAGGAGGCCTGGCACATCATCAACAGCCCGTTCGTGGCCCAGCTGTTCCAGCGCCTCCTCAAGTTCGGCCGCCGCCTCGGCCTGTCCTTCGTCGCGGTCGTCCACCACCTCTCCGACGTCGTCGACGGAGCGGCGGCGAAAGAAGCGGCGGCGATCCTCAAGATGGCCTCCACCCGGACCATCTACGCCCAGAAAGCCGACGAGGCACGCAACACGGGCCGAGTCCTGGGCCTCCCCCGCTGGGCGGTCGAGATCATCCCGACCCTCACCCCCGGCATCGCGGTCTGGGACGTCAACGGCAACGTGCAGGTGGTCAAACACCTCATCACCGAGAAGGAACGCCCGCTCGTCTACACCGACCGCGCCATGACGGAGTCCTCCGTCACGGACCCGGAGCTGGAGTGGGAGACCGAGCAGCGGGCGATCCTCATCGAGCAGCAGATGAACGGCACTTCGCAGTCGACGGTGGCGTAGATGGAACCGGCGCGGAAGGGAGGCGGAGGGATCTCCGACGGGCTGCTCCTCAGCCTGTTCGCCCTCCTCCTCTGCCTCACGGTCCTGGTGTGGACGGCGACGGGCCTGGCGGGCCTGTTCGCCCACGGCGCTTGGCCGCAGGGGGTCGTCTTCACGGGCACCCCGTCGGCCCTGCGCGCCCTGGCGACGGCCCCGACGGACCTCCCGGCGGCCTGGCCGGCCACCCCGCCGACCCAGCTCTCCGGGTACGGCCTCTTCTGGGGCCTGCTGATCGGCGAGGCGATGATCCTGATGGTCCTCGCGATCTTCGTCCTCGGCACGGTGACCCGCTGGCGCGCAGTCCGCGCGAACCGGAAGGCGGGGGCGTACAAGACGACTCCCGCACGGGTACGGGAGAAGGCGGAGGTACGGGAGAAGGCAGAGGTACGGAAGGACTCAGAGGTACGGGAAGACACGGAGGTACGGGAGGAGCGCACCGCACCCCCGGCCCCGCGCCGCCCGGCGGAGGAGCACGCACCGGCCCCGGCCCCCGTGCCGGCCCCCGCGGCAGAGGCACCACCGGTCACCCCGGCTCCAGCCGCCTCGACCCCCACCCCCATAACCACCCCCGGCACGCTCTACGGCCCCCCGGAGACCCGCCGCCCGGCCGCCGTGCAGGCGATCCTGGACGCGGAGGGCCCGGTCCTCGTCGTCACCTCCGACCCCGAGGTCTGGTCCTCGACCAAGGACGCCCGCGGCAAACTCGGCCCGGTCCTGGTCCACGACCCCGGCCACCTCTGCGACACCCCCGCCCGGCTCCACTGGTCACCGTCCGAGCGCTGCGAGGACCCGGCGGTGGCGCAGGAACGCGCGATCGCCCTGCTCGCCCCCGTACGCCCGCACTCCCGCCTCGACGCGGCCACCGCCGACACCGCGGAGACGCTCCTGCGCTGCTGGCTGCACGCCGCGGCCGTCGACGGCCGCCCCTTCCGGCAGGTGCACCGCTGGGCGCAGGGCGCGGGGGCCCACGAGCCCGTACGCATCCTCCGCAGCCACCCGAAGGCCGCCTCGGGCCTGGCGGGCCTCCTGGAGTCGGCGCTGACGGCACACCCGGAAAGCCGCCGCCTGGCCCAGGAACTGACGGCCCGTGCGCTGGCGTCGCTGTCCTCGATCCACATCAGGGAGGCGTGCGTACCGAATCGAACTGATTCGCTGGCGCTCGCATCTTTCCTCGCCGAACAGGGCACGCTCTACGTGGTGGGCGAGGCGATCGAGGATCCCCGCACCCACCCCGGCGCGATGCCGCTCCTGACGGCCCTCGCCGCAAGCGTGGTCGAGCACGGCCGCCGCATGGCCGCACGGTCATCCGACGGTCGGCTCGACCCACCACTGACGCTCGTCCTCGAAGACGTCGCCGCAGTGGCCCCGCTCCCCCAACTCCCGGACCTCCTGGCCACCGGCCACCACCAGGGCCTCCCGACCCTGGCCCTGATGCGCTCGGAAGAACAGGCCAGGTACCGGTGGCCCACCGGGTGGGCAATCGTCCCGCAGGGCGGGACGGGTGGGCACACGGGACGGCGCCCCGGGCCGGGCCTGGGCTCCCGCGCCTGAACGGCTACCCGACGACACGGCACCGCCCAACCGCACCCCCCTAACGGGAGCTCGGCCGCACGAACTCGTACTCCAGCTCCTGGGCCGAGTCGTCCCCCGGCATCGCCACGGCGTCCCCGGTGGCGACAAACCCGAACCGCCGATAGAACGCCGCGGCCCGCGCGTTCTCCTCGTGCACATACAGCCGCACCCGCGCCACCGCCGGCTCCGGCAGCGTCCAGGACCACTCCACGCCCGCCCGGAACAGGGCGTCGATCACACCGGTCCCCCGCGCCTCGGGACGTACGTACACGCCGACGATGTGCGTCTGGTCGACCTTCGCCGCCTCACCGAAGCGCACCTCGTCCGACGGCCGCTCCACGAGCAGCGAGATCGTGCCCGCCCAGCTCCCGTCCGGGGCCTCGGCCACGAACTGCCGCGCCTTCCCCTCGCCGGTCTCGGACGCGCCCTCCGCCCGGTCCTTCCAGAAGGCGTCGGGCCGCTCGACCGCGTCCTCGTACGTGTCGAGGAACGCCAGGTGCGCGACCGGGTCCTGGAGAGCGGCCAGCCGGATCTCGCGGGTCCGCTCCCACTCGTCGGCGCGGATGGTGCGTATCGAATAGTCCATGACGTCGATCCTGACGACCCACGACACCCCCTGACAAGGGCATTTCCCCGAGACCATGGCCACCCCGTCGTACCCCGGTACCACCCCCGCCCCGGCACACCCACCCCGAGTCCGACGCCCGGCCCCCGCCCGCTCCCTAGCGTCGAAGGCATGATCCGAGCAGAGAACCTCACCAAGCGGTACGGGGACACCACCGTCGTCCAGGACCTCAGCTTCACCGTCCGCCCGGGCTCCGTCACCGGCTTCCTCGGCCCCAACGGCGCCGGAAAGTCCACCACCCTCCGCATGATCCTCGGCCTCGACGCCCCCACCCGCGGCCACGCCACCGTCGACGGCCGCCCCTACGCCGCCCACCGCGCCCCGCTCACCCACGTCGGCGCCCTTCTGGAAGCCCGCTCCGTGCACCCCGGCCGCTCCGCCCACCACCACCTCATGGCACTGGCCCACACGCACGGCATCCCACGCGCCCGCGTGGAGCGGGTTCTGGCCCTCGCGGGCCTCACCCACGTCGCCCACAAGCGCGTCAAAGGCTTCTCCCTCGGCATGGGCCAGCGCCTCGGCATCGCCGCCGCGCTCCTCGGCGACCCGGCCACCGTCGTCCTCGACGAACCGGTCAACGGCCTCGACCCGGAGGGCGTCCTCTGGATCCGTACCCTCCTCAAGAACCTGGCGGCCGAGGGCCGTACCGTCCTCGTCTCCTCCCACCTGATGAGCGAGATGGCGCTCACCGCCGACCACCTGATCGTCATCGGCAAGGGCCGGCTCCTCGCGGACACCACGGTCGACGAGCTCGTACGAACCTCGGGCGGAGCGAGCGTCAAAGTCGTCACCCCGGAGGCGGACCGCCTGCGCACGCTCCTCCCCGGCACCCGCATCACCACACAGGCCCCGGACACCCTCCTCGTCACCGGCCTGGAGGCCCCGGAGATCGGCCGCGCGGCCGCGGCCCACGCCGTGCCCCTCCACGAACTCACCCCGCAGGCCGCGTCCCTGGAGCAGGCGTTCATGGACCTCACCCGCGACTCCGTCGAATACCAGGGAGCCCCCGCATGACGACGACAACGACCACCACAACGACCACGAGGACAACCGCTCCCGAGATCAAGATCAAGATCACCCCGTCCCGGGTCCTCCGCTCGGAGTGGCACAAGCTGTGGACGGTCCGCTCCACCTGGATCACCGTCCTCACCTCCGCCGCGCTCCTCCTCGGCGTCGGCGTCCTCATGGGCGCCACGTACACCTCCGACGGCGGCGACTCCGACGTCGACACCGTCGTCCTCACCCTGTACGGCTCCCAGCTCGGCGGCATCGCCCTCGCCGTCCTCGGCATCCTCGTCACCGCCGGCGAGTACGCGACGGGCATGATCCGCGCGACCCTCACCGCCGTCCCGAGCCGACTCCCGGTCCTCTGGGCAAAGGCAACGATCTACACGACCACCGTCTTCACCGTCTCCTTCCTCACCGCCCTCCTGACCTTCCTCACCGCCCAGATCTTCCTCTCCGACACCGACCAGGCCGCCTCCCTCACCGACGACGGCGTCCTCGCCGCCGTCGCGGGCAACGCCGCCGGCGTCACCCTCCTCGGCCTGATCGCCCTCGGCCTCGGCGCCGCCCTCCGCTCGGTGCCGGGCGCGATCGGCGCCTTCGTCGGCGGGGTCCTGATCGTCCCGGAGATCCTCGGGATGCTCCCGTACGAGGTGATGGACACGGTCGTCCGGTACTTCCCCACACAGGCGGCCGGCGCCCTCGGCTCCGCGACCCCGCTCCCCGGCGCCGCCTCACCCGGCGCGGCCCTCCTGGCCCTGCTCCTGTGGGCGGCCGCGGCACTCGCCGTCCCGGCGCTGCTGCTCAAGCGCCGCGACGTATAGGGATGATGACGGAGTGACGACGGAGACGACAGGCCCGAGCCGGTACGCCCGGCAGCTCATGGCCCGGGTCCGGGCCTTCGACACGGCCCGCCCCTGGGTCTGGGACGCCACGCTCACCACTGTGTGGACGGCAGCGGCCCTGGTGGACGCGGCCGGCGGCTGGCGGAACACCGCCCGGGACCCGTCCGTCCCCGTCTGGCTCGTCGTCACCCTGACCCTCGGGCTCTCCGTCCCCCTGTACTGGCGCCGCCGCCACCCCATGACAGCCCTGGCGGTGATGGCCGGCGCGGCCCTCGTCAGCGACGCCTCAGGGGCCTTCCTCCAGGCGTCGTACCTCCAGATGCTCCCGGTCTACCACCTGGCACTCAGCCGCCCGCCGCGCGCGCTCCTGTGGTCCCTGGCCCTGATCGCCCCGCCCCTGGTCACCGGCGCCCTCCGCTTCCGGTCGGAGTCCTGGGACCAACGCGTTGTCCCCACCCTGTGGGCGTACGCACTCGTCGCCCTCCTCGGCATCGCGGTCCGCTCCCGCAGGGACGACCGCGCCCACGAGGTCCGCCTCGCCGCCACCGCCGAACGCGCCCGGATCGCCCGGGAGATGCACGACATCATCGGCCACAACCTGTCCGTCATCACCGGCCTGGCGGACGGCGGCCGGTACGCGGCGGCGAAGAACCCGGAGCGCGCCGCCCAGGCCCTCGACGCCATCGGCACGACGAGCCGCCAGGCCCTCGCCGAACTCCGCCGTCTCCTGAGCGTCCTGCACGAGGACGAGGAGACGGCGACCCGCGCCCCCCAGCCGAGCCTGACCGACCTGGAACCCCTCATCGCAGGCGTACGGAGAGCAGGTCTGCCGGTCCACACCGATCTGCCCCCGGACGCACCCGCGCTCTCGGCCGGCGCCCAACTGACGGTCTACCGCGTGCTCCAGGAGGCCCTGACGAACACCCTGAAGCACGCGGGCGCCGGCGCGGAGGCGAACGTCCGCCTCTCGTACGGCCCCAAGGCCCTGGAGCTGGTCGTCACCGACACGGGCACGACATCGCCCACCCCCGGCCGGGGCCACGGCCTCACCGGAATGCACGAGCGCGCGGCCCGCTACGACGGCACACTCGAGACCGGCCCGCTGCCGACCGGCGGCGGCTGGCGCGTACGGCTCCGACTTCCCCTGGAGGACTCCCCCTCGTGACGACCGTTCTCATCGCGGACGACCAGCCGATGCAGCGCTTCGGCTTCCGCATGCTGCTGGAGAGCCAGGACGACATGACGGTCGTCGGCGAGGCGTCGAACGGCACCGAGGCGATCCGCCTGGTCGACCGGCACCACCCCGACGTCGTCCTGATGGACATCCGGATGCCCGGCCTGGACGGCATCGAGGCCACGCGCCGCATCATCGCGACGGGCGCCCGCACCCGCATCCTGATCGTCACGACCTTCGACCTCGACGAGTACGCGTACGACGGGCTCCGCGCCGGCGCGAGCGGCTTCCTGGTGAAGGACGCCCAGCCCGAGGAACTCCTCGCGGGCATCCGCGCGGTGGCCGCCGGCGACGCGGTCGTCGCCCCGAGCCTGACCCGCCGCCTCCTGGACGCCTATATCCACCACCTCCCCCCGACGACAGCCCAGGCCCCGGAGGAAGACCCCCGCCTCGCTCCCCTCACGGACCGGGAACGCGAAATCCTCACGGTCATCGGCAAGGGCTGGAGCAACACGGAAATCGCGGAACGCCTCCACCTGGCGGAATCCACGGTCAAAACCCACGTGGGCCGCATCCTCGCGAAAACGGGCACCCGAGACCGCGTCCAGGCAGTGATCCTGGCCTACGACACCCACCTGGTCACGCCGGCCTGACGGCCGAGACCGCCGGCCTACCCGACAAGCCCGCGCCAGAACTCCACAGTCGCCTCGGCCTCCCGCACCGTGGGGTACTCATAGGCCTCGTCGAACTCGCGACTGATGTAGTCGGCGAGGTCCTCTCCGTAGTAGATGATGTCGGTCCCCCAGACCGACAACACAGGATGCCCCTCCGTCCCGCGCCCTGCGGGAAGGAATCGGTGCGCGTAGACAGGGATCAGCTGAGGCACTTTGGCCAGCTCCACCACTGCCACGGCCAGGGCATCCGCCGCCTCGGAGGGCCGCTCACCCCACGAGCGCTCCCAGTAGGACCCGTGCTCGACCTCCCACAGCACCCCGTCCACGGGCCACGCCAGGTGCGAACGGAGTTCGCCGGGGTCACCGTTGCGCCAGTCGGGCCACGGCTTCTCCCACGTGGCCCCTTCTTCCGGCGGCGCCCAGACGGGCAGGCCGGCGGCGAGAAAGGCCCTGTGGTCGTCGGAGAACCGGATGCCGTACGCAGCCTCGACGCACTCGAACTCCTCGTCGGTCAGACCAGGCTCGATCGTGCAGCAGTCGGCCTCCCTCAAGCGACGAAGAGCTTCGGCCCCCAGGCGGGCTCCATCACTGTTGATCACGCCGGGAACTGTAAACGCAGCCTCCCGACCACCGAAAGGTAATAAACGCAGAAAAGCCCCGCACCATGAGGTGCGGGGCTTTCCCACAATGATTGTTCGGCGGCGTCCTACTCTCCCACAGGGTCCCCCCTGCAGTA
>NZ_JBWKFA010000013.1:16301-183439 GCF_056435185.1 Streptomyces sp. NPDC044003 | reverse complement strand
GCGTCCGGGAGTCGGCCCTTGCCGTTGAGCGCGTCGGAGACAGTCGTGATGGAGACCCCGGCGGCGGCGGCCACGTCCCGGATGCCTGCCCGGCCCTGCCGGCTTCCCCGGGTCTGTGCCCGGCTCACCTGGTGCTTCCCTGCTGCTGTCATGGCGAGCCGATAGTAGGGCGATGAGGGGCGGTCGGGACGGCCGCATATGCAGGCATTGACAGGCACGTTTCTGCATGATCGAAATGGCCCAAGGGGCAGTGAATCGAAGGTAGTTGGGGCTTCCGTCGTGCGATCTGGGGTCATCGGGCGGCGTAGGCCTGGCGAGGGGGCGAGGTTTCGAAGAGGTCTCAACTCACCTCTACGGGGGATGCGCGCCACGGCGCCCGCCACCGGCGCACGCCACCCGTTCGCGCGCTCCCCCTCTCCGGGGGCGCGGAAGGGGTCGTATCCACAGCGTGTCCCTCCTGTTGTCCACAGCCCATTCGCAGCGGAGGCGAATCCTCTTAAGGTGAGGAGTATTGGCGGTACGGACGGTCGAGGAGGCCACACTGTGAGCGAGACCAGCGGGACGAGCACCGGCAGCCCCAAGCTGCGCGCCGAGCTGGACGGTGTCCCCACCTACAAGCCGGGCAAGCCGGCCGCCGCGGGCGGTCCCGTGGCCTTCAAGCTGTCCTCCAACGAGAACCCCTACCCGCCGCTGCCGGGGGTCATGGAGAGCACCCTTGCCGCCGCCGCGAACTTCAACCGGTACCCGGACATGGCCTGCACCGGCCTGATGGAGGAGCTGGCGAACCGCTTCGGCGTTCCCGTCTCCCACCTGGCCACCGGCACCGGCTCGGTCGGCGTCGCGCAGTCGCTGCTGCAGGCCACCTCGGGCCCGGGCGACGAGGTGATCTACGCCTGGCGCTCCTTCGAGGCGTACCCGATCATCACGCAGATCAGCGGGGCCACCTCGGTGCAGGTGCCGCTGACCGAGGGCGAGGTGCACGACCTCGACGCGATGGCCGAGGCGATCACCGACCGGACCCGGCTGATCTTCGTCTGCAACCCCAACAACCCCACCGGCACCGCGGTGCGCCGGGCGGAGCTGGAGCGCTTCCTGGACCGGGTGCCCTCCGACGTCCTGGTCGTCATCGACGAGGCGTACCGGGAGTTCGTCCGCGACACCGAGATCCCGGACGGCATCGAGCTGTACCGCGACCGGCCGAACGTGGCCGTGCTGCGCACCTTCTCCAAGGCGTACGGCCTGGCGGGGCTGCGGGTCGGTTTCGCGGTCGCCCACGAGCCGGTGGCGGCGGCGCTGCGCAAGACGGCGGTGCCGTTCGGCGTGAGCCAGCTGGCGCAGGACGCGGCGGTGGCCTCGCTGCGGGCCGAGGACGAACTGCTCGGTCGGGTCGGCTCGTTGGTGGCCGAGCGCGAGCGGGTCCATGCGGGGCTTGTGGCCCAGGGCTGGACCGTGCCGGACACCCAGGCGAACTTCGTCTGGCTGCGGCTCGGCGAGCGGACCATGGACTTCGCGGCGGAGTGCGAGCGGCACGGCGTGATGGTGCGTCCGTTCGCGGGCGAGGGCGTGCGCGTCACGATCGGTGAGTGCGAGGCGAACGACCTGTTCCTGAAGACGGCGGAGGGCTTCCGCAAGTAAGGCTGATCATCGAGGTCTGATCATCGAGGTCTGATCATCGAGGTCTGATCGGCGAGAGTCGATCGGCGAGATTCGATCGGCAGGAGCCGATCAGTTCGAGACGAGCTCCACGCGGATCGGGTCGCCGTCCCTGACGGTGGCCAGGATCCGCGGGTCGCCGTCGAGCGCGCCCAGCAGGTTGCAGGGGCTCGCGAGCCGGCACTCGTCGCCCCGTGAGATCGGGGTGGGGCCGTAGGGGAGGGCGAGCGCGTCGCCCTCCGTCCAGAAGGCCACGGTGCCGGGCTCGACGACCTGGCGCGCGTCGCCCTCGACCGAGGCCGAGACCGGCGTGTCGAAGTAGACCTCCTCGCCCCAGGTCCGGGCGGTGGAGGAGATCGGGAGGGCTCCCGCGAGCGCCTTGCTCGTGGGGGTCTCCTCAAGGGTGGCCGTGGTGTGTCCGGCCGGCCAGCTGATGCGTATCCGAAGGGTCATGCCTCGGATTCAACAATATGTTGAAGGTCCTGGGAAGAGGTGACCTTCGGTAGGGGGACCCCGACTGAAGGTACGGATTTCGTATGAGCCATAATTGCTTGTGAATGTGAACGCGTTCACAAGCGTGTCCCTGTTCGTCCCGTAATAGGTGGTATTAACAGGGCAAACTGCCGATGCGACCACGGCGCTGACGGCGATGTAAGGAGAAACGACGTGGACCTAGCTCTGGCGCCAGAGACTCTGGCGCGCTGGCAGTTCGGCATCACGACCGTCTACCACTTCCTCTTCGTCCCCCTGACGATCTCCCTCGCCGCGCTCACCGCCGGGCTCCAGACCGCCTGGGTGCGGACGGAGAAGGAGAAGTACCTCAGGGCGACCAAGTTCTGGGGCAAGCTCTTCCTGATCAACATCGCCATGGGCGTGGTCACCGGAATCGTGCAGGAGTTCCAGTTCGGCATGAACTGGTCCGACTACTCCCGGTTCGTCGGCGACATCTTCGGTGCCCCGCTCGCCTTCGAGGCGCTCATCGCCTTCTTCTTCGAGTCGACCTTCATCGGTCTGTGGATCTTCGGCTGGGACAAGCTGCCGAAGAAGATCCACCTCGCCTGCATCTGGATGGTGTCGATCGGCACCATCCTCTCCGCGTACTTCATCCTGGCGGCCAACTCCTGGATGCAGCACCCCGTGGGCTACCGGATCAACGAGGAGCGCGGCCGGGCGGAGCTCACCGACTTCTGGCACGTGCTCACCCAGAACACCGCGCTCACCCAGTTCTTCCACACGATCACGGCGGCGTTCCTGGTCGGCGGCGCGTTCATGGTGGGTATCTCCGCGTTCCATCTGGCGCGCAAGAAGCACATCCCGATCATGCGGACCTCGCTGCGGCTCGGCCTGATCACCCTGATCATCGCCGGCCTCGGCACCGCCATCAGCGGCGACCTGCTCGGCAAGGTCATGTTCAAGCAGCAGCCGATGAAGATGGCCGCGGCCGAGGCGCTCTGGGACGGCGAGGCGCCCGCACCCTTCTCCGTCTTCGCCTACGGCGACGTCGAGGAGGGCCACAACACGGTCGCCATAGAGATCCCGGGCCTGCTGTCCTTCCTCGCGAACGACGACTTCAGCTCGTACGTCCCGGGCATCAACGACGTGAACAAGGCCGAGCAGGAGAAGTTCGGGCCCGGCGACTACCGGCCCAACATCCCCGTCGCCTACTGGGGCTTCCGCTGGATGATCGGCTTCGGCATGGCCTCGCTGGGCATCGGCATGCTCGGCCTCTGGCTGACCCGGAAGAAGTTCATGCTGGCACCGGGGATGCGGACCGGTGAGGACGAGGTGCCGAATCTGGTCCTGTTCAAGCGGAAGGCGCTCAGCCCCCGCCTGGGCAAGTGGTACTGGATCATCGCCCTCTGGACGATGGCGTTCCCCCTGATCGCCAACTCCTGGGGCTGGATCTTCACCGAGATGGGCCGCCAGCCCTGGGTCGTCTACGGCGTGCTGCGCACCCGTGACGCGGTCTCCCCCGGCGTCTCCCAGGGCGAGGTCCTCACCTCGATGATCGTCTTCACCGCCCTCTACGCGATTCTCGCCGTCGTCGAGGTCAAGCTCCTCGTCAAGTACGTCAAGGCCGGACCGCCGGAGCTCACCGAGGACGACCTCAACCCGCCCACCAAGATCGGCGGGGACTCTCGTGACCCCGACCGCCCGATGGCCTTCTCGTACTGAGGCTCAGGAGATCGAGGCATGGAACTCCACGACGTCTGGTTCGTCATCATCGCCGTCCTCTGGACCGGCTACTTCTTCCTCGAAGGCTTCGACTTCGGGGTCGGCATCCTGACCAAGCTGCTCGCCCGGGACCGGACCGAGAAGCGGGTCCTCATCAACACCATCGGACCCGTCTGGGACGGCAACGAGGTGTGGCTGCTCACCGCCGGCGGAGCGACCTTCGCCGCGTTCCCCGAGTGGTACGCGACGCTGTTCTCCGGCTTCTACCTGCCGCTGCTGATCATCCTGGTCTGCCTGATCGTCCGGGGCGTCGCCTTCGAGTACCGGGCGAAGCGGCCCGAGGAGAACTGGCAGCGCAACTGGGAGCAGGCCATCTTCTGGACCTCGCTGATCCCCGCGTTCCTCTGGGGCGTGGCCTTCGGCAACATCGTCCGGGGCGTGAAGATCGACGGCGACATGGAGTACGTCGGCAACTTCTGGGACCTGCTCAACCCGTACGCGCTCCTCGGCGGCCTGGTCACGCTCACCCTCTTCACCTTCCACGGCGCGGTCTTCGCCTCGCTCAAGACGGTCGGGGACATCCGGGGGCGGGCGCGCGCGCTCGCGCTCAAGCTGGGTCTGGTCACGGCCGTGCTCGCCCTGGGCTTCCTGATCTGGACCCAGGTCGACATGGGGGACAGCTGGAGCCTCGCGGCGATGCTGGTCGCCGTGGTGGCGCTCGTCGGCGCGATCGTCGCGATCAAGGCGGGGCGCGAGGGCTGGTCGTTCGCGCTCTCGGGCGTCACGATCGCCGCCGCGGTGGCGATGCTCTTCCTCGCCCTCTTCCCGGACGTCATGCCCTCTTCGCTCAACCCCGAGTGGAGCCTTACCGTGACGAACGCGTCGTCGAGCCCGTACACGCTCAAGATCATGACCTGGTGCGCGGCGATCGCGACCCCGCTGGTGCTGCTCTACCAGAGCTGGACCTACTGGGTGTTCCGCAAGCGCATCGGTACGCAGCACATCGCCGACGCTCACTAGGGCCGACGCTCACTAGAGGGGCATGTTTCACGTGAAACCGATCGATCCGCGCCTGCTCCGGTACGCCAGGGCCACCCGTCTCTTCCTGATCGCGGTGGTCGTGCTCGGCCTCGTCGGAGCGGCGCTGGTCATCGCCCAGGCGATGCTCATCGCCGAGATCGTGGTGGGGGCCTTCCAGAAGGCCCAGTCGGTTTCCGATCTGATCACGCCCCTGCTGCTGCTCGCCGGGGTGGCGGTGGCGCGGGGGCTTGTCTCCTGGCTGACCGAGCTCGCCGCCCACCGGGCGAGCGCGGCGGTCAAGTCCGAACTCCGCGGCCGGCTCCTCGGCCGTGCGGCCGCCCTCGGCCCGGGGTGGCTCAGCGGCCAGAAGGCCGGTTCGCTGATCGCCCTCGCCACGCGGGGTGTGGACGCCCTCGACGACTACTTCGCCCGCTATCTACCCCAGCTGGGTCTCGCGGTGGTCGTGCCGGTGGCGGTCCTGGCCCGGATCGTCACCGAGGACTGGGTCTCGGCGGCGATCATCGTCGTCACGCTGCCGCTCATCCCGGTCTTCATGATCCTCATCGGCTGGTACACCCAGGCCCGGATGGACCGGCAGTGGAAGCTGCTCTCGCGGCTCTCCGGCCACTTCCTGGACGTGGTGGCCGGCCTTCCCACGCTCAAGATCTTCGGCCGGGCGAAGGCCCAGGCCGAGTCGATCCGCGCGATCACCTCGGAGTACCGCCGGGCGACGATGCGCACCCTGCGGATCGCCTTCATCTCCTCGTTCGCCCTGGAGCTGCTCGCGACCCTTTCGGTCGCGCTCGTCGCCGTGACCATCGGCATGCGGCTCGTCCACGGTGAGCTCGACCTCTACACCGGCCTCGTCATCCTGATCCTGGCGCCGGAGGCGTACCTCCCGCTGCGACAGGTGGGGGCGCAGTACCACGCGGCGGCGGAGGGCCTCGCGGCGGCGGAGGAGATCTTCGACGTCCTGGAGCAGCCGGTACGGGACGGTGGCACGGCGAACGCGCCGGAGTCCGTACGGCTTGAGCTCGACGGCGTGACCGTACGTCATGCGGGACGCACCGAGCCCTCGCTCGACGCGGCGACGCTGACGGTCGAGCCCGGCGAGACGGTGGCCCTGGTCGGGCCGAGCGGGGTCGGGAAGTCGACGCTGCTCGACGTCGTGCTCGGGTTCGCGGTGCCGGAGGAGGGCGGTTCGGTACGGGTCGGGGGCGTCGACCTGGGGTCGCTGGACCTGGAGGAGTGGCGGGCCCGGATCGCCTGGGTGCCGCAGCGGCCCTACCTCTTCGCGGGGACGGTCGCCGAGAACGTACGGCTCGCCCGGCCGGACGCCTCCGACGAGGCGGTACGGGACGCCCTGCGGGACGCCGGAGCGGACGGGTTCGTCGCGGGGCTGCCGCAGGGGCTCGACACGGTGCTCGGCGAGGACGGTGCGGGGCTCTCCGCGGGACAGCGGCAACGGCTCGCGCTCGCCCGGGCGTTCCTGGCGGACCGGCCGCTGCTGCTGCTCGACGAGCCGACGGCGGCGTTGGACGGGGCCACCGAGGCGGGGGTGGTGGACGCGGTGCGGCGGCTTGCCGTTGGGCGCACCGTGTTGCTGGTCGTTCACCGGCCGGCGTTGCTCGCCGTGGCGGACCGGGTGGTGACGGTGGGCGCTTCCGGCGGCTCGGTGGAGGTCGGTGCGGTTGCCGCGGGTGCGGGTGCCGAGAGCGTGGGCGCCAGGGGTGCGGGTGCGGGAGACGGCGGCGTTGCCGGTGGGGTGTGCCCACCCTCCCCCGAGCTCTCGGCTTCGCTCGAGCAGGGGGGACCCCCATCGCCCCAGGCGGAACGCATGCCCACACTGGCGCGAGTACGCGGGATCGCCGGGGAGCTCAAGGGGCGGATGGCGCTTGCGTTGCTGCTCGGGAGTCTCGCGCTCGGGTCCGCCGTGGGGCTCATGGCCGTGTCCGGGTGGCTCATCTCCCGGGCCTCCGAACAGCCGCCCGTGCTCTATCTGATGGTCGCCGTCACCGCCACGCGCGCCTTCGGCATCGGCCGGGCCGTCTTCCGGTACGCCGAGCGGCTCGTCTCCCACGATGCCGTCCTGCGGATGCTCGCCGACCTGCGGGTCTCCGTCTACCGGCGACTGGAGCGGATCGCCCCGGCCGGACTGCGCCGCACCCGGCGCGGTGACCTCCTCGCGCGGCTCGTCCAGGACGTCGACGCCCTCCAGGACTACTGGCTGCGCTGGCTGCTCCCCGTGGGCGCCGCGCTCGTCGTGGGTGCCGGTTCCGTCGGGTTCACCGCCTGGCTGCTGCCCGAGGCCGGGGCCGTCCTCGCCGTCGGCCTGCTGGCCGCGGGCGTCGTCGTGCCGGCGGCCGGCGGGGCTCTCGCCCGCCGGGCCGAACGGCGGCTCGCCCCCGCGCGCGGAGCCCTGGCCACCGCCGTGGCCGATCTGCTGCGCGGCTGCGCCGAACTGACCGTCGCCGGTGCGCTCCGGGGCCGGATCGAGCGGGCCCGGGACGCCGACCGCACCCTCACCTCCATCGCCTCCCGGCAGGCCGCCGCCACCGCGCTCGGCGCCGGGCTGTCGGCCCTGGTCTGCGGCCTGACAGTCGCGGCCGCCGCGCTCGTCGGCGTCCAGGCCGTACGGGACGGGCGGCTCGACGGAGTGGCCCTCGCGGTGGTCGTCCTGACGCCGCTCGCCGCCTTCGAGGCCGTCACCGGGCTTCCGCTCGCCGTCCAGTACCGGCAGCGCGTCAAGCGCAGTGCCGAGCGGGTCTTCGAGGTGCTGGACGCCCCCGTCCCCGTACACGAGCCGGAGACGCCCGCCGCTCCCCCGGCGAGCCCGTTCCCGCTGGAGCTGGCCGGGCTTTCCGCTCGGCACGCCGGGCAGGAACGGTCCGCGCTCGACGGCTTCGCACTGACCCTGGAGGCCGGGCGGCGGGTCGCGGTCGTCGGCGCCTCCGGCTCCGGCAAGACCACGCTCGCCCAGGTGCTGCTCCGGTTCCTGGACGTGGAGCACGGCACGTACCGGATCGGCGGTGTGCCGGCCCGTGAGCTCGACGGCGACGCGGTTCGTCGGTTCGTCGGCCTCTGCGCCCAGGACGCCCATCTCTTCGACAGCTCCGTCCGCGAGAACCTGCGGCTCGCCAAGGTCGGGGCGGACGACGAGGAGCTGCGCGAGGCGCTGCGCCGGGCCCGGCTGCTCGACTGGGTCGACGGGCTGCCCGCCGGGCTCGACACCCTCGTGGGCGAGCACGGTTCTCAGCTCTCCGGCGGCCAGCGGCAGCGCCTCGCGCTCGCCCGGGCCCTCCTCGCCGACTTCCCGGTCCTCGTCCTCGACGAACCCGCCGAGCACCTGGACCTGGTCACCGCCGACGCGCTCACCGACGACCTGCTCCGGGCCACCGAGGGCCGCACCACCGTCCTCATCACCCACCGGCTGCACGGTCTCGACGCCGTCGACGAGGTGGTGGTCCTCGACGAGGGGCGCACCGTGCAGCGCGGCCCGTACGCCGAGCTCGCGGCGGTGGACGGCCCGCTGCGGCGGATGCTGGACCAGGAGCGGGAGACCGATCTGCTCGCCACGGCAGGGAGCGAAGGGCAGCCGACTTTTCTCGCCAAATAGGACTTACTAGGCTCAATCCCATGACCGCCGCCGCGTCCGACGTCCCGAACCCCCCGGACGACTCCTCGGACCCCCTGGAAGCCGCCACCCAGGCCACCCGCAGCCTCCAGGGGCTGTCCACGGAGCTCACCGCCCGCGTGCCGCAGCTCCTGGAGGCCATGCGTTCCGTCGGCACCGGGCTCGAACTCCACTCCACCCTCGACCGGATCTGCGAGACCGCCGCCGAACTCGCCGACGCCCGCTACGCCGCGATCGGCGTCGTCGACGACGAGGGCGAGGGTCTCTCCGACTTCGTCACCTTCGGCGTCGGCGAGGACGCGGCCCGCCGGATCGGCCGGCGCCCCGACGGCCACGCGGGGCTGCTCGGCGCGCTGATCCGCGACCCGCAGACCATCCGCCTCGCCGATCTGTCCACCGATCCGCGCGCGGCGGGCTTCCCGCCGGGTCACCCGCCGATGCGGACCTTCCTCGGCGTCCCCATCCGGGTCCAGGGCGAGATCTTCGGCAACCTCTACCTCGCGGAGAAGCACGGCGGAGGCGCGTTCAGCGACTACGACGTGCACATGGTCCGGGTCCTCGCCACCGAGGCCGGCATCGCGATCGGCAACGCCCGTCTGTACGAGGCGGCCCGGCAGCGCGAACGGTGGATCGACGGCTCGGTCGCCGTCACCACCGCGCTGCTCTCCGGCGGCGACGCGGACGACGCCCTCACGGTCGTCGCCGAACAGGCCCGCCGGCTCGCCGACGCGGACGCCGGGATCGTGCTCCTGCCCGCCGAGGAGGGCGGCCTGGAGATCGTCGCCGTCTCCTCGCCCCGGCCCACGAAGTCGCTGGGCGTGGTGATCCCGCCCGAGAGCGCCGTCGTGAAGGAGCTCCTGGAGGGCGAGGCGGTCTTCGTGGCCGATGCCTCGACCGACCCGCGCATGATCAGCCGGCTGACGGCCCCGTACGGACCGAGCATGATGCTGCCGCTGCAGAGCGGCGGACGGGTGCTCGGCGCGCTCGCGACGCCCCGGGTGCGGGGCGCCCGGCAGTTCACGGAGGCGGAGCGGACGCTCGCCACCCAGTTCGCCTCGCAGGCCGCCCTCGCCCTGATGATGGCCGACGCCCAGCGCGACCGGGAGCGTCTCGCCGTCTACGAGGACCGCGACCGGATCGCCCGCGACCTGCACGACCTGGTGATCCAGCGGCTCTTCGCCACCGGAATGATGCTGGAGAGCGCTCAGCGGAAGTCGATCGTGCCCGCCGTGCGCGAGGGTGTGGGCAAGGCCGTGGACGAGCTGGACGTGACCATCCAGGAGATCCGTACGGCGATCTTCGCGCTCCAGCAGGGCCCCGCCGAGGCCCCGTCGGGGCTGCGCACCCGTGTCCTGCGGGAGATCAACATGGCGGCCGTGCCGCTCGGCTTCAAGCCCGCGCACCGCTTCCTCGGCGCGATCGACTCGACGGTCGGCGAACTCACCGGCAAGAACCTCATCGCCGCCCTGCGCGAGACGCTCTCCAACGCGTTCCGGCACGCGGCGGCGAGCCGGATCGAGGTGGTCGTCGACGCCGGCGTGATCCTGCCCGACGGCTCCGCCGGGGTGCGTCTCTCGGTCGCCGACGACGGCATCGGCATCCCGGTGGGCGGGCGGCGCAGCGGCCTGCGCAATCTGGCCCGCCGGGCCGAGTCGCTGGGCGGCGCGAGCTGGTGCGGCCCGGGCCTGGGCGAGGACGGCGGCGGGACGACGGTGGTGTGGGAGGCCCCGCTCTGAAGGGCCTTCAGCGCGCTCTAGAAAACGGCCTTCAGTGCCTCGGCGACGAGTTCTTCGATGACGACGGCCACCCCGTCCTCGTTGTTGCCGACCGTCCGGCCCGAGGCGGCGGTGATGACGTCGGGGTGGGCGTTGCCCATCGCGTACGAACGGCCGGCCCAGCTCAGCATCTCGATGTCGTTCGGCATGTCGCCGAAGGCGACGACCTCCTCGGCCGCGATGCCGCGCTCGGCGCAGCACAGGGCGAGGGTGGAGGCCTTGGAGACGCCGAGGGCGCTGATCTCGATGAGGGCGGTCGGGCTGGACCGCGTGAAGGCGGCCCGGTCGCCCGCGGCCTCCCGCGCGATCGCGAGGAACGCGTCGGGGTCGAGCTCGGGGTGCTGGGCGAGCAGCTTGAGCACCGGGGCGGCCGCGCCGGGCTTCTCCTCGAAGAGCAGCTTCTCGGCGGTGGCGACGGTGGCGCCGGGGTCGAGGAAGAAGGGCGGGTACTGCGGCTCGTAGTGGATGCCGGTGGTGAGCTCGACGGCGAAGGACGTCCCCGGGGCGGCGGCGCGCAGCGCGCGGACGACGTCGAGCGCGACCGGCCGCTCCAGCGGGCGGACCTCCAGGAAGGTGCCTCCGGAGTGGAGGTCGACGACGGCGGCGCCGTTGGCGCAGATGGCCAGGCCGTGCCCGTGGACGTGGTCGCTGACGACGTCCATCCAGCGGGCCGGGCGGCCGGTGACGAAGAAGACCTCGATCCCGGCCTGCTCGGCCGCCGCGAGGGCGGCGACCGTGCGCTCGGAGACGGACTTGTCGTCACGCAGCAGGGTGCCGTCGAGGTCGGTGGCGATCAGCCGGGCCACCGGGGCGGAAGGGCGCGGGGAACGGGGAGAGGTCACCGCACCATTCTTCCGTACCGGACGCACGGGCGTGCGAGGTCCCGCACATATGAGTGCGTTGTGTGTTCGCTCGTGTACTCAGTACGCGACCTCCACGACGGCCCGGTGGGCGCGGCGGTCGTCGAGGTGGGTGAGCAGGTAGTGCGCGAGATCGGCGCGGGAGAGGGACTTCGGCCGTGCCAGAGGGGCGTTCTCGACGGTCCGGTAGGTGCCGGTCAGCGGGCCGTCGGTCAGCATCGGGGGCCTGACCACCGTCCATGCGGTGCCGTCCGCGGCCGGGGACCGTACGAAGGCCTCCATCCGGGCCATGTCGGCGTAGCCGTGCCGGTAGAGCCGCTGGATCACGTACCGGGTGACGAGCCGCTGCGGCAGCGGCACCTCCGGGGTGACCTCCAGGCCGGCGGACGAGAGGCAGAGCAGTCGGCCGACGCCGGAGGCGCGCATGGCCTCGACGATGTTCCGCGTGCCCTGCGAGTAGACGGTCGTGGGGTGCCTGCGGTCGGTGCTGCCGAGACAGGAGAGGACGGCGTCGTGGCCGGTGACGGCCTGCCGCCAGGGTTCGGGGGCGAGGACGTCGCCGGGCAGGACGGTCAGCCGCGCCCCCGCGTCCGTGACCGGGATCCGGGCGGGGTCGCGGGCGACGGCGGTGACCCGGTGGCCGGCGGCGAGGGCCTGGGCCAGGAGCTGCGCGCCCGTACCGCCGGTGACGCCGAAGAGCATCAGTCTCATGAGGCGCGTTCCTCGGTCAGTGCGTCGACGAGGGCCACGGCGACGGCGCGCTGGCCGTCGAGCGTGAGGTGGATCCCGTCGTCCAGGTGCAGTCCGGCGGTGGCGCGGCGGGTGTCGACCGTGCGTTCCGGCTGCCCCAGGAGGAAGTCGGCGACGCCGTCGACGTCCTCGCTCGTCCAGCCGATCCCGGCGCGGCGGAAGTGCGGATAGGCGTCGGCCCGTTCCTGGTCCACGGAGCTCGGGGTGAGCCAGATCCAATGGTCGGGGTCGGAGAGTCCGCCGCGTCCGGCGAGTTCCCGCAGGGCGAGGAGGTTGCGTGCGGTCTCGGCCGCGCTGACCAGCCGGGTGCCGGCCGCCTGCGGCCCTCGGCCCAGCCGCTGGGCGTCGTTCGCGCCGAGCATGCACAGGATCCAGTCGGGGCGCAGGAAGGCCAGTGGGGGGAGCTGGGCGAGGGCCTGCGTGGTGGTGGAGCCGGAGACGGCGAGGTTGACGAGTTCGACGCCGTCCGGGAGGAGGTGACGCAGGATCGAGAACCAGGAGAGCCGGTCGGCGGTGGTGCTCTCACCGAGGGCCACGATCCGCTGCCCCGCCCGGAAGGGCAGCCGGCCGGCCCGCTCGGCGAAGCCGGGGTCCTTGAGCAGTTCGGCCGCGGTGTCCCGGGTCCGGTCGTCGAAGTCCCGCAGCAGCTTCCGGTACGCCTCGGGGTCGAGGCCGAAGAGGCCGGCGAGGCGCGTGTCGGGCAGCTCCCCCAGATAGCGGAGGGTCTTCTCGGGCTGCTGGAAGCGCACGAGCTTGTCCGTCAGGTTCTCGGTCATGTCAGAGCTCCTTGTCCGTCAGGTCTTCGGTCATGTCAGCGCTCCTTCCGGCGCTCCTGTCAGTGCTCCTTGTCCGTGCGGGTGCGGGTGCGGCGGCGGGGCAGCAGGAATCCGGCGGCGATCAGCCAGCCCAGGCAGGTGAAGCGGGCCAGCGGCAGCAGCAGGGCGGCGCCGTCGAAGAGCAGGGTGAGGGTGGCGAGCTCGGCGATCACCGCCAGGACGAGGCCGGTCACGGCGAGCGCGCGGGGCAGCAGTCCGGCGAGGAGCCCGGGGACGGCGATCCCGGCCACGAGCAGGCCCAGCGTCACCACGTGGCCGGGGCCACCGGTGGCGAAGGCCAGGTACTGGAGGGCCCGGACGAGCGCCGGCAGGTCGAGGACCTCGGTACGGGACAGGGTCCAGCTCACCAGGCCGCAGCAGGCCAGGAATCCGGCGGCGAGGAGGCCGCCGGCCAGGGCGATGGTCGCGCCGGGGGCGCGGACGCCGAGGCGGTGCAGCCGGGCCGAGACCGTGGCGGCGTAGACGGCGAGGGGGATCGAGGCCGCGAACTGGAGGGCGCCGAGGATCTGGACGGCGCCGGAGTGGGCGCGGAAGTACGCCACGATCTCGCCGGTCTCGCCGAAGGGCGAGGGGAAGGTGTTGCCGTCGGCGAGCACGGTACTGAGCACCAGCCCGGCCAGGAACAGCCCGGTGAACACCACGGCGAGCACGCCCGGCGGCGGTCCTCCCTGGGCTTCTTTCCGAGGGGCTTCCGCGGGCCGGGTGCGGGTCTCTGCAGACACAAGTCCTGTCCGTTCCGTGAGGAGAATAGTTCACAGTGGAGAATCATTCTTGTGGCGTACGATAGCCCCGTGAGCAGTGACCGGCAACCAGTGGAAGATCCCGGAGCGGCGGCGAGCCCGCCCCCGCGGGGCGGGGCGTTCCTGCTCGCCCAGCTCGGGGCGCACGCGGCGGGACGCTTCGGAGAGCGCGTCGGCGAGCTCGGCCTCGCCCCGCCGGACGTCGGCCTGCTGCGGATGATCGCCATGGAGCCGGGGCGGAGTCAGCGCTCCCTCGCCGCCGACCTCGGCGTCGTCCCGAGCCGGGTCGTCGCCCTCATCGACAACCTGGAGAAGAAGGGCTTCGTCGAACGCCGCCGCAGCGCCGAGGACCGTCGTCACCACGAGCTGTACGTCTCCGAGGACGGGCGCCGGGCGCTCGGACGCGTCCGGGAGGTCGCCGCGCTGCACGAGGACGACCTGTTCGCGGCGCTCGACGAGGAGGACCGGGCCCGGCTGACGGCGCTCCTCGGGCGGATCGCCGAGCAGCAGGGCCTCACCCCGGGCGTCCACCCGGGCTACCGGAACCTGCCGAAGCGCTCGGGACGGGGCTGAAGGGCAGGACCGGCGCGACCGGCGTGTCAGGACATGGCCGTAAACATCCGTTCGTTTTCGGCGTGACGGGGAAGATCCCTGGGAGCTGACGGCGTCTCCAGGGAGGGCGGGGCATGGTCGCGGGCCGGCGAAGCGAGGAGTGCGACTCCTGTGGTGCGCCGTACGGGACGTGGGTCGGGAGCCTCCGCATGGCCCTGTGCGGGGGGTGTGAGCGGGCCGGAGCGGCGCATCCCGTACGGGAGCCGGTGCTGGTGGGGGACGTTCTGGCCGGCCTGGCCGAGGTGGTGGCACCGCCGACGGTGCGCGCCGAAGGTGCGGTACGGGACGCGGTCCGGGCCCTCAGCGCCGTACCCGACGCGGCCTGCGCTGTGAGTGCCGTACCGGACGCGGCCTGCGCTGTGAGCGCGGCACCGGACGCGGCCTGCGCTGTGAGTGCCGTACCGGACGAGGCCTGCGTCGTGAGTGCTGTACCGGACGCGGACCGCGTCGTGAGTGCCGTACCTCAACAGCGGGCGCCGTCCCCCGCCGCCTGTGACCGGTGCGGGGCCCGGGCCGAGTGGCATCGCACCGTGCGCGGGCGCTGGGTCATGATCGAGCCCGGGGAGCTGACGGCCCGGCTCGTCCCGGCGGGCCGACGCTGGCGCGTCGCGGGCGACGGGACCGCGGTCAACCTGGGCTCGGCCGTGCCGTCCGACACCTGCCGCGTCAGTCACTTCGACGTCTGCCCGGCCCGCCCCGCACCGGCCGACTCCCCGGTCATGCTCGCCCTGTGGCGGAGCCACGCCCGCCGTACGGCCTGACCCACCCCTGCGCGGGTCAGGCCGGTGAGGCTCAGCCCAGCTGGGCGAGCGCCTCGGTGGCGATGTTCTCGAAGACCGTCTGGTCGCCGGCGAAGACGGAGTCCGCGATCGGCCAGTGGATCACGATCTCGGTGAAGCCGAGCTCGCGGTGGCGCCCGGCGAAGTCGACGAACGCGTCCACGGATTCCAGCGGCCGGTTCCGGTCCGGGGTGAAGCCGGTCAGCAGGATCTTGTCCAGCTCGGCGACGTCCCGACCGGACTCGGCGCACGCCTTGGCGAGCTTCTCGATCTGTCCGCGCAGGGCCGCCACCGACTGCTCCGGGGTCCCCTCCTCGTACAGCTTCGGGTCGCCGGTCGTCACCCACGCCTGCCCGTACCGCGCGGCCAGCCTCAGCCCGCGCGGCCCGGTCGCCGCCACCGCGAACGGCAGCCGCGGGCGCTGGACGCAGCCGGGGATGTTCCGCACCTCTTCGGCCGAGTAGAACGTGCCCTGCTCCGACACCACGTCCTCGGTGAGCAGCCCGTCGAGCAGCGCCACGAACTCGCCGAACCGGTCCGCCCGCTCCTTCGGCGTCCACGCCTCCTGCCCGAGCGCGGTGGCGTCGAAGCCGTTGCCGCCCGCGCCGATGCCCAGGGTGACCCGCCCGCCGGAGACGTCGTCCAGCGAGATGAGCTCCTTGGCGAGCGTCACCGGGTGCCGGAAGTTCGGGGAGGTCACGAGGGTGCCGAGCCGGAGCCGCTCGGTGGCCGTGGCCGCCGCGGTGAGGGTGGGAAGCGCGCCGAACCACGGGCGGTCGCGGAAGGTCCGCCAGGACAGGTGGTCGTAGGTGTACGCCGTGTGGAATCCCAGCTCCTCGGCGTGCCGCCACTTCTGGCGGCCTCCCTCGTGCCAGCGGTCGACGGGCAGGATCACGGTGCTCAGGCGCAGGCTCATGACCCCGAGCCTACGGCGGTCAGCGAACGCGGGCGCTCATCCAGGGGGTGAGGGTGGCCCCCGTGACCAGTTCCTTGTACGTCTCGTCGCCGGGGAGCGGGATGATCAGCCACCATCCGGGCGGGAAGAACCGGCCCTTCACATGGGCGAGGCCGCCGTGGACGGAGCGGAGGAAGGCGGGGACGGCGTCGCGCGGCACGTCCGCGAACTCGATGCCGTCGACGGTGATCAGGGCGTCGTCCTCGGGGAAGACCTGGACGGTGACGGCGGGGGAGCCGCCCAGTTCCACATAGGCCTCGTGGGGCAGGGAGCCGTCCGGGTCCAGGACGGTGAACGCGCCGGCGGAGGTGCGCCGGGACGTCCGGTCGGCGCCGATGTCGTCGGTCACCGTCATCTCCAGGTGGAACTCCTGGGCGATCTCGCGGATCGCGATGACGGCGGCTTCGGTGCTGGGCAGATGCGGGTGAGCCATGAAATCGATCATGCCTCAGGTCCAGACCTGCGTCAGGTCTCGGATCCGCCTCGGGCGCGGATCTGTCTCGGGCTCGGATCCGCCTCGGGCTTGGATCTGCCTCGGGCTTGGATCCGCCTCAGGCTCGGATCCGCCTCAGGAAGGGAAGCGGAGGAACTCCGGCGGGACCGCGTCCGTCAGCCAGACCCCGTTGGCGCTGACGTGGAAGACGTGTCCGGCCCGCCGCATGGCTCCCGCGTCGACGCTCAGCACCACGGGCCGCCCCCGGCGCGCGCCGACGCGGGTCGCCGTCTCCCGGTCGGGGGAGAGGTGGACGTGGTGGCGGGCCATGGGCCGCAGCCCCTCCGCCCGGATCGCGGGGAGCCGGGCCGCGACCGTACCGTGGTAGAGGTACGCGGGCGGTTCGGCGGCCGGCAGGTCCAGGTCGACCGTGACGGTGTGGCCCTGGCTCGCGCGGATGCGGGTGCCCTCGATCGCGAAGCGCTTCTTGTCGTTGGTCGCGACGACGTGGTCGAGCTCCTCGCGGGTGATCGGGAAGCCGTGCTCGGCGGCGGCCCGGAGCAGGGCGTCGATCTCGGTCCAGCCGTGCGCGTCGAGGACGAGTCCGATGCGCTCGGGCTGATGGCGCAGATGCTTGGAGAGGTACTTCGACACCTTCACTGTGCGTGCTTGGTTCATTCCGTCAGGATGTCGGAGCGTGAATCTCCTCACCATCGAATTTCGAGCGCGCAGGTTTGATCCACAAGCAAAGCTGTTTATCCACAGGCCAGTTGGCGATTCTGTGGACAACGGGGCTGCGTTTTCAGGGTGATTGAGTAAGTTCAGTCGCTATGTGGTGGCTTGAGGCAAGCGCGTCCAATGTCCTTTTGCCGACCTCTCGTTCCGTGGCCGCCGCGACGAACGCCTCGACGCCGTCCGCGCCAACCAGGTTCTGTACGGCCCGTATCGTCCCGGCGGGCAGCGCCACCGCACGCGGCTGATCGTCCTTCATGGCGGGCGGATCGGCCGACAGGTGGATCTGGAGGTGACGCGTCGCCAGCAGGCGCATGGCGCGGGCCAGTTCGGCGTCCACCGTCTGCTGGGCGAGCGGTCGGAGCCGCCGCACCATCGTCGCCGCCTCCGTCGCGTCCGCGTCCGTCGGCGGCCGGTGCTCCAGATAGCGCGCGAAGACGTGCTCGGTCGTGAACTCCAGGAAGCGGGAGGCGATGTGCTCGACCTGATCGCGAAGTTCCCTCAGATGACCGGTGATTGCCGACAGCGGAACGCCCGCCGCGTACAACTCGGCCGCCACCGCCAGCTCCTGCGGGCTCGGTACGAGGTACTCCTCGGTGTCCCTGTCCGGCAGCCGCTCCAGCACGCCGAGCTCGACGGCCTCCCGGATGGCCTCCTCGTCCGGCGTGCCGCCGAAGCGGGCGTCCAGCTCCGCCCGGGAGATCCGGTCCGCCTCCTCGTCCGTCCAGGGGCCGTTGACCTCCGCGACCAGGCCAAGGACACCGCCGAGCCCCCGGCCGGTGTCCCAGGCCTCCAGGAGCTCCTTGATCGAGGCCAGGGTGTAGCCGCGGTCGAGGAGGTCGGCGATCTGGTGGAGCCGCGCGAGGTGCGCGTCCCCGTACACGTTCGACCTGCCCCGCCGCTCCGGGCGGGGCAGCAGACCGCGGTCCTGGTAGGCGCGGATCGTCCGGACCGTGGCCCCGCTGTGATGGGCGAGATCCTCGATCCGGTACTCCGGCTGTGCTGACTGCTCGGACAAACCCGCTCCCACCGACCGCATCCTCCACCCCGCCACCGCGGGGCCCCTCCTGGGAGGGATCGTACGACCGCACGCCCCTCCCGTACCCCACCCGCTATGCCGGCGGCTGCCAGCGGGCCAGGGCCCGCAGGGCTCCCGGGCTGAGCCGGGACAGGAAGTGGGCGCCCCGGGCCTCGGGGGTCACCGGGACGACGGCCCGGTCGTGCAGGACCGCCCCCAGGATCGCGTCCGCGACCTTCTCCGGCGGGTAGTTCCGCAGGCCGTACAGCCGGGAGGCCTTCTGCTGCCGCCGCTTCTCCTCCGCCGCGTCCGTGACCCCGGCGAACCGTGCGGTCGCCGTGATGTTGGTGTTGACGATGCCGGGGCATATCGCCGACACCCCGATGCCCTGGTCGGCCAGTTCGGCGCGCAGACACTCGCTGAGCATCAGCACCGCCGCCTTCGACGTGCTGTACGCGGGCAGCGCGCGGGAGGGCTGGAAGGCCGCCGCCGAGGCGGTGTTGACGATGTGGCCGCCCTGGCCGCGCGCGGTCATCTGCGCACCGAAGAAACGGCAGCCGTGGATGACACCCCACAGATTGACGTCCAGGACCCGCTTCCACTCCTCGGCCGAGGTCTCGAAGAAGGAGCCCGTGAGCCCGATGCCCGCGTTGTTGACCAGGACGTCGACGACGCCGTACTCGCTCGCCACCTTCGTGGCCAGCTTCTCCATCGCCTGCTCGTCGGCGACGTCCACCGTCTCGCCCCAGGCCTCCGGGGCGCCGATCAGACGCGCCATCTCGGCCGTGCGGGCCGCGCCCTCGGCGTCCCGGTCCACGGCCACCACCCGGGCGCCCGCCTCCGCGAACGCGAAGGCGGTGGCCCGCCCGATGCCGCTGGCCGCCCCGGTGACCAGGACGAGCTGCCCGCCGAACCGCTCCGCGTACTGCGGCTTCACACCGCTCTTCGCCGTCGTCGCCGCGACGGGCTTCGGTGCCTTGGTCGCCGCGTCCTCGTTGCCCCGGACGAACTCGCCGATCCACGCGGACAGCTGGTCCGGCCGGGTGCGCGGCACCCAGTGCTTGGCGGGCAGGGTGCGCCGGGTCAGGTCCGGCACCCAGCTGGCCAGGTCGTCGTAGAGCCGCTCGGAGAGGAAGGCGTCACCGGTCGGCGTGATCAGCTGCACGGGCGCGTGGGCGTAGGCGTCGGGCCGCGGCCTGCCGAGCCGGGCCCGGACGTTGTCCCGGTAGAGCCAGGCGCCGTGCGCCGCGTCGTTCGGCAGCGAGGGCGTCGGGTAGTCGCCGGCCGGGACCTTCTCCATCCGCTCCAGGACCTTCGGCCAGCGCCGGCCGAGCGGCCCGCGCCAGGCGAGCTCCGGCAGCACGGGCGTGTGCAGCATGTACACGTACCAGGACTTGGCGCCCTGGCCGAGGAGCTGGCCGACCCGGCGCGGGGTGGGCCGGGTCATCCGCTGCTTGATCCAGTGCCCGAAGTGGTCGAGGGAGGGCCCCGACATCGAGGTGAAGGAGGCGATCCGACCCTCGGTGCGGGCCACGGTCACGAACTCCCAGGACTGGACCGAGCCCCAGTCGTGCCCGACGACGTGCACCGGCCGGTCCGGGCTGACGGCGTCGGCGACCGCGAGGAAGTCGTCCGTCAGCTTCTCCAGGGTGAAGCCGCCGCGCAGCGGGGCCGGCGCCGTCGACCGGCCGTGGCCCCGGACGTCGTACAGCACGACGTGGAAGTCCTCGGCCAGTCTGGTCGCGACCTCCGACCACACCTCCTTGGAGTCCGGGTAGCCGTGCACCAGGAGGACGGTCGGCCGGTCCGCGTCGCCGAGCTCGGCGACGCACAGTTCGATCCCGCCCGTCCGGACCCAGCGCTCCCGCGCTCCGTTGAGCCCCGCCATCAGACCGCCCCTTCGTTCCAGCGCCGCACGTGCGGCAGATCGTCGTCCAGCCAGAAAGCGCTCTGCTCGGGGTCCCGGGAGTCGGTGACGACCAGGATCTCCTCGAACTTCGCGCCCGTCCCCCGGAATCCGAGGTGCGGTTCGACCGCCCACAGCCCGGGCCTGGGCGGGTGGTCGGAGAACTTGTACGGCGACCAGAGCGGTGACCAGCCGTCCCGGTGCCCGTGCAGGGCGTCGCTCGCGAGGCCCTTGAGCGACTGGGTGCCGAAGCCGAAGAGGGTCGGCGTCCAGCGGCGCTCCTTCACCCGGTCGATCTTGTGGGCGATGACGCCGAAGGGATAGGCCCGGTGCCGGTTCGCGTACCCCTGGCGGACCATGAGCCGGTCCACGTCCTCGTATATCTCGCGCAGCGTGCGGCGCTCGCGGACCTCGCGCAGGATCAGCTCGCGGTGGGCCTGCAGGTCGGCGAGCAGCTTGTCGTGCAGGGGGTTGAGGCCCAGGCAGCCGCTGTAGCCGATGTCGGAGGTGTATCCCTTGTAGACCGGTGCCATGTCGAGGATGAACGGCATCCCCGCCTCCAGGCGCCGGTTCGTGGGGAAGAACTGCAGCGGGATCTTGAAGTCCACAAAGGCCGTGCGGTCCCCGAACCAGGCGAAGGGCCGGTGGAACCAGTCCCGCACCCCCCGCTCGCACAGCCAGTCCCGCTGCATCCGGGCGGCCTCGCGCTCGGTCACGCCCGGCTTGAGCTGGGCCGCGACGGCTTCCGCGCACTCGTAGGAGAGCCGCTGTACTTCCCTGAACCCCCGCAGCTCCGCGGAGAGTTCGCCTGTCACTGCTGAGGCCATGCCACCCGCCGTCCCGTGTGAGCGCCCGGCTGCGCTACGCGTCCGTAACTTGACACCGATGAATGTGACAATGCCCGGCGGCTGCGTCAAGGGGTCGGACGGCGACCCTGTGGAAAAGACCGACCGACGGCCTGGGGAAAAAGACTTTCGTCGCGACGCCCGTACGGGCTTGTACTCCTGTAGTCGGAGAAGGATCGAGCCGTTGGGCTGACGACTGCTGTGGCGCACACCACTACCGTCGAAGCGTGACTGTGATCGCCACCGAAAGCCTCAGCAAGCGGTTCCCCCGGGTGACCGCTCTCGACCGGCTCTCCCTGGACATCGGGCCCGGTGTGACCGGACTGGTGGGTGCCAACGGAGCCGGCAAGTCCACGATGATCAAAATTCTGCTCGGGCTCTCCCCCGCCACGGAGGGCAGCGCCCAGGTCCTGGGCCTCGACGTCCGGACCCACGGCCCCGAGATCCGTGAGCGCGTCGGATACATGCCCGAGCACGACTGCCTCCCGCCCGACGTCTCGGCCACCGAGTTCGTCGTCCACATGGCGCGGATGTCCGGGCTGCCCGCGACCGCCGCCCGCGAGCGGACCGCCGACACCCTGCGCCACGTCGGCCTGTACGAGGAGCGCTACCGCCCGATCGGCGGCTACTCGACGGGCATGAAGCAGCGGGTGAAGCTGGCCCAGGCGCTGGTCCACGACCCGAAGCTGGTCCTCCTCGACGAGCCGACCAACGGCCTCGACCCGGTCGGCCGGGACGAGATGCTCGGACTGATCCGCCGGGTCTGGACCGACTTCGGCATCTCCGTCCTCGTCACCTCGCACCTCCTCGGCGAGCTGGAGCGCACCTGCGACCACGTCGTCGTCATCGACGGCGGCCGGCTGCTCCGCTCCAGCTCCACCAGTGACTTCACCCGGACCACCACGACGCTCGCGGTGGAGGTCACCGACTCCGACACGCACCCCGACGGCACGGGTTCGCTCCGCGACGCCCTGGCCGCCGCCGGTGTGACGATCCACCCGGGCGTGGAGGACGGCCTGCCGGGCGCCGGCCACATCCTGCTCCTGGAGGCGGCCGGCGAGGAGACGTACGACCTCGTGCGGGACACCGTCGCCGACCTCGGCCTCGGTCTCGTCCGCATGGAGCAGCGCCGTCACCACATCGCCGAGGTCTTCAAGGCGACGGACCAGGAGGAGGTGCCGGCTCGATGAGCAACCAGGCCCCCGACACCACCCAGATCCACAACATCGGCTACCGGTCCTACGACGGCCCGCGTCTGGGCCGGGCGTACGCGCGCAGGTCGCTGTTCTCGCAGTCGCTGCGCGGCGCGTACGGGCTTGGCAGAAGCGCCAAGTCCAAGGTGCTGCCGATGCTGCTCTTCGCGGTGATGTGCGTCCCGGCGCTGATCATCGTCGCCATCTCGGTGTACACCAAGGCCGACAAGCTGTTCGTCGAGTACACCCAGTACGCGGTCCTCCTCCAGCTCGTCATCGCCGTCTACCTGGCCTCCCAGGCCCCCCAGTCGGTCTCCCGCGACCTGAGGTTCCGGACGGTCCCGCTGTACTTCTCCCGCCCCATCGAGCGGGTCGACTACGTGCTCGCCAAGTTCGGGGCGATGGCCTCGGCCCTCTTCATCCTCACCGCGTCCCCGCTGCTGATCCTGTGGATCGGCTCGTTGCTGGCCAAGATGGACTTCGCCGAGCAGGCCAAGATGTTCGGCCAGGGCCTCGTCTCCGTCGCGATCCTGTCGGTGCTCTTCGCCGGCATCGGCCTGGTCATGGCCGCGCTCACCCCGCGCCGCGGCTTCGGCGTCGCGGCCGTGATCGCCGTCCTCACCATCACCTACGGCGCGGTCTCCACCCTCCAGGGCATCTCCTACGCCACGGAGAACACCGACGCCATCGCCTGGCTCGGCCTCTTCTCCCCCCTCACCCTCATCATCGGCCTGCAGAACGCCTTCCTCGGCGCCCCCGCCTCCTTCCCCGGCGAGGCGGAGGTCGGCGCCGGCCTGGGCGTGATCTACCTGCTGGTCGTCCTCGGCCTCGTCGCCGCCTGCTACGGCATCCTGATGCGCCGCTACCGAAAGGTCGGACTGTGAGCGCCCTCCCGTCGCCCGCCACCACCCCTCGAAGGAAGGGGCAGCGCCCATGAGCACCCTCAACATCGACCACGTCTCGCGCTGGTTCGGGAACGTCGTGGCGGTCAACGACGTCACGATGTCGATCGGCCCCGGCGTCACCGGTCTCCTCGGCCCCAACGGCGCCGGGAAGTCCACCCTCATCAACATGATGGGCGGCTTCCTCGACCCCTCCACGGGCAGCGTGACCCTCGACGGCGAGCCGGTCTGGCGCAACGAGTCGGTCTACCGGTCCATCGGCGTCGTCCCCGAGCGGGAGGCGATGTACGACTTCCTCACCGGCCGCGAGTTCGTCGTGGCCAACGCGGAGCTCCACGGCCTCGGCGCGGCGGAGGCCCAGCGGGCCCTGGCGACCGTCGAGATGGAGTACGCGCAGGACCGGAAGATCTCCACGTACAGCAAGGGCATGCGGCAGCGCGTGAAGATGGCCTCGGCCCTCGTCCACGAGCCGTCCGTGCTCCTGCTCGACGAGCCGTTCAACGGCATGGACCCGCGCCAGCGCATGCAGCTCATGGAGCTGCTGCGGCGGATGGGCGCCGACGGCCGGACGGTCCTGTTCTCCTCGCACATCCTGGAGGAGGTCGAGCAGCTCGCCGCCCACATCGAGGTGATCGTCGCCGGACGGCACGCGGCCTCCGGCGACTTCCGCCGGATCCGCCGCCTGATGACCGACCGGCCGCACCGCTATCTGATCCGCTCCAGCGACGACCGCGCGCTCGCCGCCGCGCTGATCTCCGACCCGTCCACGTCCGGCATCGAGGTCGACGCGGTGGACGGCGGGCTGCGGATCCAGGCCGTCGACTTCGGACGGTTCACCGAGCTGCTGCCGAAGGTCGCGCGGGAGCGGGGCATCCGGCTGCTGACGGTCTCGCCCTCCGACGAGTCCCTCGAATCCGTCTTCTCGTATCTCGTCGCGGCCTGAAAGGAGTACGACCCCGATGTACGACCCCACCGTCGCCCGGCTCACCTACCGGGCGCTCCTCGGCCGCCGGCGGGCGGCGATCCTCTTCCTCCTGCCCGCCCTGCTCGTGCTTATCGCCGCGGCCGTCCGCGTGCTCAACGGCGCGGACGACCAGGTCGCGGCCGACCTCCTCGGCGGCTTCGCGCTCGCCACGATGGTCCCGCTGATCGGCGTCATCGCCGGCACGGGCGCGATCGGCCCGGAGATCGACGACGGCTCCATCGTCTACCTGCTCTCCAAGCCCGTGAAGCGGTCGACGATCATCACCACCAAGCTGATCGTGGCCATCGCCGTCACCATGGTCTTCTCGGCCGTCCCGACGCTGATCGCCGGCTTCATCCTCAACGGCAACGGCCAGCAGGTCGCCGTCGCGTACACGGTGGCGGCACTCGTCGCCTCCATCGCCTACAGCGCCCTGTTCCTGCTGCTCGGCACGGTCAGCCGGCACGCCGTGGTGATCGGCCTGGTCTACGCCCTGGTGTGGGAGGCCCTCTTCGGCTCCCTGATCGCGGGCGCCAGGACCCTGAGCGTCCAGCAGTGGGCGCTGGCCCTCGCGCAGAAGGTCACCGGCGACGGCCTGGTCACCTCCGAGGTCGGGCTCACGACCGCGGTGACACTCCTGGTGTCGGTCACGGTCGTGGCGACCTGGTTCGCCGGCCAGAAGCTGCGCAGACTGACCTTCGCCGGCGAGGAGTAGGACGACAGAGACGGAAGCGGTACGGCTCCGAGGGTCGTCGCCCGGAACCGAGAGGCCCACCCCCGAGCCGTACCGCCCCCGCCCTCGTCTCAGACCGTCCGGTCCCGGGCCGCGAGCAGGCCGACGGCGAGGGCCGCCGCGCAGACGCCGAGGACCACGCAGATCGGCAGGGTCCAGGAGCCGGTGGCCTGGTGGAGGGCGCCGGCCGCCAGCGGCCCTGCGGCGGCCATCAGATAGCCGACCGTCTGGGCCATCCCGGACAGCCTGGCCGCGGTCACCGCGTCCCCGGAGCGCAGCACGATCAGGGTCAGGGCGAGGCCGACGGCACCGCCCTGACCGACGCCGAGGACCGCCGACCAGAGCCAGGCACCCTCCACGGGCGCCACCATCAGTCCGGCGTAACCGGCCGCGACCAGCGTCGTGACCAGTGCGATCAGCGGGCGCTGGCTGCGCATCCGGCCGGCGAGCAGCGGCACCGCGAAGGCGCCGGCGACCTGGATCAAATTGTTGAAGGCGAAGATCACGCCGGCCGTGGAGCGGCTCATCCCGTGGTCGGTGAAGATCGTCGGCATCCAGGCGATCAGCACGTACGACCAGAGCGACTGCAGGCCCATGAAGAGGGTGACCTGCCAGGCGAGCGCCGAGCGCCAGACGCTCACCGGGCGGGCGCCGGCGGCCGGGACGGCCCGTACCTCGTGTCCCGTACGTCCGCGGGCGATCAGCACCTGGGGAAGCCAGGCGAGGGCCGCGACCGCGGCGAGCAGCGACCAGAAGCCCAGGGAGGCCTCCCAGCCCCCGCCGAGGGCCTTCTCCAGCGGGACCGCGGCCGCCGCGGCGACCGTCGCACCGGCGATCATCGCGCCCGTGTAGACCGAGGTCATCGACGCGGCCCGGTCCGGGAAGTCACGCTTGATCAGGCCCGGCATCAGCACGTTGAGCAGGGCGATCGCGGTGCCGACGAGGACCCCGCCGGCGTACAGCGCGTACACGGACGGCAGTACGCGCGCGAGGATGCCGACGCCGAGCAGCAGGAGCGCCGCGAACAGCACGCGTTCGGCGCCGAAGCGGCGGCCGAGCCACGGCGCCACCAGCGCGCCCAGGCCGAGGAACAGCACCGGCACCGAGGTCACGAGCGAACTCGCGGTCGCCGAGAGGCCGAAGGCGGCGGATATCTCGCCGACCAGCGGTGCCACGCTCGCGAGCGCGACCCGCATGTTCAGCGAGGCCAGCACGATGCCGACGAGGAGCACCGCCGGGTGCGCGAGCAGGGCGCGCCGGGCCGCCGCCCCCTCGGCCGAGGGCCGTACCCCGGCCTCCGCGTCGACGAGCACGCGGACTTCTTCTCCCTGCCGGGTTCCGGAGGTCACTTGTTCTGCTCCGTCAGGGCCGCGACCGTCTCCATCGGCACCCGCAGCAGCTCGCGGGCCTGCCGCTCCGCCGCCTCCGGGTCGCCTGCCTCGACCGCCGCCACCAGGGCCTCGTGGGCGTCGATGTCGACCGGGGGCATCTCCCGGTCGCCGAGGGCTTCCACCAGGACCTCGTGCACCTGCGCGGAGAAGAAGCGGTAGACCTCGACGAAGGCGGCGTTGTGGGTGGCGCCGACGACCGTGAGGTGGAAGGCGAGGTCCGCGTCCGCGTCCCGGTCGCCCTCCTCCCGCAGCGTGGTCAGGGCGGCCCGCAGCCGCTGCAGGTCGTGGGTGTCGCGCCGGGCGGCCGCGAGCCGGGCGGCCTCGGCCTCCAGGGCGACCCGCAGTTCGAGGACGTCGGCCGCGCCCGCGTGCCGGACCCCGTGGAGCACGGCGGCCGGATCGGCGGTCGACCTGACGAAGGTGCCGTTGCCCTGGCGGGACTCCAGGAGGCCGGCGTGGACGAGGACCCGGATCGCCTCGCGGACGGTGTTGCGGCCCACGCCGAGCTGCTGCGCGAGTTCGTGCTCGGTCGGGATGCGGTCGCCGACCGCCCACTCCCCGTCGGTGAGCTGCGAGCGCAGCTGTTCCACCACGGAGTCCACCAGCGAGGTCCGCCCCGCCGCCTTGAGTGCCGCCATGCCGTTCCGCACCTCTCCATTCGCCCGGTTGCCCAGTCATCCTACAACTGACCGTGTCGGGGACGGCGGACTACTGTGGGGCCGTACGCGGACCGAACACCCTCATCACCCTCGGGAGTCAGTCATGTCAGACCGCTTCGACGTCGTCGTACTCGGAGCTGGCCCCGGCGGCTACGTCGCCGCCATCCGCGCCGCCCAGCTGGGCAAGCGGGTCGCGGTCGTCGAGGAGAAGTACTGGGGCGGTGTCTGCCTGAACGTCGGCTGCATCCCCACCAAGGCGCTGCTGCGCAACGCCGAGCTCGCCCACATCTTCAACCACGAGGCGAAGACCTTCGGCATCAAGGTCGACGGCACGGTCACCTTCGACTACCGCGAGGCGTTCAACCGCAGCCGCACGGTGGCGGACGGCCGCGTCAAGGGCGTCCACTTCCTGATGAAGAAGAACGGGATCACCGAGTTCAACGGTCGGGGCACCTTCCTCGACGCGAACACCCTCCAGGTGGCCAAGGCCGACGGCACCTCGGAGACGATCACCTTCGACAACTGCATCATCGCCACCGGTGCCAGCCCGCGGATGCTCCCCGGCACGGCCCTCAGCGACCGCGTCGTCTCGTACGAGCAGCAGATCCTCGCCGAGGACGCCCCGAAGTCGATCGTCATCGCCGGCGCCGGCGCCATCGGCATCGAGTTCGCGTACGTGCTGAACAACTACGGCACCAAGGTCACCATCGTCGAGTTCCTCGACCGGATCGCCCCGCTGGAGGACGAAGAGGTCTCCAAGGAGCTGGCGAAGCAGTACCGCAAGCTCGGCATCGACGTCCTGACCTCCACCCGCGTCGAGGCCATCGACGAGTCCGGCCCGCAGGTCCGCGTCACCGTCACCGGCAAGGACGGCGTCCAGAAGGTCCTGGAGGCCGACAAGGTCCTCCAGGCCATCGGCTTCGCCCCGAACGTCGCCGGCTACGGCCTGGAGAACACTGGTGTCGCGCTCACCGAGCGCGGCGCGATCGACGTCGACGGCCGCTGCCGCACCTCCGTGCCGCACATCTACGCCATCGGTGACGTCACCGCGAAGCTGATGCTCGCGCACACCGCCGAGGCCATGGGCGTCATCGCGGCCGAGACCATCGGGGACGCCGAGACGATGGAGCTCGACTACCCGATGATCCCGCGCGCGACCTACTGCCAGCCGCAGATCGCCAGCTTCGGCTGGACCGAGGCGCAGGCCCGCGAGAAGGGCTACGACGTCAAGGTCGCCAAGTTCCCGTTCGTCGCGAACGGCAAGGCGCACGGCCTCGGCGACGCCACCGGCTTCGTCAAGATCGTCGCCGACGCGAAGTACGGCGAGATCATCGGCGCCCACCTGATCGGCCCCGACGTCACCGAGCTGCTGCCCGAGCTGACGCTGGCCCAGCAGTGGGACCTCACGGTCCACGAGGTCGCCCGGAACGTGCACGCGCACCCGACGCTGGGCGAGGCCGTGAAGGAAGCGATCCACGGTATTGCGGGACACATGATCAATTTCTGAGGTTTCTCCCAGCTTCGGGTGATAGGCACTGAAAGGTGCCGAGCAGAACCTCCCCGGGTGGCGAACCGTCCCGGCCGATCAGGTCGTGGGTGCGTTCGTCACCCGGTACGCATGTGTGGCTGGCGGTCATCGCGATCACCAGCCTCGTCATCGCGCTCGCCCCCCACGGCCTGGAGACGTACCTTCTCCACCGCAACAGCAGCAATCTCCACCAGCTCGCGCACCACCCCATGCGGGCCCTGCTCGGCAGCGCGTTCTGGATCGAGAACCCGGCCGACCTCCTCCTGTACGCGGTGCTCTTCGAGGTCTTCCACGCCCCCGTGGAACGCTGGCTGGGCACCCCGAAATGGCTCTTCACCGTCGCCACCGCCCACATCGCGGCCACGCTCATCAGCCAGCAGGTCGTCCTCGTGGCCATCCGGCTCCACGACGTGCCGCGCAGCATGGTGCATGTCGTCGACATCGGGGTCAGCTACGGCCTCGCCGCCTCCGCCGGGATCCTCACCTACCGGCTGCCGAACCCCTGGCGCCTGCTCTACCTCGCCGGAGTGCTCGCCTTCTTCCTCGTACCGCTCGTCACCGACCGCACCTACACCGACCTCGGTCACGCGATCTCGCTGGCGATCGGTCTGGCCTGCTATCCGCTGACCCGGGGAGAAAAACCGGTCGCCCCCGAACGGCCGCCCGTCGCACACTAGTTGTACGGGGGACACGGGGGATCTCCCGAAGGGAGCGGCCGCTTCGAGCGCGCGGACCTGGTTCGCGCGGGCCGCTCCCTCCCGGAGGATTGGCCGAGTGGTAAGGCAGCGGCTTGCTAAGCCGTAGTCGGGGGAAACCCCGCGCGCGTTCGATCCGCGCATCCTCCGCCGCGTACGACGAAGGCCACCCCGGAGGGTGGCCTTCGCGGGTTTCGAAGGGTCAGGCCGACAGCAGCCGCTCCAGGACGAGCGCGATGCCGTCCTCCTCGTTCGAGGCCGTCACCTCGTCCGCCACCGCCCGCAGCTCCTCGTGCGCGTTGCCCATGGCCACGCCGTGCGCCGCCCAGCCGAACATCGGGATGTCGTTGGGCATGTCGCCGAAGGCGATCGTCTCCGCGGCCTTCACACCGAGCCGGCGCGCCGCGAGCGACAGACCGGTGGCCTTGCTCAGGCCGAGCGGAAGGATCTCCACGATGCCCGGCCCCGCCATGACGACGTCCACGAGCCCGCCGACCGTCTCCCGCGCGACCCGGGTCAGCTCGTCGTCGGTGAGCGTCGGATGCTGGACGTACAGCTTGGTGAGCGGCGCCGACCACAGCTCCGCCGGGTCCTCGTACGGCACGTACGGCAGCGGCCCGTCCTGGGCCTGGTAACCGGGGCCCATCAGGACCTCGCCGTCCAGACCGTCGCGGCTGGCGGCCAGCGCCAGCGGGCCCACCTCCGCCTCGATCTTGGAGAGGGCGAGCCCCGCGAGCTGCCGGTCCAGGGTCAGCGAGGTCAGCAGCCGGTGCTCACCGGCGTGGTAGACCTGCGCGCCCTGCCCGCACACCGCGATCCCCTGGTAGCCGAGGTCGTCGAGGATGTGCCGGGTCCAGGGCACCGCCCGGCCGGTGACCACGATGTGCGCGGCACCCGCCGCCGTCACGGCGGCGAGCGCGTCCCGCGTACGGTCCGAGACGGACTCGTCGGCCCGCAGCAGCGTGCCGTCGAGGTCCGTCGCGACCAGGCGGTAGGGGAAGGGACTCACTTGGCGACCGGCTCCAGGACCTCACGGCCGCCGAGGTACGGGCGGAGGACCTCGGGCACGCGCACCGAACCGTCGGCCAGCTGGTGGTTCTCGAGGATCGCCACGATCGTGCGCGGTACGGCGCACAGCGTGCCGTTCAGGGTGGCCAGCGGCTGCACGGTCTTCTTGCCGCCCTGCTCGTCGCGCATGCGGACGGAGAGACGGCGGGCCTGGAAGCTGTCGCAGTTCGACGCGGAGGTCAGCTCGCGGTACTTGCCCTGCGTCGGGATCCACGCCTCGCAGTCGAACTTGCGGGAGGCGGAGGAGCCCAGGTCACCGGTGGCGACGTCGATGACCTGGAACGGCAGCTCCAGCGAGGTCAGCCACTGCTTCTCCCAGTCCAGGAGCCGCTTGTGCTCGTTCTCCGCGTCCTCGGGCGCGACGTACGAGAACATCTCGACCTTGTCGAACTGGTGGACGCGGAAGATGCCCCGGGTGTCCTTGCCGTACGTGCCGGCCTCGCGGCGGAAGCAGGGCGAGAAGCCCGCGTACCGCAGCGGCAGCTTGTCGGCCTCGATGATCTCGTCCATGTGGTACGCGGCGAGGGGCACCTCGGACGTGCCGACGAGGTAGAAGTCGTCCTTCTCCAGGTGGTACACGTTCTCCGCGGCCTGGCCGAGGAAGCCGGTGCCCTCCATGGCGCGCGGACGGACCAGCGCCGGGGTCAGCATGGGGATGAAGCCGGCCTCGGTGGCCTGGGCGATCGCGGCGTTGACCAGGGCGAGCTCCAGGAGCGCGCCGACACCGGTCAGGTAGTAGAAGCGCGAGCCGGAGACCTTGGCGCCCCGCTCGACGTCGATGGCGCCGAGCGCCTCGCCCAGCTCCAGGTGGTCCTTGGGCTCGAAGCCCTCGGCCGCGAAGTCGCGGATGGTGCCGTGCGTCTCCAGGACGACGAAGTCCTCCTCGCCGCCGACCGGGACGTCCGTGTGGACGATGTTCCCGAGCTGGAGCAGCAGCTGCCGGGCCGTCTCGTCGGCCTCGTTCTGCTCGGCCTCGGCGGCCTTGACGTCGGTCTTGAGCTGTTCCGCCTTCTGCAGGAGCTCGGCGCGCTCCTCGGGCGTGGCCCTGGGGATCAGCTTGCCGAGCGCCTTCTGCTCGGATCGGAGCTCGTCGAAGCGGACGCCGGACGACCTGCGCCGCTCATCGGCGGAGAGCAGGGCGTCGACGAGCGCGACGTCCTCTCCACGGGCGCGCTGGGAGGCGCGAACACGGTCGGGGTCCTCACGGAGCAGGCGAAGGTCAATCACCCCACCAGGCTACCGGTGCGCGTTCACCTGCCCCCACCGGATAAGGGTGCGCGTGTTGTTTCGCCCGAATTGAGACGCGCGGAAATGTGGACGACCGACCGTCGGGAATCACTTATCCACAGGCTGTGCGGAAGATCTGTGGACTACGGAGAAGATCGCGGGGATTTCCCTCATCGTCCCTGGGAATTCCGTGATCAAACACCATTCACACACTCATTTGGGTGGGAATTGCTCGCTCCAACGAGTGGGTCCGCAGAAGGGCGCTGACGAGGGCGTCAGCGGGGCGCTGTGGATGGCGCACGGAGTGGCGGGGGGTGAGTGGGGTGATTTGTCGACCTTGTCTCGGGGCGGAGTCGGCTTGTCCCCAGGTCTCGCGAGACCCTGTGGATAACCTCTGTGGGTAACTGAAAAGTATGCAGGTAGGACTAGTGGTTCGTACCTGTGGACGAACGCTCACACCGTCGGGAGCGTTCGGTCACCATCGGATCAGGCCCGACCGTCCTGGGCCCTCGCCAGCCAGTCGGAGGCCTCCGTGAACTCCACGTCCGAAGTCCCGCGCCGCAGCGCCCGCACGTCCTCGACCGCGACACCCGCCCGCGGGTACGAGCCGAGGAACCGCACCTTGGGGCAGATCCGCTTGAGGCCCATCAGCGCCTCGCCCACCCGCCGGTCCGCGATATGGCCCTCGGCGTCCACGGCGAAGCAGTAGTTCCCGATCCCCGCTCCCGTGGGCCGGGACTGGATCAGCATCAGGTTCACCCCGCGCACCGCGAATTCCTGGAGCAGTTCGAGGAGGGCACCCGGATGATCGTCACCCAGCCACAGCACCACCGAGGTCTTGTCCGCGCCCGTCGGAGCCGCCGGCCGGGCCGGCCGGCCCACGAGCACGAACCGGGTCTCGGCGTTCTCCGCGTCGTGGATCTCGGTGACCAGCGCCTCGAGGCCGTACGTCGCCGCCGCGAACTCCCCCGCGAAGGCGGCGTCGAAGCGGCCCTCCTGCACCAGCCGGGCCCCGTCGGCGTTGGAGGCCGCCGACTCCCACACCGCCTCGGGCAGATGCGCCCGCAGCCAGTTCCGGACCTGCGGCTGGGCCACCGGGTGGCCCGTGACCGTCTTGATCTCCGAGAGCCTGGTCCCGGGCCGGACGAGCAGCGCGAAGGCGATCGGGAGGAGCAACTCGCGGTAGATCATCAGCGGCTCGCCGGAGGCCAGCTCGTCCAGCGTTGCGGTCACCCCACCCTCGACGGAGTTCTCGATCGGTACCAGCGCGGCGGCGGCCTCCCCGTTCCGTACGGCGTCGAGGGCGGCCGGGACCGAGACCATCGGGACGAGTTCCCGCGTCGCGGCCTCGGGCAGCGTGCGCAGCGCCGCTTCGGTGAAGGTGCCTTCGGGGCCGAGATAGGTGTACCGGGTGGCGGACATACCGTCACCCTAATGGTCGCCGCGGAAGCGGGCCGCCGCCCGCGCCACGGCCCGCTTCGGTCGTGGTGGTCATGCCTCCAGGAGGCGCTGGCCCACGTACTCGCCCTCGGCGGGGCCGCCCGGGACCGCGAAGAGCCCGCTCGCCTCGTGCCGGATGAACGTGGACAGCGCGTCGCCCCGGTCGAGCTTGCGCTGCACCGGGACGAAGCCCCTGAGCGGGTCCGCCTGCCAGCAGACGAAGAGCAGGCCCGCGTCCGGGGTCCCGTCCGTGCCGATCCCGTCGTGGAAGGAGAACGGCCTGCGCAGCATCGCCGCTCCGCCGTTCTGTTCGGGGGCGGAGATCCGGGAGTGGGCGTTGTCCGGGATCACCGGCTTGCCGTCCGGACCGAGCTTGTTCAGGTCGAGCTCGGTGGTCTCGGAGCCGCCGGACAGCGGGGCCCCGTCGGATTTCCGGCGCCCGATCACCTTCTCCTGCCGGTCCAGCGGCAGCTTCTCCCAGTCGTCGAGCAGCATCCGGATCCGGCGCACCACCGCGTACGAGCCGCCGGCCATCCACTCCTGCGCGCCGCCGGCCCCGGCCGGGACGAAGATCCGCCGGTCGAAGTCCGGGTCGGTGGGCTTCGGGTTGCCCGTGCCGTCGACCTGGCCCATCAGATTGCGGGCGGTCATCGGCTTCGCGGTGGCACCGGCCGAGCGGTTGAAGCCGTTCATCTGCCAGCGCACCCGGGCCGCGTCCCCCGCGTCCTTCTGGACGGCGCGCAGCGCGTGGAAGGCGACGAGCGCGTCGTCGGCGCCGATCTGCACCCACAGATCACCCTCCGAGCGCCGGGGGTCCAGGGCGTCGGAGGAGAACGCGGGCAGCGGGTCGAGACCGGCGGGTCGGCGCGAGGCGAGCCCGGTGCGGTCGAAGAAGGTACGGCCGAAGCCGAAGGTGACCGTGAGGGAGGAGGGGCCCGCGTCGAGCGCGATGCCGGTGTCCTCGCCGGGGGCCTCACCCGCCATCAGCACCTTCGCCGTGGCCGACCAGCGGCGCAGCAGGGCGGCGGCCTCCTTGCGGCCGGCACCGGGAGCGAGGTCGAAGGCGATCAGATGACCACGGGACTGGAGAGGGGTGGTGATGCCCGCCTGATGTTTCCCGTGAAACATCACCGCGGTCGAGCCGACGCTGGTCAGGGCGGGGGCGCCGCCGGCTCCGGCACCGGCGGTGTCGTCACCGGAGAGGGCCGCGGAGATCCCGGCGCCGCCGGCCGCGCCGACGACGAGGCCGGCGGCTCCTGCCGCGCCGACGGTGCCGAGCAGGCGCCGCCGGGAGAGATCGAGGTTGTCGCTGTCGGTCACTGGGCTCAGCCGATCTTCACGTTCTTGTCGATGGTGGTCTGGTCGATCTCGGAGGTACGGACGGTCACCTGGATCTTCCAATCGCCGGGCATGGGGATCTGGACGCCGCTCGCGCTCCAGTGTCCGGTCTGGATCCGGTCGGGGGCGACGGGCAGCGGGCCCACGTCCTTCGCCTCCAGGGTGAGGGCGACCTTGATCTCGGGGACGTCCAGCGGCTTGCCGTTGGGGCGCTCGACGAAGATGTGGAGCGCGTTGGCGCCGGTGCGGCCGGGGTCGAGGCTGAGACGGACGACGCCCTTGCCGTCGACGCCGCCGGTGTCGAAGGGCAGCCGGATGTCGACGGGCCGGTCGGGCACGGCGGCCGGGCCGGAGGCGGAGGTGGCACGGCCGGCCTCCTCCTCGGTGCGGCCGGGTTCCGTCGAGGTGAGGACGGTCGTCACGGCGAGCAGGACGACGGCGACGGCGGCCTCGGTCAGCACCGAGCGGCGCAGTCCGGCCCGCTCGGGGTCGGCGTCCCGCTCCCGCTTGCGCCGGGCGGTGGCGACGGCGGCCCGCTGCCGGGCGAGCTGCGCGGCCCGCTCGGGGGCGATCGCTTCGCCGGGTTCTTCCGATCCCGGCGCGTCCTCGGCCTCTTCCAGGTCCGCCTCCGCGTCCTCAGCTTCTGCCAGGTCCGCTTCCGCGTCTTCGGCCTCTGCCAGGTCCGCTTCCGCGGCCTCGGCCTCTTCAGCGTCCTCGGCCGCTTCCGGCTTCACCGGGTCCGCCAGTCGCCGGGTCCAGCGGCGGGAGATCCAGGCGATGCCGATGAGGACCGCCATGAGACCGATCTTGACCAGGAGCAGCTGGCCGTACCGGGTCCCGGTCAGCGCGGACCAGGAGCCGACCTGGCGCCAGGACTGGTAGAGCCCGGTGGCCGCGAGGACGGCGACGGAGCCGAAGGCCACCTTGGAGAAGCGCTCGATCTCGGAGCGCTCGACGGACGGCGCCCGGTAGAGGGCGACGAGCAGCACGGTGAGGCCGCCGAGCCAGGCGGCGACGGCGAGGAGGTGCAGGATGTCGACGGGCATGGCGATACCGGGCTGGAGACCGGTCGAGGCGTGCTCGGCCAGGGCCCAGGTGCCGGCGATGCCGGCGGCCACGACGGTGCCGCCGAGGCCGAGTCCGAAGGCGAGGTCCTTCTTCTCCTTCGGGTCGGTGCGGCGGGCGTAGGCGCCGAAGAGGACGGCCACGAAGAGCGCGGCCGCGCCGAGCAGCAGCAGCCGGGAGGTGAGCGCGGCGCCGGTCTTCGTCTCCAGGACGGCCTTCAGGCCGGCCAGGTCGAAGGCGTCGGAGAGCTCTCCGGAGCCGGTGTACGGGTTGCGCAGGAGCAGCATCGCCAGGGTGGCGCCGGTGAGGGTCAGCCAGCCCCGGACGACCGTCTGCTGGACGGGGCGGACGCTCGCGCCGCGCGGCCAGCAGGCCAGGACGAAGGCGCCGCCGCCGACGAGGACGGCGAATCCGGCGTACGAGAGGTAGCGGGCGATGCCGTAGAGGGCGCCGACGAGGCCGCCGCCGGGCGCCTTGTCGGGCAGGGCGACGGAGGTCTGGGAGGGGGCTCCGACGGAGAAGGTGAAGGCACCGGCGACGGGGTGGCTGTCGGACGAGACGGCCTGCCAGGCCACGGTGTACGTGCCGTCGGGAAGTCCGGCCCGGAGCCCCACCCCGTACCGGACGACGGAACCGCTGCACAGATCGCGTATCTCGCCGGTGTCGGCCCGGCGGCCGGCCGGGTCGAGGACGCGGATGGCGTCGGCGCTCATGGCGACCTGTTCCGAGAAGGTCAGGTTGACCTCCTTGGGGGCGGTGGCGACCACCGCCCCGTCCTTCGGGTCGCTGCCGGTGAGCGCCGCGTGCGCGGAGGCGGGGGCGGCACCGGCGAGCAGCGTGCCGAACAGCGCGGCCGCGAGGATCAGCAGCCGGGCCAGGGCGTTGCCGAGGCGCGGGGCGGTGGTTGTCATCTGTGTGTCACTCCGTCAACGAGCTCAGTGCTGCTGCGGGTTGTGGTTGGCTGCTTCGACGGGGACGTCGACCTTGATGGGGTCGGACTTCTCGAAGTGCAGCTCGATGCTGACCGTGTCGCCCTGCTTGGGCGTCTTCTTCAGCTCCATGAACATGATGTGGTTGCCGCCGCGTTCGAGCTTCAGCTCCCCGTTCGCGGGGATGTCGAAGGACGCCACCTCCTGCATCTTCTGGTTCTTCGACTCGTGGATGGTGACGTCCTCCGAGATCGGGCTGGTGACGGAGGTCAGCTTGTCCGCCGTGTCGCTGCCGTTCTTGATCGTGAGGAAGCCGCCGGCCATGTCCATCACCGGCTGGGGCATGTACGCGCCGCTGACCTCCAGGTCGGGCTTGCTGTCGGAGGACGAGCACCCGGTCAGCGCGAGAGCGGCGGCGAGCGCCACGGCGGCGGACAGGGCGGTGGTGCGGCGGGTCACGGGTTCTCCCCCTTGATGATCTTCGGCAGGTCCTTGGCGTAGTCGTCGACGCTCGCGTCCTCGCCGTACAGGACGTAGCCCTGGTCGGTGGTGGGCGAGAAGGCGATCACCTGGGCTCCGTGCATGGAGACGACGTTGCCGTCCTTGTCCTTCGTCGGCGGGTCGATGCCGATGCCGATCTGCCGGGCCCCCGCCTTGATGGCGGAGAAGTCGCCGGTGAGGCCGGTGAAGGAGGGGTCGCCGGCGGCGGGCAGCCACTTGGCGAGCTCGGCGGAGGTGTCCCGCTCGGGGTCGGTGGTGACGAAGACGACCTGGAGCTTGTCCTGGTCGGCCTTGGGGAGCTGCTTCCTGGCGATGGCGATGTTGCTCATCGTCAGGGGGCAGACGTCGGGGCAGTGCGTGTAGCCGAAGTAGATGAGGGTCGGCTTGCCCTTGGTGCGCTCCCGCAGGTCGTACTTCTGGCCCTTGGTGTCGGTGAGGACGAGCGCGGGCTTGGTGAACGGCCGGTCGAGGACGGTGGCGGCCTTGGTGGAGTCGGTGCCGCCGGACACCTCGGCGACGACGGAGGAGCCCGAGGGCTTGTCGTCGTTGCCGCCGAGGCCGACGGCGGCGGTGACGCCGATCGCGGCGACGATCGCGACGGTCGCGATGACCAGTGGCGTGCGCCGCCCGGGACGGTCCGTCGCCGTCCCGGGGGTCTTCTTCTCAGACATGGTGCTTCTTCCGGATGTCGGGTGAGGGTCCGGCCGTCAGGCCGAGCGGCGGCGGCCGGCGAGGACGCCGAAGGCGACACCGGCGACACCGACGAGGATGCCGACGACACCGAGGACACGGGCCGTGGTGTCGGTGGACGAGGAGGAGGCCGTCTCCTGGTGGTCGGCCGTCTCGTGGTCGTGACCGGCCTTCTCGTCCGTCTCGGCGGAGGCGGCCGGGGCGGCCGCGCCGCCGTGGTGGTCGGCGGAGGCGGCGGAGAGCTTCAGGACGGGGGCCGGGTTCTCGGGCTCCTCGGCGCCCTCCTTCTGCTCCTCGATCCAGCGCACGACCTCCTTGTTGTCGTACGTCTGGATCGCCTTGAGGACCAGCTCGTCGGTGTCCTCCGGCAGCTGGCCGAGGGAGAGCGGGAACTGCTGGAACTGGCCCGGGCCGATCTTCGAGCCGTCGGCGGTCCAGGTGACCTTGGAGACGGCCTCGTTGATCTTCTTGCCGTGCAGCTCCAGCGGCTTGCTGAGCTTGCTCTTGGTCACCTCGGCCTTCCAGCCGGGGATGGGCTGCGGCATGACGGAGGCCAGCGGGTGGTCGAGCGGGAAGTTGACCTCCAGCTTCACGGTGGAGGCGTTGTCGCGCTCGTTCGGGACCTTGATGTTGACGGTCGCGTAGCCGCCCTTGGCCGCCTCGCCCTGCGGCTGCACGCTGACGTGCGCGAAGGCGGTGCCGGACAGCAGCACCACGGAGGAGAGGGCGATACCGCCGGCGAGGGCGGCGCGGGTGGCGGAGACACGGGACATGCTCATGGCAGAAGACACTCCAGCTCGAAAAGCTCGAAAGCTCGAAAAGGGCGAGGTCCGGCGCGCCCGGGGACGGAGGTCCCGCTCGGGCGTGCGGACGGGCGCGGCCCGCTCCGGTGGAGGGGTCCGCGTCAGGCTGCGAGGACGCAGTCGGCGGCCGGCGGGCCGCGCCTGATCACCGTGTGCTGAAGGGCCTCGGCCACCGGCGCCGGCGAGGAGTCGGAGGGCGCCCGGAGGGTTCGGCGCGGTCCGGTGCGGGGCGCCGCGGGGAGTCCGGCGAGCAGGGCCCGTACGAGACGGAGCGCGGCCCGCAGGGAGCGCACGAGGGCGCACTCGGCGAGCTCCGTCGCGCCCTGCTCGGAGAGCTCCACGAGCCGGCCGAGGGCGTGGTCGCCGCGGCGCAGCAGCCAGCCCGTGGCCAGCGCGGCCAGGAGGTGGCCGAGGAGCATGGGCAGACCGGGCAGCAGCTCACCGGCGGGCGTGGTCGCCATCGCGGCCGTGTGTCCCATGTGGGCGTGCGCGGCGGCGGCCGGGTCGAGTCCGGCGTCGGTGAGGATGCGGGTGGCGTCGGTGGGGCTGAGGGACGCCGTCCCGGCTCCGCAGACGAGTCGCGCGGCCATCCGGACGAGGGCGTCGTCGGCCTGGCCGCTCAGGGCGAGCTGCCGCTGTCCGAGCCCGAAGAGGACGTGCAGGCCGAGCTGTCCGCCGGCGAGGGCGCCGACGACGAAGCCGAGGGAACGCTCCCGGCCGGTGAAGAGCACGGTGACCCCGAAGACGCCGAGGAAACCGGCGACGACGGTCCACAGGGCGATGCCCGCGCAGGCGGCGAGGGCGTGTCCCAACGCGGACAGCACGACGCAGACCGCGGTGAACACCGCGGCCCTCAGCAGCCGTGGAGCGAGCGCGGGGGCAGTCATGGCGGGCCCATCATCGCACCACGCGTCCCACCGCCATGAGGCAGGTCCGGAAGGTCACCCTTGGGCCTCTTCGCCCGGACATACACCGGCCTACCCGCCCTCTGCATCCGCCGAACGAGCGCTCTTGACGCCTCCCGGTGCTTACGGAGCGTCCGCTCCGGCAATAGGTATCGGTATGTCGAGCCGCTGCCGGGAGGCTGGAGCATGAGCATCTGGTGGTCACTCCATCTGCGGCGCGAGGCCGCGAGCGTGCCGCTCGCGCGGAGGCTTCTGCTGGGCACGATGGAGACGGCGGGTGTCGATCCCGACGTGTCGTACGAGTTGTCGGTCGCGCTGACCGAGGCGTGTGCCAACGCGGTCGAGCACGGCGGCGCGCACGGCCCCCGCGAACAGGGCGGGGCGTACCGGGTGACGGCGTACCTGGACGGCGAGACCTGCCGTATCGAGGTCGCCGACTCGGGTCCGGGCTTCCCGGGCAGCGCCGTCCCGGCCGTCCCGTCCGACGAGGCCGAGCACGGCCGGGGGCTGCGCCTGATCGAGGAGCTGGCCGATCACGTGCAGTTCGGGAACCGCTCGGGCCGGGGCGGGGCCGTGGTCAGCTTCGACAAGATCCTGAAGTGGCGGGACAGCCCGTCGCTCCTCATGGCGTGACGTACGGGGAAGGGCCCCCGCCGGTCGGTCGGCGGGGGCCCTTCGGTTCCAACGTACGCGGGGATCAGCCCTTCAGCGCGGCCATCCACGCCTCGACCTCTTCGGCGCGCCGCGGCAGCGCGTCCGAGAGGTTCCGGTTGCCGTCCTCCGTGACGAGGATGTCGTCCTCGATCCGGACGCCGATGCCGCGGTACTCCTCCGGCACGGTCAGGTCGTCGGCCTGGAAGTAGAGACCGGGCTCGACGGTCAGGCACATGCCCGGCTCCAGGGTGGTGTCCACGTACTTCTCGGTGCGCGCGGCGGCGCAGTCGTGGACGTCCATGCCGAGCATGTGGCCGGTGCCGTGCAGGGTCCAGCGGCGCTGCAGGCCGAGCTCCAGGACGCGCTCGACCGGGCCCTCGACGAGGCCCCACTCGACGAGCTTCTCGGCGAGGACGCGCTGGGCGGCGTCGTGGAAGTCGCGGTAGGCGGCGCCGGGCTTCACCGCGGCGATGCCGGCCTCCTGCGCCTCGTACACGGCGTCGTAGATCTTGCGCTGGATCTCGGTGTACCGGCCGTTGATCGGCAGGGTCCGGGTGATGTCGGCGGTGTAGAGCTCGGTGGTCTCCACGCCGGCGTCGAGCAGCAGAAGGTCGCCGGAGCGGACGTCGCCGTCGTTGCGGACCCAGTGCAGGGTGGTGGCGTGCGGGCCGGCGGCGCAGATGGAGCCGTAGCCGATGTCGTTGCCCTCGACGCGGGCGCGCAGGAAGAACGTGCCCTCGATGTAGCGCTCGCTGGTGGCCTCGGCCTTGTCGAGGACCTTGACGACGTCCTCGAAGCCGCGGGCGGTGGAGGCGCAGGCCTTCTCCAGCTCGGCGATCTCGAAGGCGTCCTTCACAAGGCGGGCCTCGGAGAGGAAGACCCGCAGCTCCTCGTCGCGCTCGGCGGTGACCTTGTCGGCCAGCGCGGCCTGGATACCGGCGTCGTGGCCGCGGACGGCGCGGACGGGGCCGGTGGCCTCCTTGAGGGCGTCGGCGAGCTCGCGCACGTCCTTGGCCGGGACGCCCAGGAGCTGCTCGGCCTCGGCGAGGGAGTGGCGGCGGCCGACCCACAGCTCGCCCTGGCCGTCGAGCCAGAACTCGCCGTTCTCGCGGTTGGAGCGCGGCAGCAGGTAGATCGTGGCCTCGTGGCCGTCGGCGGTGGGCTCCAGGACGAGGACGCCGTCCTGCGTCTGGTCGCCGGTGAGGTACGCGTACTCGGTGGAGGCGCGGAAGGCGTACTCGGTGTCGTTCGACCGGGTCTTCAGGTTCCCGGCGGGGATCACCAGGCGCTCGCCCGGGAAGCGGGCGGAGAGCGCGGCGCGGCGGGCGGCGGTCTTGTCGGCCTGCGCGATCGGCGCGAGGTCGTGCAGCTCGGTGTCGGCCCAGCCGGACTTCATGTTCTCGGCGAGCTCGTCGGACACGCCCGGGTACAGGCCGTTCTTCCGCTGCTTGATCGCCTGCTCTTCGGTCTCGGTCTCTTCCGGGGTCTCCGGGGTGAGCTCCTCGGCCACGGGTCTGCCTCCTCTTGGTACGACACTGAACCCCCACCATCGTACGGTCGTACGGAAGGGGGCACAGGGCCGGAAGACCCATTACCGAAGAGTCACGTTCCGCTTACACGTATCCGAGGCCCACGCGTGTCCGCGTCCGGCACGCATCCGCGTCCGGCACGTATCCGCCGCGAGAACCGGGGCTCACTCGAAGCGGGCGGCCAGGAGGACCACGTCCTCCCCCTCCACGGCCCGGTCCAGGCCCTCGGGGAGCAGGGTCCGCAGGACGTGGTCGGCGACGGCGCCCGGGTCGCCCCGGTCCGCCCTCGGCACGCTCGCGGCGGCCGCGTGGAGCCGTGCGAAGGCCCGGTCCATGGCGTCGCCGGTACGGCGCAGCAGCCCGTCCGTGTAGAGAAGCACCGTTTCTCCGGGTGCCGGGGACAGCTCCACGCTCGGCGCCTCCCAGCAGGAGAGCATCCCGAGCGGGGCCGAGAGCGAGGTCTCGACGAACTGGGTGCGGCGCTCGCCGACGACCAGCGGCGGGGCGTGCCCGGCGCCGGCGAGGACGATCCGGCGCTGCGCGGGCTCGGCGTACGCGAAGAGGGCGGTCGCCGAGCGTGCGGGCTCGGTCAGCCGGAGCAGGAGCTCCAGGTCGGAGAGGACGGCGACGGGGTCCTCGCCCTCCATCACCGCGTACGCCCGGAGGGAGGCGCGCAGCCGGCCCATGGCGGCGAGCGCGCTGGGTCCGGTGCCGGAGACGGAGCCGACGGCCAGACCGAGGGCGCCGTCGGGGAGCGGCAGCGCGTCGTACCAGTCGCCGCCGCCCGTCGGGCCGGTGCGGTGCCGGGCGGCGAGCTGGACGCCGGGGACGCGGGGCAGGCGGCTGGGGAGCAGTTCCTCGGCGACGGTGGCGACCTGGACGCGGGCGCGCTCGACCTGGAGGAGCCGGGCGAGGTGCTCGGTGGCGAAGCGGCCGTAGAGCCCGATGAGGTGGCGCTGCCGGTCGGTGGGTTCGGCGGGCTCGTCGTAGAGCCAGACGACCGCGCCGAGCCGGCCGGCCTCCTCGGTGGCGAGCGGGAGGGTGTAGCTGGCGGCGTAGCCGAGGCGGGCGGCGACCTCGCGGTGGCGCGGGTCGAGGCCCTCCTCCGTACGGACGTCACGGATGGCGATCGGATCGGGGACGCGCTCCGGATGCCCGGGATCGGGCAGGCCGTCGAGGAGGCGGCCGTAGCTGGTGGCGCCGCGCGGGACGGTCTCGATGGTGCCGAGGTCGGAGTGGGCGAGGCCGAGGCCGATGGTGCTGGTGGGGCCGTGGCCGTCGGCCGGTTCGAGGACGGCCATGCCACGGCGGGCGCCGACGAGCGCGGCGCCGGCGCCGAGCACCTCGCGGAGCGCCTCGTCGAGGGAGGCGGTCTTGATGAGGCGCTCGGTGAGTTCGTGCAGGGTGGTGAGGTCGGAGACCCAGGAGGCGAGCCGGTCCTGGATCAGGGCTCCGGGTGGGAGGGCCCCATCGGCGGGACCCGCAGCCGCGGGGACCCCGGGGAGGGGCGACGTAGTGTGCGGGGGCCCCGAAACCGTGGAATCGATTCCGGCCACTTTCGGCATGTGCGGGGCGCTCATGTCAGTCGGCTTTCCGACCGGTGCGTTTGACGCCATAGCATCGCAAACCCCCATGTCATCCTGAGCCGCTCGATGCATCCACATGTACACGCACCAGAGGAACGATGTCCAGCATTGTCCGCACGGGACTTGTGGTGTCCGTGAGGTCGTGCGCAAGGGTTGAAGTGCGCGGGAAGTTGGCTGAAAATTGCCCCCGGTGTGCACCTTTTGCGGTCGACTGGCGTCGTTTGAAAGCGCGTCATTCCAAGCGTGCTGGGTACGTAATCGGTGACAGGCAGGGGCAGTTGACACCGCCCCGGAACGTGACGCGGAACCCCGGCGTCTTTCCCGCCGCAGGCCGCAACCCGTCACCGAGTGGCGGGGAACGTGTTCTGACCCGCTCCGGCTCTGACCTGGCTCCACCCGGTCCCCCCGGGATCCACCCGGCACCGGCCCGGTCCGCACCGCCCCACGGCGGTCCGGCACCCCGCCGACCCGGCACGCGCTGATACGCACGGTGAAGTGTTCTGCACATGGTGTGATGTGGATTCGGCGTTCAACGGAAAGGAACGAGCGCTCATGCGCGAGATCCTCGGAAGGCGACGCAGGCTCCGGTTCCGGCGCAAGGAGAGGACCGCCCGGCTCGAAGCGGCGGTCACCTTCGCGGTCGAGTGGAACTGGCCCGTCCTGCCGGGCGCGAGCCTGAGAACGACACCCCGTACGCCCACGGGCCTGAGAGTCACGACCCGCACGGCCACCGGAGCGGCCTGCTCCTGTCCCGACCCCGACTGCGTGGTGCCCGGCGCGCACCCCTACGACCCCGGACTGCTCGCGGCCACCACGGACGAGCGCATGGTCCGCTGGTGGTGGACCCGGCGCCCGGACGCCCCCGTGGTCCTCGCCACGGGCGGCCGCGCGCCCTGCGCGGTCAGCCTCCCCGCGGTGGCCGGGGCGCGGGCCCTCGCCGCGCTCGACGCGACGGGCATGCGGCTCGGCCCGGTGGTGGCGACCCCGACCCGGTGGTCGATCCTCGTCGCCCCGTACGACCTCGAACGGCTCGGCGAGCTGCTCTACGCGAAGGACGGCGTGCCCAGCTCGCTGCGGTTCCACGGCGAGGGCGGCTACCTGCTCCTTCCGCCCTCGGTCGCGGGGACCGGGCAGGTCCGCTGGGAGCGGGCCCCGCTCGCCGGCTCGGCCCGGCCGTGGCTCCCCGACGTCGAGGCGGTGGTCGACGCCCTGGTCGAGGCGAGCACGAGCGCGCCGGGCGGCGGGAGCCGGCTGGCGTACTGAGGCGGGCCGGGGACCCTCTGGTTCACCCGAACGGGTGTGTCCCGGTCCGACTCGTACGGGAAACGGGCGCGCGACCGACCGGGCGCCCGGGTCCCGCCGCTATGTTCACTCCACCGTTCAAGATCTCCAGCCGAGCAGGAGCAGGTGGGTCCCATGAGCCCGGTGAACCTCCGCGTGGTCGGACTCGGGACCGCCGTCACGGTCGCCGTCCTGCTGCCCCTCGTCGCGAACGCACTGCCGACGGGGGAGCCTGTACGACCGGCCGGCGCGAGCGCCGAGGGCGACGCGAAGCCCGGAGAACTGCTCAGGGGGCTCGGCCTGGGACCCCGTACACCCGCGTCCGCCGCCCCCGCAACCGCCTCTCCGGCCCCGTCGGCTCCCGTGTCGCCCGAGCGCGTCACGCATTGTGGGCCGGAACTCGCCTCTCCCGAGGGCGCCGAGGCGCAGACCTGCGTCCTGGGCGAGGGGCCCGACGTCTGGGCGCGTACCTACTACCGGAACGCCACCGGCCGACAGCTCGACGCGTTTCTGACCCTCATGGGCCCCGGCGGACGGACCGTGCAGGTGGACTGCCCGGTTCCGGCGCAGGACGAACCGGGAACCTGTGAAACGCCGAGGGAGCACGCTCGGGGCGCGGTCACGGCCTATACGGCGGTCGCGGAATTCGCCGGATCCGGCGAGGGCGGTTCCACTCCGCTGCTGCTCCGCGCGGGAAGCAACACGGCGGACGGCGAAGGAAGTTGAATGTCGCATGCCCCGGCTCTGCCGGAAGCGGACATGGAAAGGCCCGGTCGCTGGCGACGGGGGATGCACCAGCGACCGGGCTTCGAGAACGGTAACAAGAGATCTGCTGTTCGCAAATTCGATCTCGGTTATTCGGACAGGGAATTGTCCGACCGAGGACCCGCCTTGTGGCGGAAGTCACCGACTGGTCGGTCTGTCAGTCACCGATACCACCTGGGGTATCAGCTGAGAGTCACCTGACGGTTCGTGAGACCGCCGCGCGCCCGGCGCTCCTCCGCCGTCAGCGGGGCGTCCGAGGCGAGCGCCGCGGCCAGCCGCTCGGCGAACTCGGCCGCCGGCTTCTCGCAGTCCTCGGCCGTCATGGAGGACGGCAGGTCCCACACCGGCACCATCAGGCCGTGGGCCCGGAAGGAACCGACGAGCCGGGTGTCCGCGCCGAGCGAGGTGCCCTCGCCGGCCTGGAGACGGGCCAGCGCGTCGAGGAGCTTCTCCTCCTCGTGCGGCATGACCCAGCGCAGGTGGTTCTTGTCCGGAACCTCGCACCAGTACGCCGAGTCGACGCTCGCGAGCTTCACGGTCGGGATCGCGGCCGCGTTGGCCCGCTCCAGGGAGGCGGCGACCTCCGGGTCCGCGCCGTCCGTGGACTGCGGGATCCAGAACTCGAAGCCCGAGTGGACCTCCGGCACGAACGGGGCGTCCGCGTCGAGGAGCTCCTGCAGGCGCGGGCCCTCGGCCGGCACGCGGCGCGCGGGGACCGGGCTGCCCGGCTCCGTCTCCAGGGCGCGCTGGAGGGTGTCGGCGAGGTCGCGGGCCAGGTCGCCGGAGGTGGAGTCGTTCTGCAGGGCGAGCAGGACGGAGCCGTCGTCGCGGCGGAGCGCCGGCCACGCCATCGGCAGCACGGTCGCGAGCGTCACGGACGGCACGCCCTCGGGCAGCCCGCCCTTCAGGGTGAGCGGCACGGTCGCGGCCGGCACCAGCTCGCGCAGCGCGACCCAGTCGCACTCGCCGGGCAGACCCTCGAAGGGGCGCTGGACGAGCTCGGTCACGGCGTGCGCGGCGGCCCGGCCGTGACACGCCTTGTAGCGGCGGCCCGAACCGCACGGGCACGGCTCGCGCGCGCCGACGACCGGGATCTCCCCGCTCGTGACCTGTGCCTGGCCGGCCTTGCCGGCCTTCGTCTGGGGGCGCTTCTTGGCCATGGTGTGGCTTTCTCCCGATCGCGGCTGTGCTCTGTGTGCGGTGCTGTATCGGGCGCGAGCCTAGCCGCACCGGACGCCGGGGCCGCTCAGGCGGGGCGGCGCGGCAGCCCGGGCGGGCACCGCCGCGTGGCCGCACCCGCCACCGCACTCCCGGACCGGTTCTCCGTCCGGATCGGATTCTCGGTCCAGATCCTCTTCTCGCTCCGGATCGTGCTTCTCGGTCCAGATCGTGTTCTCGGTCCGGATCGTCTTCTCAGTCCAGATCGTCGTACGCGTCCAGGAAGTCGAGGCCCGGGCCGCCGCCGACGCGCGCCGCGAAGTCCTCGCGCCGGTGTCCCTCGGTGACCACCACCCAGACGGTGACCTCGCCGGTCGCGCTGTCCCGTACGCCCCAGTCCTGGGCGAGCGCCCCGATGATGTTCAGCCCGCGGCCGCCCCGTGCGGTGACCGAGGGCGTCGACGGGACGGGCCGTGTCGGACCACCGCCGTCGGTCACCTCGACCCGCAGGCCGCCCGCCGGGTCGACCCGCCAGGCCGCCCGTACATCGCCTTCGCCCCGCTCCGCGTGGCCCAGCGGCCTGCCGTACCGACAGGCATTGCTGAGCAGCTCGGAAAGGATCAGTACCGCGTCGTCGACGACCGATTCGGCCACCCCGCTGCGGTACAGCTCGTCCCGCATCCGGTGTCGCGCCTCACCCACGCCCGCAGGGCCATGGGGTACGGCCATGCTCGACGACGTGGGCACCTCCTGTGCCACCACCAACGCCACCCCCGAGACCTCCTTTGCCCCACGCCACCGTGTGGATGCCCCAATGGCCTGGACCGGAAACCGGCCAATCCACGTGTGATGAGGCACTCGTGACGATCGCGTACGCACGGAACGCGCCGGGGCACACCCTGTAAGAGCTGTTATCCCCTGTGACGGACGGGAAAAGTAGGACGAGTGAGGCGCCTCACTCGGCGTGCAGCTCAGTCGCGGCCCAGCTGGGCGAGTACCTGCTTCGGACGGTTGGTGATGATCGCGTCCACGCCCAGGCGCTCGCAGAGCTCGACGTCCTCGGCCTCGTCCACCGTCCAGACGTGGACCTGGTGCCCGGCCTTCTGGAGCCGCAGGATCACCGCGGGATGGTGCCGGACGATCCGGATCGACGGACCCGCGATGCGCGCGCCCGCGGGGAGCCGCCCGTCCCGCAGCCGGGGCGAGACGAACTGGGCGAGCGAGACCGTGGGCAGCGTCGGCGCGGCGGCGGCGATCCGGTGCAGGGAACGGGCCGAGAAACTCATGACGCGTACGGGGGAATCGGCGGGGGACGCGGGCGCGTCCAGGCCGAAACGCTCGAGGAGCTGGAGCAGCCGCTCCTCGACCTGGCCCGCCCAGCGGGTCGGGTGCTTGGTCTCGATGGCCAGCTCGACCCGGCGCCCGGCGTCGGAGACCAGCTCCAGGAGCCGCTCCAGGGTGAGGACGGAGGTGGATCCGGGGTCTCCCCAGTCGGGGATCTCGCCGGAGTCGTCCCGGCCCTTCCAGGTGCCGAAGTCCAGGGCGGCGAGATCGGCGAGTTCGAGCGCGGACACGGCGCCGCGGCCGTTCGAGGTGCGGTCGACGCGCCGGTCGTGGACGCAGACGAGGTGGCCGTCGGCGGTGAGCCGGACGTCGCACTCCAGGGCGTCGGCGCCGTCCTCGATGGCCTTCACATAGGCGGCCAGGGTGTGTTCCGGTGCGTCCTCGGACGCTCCGCGGTGGGCGACGACCTGGAGGGGGACGCGGTTCGGGTGCTGCCGTGCGTGAGTCACCGCGTCATGGTGCCATTGGCGGGGTGGCGCGGGCACCCCGGAGGCTGTCCGTTCTGTCCGTATATAAAGGATGGAGTGTGAATGCACAGCTCCGCCTTACAGCGGCCTGACGTCCTGTGGGAAAAGCTGGTGCAGCACCCTGGAGCCACCTAGGTAACCGCGCCGTCGACGAGGAGAGCGAGCTGTGAGCACCGAGAACGAGGGCACGCCGGACCCGGCGGAGCAGGCTGCCCCGTCCGCCCCTCCGACGCCTCCCGTACCCCCGAAGGAAGCGCCTCAGTCGGCCGTGCAGGAAGCGCCTCAGCCGGCACCGCAGGCGGACGAGCCGACGGTGATCCAGCCCCCGGTCCCGGCCGCGGCCCCCGCGCCCGCCCCCGAGCCGGTTGCCGCCGCCCCCGCCGGTGGCTGGCCGCCGCCCCCGCCGGCCGTCCCGGCCTGGGGCGCCCCGCATCCCCCCGTACCCGAGGCGCCGCGCAGGCGGACCGGCGGCCTCGTGGCGGCCGTGCTCGTCGCGTCGCTCGTCGCGGGCGGCATCGGCGGCGGCATCGGTTACTGGGCGGCCGAGCGCGGCGACAACGGCTTCAGCTCGACCACCGTCTCCTCCGGCCAGGCCCCGGCCTCCTTCAAGCGCGACCCGGGGACGGTCGCGGCGGTCGCGGCGAAGGCCCTGCCGAGCGTGGTCACCATCCAGGCCAAGTCCGGCGCCCAGGAGGGCGAGGGCGGCACGGGCACCGGCTTCGTCTACGACCAGGAAGGCCACATCGTCACCAACAACCACGTGGTGGCGTCGGCGGCGGACGGCGGCACGCTGTCCGTGACCTTCTCGGACGGCAAGACGTACGACGCGGAGGTCGTCGGCCGGGCCGAGGGCTACGACGTGGCGGTCCTGAAGCTGAAGGACGCCCCGAAGGGCCTGACGCCGCTGCCGCTCGGGGACTCCGACAAGGTGGCGGTCGGCGACTCGACGATCGCGATCGGCGCGCCCTTCGGCCTGTCGAACACGGTGACGACGGGCATCGTCAGCGCCAAGAACCGCCCGGTCGCCTCGGGCGACGGCTCCGGCGGCAGCAACTCGTACATGAGCGCGCTGCAGACGGACGCCTCGATCAACCCGGGCAACTCCGGCGGACCGCTGCTCGACGCGAGCGGCGCGGTGATCGGCATCAACTCGGCCATCCAGTCGACCAGCGGCGGCTTCGGCCAGTCCCAGGCCGGCTCGATCGGCCTCGGCTTCGCCATCCCGGTCAACCAGGCGAAGAACGTGGCCCAGCAGCTGATCAGGACGGGCAAGCCGGTGTACCCGGTGATCGGCGCGACCGTGAACATGAACGAGAAGGGCGAGGGCGCGACCATCGCCTCCCAGGGCTCGGGCGGCACGGCCTCGGTCACGCCGAACGGCCCGGCGGCGAAGGCGGGGCTGAAGGCCGGCGACGTGATCACGGGCTTCGGCGACCACCCGATCGACAGCGGCCCGACCCTGATCAGCGAGATCTGGACGCACAAGCCGGGCGACTCGGTGAAGATCACCTACGAGCGCGACGGCAAGACCGCCACGGCCACCGTCACCCTCGGCGAGCGCACCGGCGACAGCTGACGGCCGCCCCCCGGCCCCCAGCAGGCCATCCCGCCCGCTCATCGCGGCCCCGCCCCCGCAGCCGGTACGCTGTAGCCCGCTCCGCCCCAGGTGGGCAGGGGCGAGGGTGGGTTGCCCGAGCGGCCTAAGGGAACGGTCTTGAAAACCGTCGAGGCAGCGATGTCTCCGTGGGTTCAAATCCCACACCCACCGCACCGCGCGAGAGCCTCCGACCGGCGGGACCGGTCGGAGGCTCTCGTTTTCCGGGCGGGTCAGGGGTGGCTGCGGGCCTGGGGGCTGTTCAGGCAGAGGGCGATGTTGCGGACCGCGGCGGTGAGTTCCTCGATTACCCGGGCCGCCTGCTCCGCGTTGTGGAAGACCGGAGGGGACGTGAGGGAACGACTCAGCTCCTCCGCGGCCCGGACGGCGGGCGCGGCGTCCCCGACGGGCATCGGCCCGGACATCGGAACGGGGGCCGGGGCGGGTACGGGAGCGGGCATGGCCAGGGGCGCGGGTGCGGGTGTGGGCGCGGTGGCCTGGGCGGACTGAGCGACCTGGGTGGCCGGCGGTGGGGCCGAGGGGTACGGGTCGGGCTCCGGTCGGTAGTCGTCGAAGGCAGGGGAGAAGGCGCCGGAGCCGGTGACCAGGGAGGTGCGCGCCTCCTCCTGGGCGTGCGGCGCCAGGGGGGCCTGACCGTGCGGCGCCAGGGGGCCCTGACCGTGCGGCGTCACGGGGCCCTGACCGTGCGGCGCCAGGGGGGCCTGACCGTGCGGCGCCAGGGGGGCCTGGGCGTGCGGCGCCAGGGGGGCCTGGGCGTGCGTGAGCACGGGGGCGGAGGGCACGTCATGGTCGTGGCGGGCCCGGGGCAGGAAGAGGTGGTCGAAGCCCGGGAACCCCGGTGTGGTCGGGTGCACGGTGGGCTGGGGGTACGCGGCCTGCCATTGCGCGCGGTAGTGCGCCACCTGGTCCTCGCAGGCGGCGCGGGCGTGGAAGACCGCGGTGTCCTCGCCCAGGTCCGGGTACCAGAGGTTGGGGCCGGGGAAGCGTACGGTCCGCATGCGTGGCTTGATCTGTTCGGCGCACCCCATGCAGCAGCCCTCCGGCACGATGAGCGGGATGCCGCCGCTCTGTTCCGGGAGGCGGGGACCGCCCTCAGGGCTGTACTCCCCGTGGTGGCAGGGCGGCAGTTCGCCGCAGGCCCGGCAGACGGCGTAGTGCTCGGGGAGGACCTGCCAGTCCTGGCTGGCGGGGGCGCACCAGTGCTTCGGCGCGGAGCGGGGCAGGTTCTCGTCGCGGAGCACCAGGACCACCGGGCGCTTGTAGAAGTCGGTGCGGTCGGAGGCCGGCTTGACCGCCTGGTTGTTGACCCGCAGCAGCTCGTTGGCGTGCCACCACAGCTCCATGTGGTCGCGCCACGCCTTCTCGTAGACCTCCGGCCAGTGGGCGCCGGGGTAGCCGGCGATCTCCAGGACGCGCCACGCCCGCCGGTCGAGTACGACGATGGAGCCGGCCCGCAGCCGCAGATGGGTTCCCGCGTCACCCTCGTCCGGCCAGTCATGGCGGCCGATGAGGGTGGGCTGGTCCGGGAGCCACCTGCGAATCTGCATGACACGCTCCTAGGCGACGAGACGCCGTGGTTTCAACTGGGGCAGTGGGTGAAATTCTGGATAATTTAGGCGCGGGTGCGGGGTTAGACACGCGCATATCTCCTTTCGCTTCAGGGTGAAAACACCCGCTGGACCGGCCATTTCGCTTTTCCCGCCCGGTGGGGCCCGTGGATGTCGTGTCCGGAGGCGGCGGTTCCGAGGGATGCCCGGCGAGGGCCGGAACACCCCTCGTACGTGTGACATCGCTTCCGTCGTACCGGCTCGTAGGTAGGCATTGCCCCGTGCGCCGGCCGGTCCGAGCCCCGGACGGGGTCCGCGGGCCGGCGGAGTGGGGTAAAAGCGGCCCCTCCCGTCGGGTGTCGGAGAGGGCGTCCGCGTCGGACGCCCGAGCCGGATGTTCGAGCTGGGCGTCCGGGCCGGACGCTCGTGGCGCGTCCTCGCGCCGCGTCGTATCTCTTTTCGTGCGGTGGAACCGCGTTCGGGCGGCGCCGGGGCGTGCGGTGTCGGCGCGTCGCGCTCCCGGGGGGTGGTCCGGGGAAACGCTTCCTCCCGTGCGGCGCACCGGTTCCGGGGATGTTTCGCTGCTCGTACCCATCATGAGCTGGGGGTTTCTCGGTTACGAAGGGTTTATCGGCTTGTCCTCACGCTTGCGGGGGAATCAGCCGCTCCGGGGTGGTTCGCCGGGGATTCGGTGGGCAACTCTGGATTCGCGACGTCGAGCACAACGACCGGGGCGGTCGGTCAACTGCCCTGGAAATGGCCGTAGTTCAGAGAGTTCCTGAGCAGTTCCGAAGCGCAGTTCCGTGCAACAGCATCAGCTTTCAGTTCCCGGAGGAACAGACATGGCAAGCATCCGTACCGCCCGCATCCTCGCCGCTGCCGCCGCCCTGCCCCTCGCCGCCGCGCTCTTCACCGGGGTGGCCCAGGCCGACAACGGCGGTTTCGCGGACGACGGATCGAACACCAGCGTCGCCACGATCATCGGCAGCGGCGTCGGAGGCGACAACTTCGGCAACTCGACCACGACGCAGCAGGTGGCGACCGGTTCCGGTGCCTCCAACCAGAACAACACCGCGAGTGTGAACGGCTCCGCCTTCACCCACATCGCCCAGTCCAACAACGTGGTGAACTTCCACCCGTGGTGGTGACCGGCAGCGCGGAATCCGGCCCGACGGGGGGCGTGACCGTGGCGTGAACGACGGCCTGTGCGCCGGTACTTCGGTACCGGCGTGCGGGCCGTCGCGCTTGTGTGCGCGGGGGCTTGCGGGTGGGCTTCGAGGGCGTCGCCGACCTTGACAGGCGTACGGAATCTGACGGACAGTCAGAAATCTCAGTCGTCCCACGGGAGGCCGTCGCCGTGCACCTCGCCCCGACCGAGCGGCAGCTGCGGCTGCGCGCCGAACTCCGCGCGTATTTCCGGGACGTGATGCCCGACGGCCCTCCGCCCGCCACCGACGCGGCCGCCCAGCGGCGCCTGCTCCGCCGGATCGGCGCCGACGGGCTGCTCGGTCTCGGCTGGCCCGAGGAGTACGGGGGGCAGGGCCGCGGGCCCGACGAGCAGTTCGTCTTCTTCGACGAGGCGTACCGCGCGGGCGCCCCCGTCTCGATGGTCACCCTCAACACCGTCGGACCCACGCTGATGGCGTACGGGACCGAGGAGCAGAAGGCCTTCTTCCTGCCCCGGATCCTGCGCGGGGAGACCGTCTTCGCCATCGGGTACAGCGAGCCCGAGGCCGGCACGGACCTCGCCTCCCTCCGTACCCGGGCCGTCCGGGACGGGGACTCCTGGATCGTCGACGGCCAGAAGATCTTCACCTCCAACGCCCAGAACGCCGACTGGATCTGGCTTGCCTGCCGCACCGACCCCGACGCGGCCCCGCACCGGGGCATCTCCATCGTCCTCGTCCCCACCGACTCCCCCGGTTTCTCCTGGACCCCGATCGAGACGGTGGGCGGGCTGACGACGACCGCCACGTACTACGACGGGATCCGCGTCCCGGCCAGCCATCTGGTCGGGCCCGAGCACGGCGGCTGGGGTCTCATCACGAGCCAGCTCAACCACGAGCGGGTCGCGCTCGCCGCGATCGGCATGCAGGCGGAGGACTTCTTCGCGGCCGTCCTCGACCGGGCACGCACCCCCGATCCGGTGACGGGTAGGCGTCGTATTGACGAGCCGTGGATCCGGATCCGGGCCGCCGAAGCGCATGCCCGGCTGGCCGCGACACGCCTTCTGAACTGGCGTTTGGTGGGTGACGTGGGGGCCGGCCGACTGGCCCCAGGGGACGCGAGCGGCGTGAAGTTCGCGGGAACCGAATCGGCGGTGGAGGTGTATCGAATATGTCAGGAGATCGCGGGTGGGCCGGGGACGGTGCGAGCAGGATCGCCGGGGGAGTTCGGCGGCGGTGAGCTGGAGCGCATGAACCGGGCCGCACAGATCAACACCTTCGGGGGAGGGGTGAGCGAGGTGCAGCGCGAGATCGTCGCGAGGATGCGGCTCGGCATGAAGGGGAGGGGTCGGCGATGAGCGGTACGGAGAAGCGGGACGGGCGGGTGACGACGGCTCCGGACCGGCCGGACGGGCCCGTGGTGACGGCTCCCGGTCGGCCGGACGGGCCGGTGGTGACGGCTGCGGACCTGCCGGACGGGCCGGTGGTGACGGCTCCGGACCGGCCGGACGGGCCCGTGGTGACGGCTCCCGGTCGGCCGGACGGGCCGGTGGTGACGGCTCCCGGTCGGCCGGACGGGCCGGTGGTGACGGCTCCGGACCGTCCGGACGGGCTGTACGAGCGGCTCGTGGCCTTCGTGGGACGGTCCGCGGCCACCGCCGGCACCGGCAAGGACCCGGTGAACCTGCCCATGATCAGGCACTGGTGCGAGGCGATGGGGGACGCGCACCCCGCCTACTCGGGGCCGGACGCCGTGGCACCCCCGACCATGCTCCAGGCCTGGACGATGGGCGGCCTCTCCGGGCACACGGACCGGTCGGCGGCGTACGAGGAGCTGTTCGCCCTCCTCGACGGCGCCGGATACACCTCGGTCGTCGCGACCGACTGCGAGCAGGAGTACCTGCGACCGCTCCGCCCGGGGCAGGAGATCGGCTTCGACACCGTCATCGAGTCCGTGTCGGAGCGCAAGACCACCAAGCTCGGCACCGGGCACTTCGTGACGACGCGGACGGACGTCCGGGCGGACGGCGAACTCGCGGGAACCCACCGCTTCCGCATCCTCAAGTACGCGCCCGCCGCCCGGCCGTCCCGGAAGCCGGAGCCCGGGCCGAAGCCCGTACCGCGGCGGCCCCGGCCCGTCGTCAACCGGGACAACGCCGGATTCTGGGAGGGCGTGGCCGCGCACCGGCTGCTGATCCAGCGCTGCGGCGACTGCGCGAGCCTGCGCTTCCCCTGGCTGCCGGGGTGCGCCGACTGCGGATCGCGGGAGTGGGACACGGTCGAGGCGAGCGGGGCCGGGACGGTCTTCTCGTACGTGGTGATGCACCACCCCTCCTTCCCAGCCTTCGAGCCTCCGTACGCGGTCGGGCTGATCGAACTCGCCGAGGGCGTGCGGATGATCAGCAACGTGGTGGGCGTGCCGTACGACAAGGTGCGGATCGGAATGCCGGTGCGGCTCGAGTTCCAGCGGGTCGACGAGGAACTCGAGCTTCCCGTCTTCCGCGCGGGAGGGGAGGACTGACATGGACTTCACCCCCACCGAGGAGCAGGAGGCCGCCCGGGAGCTCGCCGGGCGGATCTTCGCCGACCTCGCGACCCACGAGCGGCTCCGGGCCGCCGGGACCGGCACGGACGCGGAGCTCTGGAAGGCGCTCTGCGCGGCCGGACTGCCGGGTGCCGTCGAGGAGACCGGCCTGCTCGGCCTGGTCCTGCTCCTGGAGGAGCAGGGCCGCAGGACGGCTCAGGTGCCGTTCGCCGCGAGCTGTGTGTACGGGATCCTCGCCGTCGCCCGGCACGGTACGGAGGAGCAGCGCGCCCGGCTCCTGCCCGGCCTCCGCGACGGTACGACGGTGGTGACGGGCGCGTTCCCGGCACCGGGCACGGTCACGTCGCGAGGCGCCGGCGCGGGGCGGCTCAGCGGGGTCGTGGAGTGGGTGCCGTGGCTCAGGGACGCCGACCACGTCCTCGTACCGGACGAGGACCGCGCCCTGTGGCTGGTCCGTGCCGAGGACGCGGCCTCCGTCGAGGCCGTCGAGCTCACCGCGCCCTGGGCCGCCGCCCGGCTCGTCCTCGACGGGGCGCCGGCCGAGCCGCTCGGGTCTGCCGGCGCCTACGAGGACGTGCTCGCCGCCGCGCGGACCGCCTTCGCGGGGCTCCAGGCCGGGGTGTGCGCCGGGTCCCTCGCCAGGGCCGTGGAGTACACGTCCGTACGGGAGCAGTTCGGGCGGCCGCTCTCGACCCACCAGGCGGTGCAACTGCGGGCCGCCGACGCCCATATGGACACCGAGGCCATCCGGGTCACCGCCTACGAGGCCGCCTGGCGTTTCGACGAGGGGCTCGACGCCACCGGGGCGGCGCTGACCGCGGCCTGGTGGGCCTCCGAGGCGGGCAAGCGGGTCGTGCACGCCGGTCAGCATCTGCACGGCGGCATGGGCGCGGACCTCGACCACCCCGTCCACCGGCACTTCCTGTGGGGCCGGCAGCTCGACGCCTACCTGGGCTCCGGCACCGAACTCCTCGCCGAACTCGGCGACCTGCTCGCAGAGGAGGACCTGTCATGAAGCCCGGCGACGAGCTGCCGCCGCTGCGGATCCCGGTCACCCGCACCCTGATCGTCGCCGGGGCCCTCGCCTCCCGCGACTACCAGGACGTGCACCACGACGCCGAGCTGGCCCGGGAGAAGGGCTCTCCGGACATCTTCATGAACATCCTCACGACCAACGGGCTGGTCGGCCGCTACATCACCGACCACTTCGGCCCCCGGGCCGTCCTCCGCAAGGTCGCCATCCGGCTCGGCGCCCCCAACTACCCCGGGGACACCATGGTCCTGACCGGGACGGTCACCGAGGTGGACGGGGACACGGCGAGCGTCCGGGTCGTCGGTGCCAACGGGCTCGGACACCACGTCACCGGGACGGTCACCGTGGAGGTGACGCGATGAGCGTCCGCGGCAGGGACACGCTCGGCGGGCGGGCCGCCGTCGTGGGCATCGGGGCGACCGAGTTCTCCAAGGACTCGGGCCGCAGTGAGCTCTCCCTCGCCGTCGAAGCCGTGCGCGCGGCCCTCGACGACGCCGGGCTCACCCCCGCCGACGTCGACGGCCTGGTCACCTTCACCATGGACACCAACCCCGAGATCACCGTCGCCCAGGCGTCCGGCATCGGCGAGCTGTCGTTCTTCTCCCGCGTGCACTACGGAGGCGGCGCCGCCTGCGCCACCGTGCAGCAGGCCGCGCTCGCCGTCGCCGCCGGGGTCGCCGAGGTCGTCGTCTGCTACCGGGCGTTCAACGAGCGCTCGGGGCGCCGCTTCGGCTCGGGCGTCCAGCAGCGCGAGCCCTCCGCCGAGGGCGCCGCGCTCGGCTGGCAGCTGCCGTTCGGGCTGCTCACCCCGGCCTCCTGGGTCGCCATGGCCGCCCAGCGGTACCTGCACACCTATGGGCTGACCCCGGACGCCTTCGGCCATGTCGCCGTCACCGACCGGCGGTACGCGGCCCGCAACCCCGCCGCGTACTTCCACGGGAAGCCGATCACCCTCGCCGACCACGCCGCCTCGCGCTGGATCGTCGAGCCGCTCCGGCTCCTCGACTGCTGCCAGGAGACCGACGGCGGCCAGGCGATCGTCGTCACCTCCGTCGAGCGCGCCCGCGACCTGCCGCGCCCGCCCGCCGTGATCCTCGCGGCGGCCCAGGGCGCCGGCCGGAAGCAGGAGGCCATGACCAGCTTCTACCGGGACGGGCTGACCGGGCTGCCGGAGATGGGCGTGGTGGCCCGGCAGCTCTGGCGGACGTCCGGTCTTGCGCCCTCCGACATCGACGTGGGCATCCTCTACGACCACTTCACCCCGTTCGTGCTGATGCAGTTGGAGGAGTTCGGCTTCTGCGGGCCGGGGGAGGCGGCGGACTTCGTCGCGGCCGACGCGCTTCCGCTGAACACCCACGGGGGGCAGCTCGGCGAGGCCTACCTCCACGGCATGAACGGCATAGCGGAGGCGGTGCGGCAGATCCGCGGCACCTCCGTGAACCAGATACCCGGCGCGGCCCGGACCTTGGTCACGGCGGGCACAGGGGTTCCCACGTCCGGGTTGATCCTGGGCACGGACGGCTGAGGCGACGGCCTGAGCGGTGGCCGGGTGGGGCGGGCGGATCTTCACTCGCGCCATGAGCACTCGTACGCCGCCCGCATCCGAAGCCGCCACCGCGCACGTCCCGGCCACGCCGTCGGCACCGGCCCGCCCACGCTCCACGCCGCCTCCCGGGGCGCGGACCGTGGTCGCCGCGGTGCTGGTGGCGCTGGCCGGGACGGCCCTCCTCAACACCCCGCCCCCGACCACCGGGAGAACGGAACGTCCTCCCGCAACGACGACACCCGACACCACGGCGGTCGCCTCCGCCGCCCTGGGACCCGGCTCCGACACCACGACGGCCGCCTCCGCCGCCCTGGGGCCCGCCTCCGCCACCACCGCCGCCTCCGCCGCCCTGGGCCCGGGCTCCGCCACCGCGCCCGGCTCCGCCCCGGGTCCCGGCTCCGCCCCGGGTCCCGGCTCCTCCACCACGACGCGCACCCTCGCCGCCCAGGGCGCTCCTGGAGGTCCCGGCGCTCCCGGAGGTCTCGGCGCTCCGGGCGGCCCCGCCGCACTCGCTGCCGCGCCCGTGCACTTCGCGGGCAAGGCGTTCGACACCTGTGAGGCGCCGTCCCTCGCGGTGATGAAGGCCTGGCGAGGGTCGCCGTACGGGGCCGTCGGGATCTACTTCGGCGGGCGGGGGCGGGGCTGCCCCGTCCAGAAGGAGCTCACCCCCGCCTGGGTCGCCTCCGCCCACGCCATGGGCTGGCGGCTGCTGCCGCTCTTCGTCGGCTCCCAGGCACCGTGCGTGGACTCCCTCGCCAAGCGCCGCTTCGCCATCGGCAGCGCGCCCGCGACCCAGGGCACCAAGGAGGGAGGCGACGCGGTACGGGCCGCGAAGGCCCTCGGGATCGGCACGAGCAGCCCGCTCTACCTCGACATCGAGGCCTACCGGCGGGGCGACACGAGCTGCGCCGCGACGACCCTCGCGTTCGTCCGCGCCTGGAACCGGGAGGTGCGGCGTCTCGGCTACCTGCCCGGCTTCTACAGCAGCGCCGACACGGGGGTGCGGGACATGGAGACGCAGCGGAAGGCGGGGACGAAGGACCTGCCGGACGTGATGTGGTTCGCGCGCTGGCGGGGGCAGCCGGCGCTGCTCACCGAGTCGGTGCTGCAGCCGGTGGCCTGGACCCCGCACGCCAGGATCCACCAGTACGCGGGGAACGTCACGGAGACGTACGGCGGGCGCACCCTTGCGATCGACCGCAACGCGATGGACGCACCGGTCGCCCGTGTCACCTCCCCCGCCCGGTTCGCCGCCCGGGTCCCCGTCCCCCTGTCGTTCGTCGCGGGTCGGCGCCCCTGACCCTGACCCGAGTGGCCCCGGGTCTCCACCCAGAGGAGGTGGAGGCATCCCCACCCCTACAACCTGAGGCGGACGGCGGTTCGGGACCTGGGGCCGATCCGCCGGGTACCCGTGCCCTCCTAGCGTGGAGTCATGACTCCGCCACCCTCTGGCCCCGTCTGCGCCGGTGCCTCGCAGTACGCGTCGTACCCGACCTTCACCTCGTACGTACGGGCGCGTGGACCCGTGCTGCTGCGCACCGCGCGCTCCCTCACCGCCAACCCCTCGGACGCGGAGGACCTCCTCCAGACCGCGCTCGCGAAGACCTTCATGGCCTGGGAGCGCATCGAGGACCACCGTGCCCTGGACGGCTACGTCCGCCGCGCGCTGCTGAACACGCGTACGTCGCAGTGGCGCAAGCGCAAGGTCGACGAGTTCGTCTGCGAGGAGCTGCCCGAGCCCGCCGGTCTCCCGGAGCCGGACCCGGCGGAGCGGCAGGTGCTGCACGACGCGATGTGGCGCGCGGTCCTGAAGCTGCCGGAGCGGCAGCGTCAGATGGTGGTGCTGCGGTACTACGAGGACCTCAGCGAGGCCCAGACGGCCGAGGTGCTCGGGGTGTCGGTCGGCACGGTCAAGAGCGCCGTGTCCCGCGCGCTCGGCAAGCTCCGCGAGGACCCGGAGCTGACGCCCGTACGGTGAACCACACCATCGGCTCGGCGACTCCCGCCAGTAATCACTGGCAATTTACGTACTCTCGGGTAGTGACATACCGCGCGGTACGTGCGCAGAATCTCCACACCCCTTCTGCCACGTAGCGCCCACCGGGAGGACGCCCCGTGTACAGCACCATGCAGGACGTACAACTGACCGTGAGCCGCATCCTCCAGCACGGGATGACGATCCACGGGAAGTCCACCATCACCACCTGGACGGGCGAGCCGGAGCCGCAGCGCCGCACGTTCGCGGAGGCCGGAACACGCGCGCACCAGCTGGCCCACGCCCTGCGCGACGAGCTCGGGGTCACCGGCGACCAGCGCGTCGCCACCCTGATGTGGAACAACTCGGAGCACGTCGAGGCGTACTTCGCGATCCCCTCCATGGGTGCGGTCCTCCACACCCTCAACCTCCGCCTGCCCCCGGAGCAGCTGGTGTGGATCGTCAACCACGCCGCCGACCGGGTCGTGCTCGTCAACGGTTCCCTGCTGCCGCTCCTCGCCCCGCTGCTCCCGCACCTGCCGACGGTCGAGCACGTCGTCGTCGCGGGCCCGGGCGACCGTTCCCTCCTCGACGGCGCGGCTCCGCGCGTCCACGAGTACGAGGAGCTGATCGCCGGGCGTCCGACCAGGTACGACTGGCCCGAGCTGGACGAGCGCTCGGCCGCGGCCATGTGCTACACCTCCGGCACCACCGGCGACCCGAAGGGCGTCGTCTACTCGCACCGCTCGATCTACCTGCACTCCATGCAGGTGAACATGACCGAGTCGATGGGCCTCACGGACAAGGACACGACCCTGGTCGTCGTCCCGCAGTTCCACGTCAACGCCTGGGGCCTGCCGCACGCCACCTTCATGACCGGCATCAACATGCTCATGCCGGATCGTTTCCTCCAGCCGGCCCCGCTCGCCGACATGATCGAGCGCGAGAAGCCGACCCACGCGGCCGCCGTCCCCACCATCTGGCAGGGCCTGCTCGCCGAGGTCATCGCGAACCCCCGCGACCTCTCCTCCATGAAGCAGGTCACCATCGGCGGCGCCGCCTGTCCGCCCTCCCTGATGGAGGCGTACGACCGGCTAGGCGTCCGCCTCTGCCACGCCTGGGGCATGACCGAGACCTCCCCGCTCGGCACGATGGCCCACCCGCCGCACGGCCTCACCGCCGAGGAGGAGTGGCCGTACCGCGTCACGCAGGGACGTTTCCCCGCCGGTGTCGAGGCGCGCCTCGTCGGCCCCGGCGGCGAGCACCTTCCCTGGGACGGTGAGTCGGCGGGCGAGCTGGAGGTGCGCGGCACCTGGATCGCGGGCTCGTACTTCGGCGGCATCGACGCCGAGGAGCTCCGCCCCGCCGACAAGTTCAGCGAGGACGGCTGGCTGAAGACCGGCGACGTCGGCGTGATCAGCCCGGACGGCTTCCTCACCCTCACCGACCGCGCCAAGGACGTCATCAAGTCGGGCGGCGAGTGGATCTCCAGCGTCGAACTGGAGAACGCCCTCATGGCCCACCCGGAGGTCGCCGAGGCCGCCGTCGTCGCGGTGCCGGACGAGAAGTGGGGCGAGCGTCCGCTGGCGACCGTCGTCCTCAAGGAGGGCGCGACGGCCGACTACGAGACGCTGAAGGCCTTCCTCGCCGACGAGGGCGGCATCGCCAAGTGGCAGCTGCCGGAGCGGTGGGCGATCGTGCCGGCGGTGCCGAAGACGAGCGTCGGCAAGTTCGACAAGAAGGTCATCCGCAAGCAGTACGCGGAGGGCGAGCTGGACGTCACCCAGCTGTAGACACCGGAAACAGCTGGAGACACCGGGAAGGGGGAGGGCCACGGCCCTCCCCCTTCCTAGTTGGTGCCGATCTTCGCGAGCAGGTCGACGATCCGCGCCTGGACCTCGGCGCTGTTCGACCGCTCGGCGAGGAACAGGACCGTCTCGCCGGAGTCGAGCTTCGGCAGCTCCTCCTCGACGAGATCGGCCGAGGTGTAGACGACGAGCGGAGTGCGGTTCAACTGGCCGTTCGCCCGCAGCCAGTCGATGATCCCGGCCCGGCGGCGGCGCACCTGCATCAGGTCCATCACCACCAGGTTCGGCCGGGTCTGGGTGGCCAGCATGACCGCCTCGGTGTCCGTCTCCGCCTGCGCGACCTGCATCCCGCGCCGCTCCAGCGTGGCCGCGAGCGCCTCCGCGATGGTCTCGTTCTCCTCGATCAGCAGGACCCGCGAGGGGTGCTGCTCGCTGTCGCGGGGCGCGAGCGCCTTGAGGAGTACGGCCGGATCGGCGCCGTACGCCGCCTCCCGGGTCGCCTGTCCGAGCCCGGCCGCGAGCAGCACCGGCACCTCGGCGGCGACGGCCGCCTGACGCAGCGACTGGAGGGCCGTACGGGTGATGGGCCCGGTCAGCGGGTCGACGAAGAGCGCGGCCGGGAAGGCGGCGATCTGCGCGTCGACCTCCTCGCGGGAGTGCACGATCACCGGCCGGTAGCCGCGGTCGCTCAGCGCCTGCTGGGTGGTGACGTCGGGCGCGGGCCAGACGAGCAGCCGGCGCGGGTTGTCGAGCGGCTCCGGGGGCAGTTCGTCGTCGACGGGACGCGGGGCGGGCCGGTTGGCGACCTCGACCGCGCCACCGGGACCGTCGAGCGGCTCGGGCCCCTCGGCGGAGCCCTCGGCGGGCGCTCCTATGGCGTACGCGCGGCCCTCGGCCGGGGTGTCGTGCGGCGAGGGGGCCGGGGCGGTCGGCTGCGGGTGCGGCCTGGCCTCGGCCACCGCGACCGGCGCCCCGGCGGCCGGCGGGTCGACCTCGGGCGGAGTGGCGAGCCTGCGCCGCCGCCCCGAGCCGTTGGAAGGCGCGGCGGGCACGGCAGGAGCGTGAGGACCGGCCGGTGCGGCCGGCGGGGTCGGCGGGACGAAGGGAACGCCCTGCCCGAGGGTACGGACGCTGAACGCCCGCCCCTGGGTCGAGTCCTTCGACATGGTCGCCGGCATCGGCAGCTCGGGAGGCAGCGGTACGGAGCCGGTGCCGGTCCCGGAGCCCGTGCTGTTCTGCGGCGCGAGCTGCGGCGCGGCCTCCGGCTGCGGGACCGCCACGGCCCGGCGCCGCCCGGTCGGCTCGACCGGGGTCTCGGCCTGCGGATGGGACTGCGGCGGGGTGTGGCCGTCGCCCGGGACGCCCCGTACGGCCTCGTGCTGCCCCTCGTCGGAGACGGGCAGCGGACCGGCCACCGGAGCGGGGACGGCCGTCTCGTCACGGTCGGCATCGGCGGGCGGCAGCGCGAACGGCGTACGGGGCCCGGCCTCGGCCGCGGCGGCCCGCTCCTGCGCGGCGGCCAGCGCGCGCCGGCGGCGGCCGCTGGGCTGCGCCGGAGCCTCCTCGGAGGCGATCGCGGGCAGGGCGCGGGCCAGGGCGGGAGCCCCGGTCGGCTCCACGGCGACGCCCTGCGGCGGCACGGCCGCGCCGAGCGCGGCACGCCCCTGCGCGCCCTCGGCGGCCGTCACGACGGCGCCCTCGGCGGGCCGGCCCCGTCGGCGCCCGGTGGGCTCGACGGGGGAGTCGACGGCGGCGTTCTGCTGGGCGGGGATCAGCTCGGCGGGCTCGGCCGTACGGGCGCGGCGACGCCCACTCGGCCCGGCACCGCCCGGCGTCTCGCCCTCGGGCGCGATCGCGCTCTCCAGGAAGGCGTCGGTGGACGCCCGCCGCGCCCGCCGCCGTCCACTGCCGGAGCCCTCGGGGGCGGGTTCGACGGCCAGGACGGCACCGGGAGCCGCGCTCGGAGCCGTACCGGCGCCGGGAATCCCACCGGGAGCGGCGACGGACGGCGATTCGACGCCGGAGCCGGAGGCGGGGACAAGACCAGAGACAGGCACCGGACCGGAGGAGGGCACAGCGCCCGAGACCGGCACCGGACCGGAGGCGGGCACAGCGCCCGAGACCGGCACCGGACCGGAGGCGGAGGCCGGAACAGGGCCGGTGGCGAGGCCAGAGCCCGCGGTCGTCCGCGAGTTCGGCCCCGAGTTCGTCCCCGAATCCGGCCCCGAATCCGGCCCCGAGGCCTGGGCGGGCAGGGCGAGGGCCTCGCGGCCGCCCGAGGGCGCGTCGTTCCGCGGCGGCGAGGGGACCGTGCCCCGGCCCGCGCCGAGCGGCACCTCGAGGACGTACGCGCCGCCGCTCGTCCCCGGCACCTCGTGGGTCTGCACGACACCGCCGTGCGCCGCCACGATGCCGCGCACGACCGGCCCGTGCACCGGGTCGCCGCCGGCGTACGGACCGCGGACCTCGATCCGTACGACGTCACCGCGCTGTGCGGCCGCGACGACGATCGTGGAGTCGCTCGGGGTCCGCTCGGCCTTGCTCTTGCCGGTCGCGTCGACGCCGGCGACGTCCGCGACGAGATGGGCGAGCGCGGTCGTCAGCCGGGCCGCGTCGACCTCGGCCTCGATCGGCGGCGCGTGCACGGCGAACTGGGCGCGGCCGGGCCCGATGAGCTCCACGGCACCGTCGATGCCGCCGGCCACGATCCCGTCGAGCAGCACCACGGCCTTGTCGAGCTCCTCGGCACCGGCGTCGAGCCGCTGGTAGCCGAGGACGTTGTCGACGAGGGCCGTCATCCGGGCGTACCCGGCGGCCAGGTGGTGCAGGACCTGGTTGGCCTCGGGCCACAGCTGCCCGGCGTCGTCGGCGGCGAGGGTGCCCAGCTGGGTGCGGAGTTCCTCCAGGGGCCCGCGCAGCGACTCGGCGAGGACGGCGGTCAGCTGCTCGTGGCGGGCGGCGAGGGAGGCGTACCGCTCCGCCTGCGTCTCGCGCTCGGCGGCGTGCCGCTCGGCCCGGTCGGCGAGCTCCGCCGCGTGCCGCTCGGTGTGGTCGGCGAGCTCGGCGGCGTGCTCCTCGACGAGCTGCTCGTACGGCCTGCGGTCGGTGAAGGTCATCACCGCGCCGACGAGCTGGTCCCCGTCCCGTACCGGAGCGGTCGTCAGGTCGACCGGCACCCGCTCGCCCTTCTTCGACCACAGGACCTGTCCGCGGACCCGGTGCTTGCGGCCGGACTTGAGGGTGTCGGCGAGCGGGGACTCCTCGTACGGGAAGGGCTCGCCGTCGGGGCGCTTGGCGAGGATCAGCGGGTGCAGCTCCTGGCCGCCGAGCTCGCCGGCGCGGTAGCCGAGGATCTGCGCGGCGGCGGGGTTCACGAGGACGACCCGGCCGTCGGTGTCGGTGCCGACGACGCCCTCGGCGGCGGCGCGCAGGATCATCTCGGTCTGGCGCTGCGAGCGGGCGAGTTCGGCCTCGGTGTCGAGGGTGCCGGTGAGGTCCCGTACGACGAGCATGAGCAGCTCGTCGCCGGTGTAGCCGCCGTACGAGTCGTAGGCCTCGCGGCCGTCCTCCAGGCTGGCGTTGGACACCTCGACGGGGAACTCGGAGCCGTCCGTGCGGCGGGCGATCATCCGGGTCGGCTTGGTGCGGCCCCGCTCGTCGGCGCCGTCAGGGCGGCGCATGGAGCCGGGGATGAGGCGCGAGTCGAACTCGGGCAGGAGGTCCAGCAGGCCGCGCCCGACGAGCGCGGTGCCGGGCGTCTCGAACATGCCGAGGGCGATGGTGTTGGCGTTGACGACCGTGCCGTTGCAGTTGACGAGCACGAGGCCGTCGGGGAGGGCGTCGAGTATGGCTGCGAGGCGAGCAGCGCCTCGGGATGGCCTGCTGCTCACGACGACGCTTCCTCCCTGACGCACTGCACGTGCTTGCCTATCGGCCGGCCGGCCCCATCTTGCCCCTCGGGCCGCAGCCTGTCACTGAGGGGAGTCTAAGGGAGCCTCCGGGGGTCACCCCCGGACGAGGGGAAGCAGAGGCTCCAGATTCTGCCAGCGGTCGATCTCGCACCCGTTCGCCCGGGAGAAGCGGGCGTCGACCTTGCGGCCCTGCCAGGTGCCGGTGACGTGGGCGAGCGCGGGCCCGCCGTACACCTGGGTGCACATCTGGTCCGGGGGGACGGGCCGGAACGGGTCGCCGCCCTCCTTCGCCAGCTTGTCCAGGCGCGCGCAGGCGTTCTCGGCGGCCGGGTGGTTGCTCTTGGCCCGGTCGTCACAGGTCAGCTCGAAGGTGCCGTCGGCCTCCGGGTGGCCGCTCTTCTCGACCGTCACGGTCAGCCTGTCGGGCGACGAGAACAAGGCCAGCGGCGGAAGCGGGCCGAGGCCGGCGGTCCCGAGGGCGGTGGCGGCGAGGGTCGAGAGGACGAGACTGCGCAGCATGCGGATCTCCAGAAGCACGGGGAGTACGGCGGGCGCGGGTGCACGGCGCGCCCGCCCCCTCTAACGCTCCGGGCGCCCCGGCGTTGCGCAACCGGGGTGCGCCGGGCGGGGCGGGACTCGGGCGGGCGGGGCTTTGCCCTGGACCCCGGAGGACTAGTACGGTGAGAAGCGATTGGTGACAGCCGGTTCGCCTGTGTCATCATCTGCACGCACCACCCGCGTATGCGCGAGGTGCATGGAGGCGTCGCCTAGTCCGGTCTATGGCGCCGCACTGCTAATGCGGTTTGGGTCTTAAAGCCCATCGAGGGTTCAAATCCCTCCGCCTCCGCCCCACACCGAAGCCCCGGCCCCCAAGGCCGGGGCTTCGGCCGTTCCCGGCCCGTTCCCGTTCCCGGCCCGTCCACCGTCGAGTCCCACCGACGCGTTCCGCCGACGAGTTCCACGGACGCGTTCCGCCTTCGAGGCCCGATGGTGTGACCCCGGTCTCTTTCCATGGATTTCCGCCCCGCAGGCCCCGGCCGCGCCCACCCGTCCGCCGACCCCCACTCGACTCCGACTCTGACGTTTTCGCAGGTCACAAGGGGTGTGGGGAATGGATTTCACATGGCGGCGGGACTCATGTAATGTTCTTCCTGTCGCCGGGACAGCGGGCCGAAAGGGCCGGGGGAGCGGAGACAAGAACTAAAAACAAGCACTCGTAGCTTAACGGATAGAGCATCTGACTACGGATCAGAAGGTTGCAGGTTCGAATCCTGCCGAGTGCACACAGACAAGAGGCCCGGACGAGAGTCCGGGCCTCTTGCGTTGTGGTGGTGTGGGAGCGAACGGCCAGGGGAGCCATGTGAAGTGGAGAGTGGGGGCGGCGGGGTTGACCGTCGTCGTCGTGGCCGCGGTGGCGGGCTGCGGGGCGCAGGAGGCTGCCGACCCGGGCGGTGCGGCCGGGCGGACGCCGGCGGGTGGCGCCGCGTCGGCGTCGGCGGGTGGCTCTGTGGCCCCCTCCGCGGGTGGCACCGCGTCCCCGTCGGCGGGTGGCGCCCCGACCCCGGCGGCGGGTGTGCGGCTGTCCGCTGTCGAGCTGCAGGGGCGGTGGTGGTCGTGGGCGGCTTCGGAGCCCGAGGGGACCAGTCCCGTCGCCGACCCGGACGGGAGTCTGTGCGGGCGGAATCAGCCGCGGGACGTGTGGTTCCTGGCCGGCACCTTCGGTGGACAGGTCGAGCGGGTGTGCGAGGTTCCCGCCGGGCGGCCGATCGCCGCTCCCGTCGTCAATACCTTCGGAGACCCTTCGCAATGTGAGGACTTCATGCGCAGCGCTCGGGGGAGCGTGGTCCTCGATGGCAAGGCGGTCACGCCGGAGACCCGTAAGGGTGATCCGATCACGGTGCGGAGCGTCCGGGGGAACGCGGTCACCGGAGAGGGAGGGACCTTCGCCACCGTCGGGTGCGGGCTCTGGTTCCAGCTGCCCGCCCTGGCCCCCGGGAAGCACGAGCTGCGGATCCGGGGGAACGCGGGCGACTTCTCGACCGGTGTGGACTACGCGTTGACCGTCGCCGCCCCTTCGGCGTAGGCGCGAAGCCGCGTGTGCGGCAGGGCGAAGACCCCGAGGTGCCTCCAGAGGTTTTCCCTGGATGCCCTCGGGGTCTTCGCCTTACGGGGGTCAGGCCGTGGCCCGGGCCGGGGCGGCCGGGGTGACGGGGGTGCGGAGGATGCGGCGGCGGCGGGTCGGGATGCCGAGCTTCGGGTTGGCCACGCCCCAGGCCGCGCCCTTGCAGACCAGTTCCTTGTAGCCGGCGGCGAACCGGCCGGTCAGGGCCGCGCGGACCGAGCGGTCGTCGGCGGTGACGTACTGGATCAGGCCTTCCCTGCGGCCCAGCGAGATGCACTGGTTGAAGTAGCGCGGCTGCGTCTTCGGGAGCTTTCCGCCCGTCAGGCGGGCCGCGATGGCGTCGGCCGCCTGCCAGGCCATCGGGGTGCCCGAGGCGCACGACATCCGGAGCGGCTTGTCGCCGGGGCCCATGGCCAGGGCCGCGTCGCCGACGGCGTACACGTCCGGGTGGGAGACCGAGCGCATCGTCTCGTCCACCACGATCCGGCCGGTGTCGGTGACCTCCAGGGTGGTGGCCCGTGCGATCGGGTGCACCGCGAAGCCGGTGGTCCAGACGGTGACCGCGGCCGGGACCGAGCCCTGGGGCGTGGTGACCCGGTCCGCCTCGACCGCCGTGACCGCGGTGTGCTCGTGCGCCGTGATGCCGAGGCCGGCGAAGACCTTCCGTACGTGCGCGCGGCCCTTGTCCGAGAGCCAGTCGCCGAGTCCGCCGCGGGCGGCGAGCGCGACGTCGAGGTCGGGGCGGGCCTCGGCGATCTCGGTCGCCGCCTCCAGGCCGGTGAGGCCGCCGCCGACGACGACCACGGACTGCCCGGCCTCCAGGGCGGCCAGGCGCTCGCGCAGCCGGAGCGCTCCGGGGCGGCTGGAGAGCTCGTGGGCGTGCTCGGCCGTGCCGGGGACTCCCTGGGTGTCCCAGCCGCTGCCGAGGGCGTACACGAGGGTGTCGTAGGGGAGGGCTTCGGCGCCGTTTCCGGTCGTGACGGAGACGGTCTTCCGGTCGGCGTCGACCGCTGTCACCGTCGCCAGCTTCAGTTCGACGCCCGTTCCCGCGAACATCTCGCTGAAGGGCCGGGGCGTGAGCTCCTGGCCGACCGCCAGCTGGTGCAGCCGGACGCGCTCGACGAAGTCGGGCTCGGCGTTGACGAGGGTGATGGCGACGTCCTCGCTGTGGAGCTGCTTGGCGAGGCGTCCGGCGGCGATGGCTCCGGTGTAGCCGGCCCCGAGGACGATGATCCGGTGCTGCTGCATGTCCCTGCTCCTGTCTCACGCGGTTTCGCCCCTTGAACCGGGCAGCCCGACGATTCCTGACAGGAGTGGGATGTGAGCTGGGTCACATCGGATGGGGTGGGGTCAGAAGGCCGCTTCCAGGAGTGGTGCTCCGTGGTCCGTCGTCGCCCAGTGCCTCGTCGCGCGCTCGAGCTTGTCCGGGTTCACCTGGTTCCGGAAGGCGGTGATGCCCTCGGCCGTGACCTGCAGGCACATGATGCCGACGACCCGGCCGTCGAGCACGGCCACCACGGCGGGGACGCCGTTCGCGGTCGTGGCGTAGACGTCGGGCGAACCGCCGATCACCTTGCGCTTGGCGATGCCGGGCTTGAACAGGCCCCGCATGAACGTCGCCACCGCGAGCGCGCCCTCGAACGCCTTCGCGCGCGCCGGGACCTTGCCCCCGCCGTCGCCGATCGCGACGGCGTCGCCCGTGAGCAGCCGTACGAGCGGCTCGGTGTGGCCGCTGGTGGCCGCCGCGAGGAACTCCTCGACGATCCGCCGCGCCTCGGCCTCGTCGATCTCGGTGCGGGCCCTGCCGTCGGCGACGTGCTTCTTGGCGCGGTGGAAGATCTGCTGGCTGGCGGCCTCGCTGATGTCGAGGATCTCGGCGATCTCCCGGTGCGGGTAGTCGAAGGCCTCCCGGAGGACGTACACCGCGCGCTCGTTGGGGGAGAGGCGCTCCATGACGGCCAGAACCGCGTACGAGACGGATTCGCGCTGCTCGGCGGTGTCGGCGGGGCCGAGCATCGGGTCGCCGGCGAGCAGGGGTTCGGGCAGCCACTCGCCCACGTAGGTCTCGCGGCGGGCGCGGGCCGAGGTGAGCTGATTGAGGCACAGGTTGGTGAGGACCTTCGTCAGCCAGGCCTCGGGGACCTCGACGCGGGCGACGTCGGCGGCCTGCCAGCGCAGGAAGGTGTCCTGCACGGCGTCCTCGGCCTCGCTCGCCGAGCCGAGGAGGCGGTAGGCGATCGCCTCCAGGCGGGGCCGGGAGGCCTCGAACCGGTCCACGTCGTTCATGGTCAGAGCCATGGTCCGGATCTTAGTCCGGGGAGGGTGCGTGACGGCAGGTCGCACGCGGCCGTAGCGGGCCTTGGGGGGCGGGAGTTAGGGTCGGATGATCTTTCTTTCTCATCCGATGTGGGGGTTTGGGGCATGGCGCTCTTCGGGAACGCGCACGCGATCGATCCGGCGCAGGCGCAGCAGGACTTCGCGCGGCTGCTCGGCCAGGGGGAGCAGGTGCACGCCGCGTACCTGCTGATCCGCGACACGATCTTCTTCACCGACCGGCGGCTCGTGCTCGTCGACAAGCAGGGGATCACCGGCAAGAAGGTCGAGTACCACTCGATCCCGTACCGCAGCATCACGCACTTCGCCGTCGAGACGGCCGGCACGTTCGACCTGGACGCCGAGCTGAAGATCTGGATCTCGGGCACCCAGCTGCCGGTCACGAAGACCTTCACCAAGGGGGTCGACATCTACGAGGTGCAGGCGATCCTCACGCAGTTCGTCGCCAAGTAAGCGCGTCTGAGCGCGTCGTCGCCAAGTAAGCACGCGGAGGGGAGGGTTTTAGGGGAAATACCCGAAAACCCTCCCCTTTTGGGTGAACCTGTCTGATTTGCATGTCAGTTGAATATGCCCTCGGCCTAGCTTGCGTGGCGGAGGTGATGATCGATGGACGCGATCGACATCGATGACCTGGCGTACGTCGCCACAGGAGCGCGCCTGCGGCGGCTGACCGCGCAGGACGGCACCCACTGGTTCCCGGTGGTGGACGTGGCGAGACGGCTGGGGTACGCGGGGACGCGGGAGGCGCTGCGGACCGTGGCGCTGCCCGAGGAGTGCCTGGCGGCCGCACGGGACCTCGAAGGGGGTGCGGGCCCCGGCCGGTCCACCGGGATCCGGGCGGCGACCCGGATGGTGAGCCTGGAGGGGCTCGTCCAGCTCGTCGGAGCCTGCCGCAGACCCGAGGCCGGGCCGTTCCGGGCGTGGACGGCGGGGGTCGTGGCGGCGGTCCAGCGATACGGCGGATACGGTCTCGAACCCTCGCCGGTGGACGCCGGGTACCTGCTGCCGCCGGAGCTCGTCGACGTCCTCGTCCGCCTTGAGGGGCGGTTCGACGAGGGGGCCGTCGCGTATGCCGAGCACGTCGAGTACGCGGAGCTGCTCCGCGAGACCCGGCGGAACCTCTCCAGGGTCGCCGACTCCCTGGAGCGGCTCGCCGTGCCCCGCCAGCGCACCCGCGCCGCCGTCGCGCTCACCCCGCAGGAGCTCGTCGAGTCCTGGGCCATCACCGGGGACATGCGGACGGTCGCCTCCTGCCTGGCGCCCGCGCTCGTGCGGGGCGGGGTGCGCTACCGGTCCCAGGACGTCACCCGCCGCACCGGCCTCTCCCGCGAACGCGTCCGTGACTGCGTCCGGCTCCTCCTCGAACGCGGCTGCATGCGTGAGGTGGGCAGACCGGCCCCGGACGGGACCCGCATCTACGTGCTGCCCTGAGAGACCGGCCCGGACGGGACCCGCATCTACGTGCTGCCCTGAGAGACCCGGCCCACCGCCACCACCTGGTACGCGTCCTCGTACACGATCCGGCCCGGGTCCGCCGACTCCAGGCGCACGCAGGGCACGCCGTGGTCCCGCAGGATCCGCAGGTACGGGGCGACCCGGGCCAGCGCCTCGGTCGCCGTCGGTCGGAACCAGGCGGCGGCCCCCGGGTTCACCGCCGGGTCGTAGACCGTCGGGTCCACCGTCGTCGGGTTCGGGAAGTGCGCGTCGTACCAGTCGTTCGAGGTGCGCCAGATCCTCCACTCCTCGGGGGAGAGTCTTCCGTCCCGGGCCAGCGCGTTGGTCAGGCCGAAGACGCCGGGGTGGTGGCCCCGTGGGCCGCTGGTCGGAGACTGGAAGCGGATGTGGCGGAGACTGGGCATTCAGGGAGCTTAGGAGGGGCGGGCGGCGTGGAGTGGTGGTCTCGGGGGATCAGCTGGGCCGGCGGCGTGCCCGGGCTGCGGTGGCGGGGAGGGCGCGTCAGCTCGCTCACGTACGGGCAGCGGCTCGCCTTCCGGGCCGTCGGCGTCCGGCGGTGTCCCGGGGCCCGCGGCAATCCCTGCCCCCTGGAGGCCGTCGTCCCCGGGCGGGCCACCGGCGGGCGGTGCCCGGAGTGCGCACGGCTCGACCGGGCCCACTCCGTCGCGGCCGACACCTTCCTGGACGACCCGCAGCCGTACCGCGTCTACCTGGCCTGGTTCGGGCCCGGGATGACCAAGGTCGGGATCACCGCCGAGGCCCGCGGCGAAGCCCGGCTCCTGGAGCAGGGGGCCGTCGCGTTCAGCTGGCTGGGCCGCGGCCCGCTGATGGCCGCCCGCCGCACCGAGGAGGTCCTGCGGCAGGCCCTCGGCGTGCCCGACCGGGTCGCGTACGAGCGGAAGCGGGCCGCCCGGCACGCCCTGCCGCCCGCCGCGGACCGGGCCCGCGAGGTCGAGGAGCTGTACCGGCGCGCCCGGGAGGTCGGCGGCTGGACGGAGACCCTGGAGCCGCTGGAGTTCGCCGCGCGCGACCACGTGGAGGCCTTCCACCTCGACGGACTGCCGCCGCTCGACGGCACGGTCGCCGAGCTCGTCGGCGGCGGCGTCGTCACCGGGCGGCTGCTCGCCGCCGCAGGCCCCGATCTGCACCTCCTCGCCCCCGACGGGCGCTGTCTCGCCCTCGACACCCGGCTCATGGGCGGCTGGATCCTCGCGGCCGCCGCGCAGGACGAGGGCTTCTCGGTGCCCGTGACAGCGGTGGTTCCGGTGGTCGAGAGCGCCCAGGAGGGGCTCTTCTGAGCTGCGGATCGGCCGTGCGTCCGCGCCCTGTCCGTCTTCGTAAAGTCTTGGATCCCTTTCCCCGGCCGCCGTGGACATCCCGCCTCCGACCCGGCGAGGGTGATCACATGACCCCGAAGCTGGTGGCGGGCCTCGAACCGCCCTACTACACCGCCGTGTTCACCTCCGTCCGTCCCGACGCCCCCGAGGGCTACGCCGAGACCAGCGCCCGGATGCAGGAGATCGTCCGGGAGATCCCCGGCTTCCTCGGCTACGAGTCCGCGCGCACCCCCGGCGGCATCGGCATCACCGTCGCCTACTTCCGCGACCTGGAGTCCCTCGACACCTGGCGCCTCCACACCGAGCACCAGGCCGCCAAGGCGCACGGGCGGAAGCACTGGTACGACAGCTACAGCGTCCACATCGGCAAGGTCGAGCGGAGCTACGGCTATGAGCGCGAGTGAGTCGGAAGCCGTGCTGAAGCGGCTCGGGCTCCCCGGGTTCGTCGACGTGCACACGCATTTCATGCCGCAGAACGTCCTCGACAAGGTCTGGGCGTACTTCGACGCCGTCGGGCCCCTGACCGGCGTCGAGTGGCCGATCACCTACCGCGAGGAGGAGGAGCGCCGGCTCGCCCTCCTGCGCGGGTTCGGCGCGGTCGCCTTCACCGCGATGCTCTACCCGCACAAGCCCGGCATGGCGGCCTGGCTGAACTCCTGGGCCGCCGACTTCGCCGCCCGCACCCCCGACTGCCTGCACACGGCGACCTTCTTCCCCGAGCCGGGCGTCGAGGCGTACGTCCAGCAGGCGCTCGACGCCGACGCCCGGGTCTTCAAGGTGCACCTCCAGGTCGGCGGATTCGACCCGGGCGACCCGCGGCTCGACTCCGTCTGGGGGACGCTCGCCGACAGCCGTACGCCCGTCGTCGTGCACTGCGGCTCCGGTCCCACCCCGGGGAACTTCACCGGCCCCGGGCCCATGGGGCGGCTGCTCGCCCGCCACCCCCGGCTGCGGGTGATCGTCGCCCACATGGGGATGCCGGAGTACGGCGAGTTCCTCGACCTCGCCCAGCGGTACGAGGGCGTCCACCTCGACACCACCATGGCCTTCACCGACTTCAGCGAGCGGCTCGCGCCCTTCCCGGAGGTCGAGCGCAAGCGGCTCCTCGACCTCGGCGACCGGATCCTCCTCGGCTCGGACTTCCCGAACATCCCGTATCCCTACGTCCATCAGCTCCACGCCCTCGAACGTCTCGGGCTCGGGGACGACTGGCTCCGGCGCGTCCTGTACGAGAACGGAGCCGCGCTGTTTCACGTGAAACACCGCTGAGCCTCCCGCCCCTTTCTCAGGGAATTCACAGGAAAGGGAAAGAGGCCTCTCAGCGGCGGCCGACACCGTGGTGCCATGACCGTCACCACACGCCGCACCGGCACCCACGCCGACATGCTCCGCGCCGACGGAACCGCCGTCCGGGTGCTCGTCGTCGACGACGAGGCCTCGCTCGCCGAGCTGCTCTCCATGGCCCTGCGCTACGAGGGCTGGCAGGTCCGCAGCGCCGGGGACGGGGCCGCCGCGCTCCGCTCCGTGCGTGAGTTCCGGCCCGACGTCGTCATCCTCGACATCATGCTCCCGGACGTCGACGGACTGAGCCTGCTGGGCTCGATCCGCCGCGAGCTGCCCGATGTCCCCGTGCTGTTCCTGACCGCGAAGGACGCCGTCGAGGACCGCATCGCCGGGCTCACCGCCGGTGGCGACGACTACGTCACCAAGCCCTTCAGCCTGGAGGAGGTCGTGGCCCGGCTGCGCGGCCTCATCCGCAGGTCCGGGGCCGCGCAGACGCGCAGCGAGTCCCTGCTCGCCGTGGGGGACCTGACCCTCGACGAGGACAGTCACGAGGTCACCCGGGGCGGTGACTCGATCCATCTCACCGCGACCGAGTTCGAGCTGCTGCGCTACCTCATGCGCAATCCGCGCCGGGTGCTCAGCAAGGCGCAGATCCTCGACCGCGTGTGGTCGTACGACTTCGGCGGCCAGGCCAATGTCGTCGAGCTCTACATCTCCTATCTGCGCCGGAAGATCGACGCGGGCCGCTCGCCGATGATCCACACCAGGCGCGGGGCGGGCTATCTGATCAAGCCGGGGGAGTAGGACCCGTGCGCATACGACGCCGGCGGCCGTGGTCGCTGCGGACGCGGCTCGTCGTCTCCGCGGTCGCGCTGATCGCGGTCGTCGCGGCGGTGATCGGCACGGTGACGACGATCGCGTTCCGCTCGTACCTGTACGACCAGGCCGACGAGCAGGTGCGGGCCGTCTCGAACCGGGCCGCCGGGCCGCCCAGCGCCATGGGCGCGCCCGATCCCGTGCGGGACCGGGAGCCGCTGGCCTTCGTCGTCGGGCCGGGCGTGCCGAACGGCACGCTCGGGGCCGTCCTCACGGACGACGGCGTCTCCTCCGCCGGATTCCAGGCGGAGACCGAGGACAGTGGTGCGTACGGCGTGCAGTTCCGGATCAAGGCACTCGACGCGGCCCAGCGGGCCGCCCTCGCCACCGTCCCCCGGGACGGCCGGCCGCACACCGTCGACCTGCCCGGCGGGCTCGGCTCGTACCGGGTCGAGTACGCCGCCGGGGCCCACGGCGAGTTCCTCACCGGCATCCCCCTGACCGAGGTCGAGGACGCCCTCTCCACCCTCGTCCTCGTCGAGCTGAGCGTCACCGGCGCCGGGCTCGTCGCGGCCTCGCTCGCCGGGACCGTGCTCGTCCGGGTCGCCCTCCGCCCGCTGCGACGGGTGGCCATCACCGCCCGTCAGGTCGCCAGACTCCCGCTGCACAGCGGGGAAGTGGCGCTCCATCAGCGCGTTCCTGAGGCCGAGGCCGACCCGCGCACCGAGGTCGGTCAGGTCGGCGCGGCCCTCAACCGGATGCTCGACCACGTCCACTCCGCCCTCGACGCCCGCCAGCAGAGCGAGACCCGGGTGCGGCAGTTCGTCGCGGACGCCAGCCACGAGCTGCGCACCCCGCTCGCCTCGATCCGGGGGTACGCGGAACTCACCCGGCGCGGCGGTGAGGAGTGCGGCCCCGACACCCGGCACGCGCTCTACCGCATCGAGTCCGAGGCCGCCCGGATGACTGGCCTGGTCGAGGACCTCCTGCTGCTCGCCCGGCTCGACGCAGGACGCCCCCTCTCGTACGAGACCGTCGACCTCGTCCCGCTCGTCGTGGACGCCGTCAGCGACGCCCGCGCCGCAGGGCCCGACCACCACTGGCGTCTCGAACTGCCCACGTCAGGCGCGCTCGTACGGGCCGACGGCGCCCGGCTCCAGCAGGTCCTGGTCAACCTCCTCGCCAACGCCCGCACCCACACCCCGCCCGGGACCAAGGTCACCGCGCGCGTCCGCGGCGACTCCGCGGCGACGCTCGTCGAGATCGAGGACGACGGCCCCGGCATCCCGCCCGAGCTGCTTCCCGCCGTCTTCGAACGCTTCGCGCGCGGCGACGCCTCCCGCTCCCGGCACGCCGGATCCACCGGCCTCGGCCTCGCCATCGTCCGCGCGGTCGTGCTCGCCCACGGCGGAGAGGTGACCGTCGAGAGCGTCCCCGGCCGGACCGTCTTCACCGTGCGCCTGCCTGCCGACCAGGACTCACAGGCAGGCCACAGGCTCATCACACAGCCGTGACAGCGGCCCCGGCGAATGTCGGGGCATGCGAACCCAAACCCTCGGGGAAGCCCTTCCCGCCCGGGATCACCTGCCGGTGAACGTGGCCGGACGGCCCGTCCTGGACGTGGTCGTCCCCGTCTACAACGAGGAGAAGGACCTGGAGCCGTGCGTCCGCCGGCTCCACGAGCACCTCCTCCGGACCTTCCCGTACGGCTTCCGCATCACCGTCGCCGACAACGCCTCCACCGACACCACACCCGACGTCGCCGCCGCCCTCGCCGCCGAGCTGCCCGAGGTGCGCTCCGTACGGCTCGAGCAGAAGGGCCGCGGCCGGGCGCTGCGGACCGTGTGGTCGGCCTCGGACGCGCCCGTCCTCGCCTACATGGACGTGGATCTGTCCACCGACCTCAACGCGCTGCTCCCGCTGGTCGCGCCGCTCATCTCCGGCCACTCGGACCTGGCGATCGGCTCCCGGCTCGCCCGCTCCTCGCGGGTGGTGCGCGGGCCGAAGCGGGAGTTCATCTCGCGCGCCTACAACCTGATCCTGCGCTCCTCGCTCGCCGCCCGGTTCTCCGACGCGCAGTGCGGCTTCAAGGCCATACGGAGGGAGGTCGCCGAGCGGCTGCTGCCGATGGTGGAGGACACCGGCTGGTTCTTCGACACCGAGATGCTGGTCCTCGCCGAGCGGGCCGGGCTGCGCATCCACGAGGTGCCGGTCGACTGGGTCGACGACCCCGACTCGACCGTCCACATCGTGAAGACCGCCACCGACGACCTCAAGGGCGTCTGGCGGGTGGGGCGGGCCCTCGCGACCGGTTCGCTGCCCCTCGACCGGCTCGCCCGGCCCTTCGGCGACGACCCCCGGGACCGCGAACTGAACGGTGTGCCGGGCGGCCTCGCCCGCCAGCTCGTCGGCTTCTGCGTGGTCGGGGTCCTGTCCACGCTCTTCTACCTGGCGCTGTACTCGGCCTTCCGCCTCGGCGTCGGCCCGCAGCTCGCCAACGCCGCCGCCCTCCTCGTCTCCGCCGTCGCCAACACGGCGGCCAACCGGCGCCTCACCTTCGGCGTACGGGGCCGGGACCGGGCCGTCCGCCACCAGGCGCAGGGGCTCGTGGTCTTCGCCATCGGCCTCGCCCTGACGAGCGGATCGCTCGCCGCCCTCGGCGCGGCGACCGGCGACCCGGCGCACTCCACCGAGCTCGCCGTCCTGGTCGTCGCCAACCTCGCCGCGACCGTCCTGCGCTTCCTCCTCTTCCGGCTCTGGGTCTTCCCGGACCGCGCTTCAGCAAGGAACGAACGATGACCACTCCGCCCACCGCCGTCCATGCGGCGCCCCGCAGCGGCCGGCTCGCCCGGCTGTGGCGCGGCCGCGCCGAGGACGCCCCCTGGGTCCGGCCCGCCTTCCTCGGCCTGCTGGCCGCCACCACGCTGCTCTACCTGTGGAACCTGAGCGCCTCCGGTTACGCCAACTCCTTCTACTCCGCCGCCGTCCAGGCGGGCGGCGAGAGCTGGAAGGCCTTCTTCTTCGGCTCCCTCGACGCGGCCAACGCCATCACCGTCGACAAGCCGCCGGCCGCGCTCTGGCCGATGGCCCTGTCCGTCCGCCTCTTCGGGCTCGGCTCCTGGCAGATCCTCGTGCCCGAGGTGCTCATGGGCGTGGGCACGGTCGCCGTGCTGTACGCGGCCGTCCGGCGCCGGTTCGGCGCGGGCGCGGGCCTGATCGCGGGCGCGGTCCTCGCGCTGACGCCGGTGGCCGCCCTGATGTTCCGCTTCAACAACCCGGACGCGCTGCTCGCGCTGCTCATGACGGTCGCGGTGTACTGCGTGCTGCGCGCCCTGGAGCTGGACAAGGGCGCGGCGAGGTGGCTCGTGTGGGCGGGCGTGGCCTTCGGCTTCGCCTTCCTCGCGAAGACCCTCCAGGCCTTCCTGATCCTGCCGGCGCTCGCCCTCGTGTACGTGGCGTGCGCGCCGGGCGGCTTCGTGCGGCGGCTCGGCCGGCTCGGCCTGGGCGGGCTCGCGATGCTCGTCTCGGCGGGCTGGTGGGTGGCCGCGGTCGAGCTGTGGCCGAAGTCCTCCCGTCCGTACGTCGGTGGCTCGCAGAACAACAGCTTCCTGGAGCTGACCTTCGGCTACAACGGCCTCGGCCGGATCAACGGCAACGAGACCGGCAGCGTCGGTGGCGGGGGGCGCGGCGGCGGCATGGGAATGGATCTGCCCGCAGGCGCGGAGCTGCCCGGTCGCGCCGGCGGTGCCGGTGGCGGCTGGGGCGAGACCGGCATCGGCCGCATGTTCAACGACCAGGTCGGCGGTCAGATCTCCTGGCTGCTGCCGACCGCGCTGCTTCTGCTCGTCGCGGGGCTCGTCGTCACCCGGCGGGCGTCCCGGACGGACACGGCACGTTCCGCGTTCCTGGTGTGGGGCGGTTCGCTGCTCATGACGCTCGTCGTGTTCAGCTTCATGGCCGGCATCTTCCACGAGTACTACACGGTGGCCCTGGCCCCGTACGTCGCGGCGATCGTCGGCATGGGCGCGGCGGTGCTGTGGGAGGAGCGGACCCGGTGGCTCGCTTCGGCGGCGCTCGCCGTGACAGTGGCGGTGACGGCCTGGTGGGCGTGGACGCTGCTCGGCCGTACGCCGGACTGGCTGCCGTGGCTGCGCTGGACGGTCCTGGTGGCGGGCGCGGTCGCCACGCTCGGGCTGCTGCTCGCGGGCCGGGTCGACCGGCGGCTCGGGCTCGCGGTGGCGGGCCTCGGCCTGGCGGCGGGGCTCGCGGGGCCGTTCGCGTACACCCTGGCGACGGTGGACAGCGGCCACCAGGGCTCGATCGTGACGGCGGGCCCGGCGGGCGGCGGCATGGGCGGTGGCCGGGGTCCGATGAACGGCCGGATGGTCTTCGTCGGTCAGGCTCCCGGTGGTCAGGCGCCGGGCGACGGCCAGGCTCCGGGTGGTCAGCCGCAGACCGGCCAGGCCCCGGGCGGGGGTCAGGCCCCCGGCAACGGCCAGGCTCCCGGCGGTCAGATGCCCGGCAACGGCCAAACCCCCGCCGGTCAGATGCCCGGCAACGGCCAGACCCCCGGCGACGGTCGTGACAGTGAGCGCGGCGGCATGAACGGTGGCCTGGGCGGTCTGCTCAACGGCGCGAACGTCGGTACCGAGGCCAAGGAGGCCCTCCTCAAGGACGCCGACTCGTACACCTGGGTCGCGGCGGCCGTCGGCGCCCAGAACGCCGCCAGCTACCAGCTCGCCACCGAGAAGCCCGTGATGGCGATCGGCGGCTTCAACGGAAGCGACCCGTCCCCGACGCTCGCGCAGTTCAAGCAGTACGTCGCCGAGGGCAGGATCCACTACTTCATCGCCTCGGGCGGCGGGATGGGCGGCGGCAGCGCGATCACCTCGTGGGTCGAGGACACCTTCGAGAAGGTCACCGTCGGCAGCTCCACCTTCTACGACCTGACCAGCGAGAAGTAGCCCCCGGAAAATAATCCCTATACAGCGTACGAGACTCCTTGTACGGTGTACGAGACCTGCTCCCGTACACCGTATAAGGAGTCCTGCCATGACGGCGTCGACCACGCCCACCGGTGGCCACCCACAGCGCTGGCTGATCCTCGGCGTCATCTGTCTCGCCCAGCTCACCGTGCTGCTCGACAACACCGTGCTCAGCGTCGCCATCCCCTCGCTGACCTCCGAGCTCCACGCCTCCACCTCCGACATCCAGTGGATGATCAACGCGTACTCGCTCGTCCAGTCCGGCCTGCTGCTCACCGCCGGCAACGCCGCCGACCGCTACGGCCGCAAGAAGCTCCTCGCCGCCGGTCTCGCACTCTTCGGCCTCGGCTCCCTCGCCGCCGGCCTCGCCGACTCCACCGCGCAGCTGATCGCCGCCCGCGCGGGCATGGGCGTCGGCGGCGCGCTCCTGATGACCACCACCCTCGCCGTCGTGATGCAGATCTTCGGCGACGCCGAGCGGGTCAAGGCCATCGCGATCTGGGCCACCGTCGCCTCCCTCGGCTTCGCCGCCGGCCCGCTGATCGGCGGAGTGATCCTGAACCACTACTGGTGGGGAATGATCTTCCTGATCAACCTTCCGGTCGCGGTCGTGGCGCTCGCCGCCGTCCTCAAGCTCGTCCCCGAGTCCAAGAACCCCCAGGGCGAGCGCCCCGACCTGCTCGGCGCGCTGCTCTCCACCATCGGCATGACCGCCGCCGTGTACGCGATCATCACGGGTCCCGCGCACGGCTGGACCTCGGCCGAGGTGCTCGTCCCGGCCGCGATCGGCGCCGCCGTCCTCGCCGCCTTCGCGCTGTGGGAGCTGCACACCCCGTACCCGATGCTCGACATGCACTTCTTCCGCAACGAGAAGTTCGTGGGCGCGGTCGCCGGCGCGATCCTGGTCATGTTCGGCATGGGCGGCTCGCTCTTCCTGCTCACCCAGCACCTGCAGTTCGTCCTCGGCTACGAGCCGCTCGAAGCCGGTCTGCGGATGGCGCCGCTCGCGCTGACCGTCGTCGCGCTCAACCTCACCGGCGTCGGCCCGCGGATCGTGACGAAGCTCGGCACCCCGACCACGGTGGCCGTCGGCATGACCCTGGTGGCGGCCGGGCTCGGCTCGATCGCCCTGCTCGGCGGCGGCACGGACGGCACCTACTGGGGCATGCTCCTCGGCCTGGTCCTGATGGGCATCGGCCTCGCCGTCGCCAACCCGGCCATGGCCAACGCGATCATGAGCGCGATCCCGCCGGAGAAGGCGGGCGTGGGCGCCGGGATCAACGGCACCCTGGCCGAGTTCGGCAACGGCCTGGGCGTCGCCGTCCTCGGAGCCGTGCTCAACGCCCGCTTCGCCGCCCTCGTCGCCGTCACCGCGACCTCCCTCCCCGCCGCCCTGGCCGCCGCCGGCGGCGAGGCCGAGCGCCGGCAGATCTCGGACGCCTTCGCCTCCGGCCTCCAGACCAGCCAGCTGGTCGGTGCGATCGCCGTCTTCGCCGGCGGTCTGCTCGCGGCGGCCCTGCTCAAGCGGGCCGAGCGCGCGGAGAAGGCCGTGACGTCCGAGCAGCCGGTCGCTGCCTAGCATGGTGACGGACAGCTGACAGACGGAGGAACGCGATGGTCAAGGCAGCCGATCGGGCCAAGAACCCGGCGCGTTCCAGCGTCTGGCTGGAGAAGAGGGCCGCCCGCGGCGGCGGTGGCCCGGCCGGGCTCGACCGGGACCGGATCGTCGCCGCCTCGATCCGGATGCTCGACGAGGAGGGCCTGGCCAAGCTGTCGATGCGCAAGCTCGCGACCGAGCTGAACGTCACCGCGATGTCCCTGTACTGGTACGTGGACACCAAGGACGACATCCTCGAGTACGCCATGGACAGCGTCTACGGGGAGATCGACCTCGCGGCGGTCGACGCCGCCGCGGACTGGCAGGAGCGGATCCGCCTGCTCGCCCTGGACTACCGGCGGATGCTGGTCCGCCACGGGTGGATGTCGCCGAGCGCCGGCCAGTACCTGAACATCGGCCCGAACGCGATCGCCGTCGGCCAGAAGATCCACGACACGGTCGCGGAGACCGGCCTGTCGCTCGACCGCAGGCCGAGCGCGATGTCGGCGGTCTTCCAGTTCGTGTACGGCTACGGGACGATCGAGTCCCAGTTCGGCCGGCGCGCGGCGGAGGCCGGGATGTCGCAGGACGAGTTCTACGTGGACTCGGTGAACGCCTTCCGCGACGACCCGGACCTCACGGACCAGATCGAGGGCCTGAGGGAGATCCTCGACGAGCGGACCTCGCACGACAGCCTCAGCGAGATCTGGGACCGGGACTTCGGCTACGCCCTGGACGTCCTGATCGCCGGCATCGAGGTCATGGTCGCGCGCGAGACCGAAGAGGCGCGCCGTACGGAGAAATGACGGAGCGGCGCATCGTACGAAAGCGACGGAGCCGCGCGCCGTACGAAAGTGACGGAGCCGCGCGCCGTACGGAGAAATGACGGAGCGGCGGGCCGTCCCCTGCCCGCCGCTCCGTACCGGACCCGGTCGCGCCTCCGCTCGAAGCGCGCCCGGGAGCTCTGTTACTCGGCTTCCGCCTTCACCGTGTTGCTCTTCAGCGCGACTTCCTTGATGAACAGCGTCACCACGAAGGCGAGCAGCGCGAACGGCGCCGAGTAGAGGAAGACGTCGGCGACACCGTGGCCGTACGCGTCCTCCATGACCGTGCGGATCGGGGCCGGCAGCTTGTCCATGTCGGGGATGCCGCCGCCGGAGCCGCCCTTGCCCAGGGCGGCCGCGGCCTTCGGGCCGAGCTCGGTCAGGCCTTCCTTGACGTAGTCCGTGACCCGGTGGGCCATGACCGCGCCGAGCGCCGAGACACCGATCGCACCGCCCAGGGAGCGGAAGAAGGTGACGACGGAGGAGGCGGAGCCGAGGTCGGCGGGGGCCACCTGGTTCTGGGTGCAGAGCACCAGGTTCTGCATCATCATGCCGAGGCCGAGGCCGAGGACCGCCATGAAGATCGCGATGTGCCAGTACGCCGTGTCGTAGCGGATCGTGCCGAGCAGGCCGAGGCCGCCGGCGGCCAGGGCGCCACCGCTGACCAGCCACGCCTTCCAGCGTCCGGTCTTGGTGATGACCAGGCCGGAGACGGTGGAGGAGATGAACAGGCCGCCGATCATCGGGATCGTGAGGACGCCGGACATCGTCGGCGACTCGTTCCGCGCCAGCTGGAAGTACTGGCTGAAGAAGACCGTGCCGGCGAACATCGCGACACCCACGAAGAGCGAGGCGAGCGAGGCGAGGGTGATCGTCCGGTTGCGGAAGAGGCGGAGCGGGATGATCGGCTCGCTCGCCCTGGACTCGACGAGCACGAAGACCGCGCCGAGGAGGACCGAGCCGCCGACCATGGCGGCCGTCTGCCAGGACATCCAGTCGTACTTGTCGCCCGCGAAGGTGACCCAGATGAGGAGCAGGGAGACGGCGGCGCTGATGAAGAAGGCGCCGGCCCAGTCGACCTTGACCTGACGCTTCACGACGGGGAGCTTCAGGGTCTTCTGCAGGACGATCAGGGCGATGATCGCGAAGGGCACGCCGACGTAGAAGCACCAGCGCCAGCCGAGCCAGTCCGTGTCGGTGATGACGCCGCCGAGCAGCGGGCCGCCGACGGTGGCGACGGCGAAGGTCGCGCCGAGGTAGCCGCTGTAGCGGCCGCGCTCACGCGGGGCGATCATCGCGGCCAGGATGATCTGGGAGAGGGCGGTCAGACCGCCGACGCCGATGCCCTGGACGACACGGCAGGCGATGAGCATGCCGGTGCTCTGCGAGAGGCCGGCGACGACCGAGCCCGCGACGTAGATGACCAGGGCTATCTGGACGAGCAGCTTCTTGGAGAAGAGGTCGGCGAGCTTGCCCCAGAGCGGGGTGGTCGCGGTCATCGCCAGGAGGGCGGCGGTCACCACCCAGGTGTAGGCGGACTGGCCGCCGTCCAGGTCGGTGATGATCTGGGGGAGGGCGTTGGAGACGATCGTCGAGGACAGGATGGCGACGAACATGCCGAGCAGCAGCCCGGACAGCGCCTCCATGATCTGCCGGTGCGTCATCGGGGCGGAGTCGCCGCCACCGCCGGTACCGGTGACGCCGTCCCGCGCACCGGTGTCGGGCGTGGTCGTAGCCATGAACTTCCTTTTTCTCAAGCGTGGTGGGCCTGGGCCCGGCAGTCCCCGAAGGAGTCGCGGAGGCGGGTCAACAGGTGGGTGAGGAGTTCGACGTCGTCGTCGGACCACTCCGTGAGGTGGCGGGAGAAGGCATCGGTCACCCGGCGGTCGAGCTCGCCGAGCATCGCGTGGCCCGGTTCCGTGAGCCGCAGGATGCGGGAGCGCTTGTCGTCCGGGTCGGGCAGGCGCTCGATCCAGCCGTGTTCCACCGTGTGGGCCACATGGCGGCTGCACACGGACATGTCGACGGCCATGAGTTCGGCGAGGCGGCTCATCCGCATGTCGCCGTGGTGGTTGACCAGGGCGAGCACGGCCGCCGAGCCGCCCTGGCATTCGACGGGCAGGGCGCGGGCGAGTCCGCGCTTGACGGCTCCGATCGCGCTCACCGAGCGGGCGAGTTCCTCGTACCTGTTCCGTGTCGCCATCGGGCACCCCCGTCCATCTTGTTGCTTAGGGCAACCATAGAGATGGATGGTTGCTTCAGGCAAACTAAATCGGTCAAACGGCGCTAAAGAATCGGCAAAGGCGGACGGTCGGTGCCGGGGCTTGGGCCCCCACCCCGACTTCGCTAGGGTCCTGGCCCATGGCACACAACCCCCAAGCACCGTACGGCCAGGGCCAGCCCCCTCAGGGTCCCGAGGGCTACGACCCCGCCGGCAGCACGCAGATGTTCCGCGCCTTCGTCGACGAGGGCACCCCGCAGCGGCAGCAGCCGCAGGCCGCGGCCGCGTCGGGCGGCCCCCGGGTCGGCCTGATCGTGGGCGTCGTCGCCGTGATCGTCGTCCTGGCGGCCGTCGCCTGGCTGGCGCTGGGCTGACCGCTCCGCACCCCCGTAGAGGTGGGCCGGATCCGCATCACGCGGACCCGGCCCACTTTTTTACTCCCTTACGGAATCCAGCGCGGGCGCGAGCACCGTGAAGGCCTCCCGGATCAGCGCGCCGGGATCCTCGGCGCCCTCGCCCCCGCTCCACCGGTGCAGTACGGCGTCGAAGGCGGCCAGGGCCATGCCCGCCGCGAGCCGGGGATAGAGGTCGGTCCCGGGATCGCGCCCGAGCCGGGCGGCCAGCTCCTCCGTCAGCTCCTCCCGCCATCGGGCCTGGTGCTCCAGGAAGCGGGCGAGCAGTGCGGGCGTCCGCAGGATCAGCCGGACCACCGGCAGCGCGCGCTCGGCGTGGTCGCCGCAGGCCGCCAGCGGTACGGAGACGGTGTGGAGCAGCGCCTCGGAGGGGCGCTCCGCGGCGGGCCGGGCGGCGAGCCCCGCGCGCATGTCGGCGCCCATGCCGGCCAGGAACTGGACGACCACGTCCTCCTTGGACGCGAAGTACCGGAAGAAGGTCCGCTTGGAGACTCCCGCGGTGGTCGCGATCTCGTCGACGGTCACCGCGTCGAAGCCCCGGAGGGCGAGCAGCTGGAGCGCCGCCTCGGTGAGCTCGGTCGCGACGAGCTGGCGTTTGCGCTGGGCGAGGGTGGTCACGGCCCGATGGTAACGCGGTGACGTCCATGACATCCAGAGTCGCGCTTGACACTCGGTGACACGGACGGCAACGTGTGCCGCATGACTGACAAGCAGCGCTGGACCGCCGACCTCATCCCGGACCAGACCGGGCGGGTCTTCGTCGTCACCGGGGCCAACAGCGGTCTCGGCCTCGCCACCACCCGCGAGCTCGCCCGCCGGGGCGGCCGCGTGATCCTCGCCGTACGGGACGAGGAGAAGGGCCGCCGCGCCGCCGAGGCCCTCGGTGCCGACGCGCGCCTCCTCGACGTCCGCCCGCTCGACCTCGCCGACCTCGACTCGGTGCGCGCCTTCGCCGACCGGCTGCGCGCGGAGCACCCGCGCCTGGACGTGCTCGTCAACAACGCGGGTGTGATGGCGCCGCCGCGCACACTCAGCGCCCAGGGCCACGAGCTCCAGTTCGCGACCAACCACCTCGGCCACTTCGCGCTCACCGGCCTGCTGCTGGACCTGCTCGCCGCCGGGACCGATCCCCGGGTGGTCACGGTCAGCTCGATCAACCACCGGCAGGGCAGCCTCCGCTTCGACGACCTGAACGGTGAGCGCGGCTATGCGCCGATGACCTTCTACAACCAGTCCAAGTTCGCCAACGCCGTCTTCGGCAAGGAGCTGCACCGCCGCCTCACCGAGACCGCGAGCCCGGTCCGCAGCGTGCTCGCCCACCCCGGCTACACCGCGACCAGCCTCCAGATGAAGGACACCTCGGGCCTGGCCAAGCTGTTCTTCGGGCGCATCGGCAATCCGCTGCTCGCCCAGCGCCCGGAGCGGGGTGCGCTGCCCCAGCTGTACGCGGCGACCGAGCCGTCCGTCGCGGGCGGCGAGTTCATCGGCCCGGACGGCATGGGCGAACTGCGCGGCGCCCCGACCCGCGTCCGCCTCTCCGACGCGGCGGCCGACCCCGGGACCGGCCGCCGACTGTGGGAGCTGTCGGAGGGGCTGACGGGGGTGAGGTACGGGCTCACCACCGGGTAGCGCCGCTCACCCGTCATTCACAGGGCGTGGACGAAGGTCTCCCAGGCAGAGCGCTCGAAGACGATCGCAGGGCCCTCTGGGGCCTTGCTGTCACGTACGGGGACGAGGTCGGGGAACCCGGGGGCGACTTCGAGGCAGTTTCCGCCGTTGTCGCCGCTGTAGCTGCTCTTGATCCAGGTCACCGCTGTCAGATCGTGCCTCTGCATGGTGCCCGTACCCTTCCATCATGTCGCTGATCAGAGCGGCGGAATCATGGGCTGACAGAGCGTCTGCCCTCAGCACATCATAGGTCTGGCTGTGCCGCGTGAAGTCGCCCGGATCATCGGTGAAATGCCCTCTGTCGAGAGATTCCGAGTAGACCCACTCATGCCCGTCGGGAAGCCTGATCAGCGATACCGAAGTGTTGGGGCGGCGGAGCTCCGGACGGTCGGAAGGCGCGACCTGCACCACGGTGTTGGGTTGCTCGCCCACCCGCAGCAGGTGTGCGCACTGCTCCCGCATGACGGCTGCATCGCCCACGACGTTCCGCAGGCAGCTCTCGTCAAGCACCACGATGTACAGCGGGCCGTCCTCGGCCAGAAAGCGTTGCTGGCGGCTCAGTCGTGCTCGAACTCGGTCTTCGACCGCCTCGCCGTTCGACACCCGCGAGAACAGGGCATGTGCGTACTCCGGGGTCTGGAGCAGACCCGGCATCACCTGGGCCTGGTACTCCCGTTAACGTCACCGCCTCCGCGTCCATCTCCGCGCGCCGCTCGAACCAGTCCGGATGCTCCACCTGCGGGTACCAGTCGATGCGGCCCCACAGTCGCAGCAACACCCCACCCGTGCCGAGGATTTCGTCGCATACCTTTGCGAACGTGTCCGTGGGCACCCGCTTGGCCGCCTCCACCCGGGCCACCTGTGAGCGGTCGCACGGGATACGGCGGGCCAGCGCATCCTGCGTGAGGCCGGCTGACTCGCGGTAATGCCTGAGGAGTTCGCCGAAGACGTCCGCCGTTGTGGCGACCTCCGTGCTCATCCTCGCGTTTCTTTGGGTCACTGCAAACCCCCTCGTGACAGTGGCCCTTGGCACGCTGTGAGCGTTGCGGCCACCCCTCCCATTGAGCAACGCTTGAACCACGGAGAGTAGTCGCCCGATCGGGTGAGTCATGGGAGGAATCGAGGAATGGCAGGGTACATGGAGTGCGGGGCACACCTGTACGACCCGGCCGTGCGGAAGGTCGGCGAGTACAGGGGGCAGGCCGGTCCGTACGCGATGCTGCGGCCGCTCGGCGGCGGGCGGGAGTGGGAGGCGGACCCGGAGCAGGTGCGCCCGGCGACGTCGGCCGAGCGGCTGAGTGCCGGGGTCAGGGCGGCGAACGAGCGGACGACTGCTTCGTGCGAGCTGAGCCGTCCGCCCGTTCCCGTCTCGCACTGTGTCGAGTGCGCCGCACTCGCCGACTCTCGCGCTGCCGCCCGGGCCGGCTTCGACTGGAGCGGCGAGACCGACGCGAACGTCCTGCTGCGACGTCATCATGCCGAAGTCCACCAGGGCCATTCCATGTGATGTTCCGCAAGCACATCGGTGATCGATCGGGGACGGAGAGTGGTGGTGAGCGTCGTGGTCGTGGGAGAGCGGGATGTGGTGAAGCGACAGTTCGGGCACCGTGCACGACTGGCACTGACGCCCGCCCAGGTCCGGCTGCTGGACGCCCAGGCGCATGCTGCGCGGACCGTGTGGAACTGCCTCCACGATTGGTGGGCGATGCTCCCGAAGGAAAAGCGTTCCCTGGCTGCCGCCGATGCGGCGATTCGACAGGCACGACGCGAGATCGGCTGGCTCGCCGTGCTCCCCGCGCAGGCGGGGCAGGCCGTGCTGAAGACGTACTTCCAAGCATGGAAGAACTGCTGGGAAGGCCGGGCCAACGCGCCGGAATTCAAAGCCCGCCTCCGCACGCCGATGTCCGTGGACATCCCACAGGGACGGGACTTGCACGTCACTCGTGTGCACCGTCGCTGGGGCATGGTCACGATCCCCAAGATCGGTCGAGTCCGCTTCCGCTGGACCAAGGACTTGCCTGTCGGCAGACTCGCCGACCGTGAGAACCGGATCACCGGGGCCCGGCTGGTGAAGGACGCTCTCGGCTGGCACATCGCCTTTCGCCTCACGAGCGTCGAGTCCCGACCTGCCCGCCATGTCGGCCCGGAGGTCGGTATCGACGTGGGGGTCACCGTGCCCCTGGCTCTCTCGGACGGGTCCATCAGGACGCATGGCAACTGGTTGACCGAGGCGGAAGCCGCGAAGCTGCTCCGGTTGGAGCGGAGAGCAGCCCATCGCAAGAGGTTCCGCAAGCGGGGGGAGCGCTCCTCGCACCGTCTGCGGGTTACGTATGACCAGATTCAGGCGCTTCGCGCAAGAGCCAAGCGCAGGCACCTGGACTGGCAGCATCAGACCACCACGGAGATCGCGAAGAAATACGGCACCGTGGTCGTCGAAGCTCTGCACATCACGAACATGGTCAAGAGCGCGAAGGGTGACCTTGATCAGCCAGGGAAGAACGTCGCTCAGAAGTCCGGCCTGAACCGTTCCATCAGCCAAGAGGCCTGGGGGCGTACTGTCGAGCTGCTGAACTACAAGACCGCCCGCTACGGCGGCAGCCTGCACAAGGTTCCCGCTCCCGGCACCTCCCAACGCTGCTCCATGTGCGGCTTCATCACACCAGGCAGCCGGGAATCCCAGGCCGTGTTCGCATGCAAGAACCCCGGCTGCGGCTGGGTGGGCAACGCCGACCACAATGCAGGTCGGAACATCCTGCACCTGTATCGGATGGGCCTCGTGCTCGTCCCGGCTGCCGGAAGGGCAGTCGCCAGGCGCGCACGACGCGTCAAGCCCGCCACCGCGAGGTAGGTGGGAATCTCCTTCAGCCATGAGAGGAGAACACTTCAATCGCACATCAGGAACCTGGCCATCCGGAGGAGTTCGCGGAGGTGCTGGTCAGCGCCATGCGGCGGTGACCTCCCGGGTGTCGATCCGCATCCCGAGCGGCACCCGCCAGGACTCCACGCACACCGTGTACGTCTGCGTCCGCGCCGTCCCGGCGGCGATCGGCGCGGGCAGCGGCTGACGGGAGTCGACCGTCCCCCAGTCGGTGCCGAGCAGCCCGATGATGTGCGTCGCGAAACCGACCGTGCCCGAAGTCGCGGCGGTGCCACCGGTGTTGCGGAAGGTCACGGTGACCCGCTGGCACCAGCGCCGGTCGCCGTCCGCGAGGCTCGGCGCGGAGACGGTCAGCACGGCGGGCCCGGGCGCGGTGGTCGGCGCGGGTGAGGACGGGGGCGTGCCGGTGTCGGGCGGGGTGGGCCGGGGCGTGGCGGAGGGGGTACGGGGCGGGGTGCCGGTGCCGCCACTGCCGGGCGCGGTCGTCGGAGCCGTACTCGATCCCGTACTCGATCCCGTACGGGAAGGCCCGGAGGTCCCGGAAGGTCCGGAGGTCCCGGAGGTTCCAGGGGCCCCCGAGGGGCCCGGAGAGGCCCCGCTGCCGCCCCCGGAAGGCGTCCCGAGGGCCCCGGGGGCCGCGGGCGACGGGGACGACGTGCTGGACGTCGTCCCGCTCTCCGAGGGCTCCAGGGGGACCAGGGTGACCACGCCCGAAGGGGCGACCGCGCCCTTCGGGGAGGGGCCGGCGCCGACCGCCGCGTACCCCTCGCCGTCTCCTCCGCCGCCGCACGCGGTCAGCGCCCCGCCGAGGCAGAGCGCCACCGCCGCGAGTCCCGGCTTCCTTCGCCTCATGCGCACCAGTCTGGCTGACGGGTCGTCAACAGGGCGGGCTTTTGGGGAAGTCAGTCGGAGATGAGGCCTTCGCGCAGCTGGGCGAGGGTGCGGGTGAGGAGTCGCGAGACGTGCATCTGGGAGATGCCGACCTCCTCGCCGATCTGCGACTGCGTCATGTTGGCGAAGAAGCGGAGCATGATGATCTGCCGCTCCCGGGGCGGCAGTTTGGCGAGCAGCGGCTTGAGCGACTCGCGGTACTCGACGCCTTCGAGGGCCGTGTCCTCGTAGCCGAGGCGGTCCGCGAGCGAGCCCTCGCCGCCGTCGTCCTCGGGCGAGGGGGAGTCGAGCGAGGAGGCCGTGTACGCGTTGCCCACGGCGAGGCCGTCGACGACGTCCTCCTCCGACACCCCGAGCACGGCGGCGAGTTCGGGGACGGTGGGGGAGCGGTCGAGCTTCTGGGCGAGCTCGTCGCTGGCCTTGGTGAGGGCGAGGCGCAGCTCCTGGAGCCGGCGCGGGACGCGCACCGACCAGGAGGTGTCGCGGAAGAAGCGCTTGATCTCACCGACGACGGTCGGCATGGCGAACGTCGGGAACTCCACGCCCCGTTCGCAGTCGAAGCGGTCGATCGCCTTGATCAGGCCGATGGTGCCGACCTGGACGATGTCCTCCATCGGCTCGTTGCGGGAGCGGAAGCGGGCCGCCGCGTACCGCACGAGCGGGAGGTTGAGCTCGATGAGGGTGTCGCGGACGTAGGTCCGCTCCGGGCTGTCGGCGGCGGCGCCCTCGGCGTCGAGGGCGCGCAGCCGCAGGAAGAGGGAGCGGGAGAGGGTGCGGGTGTCGAGGGCTCCGGACGTGACCGGCATCGGCGGCGGCGTGACCGCCGCGCTGTCGGTCGCGGTCGGCGCCGTCGTCTGCGTGGGCACGGGAACGGGCGTGAGCGTGAGCACCTTCGAGCTGCCCAGTTCTGTGGACATGCCACCCCCTTGAGGTCGCGGACGGTCGCGGTGGCCGCGACCATCTGAGGAACGCAGCCTCCACCTGAATACCGGCGGCGGGGCTGCGGCAAACTCGGTTCCAGCAGAATGTCACATGTCGGCAACACGCTGTAGTGACTTGTCGACACGGAGAGCTGACATTTCCGCAGGAAACAAGGGGTGTACGGCATTTGGGGTGCCGAAGAACTGCTCCGAACCGGTCTACCCGTTCCGGTTACGCCTCGATCCTGTTTGCGGATCTCAAGCGGGCGAAGCTGCGGGCGAGGAGCCTTGACACGTGCATCTGCGAGACGCCGAGCTCCTGACTGATCTGAGACTGGGTCAAGTTGCTGTAGTAGCGCAGCATCAGGATCCGCTGCTCCCGCTCGGGCAGCTGGACGAGCAGGTGACGGACGAGGTCGCGGTGCTCGACGCCGGCGAGGGCGGGGTCCTCGTAGCCGAGCCGGTCGAGCAGTCCGGGCAGCCCGTCGCCCTCCTGCGCGGCCTCCAGGGAGGTGGCGTGGTACGAGCGGCCGGCCTCGATGCAGGCGAGTACCTCGTCCTCGCCGATCCGCAGCCGCTCGGCGATCTCCGCGGTCGTGGGGGAGCGGCCGTGCGCGGTCGTCAGGTCCTCGGTGGCGCCGTTCACCTGGACCCAGAGCTCGTGCAGCCGGCGCGGCACGTGCACGGTCCGGACGTTGTCGCGGAAGTACCGCTTGATCTCGCCGACGACCGTGGGCATCGCGAAGGTGGGGAACTGCACGCCCCGGTCGGGGTCGAAGCGGTCGATGGCGTTGATCAGGCCGATGGTGCCGACCTGGACGACGTCCTCCATCGGCTCGTTGCGGGAGCGGAAGCGGGCCGCCGCGTACCGCACGAGCGGCAGGTTGGCCTCGATGAGGGCCCCGCGGACCCGGTGGTGCTCGGGGGTCCCGGGTTCCAGGTTCTTGAGCTGCCCGAAGAGCACCTGGGTGAGCGCCCGGGTGTCGGCGCCCCGGCTGCTCTGCGGCCTGGGCCGCGGGGTGTCCGCGGCTCCGCCCGCCTCGTGCTGGGGCGGGACCTGAGGTGCTGTACTGGCCGGCACGTTCACGCCACCCCTTTGGCTGGTCTTGCTGGTCGACTGGGTCAACTACGGTCAACTCATCCGTCAAAAGCGGTCATAGCATCACAAGACATGTCCACTGTGTGCAAGCACCGCATAGCCACGTGTTGAGGGCATGTTGGCGGAAAAAGGGGAGGTCACGCACGGAAAAGGCCCCCCGCCGCGACGGCAGGGGGCCCAGGGGTGAAGCGGGGGACTAGAAGGCGTAGTCCGCGATCACCCAGGTCGCGAACTCGCGCCACTGGGCGACACCCGCCTGGTGCGCGGGGTGGTCGAGGTAGCGCTGGAGCGCGTCCTTGTCCTCGACGGCCGAGTTGATGGCGAAGTCGTACGCGATCGGGCGGTCCGTGATGTTCCAGTCGCACTCCCAGAAGCGCAGCTCCGGGATCTGCTCGCCGAGCGCGCGGAACGCCTCGACGCCGGCGACCACGCGCGGCTCGTCGCGGTCGACACCGTCGTTGAGCTTGAAGAGGACCAGATGGCGGATCACGGAAAGCTCCTAGTTGACGAGTTCGGTCATGAACTGACCGACTCCCTGGGCGGCGCTGGAAATGCCTTCGAACCCTACCTGTACCAGGTCGGCGGCCCTGGCCGGGGAAGTGACGATCGTGTACAGCACAAAGACCACGACCGCGTAGAGCGCGACCTTCTTCGCTTGCGCCATCTGCCCAGCCCTCCCCTGTTCCCCCGCCGTACGACCGCGCCACTCTAACCGAGGCTTTATGGACCAAGGGCCCGGCGATCGGGGCCTTTCGCCGTCCCCCGGAAGGGTGAAGGGCGAGCAGTATGGATGTCGAGCCCGGCGGATCTGGCAGGAATCCCGGGGCTCGAAGGAACCGGCCCGCACTGCGGGGTCCGCGCCGCATGCTTCCCCCCTGACTGCGGCACGGGCTTGCAGGTCCGGTTCTCATCGGGGGGAGCGGCTTGTCCCCCCGATGCCGCTTCCCCCGTCCTCCTTCGCAGGGCCCCGGTACGCGTCACGAGCGCGGACCGGGGCCTTTCGCGTACGGAGGCGCGCCCGCACCGGAGATACGCCGAAGGGCCCGGTGCTGATGCACCGGGCCCTTCGATCGAAGCGGTAGCGGAGGGATTTGAACCCTCGGTGACTTGCGCCACACTCGCTTTCGAGGCGAGCTCCTTCGGCCGCTCGGACACGCTACCGAGAGAGAGCTTAGCCCAACTTGGCGCTGCGATGAAATCCGTATCGAAGAGCAGGTCGGAGCGGGGGTCAGCGGGTCCGGAAGAAGGCCGTCAACTGCTCGGCGCACTCCTCGCCGAGGACGCCCTGGATCACCTCGGGACGGTGGTTCAGCCGGCGGTCCCGGACGAGGTCCCAGAGCGAACCGGTCGCGCCCGCCTTCTCGTCGAGCGCCCCGAACACCACCCGCTCGACCCGCGACTGGACGAGTGCCCCGGCGCACATCACGCACGGCTCCAGGGTCACGACGAGCGTGCAGCCCGTCAGCCGCCACTCGCCGGTCGCCGCGGCCGCCCGCCGCAGGGCGAGCACCTCGGCGTGCGCGGTGGGGTCGCCGGTGGCCTCCCGCTCGTTGTGCGCGCGGGCGAGCACGGCGCCGTCGGGGCCGAGCACGACCGCGCCGACCGGTACGTCACCGGCGGGCCCGGCCGCCTCGGCCTCGGCGATCGCAAGCCGCATGGCATCCCGCCAGGGGTCCCGTACGGGGTCGCGCCCGGAGTCCGGGCCGGGGTCCCGTACGGGGTCGGTCGTGGCTTGCGCCGTGGCGTCGCCCGTGGCGTCGGGAACAGGTACCGCGGGTGCCACTAGCGGACGGCCTCCAGGACGTCGGCGGCGCCCAGCGCGTCCGCGATCTCCGCGAGCGCGTCGGTGTCGAGGGCCAGCAGGTCCTCCGCCGACATGCCGAGGTCCGCCAGGATCAGCCGGTCGCCCACCGGAGCGGCCGGGACGGCCTCGGCGGCGACGGAGCCCGCCTCGTCGTCCTCGTCCGTGTCGGCGTCCAGCGGCTCCCCGTCCTCGGTGCCGTCGAGGTCCAGCGTCTCCAGGTCGTCGACCAGGTCGTCCAGATCGTCCCCGAGGAGCTCCCGGGTGAGCATCTCCCCGTACGAGGAACGGGCGGCGGCGGCCCCGTCCGAGACGTAGATGCGAGGGTCTTCCTCACCCTCGATCCGGACGATCCCGAACCACGCGTCCTCCTGCTCGATGAAGACGATCACCGTGTCGTCGTCCGAGGCCTCACGGGCGAGCTCGGCCAGATCCGACAGGGTCTCCACGTCGTCGAGCTCCGTGTCGCTCGCTTCCCACCCGTCTTCGGTGCGCGCGAGCAGTGCGGCGAAGTACACCTGACTCTCTCCCACTGATCAGAGGTGTGACGTTCCGGCGGCGCGAGCCTGATGCCCCGCCCAATCGGCATCGTGACAGATACGACGCCGTCAGGAGAGGTCTTCGGCTCTTGCGTCGTGCATCAGTCTGAATGACCCCGCGATCGGGCGGGCGTGCGACCCCGGCGCACGGAGGGGGCGCACAACGGATGATCCGTCCGGGACCTCACCAGCGGAAGGTCCGCATGCGCATCGCCTGGCGCATCCGCGCGGCCCGGGCGCGCCGCGGCTGCACCCGCTCGCGCAGCGCCTTGGCCTCGTTCAGCTCGCGGAGGAACTGGGCGCGGCGCCTGCGGCGCTCCGCGTCGGTCTCCGGGCGAGGCTCCTCGGGGGGCTCGCCGCGCGTGTCTGCCGGGTCTGGCATCGGCCACACCACCCCATCGCTGGGTCCCTGTGCCCCCACCTTCCCTCAGCGCCGTGGGTCGACGCCAGTGCTCGGCGGGCTACTGTTGAGTCATGCGTCTCCACGTCGTCGACCACCCCCTGGTCGCCCACAAGCTCACCACCCTGCGCGACAAGCGCACGGACTCCGCGACCTTCCGCCGTCTCGCCGACGAGCTGGTCACCCTGCTCGCCTACGAGGCCACCAGGGACGTGCGGACCGAGCAGGTCGACATCGAGACCCCCGTCACGCCCACGACCGGCGTGAAGCTGTCGCACCCGCGTCCGCTGGTGGTCCCGATCCTGCGCGCCGGTCTCGGCATGCTCGACGGCATGGTCCGGCTGCTCCCGACGGCCGAGGTCGGCTTCCTCGGCATGATCCGCAACGAGGAGACGCTGGAGGCGTCGACCTACGCGACGCGGATGCCGGAGGACCTCTCGGGCCGCCAGGTGTACGTCCTGGACCCGATGCTGGCGACCGGCGGCACGCTGGTCGCGGCGATCCAGGAGCTCATCAAGCGCGGCGCCGACGACGTGACCGCGGTCGTGCTTCTCGCCGCCCCGGAGGGCGTCGAGGTCATGGAGCGCGAGCTCGCGGGCACGCCGGTGACCGTCGTGACGGCCTCGGTCGACGAGCGACTCAACGAGAGCGGCTACATCGTCCCGGGCCTGGGCGACGCGGGCGACCGCATGTACGGCTCCGCCGAATAGGACACTGCCGGCTCGGCCGAGTAAAGGCTCTCAGCACTTCCCGGTCGGTACGGGCGCGGGCTTGGTCAGGGCGACCAGGGCCGCGTCCGCCGTCGTCTTCGGGGACAGCGTCTTGAACGCGGTCCCGATGATCAGGTCCACGTCCGCCGTGCCCCGGGTGTCCGTCTTGGTCGTGGCGCCCGCGAGCTGGGTGCCGAGGACCGTGAAGGCGCCCTTGGTGGCCGCGGGCGCGCCGAGCAGCAGGCCGGCGCCCGGGACCTTCTTGTCGTAGGCGGTGGGCGCGTTCCCCACCTTGCCGATCTTGAAGCCGCGCTTCTTCAGCTCGTCCGCGGTCGTCTTCGCGAGTCCGCTGCGCGGGGTCGCGTTGTAGACGTTGACCGTGATCTGCGCGGGCTTCGGGAAGGCGGCGGGCGCGGGGGTCGGCTTGGGCGCGGGTTTGCAGTCGGCCTGCTTCCCGGCCGTCGTCTTCGTTCCCCCGTCGCCGGAGAAGACGTCGACGAGCTGGAGCGTCCCCCAGCCGGCCGCGCCGAGCACGACCACGGCGGCGGCGGACGCGAGGACGATCCTGCGCCGGCGGTGGGGGCGGCGCATGCGGGGATAGACATCCCCCGTGATGCGGTACTTACCGCCCATGCCGGGGGGAGTGAGCATGCTCATGAACGCAGCGTAATGCCGCCCGTCGGCGATGCCTACTTGATGATCATGTGATCGCGTCCGGATGGGGGTGAACTGACCCCGAAAGGCTCAGCCGGACCGGCGGCTCAGTCGAGTTCCAGGACGCGGGCGTGCAGCACCTGGCGCTGCTGGAGCGCCGCGCGGACGGCGCGGTGCAGTCCGTCCTCGAGGTAGAGGTCGCCCTGCCACTTCACGACGTGCGCGAAGAGGTCGCCGTAGAAGGTGGAGTCCTCGGCGAGCAGGGTCTCCAGGTCCAGCTGGCCCTTGGTGGTCACCAGCTGGTCGAGGCGGACCGGGCGCGGGGCGACGTCCGCCCACTGCCGGGTGCTTTCCCGGCCGTGGTCGGGATACGGCTTTCCGTTTCCGATGCGCTTGAAGATCACACGGAAAGCCTACCGGGCAAGCGGCTACCGGCGCAGCCACGCGAGGGCAGTGGGATGCTGGTGCGAACCGTGACAAAACCGAAATTGGGGGTGCCGTCATGAGCGTCAGCGAGCAGCCGCCGGAGACCGAAGCGACCGGGACACCCCCCGCCTCCCTGCCGGCGCCCGCCGCCGAGATCGCCGCCGGGTACGCCTTCGACGGACCCGCACTCGATCTGGGGGCGCTGCTCTGGGACGGCGTCTGTCACCCGGAAGCGGGCATCCGCCTCCCGCTGCCCGTGCTCAACCGGCACGGACTGGTCGCCGGAGCGACCGGCACCGGCAAGACGAAGACGCTCCAGCTGATCGCCGAGCAGCTCTCGGCGAACGGAGTGCCGGTCTTCCTCGCCGACATCAAGGGCGACGTCTCCGGCATCTCGGTGCCCGGCCAGGACGGCGGGAAGGTCCGCGAGCGCGCCGGGCAGGTCGGCCAGGAGTGGCAGGCGCGCGGCTTCCCCTGCGAGTTCTACGGGCTCGGCGGCACCGGCCCCGGCATCCCGGTCCGCGCCACCGTGACCAGCTTCGGTCCCGTCCTGCTCTCCAAGGTGCTCCAGCTCAACCAGACCCAGGAGCAGTCGCTCGGACTGATCTTCCACTACGCCGACTCCAAGGGCCTGGAGCTGATCGACCTCAAGGACCTGCGGGCGGTGGTGGCCTTCCTGGTCTCGGACACCGGGAAGGCCGAGCTCAAGGGGATCGGCGGGCTGTCGACGGTGACGGCCGGGGTGATCCTGCGGTCGATCACGGCCTTCGAGCAGCAGGGTGCGGGCGGCTTCTTCGGGGAGCCGGAGTTCGACACGAGCGAGTTCCTGCGGACGGCGGCGGACGGGCGGGGGATCGTCTCGGTCCTGGAGCTGCCGGCGGTGCAGGACAAGCCGCAGCTGTTCTCGACCTTCCTGATGTGGATGCTGGCGGACCTCTTCAACGACCTGCCCGAGGTCGGCGACCTGGAGAAGCCGAAGCTGGTCTTCTTCTTCGACGAGGCGCATCTGCTCTTCAACGGCGCCTCGAAGGCGTTCCGGGAGTCGATCACGCAGACGGTGCGGCTGATCCGCTCGAAGGGCGTCGGGGTCTTCTTCGTGACGCAGACCCCGAAGGACGTCCCCTCGGACGTGCTCGCGCAGCTCGGCAACCGGGTGCAGCACGCGCTGCGCGCCTTCACCCCGGACGACGCGAAGGCCCTGAAGGCGACGGTGCGGACCTTCCCGAAGTCGCCGTACGACCTGGAGGAGGTGCTGACCGGGCTCGGTACGGGCGAGGCGGTGATCACCGTACTGAGCGAGAAGGGTGCGCCGACTCCGGTGGCGGCGACCCGGCTGCGGGCCCCGGAGTCGCTGATGGGGCCGGTCGACGCGGCGGCCCTGGACGCGGCGGTGAAGGGTTCGCCGCTGTACGGGCGGTACGCGGAGGCGGTGGACCGGGAGTCGGCGTACGAGAGGCTGACCGCCGAGCAGCGGGCGGCGGAGGCGGCGGCGCTGGAGGCGGCCGCCGCGAAGGAGGCGGAGAAGGAGGGGGCGAGGGCTCCCCGGGAGAAGAAGGAGGAGCCCTCGCCGGCCGAACAGGTGGTGGGCAGTGGGATCTTCACGTCCCTGGCCCGGTCGATCGGCACCCAGCTGGGCCGGGAGATCAGCCGCTCGATCTTCGGGACGGCCCGCCGAAGGCGCTGACTAGGCGGTCACCTCGTCGTGGTCGCCGTGCAGGCCGCCGCCGCTGCCCGCGTCGCCGGTGGTCGGGGTGGAGACGACCGGCCTGCGCAGGGACGAGAGGTCGTGGGCGTAGGTGCCCACGGCGTTGGCGATGACGTCGATGTTCACGTCGAAGGCCGTCATGTCGATGTTGCCGATGTCGTCGCCCTTGGCGTGGTAGTTCACGTCGTACGCGACGCCCGCCGTGCCGCCGAACCTGGCTGCCTGGGCTGCGGTCTTGATGCCCTCGGCGCCGGTGAAGGTGCCGCCGGAGGGGATGCCGACCTTGATGAACGGGCCGTAGTCGGAGCGGCCGGTGAAGTCGGTGCCCTCGTGCGGGACCCCGCGCCCGTCCATGAAGTCGGCGATGTCGCGCTCCAGTTGGGCGGAGCCCTCGGGGCCCGCGCCCGCGCCGACGCCGTCCGAGTTGTCCCCGTCGTACACGAAAAGGCCGTAGTTCGGCGAGGCGATCATGTCGAAGTTGAGGTAGAGCCTGATCTCCTTCTTGTCGAGCGCGGTGAGGCTGTTGACGTAGTGCTCGGAGCCGAGGAGGCCGACCTCCTCCGCCGACCACCAGGCGAAGCGGACCTTGTTGCGGACCTTGTCCTTCGACTTGGCGAGCTCCAGGGCGGTCTGCAGGAGACCGGCGGAGCCGGAGCCGTTGTCGTTGATGCCGGGGCCGGCGGTGACGGAGTCGAGGTGGGAGCCGAGCACGACCGTGTTGGCGGCGTTGCCGCCCCGGGTCTCCGCGATGACGTTGTTGGTGGTGCGCTTCTCCTGGAGCTGGCGGATCTCGAAGGAGAGCGAGACCGGGCCCTTGGCGAGGTCGGCGGCGAGCTGGGTGCCCTCGGCCAGGCTGATCCCGCCGGTGGGGATCTTGCCGGAGGCGGGGTCGCCGAGGGTGCCGGAGAGGGCGCCGTCGACGTTGTTGTAGACGACCGCGCCGACGGCACCGGCCGCGGCGGCGTTCTGCTGCTTGACCGCGAAGGAGCAGACACCGCGCTTGATCAGCGCGATCTTTCCGGTGAAGGCGCCGGTGGCGAAGTCGCCCGGCTCGCAGCCGGTGGAGCCGTCGGCGTCGACGGGCACGGCCGCGAGCTCGGCGGTGATGCCGCCGACCGGGGTGGACTTCGTGTACGTCATGGCCTTGATGCCGAGCGCGCGGGGCGCGGGCGCGACGACGGAGGCCTGCTCGGCGAGCGTCTGGGTGTAGATGAAGTCGAACTGCTGGTAGCGGACGTCGTATCCGGCCTTCTTGAGCTGCGTGTACACATAGGCGGCCGAGGCGTCGTGGCCGAGGGTGCCGGCCGCGCGGTTGCCGCCGGCCGAGTCGGCTATCGCCTGGAACTTCTGCAGGTGCTTGTAGGCGTCCTGGGCGGTGGTTTCGCGGACCAGCTTCTTCGCCAGCCGGGCGGCGTCGCGGGCGGGCGCGGCCGCCGGGTCCTGTCCCGCGGTGGCGGGGGAGGCGAGGACCAGCGGGGTGGCGAGGGCGGCTGCGGCGAGGATGGCCGCGGCTCGGCGCTGGGATGCGTTCACAGAAGTCCTTCCCGGTGCGGACGAGGTTGAGGGGAAGTTAGCGATCTCGGGGGCATTCTGTGAACAGATCCGTCGCAATTCCTGTCAGGTCGCGCAGGAATGAAATGTGGAATTATCAATTCCCGGACGACTGGCCTTATTTCGCGGCTTTCGCGGCCTTGGCCGCCGCCTTCATCTCCTGCTTGTGCGCGCGCACCTTCGCGAGCGACTCCGGCCCCGTGATGTCCGCCGCCGAGCGGTGGCAGTTCTCCTCGCCGTAGAGACCGGCCGCCGCCCGCCAGCCCTCGGGCCGCACCCCGTACTGCTTGCCGAGCAGGGCCAGGAAGATCTGCGCCTTCTGCTTCCCGAAGCCGGGCAGCGCCTGGAGCCGCGCGAGCAGCTCCTTCCCGGTCGCCGCGTCCGCCCAGACGGCCTCGGCGTCGCCCCCGTACTCCTCGACGAGGAACTGGCACAGCTGCTGGATCCGGTGGGCCATCGAGCCCGGATAGCGGTGCACGGCGGGCTTCTCGGAGAGCAGCGCGGCGAACTCCTCCGGGTCCCGGGCGGCGATCTCGTGCGCGTCGAGGTCGTCGTGGCCCATGCGGGTCGCGATCGTGTACGGGCCGGAGAACGCCCACTCCATCGGGACCTGCTGGTCGAGGAGCATGCCGACGAGCGCGGCGAGCGGCGAGCGGCCGAGCAGCGCGTCGGCCTCCGGCTGTTGGGCGAGGTGGATCTCGGGGGCCTGGGGACTCATGGACCGATCATCACGCGCGCGCGTGGCGACCGCCCGGTGGATTCACCCCTTCGCGAAGCGGCGCGCCCGGCGGGATCACGGCTTCGCGAAGCGGCGCGCCCGGCGGGGTTACGGCTTCGCGAACCGGTCGAGGGCCGTCAGGATCAGCGTCCCCGTCTCCTCGCCGCCGAGGTGCCCCGACTTCTCCACCACGTGCAGCTCGGCGTCCGGCCAGGCGCGGGTCAGCTCCCAGGCGGTGGTGAGCGGTCCGCCCATGTCGAGCCGGCCGTGGATCAGGACCCCGGGGATGCCGGCGAGCCGGTGCGCGTCGCGGATCAGCGCACCCTCCTCCAGGAAGGCGCCGTGCGCGAAGTAGTGCGAGCAGATCCGGACGAAACCGAGCCGGGTGTCGTCGACCCGGTCGGTGTACGGGGTCCCCATGCCCTCCATCGAGAGGACGGCGTCCTCCCAGGCACACCAGTCGGCCGCCGCCTTCTCCCGTACGGCCCGGTCGGGGTGGTTCATCCGGGCGGCGTACTCGCCGACCAGGTCCGCCGCGTGGTCGACCCCCGCGCGGAAGCGCTCGTGGGCCTCGGGGAAGAAGCGGCCGACGCCCTCGTACAGCCAGGCGGTCTCGGAGCGGCGGGTGGTGGTGACGGCCGCGATCACGATCTCCGACACGCGCTCGGGGTACGCCTCCGCGTACGCCAGGATCAGCGTGGAGCCCCAGGACCCGCCGTAGAGCAGCCACTTGTCGATCCCGAGATGCTCGCGCAGCCGCTCCATGTCGGCCACCAGGTGCGCGGTGGTGTTCACGGACATGTCGGCGGCCGGGTCGCTCGCGTGCGGGGTGGAGCGCCCGCAGCCCCGCTGGTCGAAGAGGACGACCCGGTACGCCTCCGGGTCGAACCGGCGCCGGCTGCGCGGGGAGGAACCGGAGCCCGGCCCGCCGTGGACGACGAGCGCGGGCTTGCCGTCCGGGTTCCCGGAGACCTCCCAGTGGATGCGGTTGCCGTCGCCCACGTCGAGCAGGCCCTGGTCGTACGGTGCGTTCTCGGGATACATCCGGCCGACGCTATCGGGTCCGGCCGCTCAAAGGCCCGTGCTTTTCCACGGGTTCCCATTGCTCCGCACCCGTGCCGCCGGGTCCTCGCACCACTCCAGGAGCGAGGGCCACTCCCCGTACCCCGTGTCGGGGTTGAGGTGCTCGCCGTCCGGTACGAGGTCCAGGTCGAGGCCGAGCGGGATGCCGTAGTGCAGGTCGGCGCCCTCGGGGCAGTACGGGTCCCCGTCCCCGTACACGAGCCGCGCCTTGAGTCCCGCCTCCGTCAGGTCGAGGCCGTCGGCGAAGGCGGCGATCTCCGGGATCGAGGCGGTGACCTGCGGGGACGGCGGGGCGACCAGGAGGACCCGGTCGGCGTCCGGCCGGCGCTCCCCGGCGCGCAGCCACAGCAGCACCGAGAGGCTGTGCGCGAGCACCACGAACTCGCCCTCGGCCGGGCGCCTGCCGTGCTCCTCCAGGGCGTCGAGCCACGCGTCGAGCCCGGGCGCGTCCGGCTCGGGCAGCTGGGGGTAGCGGACCTCGTGGCCGCGCTCGCGCAGCTCCCCGGCGAGCCAGTGCTGCCAGTGGGCGGGCGGGCGGCGGTTCTGGAAGCCGTGCAGGATCAAGTACGTGGTCATGGCGTGATCCTGCGACGGCGGGGGCACGGCGGTCCACCACCGGCCACGGGTCGGACGGCGTTCAGGCCCGGAGGGTGAGCAGCTCCCGCACACCGGCCTTGAGCCGGTCGGCCGACAGGGCCTGCTCGACCGTCAGGTGGTGCATGACGTCGGGCGAGAACGGCGCGAGCGCCAGGTGCGCGAGGAGCGTGCTGTCGCTCCCCGGCCTGAGCTGTCCGATGAGCAGGGCCATGTGCGTGTGCATCACCCGGTAGGCGCCGCTGTGGTAGCGGGCGCGGGGTGCCGCGGAGTGCGCCGCGAGCAGCAGGGCGCGCTGTGCGGCGACCCGGTCGACGAGCGCGTCGAGGAAGGCGTCGAGCCGTTCGGCGGCGGGGGCGCCGGGGCCCAGCGGGGGAGGGCCGCTCATGTACGCCTCCTGGAAGCGGCGCTCGCGCTCGTCGAGGAGCGCCCACAGGAGCTGGGAGACGTCGCCGAAGCGGCGGTAGACGGTGCCGACGCCGATGCCGCTGGCGTGGGCGACCTGGTTCATGGTGACGGCGTCGGGGCCTTCCTCGGCGACGATCCGGGCGGCCGCGTCGAGGATCCGGCGCCGGTTGCGGGCCGCGTCGGCGCGCTCGGGGGCGGGGGCGTCGACGGTGGGGAGCAGGCTGAGTGCCGGCACCGCCGCCCGGTCTCCGGACGTCTCTCCGGACGTCTCTCCGGACTGGGGGTTCTCCGCGCTCATCTGCCGACTCCTGTTCCCTGAGCCCCGTCCCCCTCGGTCGCTTTCCTGAGGTGAGCATACCTGTTCCCCTTGCAAACCGGATAGCAATCCGCTTAACCTTGATATCAGGAACCGGAAAGCAATCCGCTTCGCTCGTCGAGTTCGGCTGAGGAGAGTCCACCATGTCCGTCAAGGTCGCCGTCATCTACTACTCGGCCACGGGATCCGTGCACCAGCTCGCCCAGGCCGTCGCCGAGGGCGCCGAGAAGGCCGGTGCCGAGGTGCGCCTCCGCCGGGTGCCCGAGCTCGCCCCCGACGCCGCCATCGACGCGAACCCGGCCTGGCGCGCCCATGTGGACGCCACCGGTGACGTGGAGGTCGCCACGCTCGACGACCTGGAGTGGGCGGACGCGTACGCGCTGGGCTCGCCGACCCGCTTCGGCAACGTGGCCGCGCAGCTCAAGCAGTACGTCGACACGACGGGCGGGCTCTGGCAGCGGGGCGTCATGGCGGACAAGCCCGCGACCGCCTTCACCAGCGCGCACAACGTCCACGGTGGCAACGAGTCGACGCTGCTCGCGCTCTACAACACCTTCCACCACTGGGGCTCGGTCATCGTCTCGCCCGGCTTCACGGACCCGGCGGTGTACGCGGCCGGCGGCAACCCGTACGGCACCGCGCACCCGGGCGCCAACGGCGCCCCCGGCGAGGAGGTCCTCCAGGCCGCCCGCTACCAGGGCGCGCGCCTGACGCGCATCGCGAAGCGGCTGAAGGGCCTGGCGGACGACTGACGACGTCCGGACACGGAAGTACCCCCGGGGGAAACGCCCTCCGGGGGTACTGCTGTTTTTCAGGTTCTTTCCGGCGCTATGCCAGGGAGAGGAAGAGCTTCTCCAGGCGGGCCCGCATCGCCTCGGGGTCCTCGCCGTTCTTGCGGCCGCCCTCGATGTCGGTCAGGCACTGCTGGAGGCCGGTCGCGATGATCGCGAACCCGGCCCGGTCGAGGGCGCGGGAGGCGGCGGCGAGCTGGGTGACGACCTCCTCGCAGTCACGCCCCTCCTCGATCATCCGGATCACGCCGGAGATCTGGCCCTGGGCCCGGCGCAGCCGGTTCAGGACGGACTTGAGTTCGGCGCCCGCGAGATCGAGTTCCACTGCCACTCCTCCACAGATACCCCAGGGGGTAATTTACTCCCCTGCGCGGGGTTCCGTCGAAGTCCAAGGATGACACCTGTCAGGGCGTGTAGCGGCGGAGGAACATCTCCACCCCGTCGACGACGAGCCGCTCGCTCAGCTCCTCGGTGAGCTCGGTGCCGTACTGCTCGAACACCATCTGTGGGAAGACGAGCAGCGAGTACAGCTGGAGGACCGCGACCTCCAGGTCCGGGATCGCGAGCCGGCCCCGGTCGGCGAGGGCGCGCAGGGCGTCCGCGACGGCGGGGTGGTGGCCGGCCGGGCCGTGCGCGCGCCAGGCGAGGCCGAGCTCGGGGAAGCGGTGGAGCTCGGTGGCGACGAGGGCGCGCAGGGCGCGGCCCTCCTCGTCGGCGCGTACGGCCAGGGCCCAGGCGCGCCCCGCCTCGGTGAGGGCGGCGCGCAGATCGTCGGCGTCGGCGAGGCGGGAGAGGTCGGGGCCGTCGGTGTCCCCGTGCAGGGGTTCGTCGAGGGCGCCGGCGACGACGGCGGTGAAGAGGGCTTCCTTGCTGCCGAAGTGGTTGTAGACGGTCACCTTGGAGACGCCCGCCTCGGCGGCGATGGCGTCCATGCCGACGCCGAAGCCCTCGCGGAGGAAGAGGTCGCGGGCGGCCCGTACGACGGCCTGCCGCTTGCGGGCGGCGCGGGCGCCGGTGGGGGCGGGCTTGGGATCCATGCGGGGAGCGTACCAAGCGAACTGTACTCTTGAGTTCAACTGTACTGTGCCGTACAGTTCAGTTATGTCGACCGACCTCGCCCCCGCCGACGTCCACGCACGCCGCTGGACGGCCCTCGCGCTGATCTGTGCGGCCCAGTTCATGCTGATCCTGGACGTCACCGTCGTGAACGTCGCCCTGCCCGCCGTCGCCACCGACCTGGACCTCGGGCGTACGACCCTGACCTGGGTGGTCACCGCGTACACCCTCTGCTTCGGCGGCCTGATGCTCCTCGGCGGCCGGCTCGCCGACGCCCTGGGCGCCCGCCGCGTCCTCCTCACCGGCCTCGCCCTCTTCACCACCGCGTCCCTGGCCTGCGGCCTCGCACCGAACGCCGCCGCCCTGCTCTCCGGCCGCGTCGCCCAGGGCATCGGCGCCGCCCTGCTCTCCCCGGCGGCACTGGCCCTCGTCACCACCACCTTCCACGGCCCGGAACGGGCCAAGGCCCTCGGCGTCTGGGCGGCGATCGGCGGCACCGGCTCGGCCGTCGGAGTCCTCCTGGGCGGCGCCCTCACGGCGGGCCCGGGCTGGCCGTGGATCTTCTACGTGAACGTCCCGACGGGCCTGGCGCTCCTCGCCGTACTCCCGAGACTCCTCCCGAAGGACAGGCCCACGGCAGGGGCCGGCCCCCTGGACGTCCCGGGCGCGATCCTCGTCACCACCGCCACGGGAGCACTCGTCTACGGCCTGATCAGGGCGGGAGACTCCGGCTGGACGTCGCCCAGGACCCTGCTCCCCTTCCTGGGCGCGGCCGCCCTCTACACAACGTTCGCGGCAGCGGAACGAAGGACCCGCACCCCCCTCATGGACCTGCGGATGCTGACCCGACGCCCGGTCGTCGCGGGCTCCCTCCTCATGCTGGTCGCGACCGCGCTCCTGATCTCGTTCTTCTTCCTGGGCTCGATGCGGCTCCAGCGCGTCCACGGCCTGGACGCCTTCCGCACCGGACTCCTCTTCCTCCCGGTCGCGCTCACCACGGCCATCGGCGCACACCTCGGCTCCCGCCTGGTCACGACGGCCGGCCCGCGCGCCTGCGCCGCCGGCGGCATGGCTCTGGCGGCGGCGGGCTGCCTGCCGCTCGCCTTCCTGACCCCGACCGCCGACCCCTGGACGACCCTCCTGCCGTCCCTGGCGACGGCGGCCCTCGGCCTGGGCGCGGTCTTCGTCACCGCCACTACGACGGCCCTCGGCCTGATCCCCCCGCACGAGGCCGGCCTCGCCTCGGGCATCGTCAACACCTTCCACGAGGTCGGCGGCACCATCGGCGTGGCCGTGACCTCCACCCTCGCCCTGGGCACGGCAGGCTTCACCACCACCTTCACCCTCTGCACCCTCACGGCCCTGACGACAGCCCTGACGGCCCCCCTCCTCATCCCGAACGGCAGGCCCCGCACGACGGGCGGGGCCCACGGGGTGCACTGAGGTCAGTCCTGGCTCGGGCCCGTCTCGTCGATCGGGCGGATGACCACCGGGTAGTCCGGAGAGCCGGGCGGGACCGGGCAGCGGGCGACCTGGGCGGCGATCTCCGTGACGCGGTCCAGGGAGTCGCAGTCGAGGACCCAGTAGCCGGCGAGGACCTCCTTGGTCTCGGCGTACGGGCCGTCGGTCACGACCGGCTCGCCCTGGGCGTCCACCGTGACGAAGCGGGCCGTGGACGGGGCGGCGAGGCCCTGGGCGTCGACCATCTCGCCGCGCGCGGACACCTCCTCGTTGATCGCGTTCATGTGGGCGAACATGGACTTGAGCTGCACCTTGTCCCAGGCCGGGTACTGCGCGGAGCCGTGGCCCGTCATCGCCTCGTAGTCGGCCTGCGCTCCCTGGACCATCACCAGGTACTTCATGACGTCCTCCTCGTCGATCTCTGCGATTACTTCCTCTCGCAGCACAGTCGGAGCCGGTCCGCCGTTCTCGACACCGCGCGGACGGAAACCGGGAAAACAGGAGAAATCACCCGACCGCCCCATGATTCCGGTGTGAACGCACTCACCTACTCCGCCGCCTTCATCGCCTTCTTCTCCGTCGTCGGACCCCCGAAGGTGCTCCTCGCCTTCGCCGGCCTCGCCCAGGTCCACGACGTCCGACAGCTGCGGACCATCGCGCTCATCTCCTCCGGCGCGGCCGTCCTCGTCGGCCTCGTCACCGGCATCACGGCGCCCTGGCTGCTCGACGTCTTCCACATCAGCACGCCCGCCCTCCAGCTCGCCGGCGGCGTCATCTTCTTCATCTACGCCGTCGGCCTCGTCCTCGGCCTCCACCTCGGCTCCGACGGTACCCACCAGGACTCCCCCGACCTGGTCAGCGGGGTGCGCGAGCTGCTCATGCCGTACGTCGTGAGCCCGCTCGCCATGACGGCCGTCCTCATCGAGGCGGCCGCCCGCGACTCCTTCACCTGGCGCTCGACGGTCGTCGGCGCGTACGTGTCCGTCATCGCCCTCGACCTCGCCTGCGTCCTGCTCCTCGCCCGGATCCTGCGCCGCACCCACCACGCCACGATCGAGCTCCTCGGCCGCCTCCTCGGCCTGCTGCTCGCCGCCGTCGGCGTCGACCTGGTCCTCGACGGCCTCTACGACCTGGGCGTCCCGGGCCTGGCGAGCCGTCACTAGGAGCCGCCGCCCCAGGGGGTGTCGCGAAAGCCCCTAGGCGCCGGCGAGCTCCCGCTCCAGCGGCGTCCGGAAGCGGGGCGTCACCCGTACGTCCCCCAGCCACTCCGCCAGCCGCTCCGCCTCCGCCCCGATCGCCCGCTCCGCCTCCGCGCCCACGTCGGCGAGGAGCCGACGAGCGAGGGAGCCGTCCGGGCGCTGCGCCCAGCCGCCGACGATCCGGCCGTTCCACCACACCGTCGGCCCGATGTTCCCGCTGCGGTCGTACAGCGCCGCCCGGTGGTCCGGGTCCAGGTACCAGTCACGGCCCCGCCACCCCATCGCCGTGGGGTCCAGCGCGGGCAGCAGCGCCGCCCACGGCTCCGGCTCCGGTACGGGTCCCAGATCGTCCGGCAGGACGAAACCCGTCCCCTCGTCCACCGTCACCGGCACCGCCCCCACCGCCGCCAGCGCCTTGCGGACGTCCGTGACCTTCCACCCCGTCCACCACGTCAGGTCCGCCTCGGTCGCGGGCCCGCACGCCCCGAGCCACCGCCCCAACAGCTCGGCCCGCGCCTCCGCCGGATCCCGCACGGGATGGGCCTCGCCGAGCGCCCAGCGGAAGCGGCTCGACGTCCACGAACCCTGCGGCCGGCCCCGCACGATCCGGCCCTCCATGCCGAGCACCCGCAGCACCCGGCTCGCCACGGACTGGACCCCCTCCTGGCGGGTCCCCCGCCCGTACACGTACGTCGACCTCAACCTCGGTACGGCCTCGCCGAGTTCGGCCCCGGTCGCCTCGCCCCGCGCGCCCAGCTCGGCGAGGACGAGCCGCTCGGTCTCCGCGAGCCACTCCCCGTCGAAGTCGCTGCCGGCCGCCAAGTGCTTGAGGAGCGTGGTCCGTTCGCGGACCGCGGCCGGCTCGGTCGTCGAGGCCTGGACGTCGGCCGCGAGGGAGGACGGGAAGACGAAGACCGTGTGCCGCATGCCGTGCATACGCACCAGGGCCCCGTCCTCGTACAGCGCCCGCTCCACCGTCCCCACCGGCTCGACGCCCTCCGCCAGCCGCGCCGCCACCGCGAGGAACACGCTCGCCGGGTCCGTCGCGTGCAGCGCCACGAGCGCGCCCCCGACCTCCGCCGCGGATTTCGCCCGCGCGCCCGCGGCCAGCCGGTGCCGTACCCCGAGCCGGGCCCGCCGCTCGGCCGCGTCGATCATTCTGGTTTCCGCCATGCGGTCAAGGATGGCTTCAGGAGGCGGCCGAGCGGAGGAATTCCGTCACCGTCTTCACGAACTCGTCCTCCTTCTCGAAGAGCATGACGTGCCCGGCGTCGATCTCCGCGTACGTGCTGCGGGCGATCGCCGCGTGCAGCTCCCTGCTGTTCTCCACCGGCACCGTGGCGTCCTGCGTACCGCCGATGACCAGCGTCTCCGCCGTGATCCGGGGCAGCAGCCCGCGGATGTCGACCCCGAGGTCGAGCGCCACGTGCCGCAGGGTGCCCGGGGTGGGCGGCATGTTCGGGATGAGGGCCTCGACGCCCTCGCGGCCGATCGAGTTGAGGAAGTCGCGGCTGAACCCGGTCATCGTCACGCTCCGCCCGAAGCCCGCCGGGTCGTACGCGCCGAGCCGCTGCCACAGCGTGAACAGGTTCCGCAGGTACTCGTCGCCGTCGGTGTACGCCCACCCCGCCACCAGCACGAGCCGCTCGACCAGGTCCGGGCGGAGGGCAGCGACGGCCGCGGACACCGGCGCCCCCATCGAGAACCCGAGCAGGTCGACCGGGCCGGTCCCCGCGTCCTCGATCACCGCGACGATCTGCGCGGCGAGCGTCTCGACGGTCAGCGGGCCGCCGTCGTCGACGGTCCGGTCGGCGCCGGACAGGTCCAGGGTGATCACCCGGCGGTCGGCGGTGAAACGGGGCGCGGTCCGGCCCCAGTTGATGACGGCGCCACCGGAACCGGTGCCGTGGACGAGGAGAAGCGCGGGCCCGGCGCCCGAACCCTCGATGTCGTAGTGGACGCGGGCGGTGCCGACGGTGACGGTGGCCATGATCTCTGCTCCGGGGGGGAGGGGGTGGTGAACCCGGTGGTTGCCCGACCACCTCCGGCGGAGGCGGTCGCGCTGCCTGACACCGAGGACTCTGCCGACCACCGAAAGCCACCGGGAGAGCCTTCCTGACCCTGGGACCGGCAGTCCCTGGATGCGGCTCTGCCTCGCTGTCGGGGCCGCGTGCCCCGGGGGCCGGCCGTCCCCCGGATGCGGCTCTGCCTCGCTGTCGGGGCCCGGGGACTGCCGGTCCCTGGATACGACCGCCCGTACGCGGCACCATGATCCGCATGACGATCGACCGCCGTGAACTCGCCGACTTCCTGCGCCGTTCCCGCGAGCGGGTCCGCCCGCAGGACGCGGGCCTCCCGGCCGGACCCCGGCGTCGCACGCCCGGACTGCGCCGCGAGGAGGTCGCCCAGCTCGCGGGCATGTCCGCCGACTACTACATCCGCCTGGAACAGGCCCGCAGCCCGCAGCCCTCGCCGCAGATGCTCGCCGCGCTCGCCCGCGCGCTGCGTCTCGACACCGACGAGCGCGACCACCTCCACCTCCTCGCCGGCCACCGCCCGCCCGCCGGCGCCACGGCCGGCGACCACGTCGCACCGGGCCTGCTGCACCTGCTCGACCAGCTGGACACGACCCCCGCGCAGGTCCTGAGCGACCTCGGGGACGTCCTCGCCCAGAACGCGATGGCCCGGTCCCTGCTCGGCGGGGTGTGCACGGTGTCGGAGCACGGGCGGAACGTGGCGTGGCGCTGGTTCGCCGACCCGGCGGCCCGTACGGCGTACCCGGCCGAGGAGCACGCGTACTACAGCCGCCTCCACGTCGCCGACCTGCGCGCGGCCGTCGCCCGCCGCTCCGGCGACCCGGCCGCCACCCGGCTCGTGGAGCGTCTGCACGGGGCGAGCGAGGAGTTCACGGAGCTGTGGGAACGGCACGAGGTGGCGGTCCGCCGGCACAGCCGGATGCGGGTCGCGCACCCGCTGATCGGCGCGGTCGACCTGGACTGCCAGGTGCTGCTCGCCCCGGAGGGCGAACAGCGCCTCGTCCTCTACACCCCGCCTCCGGGCACGGACGCGGGGGAACGCCTGGCACTGCTCCGGGTGGTGGGCACGGAACAGTTCACGCCCAGCGCCTAGGCCCCCTTCCGCTCACCCGGCCGCCCGCTCGCCCAACGGCCGCCGCCGCAGGGCCGGATCGGTGAGGAAGGGCGGCTTCCAGGCGCCGTCCGGCTGGTAGAGGTTGGTCCCGGGCGGCACGATCGCGTCGATCCGGTCGAGGGTCTCGTCGGTGAGGACGACGGTCGAGCCCTTCAGCAGCCCCTCCAGCTGCTCCATCGTCCGGGGCCCCAGGATCACGGAGGTCACGGCCGGGTGCGCGGCCGCGAAGGCGATCGCCAGCTCGGGCAGGGAGCACCCGATGGACTCGGCGACGTCGACGAGGGCCTCGACGGCGTCGAGCTTGGCGGCGTTCACGGGCAGTGAGGGGTCGAAGCGGTGCGGGGTGAGCGCGGCCCGCCCGCTGGTGAGGTCGATCGGCTGCCCCTTGCGGTACTTGCCGGTGAGGAAGCCGGAGGCGAGCGGGCTCCAGGTCAGCACCCCCATCCCGTACTTCTGGGCGGTGGGCAGCACGGAGGCCTCCACGCCCCGCGCGAGCAGCGAGTACGGCGGCTGCTCGGAGCGGAACCGGCGCAGCCCGCGCCGTTCGGCGACGGCGTGGGCCTCGACGATCTCCTCGGCGGGGAAGGTGGAACAGCCGAAGGCCCGGATCTTCCCCTGACCGACGAGGTCACCGAGAACATCGAGGGTCTCCTCGATGTCGGTCCGGTGATCGGGCCGATGCACCTGATAGAGGTCGATCCACTCCGTACCGAGCCGCTTGAGGCTGTTCTCGACGGCGAGGGTGATCCAACGGCGGGAGGAGCCACCCTTGTTGGGCCCTTCGCCGCCCATCGGGAAGTACACCTTGGTGGCGAGGACGGTGGCCTCACGGCGCCGGGGGTCGCGCAGCGCCTTGCCGACGATCTCCTCGGACTCGCCGGCCGAGTACATGTCGGCCGTGTCGACGAAGTTGATGCCCTGGTCGAGGGCGGCATGGATGATCCGTACGGACTCCTGGTGGTCCGGATTGCCGACCGCCCCGAACATCATGGTGCCGAGGCAGTAGGTGCTGACGTCGATCCCGGTCCCGCCGAGTACCCGATAGCGCATGCGCGCACTCTAGGGAGTGAAGTGCACTCCAAGGCAAGGGCTTCGAGGAAAGGGCTGCGGGGGAAAGGGCTCCACGCATACGGGCTCCACGCATACGGGCTCAACGACAAGGGCTCCACGGCAAGGGCGTCAAAGCCTTTCCTGCCGTACGAAATCGAGAATCAGCCCGCCCAGCAGCTCGGGCCGCTCAAGGTGCACGTCGTGCCCGGCACCGGGGAGGCTGACGCCCCGCAGCCCGGCCTGCACCCGAGCCATCTCCGCGTACTGATCACGACCGATGATCCCGCCCTCCCCGAGCACGACGAGACCGGGGCAGGCGACGGCGGCCCACTCCTCCCGGAAGTCCCGCCGGGCGTTCTCGTCGAGGGACCGCTCCATGACCTCGGGGTCGAAGCGCGGCCAGAGCCCGCCGTCGCGCTCCTCGAGGCCGTCGGCCCACCCTTCCCCGACGGCCCGCCTGCCGTCCCCCAGGTACGCGACGGCCGCCTCCCGCGAGGGGAACGGCACCGGCCAGGCCCGCAGCCAGCCCCCGATCTGCTCCGGCAGACCGGGCTCGGGCTCGCCGGGCCCGGCCTCGACGAGGACGAGCGCGCGCGGCAGGCCGGGGTGGGCGGCGGCGGTGAGGAGCGCGGTGTGCCCGCCGAGCGACTGGCCGATCAACAGGGGCCGTACGAGCCCGAGTTCCTCGACGACGGCGAGGACGTCGGCGACGTACGCGGCACGGGAGACGTCCGCCGGGAGCCGCTCGCTGCTGCCGTGTCCGCGCTGGTCGAGGGCGACGACCCGGTGGCCGGCGTCCCGGAGCAGCCGGGCGACGGCGTCCCACTCACCGGAGTGCCCGGCGAGCCCGTGGAGGAGGAGGGTGTCGGGCCCGGGGGTGCCCGAGTCGCCAGGGCCGCCCCAGTCGCGGAGGGAGAGCCGTACACCGTCATCACGTACGAGAACACGCTCGGTCCAGGAAGAAGAGCTCATCCCGTAATGATCCCCGGGGGCTGGAGGAGTTGGTCGGCGACGGCGGTGCGGGCGTAGAGGACGGAGCGGCCGCTGCGGTGGGCGGTGACGAGTCCGGCGTTCCGGAGGGCGATGAGGTGCTGGGAGACGCCGGCGGCGGACATGCCGCAGTGGGTGGCGAGCTGGGTGGTGGAGGCGGGGGTGTCGAGCTCGGTGAGGAGCAGGGTGCGGGAGCGGCCGAGGACGGCGGCGACGGCGTCGGTGGCGGCGGTGGCACGAGGCTCCCAGACGCCACCGAACCCTCGTGCGGGATAGGCGAGTTGAGGCGGGTCGGGATGGACGGAACGGGTGAGGACCTGGGGCCAGGCGAAGACGGAGGGGATGAGCAGCAGCCCGGAGCCGGCCTGGTCGCGGGTGAGCGCGCAGTGCCGCCGTACGAGCCGCAGGGTGCCGTCGTCCCACCGCACGGTCTCGTGGAGTTCGCTCAGGACCCGCGCGGAACCGTGCTCGGCGACCTGCCGTGCCCGGTGGAAGACATCGGCCTCCAGGACCTTCTGGATGCGGGCCCAGTAGGGGGCGAGGGCGATTTCCCAGTAGGTCTCGATCTCGTCGGCGACCTTGGGGAGGACGGCCGAGGGGTCCTCGCGCAGCGCCCGGAGTCGAGCCGGGGCGACGCCCTTCCGCTCCAAGGTGTCGAGGTCGTCGATCACGTCGGCGGCGGGGGAGCGGCGCAGGGCGTCGAGCTCGGCGTCGAGGGTGGGGAAGGGCCCGGCGGGGGTGGGGTTGAGGAAGTCGGCGAGGTAGCCGCGGGCGGGCACGAGGGCGGCGAGCCAGCCGCGATCGAGGCCGGCGCGGACGATCCGGGGCCGGACCTGGGCGGCCCAGCGGCTGTGGGCGGCGGAGTCGCGATGGTGGGCGACGATGCGGTAGCTGGTGACGACTTCCCACATGGGGGAGACGGCGAAGCGGGTCTGGGCGAGGTCGGCGGCGGAGAAACTGAGCCCGGCTTCCATGCGTGCTACGTCCTGGAGTAGGCGAATGGATTCGGCCTGACCTTAATCAATGGAGGGACGGCGGGACGGGAAAACAAACTCCCCTCATGCCCAGAACCCGTGCCTCCCTCTCCCTCTCCCCCTCCGCCTTCCGCGACCTCCCGTCCGTGGTCTGGACGATCTTCGCGGGAACGATCGTCAACCGTCTCGGCTACCTGGTCACCCCGTTCCTGGTGTTCTTCCTGGCCTCGCGGGGAGTGAACGGCGGGGAATCCACGTACGTGCTCGGCGCGCTCGGCGCGGGCAACCTGATCGGCCCGGCCGTGGGCGGCATCCTCGCGGACCGGATCGGCCGCCGTCCCACGATGCTGATCGGCCTGATCGGCGCGGCGGCGGCGCAGGGGGCCCTCTTCCTGGCGCCGGGGGTGTGGACGATGGCGGCGGCGGCGCTGCTGATCAGCGCGGCGGGCAGCCTGGTCTCCCCGGCGGCGTACGCGCTGCTGGCCGACGCCGTCGACAGCGAACGGCGCCGGCGCGCGTACGCCCTCTTCGGCTGGGGCGTGAACATCGGCACCGCGGTGGCGGGAGTCCTGGGCGGCTACCTGGCGGCGCAGGGGTACTGGCTCCTGTTCGCGGTGGACGCGGGCTCGATGCTGCTGTACGCGCTGGTGGTGGCTGCACGCATCGAGGAACCGAAGCGCGAGGAGCCGCAGAAGCAGGCGAAGGACGGAATCGGCTACGGCGTGGTGATCCGCGACCGCCTGGCGATGCTCCTGCTCCCCCTCTTCGGGATCCAGCTCTTCGTGTACTCGCTGACGGAGGTCGCACTCCCGCTCGCGGTCCGCGACAGCGGCCTGTCGCCGGCGGTGTACGGGGCGATGGCGGCGGTCAACGCGATCATGGTGGTCGCACTCCAGCCCTTCGCGACGGCCTGGCTGTCCCGACTGCCGCAGCTCGTGGTGCAGAGCGCGGGCAGCGCGCTGATCGCGGTGGGCGTCGCGCTGACCGGCCTGGCGGACAGCGTCGCCGGCTACGCGCTGTCGGTGGTGGTCTGGTCGCTGGGCGAGGTGGTCGTCGCGGGCATCGCGGCGGGCCTCTTCGCGAACCTGGCCCCGGCCCACGCCCGGGGCCGCTACCAGGGAGCGTTCAGCTGGACGTGGGGCGTGGCCCGCTTCGGGGCGCTGACGCTCGGGGTGACGACGTACACGACCCTGAGCCCGGCGACGCTGTGGTGGACGGCGCTGCTGGCGGGCACGGCAGCGTCGGCGACGACGCTGACCCTGAAGACCCGAATCGAACGCCGCACCACCCACACCCTGGCGGCCTGAAGCTACTTCCCCCGGCCAGGACATGGGCCACGAGCGCGCTGGGTGCGCCCGTGGCCCAGTCCGTACGTCCTCTCGCTGATCGCTCGCTCGCCGATCAGTCCCGCCGGATGTGCTCGGGATCGATGTGGCGCCGCACCATGGGAACGGAGGCGACCGCGGCGGCGAGCATGACCCCCAGGGCTGAGGCGAACAACAAGGGCAACCCGTCCCAGTCCCAGTGCACCTCGCCACCCCCGGTGATCAGATAACTGGACTCGGCCAGCCACCCGGTGACGATGGCCGCCCCCAACCCCACGACCAACGGCAACAACACCTGCACCACCTGCACCACCCGCAACGTCCCGGCCCGAGCCCCCAACAAGGCAAGCGCGGTCACCTGCCCCCGCCGCTCCATGGCCCGATCGGCCACGGACACGACAAACGCGGCAACCCCGATCACCAGCCCGAGCACCATCCCGACGACGAGCAGACTCCGAATCACGGTCAACTGAGCGAGCGAGTCGATGACAATCCCGACGGGCTCGACGGAGGCGGTGGGCGCAACGGCCCCGATGCCGTCGAGAACGGAGCGGACGGTGTCGGGGTCGGAAGGACTGACGAGAACGAAGCGGGCGTCTGCGATCTGGGCGCCTGGGGGGAGGCGTGAGGGAGGGATGAGCAGGCTTGGACCGCCGAACTCTGAGGGTTGGTAAGACCGAACCGTGACAGCGTCCCGGGGCAGGGCGACCTGCAGCCTTCGCCCGTCGCTGAGCAGGAACGGGAAGCTGCTGCCGGGGCGAGCATCGTCATCAGACGGGTAAGTCGGATCCGTGATCCGCAGCACCTTGTTGTCGACGCATCCGTTCGTGGTCTCAGTGAAAGCAGCCAACTGACCACAGGTTGCAACGACAGCTTGGATTCTGGGTACGTCCTCTTCCAAGCTGGCCACCCATGACTGGGTGACGAGCCCATGGGCCTGTACGCCACTCAATGCGGACATCTGCGTGCGCTGCTGCCCACTCAGCTCCGACATCGGAAGGCTGTACTCCTGGACCGGAGTCGTTCTCCGACTGACCTGATCCAATTCGATGAGTACCCCTTGCGTGAGTGAGGCCCCGAACACCAGCAGCACGAGACCGGTGACCACTCGCAGCGCGCTGCCTGGATCGACCTCCGTCCGTCGCATGGCGAGTGACAGAGGCAGTGACTTCGACACAGCCGCCAGACGTTGCGAGAGCCATGACGTGATCGGTGCCAGACCGAACACGAGCCCCGCCCCCGTCATTAGCACGGCAGCGGGAACGAGCACCGAACTGCCGGACCCGCCTGACGGATCCCGCCCCATCGCACTGAGTACGCAGTATCCGCCGATGACCCCAAGTCCGGGGATCAACAGCAACGTCCCGTACTTCTTCGGAGGCTTGCTCTCTCCAGTGCGGCGCACGCTGATGGGCGACTGAGCTGCCTGCCGCGGGCTGAACTGCCCGACGACCCATGCGAGGACCGGACACCCCAGCAGGCATACGGCGATGGTTACCCCTTCCGGCCGCCCGTCGGCTGGGTACCAGTGCAACCCGGGCAACCCGACCCGCGCCATGAATTCGTTGACCCCGAGATAACCGATGAGTCCGACCACGGAACCGACAAAGGCGGCGACCACACTTTCTCCGGCGTTGACCCGCAGAGTGTCCTTCAAGCTGAGGCCGAGGAGGCGAAGTGCAGCGAGCCGGCGCGCACGGGACTCGCCGGAGAGCCGCGCGCAGACCGAGAGGAAGATGACGAGAGGGAGTAGCACGATGCAGCCGAGCGTGAACCGCAGGATGTCCAGGGTGGATGGATCGATGAGCTCGTGCTGCATGTACTTGGTGCCGAAGTGGCTGAGCGGGGCCGCCCCGGTCAGCGCATCCGGCCTGGTGCCGATGTAGGCGTAAAGCTCGTCGGGACCTGCGAGCCCCGGCGGGGCAATCGTGCCGGTCACATGGCCGGGTACGAGTCCCGCAGCGGATGGGTTGGCGGCCAAGATCTCGCCCAGCTTCGGCGAAACGATCGCCTCGCCTGCGCGAGGCAGTTCCTTGATTCCCGGGGGAACCGGCAGAGGCCCAGGACCTGTGCGAGCAATGAAGATTCGTCGCAACGGTTGTGAGCCATAGGGGTCCAGGAATTCTTGGTAGACGGCGTTGGTGTTCTTGGCGGACTGCACAGATCGGATCGTCACGCGGGCATCGCTGGCAGCGATGATCGTCGGAATGGTGAGTGCGGCGGCCAGGCAGGCAACGCCAAGTGCGGACCCGAACACCATCAGGAGGAACCTGACCCGCGCCCTGCGCCCGCTGCGCCACAGCAGACGCATGCCAAGGACGAACGCGTTCACACCGCCACCCGCTGGGCCAGCACACCATCCGACATCGTGTACTGGGTGTCGGCCTTGGCGGCGACATCGGCGTCGTGCGTGACGATGACGACGGCGGTCTTCTGTCTTCTCGCCAGCTGAAGGAACTCATCGAGCACGGCAGCTGCGTTGGCGCTGTCGAGCGCTCCGGTGGGTTCGTCCGCGAACACCACGTCCGGCCGGTGGACCAGGGCTCGCGCAACTGCAACGCGCTGACTCTGGCCACCCGACAGCTTCGACGTCCTGCGCCGCAACAGATCGCCCATCCCAAGCCGCCCCAGCACCTGGCCGGCCATGGCGTGGGCATGGGACTTACTGATCCCGGCGAGCCGGAGAGGAAGCGCCGCGTTCTCCTCGACGGTCAGTTCCGGCAGCAGTTCCCCGTACTGGAACACGAATCCCAGGCGGGTGCGACGCAAGGCACTGAGCTCCCCGTCGGGGAGAGACGAGAGCTGTACTCCATCGAAGGTCACCGTGCCGTTGGAGGGCGGAAGAACCCCGGCGAGGCAGTACAGCAGGGACGACTTCCCCGACCCACTGCTGCCCATGATGGCGGCCACTTCGCCGCGCTTGAGCGTGAAATCGGCACCGGTTACCGCTTGCTGTGTGCCGTAGAAGAGATCCACGCCCTCGGCGCGGAGGATGACGTCCTTCAAGATGTGCACTCCTATGGGAGCGGGAGCCGCTGGTGAGCGGCTCCCGCACTGATCGACTGCCCTACGGGCGCTTGAAGCGCTTCGTCGGAGAGCAGTTGTCAGGGTGCAAGGAGCCGCGGTTCTGGCATACGCGCACCTGTGCCGTATTGGTGTACCGAGAGGCACCGTCGTGCACGAGCTTGTCGATCCGGACGTTCTTCTTCTGCACCCCGTCGAAGCGGTTCCAGCCGTAACCGTGAACCTTCACCTGGAGATACACGTTGTGGTTGTCGTTCTTGCCAATGTCACGCAGCTCGCCCTTGATGTGGAAGGCGCCCTGCTGCACCTCTGCGGGCTCCCACTTGTACTTCGCTTCCGCGAAGTGCGCTCCGGTTGTCTTGAAGGTCGCTACTGCATGCCACGAGTCGGCCGCCGCCACCCCCATCCCCCCGAAGAAAAGCCCCGCAGCCACGGCCGCCGTTGCCAACTTCCTCATTGATCGCCCCTAGTTGAGTCGAGTGTGCCGACTGGTCATCACAGAAAGTATCGGCATCACTACAGATCGGATGGAGAAGGAACGTCCCTCCCGCCGATCACCCCCCTATCCAGTGAACGAGCCCTGCTGGGAGTCACGTTCAGCCCTGCGGGCCACGCCCCTGCATGCCTGCCGTCATAGGAGTGATCACCCGGTGCGCCTGCGTGAAGGGGCAGGTCGGCGTCCCCGAGGATGCGCCCATGCGACCTTCCTCTTCCTTGTTGAGCCGCGCCCTCGTTCCGTTCGTGGCGGCCGTCGCCCTCCTCGGTGCGGCCGGCTCGTCCCTGGTCGGGGCGGCGGAGGCCTGTGGCTCCGTCATCACGGCTCCCCTCGCCCCGCCCGTCTCCGCCGACGATCCCTGTCCCAGCGCCGACCCGGTCGTGTGCCGGATCCGTGTCCTGCCGATGGACGAGAAGGTCGAGGCCCAGCGGACCCGGATGCGGTACCACGGGCTCCTGGAGGACATGCACCGCACCGAGCGCGACATGCGCGAGGCGGGGGCCACGGACGAGGAGATCGCTCGGGAGCTCGTGGACATGCGGAACCAGGCCAAGGAGATCACCCGCGCCGGTATGACCCCGGAGGAGGTCCGCGTCCTGGAGGAGCGGAACATCGCCAAGTACGGCAACCCCCTCGGCCCCACGGCGGACCAGCTGTACGCGAAGTACGGCTCCTGGCAGCAGGTCATCGACGCGTCGATGCGGACCAGCTACGCCGTCGACCGTGAGCTGAGTCTCGAGTACCGCCCCTGCCCCGTGTAGCGGGACGGCAGGCACGGCATACGTCGAAGGGCCCCACCGTGAACGGTGGGGCCCTTCGACAACGTGCCCGGTGAGGCACTGGCGGAGGATACGAGATTCGAACTCGTGAGGGGTTGCCCCCAACACGCTTTCCAACTGTCCGCCCCGTCGTTCATGTACGTCCGTAGGCGTTCGTGCGGCCGTTTAGGTGGGTTCGTGGATGCAGATGAACGGCCACGTCCTCTGGCGTACTGGACAAAGACCAGGACAACGCGTCGTACCGGCGACGGCTTACGCGGCCCTTTGATTTAGAAGGTAGAGCCGCCATGACTTCATAGGGTTCGGTCGGGAATGGGCATACCGGTTATTTAGGGTGAGGGAAAAGCTGAGAGCCGCTATCGATCGCTTTAGTTGTTGTACCGCACTGCTGTACAGCCTTTGCAGCTTCCAGCGCGCTGGCGAGGTTGTTGCGGCTGATCAGGGTGGAGGGGTGAGTATCGCCCAGCACCTCCACGGACTGGGCGAGGGTGGTCTCGTACAGAGGGATCGCCCGTCCCAGATCCCCCGCCTCCTGGTAGGCGAGGGCGAGGTTGTTGCGGCTGGTCAGGGTGTCCGGGTGGGTGTCGCCCAGTAGCTCCGCTCGCTGGGCGAGGGTGGCCTCATACAGAGGGATCGCCCGTTTCAGGTCTCCGGCCGACTCGTAGGCGCTGGCGAGGTTGTTGCGGCTGTTCAGGGTGGAGGGGTGAGTATCGCCCAGCACCTCCACGGACTGGGCGAGGGTGGTCTCGTGCAGAGGGATCGCTCGTCCCAGATCCCCCGCGTCCTGGTAGGCGTGGGCGAGGTTGTTGCGGCTGTTCAGGGTGTCCGGGTGGGTGTCGCCCAGTACTTCCGCTCGCTGGGCGAGGGTTGCCTCGTACAGAGGGATCGCCCGTCTCAGGTCTCTGGCCGAGTGGTAGGCGCTGGCGAGGTTGTTGCGGCTGTTCAGGGTGGAGGGGTGAGTATCGCCCAGCACCTCCACGGACTGGGCGAGGGTGGCCTCATACAGAGGGATCGCCCGTCCCACGTCTCCGGCCGACTCGTAGGCGCTGGCGAGGTTGTTGCGGCTGTTCAGGGTGGAGGGATGGGTGTCGCCCAGTACTTCCGCTCGCTGGGCGAGGGTGGTCTCGAGCAGAGGGATCGCTCGTCCCAGATCCCCCGCGTCCTGGTAGGCGTGGGCGAGGTTGTTGCGGCTGTTCAGGGTGTCCGGGTGGGTGTCCCCCAGTAGCTCCGCTCGCTGGGCGAGGGTGGCCTCGTGCAGAGGGATCGCCCGTCTCAGGTCTCCGGCCGAGTGGTAGACGTAGGCGACGTTGTTGTGGCTGATCAGGGTGTCCGGGTGGGTGTCGCCCAGTACTTCCGCTCGCTGGGCGAGGGTGGCCTCGTGCAGAGGGATCGCCCGTCTCAGGTCTCCGGCCGACTCGTAGGCGACGGCGAGGTTGTTGCGGCTGGTCAGGGTGTCCGGGTGGGTGTCCCCCAGCACCTCCACGGACTGGGCGAGGGTGGCCTCGTACAGAGGGATCGCCCGCCTCAGGTCTCCGGCCGACTCGTAGGCGACGGCGAGGTTGTTGCGGCTGGTCAGGGTGTCCGGGTGGGTGTCGCCCAGTACTTCCGCTCGCTGGGCGAGGACCTGTCCGCGGAGGTTGGTGGTATGGGCGTGGCGGCCTTGCCGGCACAAGTACTGGGCTGCCCGCTCGTAGGTATTGGCGGTATCGATGGAGGCTGTGGCATCAACCGGCGTGGTGTCGGCCAGAGCGTGGACATGGGGAAGGAGGCGTTCCCAATCGATGGTGTCGTCGGGCTGGGAGTTGCCGGGCGGAAGAGCTTGGCGGACGGCCTGTTCGGCCTCTGTGCGACCGAGGGCCTGCGGGTCGCGGTTGCGTAGGACGGTCTGTACGAGCCGGTGGACGCCGACGCCCTGACGGTCAGGGGTGAAGGCGACCATGTTGTAAGCGTGCAGTTCCCCCAGGGCATTGGCGAGTGCGAGCGGGTGCGGGGTGAGGGGGGCAAGAAGGGTGCGGGGGATGCCGTCGGGGGCGAGCCAGGCCATGGTGTGCAGAAGGGTGACGGCCAGAGGATTGCGGGTGGTCAGGGCAGTGAGGGTGTGGTCCCAGATCCGGGCGATCGTGCGTTCCGGACCCGGGGCGTCGCGGTTGTCGTCAAGGACGAGGGCGAGAGAGTGGCGATAGGTGTCGAGGTCGATGCCGGTGCGGTAGGCGTAGGCGCCGGCCTGTTCCAGGGCCAGCGGCAGGCACCCCAGGTCTTCGGCGAGCCGCCGCGCTGCCTCCCGCTGCTCCGCTGTGGCTACCTGGCCGTGGAAGGCGAGAGAGCACAGCAGGTCGGTCGCCTCGCCCGGCGGGAGGGTGTCCAGGGGCATGACGGGGGCCAGGGCGTGCCAGCCGGTGGCTCTGCGGCTGGTGGCGAGGTGGTGTCCGCCGGAAAGGGTGCCCAGGTAGGGGTGCAGATGGGACGGGTCCTCGACGTTGTCGAAGACGAGCAGCCATCCCGGGTGCGCCTGGAGCCAGGCGATCGCCCATATTGCCCGATCTTCCGGCCCGCACCCGCGCGCCCACTGCGGACACACCTGTTCTGTGATCCGGCCCAGACCGGTCACGATCGTCTCCGGCGACTCGGCGGAGACCCACCACACGAGCGTGTAGGAGTCGCGGTAGCGATGGGCGTAATGCAAGGCGAGCGCGCTCTTGCCCACGCCACCTAGCCCGCTGATCGCACGTGCCGACGTTCGCTGCGGCTGTACCACCGCCGCCGCACCCTCGCCCGTGAGCATCCGCCGCAACGACGTCAGCTCCTCCTCACGGCCGACGAATACCCCTGATGCGGACTCCGGAAGGAACCCAGCCCCCGTCGGCACCTCAACGGTTCGCGCCCAGTGGGCAGCCTGCTCCGGCAGCACTGTCACCTGGGCATGGTCTCCGCTGAGCGCGACCTGGACTGACTCGGCCCCGATCGGCCGGTCACCCGACACATTCACCCGCGCCGACTCCCTCGGGGCCGGCACGCTCACGACTGCGGCGGGTGAATCGTGGCGTGGTCACCGGTCGCGGCGATACCGATGCGCTGGGCTCCGATCGCCCGCGTCCCCGACACGTTCACTGTCACGCCGCCCCGCTCCGGCAATAGCGCCGCCAACTCACGCATGAGCTCAGCGTCCTCCCGCAAAGCCCGCTTGATCTGCTGGCGCAGCGCCGCGGCGGCATCCGCGTCTTCCGGCTCCTCGGCGGCCTCCTGTACCGCCGCTTCCAGCGCCGCACGCTCCTCCCCGTCGCGGCGACGCCACACCAGGGCGAGAATCCGCCGGCCCACACCGGCGGTCCCCTCCACTGCGGCATCCAGAGCCGCGTCCTGGGCTCGCACCAGTACGGCCGTCCCGTACGCGCTCACGGCCGCCGTCAGATACGGCCCCGCCTGCTCCATCACTTCCATGATCTCCGCATTCACAGCGGCCCCCTGATCTGTCCCGGCACCCCGTGGCCCGATGGATCTAAAGGCTAAAAGAGCGCGGCATTCTGCGAGGGCAGAACGGTGCAACCTCTGCTCAAGTTCGCGCAACGGGGCCGCCCGACGGGGCGGGTCTCACATCGGTCGGGCAGCTTTGCTGCACCACCACGGCTGCAGTGCCTGCCTCGGTCCCTGCGTACATGCCTTGCCTTACACGCGTCGCCGCCGAGGCTTCGCCGGTTGGTATGCACAACTGTGAGTTGACGATGTGTCGGACCATCGGCAGCATTAGCGCGAACCCTTCAGGGCCTCGATCACAGGCGCGGGATCGCCGTCATACAGCACGTGCGACTCCTCAGCCGTAGGGGGGAAGAACCGGGTGCGGTACCGCTGAAGGTCGCTTTCCGAGAAGTAGATCGCGTTCGGGTCATCCGCATGGAACTCGTTGCGCTTGCTGATCCGCTCCCACAACTCGTCATGACTCGCCGCGAGGTAGACGAGAAGGGGGGTTGCTCCGACGGCAGTGGCGATCGACCGCCACTTCGCCCTGTCCTCTGGGGTCCAGAAGCCATGGTCGACCACGACGTCGTGCCCGGCCTTCAGGTGCTCCCTGAGTTCGGTGGCCACATCCTCCAGGACCGGGCGCTCCAGGGTCGGAAAGAGACCTCTCGGGAAGTCCACTCCGTAGACCCCGTGCCGGCGGAACATCTCCTCGTCCGGGCATAGGCGCACGAATCCCCGATCGGTGAGGATGCGGGACAGGGTGGTCTTGCCGGATCCGGGGAGCCCGACCATGAAGACACAGAACGGCCGGCGAGGTGGTGCGGGGATCGCCTGCGCGTAGTCCGCGCCGCTCACGCGACTACCTCTGATTCCGTCCGCCACGTCCGTCCAGGACCACCAAGGTCTACGCCGTACTCCACGACGATGCCCTCGCTGTCCACGAACTTCGCGGTCATGACGACCACCGGGTCCGAAGGCGCGTCGTCGGAATCCAACTCCAGGAGGCGCGCGTACTCCGGAGTCAGGAGGGATGCGGAAGCCGTGTCGACGCGATGGCTGATCGGATGTCCCGTCGCCTCTGCGATGAGCTGGAGCGAGGTTCCCCCTGTTAGGCGCTCACTCGTCGCCAGCTGCGGGATCAGCTGAGCGTAGCGAGCGGGGATCCATGATGTGCTGTGCGCGACGATGCCGTGGCGGTCTCGATAGACACGGCTGCGGCGCACCACTTCGGAGCCAGGCTGAATGTCCAGGGCTTGCGCCACATCGGCGGGCGCCGGCACCACTGCGGCCTGGTGCGAGTCGGAGCGTTCTCCGTCGCCCCAGCTGGACCCTGTGCGGCGTCCCCGGTCCTGTCGCTGAGAGCCGGAGGACATGGGAGCGGGTTGATCCAGAACCTCGGTACCGATGCCGTGGATGCCGCGAATGAGTCCGTCGTTGCGCAGCTTGCGCAGGGCTTTCTCGACTGTGGCCGTGCTTACCTTCCACTCCTCCGAGAGGTTCTTGATGCTCGGCATGAGGGTTCCCGGCTGAAGCTGACCAGTAGCGATCAGTTCAGCGTAGTGAGCAGCAATCCTCGCGTAGGGCGCCCGATTGTCGGCCTGGCCTGCCATGTCGCTCGCTCCCTGTCGTGACATCCCTGAGGTTCCCTAGCTTACCGCTTGACACCACAGGGAACCCTAGGGAACCTTAGGGACGTACCCGCCTGGTGGCTAGCTCGATCGCCAGGCGAGCGGGGAGGCCCTTCTTTGGGCTGCTCCCGGCGCCCGGAGAGCCCGTGAAACGGCTCGATGGAAGCGACAGCCCCTTGAGAACTCAACAGCGTGCTTTGAGGAATCCGCCCCCCTCCAGCAAAAAAGCGGGCGGCGTACGTGGATCCTGCCTTCGCGTACGGAACAGCGCAGCTCAGCCCCTCCGCCTCCACCTATCGGTGGGCTGCGGCCGGTTGCCTCCTCTGCCCGTCTCGTACGGGCGGGGTTGAGGGGAGCCGGATGGTTCCAAACGGCGTGAGCCCCCGGTGCGGGAACACCGGGGGCTCTGTTCGGGCCGTTCCTGTATGAGAGGAACACACCCAATGAAGTCCATCGCTGCACTTCAGGCCGCTGTTACGGCCACCCCGTTCGACGGTGAGCCGTCGGACGGAGAGCTGGACGCGATCGATCGGGAGATGCCGCTGATCCTGGCGGAGATCGACCTGCTCGACGTGGAGATCTGGATGCTGGACCGTCCGGCCACCGCGCTGGACGAGCGGCGGATCCGCCGGGCCCGCAACCGGGTCCTGGATGAGCGCCGCGACCTGACCAACCGCGCCGGCCTGGCGCAGGCGGGCGGTGCCGCGTGAACACCATCGCCTACTGGCTCCTGCTGGCCCTGTGCGTCACCGTCGAGGCCTGGGGCCAGGTCATCGACAACCAGGACGTCACCCTCGTGGGTGCCATCGCCGGATTCGGCGTGATCGCCGTCGACCGCCTCCTGCACCGCGCCGACCGCTACGAGGAGTTCGCCGAGGCGGGTGAGGAGCGGTGACCCGCCCGGCCAACCCGCTCCGGCACCGGGCGGTGGCGGGATGAAGAAGCAGCTCTCGACCGTCGCCCCGGCGGTCGCCATGACGGTCGTGTCCATGGTCCTCACCCTGGCCGTGGTCGTGATGTGGCTCGGCGGCTCGATGCCCTGGCAGATCGCCCTGGTCGTCGGGCTCGGGCTCGACGGCGGATGGCTGGCCACCCTCGCCTACGAACGGCGGCTCGCCGCCCAGGGCGACCACTCCACTCCCGTCACGGTGGTCGGGTGGGCGTTCGGACTGGCCGCGACCGGCGTCCTGGTCGCCCACGCGCTCGGCGAGGAGTCCACGGGCGCCTGGCTCGCGGTGTCCTGGCTCCCGCTCGCGGCCAAGGCACTGTGGCTCGTGCACGGGCTGTGGGAGCGGACCGCGCTCACCCCGGTCGCTCTGGATGCGATCCGGGGCATCCAGCAGGAGGCACGGGACGAGGCGGCCGTGGCACGGGCCCGGCTGAGGGCGCAGGCGGGCACGGAGGAGACCCGGCTGACGGCCGTGACGGAGGCCGGGTCACGCGTCGCACGGGTGCAGGCCAGGACCGCCGAGCAGCTCTCCGGGGCGTGGTCGACGCTGGAGGCGGCCAGGCAGGGCGAGGGCACCGCACGGGCTCTGACCTGCGTGACGGACCGGGTCACACCCGGGGCACAGCCCCGATGGGAACTCCCCGTCTGGGGCCCCTACGAACCCGTCCCCGCCCTGGACGCGCCCGCCCTGAGCGATGACGAACTCGACCGCATCGTCACCGATCTCCACACCAGCCAGACACCGCCCCTGTCCTACCGCGAACTCTCGCTCCGCTTCCGGGCCGCCGGCCACAGCGCGAGCGAGACCCGGCTCCGGGCCGCTTGGCGACGCGTCACCACCACCACCGCCACCGCCCCATGAGCACGATCCCCGTCTACCCCTGGCGCCGCGCGCCGGAAGGACTGGCGACGTTCCGGCAGCTCCGCGCGCTCGGGCTGAGGCCCGGCGGTCAGGACGTCGCCGCCCAGCTCGAACGCCCCTGCCGCCAGCGCGAACCGCTGATCGCGTTCCTCTACCGGATCGACCGGGCCAAGCCCGTACGGCCGATGACCCCGGCCAAGCGGGCGGCCCTGGCCAAGGCGAACGCGGCCCGGCAGCTCTGCCCTGAATGCGGGCGGGACGCCGGGTACCGCATCCCGCCCACGCTCGGCATGTGCTCCCCCTGCGCCTATCCCGACATCTCCGCCGCCTGAGCGGCCACGAGAGGACGTGACCTCCGTGAACCACCTCCCCGACCCCGTCCGGGTCGTGCAGCTCCCGGACGGCACCTACACCTACGCCGACCACCTCCCCACCCCGATCCAGCCCGCCCCGGTGCCGCAGGTGGTCCACCAGCACATCCACCAGGCGCCGCCGGACCGCACCGTCCAGCGGATCGCGCTCGGCTCCGGGATCGGCGCCGGCACGGTCGCCGCCGGGGTCTACTTCGGCCCGCTGCTGGTCGGCGCGCTGACCGCGATCGCCGCGAACCTGGCCCTGCTCGCGTTCCTGGCCGCCGTCCTGTCCTGGGGCGTCGTGAGCGTCGTGAAGTCGATCGGCGGCCCGGACGGCAAGGCCGCCGCCAAGACCCTCGCCAAGACCCGTCGGTCTCGGAAGGGGAAGTGACATGTTCAACGCCGGAGACAAGGTGCTGATCGTCGCGTGCGAGGACGACCCGAGGGCCATCGGCCGCACCGGGCGGATCCTCGACGAGGTCCCCCCGGGCCCGCTCACGGCGGGGCGGTGGACGGTGAACCGGATCAGCTGGCTGATCGCCCCGGTCCTGTGCCACGCCCACGAGCTGCGGAAGGTCACGCCCGGCCGCTGATGACCCGGGTCTGACGCCTGCCTGCCCACCCTCGGCCCCACGCGGGCCGGGGGTGGGTGGGGAGTCGGGACAGCCCCGGCCCGGGAGGGAAACCCCTGTGACCAGCCACGAGTACCGCGAGCGGGCCGAGAGCCTGCTGCGCAACGCCATGTACGGCGGGCACCCCAGTGCCACCGCGATCGAGGAGGCCGCCGTGTGGGCCCGACTCGCGCAGGCCGCCGCCACCACCGAGGCCGCCGCCCAGACCCAGAGCAGCGAGGAGAAGTAGTCATGGCCGACACCCCGAAGCTGAACGCCGGAGAGAAGGCGCAGGTCGCCTGGTACGTCGCCCGCATGTGCAAGCGCGGTATCGCGGGCGAGACCGTCTACCAGGGCGACCTGGAGAGGAAGGTCGAGCGCGTCATCGACAAGGCGCGCAAGAGGGCCGCGAAGTGAGCGCCCGCCGGTCGACCTGGAAATTCACCCTCTACGCGACCGACAGCAAGGGCCGCCTGGGCAAGCACAGCAGCCTCGTCCACTCCCACAGCGAGGCCGATGCCCGGCAGGGCGTCATCGAGTCCGTGCAGGCCGCCGGCTACCAGCCCTGCGGCCCCGTGAAGCTCACGCTCAAACGCAGGTAGCTGTGCCCCGGGGCGGCCGACAGCCGGCAAGCATCCCGACCGCCCCGGGCCCATCCCACGCCCTTTCGAGCAGCAGGAGACGCCCAGCATGACCGACAACGTGGTCCCCCTGTTCAAGGAACCGCCCACCCAAGACCCCACCGCCCCCGCCGAGCCGCTCACGGCCGCCCCCGAGCCGTCGGCCAAGCCGCGTCCGGCACGGGTGTTCCTCCGTACCCGCCGCGCCGTCACCGGTGCGGTCAAGCACGAGCGGACCCGGCAGGCGGCCCGCCTGACCGTCCGCCACGGCTCCTACCTGATCGGCGGCACCCGCGTGGTGACCCGCCGGGCGTGGGACGGCCGCACCGGCGCCCGCTACGAGCGGTTGCTGCGGGCGGCGGAAGCCGCGGGGAACTACGAGGCGGCCGGCGAGTGGGAGGAACGGCTGCACCGCTTCCGCGAGCAGCGGCACAAGCGGCGCATGGACCTGATCACCGCCCCGCAGCACGCCGCGAAGAGCGCGGCGATCGGCACGGCCACCGGGATAGGCGGCCTTATCGCGATCGGCGTCGCCCTCGCGATCGCCACCAAGGACCCGTCCGACGTGTTCACGCCGCTGATGGCGCTGGTCGAGCTGATCCGGCTGCTCGTCGTCATCGTGCAGATGGTGTGGGGGCCGCTCGTCGCGATCGGGCCGTGGCTCGCGCTCGCGGGCCTGTGGGCGGTCGGACGCCAGCGGGCCACCGCCCCGCAGTGGGCCCTGCCCCAGGGCAAGCGCTCGGACGACGCCGGAGCGCCCATCACCCCGTCCATCGTGGTCACGGCCCTGCGCGACCTCGGCATCGCCCCCCTCCGTAACGCAATCAAGGAGATGGGCGACGCCGGCGCCGCGATGCTCGGCCCGATCCGCATCGCCGGATGCGGCGTGGAAGTCGACGTCAGCCTCCCCTCCGGCGTCTCCACGGAGGAGGTGCAGAACCGGCGCAAGAAGCTCGCGGAGAACCTCGCCCGCCACGAGCACGAAGTCTTCATCACCATCCCCGAGGCCGCTCGCACGGTGCGGCTGTGGATCGCGGACTCCGGCGCGCTGGACGAGCCCATCGGCCCGTCGCCGCTGGTCACCGACGAGACGATGACCGCCGACTACGCCAAGGGCCGCGCCCCCTGGGGCCAGGACCTGCGCGGCGACGCCGCCACGATCAGCCTCTACCAGCGGCACATGCTCATCACGGGCCTGTCGAACCAGGGCAAGACCGCGTCCCTGCGCGCGCTCGCCCTGTGGCTGGCTCTGGACCGTCGGGTGGAGTTCCGGATCGCCGACCTCAAGGGCGTGGGCGACTGGGGCATGTTCGACGGCATCGCCACCGTCCTGATCCAGGGCCCGACGGACGAGCACGTCATCGACGCCACCGAGATGGTCGAAGGCCTGGTCGGGGAGATGGAGCGCCGGATCCAGGCGCCGCCCGGCACGAAGTTCGACCCGCTGATCGGCATCGTGGATGAGGCGCAGGTCGCGTTCATGTGCCCGGCGAAAGGTGAGGACGGACGCCCGTACGGCGGGTCGAAGGCTACGTCCCGGTACTTCATGGCCGTCCGCAAGATTCACAACCAGGGCCGGGCCGTGGACGTGCTGCTGTGGGAGGGCACGCAGGACCCGACCGACCAGAACCTCCCCAAGCTGGTCCGCGAGGGCGCCCACACCCGGGCCTCGCTCGTCCTGGGCACCGAGTCACAGGCCCGCATGGCACTGGGCGACAAGGCCATCGACGGCGGCGCCGCACCGCACCTGCTCCGCCAGGGACTCGACAAGGGCACCGTCGTCGTCGCCTCGGACGGCATCAAGATCCCGGCCGGGCAGCCGTCCATCACCGTCCGCACCCACTTCATCGACGACGACGCGGCCAAGGCCGTGGCCCAGCGCGCCAAGAACCTGCGCGACGGCGTCACCACCCTGACCGCCGTCGAACCCTCCGAGACCGCTGCGGACGCGCTCACGGACATCGCCGCTGTCCTCGGCGACGCCCCGAAGATGCTCACCCAGGAAGTCCTGCGCCGGCTCGCCGCGCTCAACCCGGGCGAGTACCGCGAGTGGACGTTCTCCGACCTCCGCACGGTCCTCGAAGACGCCGGCGCCCCGCCGCGCAAGACAGACGGACGCATGCACGTCGACGGCCTCAAGGTCGCCGACGCCCTCGCCCAGCGGGCCACCGAGACCCCGGACGCCGCCTCCCAGTGACAGGGAGACGGCCGGGAGGCAGGGAGAACTCCCTGAACGCCTCCCTGACCCGCCTCCCTGGCTCTGATCAGCGCAAACACCCCTCCAGGGAGGCGGGGAGGCACCCCAGCTCAGGGCCCTGAAACCCCCTCCGGGAGCCCCCCTCCGGGCCGTCCCTGCCTCCCTCCCTGACCCCTCCACGCTGTCGAACGGAGACCCCTTCCCGTGGCCATCAGCCTCTCGCTCGTCGCCCTGTTCGGACTCGTCCTGTTCTTCCTCCTGCGCTCGCGCACCCTCGGCCCCGGCGCCGCGTTCATCGCCGTCGGGTTCGGCTTCTTCCTCGCCTCCACCGGCGCCGCCCGCCCCATCAACCAGCTCACCGAGTCCCTCATCCAGACCGTCCAGAGCCTCTGACTCGTCATGGGTCCCCTGCTCGATTGGGGCGACGCCCGGCACTTCGACCACACCCGGGACCGGCCCTGCTGCCTGTGCGGCAGGCCGACCCCCATGCGGTCCCACGGCGGTGAGGCCGTCCACAAGGTGTGTGCCGAGGAGTGGAACGCCTCCCACCCGGGCGAGGCGCGCCGCTACACCCGACCCGCCCCCGACCGGCCTCAGCACGACGTCGGCACCTGGCGCTTCCACAACGACGGCCCCACCACCGACCAGCGCGTGACCGTCTTGACCCCGGTCACCACCGGCCCCCGCCCCGCTGTCGTCGATGTCGACATCGAGCCGGGGCAGCGCGGCCTGTTCGCCGCGTGACAGCACGAAGGGCGGCCCCCGTCTCGCCAAAGCCGGGGCCGCCCTCACATCCAGCATCGAGAACTGGAGATACCCAGCATGACCCATGCCACCCCGATCCGGCGAGAAGCCCGGACCGGCCACCTCGCCCTCGCGCTGCAACTGGCGACCACGGGCCTGCCGGTCCTGCCCCTGCGCGCCGGGAAGGGCCCCGTGGGCAACTGCCGCACCTGCGCGGACAACGCGTGCGGCGGACGGCCGAACATGAAGACCCCCGGCCCCTGCTCCTGCCCGCGTCCGTGCCACGCCTGGGCCGCCGCCACCACCGACCCGAACGTCCTCACCTCGCCCATGTGGGCGACCGCATGGCGCGACGCCGGCGTCGTCGGCTACCACCCCGGCGGCGCCGGCGTCACCGTGGTCGACCTGGACGACGACGCCGCCGTCGCCTGGGCCCGCGCGACCCTGCCCCTGACCCGCACCGTGGCGACGACGCGCGGCGAGCACTGGATCTACTCCGGCACCATGCGCTCCGTGAACGGCGTCCGCGCCGGTGTCGACATCAAGTCCACGATGTCCTACGCCCGGTGGCTCGGGCCCGGCACCGGCATCATGACCGAGCTGCCCGACGTAGTGCGCGCGCTCGCCGAGAAGCAGCCCGCCGTCGTTCGGCCGGCGCCCCGGGCCGTGACGGTGCCCGCGCCCGCCGGGGGTGGGGAGTGCCGTCACCGCTCGCCCGCCTACCTGGAGCGCGGGATCGCCATGGCGGAGCAGCGGATCACCGATGCCGCCAGCGCGGTCCATTCGACGGTGTATCGGACGTTCCTGGCGGTGCTCGCCGCCCATGGCCGGTGCGGGTGCCTTACCGAGGCGCACATCGGCCGCCTGTTCACCGCCGCGCAGGCCAAGGGCGAGTCCCCGCGGCACTGCACGGACGCCTGGTCCAACGCCCTCACCGCCCTGGGGATGTGACATGTCCGAGGACGAGAAGAACCCGGCCCGCGAAGTCATCTCCAATTACGCGCAGGAGCACTTCCGGTACTTCCGCACTGCCGACGGCACCGTCTACGCCCAGCGCAACGGCCACCCCGTCGCCCGCCCGATCCGCTCCCAGGGAACGACGGGCAGCCACCGTCAGGAACTCATCGTGGGCCTGTTCAAGGACGGCTACGGCGTGTTCAACGGAACGGCCCTCAAGGAGGCATTGGACTTGATCGAGGCACTGGCCATGAGCGAGCAGGTGCAGCCCGTCCACATCCGCGTCGCCCCCGGATTCGACGGGGCGACCTGGCTCGACCTGGGCCGCAACGACGGCCTGTCCGTCCGCATTCACCCCACGGGCTGGGACATTCTCACCCCCGACCCGCAGGAGGTGTGCTGGCGCCGCACCCAGCTCACCGGGGAACTGCCCCTGCCGGTCAAGGACACGGACGGCAAGGGCATCGACCTGCTGATGCGGCTGTGCAACTTCGCCAGCGCCGAGGTCGAGAGCATGGTCATCGCCTGGCTGATCGGCTGCCTGGGGCCGTCCGTGCCGGTCCCCGCGCCGTTCCTCACCGGCCCCCAGGGCGCGGGCAAGTCCACCGGTGCGCGGATGCTCCTGCGGATCATCGAGGGGATGAGCGCCGACCTGCGACGCGCTCCGAAGGACGAGGAGAACCTGACGGCGGCCGTGGCTGCCGGGTGGGTCACCGCGCTCGACAACCTCTCCCACCTGACGCCGGACATGTCGGACGCCATGTGCTGCATCGTCACCGGCGCCGAGAACGTGAAGCGGGCCCTGTTCACCGACGGAGACGTCGTGCGCTCCCGCTACCGCAAGCCCCTGCTGCTGACCGGCATCGACGTCGGCGTCATCCGTCCCGACCTCGCCGAACGCCTCCTCCCCCTCCGACTGGAACGGCCCAAGGTGAGGAGGACCGAGGCCGAGCTGTGGGCCGAGTTCGAGCCGATCCTGCCGGTCATCCTCGGCTCACTGCTCGACCTCACCGTCAAGGTCCGTGCGACCGAGGCGGACATCCCGACCGACCTGCGGATGGCCGACTTCGCCCACCTGTGCGCGCAGCTCGACGCCGCCACCGGCTTCGGCGCGCTGGGCGGCTACCGGGCGAGCCTGGACGACCTCAACGACGACGTCATCGAGGGCGACCTGCTCGCCCAGACCGTCCTGAAGCACGCCGCCGGCATCGACCCCGGCGCGGAGATCCGCATGGCGTCGTCGGAGTGGCTGCACTGCCTGACCCAGCTCTACACCGGCGAGGAATGCCGTCCCCTGCCGAAGGGGTGGCCGACCACCGGCAAGGTCCTCTCCGACCGCCTCAAGCGCATCCAGCCCGTCCTCGCCGCCCGGGGCGTACTCGTCGACTGGGGCCGCACCGGCGCTGCCCGCTACATCGAGATGACCCGCTCCGCGCCGCCGTCGCCGAGCGAGCAGGGCGAGATGTTCTAGCCCCGCCCCGTCCGGGCCGCCGCACAGGCAAGAGGAGCACGGCCCCGCCCCCCGGCGCGGTGGTGCTCCTCTTGTTCTTCGGCGGCTCGCCGCCGCTCCAAAGGCGTGCCGCTCTGCGGCTCCTTCTTCACGCTCTAAGGCGCGCACAACAACAGACACCACCCTCTCTTTTTCCTAAGTAGGAAGCTCTGCGTCACCTGCGTCACTACCGGCCCTAAAACGGCTCCTGACCTGCACCAACAACAGTGACGCAGAGCCAAATCTCTGCGTCATCCTGCGTCATCTGCGTCACGCCATGACGCACGGCTGCGTCACCAATGACGCAGCCCGCAACCCCCTGCGTCATCCAAACCCGCAGGTCAGGGACACGAATGACGCTGATGACGCAATGACGCAGAAATCCCGACCTCGGACAGGTGCGGCCGCCGAGACGTCACAGACCGCCCGCTCTCGCTCATGAGGAGTGCACCGGATGGATCACCGAGAACTGGACGCACACGAGGACCCCACGCTGGCGCTGCTCACGGTCGAGGAGGCCGCCCGACGGCTCCGGATCGGGCGCACCCTCTGCTTCCGCCTCATCGGCTCGGGGGAGCTGGAGTCGGTCCCCATCGGCCGGCTCCGTCGTGTCCCCGTCGCCGCGATCCCCGAGTACGTGAACCGACTGCGCGCGGCCAACAAGACCGTTGCCGCCTGAAAGGATCTCCGTGCAAGACAAGAAGCGCACCCGCCGCGCCAACGGCGAGTCGGCCATCTACTTCGGGCAGGACGGCCGTTGGCATGCCCGCGTTCCGATGGGCTACAAGGACAACGGGGAGCCGTACCGCCGCCACCTGACGCGCAAGACGCGCGAAGACTTGGTGGAGGAGGTTCGGCGACTTGAGAAGCAGCGAGACGAAGGCTCGGCACGTCAGCCCGGCAAGCCGTGGACGGTCGAGAAGTGGTTGACGCACTGGGTCGAGAACATCGCCAAACCGACCGTCAGCGAGAACACCTATGACGGCTACGAGGTCGCCGTCCGGGTCCACCTTGTGCCTGGGGTGGGCAAGCACCGGCTCGACCGCTTGCAGCCCGAACACCTGGAGAGCCTGTACCGCCGCATGCAGGCGAACGGCGCGCGCAAGGCCGGCACGGCCCACCAGGCCCACCGCACGGCCCGCACCGCGCTGGGCGAGGCCGTACGGCGCGGCTACGCGGCGAAGAACGCCGCCGCGCTGGCCAAGTCGCCGCGCATGGAGGAGGACGAGTCCGAGGTCGAGCCCTACTCGGTGGAGGAGGTGCAGCGCCTGCTGATCGCGGCCAACAAGCGGAGGAACACGGCCCGCTGGATGTTGGCGTTGGCGCTCGGACTGCGTCAGGGCGAGACGCTCGGGCTGCGCTGGTCTGATGTGGACCTGGGCAACGAGTACCTCAAGCTGCGTCGCAACCGTCTGCGCCCCAAGTACGAGCATGGGTGCTCGGAGTCCTCCTCGTGCGGCAGGAAGGCGGGGTACTGCCCCGACAGGGTGCAGGTACGGCGCGAGACGAAGAACACCAAGTCCCGGGCGGGGCGGCGCGCTGTGCCCCTGCCGGGCCCCTTGGTGACCATGCTCCGCGCGCACGCTGAGACCCAGGAGAGGGAGCGCAAGAGGGCTGGCGACCTGTGGGTCGAGTCGGAGTACGTGTTCACCAAGCCGCTCGGTGGTCCGCTGAGCCCGAACACGGACTATCACGACTGGAAGCGGCTACTGGATGACGCGGGGGTTCGTGACGCCCGACTCCATGACGCCCGGCACACGGCCGCCACGGTGCTGATGATCCTCGGCGTGCCGGACCGCGTCATCGACCAGATCATGGGCTGGGAGCCGGGAACCTCCGCGAGCATGCGTGCGCGGTACCTCCATGTGCCGGACGCCATGCTGAAGGACGTCGCCCGAAAGATCGCCGGTGCCATCTGGGGGCCGCTGGAGTCACAGCCTGTGGACAAAAACCAGGACAACGGCGCCTGAGGAACGTCGAAGGGCCCCACCGCGAACGGTGGGGCCCTTCAACGAATTGCCCGGTGAGAGCAATGGCGGAGGATACGAGATTCGAACTCGTGAGGGGTTGCCCCCAACACGCTTTCCAAGCGTGCGCCCTAGGCCTCTAGGCGAATCCTCCGTGGAGAACATTACATGACCGGAGAGGGTGCTCGCGCACACGATTCCGGGCGGGGGTCCGGCAAAGGGTGCAGGTCGGTGGGGATGGCCGGGGCGGGGCTCGGATCGGGTACGCTGGGCGCAGCCCCTCACGCGGTGCTATCTGACTGAACTCCCCCAGGGCCGGAAGGCAGCAAGGGTAGGTCGGCTCTGGCAGGTGCGTGGGGGGCGCTTGCGTTCCCGGGCACAGGTCGGTTTTCCCGGGTTGTCGGTGGGCGCCTATAACCTCGTATACGTGTCGTCTCTCGCGCTGTACCGCCGCTATCGCCCCGAGTCCTTCGCCGAGGTCATCGGGCAGGAGCATGTCACCGACCCGTTGCAGCAGGCCCTGCGGAACAACCGGGTCAATCACGCGTACCTGTTCAGCGGGCCGCGAGGCTGCGGAAAGACGACCAGTGCGCGGATTCTCGCGCGGTGTCTGAACTGTGAGCAGGGGCCCACGCCCACCCCTTGCGGGGAGTGCCAGAGCTGTCGGGACCTCGCGCGGAACGGGCCCGGGTCCATCGACGTCATCGAGATCGACGCCGCCTCGCACGGTGGTGTGGACGACGCCCGTGACCTGCGGGAGAAGGCCTTCTTCGGGCCCGCGTCCAGCCGCTACAAGATCTACATCATCGACGAGGCCCACATGGTCACCTCGGCGGGCTTCAACGCCCTCCTGAAGGTGGTCGAGGAGCCGCCGGAGCATCTCAAGTTCATTTTCGCCACCACCGAGCCCGAGAAGGTCATCGGGACCATTCGGTCCCGGACCCATCACTACCCCTTCCGGCTCGTGCCGCCGGGGACGCTTCGGGACTACCTCGGCGAGGTGTGCGGGCGGGAAGGGATTCCCGTCGAGGACGGGGTGCTGCCGCTGGTCGTGCGCGCCGGTGCCGGGTCCGTGCGTGACTCGATGTCCGTCATGGACCAGCTGCTCGCCGGTGCCGCCGACGACGGTGTGACGTATTCCATGGCCACCTCTCTTCTCGGGTACACCGAAGGGTCGCTGCTCGACTCCGTCGTCGACGCCTTCGCGGCCGGGGACGGCGCCGCCGCGTTCGAGGTCGTCGACCGGGTCATCGAGGGCGGCAACGACCCCCGGCGGTTCGTCGCCGACCTCCTGGAGCGGCTGCGGGATCTCGTGATCCTCGCCGCCGTGCCCGACGCCGCCGATAAGGGGCTCATCGACGCTCCTGTCGACGTCATCGAGCGCATGCAGGCGCAGGCCTCCGTGTTCGGGGCCGCGGAGCTCAGCCGCGCCGCCGACCTCGTGAACGCCGGACTGACCGAGATGCGCGGCGCCACCTCGCCCCGGCTCCAGCTGGAGCTGATCTGCGCGCGCGTGCTGCTGCCCGCCGCCTTCGACGACGAGCGTTCCCTCCAGGCGCGGCTCGACCGGCTGGAGCGCGGGGCCGCCGCCGCGCCCGCGCCGGTCTTCACGCCCGGACCGCCGGCGCCCGCCATGGGGTACGTCCCCGGGCCCGAGGCTCATACGCCGATGGCCCCGCCCCCGCCCGCCCCGGCGCCCGTTCAGCAGCCGGCCCCCGCTCCCGTACAGGCTCCCGTGCAGGAGCAGCCGGCCCCCGCCGGGCCCCGGCCCGGTGCCTGGCCCGGTGCCGCCATCCCCGGCGGCGGCGCCCCCGGTGCCTGGCCCGGCGCGTCCGCGCCCTCGGCGCCCGTCGCCCCGGCCCCCGCGCCCGTACAGGCGCAGCCCGCGCCGCAGGCTCCCGCTCCGGCCGCCGGCGGCGGGGACACGGCCCAGGTGCGGAACCTGTGGCCGCAGATCCTCGACGCCGTGAAGAACCGGCGCCGCTTCACCTGGATCCTGCTCAGCCAGAACGCCCAGGTGGCCGGGTTCGACGGCACGACGCTCCAGCTCGGCTTCCTCAACGCCGGCGCCCGCGACAACTTCGCGAGCAGCGGCAGCGAGGAGGTCCTCAAGCAGGCCCTCGCCGAGCAGTTCAACGTGAACTGGAAGATCGAGGCGATCATCGACCCCTCGGGCGGCTCCGCGCCCCCGCCCGCCGCCACCGGCTTCGGCGGCGGGTCCGGCGGTGGCTTCGGTGGCGGCGGCGGTGGCGGCTTCGGCGGTGGAGGCGGCGGCCGGCCCGCCCCTCCCGCTCCCGCGCCCGCCTTCCAGCAGGCCCCGCCGTCCGCTCCCGTACAGGCGCAGCCCGCCCCGGCCCCCGCTTTCCAGCAGGCCCCGCCGGCCGCCCCCGCGCCCGCGTACACGCCGCCCGCGCCGCAGCCCGTGGCGCCCGAGGACGACATCCCGGAGGAGGACGATCCGGACCTCGTCGACTCCGCGCTCTCCGGGCACGACCTGATCGTGCGCGAGCTGGGAGCCACGGTTGTGGAGGAATACACGAACGAGTAGGGGTGTCTCGCTCGGTGGCCCGCACAAGGGGCATCCCGCCCCGCGGGCTACCCTGGCAGGCGTGAAGGTCCTCGTCATCGGCGGCGGCGCCCGCGAACACGCCCTGTGCCGCTCTCTCTCCCTCGATCCCGACGTCACCGCTCTGCACTGCGCGCCCGGCAACGCCGGAATCGCGGAGGTCGCCGAGCTGCACCCCGTCGACCAGCTGGACGGCGCGGCCGTCGCCGCGCTCGCCACCGAGCTCGGCGCCGAGCTGGTCGTCGTCGGCCCGGAGGCCCCGCTCGTCGCCGGTGTCGCCGACGCCGTCCGCGCGGCCGGCATCCCGGTCTTCGGTCCGTCCCAGGAGGCGGCGCAGCTGGAGGGCTCCAAGGCGTTCGCCAAGGACGTCATGGCCGGCGCCGGGGTCCCCACCGCCCGCAGCTACGTCTGCACCACCGCGGCCGAGATCGACGAGGCGCTCGACGCCTTCGGCGCTCCGTACGTGGTGAAGGACGACGGCCTCGCGGCCGGCAAGGGCGTCGTCGTCACCGAGGACGTCGAGCAGGCCCGGGCGCACGCGCTCGCCTGCGACCGCGTGGTCATCGAGGAGTACCTGGACGGCCCCGAGGTCTCCCTCTTCGCGATCACCGACGGCACGACCGTCCTCCCGCTGAAGCCCGCGCAGGACTTCAAGCGCGCGCTCGACGGCGACGAGGGCCCGAACACCGGCGGCATGGGCGCCTACTCGCCGCTGCCCTGGGCCGACCCGAAGCTGGTCGAGGAGGTCCTGGAGACCGTCCTGCAGCCGACGGTCGACGAGCTGCGCCGCCGTGGCACCCCGTTCTCCGGCCTCCTGTACGCGGGTCTGGCGATCACCAGCCGTGGCGTGCGGGTCATCGAGTTCAACGCGCGCTTCGGCGACCCCGAGACCCAGGTCGTCCTGGCCCGTCTGAAGACCCCGCTCGCGGGCGTCCTGCTGCACTCCGCCAACGGCACCCTGGACGACCAGGCCCCGCTGAGCTGGAGCGACGAGGCCGCCGTCACCGTGGTCGTCGCCTCGCACAACTACCCGGACACCCCGCGCACGGGCGACCCGATCGAGGGCCTGGACGAGGTCGCCGAGAAGGACGCCCCGCACGCGTACGTGCTCCACGCCGGTACGAAGCGCGGCGAGGACGGCGCGGTCCTGAGCGCCGGCGGGCGCGTCCTCTCGGTCACCGCCACCGGTTCGGACCTGGCGCAGGCCCGTGAGCGCGCGTACGCGGCGGTCGGCCGCATCCGCCTTGACGGTTCGCAGCACCGGACGGACATCGCGCGGAAGGCCGCAGAGGCCTGAATCTGCTCGATTTCGCCTGAATCCCTGTGATTCCACTTGTGGCCGTGTGGTGCGGAATCTGTGCACCACACGGCCACACGTGCGCCATCACCTTTACCCAAAGCCATTCCATCGAGTGACGGCTCGGCCATACGGATGACGCCCGCCACAGCCCCAACTAGGGTGCGGCGAAGGCATTCCGGCACTTGGCCCACCGGCATTGCGATGTCAGTGGCGGGTGCCACAGTGGGGGAGTGAGCAACACCGCCACAGGCAGTCCCGTCGAGGGCAGGAGGGGGTGATGAACGGCGTGTCCGGTACCGGCTCCGTTGTCGGCGAGGAGTGGGGTGCGCGCGCCGCGCGCTCCCGGGCCCTCGCCGTCCTCCGCGTCCGCGGCAGGGCACTGGGCCTCGCGGTGCTCCCCGCCGCGGTGGCCGTCGTCCTGTACGCGGGCGGGGTCACCGGCCACTTCACGGGAGCGGGCTGGGACACGGCCCGCTGGATCGTGACCGTCCTCGCCGTGCTCGTCCTCCTCGCCGCCGCGGCCGTCGCCCTCGTCGTCGCCCGGGCCCGTCCCGCGACCACGCCGACGGTGGAGCTCGCCGAGACCGCCGCCCCCGATCTGTACCGCCTCGTCCGCGACCTGGCCGACCGGCTCGACGTCCCGCCGCCCGCTGCGATAGCCCTCACGCCGGACTGCGACAGCTGGCTGGAGGACCGCACCCACCGGGCCCACCGCCTGCACCGCACGTCCGGCGGCGACGGCGCTCCGGTCCTGGTCATAGGCTCGCCGTTCCTGTGGTGGATGCGCGTCGGCGAGCTGCGGGCGGTCCTCGCCCCCGTCGTCGCCGGTACGGGACCCGCCGCCCATCCCGACATAGCCGCGGCCCGCCGCTTCGTCCGCGGCCTGGACGCCGCCGTCGCCGTGCCCCGGGACCCCGGCCTCGACCCGCTCCGCCGGCTCGGCGCCCACGGTGTCGGGCAGGTCGCCCGCGTGCTGCTGCGCGCCTGTCGCGGGCACGCCGCCGAGATGGAGCGCGGGGTCGCCGCCGCCGGCTCGGAGCGCGCCCAGGCGGTGGACTACGGCGTACGGATCGTCGCCCAGGAGCAGGTCGGCCTGGCGTACGCGGGCTGGGACCGGCTCCTGACCCGGGTCGCGCTGCCCGCCTGGCGCATGGGCCGCTGGCCCGCCAAGCTCGACGCGGGCGTGGTCTCCGCGCTGACCGAGCTCTCCCGCCGCGACCGGCTCGCGGAGGGCTTCTCCTCCCGGCTCGGTGAGCGCCCCGCCTGCGACCTCCTGGAGGAGCCCGGCGCCGTCGACGAGGCCACCTCGCTGCTCGCCGCCCGCCTCTTCCACGGCGGCCCGGCCGAGCCCGGTCCCGACTGGGCCCCGGTGGAGTGGAGCCAGTACCCGGAGGAGGTCGTCGACCGGAAGTGGCGCACCGACGCGGCCCGCCTGCACCAGGTCCTCGACGGCCTGGGCGTGGCCGAGGCCTCCGGCGGCCGGGGCTCCGGCGCGGCGGGCCCGACCCTGACCCGCGTGATGGCCCACCTGACGACGCCCCGGCCCGATCCCGCCGCGACCACAGCCCCGGACGCTTCCCGCCCCGAGCCTGCCACCGCGACCACAGGCCCGGACGCTTCCCGCCCCGATCCCGCCACCGCGGACCCCGACGAGGACGACGACGAGCCGGTCAACCCCGCCGCCGATGCGCTCGCCGGAGCGCTCAGCGCGCTGCTCGCGCGGGAGGAGGCGGCCCGCGAGGCCCGCGTCGCCGCAGCGGCCGAGAACGCCCGCACGGCCGAGAACGCCCGCACGGCCGAGAACGCCCGCACGGCCGAGAAGGGCCGGACGTCCGAGAAGGGCCGGACGGCTGACAAGGGCCGGACCGCCACCCCGCACATGGCCGTCAGCGGCCCCGACGGGCCCCTGCCGCTGTTCCCGCTCCAGCCGCCCCGTACCGGCCGCGACCTGCTCGCCGACCACGTGACCGCGATGGTCTGCTGCGCGGCCGTCGACACCGCCGAGGCCGCCCCCGGCCTCGACTGGCTCGACGGGCCGGCCCTGCTCGTCGGCGGCGAGCGCGCGGCGGACCTCGGTCCCCGGGTCCTCGCCCTCGTCGAGGACGGCGACCCCGAGCCCCTGCGGGCCTGGCTCACCCTCACCGGGGTGCGCCCGGAGAAGCCCGTACGCCTGGTCTGAGAGCGACCCGGACGAACGACAACCCGGAGCTTGGGCTTCCACTCTCGCCAATTCGCGACGAACGGTGACGGAGTGCGTGCGTTATGTGATGTGCTGGAGACCGTCACTGACAGAGGCACGCAGACAGAGGCACGAGCCACAGGCACTGACCGGCCGACCGGGGGAGTCGAGGGAGGGGCGCACATGGGGGCGGAGCAGATCAGACGGTGGGAGTCGGGTGCGCTCGCGCACGCCGTCTCCGATCCCTTCGGCCAGGGCCCGCTGCCCTGGCTGCGCGGCTCGGAGAACTACTTCGACGACACCGGTCAGATGGTCCCCTGGTACGCGGACGAGACCCTGGCCCGGGGCGGCAGCGGCGGCCCGCGCACGGCCGACGACGTCCGGCGCCAGATCAAGGGCTTCGCGTCCGACGGGGCCGTGGCGCCGGGCCAGTCGATCGACTTCCACATCACCGTGGACCCGCCGCAGCAGTTCTCGGTCGACGTCTACCGGATCGGGCACTACGGCGGCGACGGCGCCGCGAAGATCACCACCAGCCCGCGCCTCTCCGGGATCGTCCAGCCGGCCCCGCTCACCGCCGACCGCACGGTCTCCTGCCACCACTGGTGGCAGTCCTGGCGGCTCCAGGTCCCCTCGTACTGGTCGATCGGCGCATACGTCGCCGTCCTCACCACCGCCGACGGCTACCGCTCGCACATCCCCTTCACGGTCCGCGACAACCACCCGGCGGATCTGCTCCTCGTCCTCCCGGACGTGACCTGGCAGGCGTACAACCTCTACCCGGAGGACGGCCACACCGGCGCCAGCCTCTACCACGCCTGGGACGAGGAGGGCCGGCTGCTCGGCGAGGAGGAGGCGGCCGTCACCGTCTCCTTCGACCGCCCGTACGCGGGCGCGGGGCTGCCCCTGCACGTCGGCCACGCGTACGACTTCATCCGGTGGGCCGAGCGCTACGGCTACGACCTGGCGTACGCGGAGACCCGCGACCTGCACGCCGGCCGGGTCGACCCGAGCCGCTACCGGGGTCTCGTCTTCCCGGGCCACGACGAGTACTGGTCGGCGCCGATGCGCCGGACCGTCGAACTCGCCCGCGACCAGGGCACCTCGCTCGTCTTCCTCTCCGCCAACACCATGTACTGGCAGGTGGAGCTGGGCCCCTCGCCGTCCGGGGTGCCGGACCGCCTCCTCACCTGCCGCAAGCGGCGCGGCCCCGGCCGCCCGGCGCTCTGGCGCGAGGTCGACCGGCCCGAGCAGCAGCTCCTCGGCATCCAGTACGCGGGCCGCGTGCCCGAACCGCACCCGCTGGTCGTACGGAACGCCGACCACTGGATCTGGGAGGCCACCGGCGCGGGAGACGGCGACGAGCTCCCGGGCCTGGTCGCGGGCGAGGCCGACCGCTACTTCCCGCGCACCGCGCTCCCGGAGCACCAGGGCCGGATCCTGCTCTCCCACTCGCCGTACCAGGACAGCGAAGGTGCCCTGCGCCACCAGGAGACGAGTCTCTACCGGGCCCCTTCCGGGGCGTGGGTCTTCGCGTCCGGCACCTTCGCCTGGTCGCCGGCGCTCGACCGGCCGGGCCATGTCGACGCCAGGATCCAGCGCGCCACCGCGAACCTCCTCGACCGCATCTGCAAAAGGGACTGAAGCAAGCGGGTCTGAGGCACAGGGGTCTCAGGCACATGCGTCTGAGGCACAACGACCGAGGCAAAAGGGACTGAGCGGGGGGTCACAGGCGCATCCGGCAGGATCCGGCCGGATGTGCGAGAGAATCGGACTCGCTCCTGGATCAACCTACGCGGAGGAACCGTGTCCGGATTCGTAGAAAAGCCCGAGCCCGTCCAGGTCCCGGGCCTGACCCATCTCCACACGGGCAAAGTGCGCGAGCTGTACCGGAACGAGGCCGGTGACCTCGTCATGGTGGCGAGCGACCGCATGTCCGCGTACGACTGGGTGCTGCCCACCGAGATCCCCGACAAGGGGCGGGTCCTCACCCGGCTCTCCCTGTGGTGGTTCGACCAGCTCGCCGACATCGTCCCGAACCACGTGCTGTCCACCGAGCTGCCGGCCGGCGCCCCCGCCGACTGGGAGGGCCGCACGACCATCTGCAAGTCGCTGAACATGGTCCCGGTCGAGTGCGTCGCCCGCGGCTACCTCACCGGATCCGGCCTCCTCGAGTACAACGAGTCCCGCACGGTCTGCGGCCTCGCGCTCCCCGAGGGCCTGAGCGACGGCTCCGAGCTGCCCGCGCCGATCTTCACCCCGGCGACGAAGGCCGCGGTCGGCGACCACGACGAGAACGTGTCGTACGAGGAGGTCGCCCGCCAGGTCGGCTCCGAGACCGCCGCCCTGCTGCGCCAGACGACCCTCGCCGTGTACGGCCGGGCCCGGGACATCGCCCGCGACCGGGGCATCATCCTCGCCGACACCAAGTTCGAGTTCGGCTTCGAGGGCGACCGCCTGATCCTCGCCGACGAGGTCCTCACCCCGGACTCGTCCCGCTTCTGGCCGGCCGACCAGTGGCAGCCGGGCCGCGCCCAGCCCTCGTACGACAAGCAGTTCGTACGGGACTGGCTGACGTCCCCGGCCTCCGGCTGGGACCGCAAGAGCGAGCAGCCGCCGCCGGCCCTGCCGCAGGAGGTCGTGGACGCGACCCGCGCCAAGTACATCGAGGCGTTCGAGCTCCTGACCGGCCAGGCCTGGTCCTAGGGAACGAGAAAGCCCCCGGTCGATTCGACCGGGGGCTTCTTCATGGAGCGGACGACGAGATTCGAACTCGCGACCCTCACCTTGGCAAGGTGATGCTCTACCAACTGAGCCACGTCCGCATGCGCCGTAGCGCGCTGCTAACTATACCCAACCTCGACGGTGCTCGTGACATACCGCCGTGTGGGGCCCTTCACACTCCCCGGGAACACGACAAAGGCCCCGGTTCCTGAGAACCGGGGCCTTTGATCCCTGAGCGGACGACGAGATTCGAACTCGCGACCCTCACCTTGGCAAGGTGATGCTCTACCAACTGAGCCACGTCCGCATTGCTACCGGTCAGCTTTCGCTGCTCGGTGCGAGCACCACTCTACCTGATCCACCGGAGTGGTCGGTAACGCGTTTCTCGCAGAGCGGGTGACAGGGATTGCACACTGCGCCTTCCCCCTGGAAGGGGGCTGTTCTGCTACTGAACTACACCCGCACGCTGCTGGGGACTTGGCTTTTTCGGCCTCGCCCCTCGGCGTGATCCAGACTCTAGCCGATCAGAGGGGGTGCAATGCAAATCGGCTCCGGCCGAGCCTCCCCGGCCGGGCCCGCTCTCCTGTTCGGCCCCCGCTCAGCTCGCCTCGCGGAAGGCCTCGTAGACGCGCTTCGGGATCCGGCCGCGGGCGGGGACGTCCATCTTGTTGGACTGGGCCCAGGCGCGGACCGCCGCCGGATCGGGGGCGAGGGCGGTGTGGGTGTACGAGTCGGCCGAGGCGCTCCGGCGGGCCGCCGCCCTGGCCGGCAGCTTGCGCCCGGCGGCGAGGTAGGGCGCGAGGGCCTTGCGGAGTTTCTTTGCATTGGCAGCATTCAGGTCGATCTCGTACATCTTCCCGTCGAGGCCGAACGCGACCGTTTCAGCCGCTTCTCCGCCGTCGATGTCGTCGGAGAGAGTGACCACCACACGCTGAGCCACGGATATCGGTCCTTTCCTGCGGCCGCCGAGGTCGACGGAGCGCTTGTGGCGCCCCTGACGTGCGACGATGCCGACCGTACGGCTGTGCCGGGACAATGCTGCTTTCTTCTGGATTCCTTTGTACAGCGGCAGGCGTCGCATTGTGAAGCCCTGTCAATTGTTTCAGCGTGTCCCGGTGTAATGCGGTCCGCAATATTTCACTCGAATTTTGTGTGGAGTGCGTGCCGGGCGCGTGGAAGGTGTTCGTGTGACGCACACCGCTCTGAACCGGGCTTTTGTAGGATCCTTCAGATCTCTACCCGCGTAGAATTTGGAGGCAGGTACGCTGAGGGAACCGCCCACGCAACACACCACCGGGAGTGCCAGTGGCACGCGTCGTAGTCGACGTCATGCTCAAGCCGGAGATCCTCGACCCGCAGGGACAGGCGGTGCAGCGTGCACTGCCTCGCCTCGGGTTCGCCGGAATCGCCGACGTCCGTCAGGGGAAGCGCTTCGAGCTGGAGGTGGAGGGACCGGTCGACGACGCCGCCCTCGCCCGCATCCATGAGATGGCCGAAACCTTCCTTGCCAACACCGTGATCGAAGACTTCATCGTGAAGGTGGAGTCGTGACCGCACGCATCGGCGTCGTCACGTTCCCCGGAACGCTCGACGACCAGGACGCGCTGCGTGCCGCCCGCCTCGCGGGCGCCGAGCCCGTCTCGCTCTGGCACCGCGACAAGGACCTCAAGCAGGTCGACGCCGTGGTCCTGGCCGGCGGCTTCTCCTACGGCGACTACCTGCGGGCCGGAGCCATCTCCCGCTTCTCGCCGGTGATGGAGACGATCATCGAGCAGGCGAAGGCGGGCATGCCCGTCCTCGGCATCTGCAACGGCTTCCAGATCCTCACCGAGGCCCATCTGCTGCCGGGCGCGATGCTGCGCAACAACCACCTCCACTTCATCTGCCGCGACCAGAAGCTGCGGGTGGAGAACGCGGAGACCGCCTGGACCTCGGACTACACCGAGGGCCAGGAGATCGAGGTCCCGCTCAAGAACATGGACGGCCGGTACGTCGCCGACGAGCACACGCTCGACGAGCTGGAGGCCGAGGGGCGGGTCGCCTTCCGCTACCTGGACGTCAACCCCAACGGCTCGCTGCGCGACATCGCGGGCATCACCAACGCCGCGGGCAACGTGGTCGGCCTCATGCCGCACCCGGAGCACGCCGTCGAACCGCTTGTCGGCACCGGCAAGACCGACGGTCTCGGTTTCTTCACCTCGATCCTCAAGAAGCTGGTCAACGCCTGATGAGCCTCGACACCGTCAAGCACGCGAGCGAGACGCCGGACAGCGAGCAGCCCTGGAAGGAGCTCGGCCTCAAGGAGGACGAGTACGCGCGCATCCGCGAGATCCTCGGCCGCCGGCCCACCGGCGCCGAGCTCGCCATGTACTCGGTCATGTGGTCCGAGCACTGCTCCTACAAGAGCAGCAAGGTCCACCTGAAGCAGTTCGGCGAGAAGGTCCCCGAGAACGACGCCATGCTCGTCGGCATCGGTGAGAACGCCGGCGTCGTCGACGTCGGCCAGGGGTACGCGGTCACCTTCAAGGTCGAGTCGCACAACCACCCCTCGTACATCGAGCCCTACCAGGGCGCGGCCACCGGCGTCGGCGGCATCGTCCGCGACATCCTCGCCATGGGTGCCCGTCCGGTCGCGGTCGTCGACCCGCTGCGCTTCGGCGCGGCCGACCACCCCGACACCAAGCGCGTGCTGCCCGGTGTCGTCGCCGGCATCGGCGGCTACGGCAACTGCCTCGGCCTGCCCAACATCGGTGGCGAGGTCGTCTTCGACTCCTGCTACCAGGGCAACCCGCTCGTCAACGCCGGCTGCATCGGCGTGATGAAGCACGAGGACATCCACCTCGCCAAGGCCTCCGGCCCCGGCAACAAGGTCATCCTGTACGGCGCCCGCACGGGTGGCGACGGCATCGGCGGCGTCTCGGTCCTCGCGTCCGAGACCTTCGACGACACCAAGCCCACCAAGCGCCCCGCCGTCCAGGTCGGTGACCCCTTCCAGGAGAAGCTCCTCATCGAGTGCACCCTGGAGATCTTCAAGGAGAAGCTCGTCGCGGGCATCCAGGACCTCGGCGGCGCCGGGCTCTCCTGCGCCACGTCCGAGCTGGCCTCCGCGGGCTCCGGCGGCATGCGGGTCGACCTGGAGAAGGTCCACCTGCGCGACGCCACGCTCTCGCCCGAGGAAATCCTCATGAGCGAGTCGCAGGAGCGCATGTGCGCGATCGTCGAGCCGCAGCACGTCGACCGCTTCCTGGAGATCTGCGAGAAGTGGGACGTCATCGCCGTCGTCATCGGTGAGGTGACCGAGGGCGAGCGTCTGGAGATCTTCTGGCACGGCGAGCAGATCGTCGACGTGCCGCCGCGCTCCGTCGCCCACGAGGGCCCGACCTACCACCGGCCGTTCGCGCGTCCGGACTGGCAGGACGCCCTCCAGGCCGACGACGCCGGCAAGCTGCCCCGGCCGCAGAACGGCGCCGAGCTGAAGGACCAGGTCCTCAAGCTCGTCTCCTCCCCGAACCAGGCCTCGAAGTCCTGGATCACGGACCAGTACGACCGGTTCGTGCAGGGCAACACGGTCCTGGCGCAGCCCGAGGACGCGGGCATGGTCCGTATCGACGAGGAGACCAACCTCGGCGTGGCCATGGCGACCGACGGCAACGGCCGGTACGCCAAGCTCGACCCGTACACGGGCGCGCAGCTCGCGCTGGCGGAGGCGTACCGCAACGTCGCCGCCTCCGGTGCGAAGCCCCTCGCGATCTCGGACTGCCTGAACTTCGGTTCGCCCGAGGACCCGGCCGTGATGTGGCAGTTCGCCGAGGCCACCCGTGGTCTCGCGGACGGCTGCCTCCAGCTCGGCACCCCGGTGACGGGTGGCAACGTCTCCCTCTACAACCAGACCGGTGAGGTCGCCATCCACCCGACGCCCGTCGTGGCCGTCCTCGGTGTGATCGACGACGTCAACCGCCGTACGCCGATCGCCTTCGCGGAAGAGGGCCAGCTCCTCTACCTGCTCGGCGACACGCGCGAGGAGTTCGGCGGCTCGGCCTGGTCCGAGGTCATCCACCAGCACCTCGGCGGTCTGCCGCCGGCCGTGGACCTCGACCGGGAGAAGCTGCTCGGCGAGATCCTGATCTCGGCCTCGCGCGACGGCATGATCGACGCGGCGCACGACCTGTCCGACGGCGGTCTCGTGCAGGCGGTCGTCGAGTCCTGCCTGCGCGGCGGGAACGGCGCGCGTCTGGTCGTCCCCGAGGGCCTGGACGCCTTCACGTTCCTCTTCAGCGAGTCGGCGGGCCGTGCGGTCGTCGCCGTCCCGCGCAGCGAGGAGCTCCGCTTCACCGACATGTGCGGTGCGCGGGGTCTGCCGGCGACCCGGATCGGCGTCGTCGACGGTGACGCGGTGGACGTGCAGGGCGAGTTCGCGCTCTCCCTGACGGAGCTGCGCGAGGCGCACGAGGCGACGATCCCGGGCCTGCTGGCCTGATCGTCCGTACCGGAACGAGCCCCCGCCCTCACCCGGGCGGGGGCTCGACGCCTTTTTCAGGCCTGGGATTCTCAGGCCTGGGAGTAGAAGGCGTCGAGTTCGGTGATGTCCTCGACGCACTCGTCGACGTCCGAGACCTTGCCCCCGATGATGGTGAAGAACATGGCGCCCCTCATCTCGATCCCGCGATCGCCGTGTTCGGCGTAGAACTTGTGGGACGAGATCACATGGCCACGGCCGTCGGGGTAGATGCCCTCGAGCTCGACGCGCATGCTGCCGCCGGTGTACTCGAACATCTCGCCGAACATGGCCAGGACGTTGTCCCGGCCCTTGAAGTGCCCGCCGAACCGGGTGGTGCCGGGTGCGTGGTGGGTGCAGTCGCTGGTCATGGTGGCGGCGAGTGCCTCCATGTCACCCTTGCTGAACGCTTCGTAGCCCCGGCGCACGAGTGCGGCATCGGGGTGCTCGTGATGGGTCATGGTCCCGTCACTGCCTTTCGCGAGGGGAGTTCCCCCTCCCTCCAGTCTCGGCGCTAGCCTCGGGCCATGCCACCCGCCAAGAAGCGTCCCCGCACGTACGACTCCGCCAAGATCCGGGCCGCCGTGCTCGCCCAGTTCGGGCACGTACGGGAGGCGGTCGCCGCGCTCACGCCCGAGCAGCTGGACGGGCCGACCCGGCTGGGGGAGTGGACCGTACGGGACCTGGCGGCGCACTTCACGATGGTGCTCGGCTCCCTGGTCCGGAAGCTCGCGGAGCCGGAGCCGGAGCGGCGGGAACTCGCCCTGGCCGACTGGCCCCTGGCCACGGCGACGGCGGCGGCGAGCATCGACGAGGACACCCGGGCGATCGACACGGGTGACCTGCCGGCGCTGTACGAGCGGACCCTCGCGCGGTACGAGGAGGCGATCGCGGGCGTCTCCGACGAGCGGCTCGTCCCGAGCCGCTTCGGCGCGATGCGGCTCGGGGACTTCCTGGTGACCCGCACCGTCGAACTCGTCGTCCACACCGACGACCTCAACGCGGCAACCGGCGCGGACGTCCCGTACGACCGCCAGGCCCTCGCCGCCTGCACCCGGCTCCTCGCCGACACGCTCGCGGTGAAGGCCCCGGGCGGGGCGGTGGAGGTGCGGGTCCCGCCGTACGCGGTGGTGCAGTGCGTGGAGGGCCCCCGGCACACCCGGGGCACCCCGCCGAACGTGGTGGAGACGGACCCGCTGACCTGGATCCGGCTCGCGACGGGCCGTACGGACTGGGCGGCGGAGCTGGACGCGGCGCACGTCAGCGCGAGCGGGGAGCGCGCCGACCTGAAGGACCTGCTGCCCCTGATGGGGTGACCGGCGGAACCGTACGGCAGGGCCGTCCGTCCCACCGGCATGCCGAAGCCACGCGCACTCGTCGTCCTGGTCCCCCTCCTTCTGCTCACCGCCTGCGGTACGGAAGGAGGGGCGGGGAGCGGCGCGGGCGCGGGAGAGCCCGACCTGCCGGTCGCCGGCACGCAGTGGACGGTCGACGCCGTCACGGTCGACGGCCGCAGGTCGGCCGCGCCCGACGGCGCGCGCGTCGACTTCGAGGACGGCCGGGCCCGGGGGAACACCGGCTGCAACACCTTCGGCGCCGGTGTGGTGCTCAAGGGCGACACGCTCACCGTCTCCCCGGACGAGGTGACCGAGATCGGCTGCCCCGGCGACCGGGAGCGCTTCGAGAAGGAGCTCCTGAAGGCCTTCTCCGGCCCGTTGAAGGGGACGCTGAAGGGCGACGACCTGCGGCTGGCCTCGTCCGACGGGCGCAACGTCCTGGAGCTGACCGCCGAGCGGGCCGTCCCGCTGCGCGGCACCACCTGGAAGGTCGACGGGCTGGTCTCGAAGGAGACGGCGTCCTCCCTGCCCGCCGGCAGCGGTGACAAGGCGCGGTTCGTCCTCGGCGCCGACGGCCGGGTCACCGGCAACCTCGGCTGCAACAACTTCTCCGCGACCGCCCGCCTCGACGAGAAGGCCCGGACCCTCACCGTCGAGGGCCCGGCGGCGACGACCCGGATGATGTGCACGCCCCCGCAGATGAAGCTGGAGACGCGGCTGTACGAGCTCCTCGACGGCCCGCTCACCTATCGGCTGAACCACCGAACCCTGACCCTCACCGACGCCTCCGGGGAGGGCCTCACGGCGACCGTGGCCGCCCGCTGAGCGGACGTGGACTGCGGCGTCCGTCACATCGCAGGACCGCCCCGGGCCTGGTACGAGCGTCCGCTCGTCGGGGCCCGGGGGTCGGAATCCCTTACCCCGCCTGCTTTGTAGCCCTCTCCAAGCCGGAGTTGATCATTTTGTGCGATCGCACGAGGGCCGCCACCTCCACATTTCCTCAATTCGGACCAGTGGTCGAGCCCGTCTACACTCGGAAACGTGCCACGCGGAGACGGTCGACTCAATCACGATCTGCTCCCCGGTGAGAAAGGCCCCCAGGACGCTTGTGGCGTCTTCGGTGTCTGGGCTCCGGGTGAAGAGGTCGCAAAGCTCACGTACTTCGGGCTCTACGCCCTCCAGCATCGGGGCCAGGAATCCGCGGGAATCGCGGTAAGCAATGGCTCCCAGATCCTCGTCTTCAAGGACATGGGACTCGTCTCCCAGGTCTTCGACGAGACTTCTCTCGGTTCCCTCCAGGGTCATATCGCGGTCGGTCACGCCCGCTACTCGACCACCGGGGCCTCCACATGGGAGAACGCGCAGCCGACGTTCCGGGCGACCGCCCAGGGCTCGATCGCGCTCGGCCACAACGGCAACCTGGTGAACACGGCGCAGCTCGCCGAGATGGTCGCGGACCTCCCCAAGAAGGAGGGCCGCACCAACCGGGTCGCCGCCACCAACGACACCGACCTGGTCACCGCGCTCCTCGCGGGCCAGGTGGACGAGGACGGCACGCCGCTCACCATCGAGCAGGCGGCCGCGAAGGTTCTCCCCGAGGTCCGGGGCGCCTTCTCCCTCGTCTTCATGGACGAGCACACGCTCTACGCGGCCCGTGACCCGCAGGGCATCCGCCCGCTGGTCCTCGGTCGTCTGGAGCGCGGCTGGGTCGTCGCCTCGGAGTCCGCCGCCCTCGACATCTGCGGCGCCAGCTTCGTCCGCGAGGTCGAGCCGGGCGAGATGATCGCGATCGACGAGAACGGCATCCGTACCTCGCGATTCGCGGAAGCGAAGCCCAAGGGCTGCGTCTTCGAGTACGTGTACCTGGCCCGCCCGGACACCGACATCGCCGGCCGGAACGTGTACCTCTCCCGTGTGGAGATGGGCCGCCGCCTCGCCAAGGAGGCGCCGGTCGAGGCCGACCTGGTGATAGCGACGCCGGAGTCCGGCACCCCGGCCGCCATCGGCTACGCCGAGGCCTCGGGCATCCCCTTCGGCGCCGGCCTGGTGAAGAACGCCTACGTCGGGCGCACCTTCATCCAGCCCTCCCAGACCATCCGCCAGCTGGGCATCCGGCTGAAGCTGAACCCCCTCAAGGAAGTCATCAAGGGGAAGAAGCTCGTGGTCGTCGACGACTCGATCGTCCGCGGCAACACCCAGCGCGCCCTGGTCCGGATGCTCCGCGAGGCCGGTGCGGCCGAGGTCCACATCCGGATCTCCTCTCCGCCGGTCAAGTGGCCCTGCTTCTTCGGCATCGACTTCGCGACCCGTGCGGAGCTGATCGCCAACGGGATGTCGGTCGACGAGATCGGCAAGTCGCTCGGCGCGGACTCGCTCTCGTACATCTCCCTGGAGGGGATGATCGAGGCGACCACGATCCAGAAGCCGAACCTCTGCCGTGCCTGCTTCGACGGCGAGTACCCGATGGAGCTGCCGGACCCCGAGCTGCTCGGCAAGCAGCTCCTGGAGACCGAGCTGGCCGCCGGCCCGGCCGCCACCGCGGCCTCCGACGCGCTCCGTCGCCCGTAAGACCCCCGCCGCCCGCGCCGCGACCCGCGGCGCGGGCGGTACGAGCAGTACGACGACACGAAAGTTCTCACCCCATGACTGAGACCACCGGTGCCTCCTACGCGAGCGCGGGCGTCGACATCGAAGCGGGCGACCGCGCCGTCGAGCTCATGAAGGAGTGGGTGAAGAAGACGCAGCGCCCCGAGGTCCTCGGCGGCCTCGGCGGCTTCGCCGGCCTCTTCGACGCCTCCGCCCTCAAGCGCTACGAGCGTCCGCTGCTCGCCTCGGCGACCGACGGCGTCGGCACGAAGGTCGACATCGCCCGCCAGATGGGCGTGTACGACACGATCGGCCACGACCTGGTCGCGATGGTCATGGACGACATCGTCGTCTGCGGCGCCGAGCCGCTCTTCATGACCGACTACATCTGCGTCGGCAAGGTCCACCCCGAGCGGGTCGCCGCCATCGTCAAGGGCATCGCCGAGGGCTGTGTCCTCGCCGGCTGCGCCCTGGTCGGCGGCGAGACGGCGGAGCACCCGGGCCTCCTCGGCCCGGACGACTTCGACGTCGCCGGCGCCGGCACGGGTGTCGTGGAGTACGACCGGCTGCTCGGCGCGGACCGCATCCGTACGGGGGACGCGGTCATCGCCATGGCGTCCTCGGGCCTTCACTCCAACGGGTACTCGCTCGTCCGGCACGTGGTCTTCGACCGCGCCGGCATGACCCTCGACCAGCAGGTCGAGGAGCTCGGCCGGACGCTCGGCGAGGAGCTCCTGGAGCCCACGAAGATCTACTCGCTGGACTGCCTGGCCCTCACCCGGACCACGGACGTCCACGCCTTCAGCCACATCACGGGCGGCGGCCTCGCCGCCAACCTGGCGCGGGTGATCCCGGACGGGCTGCACGCCACCGTCGACCGCTCGACCTGGACGCCGGGCGCGATCTTCGACCTGGTCGGCAAGGCGGGTCAGGTGGAGCGCCTGGAGCTGGAGAAGACCCTCAACATGGGCGTCGGCATGATGGCCGTCGTCCCGGCCGAGTCCGTGGACGTGGCCCTGGCGACGCTGGAGGACCGCGGGGTCGAGGCCTGGGTCGCGGGCGAGATCACCGAGCGCGGGGCGCACACGAGCGGCGCTGAGCTGGTCGGGACGTATGCACAGTAGAGGCGTCGCGAAGTAAGAGCTGCGGTACGAGGCGGGGCGCTCCTGAGGGGCGCCCCGTCGGCGTATCCGCACCATCCGCACCTGGAAGATCCCGTGTGCGGACAGCACAGAAACCCGGCCGGGTGACCCCGGTCCGGGTTTCGGTGATTCAGAAGGTCAAGCGCGACGCGGGGACGTGCTCGGACCGGACTCGTCGTCCTCGTCCTCGTCGTCCGTGTTGTAGAGATCCGCGTACTGGGCGTACGGGTCGTCTTCCTCGTCGTCGTCCTCGAACGGCTCGCCATTCGGCGGCTGGCTCGAAGTCGAAGCGCCCAGCTCATTGGCCAGACGCGTCAGGTCTGTCCCGCCGCTGCTGTACTTCAGCTGGCGGGCGACCTTGGTCTGCTTGGCCTTTGCCCGGCCGCGCCCCATGGCTCGACCCCCTCGGTGACGGGGCTCGTCGGCCCCAGAGTCTTGACACGCGTTCATGATTCGGAACGGACTCTCGACAGAGAGACCGGTCCGTAGGGCTTCAACGGTACCTGTTTCCGTGGGTCTACGGTACGCCGCGCGCATCACATACCCCGGTACAGAACCTTCGAGGTGCCCTTTCCTCGCTGGTCAATCGCGATTTTAACCTCTTCTTGAGGGCCGACCCGCCGAGGGGCGTGAGCGAAGTCTCGCTGACGCCCCTGTTTTGACGGGCCGGCCCGGGTGAGGCTCAGCCGCGGCGGGCTTCCGCCATCCGCTGCTCGGCGATCCGGTCGGCCGCCGCGGCCGGCGGAATGCCGTCCGCGTTCGCACGTGCGAAGATCTCCAGGGTGGTGTCGAAGATCTTCGTCGCCTTGGCCTTACAGCGGTCGAAGTCGAAGCCGTGCAGCTCGTCGGCGACCTGGATCACGCCACCGGCGTTGACCACGTAGTCGGGCGCGTAGAGGATGCCGCGGTCCGCGAGGTCCTTCTCGACGCCGGGGTGGGCGAGCTGGTTGTTGGCCGCGCCGCAGACGATCCGCGCGGTGAGGACCGGCACGGTCTCGTCGTTCAGGGCGCCGCCCAGCGCGCAGGGGGCGTAGATGTCGAGGCCCTCGATGCGGATCAGGGCGTCGGTGTCGGCGACCACGGTGACCTGCGGGTGCTTGTCGGTGATCCGGCGCACCGACTCCTCGCGCACATCGGTGATCACGACCTCGGCGCCGTCCTCCAGGAGGTGCTCGACGAGGTAGTGGCCGACCTTGCCGACACCCGCGACGCCGACCTTGCGGCCGCGCAGCGTCGGGTCGCCCCACACGGTCTGGGCGGCGGCGCGCATGCCCTGGAAGACGCCGAAGGCGGTGAGGACGGAGGAGTCTCCGGCGCCGCCGTTCTCGGGGGAGCGGCCGGTCGTCCACTGGTTGGTGCGGGCGACGACGTCCATGTCGGCGACGTAGGTGCCGACGTCGCAGGCCGTGACGTACCGGCCGCCGAGGGAGGCGACGAAGCGGCCGTAGGCGAGGAGGAGCTCCTCGCTCTTGATCTGCTCCGGGTCGCCGATGATGACGGCCTTGCCGCCGCCGTGGTCGAGGCCGGCCATGGCGTTCTTGTACGACATGCCGCGGGAGAGGTTGAGCGCGTCGGCGATCGCCTCGGCCTCGGTGGCGTACGGGTAGAAACGGGTGCCGCCGAGGGCGGGGCCCAGGGCGGTGGAGTGGAGGGCGATGACGGCCTTGAGGCCGGTGGCGCGGTCCTGGCAGAGCACGACTTGCTCGTGGCCACCCTGCTCCGAGTGGAACAGAGTGTGCAGTACGTCAGCAGGAACGCCGGTCACATCGGTCACGGTGGTGACTCCCAAGTACGAAGCGGCGGTTGCGGCCCTCCCTACGGGTGGGGGAGGACCAGTTCGGCAAGAGGGTAAGTCCTACCTGGGCGTAGATCGGCCTCAGTGCTGAGGATCACCCCCTCCCGGAGTACCTCCGTGGAAGGATTTGCGACATGTCGGTCGCCTCCACGGTCCCCGTTCCCTACGCGTCCTATCTGCGGGTGTACGAGCCGCTGGCCGCGTTTCCCGAGCCGGAGCGGTCCCACTGGGCCCGGTACGCGCGCCGGCCGAGCACCCCGGGGGCCCAAGAGGAGCTGCGCCGTTCGCTGGCCGATCTGCTGCCGACGCCTCCGGTGCCGGTGCCGGTCCACGAGAGCGGGGAGGCGTTCGTCGCGCAACTGGACGGGGTGGTGGTGATCTGCCCGTGGCGGACCCGGCTGCGCGGCTGGCTGGCCCTGGAGGAGCTGGCGTCCGGCCCGTATCCGGCGCCGGTGCTCGACGCGATGCTGCCGCCGGTGGTGCGGGCGCAGGTGGCGAGCGACTACGAGCGGTGGCTGAGCCGGAACCCGGACGCGCGGCCGTGGATCCGTACGGGGGTCTGGCAGGTCCCGCTGCGCTGGTTCGCGCTCTTCGGGGACGAGGACCGGGAGTACGAGCCGGGAGACCCGGGCAGTACGGAGGCGGGCCGGGCGCCGGTGCTGCGCTACCGGACGACGATGGCGCAGGCGCGGCGGCGGCTGGCGCGGGCGCTGAAGGCGCTGCGGGAGTCGATCGACGAGGGTCCGATGACGGAGGGCCTGGTCGAGGTGGGGCGCTGGCTGGAGGAGTTCCATCCGCGGGCGCTCGTGGAGCTGGACTTCGGTGGTCTGGTGCACGCGATGCCGGCCCGGTGGCTGGCGGAGGACCGGTCGGCGGCGCAGCTGGCGGAGGGGATCGCGGCGCTGCGGGCCGGGGACGGCGAGGCGGCGAGCGCGGTGTACGGGCGGCTCGCGGAGCGCTGGCGGACGGTCAGGGACCTGCGTTTCGCGAACTGACATCAGTCGGACAAGTTCGTCAGGTAGGTATCGACAAGACATGTCCGGCGGGTGTAAATGATCTTGAGGGCCTGGCCGGTTTCCGATGGCCGGGTCTTTCGCACTGATGGGGTGAGGACGTTGGTCCCGATCCGGGCCTTTGGCTCAAGCGTGACGGACAGCACGTAACGCACCCTTGCGCCCATCACCCACCCTCGTGCCAAAATAGGACAAGGAGTCCGGGGAGGGTTCCTTCCGCCCAACTTTGGGCGGAACACTCAGCATTGCACTCTATGGGGGGTCTGAGGACTCCTGATCGCCCTGTGACTGATCGTCACAGCGGTGTGACTGTCCGTTATGGCATGGTCAGTCGACTTCCGCCGCTGATGAACACCTGCGAGGGCAATTCCATCGGTTTGGCCGACGCGGCTGGACGGATGGTGTAGTTGTAGTGCCGAGGACAAGCCGTTCGTCCTATAACCGACTCGACCCGCTTCTGCCATTTCGGGCATGGCGGGTCAAGGTGCAGAATTTAGAGGAAAGAACCGAGATTGGTTCGGTTCTCCCGAGGAGGCCGCTCATGACCGCTCGCACCCCTGATGCCGAGCCGCTGCTGACCCCTGCCGAGGTTGCCACGATGTTCCGCGTGGACCCGAAGACGGTGACCCGTTGGGCCAAGGCCGGCAAGCTCACGTCCATCCGCACCCTGGGTGGGCACCGCCGGTACCGCGAGGCCGAGGTTCGCGCACTGCTGGCGGGTATTCCGCAGCAGCGCAGCGAGGCCTGAGGTCGCGCAGAACCCTGCAGAACCCCGCAACACCCCGTAACACCGGGCCCGTCCGGATCCCCCAATCCGGTCGCCCACCCCTAGTACTGCCGACGGACTCCTGCCCCAACAGGTCTTCGTCAACGATCGCGCTGGACTCCGCCGGGTCCAGCGCGATCTTTTTTGTGCCCCGCGCCACACCCTCTCCAGGGTGGTGCAATTGCACATATTAAATCGGGGTGGTGTAGGGAGGGTGTAAGTGTGGTCGTTTCTGAAACGGTTTCAGTGACACCCGTCACACTGCGGAAGGCTTGCCAAGGAACAGCCTGCCACCTCCGGGATCGCTCCCAACCCGCCGTTGGTCATGGGTCGGTGGGACTTTCGTCCTCGGTGCTCTCCGTCACCTCCGCCGGCTCCTCCGGGTCGGGGAGCTCCATGGCGAGCCTCAGGAGGCGATGGCAGACCACGCAGTGGCGGGTGAGGTGTCCGTACCGCGACGCGGCCGCCAGATGGGCGCGCAGCAGTGCTCGTGTGTCGTGCCGTGCTGTGGACGCCGCGGCCATGCGCGACCACCTCCGGTGTGGGCCCCCGATTCCCTGAAGTCCGGGGTACCGGCGGGCGCGCGGCCCCGTCAAGACACGGGAACACAACGAAGGCCCGCATCTCGCGATGCGGGCCTTCGTGAAAAGCGACTCTGACGGGACTTGAACCCGCGACCTCCACCTTGACAGGGTGGCGAGCTAACCAACTGCTCCACAGAGCCTTGCTCGCAGCCCCTCGTAAGCGGCTGCGAGCAAGACTGTACAGCAGGTCAGGGGGTCTGGTCGAACTCACCGACGGCGAGGTCCCGCTTACGGATCCCTACGGGGCCGCCGCGTCGATCGCCTTCACGATCCGCTTGTCCGAGATCGCGTACGCCGTGCCCAGCGCGTGCGCGAAGTAGCTCACCCGCAGCTCCTCGATCATCCAGCGGATGTCGGTGACCTCGGACGGCACCGGGCGGCCCTTGGGGAGCTGTTCCAGGAGCCAGGCGTACTCGTCCTGCATCTCCTGGACCTTCTCCATCCGGGTGGTGTCCCGCTGGACCCCGGTGGGCATCTGCTGGAGCCGCCGGTCCACCGCCACCAGGTAGCGCATCAGGTCCGGGAGCCGCTTCAGGCCCGTACGGGTGACGAAGCCGGCCGGCATCAGCCAGGCGAGCTGCTCACGTACGTCGGTGAGGTTGTTGATCAGCGCCAGGCTGTTCGTGGACTTCAGCCGGCGCTCGCAGGCCTGCCAGGCCGCCAGGACCTGCTGGACCTGGCTCACGGTGCGGATGGTCAGCTCGACGAGGTCCGCGCGGACCTTGTCGTACAGCTTCCGGAAGGACTCCTCGTCCCACGCCGGGCCGCCGTGGTCCGCGATCAGCCGGTCGGCGGCGGCGGTGGCGCAGTCGTCGAAGAGGGCCTGGATCGAGCCGTGCGGGTTCGACGACAGGGCCAGCTTCTGCTGGTTGGTCAGCTTGTCCGAGGCGAACTTCGCCGGGTTCACCGGGATGTTCAGCATGATCAGCTTCCGGGTGCCCCGCCACATCGCCTGCGCCTGCTCGGCCTCCGAGTCGAAGAGCCGCACGGCCACCGAGTCGCCCTCGTCGACCAGCGCCGGGAACGCCTTGACCGGCTGCCCGGCCCGCCGGGTCTCGAAGACCTTGGTGAGCGTGCCGATCGTCCAGTCCTTGAGGCCCGTGCGCTCCAGGGACGGCCCGGAGCCGTCCGGGCCGCCCGTCGCCGCCGCGGCGGCCTTGGACAGCGCCTGACGGGCCTTGGGGCGCAGCTGCAGCCGCAGCGTCTCCAGGTCCTTGTCCTCGGCGAGCTTCCGGCGCCGCTCGTCGACGATCCGGAAGGTCACCTTGAGGTGCTCGGGGACCTTCGCCCAGTCGAAGTCCTCGGCCGTGACCGGGACGCCGACCATCCGCTGGAGCTCGCGGGCGAGCGCGCCCGTCAGCGGCTCCTGGACGGGGACGACCGTGTCCAGGAAGCGGGTCGCGAAGTTCGGCGCGGGCACGTAGTGGCGCCGGATCGGCTTCGGGAGGGACCGGATCAGCTCGGTGACGACCTCCGCGCGCAGACCCGGGATCTGCCACTCGAAGCCCTCGTCCGTCACCTGGTTGAGCACCTGGAGCGGTACGTGGACGGTCACGCCGTCCGCGTCCGCGCCCGGCTCGAACTGGTACGTCACCCGGAACTTCAGCGCGCCCTGCCGCCAGGAGTCCGGGTAGTCGTCCTTGGTGACCGCCCCGGCCTTCTCGTTGATGAGCATCTCGCGCTCGAAGTCGAGGAACTCCGGCTCCTCGTGGCGCTTGTGCTTCCACCAGGAGTCGAAGTGGGCGCCGGACACGACGTGTTCGGGGACGCGCTTGTCGTAGAAGTCGAAGAGCGTCTCGTCGTCGACGAGGATGTCCCGGCGCCTGGCCCGGTGTTCGAGCTCCTCGACCTCGGTGAGGAGCTTGCGGTTGTCCGCGAAGAACTTGTGGTGGGTGCGCCAGTCGCCCTCGACGAGCGCGTTCCGGATGAACAGGTCGCGGGAGACCTCCGGGTCGATCCGCCCGAAGTTCACCTTGCGGTCGGCGACGATCGGGACGCCGTACAGCGTCACCTTCTCGAAGGCCATCACGGCCGCCTGGTCCTTCTCCCAGTGCGGCTCGCTGTACGTCTTCTTCACCAGGTGCTGCGCGAGCGGCTCGATCCACTCCGGCTCGATCCGGGCGTTGACCCGGGCCCAGAGCCGCGAGGTCTCCACCAGCTCGGCGGACATGACGAACCGCGGGGGCTTCTTGAAGAGCGCGGAACCGGGGAAGATCGCGAACTTGGCGTTCCGCGCGCCCAGGTACTCGTTCCGGGTGCCCTCGCGCTTCGGGTCCCGGCTCTCCTTGTTCTCCTTCACGTCCTTCAGACCGACGTGGGAGAGCAGGCCGGAGAGCAGGGAGACGTGCACGGACTGCTCCGGCGCGTCCTCCTCGTTGAGGTGGATGCCCATCTGCTTCGCGACCGTCCGCAGCTGGGCGTAGATGTCCTGCCACTCCCGGATGCGCAGGAAGTTCAGGTACTCCTGCTTGCACATCCGGCGGAAGGAGCTGGAACCGCGCTCCCTCTGCTGCTCGCGGACGTACCGCCACAGGTTGAGGAAGGCGAGGAAGTCGCTCGTCTCGTCCTTGAACCGGGCGTGCTGCTGATCGGCCTGCGCCTGCTTCTCCGAGGGCCGCTCGCGCGGGTCCTGGATCGACAGCGCGGCCGCGATCACCATGACCTCGCGGACACAGCCGTTCCTGTCGGCCTCCAGGACCATCCGGGCGAGCCGCGGGTCCACGGGCAGCTGGGACAGCTTCCGGCCCTGCTGCGTGAGCCGCTTCTTCGGATCCTTCTCCGTCGGGTCGATCGCGCCGAGCTCCTGGAGGAGCTGCACGCCGTCCCGGATGTTCCGGTGGTCCGGCGGGTCGATGAAGGGGAACTTCTCGATGTCGCCGAGGCCGGCCGCGGTCATCTGGAGGATGACGGAGGCCAGGTTCGTACGGAGGATCTCGGCGTCCGTGAACTCCGGACGGGTGAGGAAGTCGTCCTCGGAGTAGAGGCGGATGCAGATGCCGTCGCTCGTACGGCCGCAGCGGCCCTTGCGCTGGTTGGCGCTGGCCTGGCTGACCGGCTCGATCGGCAGCCGCTGCACCTTGGTCCGGTGCGAGTAGCGGGAGATGCGGGCGGTGCCCGGATCGATCACGTACTTGATGCCGGGGACGGTCAGGGAGGTCTCGGCGACGTTCGTCGCGAGGACGATCCGGCGGCCCGAGTGCGCCTGGAAGACCCGGTGCTGCTCGGCGTGCGAGAGGCGCGCGTACAGCGGGAGGATCTCGGTGTTGAAGAGCTTCTTCTTGAGCAGGGCGTCCGCGGTGTCGCGGATCTCGCGCTCGCCGGAGAGGAAGACCAGGACGTCGCCCGGGCCCTCCTTCTGGAGCTCGTCGACGGCGTCGCAGATCGCGGTGATCTGGTCCCGGTCGGACTCCTCGCTGTCCTCTTCGAGGAGCGGGCGGTAGCGGACCTCGACCGGATACGTACGGCCGCTGACCTCGACGATCGGGGCGTCGCCGAAGTGGCGGGAGAAGCGCTCCGGGTCGATCGTCGCGGAGGTGATCACGACCTTCAGGTCGGGACGCTTCGGGAGCAGCTGGGCCAGATAGCCGAGAAGGAAGTCGATGTTGAGGGACCGCTCGTGGGCCTCGTCGATGATGATCGTGTCGTACGCGCGCAGCTCGCGGTCCGTCTGGATCTCGGCGAGCAGGATGCCGTCCGTCATCAGCTTCACGAAGGTCGCGTCGGGGTTCACCTGGTCCGTGAAGCGGACCTTCCAGCCGACGGCCTCGCCCAGCGGCGTCCGCAGCTCCTCGGCGACGCGCTCGGCGACCGTGCGGGCGGCGATCCGGCGGGGCTGGGTGTGCCCGATCATGCCCCGGACGCCCCGGCCCAGCTCCAGACAGATCTTCGGGATCTGTGTGGTCTTTCCGGAGCCCGTCTCACCGGCGACGATCACGACCTGGTGGTCGCGTATCGCCTCCAGGATCGCGTCCTTCTTCTGCGAGACGGGCAGCTGCTCGGGGTACGTGACCGCGGGCACGCGGGAGGCACGCCCGTCGACGCGCTCCTTGGCCTTGGCCGCCTCGGCGGCGATCTCGTCCAGGACGGCCACGCGGGCCTCGGGCTTGCGGATGCGGCGGGCGCCTTCGAGACGGCGGCCGAGCCGGTGGGAGTCCCGCAGCGAGACCTCGGCCAGGACGGACTGGAGGGCGGCGAAGGAAGTAGACATACGGGATCCAGGATCGCACCTGCGGACGAGAAGCGGCGAACCGATTTACGAGCGGCTTCCCCGGGGCCACGCGCGCGGGGTGCGTACTATTTCGGGCACGCCGACCGGACCGGAGAGGTTTCGCATGTTCTGCACCACCCGCGCGACGGCGGCGTTCGCCGCCTTGCTGGGTCTGGTGCTCGGGCTCCTGGTCTGCGGCGCCTCCTCCAGTACGCCTCCGGGGGCGGCCCCCGTCGTGACGGCCGCCGCCGTGCCCGGCTGCGACCCCGGCCACCCCGTCGACGAAGGGGCCTCGGGCCCCGTCGTACCGCCGCGTGCGCACGGCTTCGCCGAGCTGCTGCCGGCCCTGGCCGCCGACCGGGTGGCCCCCGGGCTCCGGCAGCCGGACCCGGGCGGCCCGGCCGCGTCACCGGGCCGGGAGCCACCCGCGCGCGTACCCCTGTCTCCCGTGGAGCTGAAGGTCCTGAGGGTGTAGACGGACGGTTCGCCTCCGCCGCCCTTCCCTTCTCCCTCCTCCAGGAGCGCTTCCGCATGTCCAAGACCAAGCCGATCATGATCGTCTCCGGGGTGGCGGCCGTCGCCGCGCTGCTCGCTTTCGCCTCGTACACCGCCACCAAGCCCACGTCCCCCGGCGCCTCCGGCTCCTCGTCCGTCGCCGAGGTCTCCGCCGACCCCTCCGCCGGCGTCTACGCCGAACTGGAGGCGTACGCCCGCCGCGACCCCGCCGACAGGCTGGCCCTCGGCCGGGCCGACGCGCCCGTCGTGCTCATCGAGTACGCCGACTTCAAGTGTGGCTACTGCGGGAAGTTCGCCCGCGACACCGAGCCCGCCCTCGTGAAGAAGTACGTCGAGAACGGCACCCTGCGCATCGAGTGGCGGAACTTCCCGATCTTCGGCGAGGAGTCGGAGAACATCGCCCGCGCCTCCTGGGCCGCCGGGCAGCAGGGCCGGTTCTGGGAGTTCCACAAGGCCGCCTACGCCGAGGGGGCCAAGGAGAAGGGCTTCGGCAAGGAGCGGCTGACCGCCCTCGCGAAGGAGGCGGGCGTCCCCGACGCCGCCCGGTTCGCCAAGGACAGCGACAGCGAGGCCGCCCGCGAGGCCGTCCGCGAGGACCAGGAGCAGGGGTACGCGCTCGGCGCCACCTCCACCCCCTCCTTTCTGATCAACGGCCGGCCGATCGCCGGCGCCCAGCCCCTGGAGACCTTCACCGAGGCCATCGAGGCGGCGGCGAAGGCCGCGCCGAAGAAGGCCGGGCAGTGACCTCCGGCATCGGCTACTTCGCCGCCTTCCTCGGCGGCCTCCTCGCCCTGCTCAGCCCGTGCAGCGCCCTGCTCCTGCCCGCCTTCTTCGCGTATTCGATCGACACGCGCGCGAAGCTCGTGGCCAGGACCGGCATCCTCTACGCGGGTCTGGCGACGACCCTCGTCCCGCTCGGCGCGGCCGGCTCCCTCGCGGGCCGGTTCTTCTACGGCCACCGGGACCTGCTCGTCACCGCCGGGGGCTGGCTGATCATCGGGCTCGGCGTCCTCCAGATCCTCGGCCTGGGCTTCACCTCCCGCCGGATCGCCGAGGCGAGCGGCCGCATCCGCCCGACGTCGGCGCTCTCCGTCTACGCCCTCGGCCTGGTCTACGGCCTCGCCGGCTTCTGCGCCGGCCCGATCCTCGGCAGCGTCCTGACGGTGGCGGCGCTGAGCGGCAGCCCGGCGTACGGCGGACTGCTCCTCGCGGTGTACGCGCTCGGCATGGCCGTCCCGCTGTTCGTCCTGGCGCTGCTCTGGGACCGGTACGAGCTGGGCCGGCGGCGCTGGCTGCGGGGCCGCCCGCTCCGTGCCGGCCGCTTCGAGGTCCACTCCACCTCGCTGCTCTCGGGCCTCTTCTTCCTCGCCCTCGGCACCCTGTTCCTGGTCTTCGACGGGACGACCGCGCTGCCGGGCCTGCTGTCGGTGGACGAATCCTTCGCCGTGGAGGAGCGGGTGGCCTCACTGGGCCGCTCGGTGCCGGACTGGGCACTGCTCGTCACGGTCGTGGCGGTGGTGGCGGCGGCGCTCGCGGTGCGGGCGAGGCGGGGCAGGGAGGGCTGACCGTACGGGGGAGGGGCGCGGGCCCCTCCCCCGTACGGCCGCTCCCCGTACGGCCGCCTTTCGGGTGCACGAAAAAGGCCCCGTTCTTTCGAACGGGGCCTTCCTTCTGTGGCTGGGGCCGGGGTCGAACCGGCGACCTATCGCTTTTCAGGCGATCGCTCGTACCAACTGAGCTACCCAGCCACGAGGCCATTGCTGACCTCAGCGATCCTGACGGGACTTGAACCCGCGACCTCCACCTTGACAGGGTGGCGAGCTAACCAACTGCTCCACAGGACCTTGCGTTGTGTGCGATCACTAGTCTCGCACACGGTAATGCGTGCCCCCAACGGGATTCGAACCCGTGCTACCGCCTTGAAAGGGCGGCGTCCTGGGCCACTAGACGATGAGGGCTAGAGGCTCACCTGCGCGCTTTCCAGCGCGTCGGGGACGTGAGAAGCATATGGGATCCCGGCCGCTATCGCCAAAACGGTTTCCGGCGGGGGGAGAATGGGCCCGTGCTGGAGATGACGCGCGAGGAGTTCGAGGAGCTTGTCGCCGAGGCCCTGGACCGGATCCCGCCGGAGCTGACCCGGCTGATGGACAACGTCGCCGTGTTCGTGGAGGACGAGCCCTCCGCGGACGATCCCGAGCTGCTCGGGCTCTACGAGGGGACGCCGCTGACCGAGCGCGGCGAGTGGTACGCCGGGGTGCTGCCCGACCGGATCACCATCTACCGGGGGCCGACGCTGCGGATGTGCGAGTCGCGCGAGGACGTGGTCGCGGAGACCGAGATCACCGTCGTGCACGAGATCGCCCACCACTTCGGCATCGACGACGAGCGGCTGCACGCGCTCGGCTACGGCTGAGGCTCGGCGCGCTTCGCGCGTGTCCCTTGTGGGGCCCCGGGAGTTGGGCAGTGCGACGCGTTCCGTTCCTGCCTGTTGTGTCCTGGAGGTGCCCCCGTGCGCCATTTGCCCACCCCGGTGAGATGGGCCGCCACCGCGCTGGCCGTCGCGGCCTGTGCCGGTCTGAGCGGCTGTATGAGTGTGAGCGACGAGGGGGCGAAGCCGGCGCCCGGCGCGTCCGGGGGGAAGCAGGGCGTGGCGGCCGAGGCCGACGGCGGCGGCAGAGCCCAGGGCGGGGGCGGCGGGTCGTGGAACGGCCGGCCGGGGAAGGGCGGTCCCGCCGCGGCCGGTGCGGGCAAGGAGTCCCCGGTGCCGAGCGGCTCCCCGTCCGGCACGGCGAAGCCCTCGCCGGGCGCCGTCCTGCCGGTGGAGGGCCCGGGCGGGACCGGAGGGCCGTCGAAGCCGCCGCCGGCCGGTGGCGGCCACGAGGTTCCGGGCGGCTCCGGCGGTGGCGGGAACGGCGGCAGCGGGGGCAGTGGCGGCGGGGGGGACAGCGGCGGGAGCGTCGGGGGTGCGGACGGGGGCGGGGCCACGCCCACGCCGCAGCCGACCGCGCCGAGCCCGGAGCCGACGCCCGAGCCGACCTCGAACCCGACGCCCGAGCCGACCCCGGAACCGACCTCGAACCCCACCGATCCGCCGTCGTCCGGCACCGACACCCAGATGGGTGCGATGCGTGCGGCGGACGGGCCGGGAGCGCCCCCGGAGCCGGCGGCATCGCCGCAGGTCGGACCGGTGTGACGTAGTCCGATTTGCTATAGGTGGGGGAGAGTCCGTATGGTGGTAGATCGCTTGATCCTATTGCCCGGCGCCGACACAGAAGAGCGCCGCGTGGCGCGTACTCTCCCTAGCCGTGGCTGACCGCATTGAGGCGGTCGTTTGCGAAATCACGGAGTTGACGGGCGCGTGCCGAGACTCCGGAAGGTTTCGCATTTCGCATGTCCATTTTCAGTTCTGACCACGCCGTCATGCCCGAGAACGACGAGATCGTCGAGGCCGTAGAGGCCACCGAGATCGTCGAGATCGTGGAGATCGAGGCCGACGACACCGCCGAGACGGTCGTCGAGGAGACCGTCTCCGACGAGCCCACCATCACCTTCGGCGACCTCGGTCTCCCCGAGGGCGTCGTGCGCAAGCTCGCGCAGAACGGCGTCACCACCCCCTTCCCGATCCAGGCGGCGACCATCCCGGACGCCCTGGCCGGCAAGGACATCCTCGGCCGCGGCCGCACCGGCTCCGGCAAGACCCTCTCCTTCGGTCTGCCGCTGCTCGCCACCCTGGCGGACGGCCACACCGAGAAGAAGAAGCCCCGCGGCGTCATCCTCACCCCGACCCGTGAGCTCGCGATGCAGGTCGCGGACGCCCTCCAGCCCTACGGCGACGTGCTCGGCCTCAAGATGAAGGTCGTCTGCGGCGGTACGTCCATGGGCAACCAGATCTACGCCCTGGAGCGCGGCGTCGACATCCTCGTCGCCACCCCGGGCCGCCTGCGCGACATCATCAACCGCGGCGCCTGCTCCCTGGAGCAGGTCCAGGTCGCCGTCCTCGACGAGGCCGACCAGATGGCCGACCTGGGCTTCCTGCCCGAGGTCACCGAGCTGCTCGACCAGGTTCCGACCGGTGGCCAGCGTCTTCTCTTCTCCGCCACGCTGGAGAACGAGATCGACACGCTCGTGAAGCGCTACCTCGTCGACCCGATCACGCACGAGGTCGACCCCTCCGCCGGTGCCGTCACCACCATGACCCACCACGTCCTCGTCGTGAAGCCGAAGGACAAGGCCCCGGTCACCGCCGCCATCGCCGCGCGCAAGGGCCGCACGATCATCTTCGTCCGCACCCAGCTGGGCGCCGACCGCATCGCCGAGCAGCTGCGCGACGCCGGTGTGAAGGCCGACGCCCTGCACGGCGGCATGACCCAGGGCGCCCGTACGCGCACCCTGGCCGACTTCAAGGACGGCTACGTCAACGCGCTCGTCGCGACCGACGTCGCCGCCCGAGGCATCCACGTCGACGGCATCGACCTGGTCCTGAACGTGGACCCGGCCGGCGACCACAAGGACTACCTGCACCGCTCGGGCCGCACCGCCCGCGCCGGCCGCTCCGGCGTCGTGGTCTCCCTGGCCCTGCCGCACCAGCGCCGCCAGATCTTCCGCCTGATGGAGGACGCGGGCGTCGACGCCTCGCGTCACATCGTCGGCGGCGCCGGCGCCTTCGACCCGGAGGTCGCCGAGATCACCGGCGCCCGTTCGCTGACCGAGGTCCAGGCCGACTCCGCGAACAACTCGGCCAAGCAGGCCGAGCGCGAGGTCGTCGACCTGACCAAGCAGCTGGAGCGCCTCCAGCGCCGTGCCGTCGAGCTCCGCGAGGAGGCCGACCGCCTGGTGGCCCGTGCCGCCCGCGAGCGCGGCGAGGACCCGGAGGCCGCTGTCGCCGAGGTGACCGAGGCCGCCGAGGCCGAGGTCGCTGCCGCCGCCGTCGAGGCCGAGCGCGCCGCGAAGGCCGAGGAGCGCCGCGAGGAGCGTTCGACCTTCCGCGACGAGCGGGGCAACTTCGAGCGCCGCGACCGCGGTGGCTTCAACCGTGAGGACCGCGGCGACCGTGGCGGCTTCCGCCGGGACAACGACCGTGGCGGCTTCCGTCGCGACAACGACCGTCCCTCGGGCGGCTTCCGTCGTGACGACCGTCCGTCGGGTGGCTTCAACCGTGACGACCGTCCGTCCGGTGGCTTCCGTCGCGACAACGACCGTCCGTCCGGTGGCTTCCGCCGCGACGACCGCCCCTCGGGTGGCTTCAACCGTGACGACCGCGGTGGCGACCGTGGTGGCTTCCGTCGCGACAACGACCGTCCGTCCGGTGGCTTCCGCCGCGACGACCGCCCCTCGGGTGGCTTCAACCGTGACGACCGCGGTGGCGAC